>DASQJY010000001.1:0-51689 GCA_035630815.1 Thermoanaerobaculia bacterium
GATCACCACGCGGTCCAAGCAGGAGAGCACGCCCAGGATCTGGTCGTGGTGACGGTCGATCAGGCTGGCCATCGCCTGACGATACCGCCGACCGCGCCTCTCGCACTTACTTCTTGGTTCCGGCTATGCCGGGGTAGGGAAGCGCGCCCCCGGGTCACTCCTATCCGAGGGGTCCACACATGTTTGGTTCGGAAATCATCGAAGTCGCGATCGGGGTCATCCTCGTCTTCCTGCTGATGAGCATCATCTGCTCGACGATCCGCGAAGGGATCGAGTCGTGGCTCAAGACACGCGCGGCCTATCTCGAGCACGGGCTCCGCTCGCTCCTCGACGACCGCGACGGAACGGGCCTGGCGAAGATGTTGTACGAGCACCCGCTGATCAACGGCCTCTTTTCCGGCAAGTACGACCCGGGCAATCGCACGGCGAAGCCCAACTCGATCACGTCGCGGTCGAGCCTTCCTTCCTACATCCCGACGAAGACCTTCGCGCTGGCGGTGATGGATCTCGCCGCGCGCGGACCGAACCCGGACGTCGCCGACGCGCCGGCGTCCCAGCTCGCGCCTCTCGATGCGATGCGGGCGAACATCCTCAAGATCCAGAACCCTGCCGTGAAGCGTGCGCTGCTCGCGGCGATCGACGGCGCGCAGGGGGACCTGGACAAGGCGCAGAAGAACATCGAGGCCTGGTACGACAGCTCGATGGACCGCATCTCCGGCTGGTACCGCCGCTCGACGCAGTGGATCATCTTCTGGACGGGGATGGTGGTGGCGGTGGTGCTGAACGTCAACACCATCCGCATCGCCGACCATCTGTACCGCGACGACGCGACAAGAGCGGCCGTGGTGCAGAGGGCGAGCGAGGCGACGGAGCTAGGGTCGGGCACCGAATACAGCGTCGCGAAACAGGAGCTGGAGTCGCTGACGCTCCCGATCGGCTGGACGAACGGCTGGTGGCCGAGCGTCAAGCGAACCGGCGTCCCGGGAGCGGGATCGCCGTGGGACGTGCTCTTCGCGATGCTGGGCTGGTTCATCACCGCGCTGGCCTCCACGATGGGAGCGCCGTTCTGGTTCGACGTGCTGAACAAGGTGATGGTGATCCGCTCGACGGTGAAACCGAACGAGAAGAGCCCGCCCGAAGGCTCGGAGGACCGGCAGCCGAAGGCGCCGCAGATCGTCGTGAACACGGGAGGGGCGTCTCAGCAGGGCACGTCTTGAGTCTGGAGTGCGGCGACCGCGGTCGCCGCACTCCAAATTACAATCGGGCGATGCACGCACTCCTGCTGATCCTCCTGCTCGCCGCCACGCCCATCCAGGTCACGGACATCGTCTGGAGCGATGCGCCGCCGTCGATGCCGGAGGGGACGAAGATCGCGGTGCTGGAAGGAGGGCCGCAGCAGGAGGGGATGTTCACGATCCGGCTCAAGCTGCCGGCCGGGAGCATCGTCGCGCCGCACACGCATCCGCGCGACGAGCGGGTGACCGTGCTCTCGGGACGGGTGCGCGTCGGCTTCGGCACGAAGCTCGCGGAAGGCGGCAAGACCTTCACCGCGGGCGGCTTCTACGTCAACCCGCCCCACGAGCCGCACTACTTGGTCATCGAAGAAGAAACGGTGCTGCAACTCACCTGTGAGGGCCCGTGGGCGCTGAACTACCTGGAGTAGCGTCCGGGCTCGCGATCCTCTACGAAGACGACACGCTGATCTTCATCAACAAGCCGCCCGGGATCGTCGTGCAGCAGCGGATGTTCGAGCCGGACGAGCCTTTCCTGCACGACCTCGTGGAGCGCCACACCTCCCCCGCTTACCTCATGCAGCGGCTCGATCGCGGGACCAGCGGGGTGATCTTCTTTTCCAAGTCGTCGGCCATGAACGTCCGCCTGACGCGGCAGTTCGAGCGGAAGCGGATCACCAAGCGCTACCTGGCCATCTGCGAGGGTGAGCTCGCGGAGACGCAGACCATCGACGCGCCGATCGCGCGCATCGGCGCGATCAAGTTCGGCGTACGGGACCATGGAAAGCGTTCCATCACTCACGTGCGGGCGCTGTCCGCGAAGCCGTCGGGCTCGCTCGTCGATATCACGCTCGAGACCGGCCGGACGCATCAGATCCGCGTGCATCTGTCCGCCATCGGCCACCCCTTGGCAGGCGACTGGCTCTATGGAGAGAGTAGCGCCGTGCGGCCGATGCTGCACGCCGCGGAGCTCGAAATGCTACATCCGTTGACAGGTCAGACACTTCGCGTCGCCGCACCCGCCCCGGCCGACTTCCTGGAGGAAGCAGAACGGCGCGGGTTGCCGTCACGCGCAGAGGACATGGACGGACTGGGAATGAGACACGTAAGTCGTTGAAAGGATTTAGAATAACCAACAGTAATGCCTCGTTTGTATGGGCATCACAGGAGACAACATGAAACTCTGGACGCGATTCGCTTTCGTCATGCTGTTCGTTCCGCTGGTCGCTTCAGCGCAGTTCCGCGACCTCGATGCGGCCATGCAGAACCTCGAGCGCGGCTTCGGCGGCGGCGACGTCGATGCGATCGTGTCGGGGATCAGCTCGGACGGACAGGTACAGCTCGATTTCCCGGGACTGGCCGATAAGGACGGGTTCTTCGGGCGCGATCAGGCCGCTTACCTGCTCGACGGCCTCTTCAACAAGGTGAAGCCGAGCGGGTTCGAGCAGGTGTACGCCAAGGGCGCACGCGCCCAGAAGCAGTACCAGATCAAGGGCCGCTGGACGACCTCCGCGGGCGACCGCGATCTCTACATCACGCTGCAGGAGCAGAAGGACGGGCGCTGGACCGTGATCTCGGTCCGCTCGGCCGGCTGAGGACTCCCATTCCGATGAAGTTTGCCTGGATCGCCGTCGCACTCGCGACGGCGATTCGTCTTTATGCCGGTACGCAGCTCTGGGCCGCGGGCGCGGTCGCGTTGCTCGGCATCGCGGCATTCTTCCTGACGCGGCGCTCCACGCCCCGGCTCGCCGCGCTGCTGCTCGTGCTCGTGGCCGTCGTCGACGCGACCTCGATCTGGCGCTCGGCGAAGCTGGCCACGGAGTTCAAGCAGCGCTCCTCCGCCCATCTCTCGCATGACGTCGCGCACGTGCGCGAGCTCATCACCAAGCTCGAAGCGGAGCTCGATGCCGCGGCCGCGCGCATCACGCAGCGCATCGCGGGGAAGGAAGCCGACACCGCCGCGCTCTTCCTCATCCTGCAGCGCGAAGTGCCGGAAGGGGAAGGACGCGGCGCGCGCATCCTCGACGAGCGGGGCGTGCCGGTGGCCTGGTGGGGTGAGGACTACCGCGCCCCGGCCAACCGGACCTTCCAGTTCGACGTCACGAACCTGTACGTGACGCGCTCGCGCACGGCGAAGAAGTTCACGGTGCAGTCGTTCGCGCGCATCGAGAACGTCGCCGGGCGCATGCCGGCGTTCCACGAGGACGACGCGTGGGTAGTCTCGATGCGCTTCCACGGCGGCTTCCCGCGGCAGGAGCCGGGGACGCACCGCTTCGTGGTCGCGAAACGCGCCGACTCGTCGCTCTGGGTCGACGTGACGCCGCGCGGCTCGGTGGAAGTGCTCGACGCCACGCGCGCCGAGGGGACCAGTACCGGGGCCCTGCTGCTGGCGGTCGGGGCTCTGATCGTGTTCGCGATCAAGGTGCGCTCGCCGCTCGCGTTCCTCCCGCTCGCGGTGGCGCGCGTCGCGCTGCTGCCGCTGCGCGCGCCGAACGACACGTTCGGGATCTTCGACTTCCAGATCTACGGCTCGAAGATCCTCGGGCCGTTCAGCAAGTCGCCGCTCGACCTGCTCCTCACGGCGGCCACGATCCTCGCGGTGGCGGTGCTGCTCTGCCCGTACCTGAAACGCCTCCCGCTCGTCGTACGCGCGGTTCTCGCCGCAGGAGCCGCGTGGGGCTACATCCGCCTGGTCGACAACTTCGTCGCGAACTCGCGCATCAACGCACTGCCCGAGCACGTCATCCCGGCCACGCTCGTGCAGGGCGTCCTCTTCGCCGCGATCCTGCTGTTCGCATTCGCGGTGGTGTGGCTGGCGGAGCTGATCTTCGCGAACATCCACGTCGCGCGCAGCAACCGCAACACGGCGCTCCGCATCGCGGCCATGGCCCTCATCGTCACCGCGGTGGTCTACGTGCCGCTGCACATCTTCGGGCAGGCCAGCGCGCGGCAGTTCATCTCCGGCACCTACGCTCCGCTGGTGGCCGGCGAGGCGGGGCAGATGAGGACCATGATCGAGTCGACGCTGCAGAGCGAGTTCCAGCGCATCGACCTGGCCACCATTCTTCCCGACGACTACCGCCGCATGAGCATGGAGGACCTCGCGTACGCGCTCTGGCTCCGCTCCGACCTGTCGGAGTGGAAAGTACCGGCGGTGATCGCGATCCGCGACGAGTTCACGAACTCGCCGATGAGCCGCTTCGGCGTCGGCCTGCCGCAGTTCGACGAAGGGAACGAGACCGAAGAGGGCGAAGTGCTGCACGTCGGCAAGATCCGCCGCGTGCTGTGGCATCACGACTTCGACGTGACGGTGCTCGGCACGACCATCGGCCTGGGCAGCGTGCACGTCGTGAATCCTGCGGATCCCGGCGCGACCGCGTCGGCCGACGTCTATCGCGACTTCTTCGAGACCACCACCAGCCAGAGCACGAGCCTGCACCAGCAGCGCGAGCCGGCGGTCTTCGACGCCGCCGGCAACGCGCAGAGCGCCATCACCTACAACCTGCCGCAGAATCCGGCGCTCTACTTCGCGCGGCTGAAGCCGGGCGGCGGGATGTGGGTGGCGTCGACCGATCCCGAGGCCTCCGCGCTCTACCTGCGCCGCGGCGAGAACGCGCTGTACGCCTTTCCGCTGCTGGTCACCACCACCGGGCAGCAGATCCGCCGCGCGGGCGGCGTGGCCATGTGGGCGCTGATCGCGCTCGCCTTCGCGCTGGCGTGGCGCTCGCTGCCGCGCATCCTGGCCTGGCTGCGCCGCGCGCCCGGCAATCTCGACTTCCGCGCCCGCACCTCGATCTACCTGATGGCGGTCGTGATCCTGCCGCTCGTGGCGTTCGTGCTGTTCGTCCGCGTCTATCTCGCGAACCGGCTCGAGACCGCGTACCTCGAGCAGGGGCAGAACGCGCTCAACACCGCACAGCGCGTGGTGGAGGACTACATCAACTCGCCGTCGGAGGCGACGCCGGAACAGGTGCTCGACGACAACATCCTGAGCTGGCTCGCGCGCGTGATCCAGCACGACCTGCATCTCTATCGCGGCGAGCGCCTCACCGCCTCCAGCCGGCGCGATCTCTTCGCCGCGCACATCGAGTCGGAGCGCCTGCCCGGAGACGTCTATCTCGACATCGTGCTGCGCGGCAAGCAGCTCGTGTTCGCCAGCCGCTCCAGCAACGCGGCGCGCTATGTCGAGATCTACACCACCGTCAACCTCGGCACGAAAGACCGCTACACGCTGGCGCTCCCCTTCATCGTGCAGGGGCGCCAGATCGAGAGCCAGGTCAACGATCTCGCCACCACCATCTACCTGCTGCTCTTCTTCATCGCCCTCGCGGCGATCGCGGTCGCGTTCCGGATCGCCAGCGGCGTGACCCGTCCGGTGCAGGGCCTCGTGGCCGGCGCGCGCGCGGTCGCCCGAGGGGATTTCGACCTGCAGCTCGACGTCCCCTCCGATCCCGACATCGGGCTGCTGGTGACGACGTTCCGCGATATGTCGTACTCGATCCGGCAGCAGCAGGAGGACCTCCGCCACGAGCGCGACCGCCTGCAGACGCTGCTCGAGAACATCAACGCCGCGGTGGTCGTCCTCGACGGCCGGCACCGCGCCGGCGCGATGAACGCGATGGCCCGACGCCTCTTCGGCGACTCCTTCCCGACCTTCCCCGACGTCGGCGATTTCCTGGCCGAGCATCGGCCGCGGCACCTCGAGTCGCGCGAGATCGCGATCGCCATCGACGACAACGAACGGACGCTGCGCGTCTCGCTCGTGCCGCTCCCCGACAGCGAGGAGGAGATGCTCATCGCGGAGGACGTGACCGAGATCCTGCGCTCCAACCGGCTCGAGGCATGGGGGGAGATGGCGCGACAGGTGGCGCACGAGATCAAGAATCCGCTCACGCCGATCCAGCTGACGGCCGAGCACCTGCGCACGCTCGCCGAGCGCCGCGATCCGCGGCTGCCGGAAGTGGTCCGCACCGGCGTCGACAACATCCTCCGCCAGGTGGTGACGCTGCGGGAGACGTCGAAGGAGTTCAGCGATTACGCGTCGACGCGGCAGGTGAACCGGAAGCCGCTCGACCTGCAGCAGCTGCTGCGGGATCTCGCCGCCGGCTATTCGGAGAGCCGCGAGCGCGGCATCGACTTCGAGGTCAGCATCGCGCCGTCGACGCCGGCCGCGTTCACCGGCGACGAGCGCCTGCTGCGCGGCGCGATCGCGAACCTGATCGAAAACGCGTTCCAGGCCGCTCCCGGAGGCCGCGTGCGCCTCGGCAGCGAAGGCGTCGATTCAAAGGTCGTGATCTCGGTCGAGGACTCCGGCCCCGGCGTCGCTCCCGACGTGCTCCACAAGATCTTCGATCCCTACTTTTCCACGAAGTCCACCGGAACCGGCCTCGGCCTGGCGATCGCGCGGAAGGCCATCGAGGAACATGGCGGGCGCATCCATGCGGAGAATGTGAACCCCGGCTTGCGCGTTATGATCGAGTTGCCGTTGACTCGTATTCGATGAAAAGACTGTTCATCGCGGTCGGTGTCCTCCTCCTGGCGTCGCCATTGGCGCACAGCGATATCGATTTGACGCGCACCACGCTGCGGCAGCACATCCTCAAGCTCATCAACAGGGACCGGCAGCTGTATCACCTGCCGCCGGTGGAGCTCGACCTCGACGGCTCGGTCTTCGGCGACCGCTACTGCGAGCAGCAGATCGCCAACAACACCAACGGCCACTTCACCACCGACGGCCTGCCGCCGTACATGCGCTACTCGTTCGCCGGCGGCAACGACGGCCTGAGCGAGAACGCGGCCGCCTGGTCGGCGAACTACGTCTTCAACGAGCGCGCGCTGTACGAGATGTCGCGCCGCTCGCAGGACGCGATGATGGCCGAAATGCCGCCGAAGGATGGGCACAAGCGCACCATCCTCGACCCGCACGCCACGCACGTCGGCATCGGCCTGGCCTGGGAGCGCGGCGAGTTCCGCCTCGTGCACGAGTTCGTCCGCCGCTACCTCCACTGGACCAGACCCCTCCCCCGCCGCGCCAGCATCGCCGACACGATCGTCGCCTCGGCCAAACCCGTCCCAGGCGCGAAGGTCGACGCGATCAGCGTCCACTTCGAGCCGGTGCCGGAGTCGATGCCCGCGCACGTGGCCAACGCGTTCGAAAGCTACTCCCTCCCCGACCGGAGGAAGGATTACCTCCCCCGCCTCAAGCAGGACCTCCGCAAGAACCAGAACGGCACCCTGGAGATGGTCCGCCGCGAATACGCCAACGGCAGCCGCGGCGACTTCTACCTCGGCAAGGCCGGCGACTTCTCCTTCACCGTCCCCTTCACCGAGGGCCCCGGCGTCTACACGGTGGTGGTGTGGATGCGGCGTGCCGGCTCGGACACGCTGTTCGCGGCCTCGAACGTCTCGATCCGCGTGGACGGGATCGCCGCAACGCGCGGCAGCTCGACCGCGGCGCGCTGAGCCCGTCGCCCGGGAGGCTGGACGCCCGGCCGGAAACGTGCGTAAATTCCTGTCATGCTCACCAGCCGGATTGCGGTATGCCTCTGCGTTCTCGCTCTCCCGTCCTGCCGTGAAAGCTCGCCCACGGCTCCGTTCATCCAGGGACCGCAACGCGTCACCACGCAGGGGTTGCACGGTGACTGGCGGGGATTCCTGGCGCTTTATCCGGAAGGTGAAGACTGGCGCGGCACCGTCCTCTCCATCGACGCCACGCGCCCGGCGATCACCGGTCAGATCCTCCCACGCATCGGTCCGCCGCGGGCGATCACGGGCGAGATTCACGGCCAGGGTGCCACGATCTTCATCCACGGGCTGCCGGAGATGCAGTGCCAGGGCGTCTCGATCGTCGTGGAGGCGATCGAATACCGGAACAACCAGCCGTTCAAGCTGATCGGCCACCTATCCGGCCGCTGCCCGGATCCCCTCTCGCACGTGCTGCTCATGCGCGCGCCTTCCTGACTTTCAGCCTCTTCCTCAGGGCCTTACGTACTGCTCGACCCTGCAGATTTGGAGTGCGGTGACCGCACTCCAAACCTTCGCGATGCGTGTTACGTCACGACCCACAGCGCCTGGTTGTGCGCCGCCGCCTGCTTCGCGCTCAAGAGCAGCTGCACGTAGGTCTGCACGTCGAGATCGGCGTTGACGTCGTCGGTCTCGAGGTAGTGGGCGGCGAGCTTCATGAGCTCCAGGTCGTCGGTCGGCAGCGAGGCCGCGCCGGCGAAGCGGCGGAGCTCCTCGAGCAACGCGGGGAGCGAGCCGACCTGCAGCGGGTCGGCGAGATTCGCGATCGGCAGGTGATCGACGCCGTCGTGCGCGCCGGGGATGTAGACCGCCTGGTAGGCATCGACGGTTGTGAGCTGCGGGGCGACGTCGAGGGTCTGCAGCACGCGCTTCTGCAATGCGCGCCAGCCGGTCGCGTCGACGGGCTCCGATTCGTAGCGCTCCACCTCGTCGTGCGCGACGGATGGGAACCGCTGACGCAGTTCCGCACCGATCGCGCGCGCGAGGTCGTCCGCAAAAACATCGGCCGCGGACCCGGCCACGAATGTGAGGGGCACGAAGCGGATTCTACTGCGGCGCTGCCTGGCTGGCGCTATTTCGCGTGCATGTCGATCATCCGGTTGATGGCCCTCGTGCAGACGTCGCAGAAGCCGACTTCGTCGCGCGTGAACATGATGCAGTCGGCTTCGGGGCGATAGAGACCTTTGGCCTCATAGCTGGCGCCTTCGAAGGCGCCGACGCGGTTTGCGTATTTTTCCGCGGCGAGGAAGTTCGTGTCGTAGACCAGGGCGCGGCGGAAGAGCTCATCCATCTGCGTCTCGGGGACGTTCGCCTCTCGCAGCTTGCGGCGCTCGGCCTGGTACTCGCGCTGGTGAGCCTCGAACTCCTCCTTCCGCCACGGCGTCGGGAGCGGGGTGCCGGGGGTGACGAGCTCCATCCACTTCGGGCGCGCGCCGTTGGCGGTGATGTTCGGCTCCCACGGCTCCGGGTGCTCCACGCCACCGGTCTCGTATGCGACGTCCGAGGTGTAGTACTCGTCGCCGAGTCCGGCGAAGTGGTGGCCGAATTCGTGGACGAACACGTACTCGGCGAAGCCGGTATCGACCGCGGACGTCGCCTGGTCGTTGAAGATCCCGCCGCCGCCGTACTGCTTCTCGTTCACCAGGATCTCGAGGAAATCGTACGGCGCGGACGAGGCGGCGTCGCGCATGGCGCGGTTGTCGAGCGTCAGCACGTAGCGCTCGGAATCGAAGATGTTGTACTGCACGCCGGTGACGCTGCGGCGGTCGTCGTCGGTGCGCGGGCGGTGGACGCCGCTCTTCTGCGCCGGCAGCTCGAGCACGCGCACGTTGAAGTCCGACTTGCGCGACTTGAACGGCTCGGTCGCGAACAGCTTGCCGGCCAGGCGCTCGACGTCCTTGCGCAGCTTCGGCATCTCGGCTTCGGTGTAGCCCTCGCCGATCACGAGCAGGTCGACCTTCTGCGAAGCCGGCCCGTTGTCGAGGTACGACCAGACGCGCCCCGCCGGCTTCGCGTCAGCCGGATTCACGAAACGCGAACCGGGATCGACGACCGTCGACCAGATCTGCTGGAACGCGTTCTGCGCGTCGCGCTTGTGCAGGCGTACCTGCACCGGCTTCTTCGGCCAGGGAAAGCGGAGCGACTCGTGGAACGTGGCCGGCCGCTCCCTCGCCTCGGAGGTCGTCTCCCACTCCCCGTACACCGACGCGAAGCCGCGCGAGTAGAGCGGCTGGTTCGTGTCGCGGTCGATTACCTCGAAGTAGTACTTGCCGAGGTTGGAGGTGTCGATGAGGCGGGTCCGGCTGCCCGGCCACGGGCCGTCGGAGACGACGCGGTCGAGCGCGAGGATCTCGTCGCCCTTCGGCGTCGAGGTGTGGAAGTAGTCGACGCGCATGGTCTTGTCGAGGAACAGCTCGTCGAACGACGCCGCGAATGAAGGCAAGGCGGCGAAGCAGGCGAAGATGAGTGCAGCAACGCGCATGAATGAGTCCCTTTCCGGCGCGGATTGTAGGATAGGAGGCGGATGAAGCGGCTGGGGCGCGAGCTCGCGGTAGTTGTACTGTTCTGCGCGTTGACCGCGGTGATGACGTGGCCGCTCGTGGCGAACTTCACGACCGCGCTCCCGCATCCGCAGGATCCGGCCATCAACACCTGGATCCTGGACTGGGACTTTCACGCGTTCCTCCATCAGCCGCTGCGGATCTTCGACGCGAACCTCTTCCACCCGCACCGCTACTCGCTGGCCTTCAGCGAGAACCTGATCGGCATCGCCCTGCCGCTGTTGCCTCTGTACGTCGCGGGCGTCCCGCCGATCACGATCTTCAACGTGGCCATGTTCCTCGCCTTCGCGCTGACCGGCTACGGCGCGTACGTGCTGGCGCGGCTGGTGACCGGATCGGCCGGGGCGGCGATCTGCAGCGGGATCTACTTCGCCTTCTTCTCCTTCCGCTTTACGCATCTCACGCATCTGCAGCACCTCTGGGCCATGTGGCTCCCGCTGATGCTCGCCTCGCTGATCTGGTTCGCCAGGAAGCCGTCGCCGAAACGCGCCGCGCTCTTCGGCATCGCCTTCCTGATGAACGGCCTCTCCAACCTGCACTGGTTCGCGTTCGGCAGCCTGGCCATCGGACTGTCGTTTCTCCTCGGCGCGCGCAAAGAGCGGCACTACTGGATCGGCGGCATCCTCGCGACCGCCGTGGCGCTCTCGATCCTGACGCCGGTCCTGCTGCCGTACCAGCGCGTGCGCGAGCTGTACGGCTTCCGCGGCGATCCGGGCGAGACCATGCAGTACTCGGCCGAGCCGTCGAACTGGCTGATCTCCAGCCTGCACAGCCGCTGGTACGCCGGCGCGCTCGGCGACACGACGGTGAATCCGGAACGGTGGCTGTTCCCCGGCGGCCTGGTGCTGCTCTTCGCGCTGATCGGCCTGACCTGGCGCGGGCGGTCGACGCTCATCGCGCTGCTCTGGATCGCCCTCGGCTACTTCGGCTCGCTCGGCCTCAACGGCTGGTTCGGCACGTTCCTCTTCGACTCCGTGCCGCTCTTCAAAGGCATCCGCGTGCCTGCGCGCTGGTCGTTCATCGCGTACACGGGACTGGCGCTGCTCGCCGCCTGCGGCATCGCCAACCTGACGAAACGCTTCGGGCCGAAAACGCGCGCGGCGCTCCACGTCGCGATCGCGGGACTCTTCCTCCTCGAGTTGCACGCGGCGCCGATCCGCTGGTATCTCGCGCTGCCGGAGCCGCCGCCGGTGTACCGGTACCTCGCGGAGAACCGGCTGGACGGGCCGATCATCGAGCTGCCGCTGCGGCAGGACGACCAGTACGCGTACATGCTCCGCGCGACGACGCACCACCGCCCGATGGTGAACGGCGTCTCCGGCTTCGTGCCGCCGTCGTTCGCGGAGCTCGTGCAGCTGAGCGAGCAGACCCCGATCCCGCGCGACTTCCTCCCGCGGCTGGAGCAGCTCGGCGTCACGACCGTGGTCGTGCATGCCGATCGACTGAAGACGACGTACATGCCGACCTGCGTCTGGCTGCGCCAGGCGCTGATGGCCGGCTCGCTCACATTCATCCGCCGCTTCGACGAGGGGATGCACGGCGACTACGTGTTCCTCACGCGCAAGCACCGCGACTTCGAGCCTTCGCGCGCGAAGCCGCTCGACATCCAGCAGCGGACGAACCTCAACCGCTTCCTCGACCTCGAATCGACGCAGAGCGAGGGGACGTTCGGCAATCTCGAGCAGCCGAAACCGGGGGAAGTCGTCACCGGAAAGTTGCGCGTCTCCGGCTGGGCGCTGTCACCATGGGGCATCGAGAAAGTCGAGCTCCGGTTCGCGAACGGCAAGGTGATCGTGCCGGTCGAGCTCGGGCCGCGGCCCGACGTGACGGCAGCGTATCCGTGGTATCCGATGACAGGGAATCCCGGGTTCTACAAAGAATTCGACGTGCCGCCCGGAAGCGACGTGCAGGTCGAGATCGTCGACGGCCGCCGCAGACGGCATCGCCTGGAACAGGTCTGGTTCTCATGGTCCCAATGACGAGGCTTCTGGCGGTACTGCTGTTCGCTACCAACGCACTGGCGCAGTACACGGAGACGATCACGGTCTCGCGGGTCCTGCTGGACCTGCGCGTGACGAAGATGAACGGAGAGCCGGTCACCGACCTGAAGCCGGAAGAGTTCACGGTCACGGTCGGCGGCAAACCGGCGCGCGTGGCCTCGGTGACGTGGATCGACGACGCCGAGTTCGATGCCGGGGAAGAGCCGCTCGTGCTCGAGGACATGGATCCGGCCGAGTTCCTGGCGCTGACCGAGCTCCAGGAGAAAGACGCCGAGGTCCGGGCGAAAGGACGACTGTTCGTCGCCTTCGTGCAGACCGACTTCTCGCGCGAAACCCGGCGGCTGCGCGGGCAATTGAAGTTCCGCAGCTATGCGAACCAGCTCGTGCAGTCGTTGGAGCCGAACGACCGCGTGGCGGTCCTGTCGTTCGATTCGCACCTGAAGTTCCGCCGCGACTTCACGCGCGACAAGGACGACGTGGCCCAGGCCATGGGCGACTCGATTTACATCGATCAGCCGCCGGCGCCGCCGCCGGTCGACGAGCCGTCGCTCGCGCGCTATCTCGATCGCGACGAGATGAAGAACGCGGCGTCGGTCGAGACCGCGCTGCTCCTGGTGGCAAAAGCGCTCGGCAACATCGAGGGACCGAAGACGCTGCTCCTCTGCGGGTATGGATTCGGTGAGATGTTCGCCGGCAGGCTCTTCATCCGGGGGGAATGGGGTGAGGCACGCGACCGGTTCATCGACGCCCGCACGACCATCGTCTCCCTCAACACGTCCGAAGCGCCCGGACAGCTCAGCGCAGGGCTGGCCACCGCCGCGAAATCAACCGGCGGTTTCTACGCCTCGACGGCCAACTTCCCGCAGCAGGCCATCAACCGCACGAAGAACACGCTGCGCGGCCGCTACGACCTGGAGCTGATCGCCGACGGCTCCCTCGGCGCCGGCACGCACCAGGTGGAAGCGCGTGTGAAGCGCAAGGGCACGGTGGTGCTCGCGCCGACGAGCGTCGTGATCAGTGCGGAGTAATGGCCGGGCCTGCTACTTGCACAACTTCTTGTGCAGGAGGTTTTCTGCATGGCAACCAGGTACGGGAAGAAAGCGCAGGAGAAGGTCGAGAAGACGATGCACGAGCGGAAGCGCGGCACGCTGAAGAGCGGCGGCTCGGGCAAGAAGGTGACGAGCAGAAAGCAGGCAATCGCGATCGGCCTGTCGGAAGCGCGCCGCGAAGGCGGCAAAGTGCCGCCGCCGCCGAAGTCGTCGTCGAAGAAGGCGAGCAGCGCGAAGAAGTCGACGTCGAAGAAGACGAGCGGCAACTCGAAGAAAGCGTCGTCCTCGAAGAAGTCGACCGCGAAGAAGTCCACGGCGAAGAAGTCGAGCTCGAAGAAGGCCGCCGCGAAAAAGTCCAGCCGCTCCTCGTCGAAGAAGTCGTCGAAAAAGAAGTAAGGCGGCGGTTGACGAGCCGGTCCGGCTTCGCTATCTTGAGCGCCCCTCGCCGGGAAATAGACGGCAGGGGTGGTTCGTTGACAGGATTCCTGATAGGCGCTTAGCTCAGTCGGTAGAGCATCACCTTCACACGGTGGGGGTCAACGGTTCGAGTCCGTTAGCGCCTACCAATCTTTCAGGCTCTTAGCTCAGTTGGTTAGAGCACCACCTTGACACGGTGGGGGTCAGCGGTTCGAGTCCGCTAGAGCCTACCAATCGCCTTCCCTCAAAACGGCGCCGCCCTGCGGCGCCGTTTGTCTTATGGAGTGCGGTAACGACAGACAGTTACCGCTTTCACTGCTTCTATTCGTCCTGAAACGCGAGGCAGGTCCAGCTTTCGCTCGTGCTACGAACAGAGGCAGTCAGAGCGGTAACTGTCGTTACCGTACTCCATATTAGGCCTGGCTCGTCGCCTTGAGCCCGACGATCGCCACCAGCAACAACGCGAGGAAGCCCATCCTCGCGGCGGTCAGTGGCTCGTCGAACAGGACGATCCCGAGTACTGCGGCGCCGAAGGCGCCGATGCCCACCCACACGGCGTAGGCCGTCCCGATCGGCAGGGTCCGGGCGGCCCAGGAGAGCAGGAACATGCTTGCCGCGATGGCGGCGATCACCAGGATCGACGGGAGGGGGCGGCGGAAGCCGTCCGTGTATTTGAGGCCGACCGCCCAGCAGACTTCGAGCAATCCGGCGATCACGAGGACAACCCACGACGTCGACATGCGCTGCCACAAATCACACGGCCACTGCGGTATTCCGTGCTGGTCGCGCAGTTGCAATATGAGACCTCGGAGGTACTGTGGAATGGCAGCAAGAAGCGAACAGAATGAACGTGGCCGATCGTCGTCCTCGGGCGGCGGTTCGTCGAAGAAAAAAGGTGGCAGCAGTTCCTCGGGCGGCAGCTCCCGCGGTGGCGCGAAGACTAGCGGCGGCAGCAGCGCAGGGAACATGCTCCGCAGCGTGGTCGGCGCGGCGGGCGGCACCGATGGGCTCCTCGACCTCGTCGAGCGCCTCGGCCTCGTGGACGTGGTCCTCGGGCGCGTGAAGTCGCGCATCGAAGAGACCGACATCGACGAAGTGCTGGAGGACGCGACCGATTACCTGCGCCGCAATCCGGAAGTGCTCGTGGTGACCCTCGGCGCGGTCACGGTCGCGACCGGTCTCCTGGTCTGGCTGAACAACCGCCGCGAGTGGGACGGCTCCGAGCGCCGCGACGGCGGCGGCAAGATCCGCAAGGCGACCCAGGCGGAGATCGACGAGCTGGAGGAAGAGGAGGACGATTAAGGCGGTGAAGCAGGGTCGAGGGCTGAGGGCCGAGGGCCGAGGGAAAACCGGGCGCCGGCCCTCCCTTGGCCCTCGGCCCTCAGCCCTTTCGTCGTGCTATACTCCCTGCCCCATGTTGCGGACGACTACGACAGGCCAGACGCGAACGACGAGCACCCCGCTCGCCCCCTGTCATTGATCGTTCTCCCCCTAGCTATCGATCGAAGACAGGGCCTCGGCCCTGTCTTTTGTTTTTCCGAAGAGGTTTTCTGATGAACGTACAACTTCCCGACGGATCCACCCGAGAAGTCCCTGACAACGCGACCGTTGCCGACGTCGCGGCGTCGATCGGCAAGCGTCTCGCCAAGGACGCCCTCGCGGGCAAGGTGAACGGCAAGATCGTCGACGTCTACGCACCCGTCCCCGACGGCGCGAAGGTCGAGATCGTCACCCCGAAGAGCGAAGAGGGCCTCGACACCATCCGCCACTCCACTGCGCACCTCATGGCCCACGCGGTCCAGGAACTGTTCCCCGGAACCCAGGTCACGATCGGCCCGGTGATCGAGCACGGGTTCTTCTACGACTTCGCCACCGACCGTCCGTTCACCGACGAGGACCTGCGCCGCATCGAAGAGAAGATGCAGGAGATCGTGAAGCGCGACGTGCCGGTACGCCGCGAGGTGTGGACCCGCGACGAAGCGATCGCCATGTTCGAGAAGCTCGGCGAACAGTACAAAGTGGAGATCATCAAGGCCATCCCGGGGGACGAGGCGCTCTCCGTCTATCGCCAGGGGGAGTGGTTCGATCTCTGCCGCGGCCCGCACGTCCCCTCCACCGGCCGTCTCGGCGCATTCAGGCTGATGTCGGTCGCGGGCGCGTACTGGCGCGGCGACATCAAGAACGCGATGCTGCAGCGCATCTACGGCACCGCGTGGGCCGACAAGGATCAGCTCGAGGCCTACATCAAGCAGATGGAAGAGGCGAAAGCCCGCGACCATCGCAAGGTCGGTAAGGAGCTCGACCTCTTCCACTTCCACCCCTTCGCCCCCGGCGCGGCGTTCTGGACCCCCAAGGGCACTTCGATCTACCAGACCCTCTCGCAGTTCATGCGCGAGCTGGCGCTTTCGAACGGCTACGTCGAGATCAAGACCCCGCTGCTCTTCAACAAGGGGCTGTGGGAGATCAGCGGGCACTGGGGCAAGTACCGCGAGAACATGTTCCTCGTGCTCGACACCGAAAGCGGCGAGCACGATTACTCGCTCAAGCCGATGAACTGTCCGTCGCACCATCTCTACTTCGGGATGAAGCGCCACAGCTATCGCGAGCTGCCGCTGCGCCTGCACACGCAGGACGTCCTCCATCGCAACGAGGCAGCGGGCGCGATGAGCGGTCTCACCCGCGTCCGGCAGTTCGCGCAGGACGATGCGCACATCTACTGCACCGAGGACCAAGTGCCGGGCGAAGTGCACAAGTTCGTGGCCCTGCTGGACGAGGTCTATCGCGCGGTCGGCCTCGAATACACCGCGAAGTTCGCCACCCGCCCCGAACAGCGCATCGGCGACGACGCGCTGTGGGACCGGGCCGAGTCGCTCCTGAAGAGCGCGCTCGACGCGCTCGGCCGTCCGTACGAGCTGAAGCCGGGCGACGGCGCGTTCTACGGACCGAAGATCGACTTCGACGTGTCCGACAGCATCGGCCGCAAGTGGCAGCTCGGCACCATCCAGCTCGACTACAACGCCCCCGAGCGCTTCGACCTGACCTACGTCGGCGAAGACAACGCCGCGCATCGCCCGGCCGTCCTGCATCGCGCGATCTACGGCTCGTTCGAGCGCTTCATCGCCATCCTGATCGAGCACTTCGCCGGCGCGTTCCCGGTGTGGCTCGCGCCGGTGCAGGCGATCGTATTGCCGCTTTCCGAGAAGTTCGTCGGATACGCCGAAGAGGTGCATGCGAAACTGAAAGCAGCCGGCCTCCGGGCGGAAGCCGATCACAGCAATGACAAGCTCGGCGCGAAGATCCGTCTCGCGCAGTTGCAGAAGATCCCGTTCATGCTCGTCGTCGGTGAGAAAGAAGCTTCGAGCGGTACCGTCACCGTTCGCAAGCGCACCGGCGGGGAGCAGGACACCGTCACCGTGGAGCAGTTCGTCGAGCAGGCACGCCAGCTGATTTCGAGCCGCGCGTTGACTTTCTGACGCATTTATCCGTATGTTTAACGTTCCGAAAAATCTGGGAGGACCTTCGTATTTTTCCACCACGCCGCAATCCACGATTCGACCGTAGACCAGTTGAGCCCGAAAACCGCATCAATGACCTGATCCGCACGCCGGAGGTTCGCCTCATCGACGCCGAAGGGCAGCAGGTCGGCATCGTGCCGATCGCCCAGGCGCAGGAGATGGCCCGGGAGAAGGACCTCGACCTGGTCGAGATCTCCGCCTCCGCCACGCCGCCGGTCTGCAAGATCATGGACTACGGCAAGTACCTCTTCGAGCAGAAGAAGAAGCAGGCCGAGGCCAAGAAGAAGCAGAAAGTGATCGTGGTGAAGGAGGTGCAGTTCCGCCCCCGGATCGACGAGCACGACTTCGACTTCAAGAAGAACAACGTGGTCCGCTTCCTCCAGCACGGGGACAAGGTCAAGTGCATCGTCCGCTTCCGCGGACGCGAGATGACGCACATGGAGCTCGGCAAGGCGGTCCTCGACAGGCTCCTGGTCGACATCAAGGAGTTCGGTGCCTCGGAGAATCCGCACCCGGACGTGCAGGGCAACCGCATGTCGGTGGTGATCGCGCCGAACAAGTAGCCGGGAATCTAACCAGACCCAACCCGGTTAGCAGCGAGGCTTTAAGGGGACAGCTATGCCTAAGATGAAGACGCACCGCGGAGCCGCCAAAAGGTTCAAGAAGACCGGCAGCGGCAAGTTGCAGCGGAATCACGCCTTCCATTCGCACATCCTGACCAAGAAATCGCCGGGCCGTAAGTCGAGGCTGGCCGGTGAAGTCGAGGTCTCGCCCGCGAATGCGCGCACCGTGAAGCGCATGATTCCGTACAAGTAGCTCTCGCACGACGACGAGCTACGCCACCGGAGCGCGCCGGGTGTCACACCACTCCTGACCCGTCCGCTCGAAACGAAAGGAAAACGAGGAGACCATGCCGAGAGTCAAAAGAGGTCCAAAAAGAAAGAACCGCCGCGCCAAAGTCCTGAAGCTTGCCAAAGGCTTCTACGGGATGAGGTCGCGGGGCCATCGCATCGCCCAACAGGCGGTCGACAAGGCCCTGAACTCCGCCTTCACCGGCCGCAAGGACCGCAAAGGCGACTTCCGTACCCTCTGGATCGCCCGCATCAACGCGGCCGCGCGCCAGAACGGAATGTCCTACTCGACGTTCATCGCCGGCCTCAAGGCCGCCGGGAACACGCTGGATCGCAAGGTCCTGGCCGATATCGCCGTCCGCGACGCCGCCGCCTTCACCGCCCTCGCGGAGAGCGCGAAGAACGGCCTCGCGAGCAAGACCGCGCCCAAGACCGCGTAAGCGCTTCCTGTACGATGCACTCGAAACGGCGGGCCCCAGGCCCGCCGTTTTTGCGTATGCCCAAACTTCGCGCCGCCCTGAACACGCCTCTCGCCGCCGCCCTCATCGTGGGCGTGCTGTACGGCGTCTTCGTGGTCGCGCTCTGGAACGCACGCGGCCGCGACATCTCCCGCTTCGTGGTGGCCGGAGAGCTGGGCGTCGACCGCGAGCAGCTCCCCGAGGGGCTGACCGTCCTGCCGAACAGCGCCGGCTATGACGGCCTCGCCTTCTACCGCCTCGCGCTCGATCCGTTCACGGGGAAGAAGGTCGACTTCGGCATCAGCCTCGACACGCCTCCCTATCGCCACCAGCGCATCGGCTACCCGCTGCTGGTCTGGCTCCTGTCGGGAGGCAAGCCGCTGCTCGTGCCCTGGACGCTGGTCCTCGTCAACTACGCGGCCCTGCTGGTCCTGGCCTACGCCGGCGCGCTCCTCTCGCAGCAGTCCGGGCGGCACGCGTTGTGGGCGGTGCTGATCCCGCTCTATCCCGGTTTCGTGCACTCGATCTCACGCGACCTCAGCGAGCCGGTGGCCTGCGCGTTCGGGCTGCTGGCGATCCTCATGGCCGCACGCGGGCGCTACACGCTGTGCGCGACCTTCCTCACCTGCGCCATCCTCACCCGCGAGCCGTTCCTCCTCCTAGCCGTGGCGCTGGCGATCGTGCACCTCCGCTCGCGCCCGCGCCGCTACGTCTTCCTGATCCCCATCGCGATCTACGCCGCCTGGCAGGTGATCCTGACACTGCACTGGGGCACCTCCCCTCTGCAGGCGGGAGCGCAGCCGTTCACCCTCCCCTTCACCGAATACTTCCAGGTCCTCTACGAGAACCGCGCCTTCCGCCGGCTGGCCCGGCTGCACTTCTCGCAGGCGCTGTACCTCGGGATCGTCGTGCTCCTGACGCTGCTCTCCTGGCGCCGCTTCCCCGCCGTCCCCGGCACCCGGATCGCCTGGCTCCTGTACCTCGCCCTCGCTTCCATCCTCGGCCCGGACATCTGGGCGGAGGACGTCGGCTACATGCGCATCCTCAGCGACCTGATGATGGTGAGCGGGACCATCCTGCTGGGAGCGAGCGTGCGCTTGCGCACGGTATGGCTCGTGACGACGGGAGTGCTCTGGTACTACCTGGCGGCACATCTGGTCGAGTACAGCTAGTTTGGAGTGCGGTGACCGCAGTCACCGCTTTTACTGCCTCGCAGCTGCACGCGTGTCGTCTCAGGGAAGCGAGTCAAAGCGGTGACTGCGGTCACCGCACTCCATACGCTCCCGCTTCTTCGAACAGGCGGCGCAGGATGGAGCGGTGGCAGCGGGTTTCATCCTCGCAATAGCAGCCCACCGCAAAGTTGGCGTCGCGTGAGAGCGCGGCGAGCACCGCCAGGAGCCGCGCGTTGTCCGGCGCGCTCATTTCCGCTTCGTATTTGCGGGTGAAGCGTTGCCACGCGGCGTCCGTGGTGGCGGCCTGGGCTTCCTTCAGCAGTTCGGCGCTGGGGGCGAGTTGAGGGAGCCAGAGGTCGTACCAGTTTTCGCTGGCGAGCTTCTCTTTCTTCACTCCGCGCGGCGGCCTTCGTACGGTGCCGATGCGCAGTCCCTCATTCGCCTGGCGAGGGGAGCCCAGCCTCACGACCCGGATGCTCATGCGAAAAATGGTACTCGTGCGCCCGCTTCGACGCGAGCAGCTCGCGGAGCTTGTCCGCCGCTTCCCTGATCGCGGCCTGACGGAGGAGGTAGGCATCAGCGAGCGCCGCGATGTTGCCGCCGCAGAAGGGGCAGGTCTCGGTGCCCGGGTGTGTGTATTGCTCGCAGCCGCGGCAGAGCGTGAGCGTCGGCGGGACGCGATCCGTCTCGCGCCGCACGATCTCGTGGGCGGCGCGGGGCGGCGGCGGCTCCTGCACGATCGCATCGCCCTGGCCGTCGAGCGGCTCCAGCAGCAGCGCGAAGCGGCCGGTATCGAACGGCAGGCCGGGCGCTTCTTCCACCTTCACGATCCGTTCGCGCTTTCCCTCCGAGGCCAGCGTCAGCGCGCGGTGGTGGCAGTAGGGGTTGTTGCCGGCGCGGCCGAGGAGCGTGTGGTTCGTCCAGGTGCAGCCGGAGCGGCAGACGTCGGCGTAGTAGCAGGTGCGGCAGAAGCCCCACAGGTCCTCGACCGTGCGGTCGCGGGTGAAGCGCAACTGGCCGGAGTGGTTCCAGATGTCCTCGATGGTCATGTCGCGCACGTTGCCACCGGAGTACTCCTTCGTGGCCAGCGACGGACAGCCTTTGATGGTGCCGTCCGCCTCGATGCCGAGGCCCGTGTGTCCGGCGGCGCAACCTTGGAAGTGTCCCGTCTCGGCATCGGTGACGCGCCAGCGATGCTCGTATGGACCGAAGTAGCCGATGTTGTTGCCCGGCTGCATCAGCACGCCCATGGTGGCTGCCTCGTCGAACAGCTCGGCGAGGAGCGGCATCAGCTCTAGGATCTGGTACGGCTGCATGAGCACCTGGTCGTTGTCGGCGGCGTTGCCCATGGCCACGGTGAGCTGGATCTGCCAGTTCCTCGCGCCGGCGTCGGCGATCTGGTGCAACAGCTCGCGCAGGTGCGGCATCGTGGTCGCGCCGATCTGCGTGTTCACGCTGCTCGGGATCTCGTACTTTTTCAGCAGCCGCAGCGCGCGCATGGCGTGCTCGTAGGAGCCCTTCACGCCGCGCAGCTTGTCGTGCAGTTCGGGCGAGCCGTCGAGCGAGACGCCGCAGGAACGCAACCCCGCGGCCTTCGCCTTGCTGATGCGGTCTTCGTTGAGGGCGAGTCCGCCGCTCTGCATGCTCGGATGCATACCGTGGTCGCTGATGGCGCGGATGATGTCGAGCCAGTCGCGGCGCAGGAAGGCTTCGCCGCCGATGATCGTCACCTCGCGCACGCGCAGTCTTGCGAGCTGCCGCACCACGTCCAGACACTCCTCGGTCGACAGCTCCGATGGCCGGGCCTTGCCCGCCCGCGATCCGCAATGCATGCACTTGAGATTGCAGGCGAGCGTGATCTCCCACACGACGTGGATCGGATGGCTGCGCGCGAAGTCGTCGGTCGTGGCGTAGCGGTGCGGCAGCTTGCGGGTTTCCATCGCGCGGTCAGCCTTTCTTCTGCAACGCCGACTGCAGTTCCTTCACCGCGCCGGCGATGCTCGGATCGCTCGTGTTCTTGGTCTGGTCGAGCAGGGTCTGCATCGCGGCGCGGTCGTTGCGGCGGATGGCATCGTTGATCGCCGCGCCGTAGGGCATCGGAGCGCCGACACCGCCACCCTTGATCGCCGCTTCGAGCGCGCTCACCGCGTTGGCGATGTCCCCCTGCTCCTGAATCGTGGCCTTCGCGTCCTTGAGCAACTGCTGCAGCTCGTCCTGGTTGCCGCGCTTGATGGCGTCGTAAATGGTGACGCCGTACAGCGGACGGATTACCCCGCCGCCGCCTTTCTGGATCGCAGCTTCCAGCTCGCGAATGGCCGGGCCGAGATCTCCCTGCTGCTGGTACAACGCGCGCGCCTGGACGAGCAACTGCTGCATCTCCTCGAGGTTCCCGCGTTGGATGCTGTCGTGGATCGCTACTCCGTAGGGCATTCTGGGATCCATGGTCCTCCTCCTTTCAGTTGTGACACCGGTATTCAAGGAGTGCCTGATCGCATGTAAATCCCTACCTCCGCCTTGACGGAAATCTTTGCGTTACCTAAATTGAAGACTCTCCCTCATGGACGTCTGCCTGGTATCGATGCCGTATGCCGCCCTCGAACGGCCGTCGATCGCGCTCGGCCTGCTGGTGGCCGAGCTGCGCGCGGCGAACATCGACGTCGAGGCGGAGTACGCCTGCCTCGATTTCGCCTCGCGGGTCGGACTGCGCGCGTATCAGGCGGTGCTGAACTCCCAGACCAATTACTTCATCGGCGAGTGGACCTTCAGCCCGGCCGCCTTCCCGCAGATGACGGCGGTGAATGAGGATTACCTCGCCACGATAGGCGCCGAGCTGCGGCTCCCCGACGCCCGCGAGCTGCTGCTGTCGCTGCGTGCCGAGGCGGTCAGGTTCGTCGCCGAAGTCGCGGACGCGATCGTGGCGCGCCGGCCGCGCATCGTCGGCTGCACGTCGACGTTCCAGCAGCAGACCGCCTCCCTCGCCCTGCTGCGCGCGATCCGCGACCGCGATCCGGGCATCATCACCATGATCGGCGGGACGAACTGCGAGGCGGGCATGGGGGTGGCCACGCGGCGCGCATTTCCGTGGGTGGACTACGTCTGCTCCGGCGAGGCGGACGAGTTGATCGGTCCGTTCGTCACGGATCTGCTCGCGCGCGGCCGTAACGCCGCGACGCCTTACGGTGTCA
The DNA here is from genome assembly GCA_035630815.1 of Thermoanaerobaculia bacterium. GTDB lineage: Bacteria > Acidobacteriota > Thermoanaerobaculia > Gp7-AA8 > Gp7-AA8 > QHVT01. The sequence goes on from DASQJY010000001.1 coordinate 22,963, forward strand.
TCGATGCGCAGATGGCGGAACGGCGCGATACCGACCCGCCGCGCGCGTCGGTCTGGTCGGTGGATGCGATCCCCACTCCCGATTACGACGACTACTTCCGCGCCCTCGAGCGCTCGCCGCTGAACGGGGCGATCGTGCCGGCGCTGGTGGTCGAGACCTCGCGCGGCTGCTGGTGGGGAGCGAAGTCGCACTGCACGTTCTGCGGCCTGAACGGCGGCAACATGTCGTACCGGGCGAAAAGCCCCGAGCGTGCGGTGGAGGAGTTTCACCGCCTCGCGGCGCGCTACGGCGTGCGCCGCTTCACTGCGGTCGACAACATCATCGACATGCAATACCACCAGCGCGTGCTGCCGCTCCTGGCGGGCCACGGCTACGACATCTTCTATGAGACGAAAGCGAACCTGCGCCGCCAGCACATGCAGGGCTTCGCCGATGCGGGAGTGCGCTCGATCCAGCCGGGCATGGAGAGCTTCCACGACGAGATGCTGCGCACGCTGGCCAAGGGGAACAAGGCCTGGATGAACGTGCAGATCCTGAAGTGGGCCGTCGAGCTGGAGATGCAGATCTCGTGGGTCTTCCTCATCGACGTGCCGCGGCAGCGCGACGAGTGGTACCTGGAGATGCTGGCGTGGCTGCCGCTGGTCACGCATCTGGCGCCGCCGGTGTACGCGGCACCGATCCAGTTCGTCCGCTTCAGCCCCTACCATCGCGACGCGGCGGCGTACGACCTCGACCTCATCCCGGAGCCGGCCTACTCCCAGGTGTATCCGCTCGAGGGTGAGGAGCTGAGCGAGCTCGCTTACTACTTCGTCGATCGCAATCCGCCGCCGCCCCCCGGCCTCGGGCAGCGGTTGCTCGTGGCCTGGCTCGGCGTCTGGCGCGACCAGCACGAGAGGGGCGTCCCTCCCCCCGTGCTCGAGATGCGTGCCGGCGGCGAGACCATCGAGATTGTCGATACCCGCGCCTGCCGTACCGCGGAGCGCCATCGCCTGACCGGCCTCGCCGCCCGCCTGTACGCGGAGTGCGACGAGGCCGTGGAACGCCGTGCCTTACCGTCGCGCCTCGGAGCGACGGAGGAGGAGACGGAGGCCGCGATCGCCGCGCTCCTCGCCAGCAAGCTCGTGGTCGACCTCTCCGGCCGCATCCTCGCCCTGGCGGCGGACGTCTCCCGCCCCCGCACCGCCGCCATCCCGAATCCGGGAGGCGGCGTGGCGATGGCGTGGTGAGCCTGGCCGCGAACGGTTTGGAGTGCGGTGACCGCAGTCACCGCTTTGACTGAGCTGCCTGCGACGCCGAGCGCCCAAGGCGGCAGCTGCGGCTGCCGGAGGAAAAGCGGTGACTGCGGTCACCGCACTCCAAACCGTTGGCGAAGGTAGTGAGGTGCGGCGAACATCCTCACAGCTTCGCCAGCAGCGCCTTGAATCGCGGATCGTCGCGCACCGAGGCGAGGTCGGCGTCGTTCTCGAAGTAGTACTTTGTCCGGAATCCCGCCTCGAACGCTTTCGAAGCCGCGTCGATCGCTTTCTCCCGCTCGCCGATCAGCGCGTAGGCGCAGGAGAGGTTGAACAGCGCGGTGGGTCGTTGCGCCTCCCCTTTCGCCGCTTCCGCATGCGCGACGACGGCCTCGGGGTAGCGCTCGAGCTGGTGCAGCTGCCGGCCGAGCTGCAGCCAGGCCTCGGCGTCGTTCGGGTTCGCCGCGATCATCGAGCGGTAGATCGTGATCGCGCCTTCATCGTCGCCTCCCTGGATCGCGATCGAGGCCTGCTGGAACTTGCGTCCGTGCTCGTCGAGGCGCGGGTTCAGTTGCGGGTATTTCGTGGCCGTGTAGGACTGCGGCGACCAGGCGTACTCCATGTACTCGGCGGTGCGGTCGGCGACGTAGCGTCCGAGGGTCCGGGCCACGAGATGCAGCGCTCCGTCGATGCCTGCCGAGACGCCCGCGGTGGTGATGACCTTCCCGTTGTCGATGAAGCGCCGCCCCGGCTGCACGCGTGCTTTCGGGAACTCTTTGGCGAGGTTCGGCACGGCCATGTACCACGTGGTGACGTCATGTCCGTCGAGTAGCCCGAGCTTGCCGGCGATGAAGGCACCCGTGCAGACCGTGAGCACGTGCTCGGCGTCGTCGGCCGACTTCTTCACCCACGCCAGCCATTCCGGATCGTTGATGACCGCGTCCGTGCCGCCACCGGGCAGCACGATGATGTCGGGCTTCGGGCTGTCGGCGATCGAATAGTCCGGCGTCACGTCGATGAAGCCCTGGCTGACGATCGGGGCACGTGTCTTCGAGACGAGGTAGACGTTGAAGGCGCGCTCCTGGCCGTTGGCGCCGCGGCCCGACGAGGCGGCGAAGACTTCCGCCGGACCGGTGAAGTCGAGGATCTCCACTCCGTTGTAGACGACGATGGCGACGTTCTTTGTATAGCCGGCCGCGAACAACGCCGGCGCGAGCGTGAGCGAGAGCAGGACGAGCAGTAGTTTTTTCATGACGCTCAGCATCGGACCGCGCGCGGCAACGGGAAAGGATGATTCAGGGAAGGGGCGGTTTCGTGCAGCGAATGGGGGATCAGCGCCGCCGGAACCGCGACTCCAGCTCTTCACGCCGTCCGCGGCTCATGCGCAGTTGCGTGCCGTCATGGAGCACGACCACGAGGTCGCCGCGGAAGAGAGGACGCATCTCGCGGACGCGGTCGAGGTTGACGATGGCCGAGCGGTGGATGCGCACGAACGTGTTCGGGTCGAGCGTGGCCTCGAGCTCGTTCATCGACTCGCGGAGGAGATACCCGTTCGCACCCGCGTGGAGGCGGGCGTAGTAGTCGGCGGCCTCGATCCAGTCGATCTCCTCCGCCTTCAGGAACACCACCCGCCCCGCCGTACGCACCATGAAGCGCTGCGTGAAGGCACGGTGGGCCGCGGTGAGCTTCGCGTGCTTCTCGCGCTCCGTGCCGCGCCGCTGCACGAGCTCCTTGGCCCGCGCGAGCGCCTTCTCGAACCGCTCGTCGGTGAACGGCTTGAGCAGGTAATCGATGGCCTGCACCTCGAAGGCGCGGATGGCGTACTGGTCGTACGCGGTGACGAAGACGATCGCGGGAGCCTCGTCGCCGAGGATCTCCAGCACGTCGAAGCCGTCGAGGCGCGGCATCTGGATGTCGAGGAAGACGAGGTCCGGCTTGTGCTCGCGCACCGCGTCAATTGCTTCCGCACCGTTGCGGCACTCGGCGACGATGGTGATGTCCGGATCGCGGCGCGCCAGGAGGCGGATGGTCTTCCGCGCGAGCGGCTCGTCGTCAGCGACGACCACTCTCATGCGAGGTCCCGCACGTAAGGGATGCGCACGCGTGCGATGACGCCCGCCGGCTGCTGGTTTTCGAGCTCCAGCGACGCGCTGCCGGCGTACAACTGTTCCAGCCGACGACGGGTACTGGAGAGGCCGACGCCCTCGCGCTGCTGCCACCCCGAAGCGAGCGGCGAGCCGTCGTTCGCGATGTCGATGACCAGCGTGTCGCCGTCGCGCCGCGAGCGGACGTCGATGGTGGTGGCGTCGCCGTGGCGGATCGCATTCTCGACGAGCGGCTGCAGCAGCAGGGTCGGCACGGCGGCGTTGTACGTGTCGGCCGCGGCATCGACGGTGACGCGCAGGCGGTCGGAGAACCGCGTCTGCTGGATCTCGAGATAGCGCCGCACGACCTCGAGCTCCTCCGACAGCGGCACGAGGTCCCGCCCCGCGTTGTCGAGCGAGTAGCGGAGCAGGTCGGAGAGACCGGCGATCATCGTCACCGCGGCCTGGGAGCTGCCATCGCGCACGAGGGAGGCGATGGTGTGCAGCGTATTGAAGAGAAAGTGCGGCTGGATCTGCAGGCGGAGGTTCGCCAGTTGAGTCTGCGCGAGGAGCAGCTCGCGCTCGCGCAGGCGGCGGCGCGACTCGATGGCCAGGACCACGCCCACGATCGCGAAATAGATGACGAGGTCGACGGGCGCGGAGAACGTCAGCATGCCCCACCAGCTCTCGAGGAAGGTCTGAGTGGACGGCCGAGGGGCAGCGATGCGATCGGTGAGCACGACGCCCGACGATCGGGCGGCGGCAACCAGCACGCTGGCCACCGCGTGGATTGTGACAGGCCGGGCGCGCAGAGCGGGCGGAACGCGCCGGCACAACAGGATGACCGCCGGCGTGAGCAACGCCCACACGAGCCACCGGCTCCCCTGCCGCACCGCGAACTGGCTATACGTAAACTGCGGCGTCGCCCCCTCGGCGATGATCCCGAAGTACAGCAGGGTCCCGTTCAGCCACCCGAACAGCGCCCATCCGAGGACGATGAGCGCGAGCTGCCGTTTTGTGATGGACACCATGCGATTGTACGTGCCGTGTCGGGCGGGCGGGTGGTGGTGCAGGGAAGCGTGGGATTCGTGCAGGGAATGGGCGTGGACTGCACTCCAGATCTACGAGCTCGTTCTCTCGTCGCGGATAAGCTCCAGTTCCGCGACGGCTTCCAGGTCTTTCGCACGACCCGCTGCGCGCTTCGAGACGATCAGGGCGTCGAGGTTGATGCAGCGGTAGCTGGCGCCGAACAGCAGGACGTCTTCGGAAACTGCCAGCACGGCGGTGTAATCTCCGACTCCCGTTACTTCGCCGAGCACGTCCACCGGTCCGGCCTCAGTGCTCAGCGTGAAGTTCAGTCCTCGACGCACGGTTTCGACATCGAATCGAAATGGCAGGCCCGCCGGGGCGCCACGGAGGTAAGGCTTCAGCGGAGCCAGCGCTTCGACGAGACGTTCGATGTTGGAGCGCGAACGGGCGTAGACAACGTCGATGTCCGAAGTGAGTCGAGCCGAACCGTGAACTGTCGCGGCAACACCGCCGATAATGACGAAGGCCACTTCCGCCGAACCTAGGGCAACCAGGATGCGTTCGAAGTCGTTCATCGTTCGTCAGGTCGCCGAAGGCCTTTCCCGGCCTTTCGCAGTTCCTGAGCAAAAACCTGCAACTGCTGAAGGGCCCGCAGGCGTTCCTCCGGGGAACGGCGCAGATTTTCGCGGAGCAACGTGCGGTCGATCCCGGGCTTATAGGCGTCCACCACCGGGTCGGGGGTACCACTCATCGGTTCCTTCGCGGACATGTTGTGATTGTACGCGACGAAGAAAGCAGAAAAGGCGCCCTCGCGGGCGCCTTTCAACAGCAAACAAAGAGCAATTACACGGCTGCGGCTTCGCCCATCGGCGTTTCATCTTCCTCGCTCGCGGGACGGCGGCGGCGGAAGCGTTCCTGGACGTCGTCGAACAGCGAGTAGAGGACGGGCGTGGCCAGGAGCGTGAGCAGGAGCACGAGGGTCTGGCCGCCGATGATGGTCGCGCCGATGGCGCGGTTCGTGGCGGCGCCGGCGCCGCTGCTGACGACGAGCGGGATCATGCCGGCCACGAAGGCGATCGTGGTCATGAGGATGGGGCGGAGCCGGTCGCGGTTCGCTTCACGAATCGCGTGCGCGCGGTCCATGCCGCGCTCGCGTAGCTGGTTCGTGTGGTCGACCTGCAGGATGGAGTTCTTCTTCACGATGCCGAACAGCACCACGATGCCGAGGGCCGAGAAGATGTTGATCGACTCATTGAGGAGCACGAGCGACAGCAGCGCGAACGGCACCGTCATCGGCAGCGACAGCAGGATGGTGATGGGGTGGACCCAGCTCTCGAACTGCGCGGCCAGGATGAGGTACATGAAGACGATCGACAGCGCGAAGGCGAGCATGAAGTTCGCGCCCATCTCCTGCTGCTCTTTCGCGCGGCCGGTGAAGCCGTACGAATACGTCGTCGGCATGTTCATCGCCTTCGCCTTGTCCTGCAGGAGCTGCATGACCGTGGCGGATGAAAAGCCGGGCTGCATGTTCGCGAGGACCATGACCATGCGGCGGCGGTTGTAGCGGTTGATGACCGACGGGCCGGTGCCTTCCTCCAGCGCCACCAGGTCCGCGAGCTTCACGGTGCTGCCGGTCGCGGAGGGGACTTCGATCTGCGAGATGCCGGCGACGTTGCCGCGCGTCTGTTCGTCGGCGCGGACGTGCACCTCGTACTCTTCGCCGCCTTCGTAGTAGCTGGTGGCCTGCTGGCCGCCGACCAGGACGTTCAGCGTCGCGGCGAGGTCCTGCACGCGCACGCCGAGGTCGGTCGACTTGTCGCGGTCGATGCGCACCGCCAGCTCCGGCTTGCCGACGATGAAGTTCGTGTCGACGTCGGTGGTGCCGAGCTTCGGATCCTTGATCGCGTCGGTGAGCTGGCGCGAGTATTTGTCGAGCTGCACGAGGTCCGGCCCGCCGATCCAGAACATGACCTCGGCGTCGGTGCCGCCGCCGAACTCGTTGACCGGCGCGACCGACGTGCGGAGATTGAGGCGCTCGTACTGCGGCAGGACGTCCTTCCGCACGCGGTCCATGATCGTGTACTGGTCGTCGCGCTTCGTGGCGTCGCCGAGCTTCACGTAGATGGTGCCGGAGTTGAGCGTCTGCTGCGGGTCGTCGCCGATCGTGACGACGGTGTTCGAGATGCCGTCCACCTTGCGGACGCGCGAGGCGATCGACTCGAGGATGGTCATGGTCGTGTCGACGCTCGAACCTTCCGGTGCGCGCACCGTCACGGCGAACTGCCCCTCGTCGTCGTACGGGAGGAACGTCTTGTCGACGATGGTGAAGAGCGGAACGGTCGCGAAGAAGACCAGCACCATCAGGGTGACGATCACCCAGCGATGCGCCATCGAGAAATCGAGCATCTTCAGGTAGATTCGCTCGATCACCGCGTACAGCCCCTTGTCGCGCGTGCCGCCGCCCTGTTCGTGGCTGACGTCCTCGCGCTTGAGGTAGCGCGCGGCCATCATCGGCGTGAGGGTGAACGACACGAGCAGCGACACCGCGATGGCGAAGGCCATGGTCACGCCGAACGAGTACATGAAGCGGCCGACGATGCCGGCCATGAACGCGACCGGGAGGAAGACGACGATCAGCGACATGGACGTGGCCATGACCGCCAGGCCGACTTCCTTCGTCCCTGCGACGGCTGCCTCCGCGGGCGACATCTTCTTCTCTTCCATGTGGCGGAAGATGTTCTCGAGGACCACGACCGCGTCGTCGATGACGATACCGACGGCCAGCGTCAGTGCGAGCAGCGTGATGATGTTGAGCGTGAAGCCCATGTACGACATCGCCGCGAACGTGGCGATGAGCGAGCTCGGGATCGCGACCGCCGCAATCAGGGTAGGTCGAGACTTCCTGGCGAAGTAAGTAAACATCCCCACGCCGATCGCGAGCGCGAGAGGGATGGCGATGCTCTTCGGCAGCGGGATCGAGTGGCCCCACACCAGCGTGTAGAGCAGCAGCGTCGCCGCGACCATCGCGATGACGTGCCAGAAGCGCGGGCTGGAAAGAAACAGCCACACGATGAGCGCCGCGAAAATGGAGCCGAGGATGAGGTGCTCCTTCACCGCCCCGACCGCGGCGAGGACGAACTCGGACTGGTCGCGGATGACGTCCAGCTTGTAGCCGGCCGGGATCTGAGGACGGATCTCTTCGACGCGCTCCTTGATCCCCTCGACCACTTCGATGGCGTTCGTGCCGGACTGCTTGCGGATCTGCACGACCACCGCGGACTTGCCGCCGACCGTGGCCGCCGATTCGACCTCGGCCATGCTGTCTTCGATGCGCGCGACGTCGCGGATGCGGATCGCGGTGCCATTGAGGTTGGCGATCGGGATGTTGCCGAATTCCTCCGGCGAAGTGACGCGGCCGTAGGTGCGCAACGTCAGGTCGCGGACGCCCTGCTCGACCTTGCCGCCCGGGATCTGGATGTTCTGAGCCTGCAACGCGGCTACGACCTGCGCCGCGGTGAGGCCCTGCGACGTCAACTTGGCGTTGTCGACGATGACGTTGATCTGGCGCGGACGGGCGCCGATGACGAGCACCTGGCCGACGCCGGTGACCGTCTCGAGGCGGCGGCGGAGGTTCTTGTCGACGTATTCGGAGATGTCGCGCTGCGAGCCGGGCCCGGAGACGGCAATGGTCACGACCGGGATCGCGCCCGGGTCGAAGTTCTGGACGATCGGCGGCTCGGCATCGGTCGGGATGTCACCGAGGATCGAGGAGATCTTGTCGCGCACTTCCTGCGTCGCGACGTCACGGTCTTTTTCGAGGTCGAACGAGATCATGACCACCGACACGTTCTCCGAGGAGAACGAGGTCAGCTCGTTGATGCCGGCAATCGTGTTGACCGATTCCTCGATCTTGTCGGTGATCTCGGTCTCGATCTCTTCAGGCGCCGCGCCGGGCAGCACCGTCGTCACGATGACGAACGGAAATTCGACGTTGGGAAAGCGGTCGACACCGAGCTTGAGATAAGAGAACGCGCCGATGACGACGAGCGCCAGGATGATGACGGTCGCGAATACGGGGCGCCGGACGCAGATTTCTGCGAGTTTTTGCATTGTGTCTCCGAGCTGACGGTTGATCGTTAATCGATTTTCGCTTCCACGCGGGCGAAGAGGCCCGGACGGAGGCGTCCGTCTGCATTGCCGAATTCTGCTTCGGCGAACATGGTGCGCGTCTTCGGATCGATGATGCCGCCGATGGTCTTGATGGTGCCCTGGAACGTTTCGTTGGGGTACGGGTCGACGCGCGCGGTGACGCGGTCGCCCTGCTTGATGCGCCCGAGGTAGCGCTCCGGAACCTGGAAGCGCAGCTTGAGCGGCGAGAGCTGGACGATGACGAAGGCGATGCCGCCGTCGCCGAGACGCGCGCCGGCGTCGGTCCGCTTCTCGGCCACGATGCCGTCGACCGGCGAGCGGAGCGTGGAGTCGGCGATCTGCTGGCGGAGCAGCGAGACCTGCGCGCTGGCGCCGGCGAGCGCCGCGCTCGCCTGTTCGTACACCGCCTGCGAGCGGTCGAGCGTGGCGCGGGGGATCGAATCCTTCGCGCTCAGGCCCTTCTTGCGCTCCAGGTCGCGCGCGGCTTCGTCGCGCGCCGCTTTCGCGCGCGCCACCTCGGCCTCGGCCGACTGGAGGTTGATGCGCGCGTAATCGCTCTCGAGGAGCAGCACCGGCTGCCCGCGCTTGACGCGCGAGCCCTCATTGACGAAGACCTTGGCCACGCGGCCGGGCGTCTTCGGCGACAGCTCGGAGCGGACGGGCGAGACGAACTCGCCGGTCGCGGTGATCGTGTTCGCATCGACGGCAGCCGCCGTCGCCAGGGACGCGGTGTCGGTCGCGGCGGCGGTGGCAGTCGCGATCTCCTGCACGTCGGACGGAAGCGCCGGGGCGGCCTGCGTCGAGGTCGTCGATGTTGCCGTGGCGGTGTCCGCCTTCGACTCGTCGCCGGAACAGGCGAGGTTGCTGAGGGAGAGGGTGGCGAGGGAAAGGAGAATGAGTGTGCGCTTCGTCATTTCGTTACTCCGACAGATTCCTTGATCGCCCCCGCCGCGTGCCAGACGCGGAGCTCGGCGAGATCACGATTGAGAGTTTCTTCAGCGACCGCGCGGCGCGCGTCGGCGAGTGAGGCTTCGGATGAGGCGAGGTCGAGCGAGGTCGCTTCCTGCGCGCGATAGAGCTCGAAGGCCTGGTCGTATTCGGCCTGCGCGGCTTCGAGCTGCTCGTTCGCGAGCTGCAGCCCGATCCGCGCCGACTCGAGGTCGGCCAGCGCGCGGCGGACGTCTTCCCGCGCGATGAGCTTCGCCTCTTCGAGCGCGAGCTCGGCCTGCTTCTCCCGGCTCTTCGCACCGGCCACGCGCGCGAACACCTCGCCGGCCTGGAAGATGGGCACGTTGAACCGGAACGCGCCGTACGAGTACTTATCGGTCGGGAACGGTGTCTTCTGCTGCACGAACCCGCCGTCGAACGTGACGGTCGGCAGCCAGTAGCCGCGCTGCTTCGCGACTTCGAGCTCTGCGATGCGGACGTTGTTCTCGGCGATGTCGATGTCCGGGCGCGACGTGGTGGCGCGCGCGATCAGGTCCGCTTCGCTCGGTAGCGGCGGGAGTGGACGCTCGGGCGCGACCACCTGGATCTCGCCCTCGAGGTCGAGATCGGTGCGCAGCTGCGACTCCGCGTGCTCGCGCTGCTGATTGGCGACCGCGAGCAGGCGCTGGGATGCCTTCCTCGCGGTCTCGGCGCGCAGCACGTCAACGCGCGTCACTTCGCCCGCTTCATAGAACGCCTGCGCCTGCGTGAGACGGCGTTCGGCGAGGCCGATGTTGGTTTGCTCGACTTCGACGCGGCGGTCGGCGTTGATGACGGCGAGATAGCTCGACGCTACGCGCAGCAGGGCGCCGTCCTCGGCCGCCTGCGTTCCTTCGCGGGCGTTCTCGATGCCGATCTTCGCCTGCGAGTACGCGCGCAGCTCGCGGCGGCCGGCAAAGATCGGCTGCGACAGCGTGATGCGGTACGCCCAGTCGTTGCGCGGGAGGATGGTGATCCCTTCATCCCCTTCGCCGAAGGTCTGTTCGAGGCTGTTGCGGGTGAGGTCGCCGCTGAGCGTCACGCGGGGCATGACCGCGGAGAGGAGAAAGCTGCGCTGGGCATCCGCCACGCCGATCTCTTCCCGCGCGGTGCCGATGCCAGTGTTGACTTCGAGCGCGCGCCGGAGCGCTTCGTCGAAGGTGAGGGTCGTTTGCGCGCTGAGGCTAAAAGCGCAGAACAAGGTCAGAAACAAGAGGTTGCTTCGATTCAACTTCATCTCCGTTCGCGGACGCCGTCCAGGATCAGTCCGGTAATCAGGTCGACGTCCGTTTCGTCATGGGTGGGAGCGTCCTCGGAGAGGCGCTCGAAAATGATGGCGGTACTGCCTTCAATAATGAAGAGTGCGAGTTTATACGCGTCGACCCGGCGAATCTCGCCGCGGTCCATGGCGATCGTGAGGATGCCGGCGAGGCGCTCGACGCGCGAGCGGTACTGCGGCTGGCACTCCTGCGTCTGCCGCCGCTGGCGCGCGGCCGGCCCTTCCGGCATGCGCATCGAAAGGTACAGCCGGAAGAATTCGCGGTTTTCCCCGAAGAAATGCAGGTGCGCGCGCATCATCCCGCGGATTTTCTCTTCCAGCGGCATGTCCTGCTCCATGGCCGCGTCGATCTCCCCCATGAGCCGGGTGATGGCGGTCTGGAACGTCTTCTCGACTAGCTCGTCCCTATCGCGGAAGTAGAGATAGATGGTCCCTTTCGCGACGCCGGCTTCGTCCGCGATCTCCTGCATCGTCGCCGCGGCCATCCCCTTCCGGGCGATGACGCGCATGGTCGCCTCCTGGATCGAGGCGATCCGGTACTCCTGAACGACTTCTTCCTTGGTCCTGGGTATGTGCATGGCGGCTCGGCTATTCAGCTCACTGAACGCGCGGTCAGTGAAACAGAATTTCAGGTCAGTGGGAAGAGCGGGAGGGCGGCTGGGGGGCGGTTGTTGCGGGAACGTCACTGGGTTGGGCGTTGGGCGTCAGGCTTTAGGCGCTTGGGGTGGATCGCCCGATGCGCGATAACCCCAAACGCCCAAAGCCCAACGCCCAATGCCTGGTTCCCAGCGGCTAGAATCCCCTCCATCGCATGCTCCAACCCGGCAGTCGACTCGGCCGTTACGAGATCCGTTCACTCATCGGGGCGGGGGGCATGGGGGAGGTTTACCTCGCGCATGACGGGCAGTTGCAGCGTCCGGTGGCGCTGAAGGTCCTCGGTGCGTCGGTGCGCAACGACGAGGAGTTGCGGAAGCGGCTGGAGTACGAGGCGCGCGCTGCGTCGGCGCTGAACCATCCGAACATCCTCACGGTCTACGACATCGGGGAGGTCGGCGAGGAGCACTTCATCGCCACCGAGTACGTCGACGGGGTGACGCTGCGGCAGCGGATGCTGCACGCGCAGCTCTCCCTGCGGGAGATCGTCGACATCGGCGTGCAGATCGCGTCCGCGCTGGCGGCGGCGGAAGACATCGGCCTCGTGCATCGCGATGTGAAGCCGGACAACATCATGCTGCGGCGCGACGGGTACCTGAAGCTGCTCGACTTCGGGCTCGCGCGCAGCAATAGCGGGCCGCCGTCCGAGCTCGCGAAGACGGACCCCTACATCGTGCGCGGCACCGTCTTCTACATGTCGCCGGAGCAGTTGCGCGGGCGGTCGCTCGATACGCGCACCGACCTCTGGAGCACCGGTGTCCTGCTGTACGAGCTGATCAGCGGCAGGCTGCCATTCGATGGCGACAGCACCTCCGACGTCGCGGCGAGCATCCTCCGCAACGAGCCGCCCCTGCTGGTCCGGCCGAAGAACATCGGCGTGCCTCCCCGCATCGCGGCGATCGTCGACAAGGCCATCACCAAAGACCGCACGCAGCGCTACCAGAGCGCGCGCGAGCTGCTCGAGGAGCTGCAGCACGTGCGCGGCGAGTTGCCGGCGGACGAGACACTGGACGGGGGCGGCGCGACGTCGACCATGGCCACCACCGAGCAGGTGTCGATCGACGCGCTGCCGCTGACGAACCTGCCGCAGAAGCTGACGCCGCTGGTCGGGCGCGACGCCGAACGCGACGACGTGCTGTCGCTCCTCCGCCGCGACGACGTCCGCCTGGTGACGCTCACCGGTCCGGGAGGGACGGGCAAGACGCGGCTCAGTCTGGCCATCGGCGCTGCGCTCGTCCCCGAGTGCGAGGACGGAGTCTGGTGGGTCTCGCTCGCCGCGTTTCGCGACCCGCGCCTGGTGGTCACGGAGATCGCCTCGGTGTTCGGCGTTCATGAGGGAGGGGCATCGCAGCTCGAGACCCTCAAGCAGTTCCTCCGCGACAAGCAACTGTTGCTCGTCCTCGACAATCTCGAGCAGGTGCTCGAGGCCGCGCCGGTCATCGGTGAGTTGCTCGGGGCGGCGCCGCGCGTCAAGGCGCTGGTCACCAGCCGCTCGCCGCTGCGCCTCGGGGGCGAGCGCGAATACGCGGTGCCGCCGCTCACCACTCCCCCGCTCGATCTCCCGCTCGCCCCCGAGGCCCTGGGCGGCTATGCCTCGGTGGCGCTGTTCGTCGAGCGCGCCTCGGCGGTGAAGAGCGACTTCCGCCTGACCGCCGAGAACGCAAACGCGATCGCGGAGCTCTGCGTGCGCCTCGACGGACTCCCCCTGGCCATCGAGCTCGCCGCCGCGCGGGTGAAGGTGCTGCCGCCGCAAGCGATGCTCTCCCGCTCCGACCGCCGGCTCAACCTCCTGAGCGGAGGCTCCCGCGATCTTCCCGAACGGCAGCAGACCATGCGCGCCGCACTCTCGTGGGGATACAACCTGCTGGACCCGGCGGAACAGGCGCTGTTCGCGGCGCTGAGCGTGTTTCGGGGAGGCTTTTCGCTCGAGCAGGCCGAGAGGCTGGTTGAGGGGTGCCAGGTGTCAGGTGTCTGGGGTGTTTCGCCCGGGCGACAAGCCACAGACACCCGACACCCGACACCCGACACCACTTTGGACGGCATCGCCTCCCTCATCGACAAAGCATTCGTCCGGCGCGACCCAGCGTCGAGCGACGACGCGCCGCGCTTCACGATGCTGGAGACGATCCGCGAGTACGGCCTGGAGTGTCTCGAGAAACAGCAGCGCGATGCCGGGGTGCGCCGCGCACATGCGCAACTGATGACGTCGATCGCGGAAGAGAACGAGCTGGAAGCGGAGCGGCTGGCACTCGATGCCGACAATTTCCGCACCGCGATCGAATGCACCGCGCAGGCGCATGATGCGGAGCTTGCGTTGCGGCTCGGGGCTGCACTCTGGTGGTCGTGGTATCTCGGCGGCCACTACGCGGTGGGGCGGCTCGCGCTCGACACGATCCTCAACGTGCCGGGCGGCGAGCACGTGCCGGTGCGCGCGAAGGCGATGACCGGCGCGGGGGCGATGGCGTTCCTGCAATGCGACTACGCGCGCGCCATCGAGCTGCTCGATGCAAGCATCTCGCTTGCGAGAACGCACGAGGATCCGATGAGTCTCGCGCGCTCGCTGCAGTTCCGCGGCTCGATCGCGCGCGAGCGCGGTGAGTACGATCAGGCCATCGACCTGCACCTGCTCTCGCGCACGATCTGGGCGGAGCTGGAAGACCGTGCGAACGTCGGCCGCTCGCTCAACTACGTCGGCTTCGCGGCGTGGCTCAGCTGCGATTTCGCGCGGACGTTCGAGCTTTGCGAAGGAACGCTGCACCTCTTCCGCGAACGGCGCGATACGGAAGGGGTCGCATGGTCGCTGCTGAACCTCGCGGCGGCGGCGCTGTACTCCGGCAAGCTCGAACGCGCGGAGGAGCAGCTCGAGCAATCGCTCTCCTGGTCGCGCGCCGGCGGCTACAAGGAGGGCATCGCCTGGTCGCTCAACCTCCTCGGATACGTCCTGCGTGCGCGCGGCGATGCGTTCCGCGCGGAGACGATGCTCCAGGACTCGCTCCGCCTCCATTGGGAGCTCGGCGACCGCTGGCGCAGCGCCTCCGTCCTCGAAGCCCTCGGCGGCCTCCGCCGCGACCCCCGCCTCCTCGGCGCCGCCGCCTCATTGCGCACACGCCTCGGCACACCCGTGCCGCCGGTGGAACGGGTGCAGTTCGACGCGGATGTGGCCGACGTGGGGGTGTCTCCGTTCGAGGTAGCGGAGGCGGTGGAACTGGTGCTGGTGGGGTGAGCGCTACGCCGTTTGGAGTGCGGTGACCGCAGTCACCGCTTTTACTGTGTGCTTCGCAGCGACAGCGGTGCCGTAAAGAGTCAAAGCGGTGACTGCGGTCACCGCACTCCAAACTTAATCCGCTCCAACGTCTCCTTGTGCCGCAGCAGCGGCTGCAACTCATCCACCGGAAACTTCGCCGGATACAACCTCGTCAGCGCCGCGGCGATCGCTATCCCCAGATCCACAGAGCGGAGCGCACGACGGTCCGTGAGGCGCAGCATCACGCCGCCACATTCTTCCCCCTGATGCACGCTCGCCGTCGGCGTGAAGCGTACCGGCGTCAACTGCACGCCGGGTACATCGACCTCGGCCGCGAGGCGCGCGCCGTCGATGTACGGCGCGCCGAGGATCTCGAATGGCGTAGGCGTGCCGCGGCCCACGGAGATTGCGCGCTCAAGGAGGCCGATGCCGGGGTAGAGCGCGGCGGCGTTGAGGGAGCGCATGTTCGGGGAGGTGTTGATCCACGGCAGGCCTGCTTCGTCCTGCCATTGCTTGCGTTTCCATCCCTGCACCGCGATCACGGTCAGGTCGACGTCGATGCCACGCTCGTCGCGGAACTGCCGCGCCAGCTCGCCCACCGTCTTCCCGTGGCGGATCGGGAGGCGGTGCCAGCCGACGAAGTCGGTCGGGCCTTCGAGCAACGGACCTTCCACCACGTCGCCCCCGATCGGGTTGACGCGATCCAGCACGATGAACTTCACATTCGCCTCCGCCGCAGCCTCCATCGCCAGGCCCATGGTAGAGATGTAGGTGTAGAAGCGCGTGCCGATGTCCTGGATGTCGAAAAGCAGCGCATCGAGACCGGCCAGTTGCTCCACCGTGGGCTTCCGCCGCTCGTTGTAGAGACTGTGGACCGGGATCCCGAGGTAGCGGCCGTCCGCGACGCGTTCGTGGTCCTCCGTTCCGCGCAGACCGTGCTCCGGCGTGAAGATCGCGGAGAGCGTCACGCCGGGAGCGCTGCGCAGCAGGTCGACGGTCGGGTTGCCGGTGCGGTCGATGCCGGTGTGGTTCGTGATCAGGCCGATGCGCATCCCCTGCAGTGCGGCGTAACCGCTGGCGTGCAGGACGTCGATGCCGTTCTGCGCGTCGCCGCCGCCGGTCACGAGGCTCACGCGGCGGACGGGCGGCGTGAACGTCACGTCTCGCAACGACTCCGCGACCAGCGTGCCGAGCCGGCGCTGGAGGGCGACTACGCTCCCCTTGCCGTCCGGGTGCACTCGATTCGACAGGAAGATGTAGAACGTCTGCGACGAAGGGTCGATCCAGAGGAACCCGCCGGTCCAGCCGGTGTGGCCGAACGAGCCCTGCGGAAAGAGATCGCCGCGCGGGCGACTGTACGCCGAGTCGATGTCGAAGCCTGCGGCGCGCTGCACCGCCACCTCGGGCGGTGACGCGACTTCGGTCATCGCGCGCGGGAACATCTCCCCTTTCAGGATGGCGCGGACGAATTTCGCCAGGTCGTCGACCGTGGTGAACATCCCCGCGTGACCGGCCACGCCGCCCATGCGGCGCGCGGTCGGATCGTGCACGGTCCCGCGCAGTCCCGCCTCGGTTGGCGCAACGCGCGACTTCGATCCCGGCGGGAAGCCGGTGTCGCGCATCCCGAGCGGCACGAAGATGTTCTTGCGGGCGAAGACGTCGAGCGGCTCGCCGGAGGCGCGCCTCACGATCTCGCCGAGGAGGATGTAGTTGACGTCGGAGTAGCGGAAGACCGCGCCGGGGCGATTGAGCGGCTTCAGCGCCAGTGCGCGCCGCACGCCTTCCTGGTACCCCGACCAGTCGCCGCGATCGAGACCGGGGCGGAGGCCGGAGGTATGCGTCAGCAGGTGACGCAGCGTCACGGCATCGTCAGTGAGCTCGGGAAGAATGCGGCGGATGGGCTCGTCGAGCTGCAGCTTGCCGCGCTCGACGAGCAGCCAGATCGACGGCGCCGTGGCCACGACTTTCGTCAGGGACGCCGCGTCGAAGATCGTGTCGCGCGTCATTCGCTCGACGCTCGGGACCAGCGCTCGCCTGCCGTAGACGCGCACGACCTGCTCGCCCCGGTGCTCGATCAGGAGCACGCCGCCCGGGAGTTTCCTCTCGGCAATCGCGTCGCGGACGGCGACGTCGAGCTCCGCGAGCTTGTAGTCGTCGAACGCCGCGGCGACGGATAGGAAAAAGACGAAAGTAAGGAAGAGCAGGCGGCGCACGCAAGTCATGGTAGTCGAGTGATATGGCTGCGGTACTTTCCAAACTTAGGTGTTCAATACGGACAGCGGTCCGGCAGGAAAGAATTGACAAATAAGCGTCACCGCGTAAAATCCGCACGTTCCTGGAAAATCGAATCAAGGCAAAACCGTCGCGAGGCGGTGACGCAAAGCCACGGATCTCCGTCCGTCCTGACCCCATGCGCGCGGAGACTGCCGGGCTGCCGATGCAGGTCACACATCCTGAGAGGAGACTTGTATGAAGATGAGAAATGCCTTTTATGCGGCAGCTCTCGGCACCGCGCTGATCGGTATGTCAGCGCAGGCCGAGGTCAAATGGATCACTTCCCCGCGCGCGGAGAAGGTGAAGCAGGCCGAAGCGCGTCGCACCCCCTCGACGCAGTCGGTGGTCAAGCGGGAGAGATGGTCGGCCACGCGCGCGATCATTTTCGACCACGCGACGAAGACCCTTCGGAAGCCGACGGCGGCCGAAACGGCATCGATGGTCGAGCATCTCGAGAAGATGACCAGCAAGCCGGTGCGCTCGATCGCCGGGCGCGTCCAGGCGAACGGCACGCGTCAGGGCTCGATCGAAGGCGAGCACGCAACCGTGGTCGTGGCCCGCGCGACGGCGGACGGCCAGTACGAAACCCTCTGCGTGCAGACGTTCGATGAAGCCGCGGAGTTCCTCGGCCTCGTCCGCGTCGTCACCGGCGGAAACCAGCAGTAACGAGAGGAAACGACCACCATGAAAAACATCGCTCGCTTCCTCCTCCTCTCACTCGTGCTCATCCTCGCGACGGCTCCGGCCTTCGCGGCGGCGAACATCTTCATCATCAACAACGACGGCCCGGGCGAAGGGTTCAACGACCCGACTCCGGCCGCGCCGGTCGGCGGCAACACCGGCACGACGCTCGGCCTGCAGCGCCAGATCGCGTTCGTGCACGCCGCGAACATCTGGGCGAACAACATCGACTCGAACGTCGACATCTACGTCGTCGCCGCGTTCAACCCGCTCGCCCCGAACGTGCTCGGCTCGGCCGGCGCGTGGGACGTGTTCTCCGACCTCACTCCGATCGCGCCGTACCCCGGCTCGGCGTTCTCGCAGACCTGGTACAGCTCGGCGCTCGCCGACAAGCTGGCCGGCTACGACCATGACCTCGTGGCGCCGGATCTCAACGCGCAGTTCAGCAGCAACTTCAACTTCTATCTCGGCATCGACGGCAACCACGGTCCGCTGAACGATCTCGTGACGGTGCTCCTCCACGAGCTCGGCCACGGTCTCGGCTTCCAGAACTTCGTCAGCGAAGCGACTGGTGCGAACCTGGGCAACTTCTTCGACGGCCCGCGCTTCTACCCGCTCCAGACGGACGTCTACTCGCAGTTCACGCTCGACACGACGAACGGCCTGACCTGGAGCAACATGACCCAGGCGCAGCGCCAGGCTTCGGCCATCCGCTACGGCCGCGTGGTCTGGAACGGCGCGAACGTGACCGCCGCCGCCCCGAGCGTGCTGCTGTTCGGCGCGCCTGAAGTCCGCGTCCTCTCGCCGACGGGCATCGCCGGCTCCTACCAGTTCGGCACCGCCGGCTTCGGCCCGGTGATCGGCAATCCGAATGTGACGGCCTCGGTCGTCGCGGCCATCGATCCGGCGGACGTCGCCGGTCCGGCCACGACGGACGGCTGCTCGTTCTTCACCAACGCTGCCGCGGTTGCGGGACGCATCGCGCTCATCGAGCGCGGTACCTGCGGCTTCACGCAGAAGGTGAGCAGAGCGCAGTCCGCCGGCGCCATCGGCGTCATCATCTACAACAACGCCGCGAACGCCGCCACCGCTCCTCCGGGAATGGCGACCGACCCGATCTTCGGACCGACGATCACCATCCCCTCGGTCAGCCTCTCGCGCGCTGACGGCCTGAACATCGTCAGCAACCTCGGCGGCGGTGTCACGGCCACGATCAGCGTCGACCCGACCATCCGTGCCGGTGCAGACGCCAACGGCCAGGTGCGCCTCTACATGCCGTTCCCGGTGTCGGGCGGTTCGTCCGGCTCGCACTACGACACGGCCGCGCTCAAAAACCTGCTGATGGAGCCGTCCATCAACGCCGACCTCACGCATTCGCTGAACCCGCCGCAAGACCTCACCATGCCGCTCATGCGCGACATCGGCTGGTTCGCCGATGCGGACGTCGACGGCATCGAGGACAGCGCCGACAACTGCCCGAACACCTCCAACGGCGACCAGGCGAACTTCGACAACGACTCGCAGGGCGACGCGTGCGACGCGGATGACGACAACGACGGCGTGAACGACGATGTCGATGCGAATCCGAACTCGAACACGCAGCCGACCGTCACCATCGGCAACTGCAACTCGGGCTCGCCGAACGTGGTCTTCCCGAACGGTCTGACGCTGATGGATCGCATCAACGCGATCGTCGCGACGAACCACGGCGACTTCGTCAGCCAGGTCTCCGCGATCCTCAACGAGGCGAAGGCACTCGGCCTGATCTCGGGCGCGCAAAAAGGCGCGATCATGAGCTGCGCCTGATCATTCAGCTTCCAACGTAGTGAAAAGGGCCGGAGCAATCCGGCCCTTTTTCATTTCCCGCGCAGCACCCGCATCGCGGCCCTCTGCATCACCGGCTGCGGGCCCCACGCGCAGATGAACGTGCTGACGTCCCCCAGCTCGCGCAGGACGTAGGGGCTGCCGAACGAGATGGCGATGGTCTTGTGAGCGTGTCTTTGCGCCAGGAGTTGGATGTCCTCGGGGACGGAGATCGTGCCGGCGCCTGATTTCGGGCGGATCACCAGCGCGAGGATTACGACGTCCGCTTCGTCCGGCGCGCTGTTGGCTTCCAGCCCGAGGTTCATCGGGTCGTTGTGCGGATTCACGACGACCACCGCAACCTTCTTCGCTTGCAGCGGGAGGAGATTGTTGGTGTCCTGAACTATCTTCACCGCGCGGTCCGCGATTCGATCCTGGGCCACGCTTTGGTGTCGGGTGTCAGGTGTCCGGGACTTGTCGCCCGGGCGAAACACCCCAGATACCTGACACCCGACACCACCGACCAACTGCCTCTTCGCTTCCATCACCCGCCCCACCGCTTCCTCGATCCGCCCACGGGAAAGACGCCCGCTCCGCACCCCCTCCCTCACCGCCGCGATCGCGGCATCCGTGTCGACGGAGACGAGGATCTGGTCCACCCCCGCTTCGATCGCGCGCACCGCCGCTTCGCCGGCGTCGAAATGCGCGGCGAGACCGCCCATGTCCATGGCGTCGGTAATGACCAGCCCCTGGAATCCGAGGTCGCGGCGCAGCAGGTCGATGACCGGCTTGGACAGCGTGGCCGGCATGGTGGCGTGACGCGGCACTTCGCCATCCGTCGTACCGTAGACCTTCTCGAAAGCGGCACGCACCGGAGCGGGAGTCGGATCGATGGCAGGCACGCCGAGGTGGCCGATCATGATCGACGACACGCCCGCGGCAATCGCGGCGCGGAAGGGGACGAGCTCGATCGCGTCGAGGCGCTCGCGCGTCACGTCCAGTACGGGCAGCGAGCGATGCGAGTCGACGTGCGTGTCGCCGTGACCGGGGAAGTGCTTCGCGCAGGCGAGCACCCCTTCGTCCTCGAGCCCGCGCACGAACGCGGCGACGTAGCGCGCCACCTCGTGCGGATCCTCGCCGAAGCTGCGCGTGTTGATCACCGGATTGCGCGGATCGACGTTCACGTCCGCCACCGGCGCGAGCACGTGATTGATGCCGCCCGCGAGGGCTTCGCGAGCGGTCGCGCGGGCCTGCTCTTCCGCGAAGGCGGGATCGCCTGTCGCGGCGAGAGCCATCGCGGGGAGCCCCCATTCCGCGTCGGTGAAGCGCATCCCCATCCCCGCCTCGAGATCGGCGCTGATGAGGAGCGGCACGTGCGCGAGCGCCTGCAGGTGCGCGTTCATCGCCGCGGCTTCGGCGGTCGTGGTCTGGAACCAGATCACGCCGCCGACGTGGTTGTCGCGAACGTGATGGATCAGGTCGGGACGTGGTGCGGGGACGACGAAGAGCTGTCCGATTTTGGCGTCGAGATCCACGCCGCGATCATACCGGCCAGGAGCGTCGTCAACGATCCGACCACCGCGTACCACGGCCACGCCACTTTCGTCGCGAACGCGACCAGCGCCACGGCGACGAGGCCCGCGGTCATGCCGGCGAGCGCGGAAGAGGTCGTGGCGCGCTTCGTGGCGCCGAGGAAGAAGACACCGAGGATCGGGCCGTTGATCAGCGAAGCGATGGCCAGGGCGATGCTGAGCGCGGAGCGTTCGCTGTACTGCATGGCAATGCCCACCGCGATCTGCGCGAGACCGGCCACCACGGTGAGCACGCGCGAGAGGCGCATGGCGTGGCGGTCGTCGCGCGGGCGGAGCAGATCGGCCACGATCGTGGCGGCGATCGCGTTCAGCGACGACGACATGGCAGCCGCGAGGATCGCCGCCACGACCAGGCCGGAGAGCCCCTCGGGCAGATGGTTGGCGATGAAGTGCGGAAAGACCTGGTCGGGCGCGGAATCGGTCGCACCGTAGAAGGCGAAGAGCAGCACGCCGATGAAGAGGAACGCGGAGAACTGCACGAGCACCGCGAGCCCCGACGCGATCACCGCCTTCGCCGCGCTGCGCGGACGATCCGTGCAGAGATAGCGCTGCACCATGTACTGATCGGTGCCGTGCGTGGAGAGCGTGAGGAACGTCCCGCCGATGAGGCCCGACCAGAACGTGAAGGTCTTCGTGAGGTCGAACGAAAAGTCGAAGACGCGGAACTTCCCCGCCGCCGCGCCGGCGGCGATCGCCTCGTCGAAGCCGACGTGCTGAATCAGCACCACCGCCGCCGCGATCGCCCCGCCGACATAGATCGCAAGCTGCACGACCTCGATCCAGACGATCGCCTCGATGCCCCCGATGAGCGTGAAGACGATCATGATCGCCCCGAGGGCGACGATGGCCGTGGCCACGTCGACCGCCGGAAGCAGCGCCGAGATGACGTACGCCGTCAGCAGCAGCCGCACCCCATCCGCCACGGTGCGCATCACCACGAACAGCGACGCCGCGAGCGCCTTCACCGACGGCGCGAAGCGCGTCTGCAGCAGCTCGTACACCGTCACCAGCTCACCACGGAAGTACCACGGCATGAACACCGCCGCGATGACGAACCGCGCCACGACATACCCGAGGACCACCTGCAAAAACCGAAAGTCCCCACCCTGCGCCCAGGCGATCCCCGGCACGGAGATGAACGTGATGGTGGACGTCTCGGTGGCCACGATCGACGCCGCGATCGCCCACCACGGCACGTTCCCGCCCGCGAGAAAGTACTGCCGCGTGGTCTGCTGCCTGCGTCCGAACCAGATCCCGGCGGCAATCACCGCGACGAGATAGGTGATGATGATGGCGAGGTCGATGGGCGCAGTTTATCCCTAGCGGAGCGGTGTCCGGCGGCATCGCTGCCGGCGTAGACAGAGGACCTGCGACGACCAGTCCACCTCCACGCTTTTTCCAAGGGCCGCTTCGCGTCTTGAGATGTCGTTACCGAGTTCATTACCTGATTCAACCGTTCATTACCTGATTCGAACGCGCCGCCAGCGGGCGGTCCGACCTCTTCCGAGGCATTCCACGCGGCGTTCCGCTTTCAGGCCCTTCAGAACGTGCCGGAGCATGTCGACACTCACACCGGGACAGTCCTGCTGCAACTCGGCGATCGTGAAAGGGGTAATCGTTCGCTCGATGGCCGCTACCACCGTCTCGCTCTTCTCGCCTCGACGGGCGGCGGTCTCGCCGACGCGCCTCTCGAAGTCGCGATATGCCTCTTTCAGCACGTAGAGGACGTAGTTGATGTACGGCCACGGGTCGTGCTTCCCTTCATGCCAGCCGCGCGACGACTCCTCCAGTGTTTCGTAATACCGTTCTTTGTTCCGTTCGATGATCCGTTCGATGCTGACGTAGCGGCCGACCTCCAGACCAGCGTGGTAGCACTGAAGGAGGAGGAGCAGCCGCGACACTCTCCCATTCCCGTCGCGGAACGGATGAATGCAGAGGAAGTCGAGATTCAGTGCCGCGGCGGCGACGAGCGTTGGCACCGGCCGCCCATCGAGCGACTCCCATGCGGCGACCAGGTCGCGCATCGCTTTCGGGGTGCTGCGCGCGGACACGGTCTTGAATCGGATGCGGGCCCGGCCCTCGGCCGTCGTTTCGATGATGTCAATGTCACGCGTCTTGTACTCGCCCGCATCTCCCGTATCGCCGCGCGAGATCCGGTGAAGCTCGCGGATGGTGGGCTCCGAGAGCGGCAGCTCATTCGACGACGAATGGATGAGGCGAAGGGCGTCGCGGTAGCCGCGCACCTCTTCCTCGTTGCGGTCTCTCGGCGCGGGCGAGCCGAGAACGACCGCACGAATGCGGGAGGGCTCGATCTCCACCCCCTCGATGCGGTTCGACGCGACAGCGCTTTCGATCATCGCGTGCTCGCGCAGCGCTTTCAGTCGCTGCGGCGATTGACGGGTAAAGAGCTGTTGCCTTCCCTTCGCCTCGGCGAGGTTGGACAGGTACCAGGCCGTCGACATCGGTATGCCGGCCAGATCTCTGCCGAGACGGCGCAGCGTCATCACCGGCGTGCCATCTCCTGCTGCTTCGACCGTGCGCGTGCTTCTTCCTGGAAAGCACGCGTGTAATGGAAATCGTTCCATGCACCGCAGAAGTCGACTGTTCGGCCATCCCGGCTCCAGAGCCAGGGAAACTCTTCCTTCAGTCGGGACGGCGCCTTGCCAGGGTCAGCCTTGGGGCCCCACTTGACCTTGGGAGTACTTCCCGGAATGGATCCGGATTTCGATTTCGCGTTGTAAGGGCGCGCTGTCATGAATGGCCAGATGTTGACACGAATCCCGTCATTTACATCCGGCTGCCATCCGATCGGCTGCTCGTGGAGCGACTTCCAACGTATGAAAGTGTCGTACGGCGGCTCACCGTTAAGGATTTTCCTATCTCAGCCGCAAGGTGTTCCGCCGCAACGAGCTTCAGTATCGCATCGATGCCGCCGATGAGCGTGAAGACGATCATGATCGCTCCGAGGGCAATGATGGCGGTGGAGATGTCGACCGCCGGCAGCAGCGCCGAGATGACGTGGGCGGTCAGT
Organism: Thermoanaerobaculia bacterium; assembly: GCA_035630815.1. Lineage (GTDB taxonomy): Bacteria > Acidobacteriota > Thermoanaerobaculia > Gp7-AA8 > Gp7-AA8 > QHVT01. Next base: position 46,981 of record DASQJY010000001.1, read on the forward strand.
AGCAACCGCACCCCATCCGCGACCGTGCGCATCACCACGAACAGCGACGCCGCGAGCGCCTTCACGGACGGCGCGAAGCGCGTCTGCAGCAGCTCGTACACCGTCACCAGCTCGCCGCGGAAGTACCACGGCATGAACACCGCCGCGATGATGAACCGCGCCACGACGTACCCGAGAACCACCTGCAGAAACCGAAAGTCGCCGCCCTGGGCCCAGGCGATGCCGGGGACGGAGATGAAGGTGATGGTGGAGGTCTCGGTCGCGACGATCGACGCCGCGATCGCCCACCACGGCACGTTCCCGCCCGCGAGAAAGTACTGCCGCGTGGTCTGCTGCCTCCGTCCGAACCAGATCCCGGCGGCGATCACCGCGGCGAGATAGGTGATGATGATGGCGAGGTCGATGCTCGCAGTTTATCCCGAGCGCAGCGAGGGAGCTTCGGTGGGAAGGGCGGCTGGCCAGTCGTAGCCGGTGTTGGCGACGAAGCACGCAGCGCGTCTACGGTCGCATGACGCGCGCGTTGCTGGACGACTGGCGAAACTCCCGATACAAACGCAGAGCGTTCCTCAAGGACGCCGTGCCGTTGTAGACGTCTCCAGAGATCTCTATCTGATGCGCAGGCGCGAGGTCGTGGCGCGAAAAGGTGAATCGTGCAAGCAGGATGTGCATCTCATCGCGGTCGTAGTGCGTGTCCAAGTCGCCCTCGGATGCCTCCACGCGACGGCAGCGCGAGACGGCATCACGCTGTGCCGCAACGACCAGTCGTCCGCACGTTCGTGTCTTGTAGGTTTTCGCAAGCCATGCCGCAAAGTCATCTCTCATCGCCTGCCCCCTCATTCGCTCTCGTCCGTATGCGATGACGCATTTTCACTTGGCACCGTCTCCGAACGGGAGCCCCGGCCGGCCGCCCTGGCACTTCGGACACTTCCTCAGCCAGATGTCGCTTCCGTTCGCGCCGTACTCGCCCGAGCAGTGGCCGCACCGGAGGACGTAGATCGACTGGCCGTAGTCGGTACCTGGCAGACCGGTCGGACGAACAACCGTCTGCCCGTTCGCGTTGGTGAACCCCGGTCGAGTCGAGTAGCCGCTGGCGCGCGTCGTGGAAACTTCGTCGCCCTCGTCAGCCGGCGTGGAGCCGTTCGCGGTACGCGGTAAAGCCACCTCGCGCAGGAGCAACTTGGCGACCACTGAGGCGACGCTGTTCTCGTAGCTCTCTGTCGCGAGCGCCTCGAGCCCGGAGATCAGCCAGCTTCGCTCGAACAGTTGCCAGCCTTTGGCCTCGAAGATCGCGCGCAACGGCACCGGGTCGCCGTGAATGTTTCCCGCAGCGAGGCAAAGCCGAGCCTTCGTACCGGGAGGGCAAAAGCCCTGCTCGACGAGCTGCGTCTCGAGCCGCGCGAGCACCACGCGCCGGAGCGACTCATCGGAAAACAGCTTGTACCGCGTCTCGTCCGCCGCTTTCGGTCCGTCGAACGACGCCGCGCGCACGCCGGCCGAATCGAGGTACGACTTGCACTCGACCACCAGCAGCTCGTTCTCACGCCCGCTGTAGGCGACGATATCGAGCTCCCACCGCGGAGCGGACGGGCGGCCGATGGCGCGCTTGTCCTCCCGAGTGAGGTTGACCTTCACGCTCGTCCGCACCCAGTAACCGGCGCGGTCGAGGATGGTGGCAACGACTGCTCAAACGAGTCCGTAGGACATCCTCCTCTCACGAGTGTTCACATCCGAAGCGGCTACAATTCCGAGGGAGGACTTCGGGATGAAAGTGAGCATCAAAGATCTCAGCGTGTCGATGGAAGTGAAGAACAAGGGGATCGAGCTCGATGTGTATGACACCCAGGACAAACACCTCGGCGATCTCATCGTGACCAAGAGCGGCCTCACCTGGTGCAAAGGCCGCACACGCAAGGAAAACGGGACGCCCGTGTCATGGACCGAGTTCATTGCCTGGATGGAGTCGGAATAACTTTGACCCCGCTATCGTCGTCGGCGACCGCCGCCACACTCATCTCGCCCCGTCGCGCCAGCTCCCGCTGAATCATCGCCAATGCCGATCCCCATCGCCGCGATCGCGGATCCAGTTCGCGGTTGGCGCACAGACATCTCAGGTCCGTAAACGAGCTTGTGCTGCTTTGCACTTTCCGCCAAGCCGCTCGATAGCCAGGCCGCTGCAGGTTCGTGAGCATTCCGTCGCGCCACTCGGCCCACGTTGCGTCTCCGATCCGGCCCTTCTGCCTGAGGAACACCTGCTCGTTGCACAGATCGAAATAGCGGTAGAACTGAGGCAGGTAAGTGGCAACGCATTCGTCCGCGTCTGCCGCGGGATGCTGCACCAGCGCTTCGCGCGGCAAGCTTCCGAGCAGTTCCCGGTACTCCTTAACCAGGCTGTCCTCGAACTGCGTCCGTTCCTGACGTGTCGCAAGAGCGATCTGCACAGCCGTGAATGCCAACGCCACGGCAGTGGCTGTCGAACCTACCGCGGTCCAGAATTCAGAGTCCATCGAGATCAATAGCTCCACGTCTCCTGCCGCACCGGCAGCCGATTCAGCAACTCGCGACGCAACCGCCATTGCGGCAGAAACCGATCCATGAGCGCGATGAAGCGCGCGTTGTGTGTCGGCTCGATCAGATGTGCGAGTTCGTGCACCACAAGGTACTCCAGACATTCAGGTGGCTTCTTCGCCAGCTCGCTATTGAGCCTGATGGTGCGTTGGTACTGATTGCAGCTCCCCCACTTCGTCTTCATGCGCTGCACGAAGAAACGACGCGTACTCACACCCAAGAGCGACTCCCACCGCGCGAGGAGCGGCGCGACAGCGGCCTTCAGTTGCTGGCGGTACCATTCTTCCACCACCGACTCTCGCGCAGCTGGTGACGTCCCCGGCCGTACGTTGAGCACCAGCCGCTTGTGGCGCAACTCGACGCACGGGGGAGCTTCCACTTCGCGCAACTCGAGCAGATAGCGCTTCCCCCAGACGTAGTGACTCTCCCGCTCTACATAGTCCCGAGGCGCTTCCCGTTCCTGCTCCCGAAGCTTCTTCTGCTGCTGTCTGATCCAGGTCAGGCGGGAGATCGCGAAGAGGCGGATGGTATCGAGGCTCATCCGCTTCGGCGCAGAGATCCGGACAGCGCCATCGGGCGGATATACGCTCAGATGGACGTTCTTGATGTCCTTCAGAACGACGTCCACCACCATGTCTCCGAGCTTGATCCTCGACGCCATCAGTATTCCGACTGCGCCTTGACGATCAAAAAGATTCTTTCCACTTCCGCGTCGTCGAGCAGGATGTCGTACAGCGCACGTTTCACCGACCGTTCGCGGGCCAGGTGCCCGCGCCAGTCGTCGGACCGCACGTGCCGGACCGCTTCGTCGATTCGCAATGCCAGCTCGACACGCGCGTCGTCTGACGCTGTCTCTTCATCGACGGCAGACTTCATTGTCAGGTTGCTGTACAGCGCCCGCAACGCGGGACTGTTCCGCAATTGCACCGGCGTCTCGTCGGAGTAGCCGGCCTGCACGCGGATCGCCACATCGGCGACACGCTTGAGGTAGTCCTCATAGGAGATGGCGTTCGCCTTCCGCAGCTTGATCACTTCATCGAGCAATTCCGACATCGACTCGTAAAACGCCGGATCGGCGAGATGCTCTTTGATGATCTTGCGCCGGACGTTGTTCTCGATCGTCTCCGCGATCGCGTCGCGATTCCCTCTCAGGCCGCCGAGCTGCGCGTTGATGGCCTCGGCGATGCCGCTCTTCACGATCAGCTCGATCAGGCTCAGCTCGCCGAACGGCGAGATCGTGCGCGGCTCGCTCGCCTCGATGTACGTGTCGATCAGGTGGCGCATGTCGGCCTCATAGGCCTTCAGGTCGAGCACCTCGCCGCTCGCGAGACGGATCACCTCGCGCAACTTGACGTAGTGATCGGTCTTCGCGCGAATCCGGGCGACCTCCGGCTCGGAGTAGCCTGCGGCGTTCAGGTCTGCCGAGATGTTCGCGAAGGCACGCACGAGGCTCGCCGTCGCCTTGTACAGCTCCGCGCGAAAGGGCGCGCGCGCCTCCAGGTCGGCTTCGATCTCCGTGTTGCCGCAGAAGTACTGAATGTGCTCCAGCTCACCGCGCGGAGGCTCCACCGGCTCGCAGATCAGTGCGAGCGTCTCGAGCGCGTTCTCCAGCCGCTCCCGCGCCACCTCGAGGCGGTCTTTCAGCAGCACCTCCGGATCGGGACCGGGCGCGCTGTGGTCCAGCTCGGAGGTATAGACGGCGATGGCGTTCTCCACCTTCGGGAAGAGACCCTTGTAGTCGACGATGTGGCCGAACTCCTTATCGTCGCCGTCCAGCCGGTTCGTCCGGCAGATCGCCTGGAACAGCCCGTGGTCCTGCATCGACTTATCGATGTAGAGATACGTACACGGCGGCGCATCGAACCCGGTGAGCAGCTTGTCGACGACGATGAGCAGCTTCATGTTCGCGGGCTGGTCGATGAACAGCTCCTTGGCCCGTTCCTCGTACGTCTCCGTTCGCGTCATCCCGGGTTCGGGCTGAACATCCTTCAGCAGCTCCGTAAGTATCTGTTTACCGCTCGAGGTGATGAACGACAGGCGTGCGATCGCGAAGCATTTGCTTGAAAGTATCGAATGCTGAGACCAAGCGTTGCTTGGCGGTTCTCTGAACGCTCATAAGAATGGCTTGAGCGCGAGCGCCGCGA
>DASQJY010000002.1:0-37977 GCA_035630815.1 Thermoanaerobaculia bacterium
TCGCGGCGCTCGCGCTCAAGCCATTCTTATGAGCGTTCAGAGAACCGCCAAGCAACGCTTGGTCTCAGCATTCGATACTTTCAAGCAAATGCTTCGCGATCGCACGCCTGTCGTTCATCACCTCGAGCGGTAAACAGATACAAGACGGGAAAGTCCTTGTCGACCGGGTCGAGCGAGTGGTCGCCGCCTCATCGAGGAAAACCATCACGGCCATCAGGCGGTTATCGTAACGCACTGGACGCGCGGACTACCCCCAGCAATGGGGGCGTCGGACCTGGACGCCCGCGGGCTGCCGATCCAACAGCTCGTGATCGGAATCGACGATCGCGCCGGCGGGGACGCGGGGCACGGTCAGCTTTGATCGTCTGTGCGCCGGAGCGGACGCGTTTTAGAGGCGCGGTAGAGCGGTTTGCCGTTCGCGTCGTACACCAGGATTTCGACGGGATCGTTCATCGGGATCAGGTGTTCCGTGCAATTCGAGTGGAGGCGCAGGAGAAGTTGGAGGAGTTCGACTACGGAGCGCGCGCCGCTGCCGGTGCTACCGACCGAACAACGCAGCGGGACATCTGGTCGTACGCCACCGGTTCTATTGGGGCGAACACTACGTCGGGCGTTTATGACGATTTCTCTTTGCCCGCAGCGTCCGCTGCCGCGGATTCCGTCGCAACGATTGCCGCCTCCTTCGCCTCGAGCATGTTCGCATCCGGCTTCCTGTTCGCGGTCTTGCTCGGGATGGCTGGTGCCGCGGACGGCAGTTTCTGCTCCTTGCGGGAGCCGAACGTCAGCGCATAGGCCCAGGTGAACTCCGCTCCGAGGAGAAAGATCTGCGCGGAGTAGTAGACCCAGACCATGGCCATGACCAGCGACCCGGCCGCGCCGAATGCCGACGTCAAGCCACTCCGGCCGATGTAGAGACCGATCAACGATTTGCCGACCGTGAACAGCAGCCCGGTCACAGACGCGCCGATCAGGACGTCCGTCCAGGCGACCTTTGCCCTCGGCATCACCTTGTAGATCATTGCGAAGACGGTCGCGGTCAGGGCGTAGCTGAAGACAACGTTGACGGCGCCGACCAGGGACTGCCAGTCCGAAAAGCGCGGTCCCCAGATCTTTCCGAACGCCGCCAGGCCTGCGCTGACCATGAGCGAGACCATCAGCAGAAAACTGATGCCGGCGATCGTTCCGAACGACAGCAGGCGGGCGCGCAGCAGGCTCCAGATTCCCATCCGGGATCGCTTCGGAGCACGCCAGATACGATCGAGCGAATCCTGCAATTCGGCGAAGACCGAGGTCGCTCCGACCAGCAGCAGGACGAGGCCGGCCACAGCGGAGGCAACGCCTTCGGCCGGCCTGTTCGCACTCTCGAGCAGATTCTGCACCGCCTCGGCTCCCTCCCGTCCCATCAGCCCCTGCAGCTGTGCGGCGATCTCCCCGCGCGCCGCCTCGACGCCGAAGATCATCCCAGCCAGCGAGAGTACGATCCAGAGGAATGGCGCGATGGAGAGCATCGTGTAATACGCCAGCGCCGCCCCCATGCTCTGCGCGTAGTCGTCAACCCACGACGATGCGGCGGCTTTCGTGAGAATCCAGATGTTCTTCGCCGTCATGACCACTCTCTCCCGTTTTCTGGCCATGGGGAGAGTCTACGGCCTGGGCCGCCGTGACGGAGAACTGCGCGTTCTCGATCCGAAACGGCACCTCAAGATCGTCGCGGTCTCCCGGTCACGGCGACGCGCCCTCTCCCACCCTTACCTCATTGTCCTCCGGCCGCCGATCCAGCAGCTCGCGATCGGGGGCGACGATCGCGCCCGAGGGAGGGTGGGGCACGGTCAGCTCGATCGTCTGTGCGCCGGAGCGCACGCGTTGCGAGGCGCGGTAGAGCGGTTTACCGTTCGCGTCGTATACGAGGATTTCGACCGGATCGTTCATCGGGACCGGGCGTTCCGCGCCGGTGCTGTCGCCCTTCAGCTTCTCGGCGTCGATGTGCAACGTCACGCGGTATGCACCTTTACCGTCCGGTTTCACGTCGATGCTCTTCGCGCTCAGCTCCCAGAAGGTGATCTCTTCGAACAGGTCCTTCAGCAGGCCGTGCTTCGGCGGCGGGGTGACGGCGCGCAGCTCGGAGTAGAAGTCGAGCGACGTTGGGAAGGGCGTACGTCCCGGCGGGAACTTCGACAGGAGATTGCGCAGTGCGCGGTTCACGGTTTCTGCGCCCACGGCCTCGCGCAGCGCGTACATCGCGAATGGCCCTCTCCTGTAGGCGTCGATCTGATCGCGGGCCCGAAGCAGAGGGGTCGTGCGCGGCTGGTTCGGTTGCATGTAATCGGCGCGCATCATGTCGAGCAGCCGCTGCAGGTGGTCGCGGCCCAGCGTCTCTTCGACGACGAGCATGGCGCTGTACCAGGAAAGGCTCTCCGCCAGGAACGGCGCGCCTTCGACGACAGCCGGGGTGAGCTGATGGCCCCACCACTGGTGGCCCATCTCGTGTGCGACGACCGCGAACGGGAAGTCGATCCTGCGCGGGTCGGCCTCGGGGCGTACGAGCGCGAAGCCTTCGGCATAGGTCATCAAGCCGCTGTGCGCGGTCATCCCCCCCACGGCCGGGTGGCTGGGAAACTCCACGAGCCGGGCCTGCCGGTATGGGTACGGACCGAATGCTCTCGTGTTGTGTTCGAGCGAGGCCTGGACGCCGTGAACCATCCGCTCGAGGTTGGCCGTATGCGTGGGGTGGTGGAAGATCTCGATGTCGACCTCCTGCCACTTGGCGCGGTGCACGGCGTAGTTGGCCGCGGTGATCGTCCAGGCGTCGCTGATCGGCGCCTCGGTGAGGTAGTGGACATAACGGCGACCACCTTCCGTCCAGGTGCGGCGCGTCTTCCCGGGCGCCACACCAACCTGGCCGGCGTCCGTACCGATGATCGTCTCGAGCTCGATCAGCTCGTATCCTTTCTGCTCGTTGCCGACGGGGACGTCGCCGAGCCTCGGATACGGGGAGCGTTCGCGCAGGCCGTATTTTTTCCGGACGGCGGGGTCGTTGAGCTCACGAGGCGCCTGATAGCCGACGAGCGGCAGCCAGTGATCGCCGTTCCGGGGCCGGTGCGTGATGTACGAGCCGTTGCGGACCACCGCCGGCGTGCCCTGGATCTGGAACGCGCGCGACTCGATCTCGACCCCGAACTGCATCCGCAGCGACTCTCCCGGCTCCAGCGCTCGCTCGAGCGCGTAGATCCTGTAGTCGAGGTCCTCGTCACTGACGCTGAGAAGCGAGGGGCGATCGAAGGAAACGGTGGTCGTCTCCACGCCGCCCGGCGTGGCGACATGGATTGCGTCGATCCTCGCGTTACTGCGATTCTCGAGACGATAACTCCCGCGAATCGTAGCCGCGCGACGCCGAGGATAAAAATCGACGTGCAGCTTCGTCGCGGCGACGCTCGGCTGGGGAAGAGAAGCGTACCGGCCGTATCTGCGCTCGAACTCGGCGCGGCGCTGCTCCGTTTCCCTGGTCGTCGTGTAATCGTCGAGGATGTGCGTGTTGTAGAAGATGAAACCGCCCGCGCCGGCGACGATCGCGAGCGCGGTTGCGCCGATCATCGAGGCCCCGAGGGTAAGGCGGCGGCGCGCGAGCGCGATTCTCTGCCGCAGGCCGCGCTCCTCGCCACGAATCCAGAAGAGGTACGTTGCAAGCGCGAAGAGCAGCGCCCAGCCGCCGAAGTAGAAGGTGAACCAGAGCCGCGCTTCCGTGCCCGGACTGAAGCCGGAGATCTCGGAGTACATCCACCCCGGCAGGCTGCCGTACAGCAGCAGGTTGTCTTCCACGCCGAGCCGCCGCAGGACGCCGATCGCGAAAGGCGTGAGCACGACGAGCACGTTGGCGACGTACTTTTGATCGAGCAGCACGTGGACGATCATGGCCAGCGCGGCGAGAATCAGATATTCGGGTAGCAGCAATCCGTACAGGAGCTGGAGGTAAAGCCCGAGGTCGTAGCGATCGGCGCCGTAGATCGTCTGTACCGCCAGTCCCGCGGCGAGGAAGATCGTCAGCGTCGCGGCGAGCATCATCGCGAGCCCGAGAAACTTGCCGGTGACCGAGAGCCAGTCCGGTACCGGTGTCACGCCGGCCAGCGCGTGAATGCGCGCATGGCGCTCGCGCCACACGAGCTCTCCCGCCGATAACGCAATGAGCAACGTGACCCAGATCGAGATGTCGCCGGTGAGGAATTCGACCAGGCGAGCGGTCGTCAATGGGCCTGGGATCCCGAGCTCGTTCATGGCCAGGGCTGGCGCCTGCAGGATGAACAACACTGCGAGCAGCGGCACGATCCACCACGCGCGGCTGGCGTGGAGCTCGCGGAACGAGCGCATGGCGATCGCGCGCAGTTGCCGCAGCCGTGTCGAGGTGTCGAATACGCGCCGCGCCACCGGTACCCCGCTGATTGCGCCGGCGCGGCCGTCGTCGGCCGGCGTCGACGTGACTGACCTACCTTCATGACCGACCGCGTGATGTGCAAATCGGAAGCGGGCGTACGCGGCCGCCCCTACGGTTGTCGCGATTCCGAGCCAGAGCAGGCGATTCGTGAGGAGCGCTCGGTCGAGGACCAGGACGAACGTGTTCTTCTGGAGCGGAGTCAGTGAGACCAACAGCACGTCCAGGGTGGTGAAGCCGAGCGGGTCGAGCAGCGTGGCCACGCCGGCGCCCAGCCGCCGCGCCAGCAGCTTCCCGCACATCAACGCTGTAAAGAAGAGGAACGCGGCGGCCGCGTAGCTGGCCGTGGCGCGGCGAGTGATTAACGCCGCGCTGAAGAGCACGGCCGTCGCGATGAATGCGTTCGGCAATGCGTAGAGAAAATACGGCGCGAGATAAGCGGAAAGGCGAAACGGGAGGAGGCTTGCCGGGTCGACCCACGGCATCCAGGTCGCGACCATACAGCCTGCCGGAAACGCCAGCAGGAGCAGCGCGCTCATCGCGAACGCGCCGAGGAAGCGGCCGAGCACGTAGGCGCGCTTCCCGACCGGCGAGGTGTAGAAGAGCGAATCTGCGCGCGTGTCGCCGTCGCGCGCCGCGGCATCACCGGCGAAGGCGGCCATCATCACCAGCGCCAGCATGCTCCCGAACACCACGATCACCAGCAGGGTGAACGGCGAGTTGAAGCTGCCGTCGTCACGTGTCCCGCCCGCCATGACCTGCATCAAGGCGGTGCACGTGATGAGGACGATCAGGAAATAGGAGAGGGTCGAAGCGCGGCGGAGCTGGTAGGCGAGCTCGAAGCGGAAAACCTCCAGTACCTTCGTCATCGCGCTGCCTCGAGCGCAGCCGGCCGGCCATAGTGGCCTCCCATTACGCTGAAGTAGACATCGTGCAATTCAGGCTCGACGGCGTGAAACGCGCTCGAGGGCTGCGTCTCGCCATAGACCCGGACCACCGTCTTCCCCGCAAGCAGCTTGGTCGACAGGACGTTGTAGTCGCGCTCCATCGCCGCCAGCTCGTCTTTCGGCACCAGCCGTTCCCACACGCGCCCTTCCATCGTCTCGACCGCGCGGAGCGGCTCCGCTTCCAGCAGGATCTGCCCCTTGTTGATGATGGCCATGCGCGTACAGAGCTCGGATACGTCCTCCACGATGTGCGTGGAGAGGATGACGATGCTGTTCTCCCCCAGCTCGCTGAGGAGGTTCAGGAACCGGACTCGCTCCGCGGGATCGAGGCCCGCGGTCGGCTCGTCGACGATGAGCAGCTGCGGATTGCCGAGGAGCGCGAGGGCGATGCCGAAACGCTGGCGCATCCCGCCCGAGAAGCCGCCGAGCTTCTGCCTGCGCTTGTCCCAGAGGTTGGTCTGTTTCAGCAGCGCCTCGACCACGGCACGCCGTTCCGCGCGATCGACGATTCCTTCCAGGATCGCGAAGTGGTCGAGGAGCTTCTCGGCCGCGACGTTCTGGTAGAGCCCGAAGTCCTGCGGCAGGTACCCGAGCGTCTCGCGCACGGCATCCTTCTGCCGAATGACGTCGAGGTCACCCAATCGAATGTCGCCTGCATCCGGCTCCTGCAGCGTGGCCAGGATCCGCATGAGCGTGGACTTGCCGGCGCCGTTCGGGCCGAGCAGTCCGAACATCCCCGCCGAAATGGTGAGACTGATGTTCTGCAATGCCTTTACGCCATTGCTGTAGGTTTTGGACAGTTGGTCAATGCGCAGTTCGAGCGTCATGGTTGGTGTCTCAGGCTGAGCGGACACACGTCGGGCGGATCGCGATTCGTGCGATCAGAAGCGCTGCCCGGCGGCCGGTCTCTTTAGTGTCGGTAGTAGATGAGCGTGGCGCCCGCGGCCGCGACCAGCGCGCCGATGGCGGCGAGCACCGCGAAATGCTTGCGGCGCAGTCCATCGAGCAGCGGCGAGAAGACGAAGCGGATCGGCCGGATGAACGCGGCGCAGAAACCGCCGGCGATGATCCACCACGATCCGAACATCACGCCGCCGAGGCCCGCCAGGAAGCGGAGCTCGCCGAGCCGGCTCGTGGGGATGTCGAGCAATGACTCGACATCCGGGCCGAGTGCGAATGCGATCGCCATCATCGGCGGTCCGATGATGAGCAGGCCGGTCGCGAAGGCGAGCACGACCGCCATGGCCGGATAGACCAGCCAGCGGCGCGCGCCGAGCGGCTCGCCGCGGTCGCGCGCCAGCTCGACCCATGCGCGGCCGACGAACATGGCCGGGATCAGCAGCAGAAAGCCGAAGATCGGGAGAAGCACGATCGAGGCGACGAACAGGCCGAAGGAGAGATAGGCGAGACGCCCGTCCTCCGGCCCGGAACGGACATGGTCGAGCGCGCGGCGCCACATCGGCCGCTCTTCGTCGCCGAGCCAGCGCTCGGGCGGCCCGAGGCGGTCGAGGATGCCGATGACTTCGGTGGCGCCGACCGGAGCCTGCGCCTGGGCGAGGGCGATCTCGATGTGCTCGCGCACGCTCTGCTCCACCTCGTCCGCGACTACGGCGCGCGTTCCGCGCAGCTCGCTGCGCATGCGCTGCAGGTAGTTGTCGAGCCGCTCGCGTGCTGCAGGTGTCATTTCGATCATCGCTTCCGTTCCTTTCGCAGGCCGCCGATGGCGTGGTGAAGGCTGTCCCAGTGCTGATTCATCCGATGCAGGTCGTCGCGGCCGCGCGCCGTCAGCCGGTAGTACTTGCGTGCCGGCCCTTCCTGCGACTCCTCGATATACGTCTCCACGAGCCGACTGTTCTTCAACCGGCTCAGAATCGGGTAAACCGTCCCCTCGGTGATCACGAGGTGGTCGACGTCGCTCAGCCGCCGGACGATGTCGTACCCGTACAACGGGGCGGGCGCGATCGTGTTGAGGATTGCGAGCTCGAGCAGTCCCTTGCGGAGCTGTGTCATCCAGTTGTCGAACGAGAGATCCGTCACGGGATGCACAATGCCGCCTTGCAAGGTACTTGTCAATACAAGGTAGTGTTACAAGTGAGGGTATGGGGGATCGGTGACCACAGCAAAGAAAAAGGGCGCGGTCGCCCGCGCCCCTCAGGAGACAGCTGTGGTTCCCGCTTAATCCTTGCGCATCCGGGTGCGCGTCTCGGTGGTGGTGCTGGTCGTGTCCGTGTCCGCCGTCGACTGCGCGTCGAGGTTCGACGACGAGGTCATCGACTGATTCGTGTCGACACTCAGCGACTGATCGACGGTGGCGGTGGTGTTCGTCGTGACCACGGTCTCGGTGGTCGTGTTCAGCGGAGCGCCGCCTGCGATGAGGTTCTCGGACGCATCGACGTCGGCTTCATCGCGCGCGTCGGCCGAGACGGTGGGGTTCATTGCGGGATCGCCGCCGCCCTGCGTGGCACAGGCACCGGTGAGGAGGAGCGCCGCGAGTCCAAACGCGGCCAGGGAGCTGTTCGTGAGTTTCTTCATCATGATGTGACTCCTGAATTCAGTTCAGTTGCGGCCAAGTCGTATGGCCGGCAGGAATATGGGATGGCAAAACGAGTGCCTGATTATTTGTAGTGTCGGCCTGGCGCTTATGATGGCGATGGTGAGCGAACGTACCGTCTTCTCCGTCAGCGAGCTCGTACGCCGCCTCAACCTCGACCTCTACAAATACAACGACGTCTCGGTCGAAGGAGAGGTGACGAACTTCGTCCGCTCCGCGGCCGGCCATCTCTACTTCACGCTGAAGGACGCGCGGTCGCAGATCCGGATCGTGTTCTTCGCCACGCAGGCCCGGTTTCTCCGCTTCCGGATCGAGAACGGGCTGCAACTGATCGTGCGCGGGCGGCTCACGATCTACGAGGCGAAAGGTGAGTTTCAGCTCAACGCCGTCTCCGCCGAGCCGGCCGGCCTGGGGGCGCTGCAGCTCGCATTCGAGCAACTGAAGAAGCGGCTGGCGGAAGAAGGTCTCTTCGATCCCGCGCGCAAGAAGCCGATCCCGATGCTGCCGCAGCGGATCGCGGTCGTGACCAGCCCCACCGGCGCCGCGATCCGCGACATCCTGAACGTGCTCGGGCGGCGGTTCGAAGGGCTCTCGCTGCAGATCTACCCGGTGCGCGTGCAGGGGGCGACGGCGGGACGCGAGATCGCGGCCGCGATCCGGAACCTGTCGCGCTGGAAGCAGCACGACGTGGTCCTGATCTGCCGCGGCGGAGGGTCGCTCGAGGACCTCTGGGCGTTCAACGAGGAAGTGGTCGCACGCGCCGTGGCCGAGTGCGAGCTCCCGACGATCTCCGGCGTCGGCCACGAGACCGACTTCACGATCTGCGACTTCGTGGCCGACCTGCGTGCACCGACGCCGTCCGCCGCGGCGGAGATCGTGATCCGCGCCAAGAGCGAGATCTGCACGCAGATCGATCACATGGTGCGCCGGGTGCGGCACGTGGTCGAGAGCCGCGTGCGCAACTACCGCCACGAACTGCGGCATCTCGCCTCGTCGGACCGGCTCGGGATCGTGGTGCGCCGCGTAGCCGTCGCGCGCGACCGCCTCGAGCGCCGCCGGGTGATGCTCTATCGCCTGCTCGACGCGCGCGCGAAAACGCTGCGGCGGAGACTGATCGCGTGCGAGGAGCCGCTGGCCCGCTTCCCCTCGCGAATCGAGAAAGACCGCCAGCGCCTGCGCGCCACGATGGCCACGCTGCAGGCGGTCTCGCCCCTGTCGGTCCTCTCGCGCGGCTACGCCATCGCCTTCTCCCGCACCCGCCGCGGCCGCAAGCCAATCCTCGACTCCGCGCAGGTGAAGGTCGGCGAGCAGATCGAAGTGCAACTCAAGCGCGGCCGCCTCGAGGCGACGGTGGACCGGCACACGCTGGGGGTGGAGAGCGTCTGGCCGGTGGCGATCGCGGAAGAGTGACGGGTATGGAGTGCGGTAACGCCAGTTACCGCTCTGACTGCTTCTGTTCGTGCTTGGGAGCGAGGCTGATGCAATCTCGCCTGGCGGCACGAGCGAAGGCTGGACCTGCTCGCGTTACAGGACGAACAAGACAGGAAGAGCGGTAACTCGCGTTACCGCACTCCAGAACAGGCCTGCGCCTGGCTAGCCGACCATCAAGTACGCGCCGCCGGCGGCGAAAAGCAGACCCAGAATGAACAGGATGGATGCCTCGATGGGTTGGGCGCCTGGGATGAGCACGGCCTGGGAGTGATCCGCAGGATTGACGTACGCGATTACCCGCTGAGTCGCCACGTACCTGTGCGCCTTTCGCCTTGCTCCCTCGAGCGAAGTACCATAAAAGTTGATGATGCTCACCTGTGAGCTCTCGTACTCTTTGCCGCCGATCGCGTAGTGGTAAGCGATGTCCGGCTCGTACCCCTCTGCCCGTTCCTTCGCGCGAGCCCGGAGGATCGTCGCGGGTACCGGAGTCCATCCGGACGTCTCGCGCGCAATGCGCGAGTGACGCCAGCTCCAATAGATGAGGAAACAACCCATGACGCTCAGCACGAGCGAAAAGACGAGCAAGGCGAATGGTGAAGCGACAGAGAATTCAAAACTCATGGTCACCGCACTCCAAACTGTCAGCGGCCATACAACCGGCCGCGAACACATCCATCCTCTGTTATAACGCGCGTATGGCCGCCCGCCGTCCGAACGAATTCGAAAAAGCTTTTCAGAACCTCGAGAAGATCGTGCAGCGCCTCGAGAGCGAGGAGCTGCCGCTCGATGAGTCGCTGGGGCTGTTCGAGGAGGGCATCCGCCTCTCGCGCTTCTGCCACCAGCGCCTCGAGGAGGTGGAGAAGAAGATCGAGCTGATCCTCGCCGATGCGAAGGGACAGCCGGTCACCGAGCCGTTCGAAGCGGAAGACGACGAAGACGACGAGCCGCTCGACGACGGGGTCTGAGCCGCGCGTTTTCCACTCCGCTCACGCGAGAGAGAATCGACCAGAGGCCTCCGGCGGGCCGGCGTGGCCGGCAGCACTGGTTGCCCAAGGCTGAACGCACGCCTCTCGCACGAAGCGCGGTCCGTGCGCAAACAAGTGCCGCCGGCCACGCCGGCCCGCCGGAGGCCCCTCGTCGTTCTCTCTCGTGGGCGAAGTGGAAGTGATATAAGCGCCGCCCCATGGGGGATTTCCGGGCGCAACTGAATGCGTGGCGCGCGCTCGTCGATGCGACGCTCGACCGCCACCTCCCTCCCGCAGCGACCAATCCGCCGCTCATTCATGAGGCGATGCGCTACGCCGTCCTCGGCGGCGGCAAGCGGATCCGGCCGATCGTGGCCATCGCCACGGCCGAGGCGATCCTGGGGCGGCAGCTCACGGGCGAAGAGCCGTTCCTGGTGCACCTCTGTGCGCTCGAGCTGATCCACACCTACTCCCTGGTGCACGACGACCTGCCGCCGCTGGATAACGACGACCTGCGTCGCGGCCGGAGGACGACGCATGTGATCTACGGCGAAGCGATGGGCATCCTGGCGGGCGACGCGCTGCTGACCGAGGCATTTGCCTGGCTCGCGCGGCCGGTGGCGGGACTCGAGCCCGCGCGGCAACTGCGCGCGATCGCGGAGGTGGCGACCGCGATCGACTCCACCGGCATGATCGGCGGGCAGGTGGCGGACATCGTGGCCGAACGCTCCCACGAAACGCCGAACGATCCGGACGCGCTCCTGTCGGAGCTGTACTTCATCCACCGCAACAAGACCGGGAAGCTCTTCACCGTCTCGGTCATCCTGGGGGGGCTCCTCGGCGGCGCCTCCGAGGAGCAGTTGGAGAAGCTGCGGCGGTACGGGGACGCGCTCGGGCTCGCCTTCCAGATCGTGGACGACCTGCTCGACATCGAGGAGTCTTCCGCCATCCTCGGCAAGACCGCGGGGAAGGACATCGAGCAGGGAAAGCTGACATGGCCGGCCCTTCTCGGCGTGGAGAGTGCACGTGCGGAGGTGCAGCGCCTCCTCGGGGAAGCCCTGAGCAACGCTGATATGATCGGCGGTCCTGTGAATTACCTGGCGCCGATCGCGCGTTTCATCTGTGAACGGCGCCACTAGACGGAAAAACGATGCCTCGACTACTCGACTCGATCGATACACCCCGCGACCTCCGGAAGCTGGATCGCAAGCAGCTCCCTCAGGTGGCGCAGGAGATCCGCGATCAGATCATCGACGTGGTCTCGCGCATCGGCGGCCACTTCGGCGGCAACCTCGGCATCGTCGAGCTCACGCTCGCGCTGCACTACATGTACGACACGCCGCGCGACCAGATCGTGTACGACACCGGCCACCAGAGCTACCCGCACAAGCTCATCACCGGCCGGCGCGACACGTTCCACACCATCCGCCAGCACAACGGTATCTCCGGCTTCTGCAAGCGCGAAGAGTCCGAGTACGACGTCTTCAACGCCGGCCACGCCTCGACCTCGATCTCGGCCGCCCTCGGCATCGCCATCGCCCGCGACTTCCGCAAGGAGGATTACCGCGTGGTGGCGATCATCGGCGACGGCGCTCTCTCCGGCGGCATTGCCCTGGAGGGGCTGAACCAGGCCGGCCACCTCAAGAGCAGGCTGATGATCGTCCTGAACGACAACGACATGTCGATCTCGACGAACGTAGGCGCGATGTCCGGGTACCTCAACCAGATCATCAAGGGGCAGCGCTACAACCAGGCCAAGGACCTCGCCAAGGGCGTGATGGACCGCATCCCGCTGATCGGCGGGAAGCTGCACGGCCTGGCGCACGACATGGAGCAGGTGCTCAAGAACATGATCGTGCCCGGCACCCTGTTCGAGGAGCTCGGCTTCAAGTACCTCGGGCCGTACGACGGCCACGACCTGGAACTGCTGCTCGACCTCTTCGAGGAGCACCGCGATTACGACGGCCCGATCCTCATCCACGTGATGACGAAGAAGGGGAAGGGCTACACGCCGGCGGAGAACAAGCCGATCTGGTCGCACGGCGTTTCCCCGTTCGACGTCATCACCGGCGAAGGGAAGAAGGCCGAGAAGCCGCAGCCGCCGACGTACACGGCCGTCTTCGCCGATACGCTCATCGAGCTGGCGAAGAACGACCCGAAGATCGTGGCCGTCACCGCGGCCATGCCGGACGGAACGGGCCTCGACAAGTTTGCCAAGGCGCTGCCGGGGCGGATGTACGACGTCGGCATCGCCGAAGAGCATGCGATCACGTTCTGCGGCGGCATGGCCACGCAGGGGATGAAGCCGATCGCCGCGATCTACTCGACCTTCCTGCAGCGCGCGTTCGACCAGGTCTTCCACGACGTGGCGATCATGGACCTGCCGGTGGTCTTCGCGCTCGACCGCGGCGGCATCGCCGGCGCCGACGGCCCGACGCACCACGGCATCTACGACATGGCCTACCTGCGGATCTTCCCGAACATGGTCTGCATGGCCCCGAAGGACGAGAACGAGCTGCGGCACATGGTGAAAACCGCGTTCGAGACCGGCCACCCGACCTCGCTCCGCTACCCGCGCGGCAACGGCTACGGTGTCGAGATGGACGCCGAGCTGAAGTCGCTTCCGGTGGGTAAGGGCGAGGTGCTGCGCGAGGGTGCCGACGCGACGATCTTCGCCATCGGCAACGAGGTCTGGCCTGCCATGCAGGCAGCGGAGATGCTCGCCAAAGAGAACATTAACGTCACGGTAATCAATGCTCGTTTCATCAAGCCTTTGGATGACGAATTGATTACGAAATACTGCAAGCCTGATTCGTACGTGATTACCGTCGAGGAAGGCTCGATCGCCGGCGGCTTCGGTTCCGCGATCATGGAGCGCTGCGAACAACTCGGCATCCAGGGAGTGAAGTTCCACTGCATCGGCATTCCCGACGAGTACGTGCATCACGGAGCGCAGGACGTGCTTCGTGCGCAGTACGACCTGCATGCGGAAGGGATCGCGAAACGGGTCCAGAAGATCGTGCCGGCGCGCGAACACATCACCGGCGCCCAGTTCGCGGAGATGATCATCGAGCTGGGAAATCGGATTCCGGAAGAGGATCTGATCCGCCGGCAGGAGAAGGGCAAAGACTCAGATCACGTAGACGAATTCGTGTACGGAAAGAAGCGCACTGTAGCGAAGTGATGGAGTGGTTCGCCGACACTTGGTTCTTCATCGCGTTGCTCGACCGGCGTGATCCTCATCACCGGCGCGCGGTGAGCATCCTGTCGCGGCTCCGTGACGCGGAGAAACTCGTCACTCATGACGCTGTCCTGACCGAGTTGCTGGCTCATTTCTCAGACGACGGGGAGACTGCCCGCGAGGCTGCAGTCGCCTACGTTCGGACCACCATCCGCCAGTCGCAGGTCGTTCCCTCGAATCGTGAATTGTTCCTCGTAGGTCTGGACCGCTACGCCGAACGCCGGGACAAGCAGTACTCCCTCGTCGATTGCATGTCCATGGTGCTCATGGAGCAGCGCGACATCCGGCACGTCCTCACCAACGACCACCACTTCACCCAGGCCGGCTTCACCATCGTCAACGAATGAAGAAGCAGCGCCTCGACGTGGCGGTGGTCGAGCGCGGGCTCGTCGACACGCGGTCCAAGGCGCAGTCGCTGATCATGGCCCGGCGCGTCCTGGTGAACGGCCGGTTCGTCGACAAGGCCGGCGCGAACGTCACGGAAGAGGACGAGGTCACGGTCGCGGAGCTCGAGCATCCGTGGGTCGGGCGGGGCGGGATGAAGCTCGCGCACGCTCTCAAAGAGTTTGCGATTAATGTGCACGAAAAAACATGTGCTGATATCGGCGCATCAACTGGTGGCTTCACCGATGTGATGCTCGAGCACGGCGCGAAGAAGGTGTACGCGATCGACGTCGGTTACGGACAGCTCGACGTCTCGCTGCGCAACGATCCGCGCGTGATCAACCGCGAGAAGGTGAATGCCCGCTTCCTGCAGCCGGAGAACTTCGATGACGTCATCGACTTCGTCTCAATCGACGTCTCCTTCATCCCCCTGAAGCTCATCCTGCCGGCGGTGGCGACGTTCCTGCGCGGGGAGCTGGTCGCGCTGATCAAGCCGCAGTTCGAGGTGGGGAAGCACGAGGTCGGGAAGGGAGGGATCGTGCGCGACGAGGCCAAACGTCAGGGGGCGGTGGACGGCGTAGTCAGCGTCGCGCGCGAGCTCGGGTTCGAGGTGAAGGGCGTGATCGAGAGTCCGGTCAAGGGTGCGGAAGGGAACGTGGAGTTCCTCATGTACGCCGTGCTTAGTGACGCAACACCAGATACTCCCGCAGCCCCTCCCGCCACGAATCCGGAGTGACGCCCGTCAGCTCCTCGTAACGCCGCGTCGAGAGCACCGAGTAGGCGGGCCGGGTGGCGGGACGGACGAACTCCTCGCTGCTCACCGGCGTCACCTCGGTCGAAGCGCCGCTCTCCTCGACGATCGCTCGCGCGAAGTCGAACCACGAGCATTCGTCGGCGTCCGCGTAATGCACCACGCCCCGCGCCGCCGGCGCGAGCCGCACGATGGCGCGCGCCAGGTGGGGCGTATACGTCGGCCGCCCGCGCTGGTCGGAGACGACGGTCAGCGGGTCCCTGCCGGCGCGGACCTGCTTGCGGATCGCTTCCACGAAGTTCGGACCGTGCACGCCGAACAGCCACGAAGTGCGCACGATGAGGTGCTTCTTCGCGTGCGTGGCCGCGATCTCGCCCAACAGCTTCGAGCGGCCATAGGCGGAGAGGGGTGCGGTCGTATCGTCCGGCTCGTACGGCTCGGTCTTCGAGCCGTCGAAGACGAAATCGGTAGAGATGGTGACGAGGAGTGCGTCGACGTCGTTCGCCGCAGCCGCGAGCAGCTCCACGGCGGAGCCGTTGATCGCCTTCGCGGCGCTCTCCTCCGATTCGGCCTGATCCACTTTCGTGTAGGCGGCGCAGTTGACGATCACGGAAGGGACGTGCTCGCGAACGGCAGCCAGAGTGGCGCGGGAGTCGGTGACGTCGAGGTCGCTGCGCGTCAGCGCCACCACCTCCTCACCGCGCGAGGTGAGCTCATCCCTGAGGTCGGTGCCGAGCATGCCGCCGGCGCCGGTTATCAGCCACTTCACTTCGTTTCGTCGGAGGACTTCGGGAGCGCCTTGTCGTCCTTGTTCGCTTTGCCGAGGCCGTCGCGGAAGTTGGAGATGCCCTCGCCGAGGCCGCGGCCGAGCTGCGGGAGGCGGCTGGCGCCGAAGATCACCACGACGATGACCAGAATGATGAGAAGTTCAGGAACACCGAGACCGAACATGAGCATTAATCCTCCACCAGACCGAAGCGGCGTGAGTCTAACCCGAATCGCCGTTCGCCCCGCACAACAGGAACATGGGGCGATGCGTTCCAGTTGTTAAACTGCGCCCCGAATGCTCGACCTCTCCGGACTCAATCCCCAGCAGCGCGAAGCAGTGATGCACGGCAACGGACCCTTGCTCGTCCTCGCCGGCGCCGGCTCGGGGAAAACACGCGTCATCACCTATCGGGTCGGCTACCTGATGGGGGAGATGGGCGTCCGCCCGCACAACATCCTGGCCGTCACGTTCACCAACAAGGCGGCGGCGGAGATGCTGCACCGTATCGACCAGCTCGTTCCTCCGACCGGCGGGTCGCGCCCGCTGGTGGGCACGTTCCACTCGACCGCCCTGCGCATCCTCCGCCGCTACGCCGACCGCCTCGGCTTCACCAAGTCGTTCGCGGTGTACGACACCAGCGACCAGATGACACTCATCCGCCGCTGCATGCGCGAACTCAACGTCAACGACGAGGCCTTCCCGCCGCGCTCCGTGCTCACGCGCATCTCCATGGCCAAGAACGAGCTGATCGGGCCGGTGGAGTACGAGAAGACGAACCTCGACTTCTTCGGCTCGCGCGTCTCCGAGATCTACCGGCAGTACCAGAAGCGGCTGCGCGAGTTCGACGCCATGGACTTCGACGACCTGATCGGCAACTACGTGCAGTTGCTCGAGAAGCACGAGGACGTCCGGAACGAACTGCACGACCGCTTTCAGCACCTCCTGATCGACGAGTACCAGGACACGAACCGCGCGCAGTACGTGCTCGTGAAGCTCCTCGCCGGCAAGGCCGGCAACATCATGGCCGTCGGCGACGAAGACCAGTCGATCTACAAGTTCCGCGGCGCCGACATCAACAACATCCTCAACTTCGAGCGCGACTTCCCCGGCGCGAAGATCATCAAGCTCGAACAGAACTACCGCTCTACCGGCAACATCCTCAGCGCCGCGACCGGAGTCGTATCGAACAACATCGCGCGCAAGGGAAAGACTCTCTTCACCAGCAGCGGCAAGGGCGATCCGGTGCGCGTCGTGACGTGCAGCAACGACCGCGAGGAGGCGCAGTTCGTCCTCGAGAAGATCACGTCACTGCGGTCGAAGTACAAGCTGACCGACTTCGCGATCCTCTTCCGCACGAACGCGCAGTCGCGGCCGTTCGAAGAAGAGCTGCTGCGGGCGAACCTGCCGTACGTGGTCGTCGGGGGCGTGAAGTTCTACGAGCGTGCCGAGATCAAGGACATCCTCTCCTTCGTGCGCGCTTCCGTGCGCCCGCATGACACGCCGTCCATCGAGCGCGTGATCAACGTCCCGACGCGTGGCATCGGCGACACGACCATCGCCGCGCTCGACGAGCAGGCCACGGCGCAGAACGTGTCGCTCTGGACGGTCATCGAAGGGGATCTCTCGTTCCTACCGGCGCGCGCGTCGAAAGCGGTGAAAGAGTTCCGCGAGATCATCCACGACCTGCAGCGCGCGTCGTCCAACCCGATCCCGGAGTTCGTCGACTACGTCCTCCTGCGCACCGGCTACCGCCGCATGCTGCAGGAGTCGCGCGACCTGCAGGACGAGTCGCGCCTGGAGAACCTCGAAGAACTGCTCAACTCCGCGCGTGAGTACTCGGAGCAGAACCCGGGCGCCGCGCTGGCCGACTATCTCGACTCCCTGACGCTGATGTCGGACCTCGATCGCTACGAGTCCGGCAAAGGCGTGACGCTGATGACGCTGCACTCGGCGAAGGGGCTCGAGTTCGAGGTCGTGTTCCTGGCCGGAATGGAGGAAGGGATCCTTCCGCACGCGAACTCGCTCGAGAAGTCGGAGGACATGGAAGAAGAACGGCGCCTCTGCTACGTCGGGATGACCCGCGCGCGCGAGCTGCTGTTCTGCATGCACGCGTACGAGCGGCGCGTGCACGGCAGGTTCCGCGAGCAGACCGCCTCGCCGTTCCTGCAGGAGATCCCGTCCGAGGCGACCGAGGCGGTGCGGCTGTCGTCGCAGCGCTACGGCTCGGCGGAACCGTCGTGGCGTGAGCGTCCGATCCAGCAGCCGCAGCGGTACGGCGCACCTCAGCAGCCGCGATATGGCGGCGGCACGTCGCAACCGCCCCGGTACGGCAGCAGCGCTCCGCAGCCGCAGCGCCGCCCCGCGCCGGCCGCGGTCGCGCCCAAGAACGAGTCGGTGAACGGTGTGCTGTCGTTCTTCCAGAACGCGCCGGTGCAGTTCGATCCGAGCGCCATCACCGCCGCGAAGCAGCAGCAGGCCGCCTCCTCCGGCGCCGCGGAGCTGAAGCGCGGCCAGAAAGTGCGGCACGAGCAGTTCGGCGTCGGGACGATCCTGACCATGGAAGGCAGCGGACCGGAAGCGAAGCTGACCGTCTACTTCGAGCGTGGCGGCTCGAAGAAGTTCATCGCGAAATTCGCGAAACTGACGAGGGTGTGATGACCGAGAAGAAGATCGTCGACAACACGAACCGTCCCGCCCAACCCGAGCCGGGCGAGGACGAAGCAGTGCAGCAGCCCGCCGTGCGCGAAGAATCGGGCGACACCCGCGCGGTGCACGAGGCCGAGCGCGAAGAGCGCGAGCGCCAGACCGGCGAGTAATCTGGAGAGCGGTAACGCCAGTTACCGCTCTGACTGCTTTTGTGTGTGCTTTGTGCGACGCACGTGTTCCCGGCGGAGCGCTCTACGCAGGACGCACGAATAAAGGCAGTTAGAGCGGTAACTGGCGTTACCGCACTCCATACTACCCCTTGGCCACTTTGCGCCGTCTCGCGTGCAGGCGGTCGATGAGCTTGGTGGCGGTGCGCACCTGTTCGAGGATCTTCTCCTCCAGGCCGGCGCCCTTGATCTTGAAGCTCTTGGCGCGGCGGAAGACCTGGCGGGCGCGGTCTTTTTCGCCGCTTTCGAGCAGGGCCATGCCGAGGTGCATGAGGTTCGTGGCGGTGGGACCGAGGTCCGCGGACTTGGTCAAAAAGTCGACCGCGTTCTTGAACTCGCGGCGTTTGAAGTAGACCCAGCCCAGCGCGGCGAGCGGGAACTGCTTCAGCTCCTTCGGCGAGTAGCGGAGCGCGAGCTGCGCGCTCTCCAGCGCCTCGTCGAGGTTCTCTTCCATGTCGGCGAGCGTGTACGCCTTTTCAAAGTACGCGATCGATTTCGCGTAGTTCGAGGTGTAGTCGCGCAGCATGTCCTCGAGGGCGCGGTTCGCGTCCTTGAAGTTGCCTTCCGCGCGTAGCGCCTCCACGAGCGTGGTGTACGCCGCCGCGGCCACGACTTCCGCCGGCCGGTGCTTCAGCACGCGCCGGGCGACCGCGATCGCTTCCGAGTTCAAATCCAGATGCGAGCAAAGGAGCGCGTACGGCAGCAGGATGTTGATGTTGTCCGGCTCCCCTTCCGCGGCCCGCCGGTAATGGTCGAGCGCCTCGGTGTACTTGCCTTCGCTGGCCAGCGTATCGGCCTGGCTGACGACCTGCGCCGCCGCCCCTTCGACCGGCACGTGGCCGGAGATCCCTTCGTAGATCTTGACCGCCTGCTGGTACTCCATCTTGTTCGGATTGAGCTCCAGCGCTTCCTGGAAGCAGTCGATCGCCTTGCGATTCCAGTTGCGGTCTAGGTAGCAGAGGCCGAGGTGGTAGATCGCCTCTTCGTAATCGGGATCGAGCTTCAGCGCCGCCTGGAACGACCGGATGGCGCGTTCGAGCTGCCCCTTGTCGTAGAAGATCGTGCCGAGGAGGTAGTAGGCCTGCGGGATCGCCTCGAGCTGGATCGCCTTCTCGAGGAACTTCTGCGCGCGGAGCAGCTTCCCCTTGCGCGCGTAGATCGCGCCGAGGGAGAAGTAGGGGAGGAACGACTCCTGGGAGATCTGGATGGCGCGGCGCAGCCAGCGCTCGGCGCCCTTCAGGTCCTGCCGCTCGTGCAGCAGCACGCCGTAAAACACCGCGGCGTCGAAATGGTCCGGTTGCACTTCGATGGTGCGCTCGAGATACGCCTTGGCGCGGTCGAGATTGCCGTCGTTGAAGAACATCTCGCCGAGGAAGAACGAGAGCTCGTAATTGTCGCGGTCGAGCCGGAAAGCTTCTTCGAGATGCTTGATGCCGCGCTCAGGATCGAACCCGTCGAACGCCGCCTCGGCGTCGGCGACGAGGAGGAGGAAGCGCTCGCGCTTCTCGCCGCGGAACAGCGAGACCATGCGGTCCTTCCGCTCGACGAAACGCTGCTTCTTCTCGAGCGCGAGCATCTGCTCGCCCATCTTCGATTCCCACAGCTCGACCACTTCGTCGGAAGTGAGGACGCTCTTCTTCTCGAGGATCTCCTTGACGGAGAGCAGACCCGTCTGGTTGATGAAGATGGCGCGCTCGTGCTTCTGCACGGCATCGACGAGGGAGCGGATCGTCTCGGCGGAGCGCTTGACGATCTCTTCAATGGCGGAGACGCGCTCGAGGAGGTGCTCGTCGAGGGAAAGGTCTTCCTCTTCCTCGTAGTCTTCGAGCTCGTCTTCTTCGAAGGAAGTGACACCGGAGAGTACGAGCAGCTTGTTCTGGCAGCGAAAACAGAATTCGCGATCGTCGTCGTTATACGCGCTGCAGGCTTGACAGAGCATGGTTTAGGTGCGGATTAGAACAGTGTTCGTGGAGCGTGTCATCCCGAGTGACCGCCGTCACTTTTTGTATTCATAGAAGCCGCGCCCGCTCTTCCGGCCGAGCCACCCGGCATCGACCATCTTCACGAGCAGCGGGCACGGCCGGTACTTCGGATCGCCGAAGCCCTGTTCCAGCACGCGCAGGATGGCCAGGCAGACGTCGAGTCCGATGAAGTCGGCAAGGGTGAGAGGGCCCATGGGGTGATTCATCCCCAGTTTCATCACGCCGTCGATCGCTTCGCGCGTGGCGACGCCCTCGTAAAGCGTGAAAATGGCCTCGTTGATCATCGGCATGAGCACGCGGTTGGAGATGAAGCCCGGATAGTCGTTCACCTCGATCGCTGTCTTCCCCATGCGCCTGGAGAGGTCTTCGACCTTCTGCCACGTCTCGTCGGAGGTGGCGATGCCGCGGATGACCTCCACGAGCGTCATCACCGGGACGGGATTCATGAAGTGCATCCCGATCACCTTCTCCGGCCGCTGCGTCGCGGCGGCGATCTTGGTGATCGAGATGGAGGAGGTGTTCGAGGCCAGGATGCAATCCGGATTCGTGACCTTGTCGAGCCTCGCGAACAATTCCGTCTTCGCTTCGAGCTTCTCGATGATCGCTTCGATGACGATGTCGGCGTGGGCGATCGCGTCGATGTTCGTGGTCGGATTGATGCGCGCGACGACGGCATCGCGTTCTTCGGCCGTCATTTTTCCTTTGTCCACGCCGCGCTGGAGGTTCGACGTGATGGTCGTCACCGCTCGCTGCAGGATTGCTTCGTTAACGTCGACGAGCGTGACATCGAACCCGCTGGCGGCGGCGGTATGTGCGATGCCGTTTCCCATCGTTCCACCGCCGATTACCACGATGTTTTGCATTCGGTTGCGCTCCTGTAGTGGTCGAAATCGGGCGAACTCTATATCATCAGCGGCTCTCGGGAACTCGGACCATGGCGAAGAAATGCTTCATGTGCGGAAGCGAAGTCACAGAGGGCATCCTCTGTGGGAAATGCGACAAGCCGCGCAGAAAGTCGACGCCTGACCTGGCGGCGAATGCGGGAGAGGCGGTTCCGCCGCCTCCGGCCAAGCCCCAGTCGCACGGTCACGGCAGCGGAGCGACCGCGCCGGCACTGGAGCCCGATCCGTTCCCGAAAGCCCCGATCCTCCCCTTCCCGGTCGAGTCGGCTTCGCCCGCCATCACCAGCGTCGTGAACCTGCTCGTGGCCTCGGGCGTGGCGTCGGTGCTCGTCGGGCCGGACCGCAGCGTGAAGTTCGTCTCGGACGAAGCGAAGCGCCTCTTCGGCACGACCCAGTCGGAGCTCGCGAACGTGGCCGCCGTCGAAGGGAAGGCCGGCATCCGCATCAGCGACCTCTCCGTCCCGGTCACCGCCGGCGTGCGCATCGGCGCGCGCAACTTCATCTACACGCTGGTCCCGATGTCAGGCGGCGCGAGCGGCGCGGTGCTGATGTTCCGCAGCGCCGATCCGATGAACGAAGCGCATGCCTCGTTCGCGACCTACGTCCGCGAGACGGTCCTCACGCCCCTCCGCGCCTTGCGCGAGTCGCTCACCGCGGCCGCGCGCTCGCGCGGGGATCACTTCCTCTCCGATACGGCGGACAGCATCGAGCAGGTGCTCTCCTCGCTCGAGCTCGCGCCGGACGTCGAACAGTATTCCTCGTCCGCGCGCCCGGTGCCGACCGTGACCGAGGTGGTGCATCGCGTGGCGGAACGCTTCCGGGCGCATGGCGACCTGAAAGGCATCCGCCTGGATGTAGACGCGCCGGAGCTCGAGGAGCGCTTCACCGATCACGATCAGCTCGCGGAGTCGCTTGCGATCCTGATGGAGAACGCGCTGCACTACGTGCCCGCCGGCGGGCAGGTCGTGATCGGCTGCCGCTGGATGGAGCACAAGGGGAAGCCGCTGCTCCTCTTCTTCGTGATGGACAACGGGCCGGTGGTGCCGGAGTCGCTCCGCCAGTCGATCTTCGAGCCGTCGTTCGTCTGGAACCCGGTCTCGGCCGAACGCACGGGCCGCGGCCTGTTCAAGTGCCGCGAGTTCGCGGTCGTGCATGCCGGCTCGCTCTGGGTCGAGTCGAAGACCGGCAAGGCGTGCACGTTCTTCCTCCGCGTCCGTCCCGACGGTGTCCGATGAAACGATTTCTCGTCGCCGTTGCGCTGCTGCTGGCCGGATCAGCCCTCGCCTCTGATTCGAACGAGATCACGGTCGAGAACGTGCTGCGCCTGCTGAACGAGCGCCGCGCGCAATCGTCGCTCCGCCCGCTCGCTGCCGACGATCGCCTGATGCGCGCGGCGAACGACCGGATGCGGCACATGGAAGAGGAGTCGTACTGGGGACACCACTCGCCGGACGGCCTCTCCCCGTTCAGCTGGGTGACGCTCCGCTCGTACGAGTTCCGCTCCGTGGGCGAGAACCTGGCCTGCGGCTTCGACACGGCGCGGATGCTGGTCGAGGCCTGGATGGAGTCCCCCGGCCACCGCGCGAACATCCTGTCCAACGACTACGAGGACTGCGGCATCGCCATCATCGACGGCTCGACGAAAGGCCCCGCCAACGGCAAGTCCATCGTGATGATGTTCGCGAAGAAGAAGCAACCCGTCCAGCGCGCCCACGTGAACTGAAAGGGCACTTTCAGTCCAGCCGCGAGAGAGAACCGACGGGGGGCCTCCGGCGGGCCGGTGTGACCGGCAGCACTGGTCGCCCAAGGCTGAACGCACGTCTCTCGCAGGAAGCGCCGTCCGTGCGCAAACAAATGCCGCCGGTCACACCGGCCCGCCGGAGGCCTCTCGTCGGTTCTCTCTCGTGGCCGAACCGAAAGCGCCCTTCTCAGGCCACGGGCACGGAGGGATCGACGTCGCGTTGCCAGCGTTGCATGCCGCCGATCATGTTTTTTACGCGCGTGTAGCCGTTTTGCAGGAGGTACTCCTGTGCGCGGCCGCTGCGGCCGCCCGAGCGGCAGATCATCACCACCTCCGCGTCCTTCGGGATCTCCGCGAGGCGTTGCGGCACTTGGGCGAGGGGGATGTGCGTCGCGTTTGGGATGTGGCCTGCGTTCCACTCGTTCGGCTCGCGGACGTCGATCAGGACCAGATCGGAAATCTTCTCGTTCACTTCGCTCGGGGTGATGTCGCGTTCGTGCATCGGACTGCAGAACTCCTCGTAATCGATCAGTTTGGTGATGGGGTCGTGCTCATCGCAGCGCTTGTGCACCTTCATCGTGCGGAAGGTCGTGTAGAGCGCGTCGAAGAGTAGCAGACGGCCCGCCAGCGATTCGCCGGCGCCGGTGATGAGCTTGATCGCCTCGGTGGCCTGCAGCGTTCCGACCACGCCCGGCAGCACGCCGAGTACGCCCCCTTCGGCGCACGATGGCACCAGGTGCGGCGGTGGCGGCGTGGGGTAAAGGCAGCGGTAGCAGGGGCCGTCCTTGGTCGCGAAGACGGAGACCTGTCCCTCGAAGCGGAAGACCGAGCCGTACACGTTCGGCTTGCCGAGGAGCACGCAGGCGTCGTTGACGAGATAGCGCGTCGCGAAGTTGTCGGTGCCGTCGAGGATGATGTCGTAGTCGCGCAGGATCTCGAGCGCGTTCTCCGACGACAGCCGCGCGTCGTGCGTCACCACGCGGACCTCGTCGTTCAGGTCAGTGAGGCGCTCCCGCGCCGCCTCGAGTTTCGGCCGGCCGACGGACGAGGTGCCGTAGAGGATCTGGCGGTGGAGGTTCGTCGCGTCGACGCGGTCAAAGTCGACCAGGCCGAGCGTGCCGACGCCCGCCGCGGCGAGGTAGAGCGCCGCCGGCGAGCCGAGGCCGCCCGCGCCGACGAGCAGCACCGAGGCCGCGCGTAGCTTGGCCTGACCCGCTTCTCCGATCTCCGGGAGGATGGTCTGGCGGGCGTAGCGGTCGAGAGAGGGAGTCATATCAGTTTGGAGTGCGGCGACCGCAGTCGCCGCTTTTACTGCCTGGGAACTGCACGCCTGCCGCCTGTTGGAGTCAAAGCGGTGACTGCGGTCACCGCACTCCAAAAGATTCTCACGGCAGCAGCCTCGCCACCGCCTCCTGTACCTTCTTCCCGTCCACCCGCCCCTTGAAACGGGCGGTCGCTTCCTTCATCACCTTGCCGAGGTCCTTCTTCGACTGCGCGCCGGTCGAGGCGATGATCTCGCGGAGGCCGCTTTCCAGCTCTTCGGCGGACAGCTCGGCGGGGAGGTAGGTCCTGAGCAGCTCCATCTCCGAGCGCTCCTTCTCCGCGAGCTCCGCACGCCCGGCGTTCGTGTACTGCTCGATCGAATCCTGCCGCTGCTTGACCGCCTTGCGGATCACGCTCATCGCCTCTTCGTCGGACAGCTCGTGCCCGACGTTGATCTGTTCGTTCTTCAGCGACGACTGGAGCATGCGCAGTGTGGAGAGGCGTTCCTTCTCCTGCGCCTTCATCGCTTCCGTCATGTCGGCGCGTACTTTTTCGGTCAGTGCAGCCATTCCATTCACCTCGTTCCCTGCATGTTATAACTCGCCGCCATGTCACTGGATGTCCGTCGGCTGCTGGAGCAAACCGGCGCCCTGCTCTCCGGCCATTTCCGCCTTTCGTCCGGGCTGCACAGCGGGAGCTACGTGCAGTGCGCGCTGCTGCTCGAACACCCGCGCAACGCCAAGGCGATCGGCGAAGCGCTCGCCGGGAAAGCGCGCGCGCTGAATCCGGCGAAGATCGTCGCTCCCGCGCTGGGCGGCGTGATCATCGGGTACACGGTGGCCGAAGCGCTGGGTGTGCCGATGGTGTTCACGGAACGCAAAGAAGGACAGATGACGCTGCGCCGCGGTTTTCGTTTAAACGAAGGGGAGCGCGTGGTGATCGTCGAAGACGTGGTCACGACCGGCAAGTCGACACGCGAGACCGCGGATGTCATCGCGCAGCACGGCGGCTCGGTGGTGGGCTTCGCGTCGATCCTCAATCGCAGCGGCAGGCCGAATCCGTTCGACCTGCCGTACGAGTTCCTTCTCGCGCTCGACTTTGAAACGTACGACGAGAGCGCCTGCCCCTCCTGTGCGGCGGGCGTGACGCTCGACGCGCCGGGATCGCGCTTTTCAGGCAAGGCATGAGCACGAAGATCGTCACGATCGGCGAACAGCAGAGCGAGGTGAACGCGCGCGAGGCGGGCGTCGAGATCGTGGCCGTCCGCCCCGATGAGATGGACCTGCACGTCGGCGGCCGGCTGCATACCGTTCCGTACGCTGTTCAGGGGACGACCATCAGCTTCGCCTTCGACGGCGAGATCTGGTTCGCCGAGGTCACGGACAAGGGCGCCCGTGCCAAAGCGCGGCATCGCGAGCAATCCACCGCCGCGCCGATGCCGGGCCTGGTCCTGAAAATACTGGTCAAGCAGGGCGACGTTGTAGCAAAAGGAGCCCCGCTGCTGATCCTCGAGGCGATGAAGATGGAGCACCAGATCGTCGCGCCGAAGGACGCCACAGTCGCCGCCATCAACTGCAGCGAAGGCGAGCTGGTGCAGCCGGGCGTCGAACTGGTGACATTCAATGAAAATCCTGGTTGATTCAGTCAAGCTCGTCGAAGTGGGGCCGCGCGACGGCCTGCAGAACGAGAAAGTCACGATCCCCACCCAGGCGAAGATCGCCTACATCACCGCCCTCGGCGATGCCGGTCTGCGCGTGATCGAAGCGGGCGCGTTCGTCTCGCCGAAGTGGGTCCCGCAGATGGCCGACACGGCCGAGGTCTATGCCGAGATCCCGAAAGACCCGGGCGTCGAGTACCCGGTCCTCGTGCCGAACATGCGCGGCCTGGAGCGGGCCATCGCCTCGGGCGTGAAGTCGGTGTCGATCTTCACCGCCGCCTCGGACACGTTCAACAAGCGCAACATCAACATGACCGTCGACGAGTCGTTCGAGAACTACGCGCCGGTCGTCGCGCGTGCTCGCGAAGAGGGGATGAAAGTCCGCGGCTACGTCTCCACCGCGTTCGGCTGCCCGTACGAAGGCGACGTCCCGCCGGAGAAAGTGCTCGAGGTCGCGGCGCGGCTGCTCGATCTCGGCTGCTACGAGGTCTCCGTCGGCGACACCATCGGCGTCGGAACTCCGATGCAGGTGCAGGGTGTCATCGGCCTGCTGCTGCACGCGATCCCGGCCTCGAAGCTGGCCATGCATTTCCACGACACGCGCGGCACCGCGCTTGCGAACACGCTCGCAGCCTTGGAGATGGGCATCGCCACCTTCGACTCGAGCTCCGGCGGGCTTGGTGGCTGTCCGTACGCTCCGGGAGCGTCGGGGAACATGGCGACCGAGGACATCGTGTACATGCTCGACAAGATGGGCATCGAGACGGGCGTCGATCTCAACCGCCTCGTGCAGGCGTCGGCGATCATCGCCCCGTACCTCGATCACCCGCTGCCGGGGCGTTACCTGCAGGCCTGCACGAAGGGACAGATGCCGTTCGCGACGAGCGCGGCCGTACAATGAGTATCTCGGAGCAGTTCCGCGGGACATGGCGTGATGGCTGGCATGTCGTTCCTCACCAGGTGCTCTTCCGTGACCTCGATGCCTTCGGTCACGTCAACAACGCTACGTTCTTCACGTTTTTCGAGTGGGGACGCGCGCAGCTCTGGTGGGAGCTCACCGGCAGCGACCGCCCGCAGGACATCGGCTTCATCGTGGCGCACGCAGAGTGCGACTTCCGGCAGCAGGTCGGCCTCGAGCCGATTGAGATCGCGACGCGCATCGGCGAGCTGCGTAACAGTTCTCTGGACTTTCACTGCGAGATCCGTAAGGCGAACGGTTACGATGTTGCCGCTACTGGAAAAGTCGTGGTCGTGCTCTGGGACTGGGCACGCCAATCGAAAATCCCGATCAGCGATGAATTGCGGAGGAAAGTAGCCGATCATGCAGCCGGGACGCCTGCTGACTCATCCCGCTCTGGCGAGGCGCTGGTTCGAGGAGATCGCCGGACGCCCTGATCCCCTGCTCGACCTGGTCGAGGGATCCCTGGTGATTGCCCTCGAGGAGAACCCTTCCGTCGACCTCGACCGCTACCTGCGCGAGGTGCGCTCCTGGAGCGAGGCCGTGCGCAGCCGGCTGGAAGGCTCGCGCGACGTCGAGCGGATCGTCGAGACGATCAACCGCCTGCTGTTCGACGAGGAAGGGTTCCACGGCGAGAACGACGACTACTACGACCCGCGCAGTGCGCTGCTGTCCGAGGCGCTGGAGCGGCACGCCGGCCTGCCGATCACGCTGTCGATTCTCTACCTCGAGCTCTCGCGCCGCGTCGGGATCGAAGCGGCGGGTGTCGCGTTGCCGGGACGGTTCCTGGTCAAGTTCACCGGTCCGTTCGGGGTGGTGGTCGTCGATCCGTTCGACGGCGGACGGGTGCTGTCGACCGTCGAGCTGCAGAAGATCCTCGACTCCATGTTCGGTGGAGGGGTGAAGCTGCGCGAGCATCACCTGCGCTCGTTCTCGCCGAGGGAGATCCTGGCGCGCGAGCTCGCGCACCTGAAGGCCGCGTACCTCGCGCAGCACGACCTCGCGCGCGCCGCGGCCTCGATCGACCGGCTGCTGATCCTCGACGACCGCGATGCGTACGAAGTGCGCGACCGCGCGGCGCTCGCGATGCAGATGCACGCGTACCGTCAGGCCATCGACCTGTTCGAGCGCTACCTGTCGCTGATGCCGTCCGCGGACGACCGATCGAGGGTGCGCGAGCAGATCAGCTATTTGCGCGCGTGGCTGGATCAAAACTAGTTAAGATTCCGCCATCGCGTGATTACCGGATTCAATACAGACATCAAGCACGGCGAAAAGGTCTACCACGTCCAGACCGAGGACAAAGGTGTGGGCAATCCCTACATCGAGTCGCTCGTCTACGTCGGCGGGGAGATCCTCGCGTCGAAGAAAACCTCGTACGCCGAGCAGCTGAAGAACGGGATCGACGACAAGTGGATCGGCGGCCTGATGGAGCAGCAGCACCGCACCATGATCGCGGCCATCAAGCGCGGCCGCTTCGATCAGCCGGCGGATACGACCAAGACCGTGCAACGCGTCCCGACGCCGACGGTCTCGCAGCCGTTCGACAGCGGCGTGGTCTTCGAAGACACCCCCACGGCCGCGCCGGCAGCGGCGGTGGACGACGAGAAGACGCTCGACCAGGTGATCATCGACTACCTCGCCTCCGAGGCGGAGAGCGAGCATCTCGAGCTCGCGCTGCTGAACCAGGTCGAATTCTTCTCCGGCTCCGCGATCGAGATGCGCATCGCCGCTCGGAAGAGTCTCTCCCAGGCCCCCATTCCGGCAGCGGCCATCGAGGTGAAGGTGATCTCGACCGTCGAGCCCCCCCGCGTGATCTTCCGCGGCAAGACCGCCGCCGACGGCACCGCCGTCGTCCGCTGCACCATCCCCGCCTTCCGAGACGGCACCGCCGCCGTGATCATCTCCGCCCAGAGCCCGATCGGAAACGATGAGGTGAAGCAGCTGGTGAAGAAGAGGAAGTGACCGAAGGTGACCGCAGGTAACCGAAGGTCACCCCGAGCGTGAGCGAGGGGTCTGGACGGGGTGATGCGACAGGCATGTGCATCGCGCCGCCACCCAACCAGATCCCTCGCTCCCGCTCGGGACCTTCGGCTGGCAACCTTCTTTCATTACCGCCGCTCAGATGTTCCGCTCCAGACTCTTCCGCGCCCTCGCGATCGTCGCCGGGATGGCGGCGATCATGTATCTCGTCGTCAGTCTTTTCCTTCCGACTTCGCGCCGGCTGATCTTCGGCGTCGACAAGCGGACGGGAAAAGTGCGGCTCGTGCAGAACCGGGTCACGTTCCTGCCGCCGCATCAGTTTTACCGGCTCGATTTCGAGCGCCGGCAGGGCGCGGCGCAGCGCGACGGGTTCGTACGCATCCTCTCCAAGGAGCGCGTGCCGGTCACCATCACCTACCGCCTCCGGTTCAGCATCCCCGGCGAGCGCCTGCCGGATGCCGGCCGGCTCGTGAGCGACGGCTGGAGCGGCTGGATCCGCGCCCGCGTCTCCGAGGCGGTTTCGGCGGTGACGCAGCAGGTGCCGATCGAGGAGCTCGTCTCGCCGACCTCGCAGTTCGCAGCCCAGCGCGACGTGCTGCGCCAGGTCGTGGCGAAGCATCTCGCCCGCAGCGGCCTGCAGGTCTCCGCCTTCGAGATCGCCCGCATCGAGCCCGATCGCCGGGCGCTCCTCGACTACAAGCGCGCCGAGCTGCGCCGCGAGGCGCGCGGCGTCGCCGGTCGTGTGGCCGTCTTCGCCATCGACGGTGCCGACTGGGAGCTCATCTCCGAGCTCTCCAACGACGGCCGGATCCCGAACCTCCGCGCCCTCGCCCTCGGCGGGACGACCGCTTCGCTGCAGACGATCCAGCCGACGGTCTCCCCGCTGGTCTGGACGACGATCGCGACCGGCCTCACTCCCGATCGCCACGGCGTCATCGACTATTTCGACCGGACGAGCAAAAAGCCCGTCGACGCCACCACGCGCCGCGCGCCGGCGTTGTGGGAGATCTCCGAGGCGTTCGGACGCAAGGCTGTAGCCGTGAACTGGTGGACCGCCTGGCCCGCCCGCAGCGGCGTCTCGTTCGATGCGCCGGTGACGATGCAGGAGAACGCGATCTATCCCGCGAACCTGGCGCAGCGCATCAGCCAGCTCGACGTCGCCGCCTCGACCATCGGCTCGCCGCAGGTGCGCCGCTTCCTCAACATCACCGATGCCGAATACAACACCGCTGTCAGCAGCGGCAACGCGAATGACCCCGTCAACGTCTTCCGCAACGTGCTCGCGAAGACGTGGACCGACCACCGCGTGGCCATCGACCTCTATCAGCAGCAGGAGCCGCTGCTGATGATGGTCAATTACGAAGGGACGGACACGGTCAACCACCTCTTCTCGCCGTACCACCCGCCGTATCGCGAAGGCATGAGCCAGACCGAGTTCCGCAAGTACTGGCCGGCGGTCGCGAACTACTACTCCGAGGTGGACCGCCTCATCGGCGAATGGATGAACGTGCTGAGCGACGATACGACCGTCATCATCGTGTCGGCGCACGGCTATCGCTGGGGTAAGACCCGCCCGCGCGTGTCGCCCGTGGGGCGCGCCTCGGTGGCCGATCACCGGAATCCCGGGGTGTTCATCGCGTACGGCAACCACGTCGCGCCGTCGCGCGCGAACCACACCATCTCCCTCTACGACATCGTCCCGTCCATCCTCGCCGTGCTCGGCCTGCCGCAGTCGACAGAGATGGGCGGCGCGCACGCTGGCTGGGTGTTCAGGGACATCACCCCCGTGACCTCGGTACGGGTGGTCAGCTACGAGGAGTTCTTCCCCCCCGCGCCGATCGCCGGCTCCAGCACCGATCCAAAGGCGTACACCGCCGGTTTGCAGGCCATCGGTCACATCGTCGACCCGGCGCGGACGCAACCGGTGTTCAACGCCGAGGACCTCGAGCCGGTGCAGGCCGGACCGCAGGCGCCGCAGCAGTGGGGGGCATACGCGTACTACAACAACCAGGGCATCCAGTTGCGGAAGGAAAACAAGCTACGCGAGTCGATCGAGGCGTTCCAGGCCGCCATCGACCGCAATCCGTCGCGGCCCACGCCTTACCTGAACATGGCCATGGCGTTGTTCGACCGGCAGCAGTACACGGCCGCGGACGACGTCTTCATGATGGCCGTGCAGCGCGGCCTCCCGAATGCGGAGCAGTGGTTCGTCGACTTCGCGGCGCTCTACCGTTCGCGGAACATGTCTTCGCGCGCCATCGCGCTGCTCTACAAAGGCAAGCAGGTCTTCCCGCAGTCGTACCTGATCGCGGCGAACCTCGGCTCCGCGCTCGCGCAATCGAGCCGTTACACCGAGGGGCTGCCGGAGCTCGAACGCGCCCTCGGACTGCAGCCGTCGTCGACCCTGGTCCTCAACAACTTCGGCACGTACTACGCGCGCCAGAAGGACTACGCCCGCGCGCTGGACTTCTGGAACCGTTCTCTGAGCATCGAGCCGAGGCAGCCGGAGATCCGGCAGCGGCTGGAAGCGGTGCGCACGCACCTGTAGCGCCTCCGGCGGGTGTCAGGTGTCAGGTGTCTGGGGTTTCTCGCGAATCCTGACGTCCAGGCGAGATGCCCCGGACACCCGACACCCCGGCCGCAGCGCCGGCTCCATCACGCGACGATAGCGCCCCCTCACTTGACCGCGACCTCAAGCCACGCATAGACTCCCGCGCAGCACTTGAGACTCAGTCTCAACAAACCAGAATGGCGCAGGTCGAACGCGAGGTCGCACGGTTCCAGGACTTCCTGCAGCAGCAGGGACTCAAGCTCACTTCCGAGCGCATTGCGCTCGTGCGCGAGATCTTTTCCATCCACTACCACTTCGAGGCCGACGAGCTCCTGTTCAAGATGAAGGAGAAGGCGGTCAAGATCTCCCGCGCGACCGTCTACAGGACGCTGGAGCTCCTCGTAAAGTCCGGC
Organism: Thermoanaerobaculia bacterium; assembly: GCA_035630815.1. GTDB lineage: Bacteria > Acidobacteriota > Thermoanaerobaculia > Gp7-AA8 > Gp7-AA8 > QHVT01. The sequence goes on from DASQJY010000002.1 coordinate 31,786, forward strand.
ATGGTCCGCCGCGTCCACCTGGGCGAAGACCACTACCACTACGAGCACGTCACCGGAAACTCCCATCACGATCACCTGATCTGCACCACCTGCGGCGGCGTCATCGAGTTCCATGACGAAGTCCTGGAGGCGCGCCAGCGCGAGATCTGCGAGAAGAAGAAGTTCACGCCCACCTTTCACAACCTGCAGATCCTCGGCGTCTGCGATCCGTGCCGCAAGAAGGGGCAGACCCCCGCTTCGCCGGATCGCGTGCGCATGATCGGCCCGACCAAGTTGAGGAAATAACCGATGCAGCAGGCCTTGAGCGCATTCGTCATCGTTTTCCGGGAAGGCTTCGAAGCCTTCCTGACCATCGCCATCATCTTTGCGTACCTGAAGAAGACCGGCCGCAACGCCCTCCGCCCCGCGGTCTGGAGCGGCATCGTGGTCTCCATCGCTGCCAGCGCGGTCCTCGGGTACTGGCTGCAGAGCGTGAACCAGCCGCTCTGGGAAGGCGTGCTCGCGCTCGTGGCGGCGGTACTCGTGGCCTCGTTCGTCATCCACCTCTGGCGCATCGCGCCGACGATGAAGCGCGACATGGAAGCGCGCCTCGAAGCGCAGGCTTCGCGCTCGCGCTGGGCGTGGCCGGCGGTGTTCGTCTTCACGCTGCTGATGATCACGCGCGAAGGGATGGAGACCGCGCTGCTGCTGATCCAGGTGCGCGAGCACAAGCTCTTCGTGGCCGGCTGTCTCGCCGGGTTGGTCGCGGCGATCGCGATGTCGTCGCTCTGGGCGCGCTTCGGCCATCGCATCAACGTGAAGCGCTTCTTCCAGGTCACCGGCCTGTTCCTGCTGCTCTTCACGGTCCAGGTCCTGTTCTACGCCGTGCACGAGTTCTCCGAGGCCGAGCTGCTGCCGAACAGCCACGCGATTCACGTGGCCACGGAGCCGTTCTCTGCCGACGGCCGTTACAGCCTGCACCTGATGTTCGGAATCGTGGCGGTGTGCGGGTTGTGGCTGGCCGGCGTGACCGCGCTCGACCGCTCACGCGCGAACCGGGGTGCGATCGAAGCGTGACAAGCCACGCTCCTCGCCTGTGGCACGACCCCTCATCCGCCCTTCGGGCACCTTCTCCCCTTGCAGGGGAGAAGGGCTACAAAAGACCCATCTCGCCAGAGTGAAAATTAGTAGCCCCTCTCCTCGCGTCGAGCGGGGAGAGGGTGGCCAACGGCCGGGTGAGGGGCCGTGCCACAGGCGTCATGCGCCCAGCGACGCCAACCGCTCGATCAGCCGCTGCAGCCTTCTCAGCGACTGTTCCTTCCCGAGCACCACCGCCACGTCGAACACCGGCGGCGACGAGCCCCGCCCCGTCAGCGCGAGCCGCAGCGGGTGAATCAACTTCCCGGCCGACACCCCTCGCGCCTCCGCCAGTGCGCGCAGCGCGGCTTCGCTGGTCGTGACGTCGAACGGCTCCGTCTTCGCGAGCGTCTCGTGCAGCTCCGTCAGGCGCGTGGCGAGGTCGTCGCCCTTGAGGTGCTTCCTGACCGCGTCCGCTTCGTACTCGAGCGCGTCGTCGTCCGCGGTGTACGGCGCGATCAGCTCCGCGAGCTCGCGCAGCGTGCGTGCGCGGCTCTTGTTCAGCTCGATGATCGGCCGCAGCAGCTCCAGCGGCGCCTCGGGGATGAACGGCAGCAGGTGTGGGTAGATCTCGTCCGCCGTCATCCGCATCAGGTACTGGCCGTTCATCCAGAGCAGCTTCTCCGGATCGAACACCGCCGGCGCCTTGTTGACGTCGCCGAGGTCGAACACCTCGGCTGCTTCGTCGCGCGTGATCAGCTCGCGGTCACCGCCCGGGTTCCAGCCGAGGAGCGTCAGGAAGTTGAACAGCGCCTGCGGGACGATCCCCAGGTCGCGATACTCCTCGGCCGACGTCGCGCCGGTGCGCTTCGACAGGCGCTTGCGGTCGCTGCCGAGGATCAGCGGCAGGTGCGCGAACACCGGGATCTCCGCGTTGAACGCGCGGAACAGCACGATGTGCTTCGGCGTGTTCGAAAGGTGATCGTCGCCGCGCGCCACGTGCGTGACGTCCATGTCCACGTCATCCACGACCACCGAGAGGTGATACGTCGGATTGCCGTCGGAGCGGATCAGCACGAAGTCGTCGATCAGCTCCCCTTCGAACTGCACGTCGCCGCGAATGAGGTCGTGGAACTCGATCGGCCCCGGCTGCACCTTGCAGCGGATGACATGTGGTGCGTCGTCCGGTTGCGGCTCGCCCGCCTCGGCGCGCCGGCGGCAGCGGCCGGAGTAGCGGTAGGTGCCGCCGCTCTGCTCCGTCGCCGCGCGTTCGGCTTCCAGCACCTCGACCGTGCAGTAGCAGCGGTAGGCTTTCGCGTTGACCACCAGCTCCTCGGCGCGATCGCGATACCGCTCGAGCCGGTCGCTCTGGTAGACCGGACCCTCATCCCATTCGATCCCCAGCCACTGCAGCGAGCTGACGATCTGCTCCGCGTGATGCTGTTTCGAGCGCTCGACGTCCGTGTCCTCGATGCGCAGCAGCATGGTCCCGCCGTAGCGGCGTGCGTGGAGCAGGTTGAAGATCGCGGTGCGCGCGCCGCCGACGTGGAGGAAGCCGGTCGGCGAGGGAGCGAAGCGGAGTTTCATGGGGCGGGTCATGACGGCGCGGAGAATACCAAACGCCCCACTACAATGCGGGCGTGCGCGAACGCGGCAACCACGGCAGCCAGGGCGGTTTCTCGCTCCCCGAGGTGCTCGCGGCGCTGCTGATCGTCACGCTCGTCATCACCGTGTCGTTCACGGCCTTCCTCGAGCGCAACCGCCGCCTGGAACAGGCGAGTGAGATCATGCTCGCCTATCAATCGCTCGCGAACGAAGCGGAGCACCGCCGCCGCATCAACTTCGCGCAGCTGCTGGATGACGTGGAGTTCCGCAGCGACACGGCGTTGCTCGCACCGCTGGCGCCGTATGGAACCGCGGTGAAGGTCGAGGACGTGAAGCCGGGGTTCAAAAACGTGACCCTGACCATCCGCTGGCGCAACGGCGAGCGCGTGGCCCGCCTGACCCTCGTGCGCGTCGACACCGGAGGGCAGCGCCTGTGGTGAAGCAGCGCGGCTACACGCTCCTCGAAGTCACCGTAATGATGTCGGTATTCGGCGCGCTGCTGGCGATCTTCTTCGTGCTCACCGCGGAGATGCGCAAGTGGGAGAAGCGGCTGCCCATCAACTACATGCGGCATCCGCAGGTCGCGGCAATGATGATGAGGATGAGAAGGGACGTGCTCGACGCCAGCGTTGTCGGAACCGGACCCTACAAACCGACATTCGGGACGTTCGAGTTGGGGCCGAAGGTGTTGATCCTCGACACCGTGCTGCCGAACGGGACGATCCAGACCGTCGTGTGGGACCTGACCGAACCGAGCGTCGTGAGGCGGCACGCCTACACCGGACCGATGAAGACCGATACCTGGGTGGCTCGCGGCATGCCGCCCGGCTTCATGAGTACCACCAAGATCACCGCCGTCGAGTTCGACGACCGCCCTTACGGCGTTCGCATCACGGCCTCGGATAAAGATGGAAAGATCGCGATCGACCAGATCCTGCAACCGCGCGCGCACGACTGAACGGGGATTCGCCCTCGTCATCGCGCTGATTCTCGCGGTGCTCTACTTCGGGCTCATCGAGCTGCTGATGGCCGACTCGTCGCGCGAGCTCGCTTCGGCGCGCCGCTTCCGGGCGCGCGTGATCGCAGAGACGCTCGCGGAGAACGCTGCCGAAGGTGCAGCGTGGCGGATCGCGGATCCCAATGCGCCACCTGTCCCGTTCAAGCAGACCGATGAGCAGGGCGACATGGACGGAACGATGATGCGGTCGGAGAAAGCCTTCATCATCACGGGAACGGGAGTGTCGGCCGGCTTGGAGAGCACGAAGGCGACCGTGGAGTTACGAGGTGTGGTCGAAGGCGGGGAGATCCATATCCACCTGGCCAAACACACGCAGTGAAACGGCGGGCGCGAACCGCGCCCACCGTCGGTTTATCAACCGCGATTCATCGAGCGTTTGCGCATCAGTCCGGCTCCGATGGCCAGGGCGGCGAGACCGCCAAGGACGAGGCTGCCGTTGTTCTGAGCGAAACCGCGGGCGTTCTTCAACTGCTGGCCCGCATTGAGCTTGTTGAGGATTCCGCCGAGGCCCGACATGCTGGACGGCGTGTTGCCCGTCTGCGGCGTCGCATCCTGCGGCACGTACGGATGGAACTGGCTGGTAGGATTCGTGTTGTCAACCATCAATGACCCTCCTGTTACGGTGATTGGTATTGCTAGTGAAGTGCCAAGTATCTTGTTTTTCAATCAGTTATCGCTGAGGTGTACGAATGGCAGGGAACCCCAGGGAACATGTGAAGGACAAGGGCTTCTGGGACGGCGGCACCGCCGGTCACAGCTCGAACGGGCAGACGGCGGGGCGGCCGAGCGGCTTTCCGGGGCGCCGGGTGCCGCAGCGTGTCGGCATCAGGACCGACCTCGACTTTCCGCCGGCCGATCCGGCCGGAAAGCGCGAGCCGAAGACGTAGCAGAACCAATCCGAGCGGCGCGCAGCGGCGTACACTCTAGGCATCGCCTGACAGACGATGAATCCGAGCGTACCCTCTGCAGCGCTGCTCCCTGCCGTGGCGCAGGGCAACATCTCCGCGTTCGAGGAGCTGTACGACCGCTACGCCTCGACGATTTACGGCCTCCTGCTGCGCATCCTCGCAAACTCCGAGGATGCCCAGGAAGTACTGCAGGAGACGTTCGTGAAGGCGTGGACAAACGCGAAGATGTTCGACGCCGTCCGCGGCAGTGACATCGCCTGGCTGATCTCCATCGCCCGCAGCCGCGGCATCGATCGCCTCCGCTCGCGCCGCACCCGCGTGGAACGTGAGGACGAAGCGGGCCGGGAGCTTTCCATCCGCGTCGCGACCATCGAGACGGAAAGCGCTGCCGATACCGCCATTCAGGCCGAGGAGAGCACCGCCGTCCGCGGCGCTCTGGCCGAGCTTCCGCCCCCGCAACGCCTCGCCCTCGAGCTTGCCTACTTCGAGGGCCTCTCCCAATCCGAGATCGCCGCCCGCCTCAACCAACCCCTCGGCACGATCAAGACGCGGATGCAGCTCGGCATGAAGAAAATGCGCGAACGCCTGCAGGACTACGCGATGTAACAAATGCCGGAAAGTGGTCCCTGGTGTTCAAGCTCGCCCACCACGACAAAGACATCCGCATCGCGGCCTCGCTCGCGCACCAGCAGCACGCCTCGACGCCCATGCTCGCCCTCACGCAGCAACTCTTCTCCGGCGCCTTGCACCAGCTCGGAGAGGGTGCGGATTACATCGAGGTGGCGAAGATCGTGGCGAAGATGAACGGGACGAGATGGGAGTGAACCGACAAAGCCGCGATGCGCCGGTGAAGGTGTGATGGCCCGAGGAGCTTCGGGAAGCGGCTGCGGGTCGGTGGGTCCCACGCCTCGTCGAAAGCGGGGTTACCAATCGAAGTCGGCCAAATCTGGAACCAAGCGCGCGTCCGACTTCTGGACACCTACGGTTACGACCGTGTGTCGAGAAACCGATTCCGGCGGCGTCGCTCTCTACGATCGGCCGCATGGTGGCTGTCCGGAATCTGGACGCCGCACGATCGCGTAGGCTCCGACCGTGGGTTCGGTGGGCTGGGATTTGGGTTCGGTGGGCAGCGTCGAGGGTTCGTCAGGCAGAGGTCGAGCCTACGGAACCCTCCGGCTTGGGTTCCGTGGACTGAGGTTTGGGTTCCGTAGCCTTGTTACAGCCTGTGGCGGGCTCGAGGCGACCTTTTGAGGGCTGGAAAATGGGTTCGGACCCCTGGCGGCAGCCTTCGGAGGGCTGGGGCGAAGGGTGCCGTTCCCTTTTCCGTGACCGCGGACCCTTGAGAATTGCCTGTGAACGGCTCGAATTTGGGGTCGGTGGGCTCCGGCCAGCCTTTTGTGTCCAAAAATCAGACGTCGGGAGGCTCCGCAGCAATTCGTGATGGCATTTAGTCAGCCTACGGAACCCAAAATTTAGTCGTACTACGACTAGTTTTTGCCTTCCGTAGCCAAGGGCGGTGCCTAACGAACCCAGTTTTCAGCCTACGGAACCCTGGATCGAGCCTAGCGTGGGCTGGTTTCAGCCTGCGTGGGGCTGGTTCGAGGG
>DASQJY010000003.1:0-115694 GCA_035630815.1 Thermoanaerobaculia bacterium
GTGTGTCTCGTTCTCCCCACCGACGGCCTCGATCTCCTACGAACGCTGCCTGCACGATCACTCCGAAGGCCTTGTGGCCATACTTCCGGATAGCTGTCAAGTAACCGCTGGCGATTCCAACCGTTTCGGGACAGGAACTAACTTAAGGCGAAAGGGCCCCGGTATCGCCTGAGGCACGACCCCTCACCCGGCCCGGCACCTGGGCTTCTAACATCCCTGCGTGGGGATCGCGTCGGAAGTGCAGGTAGGCACGCGCAGGTGCCGAGCATCCCTCTCCCCGCTCGACGCGGGGCGAGGGGCTACAAACCTACCTACCGCTCGCGACGCGCTGCTTTGTAGCCCCTCGCCCCTTTTAGGGGAGAGGGAGCTGGGCGCCTGCGCGCGGCTGCTGCGAACGACGTCCAGATTGAGAGGAACGGATCTCAGAACACCAGGCGACCAGCGGGGTGAGGGGGCATGCGATCCACGTTAAGTTAAGGCCATTGGGCCATCATCTCGGGAGGAGTCGCTTACGGGTCGGGTGCGATGATCGTCACGTGCTCAGTGCGATTATCGGTCAGGCTGATGAAAGCCCAGAATCGCAGACCTTCACCGTGCGGTACCACGTCCACCCTTACCCGCTCGGCTCCGACACTGTCCGGAAGCGCGATCTGGATGAAGCTCGGAGCGAAGGGATAGCCGTCGTGGCTCGCATACCCCGACGGCGAGAAACGATACGCGTCCTCCCGCAGCAGATCCCCGCTGAAGGCGTAGATGCGCACGATGACGCCTCGACTGTCGCCCCGGTCTTCAGGATCGTAGACGCGGAGGGTGGCGCGGCGTTCGGTACCCAGCGGCACGTTCAGGAGGCTGATCGTCGATGTCTTGAAGTCCGCCGTCCTGACCACGGGAAGGTCGGCGCTTTTCACCGCACGACGCTGCATCTCGACGCTCTCGACGAGCTCCTCTCTCCGGCGGCGGTGTTTCCGATTCAGCGCCGAATCTTCAGGTTCATCCGCGAACGATTTCGGCATTGCCGGCAAAACGATCGCATCGTCTTCAAACGTGATCAGCACTTCGACTTCTTCAGCCGGGAGACGTTTCGCTGCACGGTCGCGGAGCGCTGCGTCGATACGGTTGCTCCGTGGCTGGGCCTCTACCTGCGGAGCGTGGTACGGCTTGGCCGCAGAAAAGGCATCCGGCGGCAGATGGATCTCTTCAACCGTCGATCCGGTGCCGTCCGTCGATAGAACTCGATCGACCGCGGCACGCTGGCGACGCCTGTGAGCAGCGGCCCGGCGTGACCGTGCGCGGTGGCGCCGGCGATTGTTTGGGGGCATTATCGGCGTCATGCATGCACGAATGGGCGGGGTACTCGTGGCGCTCTCCCTTCTCGTCACCCCTGCATTTGCCGGGATCACGGGGACGGTGATGAACGCGGACGGCGTTCCGATCGCCGGCGCGCAGGTGGCGATTCATGGGTACGAAACGTTCGAGGCGCGGCGCGGGCGGCTGATGTCGGAGACGCCGGAAGCGGTGCCGCTCGCGGCGACGCGGACGAATGACAAGGGGGCGTTCACGCTGGAGTCGCCGAAGAACGCGGCGGTGTGGCTGTACGTTTCGGCGAGCGGCTACGGTCCGGAGAGCCGCCGCGTCGAGCGTGACGAAGATGCGGGCGCGATCGTGATGCGGAAGGGGGCGGCGGGCGGCGGCGTCATCACGTCGGGGGACGGAAAGCCGGTCGCGAACGCGACCGTGGTCCTTCATTACGACAACGGCCGGTTCGAGTACGTGACGAAGACGAACGCCGCGGGGCGGTACGAGGCGCCGGACCCGAACCGTGCGAGCGCGATCGCGGTGCTGCATCCGGACTATGCAATCGACGAGAAGACGGCGGCGAATGCGCCCCTGACGGAGCGCGACCTCACGCGGACGCTCGCGGCCGGGACGAAGGTCACGGGCCGCGTGGTGGGCGCGGACGGCCGGACGCCGGTCGCGAACGCGACGCTGGCCATCGATTCCTGGCCGGTGGGGAAGAGCGGCGAGGATGGGACGTTCGCGATCGCGCACGCGCCGGTGCGCTGGAGCACGCTCGTGGCACGCTCCGCGGGACTGATCGGACAGGCGCCCTTCGCGAAAGCGGACGCGTACACGCTGCGGCTGGCGAAGGCCGCTACGGTCTCGGGCCGCGTTACCGATGCGAAGTCGAAGGTGCCGGTGGCCGGCGCGATCGTCCGTGCGGCGGTCCCGCGCGTGAGCCGCGGGGACGCGCTGGGGGCGGAGACGGATGCAAAAGGGGGGTACTCGATCGTGGTGCCGCCGGGGGCCTACCTCGTGTTCACTTTCCGGCCGGGATACGACGCCGCGAACGCCGACGTCTCCGTGGGGCCGGGGCAGCAGGTGACGCGCGACTTCACGGTCCCGCAGCTCGCGCGCGTGAGCGGCACGGTGCTCGACGAGGAGAAGCGCCCCGTCGCGGCGGCGGGGATCGCCTCCATCAATGCAGGCGATCCGATGAGGGAGGGGGCGGTGCGCATGATGCGCAGCACGGAGCCCGTGTTCAGCGGGCCGGACGGCCGCTTCAGCACGAACGTCGTCCCTGACCAGCCGCTGTTCCTCACGGCGATGAAGCGCGGGTTCCCTGCCGCCAGGAGCGAGCAGCTCCGCGCTGCCTCCGGAGAGCGGAAGAAGGGCGTGCTACTGACGATCCCGGGCGGCATCGCGGTGACAGGCCGCGTCACGGACGGCAGTGGAGAGCCGCTCTCCGGTGTAGCCGTCTTCCCGATGGCGCCGGACGAGGACGGCAACTCGATGTACCGCATGATGATGCCGGGCGTACAGCAATCCGGGGATGACGCGGTGCTTACCGCATCCGACGGCACGTTCACGTTGCGCGTTGCGGAAGGGAAGTACGACTTCAACTTCCGGCGCGAGGGCTACGCCCCGAAGAGGGTCCTCGGGCAGAGCATCACGGTGTCGGCCGCGGCCAGGGTCGACGCGGTGATGGAGCCGGCCAGCGAGATCGCCGGGCGCGTGGTACGCGGCGGCAACGGAGTGGAGGGGGTCTCCCTGACGGTGTTCGGGGTGGAGTCGCGAGGGGGCGCGGTCACCGGTCCGGACGGCTCGTTCACGGTCTCGGGCCTCGAGGCGGGCAGCATGCGGGTGATGCTTCGGAAGGAAAGCGATTTCATCCAGGAGATGCGCAATCTCACGTCGCCGGCGCGCGACGCGGTGATCGAGCTCGCCGCCGGCGGTCGGGTGACCGGGCGGGTCGTGGGCCAGTCGACCGGCAAGCCGCTGACGTCGTTCCAGGCCGGGATCTCCAGCCCGCGCAACGTCGGCGGGAGGGCGATGATGGCGCCGCCTCAGATGCGCGACTTCAGCGCGGAAGACGGTACGTTCGCGCTCGACAACGTGCCGCCCGGCGCGATGTTCGTCGTCGCCGGCGCACCCGGTTACGCGACGTCACGGCTCAACGTCACGATCGAGGAAGGGAAGACGCTCAGCGACGTCGAGCTGCGGCTCGATGCAGGCGTCCACCTGACGGGGCGGGTTACCGGTCCGAACGGAACGCCGCTGGGCGACGTCACCGTACGCGTGGAGACTCCCGGCGAATTCTCGAGCTGGGGACCGGAAACGACGGCCGTCACGGACGCGAACGGCGAGTACTCGCTCGAGACGCTGCCCGCCGGCGAGGGGACGGTCGCGTTCACGCACGCGACCTACGTCGATGCGCGCAGGCAGGTCACGCTGAAGGGACGCGAGACGAAACTCGACGGCGGGCGAGCGCGTGAGCGGCATCGTGGTGACGGAAGCGGGTGCTCCGGTCGCCGATGCGCGCGTCGCGGCGCACGGCTCCGGGGGGCGCGGCGCGAGCGCGGTCACGAACTCCGAGGGCGCGTTCGAGATGGAGGCACTCCTCCCGGGACGCTATCGCTTCAGCGCGTCCAGAAGCGGAGTCGGGGAGGGAAGCGTGGAGGACGTCGAAGTCTCCAGCCGCCAGCAGGTACGGATCACGATGCGCGCGGGGGCGACGATTTACGGCCGCATCATCGGCCTTCCACCGGAGGAGTTCGCGCTGGCGAGGGTCGAAGCTTCCGGCGACGCGGGCGACGTCTCCGGGAGCGTCGATTCATCGGGAAATTACCGGCTGCCTGGAGCACCGAGCGGCTCGGTGGTGGTGTATGCCGAGGTGAGGTCGTACGGCAACAGGTCGGTGCGCGCGTCGAAGATGCGGACCGTCGAGGTGGCGCCGGGCGGCTCGGAGAACGTCGACCTGACCTTCCGCGGCGACATCACGATTCGCGGCCGCGTGGTGCGCGACGGGAAGCCGCTCCCGGACGCGCACATCATGTTCGTGCCGCGGTCCGAGGCGACGCAGACGTTCGCGACCGCTTCGACCGACGAGACGGGGGTGTATTCGCTGATCGGCGTCGAGGAGGGGGAGTACGACGTCCAGGTGTTCGACATGCAGCGCCAGAACCCGTATTCGACCACCTACATGGTGCGCGGCTCCGGAACGTTCGACATCGAGTACCGCACCGGGACCCTCCGCGGAACGGTGGTGGACGCGGAGACGGGCGAGCCGCTCGCGAATGCGACCGTGCAGTTCCGCCCCTCCGTGGAGGGTGCCTCGTACCTGATGCAGCGTAGCGTCTCGACGGACACCGCCGGCGCATTCGTGTCCGGGGCGATGCCGCCGGGGAGCTACGTCGTCACTTCGTCGAAAGACGGCTACGCCAGCGACGTCCGCCAACTGACGGTTACCGAGAGCGGCGAGGAACTGCAGCTGAAGCTCTCGCGCGGTGAGGGGGTGACGCTGAAGACGGTCGACGGACGCAAAGGGCAGCCGGTACCAGCCCTGATCTGGGTGTACGACGTGCAGAACCGCGTGGTGCACGACCCGTCGGGAAGCTTCGGTCGCGGCACGGACGACGGTGACGTGAAGTTGCCGCTCGCGCCGGGCTCCTACACGGCGGCCGTACGCGCGAACGGGTACGCGCCGGTGAATCTCCGGATCCAGTCCCCCTCCCCGCCGCTCGTGGTGGCGCTGACGCCGGGCGGCACGATCCGGGTGAAGTCGAAACATGCGGAGATGCGCCGCTTCCGCCTCCTCGACGCGAACGGCCTCGCCTATCAGCGCTTCAACAATCCGCTGCCGTCCTACGAGCTGCTGCCCCGCCCGGCCACAACCGAGGTGGCCCCGGTCGCGCCGGGCACGTACACGCTGCAACTGCTCGGCGACGGGGAGAACGTGGTCGACAGCGTGCCGGTGACGGTGCACGAGGGCGGGGTGGTGGAGGTGGAGATCTAGCTAGGCGGGTGGCGTTGGACTTGGGGCGTTAGGCGTTTGGGGCACCCCAAGAGCCTAACGCCTGACGCCAGCGCGAGCCCTACGCGTCCAGTTCGTGCTCGTGTTCATCGAGCATCGGCGGTTCGGGGATTTCGGCGACGGCTTCGAGGGGCACGCGCTCGCGGTCGAGGTGCGGGGGGGCGCCGCCCGCCATGAAGATGTTCTTCCGGTATTTTTCGAGGCGTTTGAAGATGTGGTGGAGGTCGTAGGTCAGGCGCATCACGGTGCGGCGGAGCTTGTACTTGACGCGGCGGAACTGTTCCAGGTCGTCGCTGCGCAACGCGGGGAAGAAGCTTTCGATCTCGGTGATGCGCTTGCGGACCTTCTCGAGGTCCTTGTCCTGGATGTTGAGGAAGACCTCGTCCTCGCCGACGAGGAGCGGCTCGACGCCGCACATCTGGTCGTCGAACCAGCGCCAGAGTTGCACGATGTCGATGCGGCGCCCTTTGGAGAGGAAGCGGGTCTCGAGCAGGTCCTGCCGGAAGTAGCCGAGGAGCTTGCGGTCGTCGGTCTTGTTGAATTCGTCATCCGTGACGTTGCGGACGTTCCATACGCCGTAACGGATGATGTCATTGCGCGTGCTGCGCAACTGCCGGATCACCTCGTCGAGGATCTTGAGCGGGAGCTGCGCCAGCGACTGCGACTCCGGCAGCGCCTGCGTTTCGGACATGGCGGGCGCAGGATACACGATCACTGTCCCGCGACATACGTGGCGTCGCCGGTGCGGTTGTCGACCAGGGAGGCGTACGCGCGGCCGGTGCCGCCGAGGAAGCGCACCGTGGCGCGGCCGTTCACGAGCCGCCGGGTGAGCTGCAGTTGGGCGACGCCGCCTTCGGTCGAGAGGACCGTGCGCGTCACTTCCGTTCCCGCCGCGTCGTAAACGATCACCTCGGCGAACGCGGGTGCATCCGAGACGATGCCGAGGTTCGTGCGGTACGGCTCGGCGGTCTCGAGGAAGAGGAGCTGCTGTTCGGCCGGGCCTGTGCGTTCGAGGAGCGGGACGAACTGGCTCATGCCGTCCGTGCGGATGCGGGTCATGGTGGCGGCATCGGTGGTGACGCGGAGTGCGGCCAGCGGGAAGATGCCGGCCAGGACGTCGGTCGACCGCGTGACCGGAACCGCGAAACCGGCGATCGCTTCGGCCTGGAGCGACGGGCCGGTGCTCCAGACGTCGGTGGCCCACTGCGTGCCGTTCGCGCCGCGGGCGCTGATGGCGGGTGCGATGAGCGTGCGTACGCCGCGCGGGAGTTGCGCGGGGATGAACATCGGGTCGCTCGTGGCGTTGTCGACCTGCGAGAGGTAGGCGGCCACGCGGGCGTCGCCGCTGAGGACGCGCACGGACTGTGCGTCCTGACCGGTCGCGAACTGCACGTGGGCGAAGGGGGCGATCGTGAAGTCGCGGTCGCCGGCGCGGATAGTACCGGTGCCGCCCACGGTTTCGGTGACGCCGAGATTCACGCGGTCGGTGGTGCCGGGGAAGGGCGCGGCGAGCAGCGGATCGGCGCCGAGGGCGGTCGTGTCGAGGTTCGGCGGCACCTGCTGGCCCATGCTGCCGCGTAACGTGACGGCGTAGGTGCGGCTCATCACCAGGACGTCGCCGAGGATCTCCAGCGAGCCGCTGCCGGCGGTCTGGAAGGTGCGGGCCACGATGTCGTCGAAGGCGAGCGTCTGGCCCGGCTCGACGACGGCGTCGATGGCGCTGAAGGTGGTGCGGCCGTCGTCGCCGCTGCGCGTGTAGATGAGCGTGGCGGTCTGACGGTCGGTGCCGGGATTGGAGATGCGGACGTCCGAGGCGAACGGCGTCGCGCCAGCGCCGAAGAGGTGCGCGACCACCGGGAGCATCTGCGCGTGCTCGCTGCGAGGACGCGCGGCGAGCGGCGCGGCGTCCGCGAACTGGATGAGCAGGCCCCACGAGAGCAGCGTGCCGGCGTCGCGGGTGCGGAGGTCGCGGACGATCAGTTGCCAGACGCCCGCGGCGCTGCGGCCGCGCAGGAGGTCGAGCGGCTCTTCGGTGGGCGTGGTGAGGCCGAACGTGGTGTGGATGTCGGGCGTGAGCTCCGAGGAGGTCTGCTGCAGCAGGACCACGGTGCCGTCGGGTGCGACCAGCTCGAGGCGGAGATCGCCGCGCGTGGCGTGGGCGATGTCGACGCGCACGAGCAGGCGCTCGATCGCGCGCGGGTCTGTGATGGTGAGGCTGGAGGTGACGCCGTCGCGGTTGTTGTCGGGGATGGGGAGGCCGCGGGCGCTGCTCTGGAAGAGAGTCAGCTCGCCGCGGGGGCGGTCGTCGCAGGCGGCCAGGATGCCGCGCGCGGTCATCGCCGCGCAGATCACCTCGGCGTGGGCAGCGCCGTAAAGCAGGCGATCGGTCTCCAGGAGCCGCCGCGCGGCGACGGCGAACGTCGGATGCGGCGGCGTGTCGAACAGCGATTCGATGAGGATGGAGTCGGCGATCGTGCCGCCGAGCTGCTGGTGGATCTCGCGCAGTGCCGACGACCAGATCGAGCCGTTGCGGTGCTCGACGCCGGGCGATTCGCGGCGGTCGTAATCGGCCAGGGTGAGGGTGCTGTCGAGGCGGCGCAGGCAATCGCTGCCGGGTTGATACGCGCAGCGCTCCGACGCGGCGTCTTCCCAGCAGCGCGCGTCCCAGTCGGCGAAGCAGAACGGATCGCGTCCGGTGGCGAGGCGTTGGGCGACGTGCCGCGAGTACGCGAGGTAGTCGCCGAAACCTTCGCCGAGCGCGCGCGATTCGCTGGCGAACGTGCCGGCGAACGTGCTCGGCGCGATCCATTCGAGGATGGCGTGTCCGTACTCGTGCACCACGAGGTCGGCGTCCTCGGCGTCGTCGGTGCCGCCGTCGCCATAATGCAGGGCGCCGAAGCCGATGCGGGTGAACGAGGGGAGGAAGAACGAGTTGTCGGCGCCGTTCGCCGCGTGCGCGTCGATCTCGATCGCGTACGGCACGACGCTCCGCTCGCCGGTGTAGCCGAGCGATTGCAGGTAGCGCTGCGTGCGGTCGATATGAAAGTAGGCGTTCACCGCTTCGAAGGCATCGTCCTCCCGGTTGAAGAGGAGCGGGGCGTCGGGGTCGGGGGGAGGGATGTTCGGCGCCTGCCGGTCGAGGACTCGCGCGTGCGGGCCGCGCAGGTCGACTTCCACGGTCTCGTACGCGTGCTCGGGGACTGCGGTTGCCGCGTCGTTGCGGTCCTGCAGGGAGGGGTCGTTGATGGCGACGACCGGGTTGGGATCGAAGATTCGGGCGGGTTGGGCGTTGAAGAAGAGCGGGGTGCGCTGGACGAGCGCGCCGGTGGCGGCGTCGTAGTCGTGGGCGAACGGTTGGAGGGGGGCTTCTTCGACGATGACGCGGCGGACGAGGCGGCGATCCGCCGTCATGCGTGGAGTTTGGAGTGCGGTGACCGCAGTCGCCGCTTTTACTCCCGAGAGCCGCAGGTCGTGCTTCTGCGAGTCAAAGCGGTGACTGCGGTCACCGCACTCCAAAGTGACGTACGTCTCCGTGGGCACGCCGTTCACGTACTCGCGGTATCTGCAGTGTGTGCCGGTGAGGGAGTGGCGGACGAGCTCGAGGACGAGGGTGGCGGCGAGGATCACGTCTCTCTCTACGTCTGTGCGACGGAGGGCGTCTGCTGGGCGCTGGTGTTCAACGCGGTCTCTTCGGTCGCGGGGAGGGAGAAGTAGAAGGTCGTGCCCTGTCCTTCCTTGCTCTCCACCCAGATCGATCCGCCGTGGCGCTCGATGATCTGCTTGGTGATGTAGAGGCCGAGACCGAGGCCGCCGTAGTTCGTCGACGAGACCTGGCGGCCGCGGTGGAAGCGCTCGAAGACCTGTGCGAGCTCGTCGGCGGGGATACCGATCCCGCGGTCGCAGACGGCGGTCAGGAAGCCGTCGCCGCGGTCCTCGACCGTCACCGTGACATCGCTGCCGTCGGGGGAGTACTTCACCGCGTTCTCCAGGAGGTTGCCGAGGACCTGCTCGAGGCGGTCGCGGTCGCCGACCACGATCTTGCCGTCATCGGAGACGCTGACGTGGAAGCGGCGGTCGCTGACGGCGGTGTGGTGGCGATGCACGACGTCGCGGACGAAATGGGCCCAGGCGATCGGCTCGCGGCGGATCTCCAGGCGTCCGGTCTCGATGCGGGAGACGTCGAGCAGCTCGAGGATGAGCCGCGACATGCGGTCGATCTGGTCGAGTGCGATGTCGAGGTACTCCTCGGAGGTATTGAGGTCTCCTTCCTTGATCAGCATCTTCGCGAGCTGCGTGTAGCCCTTGATCGACGTGACCGGCGTGCGCAGCTCGTGGGAGGCGATGGAGAGGAACTCGTCCTTGAGGCGGGAGAGGTCTTCGACCTTACGGCGCGCTTCGACCTGTTCGGTGTAGAGCTTCGAGTTCTCGATCGCCAGCGCCGCGCGCTCGGCCAGCACCTCGGCCAGCGGCAGCTTGTCGTCCGTCATCGCGCGCTCGGGGTCGTTCGCCGCGATGATCAGCGCGCCGATCATCTCGCGGCGGGTGCGCAACGGGAGGATGAGCAGGGAGGCGAGCTTCACCGGCGACGCGTGATACGTCCCGGGACTGGTGCCGGGATTCGTGGTCTCGTTCAGGGGGCGCACGTTGGTGGTGAGCGACGGATAGCCGGTCGAGACTACCTGGCCGATGATCCCCTCGCCGACGACGAGCGGCTGGCGATAGATGTACGACCAGGCCAGGCCGAGGGAGGCCATGTCGCGGTGATAGATCGCGGCGACGCTGAGCTCCTTCGTATCGGCATTGCGCAGGATCACGGCCGACCAGTCGCCGAGGACTTCGGCGGTGCGCTCGGCGATGGCCTGCGTGACCCAGGTGGGATCGATGTTGCTCGAGAAGAACGCGCCGGCGTCGGCGAGCACCTGCGCGCGCGTGGCCTGTGCCTGCATCTGCTCTTCGAAGACGCGCCGCTCGGTGATGTCGCGAAACGTCACCACGACGCCGGTGGTACGCCCTTCCTCGTGCAGCGGCGTCGCGCTCATCGAGACCGCGACCTTCTCGGTTCCCTCGCGCGCGATCAGCACGGTCATGTCATGCACCGGACGTCCGGTCGACAGCGCCTGTGCCGCCGGCAGCTCCTGCGGGTCGAGCTGCCGCCCATGCTCGTCGCGCAGGCGGTAGACCTCGGCCTGCATCGTGATCGGCACGCCGATGTCCGACTTGCCGAGGAGCCGCTGGCCGGCTGGATTGATGAAGACCGTGTTTCCCTCGCCGTCGACGAGCAGCACACCGTCGGCCATGCCGGCGATCATGGTCTCGGTGCGTTTGGCCTGCTGGTTGATCGAGCGCGCGAGCTGCTCCCGGATCCGCGTCGCGGCGGCGGCGGAGCCGACGATGAGCGCAAGGCCGCCGAAGACCATCGCCATCATCGTCCACTGCCGGGTCGCGGCAACCCGGTCGAGCTGTTCGCCCTGATGGCCGCGCACACGGTCGACGATCATCTCCGCGTAGTCAGGCGCGGAGCGCCTCAACTGCGCGACTTTCAGCATGACTGCCTCGGCTTCGGCGTAGCGATGGTCCCTGACGAGCTCGAGCTGCTGATCCGTCAGCGTCTTGACGGTGCGGAAGTGGGTGCGGAACTGAATGATCGTTCCCTCGTCGCGGTCACCGGCGCGCTCGACCGCCAGCGCCGCGGAGGTGTTGAACTGGCGTGCGGCGTCGTCGTACTGCTGCTCGAACGCGGTCTGCTCCGACACTTCGTAGCCGCGGCTCGCCGAGACCATGGTCAGCATCGCTTCGTCCATGCTGCGGACGGCATCGAGCAGCGGCCGGCTCTCACGGATGATGAGATTCTCGTTGCGCTGCTCCATCCTCAGCGCCGTGATCGTGAGGATCACAGCGGCCGCGGTGAGCAGGGTCAGCCCGAGAAAGGCACCCCAGAGCATGCGCCTGATGTTTGGAGACATACTGAGCCGACGGGGCTCCTTTGCAAGATCGGTTCCGCTGAATCTCTAAGTTGTTCTAAATACGAAAGATCCGACTGTGCGCGCGCGGGAACACGCCATGCAGAGTATGCCAGAAGAGGACGGAAATGCCCGACCTGCTGAAGAAGTACAAGCAGATGCGCGACTTCGGCGATACGCCGGAGCCGGCCGGTAAGACGAAGAAGCTGGCGAAGGGGCCGATCTTCGTCATCCAGAAGCATCAGGCCTCGCATCTTCACTACGACTTCCGCCTGGAGATGGAGGGGGTGCTGAAATCGTGGGCGGTGCCGAAGGGCCCTTCGTACGATCCGGCGGTGCGCCGTCTGGCGATGATGACCGAGGACCATCCGTACGACTACGCGGCCTTCGAGGGGGTGATCCCGGAGGGGAACTACGGCGCCGGCAACGTGATCATCTGGGACCAGGGACGGTGGGAGTTCATCGAGCCGGGCGACGACCCGGTGGCGGCGCTGAAGTCGGGGAAGCTGACGTTCCGGATGCACGGGAAGAAGATGTTCGGCGAGTGGGCGCTGGTGAAGATCCGCGGCAAGGGGTCGTCGGGCGTCAAAGGGGAGAAGGGGAACGAGTGGCTGCTCCTCAAGCACCGGGACGAGTTCGCGAACGAAAAGGTCGACGTGACCAGGATCGCGCCACGCTCGGTGGTCTCGAACCGCACCATCGACGAGGTCAGTCCGGAGAACGTCTGGCAGAGCAACCGGAAGGCGTCCTCGCGGAAGGTGCCGACGGTGGCATCGGAGCTGGCGGCGGAGGACAGGAAGAAGAAGAAGCCCGCCGCCGCCGCGAAGAAAAGCGCTACGAAGAAGGCGCCCGCGAAACGAGCTCGTACTGCACCATCTCGAGCAGCTTCCGCTCGGACTCGAAGCTCGCCCGCTTCAGCGCGGCCGAAAGCTCGACCCACTCGACCGCGTCGACCTCGCTGAGCTGCGGCTCGAGCTCTCCCGCCACGTAGTCCATCAGGTAGAAGTCGACGCGCTTCTGGATCAGCGTGTCGCCGGCGCGGAAGAAGTATTCGATGGTGTCGAGCTGCTTGACGATGCGTGCCTGGAGGCCGGTCTCCTCGAGCACTTCGCGCAGCGCGGCGGCCTCGGTGGTCTCCCCCTCGGTCACGGCGCCCTTCGGGAGGCCCCAGCGGGTCTTGTTGCGGGTGGCGATGAGGGCGACGTACGCGGTGCCGTCGCGCATGGCAATCACGGCTCCGCCTGACGAATGTTCGTTTCGCGTCCGCCGCTTCCCCGATTGCATTGCGCCGTTCATTCTATCGAACAGGGACGGCAGCGCTCGCCTCGGGTAGCGAAAATCTATGGTTCTTTTGCGCGAATAGGCTTACATTCTCAGTACAGAAAAAAGGAAGTCTTCTCGGAGGAGGATGCCATGTCAGCCCTTACCGCCGTTGTGGGACTCATCGTCGTGGCCGTGCTCATCGCGGTGTACCTGAAACTCCGTCAGAAGGACGTTCTGGACGAGCATCTCGCGAAGTATCGCGGCTCGTCGCGGCTCGTGAGCCGCGCTGAATACGTCGAAGGTGCGGAGATGATTCCGGTAGCGCTCGCGTTGACGGATACGACCTTCCATTACGAGAACAACGATCTCGAAGCGTCGTTCGATCTCGACCGCCTCGACGAAATCGAGTACGACGACGACCTGGCGACCGGCCGGACGCTCCACGGCGCCTGCCGCGTGCTGCGTCTCCGCTCCCACGGCGCCGCGTTCGAGTTCGTGCTCGACAAGGCCGATTGCGCGAAGTGGTCGGCCGCGCTGCCAGCGAGGTCGTTCGGACAGGAACGCACGGCGCACGCGGTGTAGGCGCGCGTATCGCCTGTGGCACGGCCCCTCACCCGGCCGTTGGCCACCCTCTCCCCGCTGACGCGGGGCGAGGGGCTACTAATGTTCCCCCTCGCGAGATGCAAAGTTAGTAGCCCTTCTCCCCTGCAAGGGGAGAAGGTGCCCGAAGGGCGGATGAGGGGTCGCGCCTCAGGCGAGGTCCGTGGCTCCTGGCGACAGATAGCTCCCCGGAATGGACCTGCCGCGGTACCCTGTTGACCGGCACGCGTCGGGGTGTAGCGCAGTCTGGTAGCGCACCTGGTTTGGGACCAGGGGGTCGGAGGTTCGAATCCTCTCGCCCCGACCAACCTCCTCCTCTTTTTGTCCCCGTAGCTCAGTTGGACAGAGCACCGGCCTTCTAAGCCGATGGTCGCAGGTTCGAATCCTGCCGGGGACGCCAGGGACGCTAGCTCCCCGAGTAGAGGACAAACGGCGCCCAGTAGCGGGGCATCTGGTGGACTCCTTTTCCTTGCAGCAACGTCAGCTTCGCGTTGCGCAGGGCGACGGCGGGCTCTGCGCCGGCGGCGATCCCGGTGTACATGCGGTCCATCAAGCCTGGCGTGGCGGAATCGTTTACTTCCCATAGCGCGGCGACGACCTCGGAGGCACCGGCGCCGAGAAAAGCCCAGGCGAGGCCGACCAGGCCTTCGCCGGCATACATCCGCTCGCCGGCACCGTGGCAGCTCGAAAGGGTGACGAGGCGCGCCTCGAGCTTCTGCGCGAGGATGTCGCGTCCGGTCAGCCTGTAGTTGTCTTCCCCGTCGCGGCCGAGGATCACGCAGGAGTCGAGCGGACGCGCCGACGAGAGGCCGTGCGCGACGAAGTGCAGGTAGCCGAACCGTCGCGACACCGATGCACGATACGCCGCCGGCGTCGCGTTCGCGCCGGTGAGCACGACCCGCCGCGGAAAGTGCTGGCCCACTCGATCGATCTCCGACTGCGCGGATGGGAGCCTCGGAAACGCCACGGCCACCTCGGGCGGATCTCCGACGATGAGCATCGAGCCGTCGTGCTTCCGCGTGCTGTTCCGCGCGAGCAACTGCAGCGAGCTGGCGTTCGACACGACCACGTCTTCGATCCAGTAGTGCGGCCGCTGTCCCGGCACGACCAGCGTCTCGAAGTTGATTCCGTGCAGCGCGCCGCTGGCGATGACGTAGACGCGGGAAGCGCGGGGGATACGCCCCGCCACGGGTGCGATGACGGCTCGATAGAGCCGCTGTCCGTCGTCTCCGCTTTTGAGCAGCGTGCCGTTGTGCGTGAGCAGCGTGCGGCGGTACGCGCGCGCCTCCTTTTCGATGACCCCGGCATCGGCAAGCGGGGCATACCTCACTTCGGAACCTGTGATGACCCAGACATGAGAGCGCACGGGGCTGAGCCAGTAGCTGAGGATGACCGCGCCGCGCTGCTTCGCAATTGCGCGTGCGTCGAGCTTGCGCGACGTCGCCTGCACGCCGAGGCCCTCGGCGAGCGACTGCGCGCGGATCAGCTCCGTGGCCGCGAGCGCATCTTCGATACGGTTGTCGTTCAGCAGGAAGTCGATGTAGCTGTTGAACAGGTCGATGCTCGTATTGAAGAAGGCGAAGCGGAGGAAGCGTTCCTTGATGGAGTCCCGCGCCTCACGCACAGCCGCGATCGCGGTGAGAAAGTTCGACTCCGCGAGCTCGTTGCGGCGCATGCGTACATAAAGCTGCGCGAGGTATGTCTGCGCTTCGACGCGCCTCGCCGGGTCCTTCGACTTCATCGCCGCGCGCAAGGTCGACTCCGCACGCGCAAAATCGCCCGTGACGGTCGCGATGCGTGCATCGACGATGCGCGCGCCGTCCTTGTCCGCCTTCGACGGCCACGCCAAGGCCGCTGCAACCAGCCGGCTCGCTTCGTCGGTCAGGCCGTGCTCCAGCGCGTTGCGCGCGAGGTTCGTCTGGACCATCGGGATGTCGTCGTTTGCCTCGACCTCGCGCGCCGTCCTCAGCGCGCGTGTGTAGTACTGCTCCGCCTTCGCGTAATCGCGGTCGAAGAAGTGGACGTTGCCGAGCTGGTTCTCCCACAGCAGCCGGCTCTTCGGAGTTCCAGCGCGGGTCGCGGCTGCCTCGGCCTCGGTGAACCAGGAACGCGCGGTCTCCCAGTCCCCGATCTCGCTGTATGCCCAGCCGAGGTTTCCGGCCACGGATGCAATCCTGCCGGTGGCCTCCAGGGCCCTGAGCGTGGCGAGCGCCTTTTCGCCCGCTTCGATCGCCTCGCGATATTGAGCCTGACCGGTGAAGTTGAACGCCTGCGATGCCTGTACCACGGCAATGGCCAGGCGGTTGCCGAAATGCTGCGCGGACTTCAATGCCGTGGCCAGACGCGCCTGTTTCTGCGCGGTGGTCCTGTCGAAGTGGGTGAAGGTGAGGTGAACCTGCCACAGAAGCTGCGGATGCTTCGCCTCGGCGAGCTGGAGCGCTTTCTCCACGTACCGGCGTGCGGCCTCCCGCTCGGCGGCCGCCTTCACCTGCGCCAACGCGAGAAGCCGCCTCACGGCGGCTTCGCTGTTGCGGAATTGCGGTGGAACCTCGCGGTCCAGGAACTCCTCGGCGGAGCTTTTTTCCGGTCCTGCCTGTTTGTACTGCACCTCGGCCTGGAGGACCCTGGTCGAATAGACCCATTCATCCTCGAGAGGACCCGCGCGCGTCAATGCCGCCCGCGCCTGGACGAGGGCCTGATCGAACAGTCCCCGTTCCGCCGCCCCGCGCGCGTCGCGGTACGCCTGCTCCGTCGAAGGCGGCGCCGCTGCGATCCCGCCGATGCACAGCAGCAGGATCAGCAGCGGCGCCATCAACGCGCTATTTGTTAGGCCAGATCGGCTCACCATTGCCATCGCCTGATCCGATCGACAGCATCCCCGAGTCCGCGACGTACTCCATCGTGGTCCGGTCGGTCTCGCCGGCGGGCCGACCCAGCTCGATGCGCATCAGGCTCACGCGGCGTTTGCCGCGCTTCACCAGCAGCTCGCCGAAGAAGATCCTGCCGAGCCCCGGGACAGTCAGGATATTGCTGCCGTCGGTCTGGACGAGCGTGCCGGGCAGAAGCCGGACCGGCAACTGTTTCACGACGCTCGTGCGGACCACGTCGCCGCGCTGGGCCGAGACAGCGTCCAGTTTCGCCGCACCACCCGCGGCGAACGCGGGCCCCTGGCCGGCCTTGACCGCGTCGTGATGCCACTGGTAATTGGCCTTGCAGCGTTCGTCGTCGATCGCCGGCGTGACCGGGCACTCGTCCACCAGGACCCCGTCGTATTCGGCATTGATGCTGAAGGTCCCCTCGTCAAGGCCGGGCCGCCCGATGCGCGTCGACGTGACCATTGCTCTCAGCGTCTTCACGGAAAGTTTGTTGAAGACAGTCAGCCCTTTGATCACGATCTCGGACTCGGTGGTGAAGACAACTTCGCCGCCGACGACGGCGCTCCGGCCGCTCACGCGGCTGACGGCGCTGTCGAAGGTGACGGCGGCGCTGCTGAAGCCGTTGACGACTGCCTCGCCGATGCCGCCCGTCGAGGCGAGAGCGACCGAGGCAAGACTCGGAACTACGATTTTCTGGCCACCCTGGGTATATTCGCCGCCGATCCCGACCGCGCTGGCGTTGAAGGTGTATTCGACACTCATGACTCTCTCCTTAACTTACCTACGGACCTCGAATGATTGCGTAGCGATGCGAGTGCGCCGGTTGCCGTCGGCACGCTCGATCGCGACTTCATAGCGGCCGGCGGGCAACGCGCTCGGCACCAGGAAGAATGGGCTTTCGGATTGTTCCGGGGTCAGCTTGATGGCTGGCGGGATGAGCTTCTGTGTCTCGGCGTGTCGGATGACCACTTCGTCTCCGACGGAAGCCTCCTGTGGTACCAGGACCTCGAAGAGGATCGGGTCGCCGGCCTGGAAGGTCAGCGCGTTCGTGACTTCGGCGCGGTTCAGCGAGAACTCCACCTTCTGCGACTCGGGGCTGGAAACGCCCGGCTGCTGCTCGGGTGTCCGAGGGATGGCCTGCAGCAGGACAACCGCCAGGATCGCCGCGGCGGCAAGCTGCATCCACTGCCGCGGCCTCCAGGGAAGAGGGGCAGGAAGGGGGTCGGGAGCGGGTTGTGGAGCCGGCTTCGGTGCCGGGCCGTAGACGACCTGGCGTCCACCGTCGAGCAGCATCTGCGTTTCGACGACGTACTCGGCGCAACTGGCGCATTCGAAATAGTGCGCCTCGAAGGCCTCGGCCTGGGCATCGTCCAGCTCACCGAGGAAGTAGCGCTCGGCGATTTGCTGCTCGGGGTCGTGTGCTTGTTCAGTCATGGTCTCACTTCGGTAGTGAAGGATCGCGCCCAAACGTTTCAAAAATCGTCCGGCGTCCGCTGTTCCGGCGCATGAAGGCGGCACGGAACTTCGCTTTCGCGCGGTGCAGCAGCACGCGCAGGTACTGCCGGTCGACGCCGTAACCCTCGCAGATGCCGTCCTTGTCGGCGTCGTCGATGAAGAGCGCCTTGAGGATCTCGGCGTCGCGATTGTCCATGGCGGCGAGCACGGCCCGGACGCGCGCGGTGTTGTGGGCGCTGTCGTAGGCGACCTCGAGATCGGTCGTGCCGGCTTTCTCGGGATGCTCGTCGAGCGACACCGCGCGGCTCTCCTGGCGGTAATACTCCATCAGCACGTGATTGCAGGTGCTGTTGACGAAGGCGCCCAGCTTACGGCCGTCGGCGATCTGGTCGAGGCGCTCGAGCGTGCGGAGAAAGACTTCCTGCCGCACTTCCTCGATGGCATCCATCGAGCGGAGCCGGCGGCGCAGTTTCGCGTACAGGAGGTCGCGGAAGTAGGAGTTGAAATGCGCTGCTGTTTCGCGGTCCCCATCTCGCAGACGCCGCACATAGTCGTCGTCGAACGAAAACAGATCCATTTGGGTGTCTTGCTACTGTAGCGGATCTACAGCGGTAAGGCTACGTTGCCCCCGGATTAAGTAGAGGGACGCAGACGCGCAACGATCTGACGGATGGCGGCATGCGCGATGGCGACGTCGACGTCGCGCTGCAGGATCGGCACGTAGCGCGCCGCGAACTCGGCGTCGGCGCCGTTGCCGAAGAGGCGGTCGAGCCGCTCCACGAGCGCGTCGACGCCGGCGCGCTCGAAGTCGGTGCGGGCCATCGAGTCGATGTCGACGATGAGCGACGTCATCGGCTTGAGCCAGTAGAAGAACGGATCGTCCTGCAGGAGCTGGAGGAGGTGGCCGGGCCCGGTCACCGGTCCGATGCTGGCGGTGTAGCCGGCGCTGGCGGCGTCGATGAGGGAGCGGTGCAACGGCAGAAGCTGCTTCCAGAGGTCGCGCAGTGCCGCACGCAGCGCCGCCCGAACGGGATCGTCGGGGGTGTGCATCATCCGCGCGTAGACGTCTTCCTTTTTCATGGAGGGAAAATCACGCCTCCACGGTTGGCTGGGGAAGGGTGGGTCAGGCAGTTCGCCAACCGTAGAGGCATGAAAGCTTGCTGCAAGCTCAGGAGGCATTAGTCTAGCGCAACTGCCGGCGGCGGCAAGGGGGAAGTTGCGGTTGTCAGCCGGGAGTGGTCTGAGTAGAATGCGCGCCCACCCGGAATGAACGTCCGGGACGGATCGTTAGGCTCCGTGCTCGCACCCATAGCTCAATTGGATAGAGCATCTGACTACGGATCAGAAGGTTTGAGGTTCGAGTCCTCATGGGTGCACCAATCAGGATTCAAGTGACGGCGGGCGATGCCCGCCGTCGTATTCTTTGACAGATGAATCAGGCGCAGTGGATGGAAACCGCACTTGCGCTTGCCCTGGAAGCGGCTGCCGACGGAGAGATTCCGGTGGGAGCCGTGATCATCGACCGGGACGAACGGATCATCGGGCGCGGCCGCAATCGCCGCGAGTCGGGCGATCCGCTCGGACACGCCGAGCTCTACGCGATCTCGGAAGCGGCCCGCGCGATCGGCGACTGGAGGCTCGAAGGAACGACGATGTTCGTCACCCTCGAGCCCTGCGCCATGTGCGCCGGCGCGCTGGTCAATGCCCGCGTCGACCGACTGGTCTTCGCGGCATACGATCCCAAGGCAGGCTTCTGCGGCTCCCTCGGCAACCTGGTGCAGGACCCGCGGCTCAACCATCGTCTTCAGCTCGAAGGCGGCTTCATGGAAGAGCGCTCGCGGGAGATGCTCCAGGAGTTCTTCCGGAAACTGCGCCAGCGCGACCGAACGGAGAGGTGGCAGAGTGGTTGAACGCGGCGGTCTCGAAAACCGTTATACCTTCACGGGTATCGAGGGTTCGAATCCCTCCCTCTCCGCCATTCGGTTGCGCAGGTAGTGCTTTCTCCCACGGAGAGATGGCCGAGTGGCTTAAGGCGCACGCTTGGAAAGCGTGTGTACGTTAACCCGTACCGTGGGTTCGAATCCCACTCTCTCCGCCAGCACGCGCGGACCGCGTGATTCATCGAATGTTGCGTATCGACAGCCCGCTGGGATGAGCCCGGGTCCTGTGCAGCAGGCGCACCGAACCTCGTCAGGTCCGGAAGGAAGCAGCGATAAGGTGCTTTCCCTGCGTGACACAGTCAGGCCTGGGCTCTTCTCAGCGGGTTTTCCGCTTCTCCCCCGATATACTCACGCCGCATGTCCTATCAGGCTCTCGCGCGCAAATACCGCCCCCAGACGTTCGACGACGTCGTCGGCCAGGAGACGGCGGTTCGCACGCTCCAGAACGCGATCGAGGGCAGCCGCATCCATCACGCCTACCTCTTTTCGGGCGTCCGCGGCGTGGGCAAGACGACCACCGCACGCATCCTCGCGAAAGCGCTGAACTGCGCCTCCGGCCCGTCGATCGAGCCGGACAACACCTGCACGATGTGCCGTGAGATCACCGAGGGGATCGACATGGACGTGCGGGAGATCGATGCCGCGACGTACACCGGCGTCGACAACGTCCGCGAGCTCCGCGACGTCTCGCAGTTCCAGCCCGCGCGCGACCGTTACCGCATCTTCATCATCGACGAGGCGCACATGCTCTCCGGCGCCTCGTGGAACGCGCTCCTGAAGCTCATCGAAGAGCCGCCGCCGCACGTGATCTTCATGTTCGCGACGACGGAGATGCACAAGGTCCCGCAGACCATCCTCTCCCGCGTGCAGAAGTTCATCCTGCGCAAGATCGAGCTGCAGGACCTGATCGGGCAGCTCGAGCGCATCTGCAAGGCCGAGGGGATCGAGGCGGAGCGTGCGGCCCTGGAAATCGTGGCCCGCCGCGGCGAGGGAAGCGTCCGCGATTCGCTCTCGCTCCTCGACCAGATCATCGCGTTCTCCGGCCGCTCCATCAGCGTCACCGACGTGGCCACGATCCTCGGCCTCTCGGAGACGAACTTCTTCGCCCGCGTCACGACCTACATCGCGCAGGGCGAGCACGCCGGCGTGCTCGACTCGCTGCAGGAAGCGGCGGACACCGGCCGCGATTTCAAGATGCTGTACCGCGACCTGCTCAACTTCGTGCGCAACCTCCTGCTCCTGGCCGGCGGCGCGAACGAGCAGATCCTCGCCGTCGCGCCGGAAGACCTCCCGGTTCTGCGCACCGCCGCGGAACAGTTCTCCTACACGGACCTCCTCCGCATCGCGAACCTCCTCCTCCGCGACGACGAAACCGTCAACCGCGCCGAGCACCAGAGACTGGCCGTCGAGATCGCGCTGCTGAAAGCGGCCACCTTCCCGAGACTGAAATCCGTCGAGCAGGTCATCGCCGGGAACATGAGCGCACCAGCACCGGCGCCGGCTGCACGCCCCCGCCAGGCCGCACCGCAAAGCGCTCCGCCAGACAGCAAACCCCAACCCGACAGACAACCGACCACCGACAACCGACAACAGTCCTCAGCCGAGCCGACCGACCTCATCGCAAAAGTCCGCCAGAAACGCCCACTCGTCGGCGGCTACCTGGCCGCGGCCACGATGGAGCGCAACGGCAACAAGCTCACCTTCCTCTTCGAGGATTCGTTCCAGGCCGACACGGTCGGCGATGCCAAGGACGCGATCGCGCAGATCGCCTCGGAGCTGTACGGCGAGAAGATGACGGTCGAGACGCGCGTCGGATCCGCTGAACCCGCACCCACCCCCGGCCACCGGGCCGACGACAAGCCGACGCCGCTCCGCGACGATCCTGTCGTCAGCTCATTCCGCAAGCACCTCGGCGGCGAGCTCGTGAAGGAGAAACGATGAACATCAAACAACTGATGAAGCAGGCGCAGCAGATGCAGGAACAGATGCAGCGCCAGATGACCTCGATCCGCGTCGAGGGCACCGCCGGCGGCGGCATGGTCAAGGCCGAGATGTCGGGCAACAAGGAGCTGCTCTCCATCATCATCGACAAGGAAGCAGTCGATCCCGAGGATGTGGAGATGCTCCAGGACCTCGTCAAAGCCGCCGTCAACGAAGCAGCGCGCAAGGTCGACGAGGAAATGCAGTCGTCGATGGGCGCCATGACCGGCGGGATGAAGATCCCCGGCTTCTAGATGACGGCGCCCCCGCTCGCGAACCTCATCAACGAGCTGACCAAGCTCCCGGGCGTCGGCGGCAAGTCGGCGCAACGGCTCGCGTACCACATCCTCAAACGCCCCGCGGCCGAGGCGGAGTCGCTGGCGACCGCGATCCTCGACGTGAAGACGAAGATCTTCCGCTGCTCGGTCTGCAACAACATGACGGACGTCGAGCCGTGCGCGATCTGCACGGACGCACGCCGCGACCCGTCGGTGATCTGCGTGGTCGAGGAGGCGTTCAACATCCAGACGATCGAGCAGACGCGCGATTTCAAGGGCGTCTACCACGTCCTCCTCGGCGCGCTCTCGCCGCTGAAGGGAATCGGCCCGCAGGACATCGACGTGGCGGGCCTGACGAAGCGGGTGCAGTCGACCTCCCCGCGCGAGGTGATCATCGCCACGAACCCGAACGTGGAGGGGGAAGCGACCGCGCTCTACATCGCGCAGCAGCTCCGCCCCATCGGCGTCCGCACCACCCGCCTCGCCTTCGGCCTCCCGGTCGGCGGGGATCTGGAGTACGCGGATCAGGTCACGATGTCGAAGGCGCTGGAGGGGCGGCGGGAGATCTAGGGGTACGCGCGCCAGCGGTTTGGAGTGCGGTGACCGCAGTCACCGCTTTTCCTGTGTGCCTGTGACACCGACCGCGCGAGGCGGCAGCTGCGGCTGCCGAAGTCAAAGCGGTGACTGCGGTCACCGCACTCCAAACTAGGCCCTGCTGATCTTTTCGAACTCCTCGTCCGTCAGCGTGATCTCCGCTCCCTTCATGTTCTCCTCGAGATGCTTCACCTTCGACGTCCCGGGGATGGGCAGCATGACCGGCGAGCGCTTCAGGAGCCAGGCGAGGGCGATCTGGGCCGGCTCGGCGTCGTGGGCCTTGGCGATGCGCGCCAGGGGGCCGCTTCCCTCGGCGAGCTTGCCGACCGCCAGCGGGAACCAGGGGATGAAGCCGATGGTTTCGCGTTCGCAGTAGTCGACGACGCTTTCCCATTCGCGGTCCGCGAGGTTGTAGCGGTTCTGGACCGTGGTCACCTCGAAGAACTGTTTCGCGCGCTCGATCTGCGTGACCGTCACCTCGGAGAGACCGATGTGGCGGATCTCGCCGGCCTGCTGCGCGTCGCGGAGGAAGCCGAACTGTTCGTCCTCCGGGACGTTCGGGTCGATGCGATGCAGTTGATAGAGGTCGATGCGGTCGAGGCGCAGGCGCTTTTTGCTGCCGTCGAGCTCTTCGCGCAGGCGCTCCGGACGGCCGTCCACCGGCCATTGGTTCGGACCGGTGCGATCGAGGCCGCCTTTGGTTGCGATCACGAGTCCGTCGCGATACGGGTGGAGGGCGCGGGCGATGAGCTCTTCGCTGACGTGCGGACCGTAGGACTCGGCCGTATCGATGAAGTTCACTCCCAGCTCGACCGCCCGGCGCAGGACTGCCAGGGCCTCCGCTTCGTCGGCGGGCGGACCCCAGACGCCGCGGCCGGTGATGCGCATCGCGCCGAAGCCGAGGCGGTGGACGGGGAGGTCGCCGCCGATGAGAAAGGTGCCGCTTTGCTGTGCGTTCATGGAGAGACTCTATGCAAATCAACCGCTAGGTTGGAAACGCAGGCTGTGCTATACATCTGCGTCCCCGTCCCCGGGCACACACGGTGAGAATGAATGGCTTCTCCTGATCTCGTGATGTACGAGGAGGAGTACCAGCAGATCAAGGACATCCTCCAGCGTCTGCAGGTCGACTCCAACTCGAAGATCGTTTTTCTGGTCGACAAGAATGGCCAGCAGATCGCCGTCCAGGGCGATATGCGCGGCGTCGACGCGACCTCGCTCGCCTCGCTGACGGCCGGCAACGTCGCCGCGACGGACGGCCTGGCGAAGCTGATCGGCGAAAAAGAGTTCTCGATCCTCTTCCATGAAGGGGAGAAGGACAACATCCATATCTCCCTGGTCGCCCAGCGCGTGATCCTCGTCGTGATCTTCGACGAGAAGTCGTCGCTCGGCCTGGTCCGGCTGCGCGTGAAGAAAGCGTCGCAGGAGCTCGAGCGTACCTTCGAGGTGCTGATCCAGAAGTCGGAAGCGGATCGCGGCTCGATGGCCAACCGCTTCGACTCGCCGTTCGCCGAGATCACCGACGAAGACATCGACAGCCTGTTCAGCGAATAGTTCACCCATGACGTTCATCAACTACGCGGCACGGGAGATCAACTGCAAGATCGTCTATTACGGGCCCGGTCTGTGCGGCAAGACGACCAACCTGCAGTGGATCTACGACAAGACGAACCCGCAGGCGAAGGGGAAGCTGATCTCCCTCGCCACCGAGACCGACCGCACTCTCTTCTTCGACTTCCTCCCCCTCGACCTCGGCACGGTGCGCGGGTTCAAGACCCGCTTCCACCTCTACACCGTCCCCGGCCAGGTGTTCTACGACGCCTCCCGTAAGCTGATCCTCAAGGGCGTCGACGGCGTGGTCTTCGTCGCCGACTCGCAGGATGCGCGCATGGAGGCGAACGTCGAGTCGCTGGTCAACCTGGAGAAGAACCTCAAGGAGCAGGGGTACGAGCTGAAGAACGTCCCCTACGTCCTCCAGTTCAACAAGCGCGACCTCCCGACCGCGCTGCCGATGGACGAGATGTACCAGAGGCTGAACTTCAAAGGGGAACCGACGTTCGAAGCGGTGGCCATGAACGGCACCGGCGTCTTCGATACGCTGAAGGCGGTCGCGAAGCTCGTGTTGACCGAGCTCAAAAAGAAATGACGGCGCAGCCGTCATCCTGAGCGAAGCGAAGGATCTAACCGCATGGACGCGCGTTTCCGAGAGCTTTTCAACCGCCAGTTCACTCCCGAGCTCTACGACTTCTATCAGCGCACGCTCTCCTCGCGCCTGGAGACGGAGTTCGAGTTCCGTCTCGCGGAGACGCCGCTGTTCCTCTCCGACGATTTCAAGGCGAAGGCGGTCGAGAGCGCGAACGCAATCGTGGAGCAGCTCTCGAATCCCGCGCTGATCGAGAAGATGAAGGCGGCGATCCCGGAACGCTGGAACACGCCCGGGATGGACGCGCTCCCGAACCTCGCGCAGGTCGACTTCGCTGTCGTGCGCGACGAGAGCGGTGACTTGGTCCCGAAGCTCATCGAGCTGCAGGGCTTCCCGTCTCTTACCGCGCTGCAGATCGTGCAGCGGGATGCGTGGAGAGACACGCTGGCCGAGATGGATGGTCTGGACGTCGACTGGTCGTGCTGGTACTCCGGCTACGACCGCAGCGCCTTCATCGAGCTCGCCCGCCGCACGATCGTCGGCAGGCACGATCCGGCGGAAGTGATCCTGATGGACATCGACCCGCCGCGGCAGAAGACCTTCCCTGACTTCTCGGCCACGAAGCTGCTCTTCGGCGTCGATGCGGTCGACCCGACCATGCTGAAGAAGGTGGGGAACAAGCTCTATCGCGGCAACGACGAGGTGAAGCGCATCTACAACCGGGTCGTGTTCGATGAGCTGATCAACAAGCGCGTCGAGCTGCCGTTCGACCACCGCGAGGAGCTCGACGTGGAGTGGGCGCCGCACCCGAACTGGTACTGGGTCTGGTCGAAGTATTCGCTGCCGTTCCTCGATCACCCCTCGGTGCCGCGGGCGACGTTCGTCTCCGACCTCGATCCGGTGCCCGACGATCTCTCACGCTACGTGCTCAAGCCGCTCTTCTCCTTCGCCGGCGGCGGCGTGAACGTGGAGCCGACGCGCGCCGATGTGGACGGGATTCCGGAGATCGAGCGCCACGCCTGGTGCCTGCAGGAGAAGATCGAGTACGAGCCGGCGCTGCGCGCCATCGACGGCGGCGGCGTGAAGATCGAGATCCGGATGATGTTCCTCCGGCCGGACGACGAGCCGAAGCCGATCCTCGCGCAGAACCTGGTGCGCCTCTCGCGCGGCAAGATGCTGGGAGTCGATTTCAACAAGCAGTTCACGTGGGTGGGGTCGTCGGTGGGGCTGTCGCTGACGTCATAGCGCGCCCGCCGCGGTACAGCAGCCAGAGGGCCGCGAGCTGGATCACGTGATAGAGGTCGTTGTGGTTGAAGTGGCGGTGCAGCGTGAAGCCGCTCCGCTGGACCAGCGCGGCGCCGACCGAGACGGCGATGCTGCCCCAGATCCAGGAGCCCGACCCGTCGCGCCGCAGCAGGGCGGCGATGCCGACCAGCAGCAGCGTGATCCCGTAGTCGGCGATCACCCATTCGAATCCGTCGTGGAAGATCATCCAGCTGCAGTAGGCGACCAGCTTGACGGTGGCGATGAGCGCGAATGCGCGTCCGGAGCCGACCAGCAGGAAAAAGCTGGCGATCCCGATCGCGTAAACGACTGTCTTCCAGAGCGCCGGCGACTGCAACAGGCCGTGATACGTCCCGCCGAGGAAGGAGCCGAGGGCGGTGAACGCGAAGGCGAGCGCCCACATCCGGTGGCTCCCGCGGAGCTTCGCGGCGAACACCGCCGCGGCGATGGCGAGCATGTAGTCGGTGGCGAGCGTCATCGGCTCGTGGATGGTCACGCGCCGAACATCTCCGCATGATGCCGGTACCAGTCACTGGTGAAGCGGAGTTGCGGGTCAGCGCGCCGCTTCTCGCGGAGGAACTCCGCGAAGCGAGGGTACCCGCGCTCAACCTGTTCGCGCGTGGCCCAGCGGTGATAGGTGAGGAAGTAGTTGCCGTCGCGCTCCTGCGCCACGTCGATCAGCGCACGGAACGCGTCCGCGGCCCGCGCTTCTCCCTCCGGCCCGTGCTCCACGTGGAGGTTGAAGATGACGCAGGCATAAGACTGCTTCGCCCACGGCAGCACGGTCTCGTCGTCGCGCTCGATGAGGCGCACCGTGCCGTAGACCACGTTCTCTTTCCGCCTGCGCAGGTCTTCGCCGGCGGCGGCCATGAAATCGGCCAGCCGCGTGCGCGGCACATAGAGCTCGGTGATCATCTCGGTTGCCCGCGCGGTGCGGAGCAGCGGATCGAGCGCGCGGTGGTAGTCGTCCGGATAGAAGCTGAGCTGATGCTCGTCCGACCAGTACACCTGCCCCGACGTCGAGAGGTAGTACCCGACGTAGCGCTCGAAGGCCTGCTTTTTGTCCGCATGCGCGAGATAGAGAAGGCGCATCCAGTCCTCGGGCTTCAGCTCCGCCTGCGCCTCCGGCGGCTGCTGCGAGACCGGCCGGTAGCAGGAGAAGACGCCCTTGCGCAAAAAGTCGGGGGAGGCGTCGTCGATGGAGAACTGGAAGTCGCCGTAGAGGAACCCCTCCGCGATGCGCGACTCGAACGCGCGCATGACCGTCTCGACGTCCTGCACCTCGACGACGCGCTGCACCGGCTGCCTTTGTGAGAGGCGCAGGCGCACCGAGGTGACGACACCGAACAGGCCATAGCCGCCGATCGCGTGCGAGAAGAGCTCGCGGTTCTTCGTGCGGCTGCACTCGAGCAGCTCGCCCTGCGCGTCGACGAGCGTGAACGATTCCACGTCCTCGACGAACGGCTTCATGGTCAGCCCGCGCCCGTGCGCGTTCGCGGCGATCGCGCCGCCGATCGATAGCCGGTCCGCGCCGGTCTGTTTCTGCCGGATGCCCCACTTCGTCGGGCGCAACGCGGCGATCAGCTCCGGCCACTGGATCCCCGCCTCGACGTCGGCGATCCCCGCCGCCTCGTCGACGCCGAGGACGCGCTTCATGCCGTTCATGTCCAGGAGCGTGGCGTTCGACGCGAACTGCTGTCCGCCCATCGCATGCCGTCCGCCCGCTACGCAGATCGGGCCGCGGCCGATCGCGCGGCGCAGCTCCTCGAGCGATTCCGGCCGTACGACGTTCGAGACCCAGGTGCGATTGAGCTGCGAATGGATGTCGTTCACCCACGCGCCGCGCTCGCGCATCGAGACGCAGGACGCCTGCGCGAGCGTGGCCAGTCCGGCCAGCTCGAGAAATTCACGCCTGTTGAGCATGGCTGGATTGTACCCGCGGCACGTCGCATGCTTGGCCTCGGTGCGTGGAGCTCCGGACGGCCGCACCGCTCATTCCGCCCCGCCCGACGCTGAACAAGCTGCGCGCGGTGGCCGCCGAATGCACCGCCTGCGATCTCTGGAAGATCGGGACGCAGACGGTGTTCGGCGAGGGGAAACAGCGCTCGCTGATCATGTTCGTCGGCGAGCAGCCGGGAGACAAGGAAGACCTCTCCGGTCGCCCCTTCGTCGGCCCCGCCGGCGCGTTGCTCGACCAGTCGCTGGAGGAGGCGGGGATCGATCGCGGCAAGGTCTACGTGACGAACGTCGTCAAGCATTTCAAATGGGAGCCGCGCGGCAAGCGCCGCATCCACAAGAAGCCGAACGCGGTGGAGATCACCGCCTGCCGCCCCTGGCTCCAGTCGGAGATCGACGTGATCAAGCCCCGCGCGATCATCTGCCTCGGCGCGACCGCCGCCCAGGCGGTCATCAGCCCGAAGTTCAAGGTGTCGGTGCAGAGAGGCCTGTTCGTCCCCTCCGACCTGGCGGAGTACGTGACGGCGACGGTGCACCCGTCCTCGATCCTCCGCGCGCCGTCCGATGAAGCGCGGCGCGTGGAACGGGAGCGGTTCGTGGAGGATCTGAAAAAGATCCGGGCCGCCTTGGGCGATATCGCGGCGTGACTTCGGCCCACGGAGAGCCGACGAGAGGCCTCCGGCGGGCCGGTGTGACCGGCGGCATTTGTTTGCGCACGGACGGCGCTTCGTGCGAGAGGCGTGCGTTCAGCCTTGGGCGACCAGTGCTGCCGGTCACACCGGCCCGCCGGAGGCCCCCGGTCGGTTCTCCGTGCCTAGTTCGTGGCGTGGTACTTCACCATGCGCCACTGGTAGTAGCCGGTCTGGTCCTTCGAGCCGATGTGGCCGTAGGGGTAGCCGCTGAACGTCTTCTCGCCGTTCTGGGCGGGGATGCGGCAGGTGGACGTGCCGTAGACGACCGTCCCGTAGCCGATCACCTCGTCCGCGCTCGACCAGATCGTGTAGACGTACGACCCTTCGTAGTGGCTGGCGCCCGCGAGGTCGACCAGGAATGACGACACTCCGTACGGACCGAAGCCGCCGACGAGGTAGCCGGGGTAGAGGCCGTTCGTCGAGCCGCAGGTGGGCGTCGTGGGGCCGGTCATGTAGCAGGTGGTGAGGCCGCGGTTCGCTCCCGCGATGCCGACGAACGTATCGACGGAGGTGGTCAGCGACGCGCCGAGGTTGTAGCTGCCGCCGGCGAGGGAGTCGGAGGCCGCGCCTCCCTTGATCACCTTCCGGGCGAGCGTCACACCCATCGAGTGGGTCACGATGTCGACCTTCGTCGCGCCGGTGTACGCCTTCACGGCCAGCACGAACGCGCGCAGGCGCGTCAGGTTGTCCTTCGAGTGGTACTGCTGCGACGACAACGCCGCACTGGCCGGGCCCCAGGTCGTCGCGTACAGCTCGGCCGAGGTGTAGCCCTGCGACTGGAAGTAACTGATGCTCGAGGACCAGCCGGTAGCCAGCGACGAGCCCGTGCCGAGGGCGGAGTCCGAGTTGCCGTGGATGAAGATCACGGGCTGGTTCACGACCGGCTGCCCGGCGTACGTGCGCCCGCCGTAGCTCCCGCCCGCCACGTCCGCGCGGTCGAA
Organism: Thermoanaerobaculia bacterium; assembly: GCA_035630815.1. GTDB lineage: Bacteria > Acidobacteriota > Thermoanaerobaculia > Gp7-AA8 > Gp7-AA8 > QHVT01. The sequence continues at coordinate 29,274 of DASQJY010000003.1, forward strand.
GTTGTACGACGAGTAGCCGTTCGCGCTCAGCCAGTTTTTGAAGTCGGCTGTGAGCTGCGCGTGAGCGGTCGAGGCGAAGAAGAGGAGAGAGGCGAGGATCAGATGTCGCAAGACATCATTCTATCTGCACTTCTCCCCGTACTCGGTCCGGAGGCTCGGCGCCACGCCCGACATCGCGTTCACGATGGCGGTGAGGTCCGCCGGCATCGGGAGGGGATCGTCGATCCACTCCACCGTCCGCTGCGAGCCTGCTTCATCGATCGTCAGGATGTACTCGATGCGGTCGCAGCAGCGGTCCTCCGGCGCGTAGGACTCCTTCCACTGATCCCTGCGCGCCTTCGCCAGCAGGTTCGTGAATCGCGTCAGCTCCTCGGCCGTCGCATCGAAGGTGCAGCTCCTGCCGCCGAAGGCCGTGATCTCCACCTTCCCGTCGGAGTTGATCGCCCAGCTGCCATTGCCGCGTCCGGTGATCCCGCCGGAGGTCGTGATTCCCATCCGCCAGGGGGTGGCGGGGGCCGAAGTTTGCGCGGTCGTACACGACATCATCAAAAGAGCCGCCATCAAGGAAAGCTTCATAGCATTCTCCGCGTTGTAGATTTTATCGAGCTAACAGTACGGTTTCGCGCACTTTCTTGCACGCCTAATACCGCCGTCGTACACTCGCTGCACCACACGTATGACCGTCGAATCGACCCTTTTCCCGCGCCTCTACTCGGCAACCAGCTCCGGGAAAAAGAATGAAGGAGCAGGCTGATGGCCATTGTCCCCTCTGATAAGTTGAAAGCATGCGAAACGGCACTCTCGCAGATCGAGCGCCAGTTCGGTAAAGGCTCGATCATGCGCCTCGGCGCGAAGGAGTTCATCCCGATCGCGGCGATCTCCACCGGCTCGATCGGTGTCGACGCGGCCCTTGGGGTCGGCGGCGTGCCGCGCGGCCGCATCATCGAGATCTTCGGACCGGAGTCTTCCGGTAAGACGACCCTCTCGCTGCACATCATCGCCGAGGCGCAGCGCGCCGGCGGGCTGGCGGCGTTCATCGACGCGGAGCACGCGCTCGACGCCGAGTACGCGAAGAAGCTGGGCGTCGACGTCGACAACCTCCTCGTGTCGCAGCCCGACTCGGGCGAGCAGGCGCTGGAGATCGCCGAGGTGCTGGTGCGCTCCGGTGCGATCGACGTGATCGTCATCGACTCGGTGGCCGCGCTCGTGCCGCGCGCCGAGCTCGAAGGCGAGATGGGCGATTCTCATGTAGGTTTACAGGCACGATTGATGTCGCAGGCGATGCGCAAATTAACAGCCATTCTTGCGAAGTCAAAAACGTCTATGATTTTCATCAACCAGATCCGCGAGAAGATCGGCGTGATGTTCGGCAATCCCGAGACCACCACCGGCGGCCGGGCGCTGAAGTTCTACTCGTCGGTCCGCCTCGACATCCGCCGCACGAACCAGATCAAGGAAGGGGAGGAAGTGGTCGGCTCCCGCGTCAAGGTCAAGGTCGTGAAGAACAAGGTCGCGGCACCATTCCGCCAGGCGGAGTTCGACGTCGGCTACGGCGAGGGGATCTCCAAGACCGGCGAGCTCCTCGACTTCGGCATCGAGCACAAGATCATCGAGAAGTCGGGCTCCTGGTTCTCCTACGGCGACGTCCGCCTCGGCCAGGGACGCGAGAACGCGAAGCTCTTCATCCGCGAGAACGCCGACCTCTCCAGCGAGATCGAGGTGAAGGTCCGCCGCCTCCTCGGCATCGGCGGTCCCGAGCTGCACGTGATCGAGGGGGGAGAGCCGGCGGCGCCCGCGAAGCCGGAGCGGATGGTCAGGAAGTAGCCGCTTGCGGCTGGATCAGGCCATCGCCGCACGTTATCCCGAGCTCTCGCGCCGCAAGGCGCGGGAGCTCATTTCACAAAAGCGCGTTTTAGTGAACGATCGTCCGGTCGGCGTGGCCTCGCGCGAGGTGAGCGACCGCGACCGCATCGTGATCGTCGAGGAGCTCACCGACCTGACCGTGCTCCGCGAGACGCTCGACTGGATCGCGATCGACAAGCCTCCCGGGATGTCCACCTCGCCGGTGCGGGGGCGGAATCAGCGCTCCCTCGAGGAGCTGCTGCGGCTGCGCTACGGGATGATCTTCGTCGTCCACCGCATCGACACGCAGACCAGCGGAGCGGTGGTCTTCGCGAAGCGGCATCGGGCCGCGGCGGAGCTGTCGGCGCTCTTCGCCTCGCGCGAGATCTCGAAGACGTATCTCGCCGTGGCGGAAGGGTCGATCGAAAAAGAGACCACCATCGAGTCGGCGATCGGAGGCAAGGACGCCCACACCATCGTCCGCCCGCTGACGCAGCTCGACGGCATGACGCTCCTCGAATGCGAGATCCTCACCGGCCGCATGCACCAGATCCGCATCCACCTCCGCTCCATCGAGCGCCCGGTGGTCGGCGACCGCCGGTACGGCTCGACGATGTCCGCCCCGCGGATGCTGCTGCACGCCTGGAAGCTGGGGCACCGGTACTTCGGTGAGACGCTGGTGGCGCCGGTGCCGCGGGACTTTCCGTCGCTGCCGTAGTTAGTCAAAGCGGTGACTGCGGTCACCGCACTCCAAACCGGACCACGGCAGGTGCGATACGATCCCCCGGATGGACGAAATGGTCATTCACGCAACGACCGTCATCTGCGTCCGCCGTGATGGCCAGGTGGCGATGGCCGGCGACGGGCAGGTCACCGTGGGCAACACGGTCATGAAGCATGGCGCGGCCAAGGTCCGGCGCCTCTACCACGACAAGATTCTCTCCGGCTTTGCCGGTTCCGCGGCGGACGCGTTCGCGCTCTACTCCCGCTTCGAGGCGAAGCTCGAGGAGTACCGCGGCAACATGGAGCGCGCCGTGGTCGAGCTCGCGAAGGACTGGCGGATGGACAAATACCTGCGCCAGCTCCAGGCGATGCTCATCGTCGCGAACTCGGAGCGCGCCTATCTGATCTCCGGCACCGGCGATCTCATCCAGCCGGACGACGGCATCCTGGCCATCGGCTCCGGCGGTTCGTTCGCCCTCGCCGCCGCCCGCGCCCTCGTCAAGCACACGCCGATGACCGCGGCGCAGGTGGCCGAGGAGTCGCTGCGCATCGCCTCGGAGATCTGCATCTACACCAACGACCACATCACCGTCGAAACCCTTTGAAATCCATGGTCATCCAATTGCCGTCCTCTCTCGACGACTCCGCGCTGGACGCGGAGCGTCTCACCCCGAAGGAAATCGTCCGCGAGCTCGACAAGTACATCGTCGGCCAGCGCGCCGCGAAGCGCGCGGTGGCCATCGCCCTGCGCAACCGCTGGCGCCGGCAGCAGCTGCCGGCGGACATGCGCGACGAGATCGCGCCGAAGAACATCATCATGATCGGGCCGACCGGCGTCGGCAAAACCGAGATCGCGCGCCGGCTGGCGCGGCTGACGCGCTCGCCGTTCCTCAAGATCGAAGCGTCGAAGTTCACCGAGGTCGGCTACGTCGGCCGCGACGTCGAATCGATCGTGCGCGACCTCACCGAGATCGGCGTGAAGCTGGTCAAGGACGAGAAGAACAAGATGGTCCGCGAGACCGCGGAGAAGAACGCCCGCGAGCGCATCCTGGACATCCTCCTCCCCGACTCCCGACCGCCGCGCGCGCGACCGGCGTTCGTGTCCGGTCCGGAGCCCGAGGATTCGTCGGCCGAGACGCGGGAGAAGCTCGGACGCTGGCTCGACGAGGGAAAGCTCGACGAACGCGAGATCGAGGTCGACATCAAGGACCAGGGGGGCTTCCCGTCGTTCGAGATTTTCACGCCGCAGGGCGTGGAAGAGATGGGCGTCAACGTCAAGGACATGATGGGCGGCCTCTTCGGCAACAAGACCAAGCGCAAGAAGATGCGCCTCGGCGACGCGCGAGAGATCCTGATCCAGGAAGAAGCGGAGAAGCTGCTCGACCAGCAGAACGTGGCCCGCGAGGCGATCGACCGGGTGGAGCAGAGCGGGATGGTGTTCCTCGACGAGATCGACAAGATCGCCGGGCGCCAGAATGCCGCGAACGGTCCCGACGTCTCGCGCGAAGGCGTGCAGCGCGACCTCCTGCCGATCGTGGAAGGGACGACCGTCAACACGAAGTACGGGATGGTGAAGACGGACCACATCCTCTTCATCGCCGCCGGCGCGTTTCACGTGTCGAAGCCGTCGGACCTGATCCCCGAGCTGCAGGGCCGCTTTCCGATCCGCGTCGAGCTCGAGTCGCTGACCGAGAACGATTTCGAGCGCATCCTGCGCGAGCCGAAGAACGCGTTGACCACGCAGTACGTGGCGCTGCTCGGCACCGAGGGGGTCACGCTCACGTTCCATGACGACGCGGTGCGCGAGATCGCCCGCTACGCCGCGCTGGTGAACGAGAAGACGGAGAACATCGGCGCGCGCCGGCTGCATACGATCCTCGAGCGCCTCCTCGACGAGCTGTCGTTCGAGGCCACCGATATGGGCGGGCAGGAAGTGGCGATCGACGCGGCGTACGTGCAGCGCGTGCTCGAAGGCGTGATCAAGGACGAAGACCTCTCGCGGTACGTGTTGTAAACCCTTGCGTGCGCATGCGCGTAAACCGGCCGATGCGCACGCTCTTCTTCAGCCCTGACGATCCGGCCCGCCCGCGCCCGGCGTGGCGAGCGCTGGTTCACAGCGGCGCGTGGTTCGTCGTGCTGCTTCTGCTGATGCTTCCTGCCATCGGCATCGACTCCGCCCTCGGCGGCGAGGCACTGCGCGAGGGAGAGGCGGACAGTCACCTGCCCTTCACCCTCCTCATGTGCACCGCGGCGCTGATCGCCGCGCGTTTGCTTGCGCGCCGCATGGACCACCGTCCGATCGCCGACTACGGCCTGCGTCTCGACCGCTCCTGGGGGCGCGACTACCTGGTCGGACTGGCCTTCGGCGCGCTGCAGATGACGTTCGTCTTCGGCGTGCTCCGTGCCGGCGGCTGGATCGAGATCGAATCGATCCAGCTCACCTCCGCGATCGCCATCGGCCTGCTGGTCGACTTCCTCGTGCATCTCTGCGTCGGCTTCGGCGAAGAGCTGACGTCCCGGGGTGGGCTGCTCGTCAATCTCGAAGAGATGTTCCGCTTCAGCCGCCTGCATCCGGCTGTACCGGCATTCCTCGCGACCGCGATCACGTCGACGATCTTCGGCATGATGCACGCCGGCAATCCGAACGCATCATCGATCAGTACGTTCAATCTCGTGGTTACCGGTGTGGCGCTCGCGATTCCGGTGCTGCTGACGCGGCAGCTCGCCATCTCCATGGGCGCGCACACCAGCTGGAACTTCATGCAGGGCGCGATCCTCGGGTTTCCGGTGAGCGGCCAGCTGCTGGTGAAGCCGGTCATTGATACCGAGGCTACCGGCCCGCCGTTTCTCACCGGCGGCGCCTTCGGACCCGAGGCGGGCGTGCTGATGTTCGTCGCCGATGCGCTGCTGGTGGCCGCGACCATCGTTTACGTGAAGAAGACGCGCGGGCGCGTGGCCATCCTCCCGCCGCCTCCGCTCCCTGTATATGATTTTCCCGCCATGACGATTGCCAGCGTGAACCCCGCGACCGGAGAAGTCCTCGCGACGTTCGAAGCGCTCACGAGCGCGGACGTCGAGCAGAAGCTGCAGAAGGCGGCGGAGGCATTCACCGTCAACCGCGCCCGCAGCTTCGACGAGCGGGCGCAGCGCATGCGCAGGGCGGCCGAGATCCTGGAGGAGCGTGCGGATTCGCTGGCGCGGACGATCACGCTGGAGATGGGAAAGCCGCTCGCGGCGGCGGTGGCCGAGGTGCGCAAGTGCGCGAACGTCTGCCGCCATTACGCGCAGCACGCGGAGCAGTACCTCGCGCCGGAGCACATCGCAACCGACGCGCAGGAGAGCTACGTCCGCTTCGATCCGCTCGGCGTCGTGCTGGCCGTGATGCCGTGGAACTTCCCGTTCTGGCAGGTGTTCCGTTTCGCCGCTCCCGCGCTGATGGCCGGCAACGTCGGCCTGCTCAAGCACGCCTCGAACGTGCCGCAGTGCGCGCTACTGATCGAGGACATCCTGCGCGAGGCCGGCTTCGACCACGGCGAGTTCCAGACGCTGCTCATCGGCTCGGACAAGGTCGCGGCGCTGCTGGATGACGAGCGGGTGAAAGCTGCCACGCTCACCGGCAGCGAGCCGGCCGGCGCAAGCGTCGCCTCGAGCGCGGCGAAGCGGATCAAGAAGAGCGTCCTGGAGCTCGGCGGGAGCGATCCCTTCGTGGTCATGCCGTCTGCCGATCTCGAGACGGCGGTGAAGACCGGCATCAAGGCGCGCATCGTCAACAACGGCCAGTCGTGCATCGCGGCCAAGCGCTTCATCGTGCACGAGGAGATCGCGGACGAGTTCGAACAGCGGTTCGTCGCGGCGATGGAAGCGCTGCAGGTCGGCGATCCGTTGGAGGGGTCGACTGACGTGGGACCGCTCGCCACACCGCAGATCGTCGACGACATCGCGAAGCAGGTCGACGCGAGCGTGAAGGCGGGGGCGACGCTGCTGACGGGCGGCAAGCGCCTGCGCGACCGCGGGAACTTCTACGCGCCGACGGTACTGCGCGACATTCCGCAGAACGCGCCGGCATACGCCGAGGAGACGTTCGGTCCGGTTGCGTCGCTGTTCCGCGTGAAGAGCGCGGAAGAGGCGGTGCAGCTCGCCAACGCCACCATCTTCGGCCTCGGCGCGAGCGTCTGGACCAACGACCCCGCGGAGACGGAGCGCTTCATCGCGGACATCGAATCAGGGCAAGTGTTCGTCAACGCGATGGTGGCCTCCGACCCGCGTATCCCGTTCGGCGGCACGAAGCACTCCGGCTTCGGCCGCGAGCTCGGCGTCTACGGCATCCGCGAGTTCACGAACATCAAGACGGTCTGGATCGCGAAGTAGCGCTCGCACCACTGTCATCCTGAGCGGGGTCGGCAGGGCGGGTGTGAAGCGAAGGACCCCCTGCGGTGCACGAGACTCGCGCTGTCGGAAGGGGGTCCTTCGCTTCACACCCGCCCAACCCCCTCGCTCAGGATGACAGCGGTGTTCTTCGTTACTTCGCCGGGTAGAACAGCCGCAAATAATCTTCCTGCTTCGACGTCGACCAGATCTCTTCGACCGTGTTGTCGTCGAAGCGGAACCGCACCGCCTTGATGTGGCCTCCGTCCGTCACGTTGCCGGTGATGGAGACGAAGTCGAAGACCAGCTCGTTCGCGTTCGACTTCGCGGTGTTGAGCTTCATGCGCGGCTGGTTGCCGCCGGAGCAGTAGTGCGTCGCCGCGACGGAATCGTTCTCGAGCGAATACACCGTCACCATCTCGTGCGGGTCTCCGGCGAACATGGTCTCGATGACCGCGGTGCCGTTGGCGGTGACGCGATAGTCGACCTTCGTCTTCTCGCCGTCCACGGTCATCATCGCCGGCGAGTGATCGCCGGCCAGCGCTTTCAGCTTCTCGAACGCCGCGTTCGCACCCGCCGGCTTCGCCGCGTGGTCGTGGTCCGCGTACGCGGTCACGCCGGTGAGCGCGAGGACGAACATGAACGCGGCTGCGGCCTGGCTGCGGCCCGCATTCGCGGGGCGGCCGTAGCGCTGCGTGGCCCAGCCGATCACGCCGCCGAGCAGGCTGCCCGGGACCATGATCTGCCACCAGTAATGCTCGCCCGTCGTCGGATCCGGCATCGCGGCGACAGCGAACGCGAGCAGCAGGCCGACCGCGAAGCCGAACGCTATCCCCTTCGGCACCGACTGCACCTTGCGGGCGAACCACCCCGCCGCCACGCCCGCGATCACGCCCTTGATCGTCGAGAAGAAGACGATCTCCAGGATCTGCGCGCGCACCTGCGGCGTGAACCACGCCGTCAAGCCATCGATGGCACCGAGCACGGCGCCGACGAGCAATCCCACCAGTACTTTGTTCATCGATCCATTCCTCCACCAGCTTGATTCAACGTTCCGCCGGAATCCTTTAGAGCTTCATCGAAAAAAAGACGATCACGCGCATGACCAGGTACGCGGCGACGATCGCCAGCAGCGCGCGATGCCGCCCGATCCAGCGGCCGGAGCGCTCGAAGACGCTCTCGCGATACGCGCTCACCGGCTCGCCGTCGAGAAAGCACAGCACGTCGGTCGCGAGCTCGCGCGCGTCGGCGTAACGGTCGCGCGGCTCCTTCGCCATGGCCCGCTGCACGATCGCCTGCAGTGGCCGCGGGACGGGTTCGCCGTGCAGCAGGAACTGCAGCATCGCGCCGAGGGCGTAGATGTCGGAGCGGGCGTCGGCACGCTCGCCGCGGGATTGCTCGGGCGGCATGTAGCCGAGGGTCCCGACGATGACGCGGTCGTGCTCGACGTCGTCCGTGCGCGCGACGCCCCAGTCCATCACCAGCACCGCGCCGAACTCGCCGACCATCACGTTCTCCGGCTTCAGGTCGCGGTGCACGACACCGTTCGCATGCGCGAACGCGACCGGCTCGCAGATGCGCGTGAAGAGACGCAACGCCTCGGTACGTCCCCGGTGGTCGCGCCTCCACTCGTCCAGCCGCACGCCGCGCACGAGCTTCATCGTGTAATAAAGACGGCCGTCGGCGAGCACGCCCGTGTCGTGCACCGGCACGATGCCGGGATGTTCGAGCGCGGCGATGATCTGCGCCTCGCCGCGCGCCGGATCGTCGACCACCTTCATGGCCACGCTGCGGTCGAGCTCCCGATCGTGGACCTCGTACACCACTCCCATCCCGCCGCGCCCGAGCTCGCGCACGAGCTGATAGCGCGTGCCGGTGAGGTCAGGCGTCTCCGCGATGTATTGCAGGTGGGAGAGCGTGTCGTCGGAGAGCCACGTCATCGCGAGCCTCCGAGGAGCGCACGCGCTTCGGCACGAAACTCCCGCTCCGTGGCCGTGACCTCTCGCAACGCCTCCAGCACCTGCTCGCGGAAGCGGCGGCGCATGGCGGCGAGGTAGTTCGTCACCTGCGTCTCGGCGATGCCATATCGCGCGGCCAGCTCGCGGTACGAAGTTTCCCGTTCGCGCTCGAGGTCGTACCTTTCGAAGATCGCAAAGTGCGTCTGCTTTCCCTCGACCGCACACGCCGCACGCAAGCGCTCCACTGCGACGGAGAACACGCTGCGCACCCACTCGCGATGGAAGTACTCATCCGGCGCGACCGGAGCGCTGTCGCGCCCGATCTCGGCCTCGGCGGCCTCGAAGTCGAGATGCACTTCCGCGCCCCCGCGCTTCAGCCGCTGCCCCGCCTTCCAGTCGTTCGACACGTGCCGGTCGAACAGCAGCCGCAGGAACGTGCGAAAGCTCGCCTTCGCCCCGTCGTACGTGGCCAGCGATTCCTTCTCGAACGCGCGCGTGAAGAAGCTCTGCGTCAGGTCCTCCGCGTCTTCCCGCGACCGGTGCCACGCCACGCGCGCGTACTTGTACAGCGGCTTCCAGTAGCACGCCACCAGCGTGTCGAACGCGCGCGTCCGCTCGGCTGCGTCCGCGCTCGCCAACGCAATGACGACGCTACGGCGCGTCGTGGGGAAAGGGGCAACGCTCATAAAGGACCGGTGGGGGTAAGGGTAGCACCGCCGCGATGCCGTTGATCATGCACTACGAACGACACGTGCTCTGCGCAGCGATGCGAGTCACTTCACGGTGAACAGCAGCGCGCGTGCATTCGGTTGGGCGGGTGAGGGCAGCTCGTAGATCAAGCTGGCGACGATCTCCTGTGGCGCGGCCGGAGGGCAGGTATCACAGCCGTGGCGGCTCAGCACTTTGCCGAACGCCGGCATGAGCGCACCACCGGTCGTCTGGTCCAGCGAAAGGAGGGTCAGCGTTCCCTTGTGATAGGCGAGTGCGAGCTCGCTCGACTGGAGGGAGGCCAGCGGAGATTCAGCCTTCTTCGAGCTTTTCCGAGCCCGCTCGTACCACTTCGTCTCATTCCGGCGCGCGGTGTCGATGTCGAGGATTTTTCGATGGTCGAGGTATTTGTAGGCGCTGAACTGCGGGAATGACTCCAGCACGAACAAGCTTCCCGGCGCTTTCGTCGGTACGGCCTGGTAACCCCACCACTCATGGGCGATCTCGTGCGCGAGCACGAATTCCGCGAGATTGCTCGTTCCGCCCGTAATCGGATCGTGGGTCTGCACGATGCGCTCGCTGAGCGCGACGACACTGTCGAACGTGACCGCCTCGCCCGAGGGAGCGGGTGTCTCGAGGATCGTCAGCGCCGGCCGGCCGTAGCGCGGCCAATGCTGCTGATAGAACGCCACCGCCGCCCTGCTGATCTCCGCGAGCGCACCCGGCTCGCGCTTGGCGCGGTAGACCTCGATGGCGGGCTCGCCGGCGGCGGCGGGGACGATCGTCGTCGCGAAACGGGCGCAAGCAATGACGAAGCGGTTGTACTGCGGCGGACTCACCCGGAATACCGACTGCGTGCCGGCGACCGTCCGCGTCCCCGGACCGACGGACGTATAGCCGGCGGGAGCCACAATCCGAATCGTGCCTGTGGCCTTGTCGCTCAACGTGTAGCTTTCGCTCTCGCAGGCCGCGGGACGGCGCGAGCCCCCCTTCGGGGGCGCGCCGAAGCAGGACAGGCGCCGCGGCGCGATCAGCAGATCGGAATCGGTGAGAAAGAAGGCTTGCGGCAGGACCTTGTCGTGGACGTTGAGGTCGAACGGGTTGGCCGCGTGAATCACGCCCGAATAAAGCAGCCGGACATTCTTTCCCGCCGGCAACGGTGCAGGAAATTCGACGTAAACGTAATTGCGCAGCCGCGTGAGTTTGTGTTGTCCGGCGCCGTCCAGACGAACATCCTCGAGCGTCAGGACACCGGGCAACTGCAGATAGGCGACGCGAAGCGAAGTCCCGGGACCGTTCTGCAGCGCAATGGCACCCGAGACGCGGATCGTCTTCCGGACCGGCTCATAGGTGAGCGCCAGCTCGTAGCCGCGCAGCCGGAGCCGTGATTCCAGGTCGTTCGCCGATCCGATCCGCTCGAGCCGCCGCATGGAGACGGAGCGGTATTTGGCGAGGCTGTTCTGCTGAAGCTGCAGCAGCACGATGGCCAGCGGCAGAAAGACAGCGACCGCGGCGATGATCGCGCGTCGCGAACCGCGCCGCTTTTCCCGATCGTGGTCGATCATCGCGGCGACGATCGATTTTTCCAGAGGCTGGAAGCGATGCAGGATCACGAGCAGCACTCCTGCAGCGGCGATCCAGTACGCGCGGAACAGCCACTCGCCGGCGAAATACAGCGGCATTGCCGCGTAACTGCTCAGCCGCACCGGCACCGTCGACGCAAACCCGATGAACGACGTGAGGTGCCACTTCGTGCCGAAGACGATCACGAACGCCGCGTAAAGCACGAACAGCAGCAACGTCAGCCACGTCCGGCGCGTCAGCGCATGGAGAAAGATCGTGAAGATCCCGATCAACGTCAGGTCGACGATGAAGCCGATGGCCAGCCAGAGCAGCGTCGTGCCCGGGATGTCCGGCCAGGCGCGGCTGGCCACCGCGATGGCGCCAGCCGTCAGCACCGTCGTCACGAACGCGAGAAAAACGCTGATGCTGACCGTGGCGAGCACATACGGAGCCGGCCTGCCCGCGAAGCGGCGCTGCGCAAGACCGCCGATGACATTGTGCCGCCACGACGAGACGAAGATCAGGAACAGCGCCGCAATGATCGGGAACGCGCGCAGCGCGATCTCGATGGCCGTGCGTGATTCCGGCACGACGCGAAACCCATAGACTTCGACCGTTCCGCGGGACAGCAGCCAGGCGACCAGAGCAAAGTACGCCGCCGGCACCAGGACCGCGAGCGTTAGCCGGGTGATAGACCTTTGCACTGCCATGAGACGAAGACTACGACAGTCTGCGCATCTTCATGCCGTCGAGCGCGCCGAGCCTCTGCAGCAGGCTCTGGTCTGCGTGCGGATGCGGCCCGTCGGTCCTGCCGTCCTGCGCGATGTCACCCGGTGCGCCTTCGAAGGCCACTTCGCCGCGGTCGAGGATCACTACGCGGTCGACGTTCGCCAGCAGCGCTCCCTGGTGCGCGATGATGACGAAGGTGACGCGGCCGCGCAGATCGTCGATGAGCGCCTTGATGCTCTGCTCGCTGACGACGTCCAGTGACGCCGTGGCTTCGTCGAGAATCATGATGCTCGGCCGGCCGGCCAGTGCGCGCGCGATGGAGATCCGCTGCCGCTGCCCGCGCGACAGGTCCTTGCCGTGTTCCTGCAGGACTGTTTTGTACCCGTCCGGCAGAGTCATGATGAAGTCGTGGATGCGCGCGCTCATCGCCGCCTGCCGCACATCCGCCTCGGAGATCCATTCGCGTCCGAAGGTGATGTTCTCGAAAATCGAGGCGGCAAAGAGGAACGGCTCCTGGGGGACGAGGGCGATCTCCTGCCGCACGTCGATCGGGCTGACACCGGCGGCGGTTCCGTTCTGCGTCAGCCGGATCGCGCCCGACTTCGGCCGATAGAGGCCGCACAGCAGCGCCGCCAGCGTCGACTTGCCGGCGCCGCTCTCGCCGACGACGGCGTTGACGCGTCCGGGCAGGAGGCTGAAAGTGACGTCGGTCAGTGCCGGCGCGTCCTTCCCCGGATAGGCAAAGGAGACGTTCTCGGCGAGGAAGCCATACGGTTCCGACGCCGGATCCTGCCGCTGGGGCTCGCTATCAGTGACGGCCGCCGGCGCCAGACCGGTGAGCATCCCCTCGTGCTTGGTCAGCATGATGCTCGACTGGCGCAGCCGGCCGGCCAGGTAGCCGACCTGGCTGCCCGACATGACCAGCACGATCGCATACGAGAAGTACGACACGAGCTGGTCGACGGTCATGTTGTCCGTCTGCAGCGCGCGCATTCCGTAGTACGCAACGACGCTCATGACGCTCGCGAACAGCACGAGCGACACCGGGCTGATGCTGGCCACGAGAAGGAGGAAAAGGCGAACGCGCTTGAAGAGCTCGCGCAGCGCGTCATTGAAGCGGCCGCTCAGGTAGTCGACCCGGTTGTAGGCCTGCACGATCGTGACGTTGGCCGCGCCCTCGAGCAGGAGGCCGATCACCTTCGCGCGATAGCGCTGGATCGACATGATCGCCTTGTTGGCGTTCCGGATCATCAGGACGATGAACGTGCCCAGGACTGCGATGCCGGCGAACGCCAGCAGCGTCAGCTTCAGGTCGATATAAAGCAGCGCGCCCAGGCAGCCGAGGACGGTCAGCGCATAACGGACGAAATTCAGCAACGTGCCCGAAAGGCCGTCCTGGATGAGCGAGAGGTCCGACGAAAACTCGGAAGCGATCTCGCCCAGGTGTTTCGGCGACTGCTCATCGAGCGGCTGGGCGAGCATGTTCCGGTAGAAGCGCGCGCGCAGGTCATTGACGATTTTCTCGGAAGCGATCGCCGCCATGAACGCGTAGGTGACCGTCGCCACCGCATCGACCAGCAGCAGGGCCACGATGATGTAGAGCGCGTTCAGCGCCGCCGGGGCGCTCTTCCCCGCTTCGAGGAGGTGGAACGAGTTCACGACGTCGCCGAGGAACCGGGGGACGAAGAGGACAGTAGCCGTGCCTAGCAGCAGTGCGAGCGACGCGGCGATATAGGACCCGCGCTGGCTCCGGACCAGCCTCAATAATGCGAACCGGTCTGTCATGCTGTACCGCCGACCGCTTCGATCATGAACAGCCACACCGCGTTGAGCGTGAGCGGCAGGTGGAGCGTCAGCTCCGGATCCGCCGCCGCGCCCGACTTCTCGGACAGCCGGTCGACGAAGCCGTAGCGGCCGTCGCGCCGGCGCTGCAGAGCAATGAAGTCGACGCCGTCCCGCGCCTCGTCACAAGGAATGCCCCACTGCATGACCGCGCGCAGGAGCTTGCAGCCGAGATCGAGACGGTAGTTGCGCAGCTCGCCGAGGGCGATCAGCGCGAGGATCCGGCTCTGCGGCTCGTCCAGGCGGACGCGGTTCGCCACGAGGTGGTCCGCCAGGTCGGACAGGCGCGGCACTGGGGCGGTGATCCACGACTCTTCCTCGTCGAGCAGGTTCGCGGCGTCCTTCGACGCCTTTACCGGCTTGGCCGGGAAACCGAGCTCGGAAAGAAGCGAGGCGATGACGCGCACGCGGCCGATCGAGCGGACCTCCGACGGCTGCTTCTCCAGCTCGGGACCGATCTTCGCGAGGAGCTCGCGCAGTGGCGCGACCTCCCGCCCTTCGCGTTTCATCATGCGATGGATCTCGATGAGCGCCAGCGGGTCGAGGTCGGGATTCCCCTGCGGCGCCAGGCGGGCGAGGTCATTCGCGAGCGTCGCCGCTTCCTCCGCGAGCGCGGACCATGCCGGCTCCGGTGCAAGCGTCGCGAGACAGCACCTGCCGAACAGGGACTGCACGCGTACGACGGGCGTGGCGTACCGGTCGCGGACGTTTTCGAGATAGTTGCTGGTGCGCTCGATCTGTTCGGCCGAGAGCCGCGTCGTGGTCATGGTCATCACTGTCATGGTGTCTTCCTATTCGGGCGAGCAGAGAGCGAGGGCGATCGTGCTTCGCAGACGCAATCCCCGCTCGCTGCGCTCGACATGCTCACTATCGGTCTGGCCGGTCGGGGGCGGCGGCAGCAGCTCGCCGTCCGCCGGCGCGATTTCCCGCAGCGCTCCGGCGACGCCGGACCGCAGCATTTCCGGGAGACCGAAGAACTGCGTGCACAGGAACGCCAGCACCGGCGCCCAGTTTCTGTTTCGCTCACGCACCGTCTCGATGAGCATCGCCAGCGGCTGGACCCGCGGCATCAACTGACCGCCGTGCGATTGCAGCTGGATCAATTGCGCGCACATCACGAGAGTGTGCAGATCGAATTCGTCGTAGGGGCGCGCCCGCAGCACGCGCTTGTCGATGACCTTCGCGAAATTCGTGCGGTACGACGCCGTCACGTCGACGGGAACGCCGCTGCGCGAAAGGTACGCATTGATCAGGAGCTGGCGCATCACCGGGATTTCGCTCCTGACGATCAGGCGCCCTTCCGCCAGGGTACGGATCGTTTCCATGTCGGAGGGGCTCCAGGCCTGTGAGCCGCGGGCGAGATAGCTCAGCAGCGCGACGTGATAGGCGAATTCGACGCGCGTGACGACCAGCTCCTCCAGCAGGCCGGAGCGCAACCACCTGGCGCCCGCTTCCGCGAGCAGGCGGCGCAGTGATTCCGCGTCGGAGCCGGCAGGCGCGAGCACGACGATCTCCGCCGCGGCGCCGAGGTCGAAAAACGCCGTCCGCGACGGCGCGGCTTCCATCTCCTCGATGATTCGCGCCAATTGCGCGTAGCACGTGCTCAATACCGGCGTGGTCATTAATTCAAGCGGCATAAGCGGGCGTCTCCTTCGCGGCGAGCGAGAACAGGAGGGCCGCTACGAGTGTGGTGTGGTACGAGTCATTGAATGTCGTCTGTCCGGCCTGCGCACGCGGCAGTGCGCGTAAAGCTGCAACGGTTTCTCCCGACGAGATCGTTGCGGAGACGACGCGCTCGAACGCCTGGCGGAACAGCATCTTGTTCAATGGCGTGTCCGGAACCCTGCAGAAGATCCAGCAGATGAGAAATTCGCCGAGGACGTCGATATTGTCGGAACGCATGACCACGCCCGTGAGCTCCACCAGTTCGTTGTGCAGACGTCGAGTCGTTTCGGCATCCAGCACTTCGGCCACGTCGCGCGTGCCGAAGTTGCTCAGATAGAACGCCGCGTGCGTGAGTGAGTAGAGATCGTCGATCGTATAGCGCGTGTAATGCTGCCTGCGCCCGAACGCGGTGCCGGCGAACCACATCGGCAGCTCCTTCGCGTATTCGGGAGAGATGAGTCCCGCCAGGCAATGCACGCGATCCATTTCGCGATAGGGAACGCGATCCATCCCTTCGAGATATCCGGACGTGTGCAGGAAGCGGCAGAAGTCGAGCTCGAACGGCGGCTCCACGTCATTGGCGGCGAAGAATTCGGCGACCGTGCCGAGAATCGTCGCACCCGACGCATCGAACGAGAAGTGCCGGTGCCAGTCGAATTCGTTCGCCTCGGCAATGGCGCGGTCGCTCAACCGCGAAACGTGCTCGTTCCGAATGTCGTATTTGGCGAGCACACCGAGCAGCAGCATCAGCTCCGTGAGCGGCTTGATTTGCGTGAGCACCGATCGCGACGCCGCAGCTTCTACGCGGAAATCATCGGAATGCTCGGCCAGCCAGCGCAGCGTCGCCGAGGAAAGGTGCTTCAAACGAATGGAGGACAGGAGCCGTTGTACGTAACCCATGACATCACCTGGAGCCGATTACAGACTTGTCGCGCCGATGCGCGGAAATTAGATCGCGCGGCGGAAGAACCGCCACACTCACCACCTGAATTAATCTGGATCAGCGTTAGCGCGCGGGATGGCCGGCAACACGGATCAATTGCGGCCTCGCCCGAGGAACCACACACTCTCTCGCTACGCTACTTCAGGGACGGGAACCGATCTCTCTCTATAAATAAGCCCGCGGTCGAATGAACGACCGCGGGCCTTTACATCGAACCGTACTCAGTGCTGAGTACGAGTGCGATTACGCTGCGCTGACGACGAGCACGTAGTCGCTACCGAACAGGACGTACCAGTGCGGCAGGGTGGCTTCGTTGTGATCGAAGCCGGTGACAGCGGACAAACCAGACGAAATCGAATCATTGAGAAAATTGAACATTTGCCTACCCTCTAAATTGGATTTTGGACTGCCGCCTCACTTGACGGCGAGGCGCAGATTAGGGGAACATTTGTTCCATGTCAACGGAAAATATCAGTTCCATCACAACTTTGTTGCGCCGTGCTCGCTTGACGGCCGGAATTCTTGCCGTCGTTATAGTAGAGGCCGCGTCTGCAAGCGAGTGGCAGCAACGCTGGAGTGTCGCCGGCACCCCCGAATTGGCGGTGTCATCCACAGGCATCGACTTAATTGTCGAGCCGGGCACGGACGGTACGGTCGAGGCAGTTCTCGAAGCCGACGGTGCCGCACTCGGGAATCCCGCCGCCAAAGTCGACCACCGCGTTTCGGGCAACACGATTACGATCGATGCGCGCGCGCGTCCGTTTCTCGGCGCGCGTCACCTGCGCCTCCGCATTCGCGTTCCTCGCCATATCGACGCGGACCTGCGCTCCCGTTCCGGCGCTCTCTCGGTGCGCGGGCTCGAGGGCAACCTGCGATTGGAAACGAGCTCAGGAACGCTCGATGCGGACTCGCTCGGCGGCCGGGTCACGGTCGCGACCCGCACCGGCACGGCACGCTTGAGCGGGCGGTTCGATTTCCTGCACGTCCGCACGCGCTCCGGAGCGATCCAGGCCGATGTGCTGCCTGGTTCCAGACTCGCGTCCGACTGGGAAATTCAGTCCGCCAGCGGATCCGTTTCGCTGCGCGTCCCCTCCTCACTCGCCGCCGAGATCCAGGCTCGCACGTTGAAAGGTGAGATTCGCTCGGACTTGCCGCTCGTCGTCCGGGGGAGACAGGACAGGGAATCTCTGCGTGGCGAGCTGAATGGTGGAGGACCGACGCTCCTCGTCTGGAGCGACCGCGGCTCGATCCGCCTCTCCGCGATCTGATTTCAATTCTTCTGCAATCGACTCCGGCCGCCGTCGCCCGCGGCGGCCGCGATCTCCGCGCGCGCTTACACTTCGCACCATGCAGCTCTCCATCGAGAACGTCAGTAAGAGATACCGCTCCGGCGTGCAGGCGCTGCGCGACCTCACGTTGACGATTCAGCCGGGCGTGCTCGGGCTGCTCGGCCCGAACGGCGCCGGCAAGTCGACGCTGATGCGCATTCTCTCGACGATCACCCGTCCCGATCAGGGACGCGTCCTGTGGAACGGGCAGGACGTCGCCAGGGACCCGGACACGCTGCGGAACGTCCTCGGCTATCTCCCGCAGGATTTCGGCGTTTACCCGAAACTCAACGCCATCGAGTTCCTCGACTACATCGCGGCCGTGAAAGGCATCGACGCCGCGAGTGCACGCAAGCGCATCGACGCGCTGCTCCCGCTCGTCAACCTGGCGGACGCGGCCAGGCGGCCGCTCGGCGGCTACTCCGCCGGCATGCGGCAGCGCGTCGGGATCGCGCAGGCGCTGCTGAACGATCCGCAACTGCTGATCGTCGACGAGCCGACCGCGGGGCTCGATCCGGAGGAGCGGGTGCGCTTCCGTAACCTCCTCTCCGAGCTCTCCGGTGAGCGGGTCGTCATCCTCTCGACGCACATCGTGTCCGACGTGGAGGCGGTCGCGACCGAGATCGTATTGCTCGCGCGCGGGTCGATCGTCGCGAGCGGAGATCCGGAAACGCTGCTCGCCCGCGTGACCGGCAAGGTGTGGGAAGTGATCGTCCCGAGCGCCGACATTCGTGCGTTCCGCGAGACCCACGTCATCAGCAACGCCGCGCATCGTGCGGACGGCGTGCACGCGCGCGTGGTGTCGGAATCGGCACCCGCGGCCGGCGCACGCCCGCTCGAGGCGACGCTCGAGGATGCTTACCTCTGGGCGCTGGCGGCGCAGCGCAGCGTCGATCGCACAGGGGGAACCACGTGAGGCGCCACGCGATCTTCGCGATCGCGCGAGCCGATTTCCTCGAGCGCGTCCGCCGCTACAGTTTCCTGGTCACGCTCCTCATCGCGGTTTTCCTCGGCTATGCCGCGGCGACCGGGAAGATCACGCTGAAGCTCGGCAACTACCGGGGCGTTTACACCTCCGGCTGGGTCGGAGCGATGGTCGCGCTCGTGACCACGACCTTCGCTTCGCTGATCGGGTTCTACATCGTCAAAGACAGCGTGGAGCGCGACCGCGCGACCGGCGTCGGAGAAGTGCTGGCGACCACGCCCCTTTCGAAGCCGGCGTATGCGATCGGCAAGTTCCTGAGCAACGTCGCGGTCCTCACCAGCATCGTGCTCGTGCTCGCGGTCGCGGCAGTGGTCATGCTGCTGTTTCATCGGGAAGACCCACGCTTCGACCTGTGGGCCCTGCTCTCCCCGTTCCTGCTCATCGCCTTCCCGGCCATGGTCCTCACGGCCGCGCTGGCGTTGCTCTTCGAAATGCTCCCCGGGCTGCGCGGCTCGTTCGGCAACGTGGTCTGGTTCTTCATCTGGTCGTTTGCCCTCTCTCTGCCCGGCATCACCGGCAACCGCTGGCTCGATCCGGCCGGCCTCTGGACGGTGACGGAGAGCATGTCCGCCGCGGCGCGGCGCGTGATCCCCGGCTACACAGGCGGCTTCTCGCTCACCGTCG
Organism: Thermoanaerobaculia bacterium; assembly: GCA_035630815.1. GTDB lineage: Bacteria > Acidobacteriota > Thermoanaerobaculia > Gp7-AA8 > Gp7-AA8 > QHVT01. The sequence continues at coordinate 48,549 of DASQJY010000003.1, forward strand.
CCGATCCAGCTGCCGCCGTGCTGCTCGAGAACCTGCGCTGGCCGGGGCTGCAGTGGACCGCCGCGGAGATCCTGATCCGCATCGGATGGCTCGCAGTCGCCTTCGCACTCGCCCTGCTCGCCGCCGCCTTCTTCGATCGCTTCGACCCCTCGCGCACGCGACGCGACGCGGCGCGGCAGCAAACGGCCGCAGCGACCGGTGACGCTGAAAGTCCGCGCCAGGAGGTTTCCGTAACGGCCGATGCCTATCCAGCGGCACTCCTCATCCCGCCGCAGCCCGCTGGGGCCGGACGAATGTTCTTCGCGGAACTGCGGCTCGCACTGAATGGATTGCCGTGGTGGTGGCATGCGGTCGCCGGTGGATTGATCGCCGGCCAACTGCTCGCGCCGTTCACGATCGCACGAGGACCGCTGCTTGCCGCGGCGTGGGTGTGGCCACTGTTCATCTGGTCCGCGCTCGGCGCGCGTGAAGCGCAGCACGGCACGAACCGCATCGTCTTCTCATCGCCGCACGTCCTCGCGCGCCAGCTCCCGATGTCGTTCCTCGCCGGCGCTGCGGTCGCTGCACTCGCGGGATCCGGCGTCGCAATCCGCCTGCTGCTCTCGACTGATTTCACAGGCTTCGCCGCGTGGCTCGCAGCCGTGCTGCTCATTCCGGCGCTGGCCCTCGCGTTCGGAGTCTGGACCGGCACGAACAAAACCTACGAAGCGCTCTACACCGTGCTCTGGTACCTCGGCCCTGTCAATCACGTCCCGGCCCTCGACTTCACAGGAGCATCCCCCGGCAGCAACTCGCCGGCGTACGTGGCCATGTACGTGGTTCTCGCGGCGGTCCTGCTGATCAGCGCCTTTACGGCGCGCGCCGCGCAACTCTACCGAGCGTAGGGGGGGTGGTGGATCTCGAAATGGCTCCGGCAGTAGGACTCGAACCTACGACCCGCGGATTAACAGTCCGCTGCTCTACCAACTGAGCTATGCCGGAGTGCTGGTGACTCCGAAGGGGGCGGAAAATAGCATCCGGGCACCCCTTCGTCAAGGCAGGCGAGCGCGTTAACCGAAGAGGCGGCGGCGGGATTCCAGCAGGCGGAGGATGGTATCGGCGAGCTCGGCGGATTCGATCGGCGGTATTCTGCGGACGCACTTCGAGCCCGAGAAGTAGATGGTGGCCGGCACCTCTTCGCAGTCTACAATCGCGCCGCATGTCGCGCGAGATCGTGATCAATGCGACCCGACACGAGTCGCGGATCGCCGTGCTGGACGAGGGGCAGGTCGTTGAGCTGTGGGTCGAGCGCACCCGGCATCGCACCATCGTCGGCAACATTTATAAGGGCCGCGTAACGAAAGTCCTCCCGGGGATGCAGTCGGCGTTCGTCGACCTCGGGCTGGAGCGCGACGCGTTCCTCTACGTCTCCGACGTCCTCGAGGACCTCGAGGAGTACGAGAGCGAGACGAGAGACGCGCTGCATCTCGACGACGTCACGCAGCCGCATCGCCCCGAGGCCTCGATCGCCGACCTGCTGCGCGAAGGGCAGGAGATCGTGGTGCAGGTGGCGAAGGACACCATCGCCGGCAAGGGCGCACGCATCACCAGTCACATCACGCTGCCGGGGCGCTTTCTCGTCTACATGCCGACCGTGAACCACATCGGCGTGTCGCGGCGCATCGAGGACGAGACCGAGCGCGCGCGGCTCAAGGAGATCCTCGACCACATCCGGCCTCACGGCCACGGCGGCTTCATCGTGCGCACGGCGGGCGAAGGACGGGGCGAGGAAGAGTTCCTCGCGGACGTCCGCTATCTCACCGAGCTGTGGGAGCTGATCCGCAGGCGCGCCGACAAATCATCGGCGGCCACGCCGATCCACCACGATCTCGACCTCGTGCTGCGCACGATCCGCGACGTCCTCTCGGCGGAGTTCAAGAGCGTCTGGGTCGATTCGGTGGAGCAGTACCAGCGCATCGTCGAGTTCCTCGACCAGATCCAGCCACAGCTCGTGTCGCGCGTGCGGCTCTATCGGCGCGACGAGCCGATCTTCGACGACTTCGGGATCGAGCCGGAGATCGCGAAAGCGCTGAAATCGAAGGTGTGGCTGAAGTCGGGCGGATACATCGTCATCAACCAGACCGAGGCGCTGGTGGCGATCGACGTGAACACGGGCAAATACGTCGGGAAGAAGAACCTCGAGGAGACCGTGTTCCGTACCAACCTCGAGGCGGCGAAAGAGATCGTCCGGCAGATCCGGCTCCGCGACCTCGGCGGGATCATCGTCCTCGACTTCATCGACATGGAAGAGCCGGGAAACCGGCAGAAGCTCTTCGAGGCGCTCGAGCACGAGATCAAGAAGGACCGCTCCAAGACCAAGATCCTGCAGATCTCGGAGTTCGGCCTGATCGAGATGACCCGCAAGCGCGTGCGCCAGAGCCTCGAGCGGTCGCTGACGCAGGCCTGCCCCTACTGCGGCGGCAGCGGCCGCATCAAGTCGAACACGACCATCGCCCTCGAGGTCTGGCGCGAGCTGATGAAGCTGCGCGACTTCCACGAGGGGCAGGACGTGATCGTGCGGGTGAACCCGATCGTCTACGGCACGCTGCACACCGGCGACCCGATTTTCGAAGAGGTCGAGCGGACGCTGGGGATCCACCTGGTGTTCAAGCCGGACGAGTCCCTGCATCACGAGCAGTTCGATGTGATGAGGATCTGAGGCCTTAGGGGTTAGGTATTAGGTCTTAGGGTTCCTGGTTGCCTAAGACCTAAGACCTAAGACCTAACACCTAAGACCTGCCCCGTCTCCGGCATGTCGCATGCAGTAAGCTCCCGCTCGGAGTACCGATGCCCCTCGACGAGACGTTTACCAATCTAGCAGCGTTCCTGAACAGCCTGGATGCAGAGGGAGAGCAGAAGTTCGAGCTCTCGCACTCGCTCGTCATCATCTGCCCCGATTGCGGGAAGAACATCGCGTTCCGCGGCCGCTGCCCGAAGTGTGCGGGCAACAGCTGGATCCCGGCCGGCCACGCGAACGGCATCTTCGAACGAACCAAGGCGCAGCGGCTGCGCCGGATGATCGCGGATGAGGACGTGACGCTGCGCGGGACCGCGCGGGACGTCGCTCCGGAGGTGCCGGTGGTCGAGGCGCCGGCGGCTGAGCTGTCGGGGCCGCAGGATGTCTCGGATGGCGACGAGACGGTGGTCGATACCACCAGGAAGCGGCGGAAGCGGAACCATTAGCCTAAGGCTGCGGTCGACGACCGCAGCTACGAATCCAACCCGTCCCTCACCGCCTCCTCCTCGATGAACTTGAGGAAGAGCTCGTGCCACTCCTTCGTGTTCGGCCGCGGGCTACGCATCGCGGCGAGGCGCTTGCGCGCGTTTTCCTCGCGTTGCTCCTCGCGGCGCATCTCCTCGGCCAGAGCCTGCGAGACGGCGGCGCGTACGGCTTCGCGGTCGCGGAGCAACACGACGGCCCGCGAGCGCGCGAGCGCATCGACTAGCTCGCGGGCGAGATGCTCGGTGCGTTCGCGCGATGGGCGCATACCGGAAGTTTAGTGCACCGGTTCGTCGGGCGAGTCGGGAGTTTCGTCCCCCGAGGCATCGAGCGACCCTTCCACCGGCTCTCCTGTCTCTTCGTCCAACAGCACTTCTTCCGGCTCGTCGCGGTCGATCAGCTTCACCGCGGCCACGACCGTATCGTCCTCGTCGATGTTGATCACGCGCACGCCCTGGGTCTTGCGGCCGGCGATGCGGATGCTGCTGACGTCGGTGCGGATCATCATCCCCTGCTCGGTGATGAGCAGGATCTGCTCCTCTTCGCCGACGTGGGCGAGACCAGCGACCTTGCCGTTCTTGTCGGTGATCTTGAGGTTCGACAACCCGAGTCCGCCGCGGCGCTGCAGGCGGTACGCGGTGACCGGGGTGCGCTTGCCGAAGCCTTTCTCGGTGATGGTGAGGATGTAGCCGCGATCGTCCGCCGGCGGGGCGATTTCTTCCTCGCCTTCGGCATCGACAATCTCCTCCACCTCTTCGGCAGGCATCTCATCGGCGATCACTTCTTCGCCGGCATCCTCATCCGCCGGAGGCGGCGGCACGTCGCTCGACGCCGGGAGCACATCCATCTCGATGACGGAATCGTCGCCGCGGAGCGAGATCGCTTTCACGCCCGCCGCGCCGCGTCCCATGGGACGGACGTGCGATTCGGGGAAGCGGATGGCCATGCCCTGGTGCGTGGCGACGAAGATCTCGTCGTTCCCCTTCGAGAGGCGTACCGCGTACAGGTCGTCGCCTTCGAAGATGTCGATGGCGATGATGCCGGCCGCGCGCACGTTCGAGAACGCGGCGAGCTCCGTCTTCTTGATCCTGCCGCCGCGCGTGGCCATGACCACGTACTTGCCTTCGGTGAAGTCGCGCGAGGTGAGGAGCGCGCGGACGTTTTCGTTCTGCTCGAGCGGCAGCAGGTTGACGATCGCCTTCCCGCGCGCGTTCGCCGCGACCTCGGGGAGCTGGTGCACCTTCAGCCAGTACATCCGCCCGCGGTCCGTGAACACCAGCACGTACGCGTGCGTCGACGCCACGAAGAGATGCTCGACGATGTCCTCTTCCTTCGTGGCCATGCCGATGCGGCCTTTGCCGCCGCGGCGCTGCGACCGGTACATCGAGAGCGGCGAGCGCTTGATGTAGCCGCCGCGGGACACGGTGATGACCATGTTCTCGTCGGCGATCAGGTCCTCGATCGCGATGTCGGTCGTGTCCGCGATGATCTCGGTGCGGCGCTTGTCGCCGTACGCTTCGCGGATCTCGCGGAGCTCGGTGGCGATGATCTCCAGGACGAGCTTCTCCGACGCGAGGATCTCGCGCAGCCGCGCGATGAGCGCGAGCACTTCCTGGTACTCGGCCACGAGCTTCTCGCGCTCGAGCCCCGTGAGGCGCTGCAGGCGCATGTCGAGGATCGCCTGCGCCTGGATGTCGCTGAACTGCCAGCGCGAGATGAGGCCTTCTTTCGCCTCGGCGCCGGTGCGGCTGGCGCGGATGAGCGCGATCAGCTCGTCGAGCACGTCGAGCGCGCGGACGAGACCTTCCAACACGTGCGCACGTTCTTCCGCCTTGCGGAGGTCGAAGCGCGTGCGGCGGACCACGATCTCTTTGCGGTGCTCGACGAAGTGCCGGAGGATCGTCGCGAGGTCCATGACCTCCGGCTTGTTGTTCGCGATGGCCAGGAAGATGATGCCGAACGTCGTCTGCATCTGCGTGTTGCGATACAGGTGGTTCAGCACGATCTCGGCGATGGCGTCGCGCTTCAATTCGATGACCACGCGGATGCCGTCGCGATCGGACTCGTCGCGCAGGTCGGAGATGCCTTCGATGCGCTTGTCGCGCACGAGCTCCGCGATTTTTTCGAGCAGGCGCGCCTTGTTCGTCATGTACGGGACTTCCGTCACGACGATCTGCTGCTTTTCGCTCTTCTTCTGCGTCTCGATGATGGCGCGCGCGCGCACCTGGATGATGCCGCGGCCGGTCTCGTACGCCTGGCGGATGCCTTCCAGGCCGTGGATGTAGCCGGCGGTCGGGAAGTCAGGGCCGGGGATGACCGTCATCAGCTCGGCGATGGAGACGTTCGGGTTGTCGATGACCATGAGGCAGGCATCGATCACTTCGCCGAGGTTGTGCGGCGGGATGTTCGTGGCCATGCCCACCGCGATGCCGGACGAGCCGTTGACCAGGAGGTTCGGGAACTTCGCCGGCAGCACCGAGGGCTCGGAGAGCGAGCCGTCGTAGTTCGGAACCCAGTCGACGGTCTCCTTGTCGATGTCGTCGCGCAGCAGCTCTTCGGCGAGCCGCGTCAGCCGCACCTCGGTGTACCGCATCGCGGCGGGGTTGTCGCCGTCGAGCGAGCCGAAGTTGCCCTGGCCGTCGACGAGCCGGTAGCGCATCGAAAAGTCCTGCGCCATGCGCACGACCGTGTCGTAGATCGCGGAGTCGCCGTGCGGGTGGAACTTGCCCATGACGTCGCCCACGATGCGGGCGGATTTCTTGTACGCCTTGCCGGCCGTGTTCCCCTGCTCGTACATGCCGTAGAGGATGCGGCGATGCACGGGCTTGAGCCCGTCGCGGACGTCGGGCAGCGCGCGTCCGATGATGACGGACATCGCGTAGTCGAGATACGACTTGCGCATCTCGTCTTCGATGTTGACGGGATAGCGCTGCTCGATGAATTGCGGTGTATCGGTGGTGTCGTCGGCCATTCAGTCGTCTTAAATGTCGAGGTTCTTCACTTCGAGCGCGTTGTCCTGGATGAAGACGCGGCGCGGCTCGACCTGATCGCCCATGAGGATCGTGAAGATCTCGTCGGCGCCGACGGCGTCCAGCACCGTGACCTGCAGGAGGCGGCGCGTGAGGGGGTTCATGGTGGTGTCCCAGAGCTGGTCGGGATTCATCTCGCCGAGGCCTTTGTAGCGCTGGATCGAGAGCCCCTTCTCGGCGAGCTTGTAGATCTGCTCGAGGAGCGCGTCGATGTCCGTGTAGACGGTGGGGTCGTCGCCGTGCGTGACGGTGTAGGGCGGCAGGCCGAACGCGGAGAGCTGGTCGTACGCCTTCACCAGCTGCCGGAACTCGTACTGCCCGAGGAGGTCGTTGTTGATCGAGAAGGTCTTGCCGTTGCCGTTGTTGCCGGCGCGGAACTGGATCGAGACCGTTTCCGCGATCTCGTCGCGCACGATGCGGACGTCGAGGAAGCCGGCCTTGGTCAGCGACTCGACGAGGTTCGCGAGCTTCGCTTCATCGGCGAGCGCGGTGCGGTCGGTGAAGCCCTCGCGCACGAGCACTTCCTGCGCGTCGCGCGGGATGCCGCGCACGGCGAGCTTGCGGCCGTGCTGGCGGTACTCCTCCATCCGCTGGAGCATGTTGATCAGCGCTTCGCCGCGGACGGTGAGGCCGCCTTCCGGCGTCAGGTCGATCGCTTCCGCGATGCGCCCGAGGAGGAAGCGCGACTTCTCGACTTCGTCCTTGAGGTACGTGTCCTTCTTCCCCTGCGTCACTTTGAACAGCGGCGGCTGCGCGATGTAGAGGTAGCCGCGGTCGATGACCTCGCGCATGTGGCGATAGAAGAACGTCAGGATCAGCGTGCGGATGTGCGACCCATCGACGTCTGCGTCCGTCATGATGATGATCTTGTGGTAGCGGAGCTTGGCGACCGTGAAGTCGTCCGCGCCGATGCCCGTGCCGAGGGCCGTGATCATCAGGCGGATCTCCTCGGACGACAGCATCTTGTCGAGGCGTGCTTTCTCGACGTTGAGGATCTTTCCCTTGAGCGGGAGGATCGCCTGGAAACGGCGATCGCGTCCCTGCTTCGCGGAGCCGCCTGCGGAGTCGCCTTCGACGAAGTAGATCTCGCAGAGCGCGGGATCGCGCTCGGAACAGTCGGCGAGCTTGCCGGGGAGCGAGGCGGAGTCGAGCGCGCCTTTCCGCCGCGTGAGGTCGCGCGCTTTGCGTGCGGCCTCACGGCCACGCGCAGCGTCGATGATTTTTTCGGTGATGCGTTTCGCGTCGCGCGGGTTCTCTTCGAAGAACTCGGCGAGCTTGGCGTTCATGACCTGCTCGACCCACGTCTTCACGTGCGACGAGACCAGCTTGTCCTTCGTCTGTGACGAGAACTTCGGGTCGCGGATCTTGATCGAAATGATCGCGACCAGCCCTTCACGGATGTCGTCGCCTTCGAGCGAGAGCTTCAGCTTTTCGAGCACGCCCGTGTCGACGACGTACTTGTTCACGGTGCGCGTCAGCGCGCTCTTGAAACCGGCCAGGTGCGTGCCGCCGTCGGCATTCTTGATCGTGTTCGTGAAGGTGTAGATGCTGTCGCTGTAGCCGTCGTTCCACTGCAGCGCGATCTCGACCTGCTCGCCGTCCCGTTCTTCGCGGATGAAGATCGGGTTCTCGTGCAGCGGGGTCTTGTTCTTGTTCAGGTCGCGGACGAAGGAGACGATGCCCCCTTCGTATTTGTACTCGTGGTGCTTGTCGCTGCGCTCGTCCTGGATCTCGATCTGGATCCCGGAGTTGAGGAAGGCCAGCTCGCGCAGACGCTGCGAGAGCGTCTCGAAGTTCATTTCGAGGATGGAGAAGATGTCGCCGTCCGCCTTGAACGTGACGCGCGTGCCGCGATGGGTGGTCTCCTCGCCTTTGACGATCGACGTCTTCGGCAGGCCGCGCTCGTAGCGCTGGCGCCAGACGTTGCCGTCGCGGTGGATTTCGAGCTCGAGCCACTCGGAGAGGAAGTTGACGACCGACACGCCGACGCCGTGCAGGCCGCCCGAGACCTTGTAGGAGTTGTTGTCGAACTTACCGCCGGCGTGGAGCTCGGTCATGATGACCTCGGCCGCCGAGCGTCCTTCTTCCTTGTGGATGTCGACCGGGATGCCGCGGCCGTTGTCCGTGACGGTCACGGAGTTGTCGACGTGAATCGTGACCGTGACCCGGTCCGCGTGCCCAGCCAGCGCCTCGTCGATCGCGTTGTCGACGACTTCGTAGACCATGTGATGCAGGCCGCTGATGTCGTCGGTGTCGCCAATGTACATCCCGGGGCGCTTGCGCACCGCCTCGAGTCCACGGAGGACCTTGATGTCTTCCGCGGTATAGGTCGAGTCCGTCGGTTCGGCCTCGAGTCCGTTCTCCGGACGTTCATTTTCAGTGTGGTCGTCTGCCATCAATTCTGCTTTCTAGTGCCTTCTGCAGGGAGGTCGCGGGCGCCATCGCGGCGGCCGGATTTTCGCTGGTTTTACAACGTGGAATGTAACGCGAAATTATACCGCGAAAATTGCGTTTGCCTGTCGATTTCAGGCGAAATCGCGGGCGGCCGTAACTTGTCCATTTTCAACAGTTAGGCGGCGGTGCGGACCGGCTTCCAGCGAGGCCAGAAAGGCCTCCTTCGCGGAGGTGGCGAAGACCTGCGTGGAAACCGGCAGTCTCGACAGCAGATCCTGCAGAATCAGGAGGTCGAGCTCGGCGTCCACATCGTCCAGCAGAAACAGCGGCGCCTCGTCGTGGCGCCTGCGGAAAAGCTCGAGTTTTGCGAACTTGAGGAAGAGCACGATCATCTTCTGTTCCCCTCCGGAAAGCACCTCCGCGGCCGACCTGCCGTCGATGATCAGCTCCAGCAGGTCGCGCTGCGGCCCGGCCAGCGACATCTTCGCCCGCAGCTCGTGGCGGCGGATTTTCGCGATGTCGTCCGTGAGGCTCGGCTTGTAGCGCAGCTCGACGTTCGTGACGTGGTACGCGTGCCGCGCCACGATCTCCCGGAAGACGGCCGCGAGGTCGGTCGCGTACGCGCCGCGGGAGCGATGCACGGCCGCCGCGGCGACCATCAGCTCGTTGTCCCACGCGTCGAGCGTGGAGAGCGAATGAGCGGCTAGCAGCGCGTTCCGCTGCTTCAGCACGCGCGTGTAGCGGGTGAGCTGCTCGAGGTACGACGGATGGACGCTGGCGATGCCGCGGTCGAGGAACCGCCGGCGATCCTCCGGCGTCCCGCGAATGACGTCCAGGCGCGCCGAGGAGTAGGCGAAGACGCTCAGCGCACCGAGGTAGGAGGGGAGCGTGACCTTCTCCCCGTTGATCATCAGCACCCGCCGCTTCGTCTCCCCGGTCTCCAAGCCGACCGACAAGGTGCGCGTGAGGTTGTCCCTCTCGACCGCGCCGCTGACGAAAACGTTCAGCGAATCATGCCGGAAGACGCTGCCGATCCTGTTGGTACGAAACGACTTGGTGGTGGCGAGAAAGTAGACCGCTTCGAGGAGGTTCGTCTTTCCCTGGCCGTTCCGGCCGACCACGATGTTGGCCTGGGGGTGGAACTCGGTCTCGGCTTCCGCGAGGTTGCGGAAGTTCTGGGTGGAGATGGTGCGGAGGATCAACTCGGTTTCAGTTTATCCCGAGCGCAGCGAGGGATCTCCGGTCATACCGGCAGCCCCGCTGCCCACAGGCTGCGGACGTCGCGGTGTAACCAGAGATCCTTCGTCGCTCCGCTCCTCAGGATGACCTTCGGTCACGCCAGCCGCATGGGCATGACCACATACAGGTAGTCGTACGGGAGGTCTTCCGCCGTCGACGCGGGGCGGCCGATGCACTGGCTGTTCTCGTCCTTGAGGTCGAGCGACACGCTCTGGGTGTCGGTCGCGGAGAGGAAGTCCATCACGTAGGCGGCGTTGAGACCGACGAAGAACGGCTGGCCGGCGTAGTCGATGGGCACCGTCTCGCGGGCGTCGCCGAGCTCCGGGTTCGTGGACGAGACCGTGAGCTTGCCGGGGGCGAAATCGAAGCGGACGGCGCGCGTGCGCTCGTTCGCCACGAGGGAGATGCGCTTGATCGTCGAGAGCAGGCGCTCGCGGTCCACCATCACCCGGCGATCGTTGTCCTTGGAGATGACTTCCATGTAGTTCGGGAAGTTGACGTCGATCATGCGCGCCAGGAGGCGGCGGTCCCCGGCGTCGAAGAAGAGCTGGTTCTCGGAGATTCCGAAACGGACGTTCCCCTCCTCACCCCCCTCGAGCCGCAGGATCTCGTCGAGCGCCTTGCGCGGGATGAGGATCGTGAGGTCGGCCCCCTTCTTTCCCTTGCCGGTGATGCCGGCCGGGAAGTTGATCAGGGCCATGCGATGGCCGTCGGTGGCCACCATCTCCATCTTGTTCGGCAGGATCTTGAGCAGCGCGCCGTTGAGCTGGAAGCGGGTCTCTTCGTGCGTGATCGCGAACTTCACCTTCCCGACCATCGTCTTCAGCTCGTCGAGCGGGATCGAGTACGCCTCCCCCACGTCGACCGTCGGCAGGGTGGGGTAGTCCTCGGCCGGCAGGCCGAGGAGGCGGAACTTCGCGGTGCCGGACTCGATGAGCATCGAGTTGTTTTCCTGCAGCGTGAAGTGGACGTCTTCGTCCGGCATCGAGCGGACGACGTCGAACAGGCGTTTCGCTTCGATCGTCACTCCACCGGGCGTGGTGACGCGGGCGGCGGTCGAGCTGAGGATCGTGACATCGAGATCCGTGGCGGCAATCTGCAACCGGCCGTCGGCCGCGCGGAGCAGGACGTTCGAAAGAATCGGTATCGTCGAACGCTTCTCGACGACTCCCTGGCAAAGCTGGAGTTCTTTCTGAAGATCCGCTTTTCCGACGGTCAGCTCCATGTAGTCTCTTCCTTCAAAACGAATCTTTTTCTCTTGTAGAGGTAGTAGTAGTAGGTGTGGATATCGCCGGGGATCGGCGCAAACCGTTCGAAAGTATAGCAGTCTACGTCATTCGGGCCTGTGGGGTGAGCACCGTAAAACGTGCGGAGAATCGCGCTGTTTTCCGCAGTTTCGAGCGTCCTTCGCGTTTCCGTGTTTTTCATCCGCACGATTGCCACAGGGCTTTCCTCAGGCATTGTGGAATCAGCGGAGCTGCTTCGCGAGCGATTCCACCGTCCTCGCGAACTGAGGGTCGGCATCCATCTTCTTCTTGATCTGATCGACCGAGTACATGACGGTCGAATGGTGCTTGTCGGTGAAGACCTTCCCGATCTCCGGATACGAAAGGTCCGTCAGCTCCTTGCAGAGGTACATCGCCACCTGCCGCGGGAAGGCGATCGTCTTGGCGTTGCTCTTCTGCTTGAGGTCCGAGACCTTGAGACCGTAGTGCGTGGCGACGATGCGGAGGATCTCGGACGCGCCGATCGGCTTGTCCTCCTTGGAAAGGATGTCCTTCAGCGCCTCCTTCACCAGTTCCACGGTGATGCTCTTGCCGACCATCGACGCGAACGCGACGACCTTGTTGAGGTGTCCTTCCAGCTCGCGCACGTTCGAACGGACCCGCTCGGCGATGAACAGGGCCACGTCGTTCGGGAGCTCGACTCTCTTGTCCTCCGCCTTCTTGCGAAGGATGGCCACCATGGTCTCGAAGTCCGGCGGCTGGATGTCGGCCGTGAGGCCCCACTCGAAGCGGGACCGCAACCGCTCTTCCAGGGTGGGGATCTCCTTCGGCGGACGATCGGAGGTGAAGACGATCTGTTTCTGCGCCTCGTAGAGGTGGTTGAACGTGTGGAAGAACTCTTCCTGCGTCCGCTCCTTCCCGGCGATGAACTGGATGTCGTCCAGGAGCAGGGCGTCGATGGAGCGGTAGCGGTCGCGGAAGGACTGCATCCGGTCGTAACGGATCGAGGTGATGAGCTCCGTCACGAAGGTGTCCGCCGACATGTAGGCGATCTTCAGCTTCGGACGCAGGTCGCGCATCTGCTGGCCGATGGCCTGGATGAGGTGTGTCTTGCCGAGGCCCGCTCCTCCATAGATGAAGAGAGGATTGAACGACCCGCTCGGATTCTCGGCGATCGACTTCGAGGCCGCGTACGCGAGCTGGTTCGAATTGCCGACCACGAACGAGTCGAACTTGTAGCGCTGATTGAAGATAGCGGCCGGCAGATCGGCCGAAGAGGACGCCGGCATCTGCTGGGACGATCCGGCCACCGAGGTCAGGCTGCTGTCGACGATGAAGTGGATGTGGACGTTCTCGGCGGAGAGCTCGTTGAGGGAACCGCGGATCTGGGCGCCGAAACGTTCGCGGATCTCATCCACATAACGTTGAGACGGGACGGCGATGTCGAGCGTGTCGCCTTTCTGGCCGACGAAACGGGTAGGCGCAAGCCAAGTCTCATACTCCGTCCGATCAACGACTTGCTCGATGCGGGTGAGGACCTGGCTCCATGTGCTCATGCGGGACGAACGACCGCTATCTCATTGAGAATCCACAGTTTTTCCACAGTTGTGGAAATTCTGGACCTCTGGATAGGGGGACGGAGTCTAGCACAGCGATTCTGCACGCGGAAGGCGATTTGGAGGGCGGTTCCGGAAGTGGAATAACGGCTTGTTGGAGGGGCGTTTGCCCGCTCGGCCTGCGGATTGCCGTCGACGCTCGTTGACCGTCCACACAGCGCCTACTATACTCACCGCTTTCTTTTCAGAGGGTTAGCAAATGGCAATGAAGCGTACGTTTCAACCGAACAACCGCCGTCGCAAGCGCACGCACGGCTTCCTCGTCCGGATGCGGACGAAGGACGGACAGGCTGTCCTGTCGCGCCGCCGTCGTAAGGGCCGCAAGCGCCTCGCTGTCTAAGCGGGCGCTCGCGGTATCCACGGTGGAACGCCTTCGGTCCGAGGCGCTGCCGAAAGAGAGGCGGCTCGCGAAGCGTCGCGAGTTCCTCCGAGTCTACGAAACGGGCCAGAAACACTTTTCCCGCTACACGGTCCTCTTCTTCGCCGCCAACGGTTTGACGCACTCCCGGATCGGGATCACCGCGACGAAGAAGCTCGGGAAAGCAAACGTGCGCAACCGATTGAAGCGCTGGACGCGCGAGGTCTACCGCCGGCAGCGCGAGCCCCTCGGCCTCGACGCCAGGATGCTCGACATCGTCGTGAACGTGAAGTCCAACGCCGCCTCCTCCTCTTTCGAGGACTACAGCCGCGAGCTGACGCGTGCGCTCGAGCGTCTTGCCACTGAACCCGCCCGGCGGCCTTCATGATCGTCCGGCGGATCCCGCTTTTCTTCCTGCGCGGCTACAAACGCTTCATCTCTCCTCTGCTCCCCCCGATGTGCCGCTTCGAGCCGACCTGTTCCGTGTATACGATGCAGGCGGTCGAGAAATACGGCACTCTACGCGGCACCTGGCTCGGCGTGCGCCGGCTGGCGCGCTGCCACCCGTTCAATCCTGGAGGTTGGGACCCGGTCCCCTGAAATGGAAAAAAGAATCTTTCTCGCGATCGCAATCTCGATCGCCCTGCTGATCGGCTGGAACCTGGCCGCGCCGAGGCTCTTCCCGGAACTGGCCAGAAAACCGGTTCCGACGACCGACACGACTACGACCGCCCCACCGACCTCGACGACCGCGCCCGCCGGAACGACCGCGCCCGCGTCGACGAGCAGTGGAGCCGCGGGCGTTTCGCCCACATCAACAGCCGGTGCGACCAGCGTCCCAACGATCGCCGGAGCCGCGGCCACCCCCATCGCCGGCACCGCCCTCCAGCGCACGGTCGTCGATACCCATGAGTACCGGGCCGTCCTCTCCAACCGTGGAGCGCAGCTCATCTCCTTCCAGCTCAAGAACTACAAGCAGAAGAAGACCGAGCAGCCTGTCGACCTGGTGAAGGCGCGCGAGCCGCACCGCGCCGATTACCCCTTCACCATCGTCCCGCATGAGACGCGCGCGGACCTCCACCGCCTCAACCGGGCCCTCTACGCCGTCAGCGACACCACCGACCCGAAGGGGCAGCGCGTCGTCGAGTACCGCTACTCCGACGGCAAGGTCACGGCGACGAAGCGCTTCACCTTCCCCCGCCAGCCGTTCCTCTTCAACTTCAGCGTCGACATCCAGCCGCCGGTCCCCTTCCGCATCGCGGTCGGACCCGGCATCCGCACCCTCGGCGCGGAGGAGCAGGACACGCAGGTCGTCCGCACCGGCAACGGCGTCGTGCAGACCGCCGGCAAGTTCAAAGTCCAGGGGCGCGAGAAGGTGCCGACGCTCCAGCTCTTCCCCGGCATCGACTACATCGGCGTCGAGGACAACTACTTCCTGACCGCGCTTCGCCCCTCCCGGGCGAGGGAGGGTCTGCTGCAGAACGTGTCGTTCTACGACGCAAAGACGAAGGCGCGCCGCCACGATCTCTACGCCTCGCTCAACGCGACCGGCGAAGGCGTCGTGGCCGGCGAGGCGTTCTTCGGCCCGAAGGAAACGAAGCTCCTCGACGCGTACAACATGTCCGAGGCGCTGCAGTTCGGCTGGTTCGGCATGGTGGCGCGCTTCTTCCTCACCGCGCTGATCTGGATCAACCAGTTCACCCACAACTTCGGCTTCGCGATCGTGGTGTTGACGATCCTCATCAAGATCGCGCTCTACCCGCTGCAGCACAAGCAGAACGTCTCGATGAAGAAGATGCAGCGTGTGCAGCCGAAGGTCGAACAGATCAAGGCGAAGTACAAGAAGTCGCGCACCGATGCCGAGCAGCGCACGAAGATGAACACGGAGATGATGCAGCTCTACCAGAAAGAGGGCATCAACCCGATGGCCGGCTGCCTGCCGCTCATCCTGCAGCTGCCGATCCTCTGGGGCTTCTACAACCTGCTCTCGAGCGCGATCGAGCTGCGCGGGGCGCCGTGGATTCTCTGGATTCGCGATCTTTCGGAGAAGGATCCGACGTACATCCTGCCGATCCTGATGACCGCGACCATGTTCCTGCAGACGTACCTGATGCCGGCCACCGGCGATCCGGCGCAGCGGCGGATGTTCCTGTTCATGCCGCTGATCTTCGGTTTCCTTTTCAAAGACTTTCCGAGCGGGCTCGTTTTGTACTGGCTCGTGCAGAACATCTTGACGATCATTCAGCAGCTGATCATGAATAAATGGTGGAAGGACCACCCGGCTGAAGTCCAGAATGGGTAAGAACGAATGAGCCAGCGTTTCGAAGGACGGAATCTCGAAGAAGCTCTGCAGGCCGCCTCGCAGGCCCTCGGCGTGGACCGCTTCCAGTTGACCTATCACGTGCTGCTGCAGAAGCGCGGCTTTCTCGGCGGCTTCAAACGCGTCGTGATCGAGGCGGATGTGAATACGGAAGCGCCGCCTCCCGCCGCGCCTCCCGCTCCGCTCGAGCCGTACACCGACGTGCCGATGCCTCCTCGCCGCGAAGCACGCGGTGGCGGCGGTGCGCGACCCGCCGGTCCGCGTCCCGCGGGCGGCTTTGGCGGTAGCGGCGGTGGTGGTGGCCGCGGCCGCGGTGGACGTTCCGGCGGAGGCGGCCGCGGTGATTCGCGCGGCGGCAATCGCGGCGGAGGTGGTGGTGGAGGTCGCGGACGCCGCGGCGGAACCGAGTTCCGCTCCGGTGATTTCGAGACGTTCCTCGGCGACGTTCCGGAACAAGGCGAGCAGTCCGAAGGCGCGCGCGGCGTCGGCGAGTGGTGCGCGTCCGCGCTGTCCCTGGCGAGGATCGACGCCGTCGTGCGCACCGAGGAGAACGACACGCAGATCCTGGTGCGCCTGTACGGCAGCGACAGCCGCATGCTCATCGATCGGCACGGCGAGCTGCTCGACGCGATCCAGGTGCTGGCGAACAAGGCCCTGGTCGGACGGAAGGTCGAGAAAGAGATCGAGCTCGATTGCGAGGAGTTCAAGGAAAAGCGCAACGAGGACCTCGAGCGGCGCGCGTTCGCCGTTGCAGAACGGGTGAGCCGCGGCGGCCGCGAGGAGCTGCTCCCGCCGATGTCCCCGATCGAGCGCCGTATCGTACACATCGCGTTGCGCGACCATGAAGAGGTGACCACCGAATCCCGCGGCGACGGCTTCTTCAAACGCGTCGCGATCATCCTCCGCTCCGAAGCGACGGAGCCGGAAGCGGACGAACAACCGCAAGAGTCGCAGGAACCGTGATCCTCGATACGATCGTAGCGCCTGCGACGCCGCTCGGTCGCAGCGCGCTTGCGATCGTGCGAATCGACGGGCCGGGGGCGGGGGGGATTCTTGAAGCGTTGACTCGTGCTGGCCTGCCGGAAGTGAGGCGGGCGACGCATGTTCGCTTGCACGAACCTGGCGTTCGGCGTTCGGCTTTCGGGGTTGATCGCCCGGACGACACGACACCCCAAACGCCAAACGCCAAACGCCCAACGCCCTTACTCGACGACGCCGTCGTCATCCTCTACCAATCCCCCCACTCCTTCACCGGCAACGACCTGGTCGAGCTCTCATTACATGGGAACCCATTGCTCGTGGAGAGGGTGATTGCCGCGTGCGTGTCGCTCGGCGCGCGGATGGCGGAGCCGGGGGAGTTCACGGAGCGGGCGGTGTTGAACGGGAAGCTCGACCTGGTGCAGGCGGAGTCGATCGCGGACCTGATCAACGCGCGGACCGCGTTGCAGGCGAAGTTGTCGCTGTCCAACCTGGAGGGGGTGCTGAGCCGGAAGGCGGCCGCGATCCGGCAGACGCTGCTCGAGGTGATCTCGCGGCTGGAAGCGGCGCTCGACTTCTCCGAGGAGGGATACGAGTTCATCACGCGGGAGGAGGCCTCGGCGCGGATTGCCGGTGCGCGCGCGGAAACATCCGCCATGGCGGATACGTACCGCCGCGGCCACGCCACGAACGCCGGCCTGAGCGCGGTGATCCTCGGGCGCCCGAACGCCGGCAAGTCGACGCTGCTCAACCGGCTGGTCGGAACCGACCGGGCCATCGTCACTCCGATTCCGGGCACGACGCGGGACATCGTCCGCGAGACCATCGAGATCGGCGGGTTGCCGGTGACGCTGGCCGACACGGCCGGGCTGAGGGAGAGCGCGGACGTGGTGGAGGGGATCGGGATCGAGCGAGCGCGGGAAGCTGCACGTTCGGCCGACATCATTCTTTATCTGGTCGACGCCTCGGCCGGCCTGACTGCCGAGGACCGGCAGGAGCTCGCCGCCCTCGGCGACGTGCTCCTCGTTTACACCAAGGCAGACCTCGGCAGCGCGCCTGCGAATGAGCTGGCGATCAGTGCGGTGACTGACGAGGGGATCGACCTCCTGCTCCGCCGGCTCGACGAGCTGGTTCGCGACCGTTTCGCCGCGCCCGAGGGAGCGCTGGTGAACGAACGGCAGAGGCAGGCGGTCGACGAGTGCGGCGTCGCCCTGCAGGTCGCGCTCGGTTCTCTGGCGGAAGCGCTCGACGAGCAGATGGTGCTGGTCGACCTCTACCGTGCCGCGAACTCCCTTGGACTTTTGACGGGAGCGATCACCCGGGAGGACGTATACGCGGAGATCTTCTCGAAATTCTGCATCGGGAAGTGAGTGAGGCGCGACCAACACGTCCAAGGGTGTAGTTCGAGCACGTTAACGAGAATCGGACACGTTCATGGCTGTGACATGAGCCGGTTATTTGAATTGAATCACAGCCAAGGATGTAGGAAACAACAACTATAGCGGTAAAGTCGCGGATTGACCTTCTTGTGTTCCACCCGCGGGTGTAGCCAGAGATCGTTAACGTGGGCGATTTACACCCCTGGGTGTGATTTAGGTAGTTGAACTAAGTAGATTCACGTCCATGGCTGTGGTTTGAGTACAAGCCCGGCTTTACCCGACCGTTCAGCCGGGATGACGCCGTCCACCCGCAGTGTTCCACGTGGAACATGTCTGCTCCTTACGACATCCTCGTGATCGGCGGCGGTCACGCCGGCGCGGAAGCGGCCCGGGTGGCTGCCCGCGGCGGTGCGCGCGTGGGCATGATCACGATGCTCCGCGACGCCATCGGACGGATGTCGTGCAACCCCGCTATCGGCGGCTTGGCCAAGGGAAACCTCGTCAAGGAGATCGATGCGCTGGGTGGGCTGATGGGGGAGGCGACCGATCGCGCCGGGATTCAGTTCAAAGTCCTGAACCGCTCCAAGGGGCCGGCCGTGCAGGGGCCGCGCGCGCAGTGCGATCGCGATCTCTACGCCGCGGCCGTGCAGGACATTCTGGCCGCGGAGCCGAACCTCGACATCCTCGAAGGCTCCGTCTCCTCGCTCGTCATCGACGGGCGCATAGTTCGGGGTGTGGTCCTCGGGGACGGAACGCGCCTCGAGGCGCCGGCCGTCATCGTCACCACCGGTACCTTTCTCCGCGCCCTCATGCACTCCGGGGAGGAGCAGACCGTCGGCGGCCGCTTCGGCGAGCCTTCCGCGGAAACGCTCTCCGACTCCCTGCGCGCCCTCGGGCTAAAGCTGGGACGCCTGAAGACCGGCACCCCGCCCCGCGTCGACCGCACCACCGTCGACTACGCGAAGCTCGAAGAAGCGCCCGGTGACGCCACGCCCCGGCCGTTCTCGATCCTCACCGACAAGCTCGATCAGCCGCAGATCCTCTGCTGGCTCACCTACACCGGCGCCTTCGCGCACGACCTGATCCGCGCGAACCTCCACCGCGCCCCGATGTACTCCGGCCAGATCAACGCCACCGGACCGCGCTACTGCCCCTCCATCGAGGACAAGGTGGTGCGCTTCGCCGAGAAGGAGCGTCACCAGATCTTCGTCGAGCCGGAAGGTCTTCAGCACCCCTGGCTCTACATGAACGGCATCTCCACCTCGCTCCCACCCGACATCCAGGACGCGGTGATCCAGTCGCTGCCCGGCTTCGAGCAGGCGAAGATCGCCCGCTACGGCTACGCCGTGGAGTACGACTTCGTGAATCCGGAGCAGCTCGACCCGACGCTGAAGGTGCGCGAGGCGGAAGGACTCTTCCTGGCCGGCCAGATCAACGGCACCTCGGGATACGAGGAAGCGGCCGCGCAGGGACTCCTGGCCGGGATCAACGCCCTGCAGACCGTGCGCGGCGGCGAGCCGGTGATCCTCCGCCGCAACGAGGCCTACGCCGCGGTCATGATCGACGACCTCGTGACCCTCGGCACCGAGGAGCCGTACCGGATGTTCACCTCCCGCGCGGAGCACCGGCTGCTCCTCGGCTGCGATTCGGTCTACGAACGCCTCTCCCCCGTGGCAAACCGCCTCGGCATCCTCGACGACGAGCGCAAGCGCCGAGTCGAAGCACGTATTCAAAGGATGCAGAAAGCGGTGGAGCTGGGGGAAGCCGAGCTCCGTCCCGACCGCGAGACCGTGGCCTGGCTGAGGGAAGCGGACATCGAGCTGACCACGCAGACCACGTTCGGCAAGCTCCTCCAGCGCCCGAACCTCGACCTCGAGCGGGTGCTGACCGCCGCCGAAGCGGCCCTGCCGGAGCTCGCCCAGGCGTATCGCGCCCTGAACGAGGAGGAATCGGAGGGGGTCGTCAGCCGCCTGCGCTACGCCGGCTACATCGACCGCCAGCAGCGGGAAGCGGCGAAGCTGTCCGAGGATGAGGACCTGCGCATCCCGGTGGAGATGACCTACGCGCTCCCCGGCCTCTCCCGGGAGATGACCGAAAAGCTCACCCGCATCAAACCCGCCTCCCTCGGGCAAGCCAGCCGCATCCCGGGCGTGACGCCGGCGGCGATCGCGATCGTGAGGATGCACGTGCGGCGCGGGAGGACGGTAGTTTGATCGTTTTGGGCCTGTGGCGCGGCCCCTCACCCGGCCTTCGGCCACCCTCTCCCCGCTCGACGGGGGGAGAGGGGCTACTAATTCTGCCTCTCGCGAGAGGTGGAGTTAGTAGCCCTTCTCCCCTCGTGAGGGGAGAAGGTGGCCAACGGCCGGATGAGGGGTTGTTTCTCGCGCAGAGTGAGAATTGATGGATCCGCGCATCGACCAGTACAAATCCGAGCTCCTCAAATGGACCGCCAAGGTGAACCTCATCGGTCCCGAGGCGCGCGAGCATCTCGACGACCACATCGCGGAAGCGCTGGCGGCCGCCGAGATCCTCAAACCGAGGGGAGACGTCATGGACTTCGGCTCCGGCGGCGGGCTGCCGGCCATCCCCATGGCCATCGTCTCGGAAGCGCGCTTCCACCTGGTGGAGGCGGACCAGAAGAAATGGGCGTTTTTGAAGCACATCGTGCGGGAGTGCGGCTTGAGCTCCCGGGTTTACGGTGATAGATTGGCGCGCCTTCTGCCCCGGCTCCCCGAAGATCTCCGTTTTTCGCTCGTCGTATCGAAGGCGGTCGGATATCCGGAACAGTGGGTGCCGTCGCTGAAGGGGCACCTGGAAGACGGCGCACGCATCGCACTCTTTCAGGGAACGCCGGAGAGTCCGGAGATCGCCGGCTTCAGCCGCGGTGAGGTGATCCCGCTGCCGCGCGGCGAATCCAACTACCTCGTGCTCTTGACGTTCCACGTGGAACAATCGACGTAATGACCAAGATCGTATCGCTCGCGAATCAGAAGGGTGGCGTCGGAAAGACCACGACCGCCATCAATCTCAGTGCGTCCCTGGCCGCCTGCGAGCGCAGCGTCCTGCTCGTCGATCTCGACCCTCAGGCGAACTCTACGTCTGGTGTCGGCCTGAGCAAGAACAACGATAAGTCGATCTACCCCGTCCTGACCGACGGGATGCACATCCGGGAAGTCATCCAGAAGACCGACCTTCCGAATTTCGACGTTGCTCCCTCCTCGGTTGACCTCGTCGCCGCCGAGCTCGAGCTTTCGGACGCCATCGGCCGGGAGTTCTACCTCCGACGTGCTCTACAGGAAGTAGCCAAAGACTACGACTACATCCTCATCGACTCGCCACCCTCGCTGAGCCTGCTCACCATCAACGGCCTCACCGCCGCCAACTCCGTCCTCGTCCCCATGCAGTGCGAATACTTTGCGATCGAGGGCGTGGCCCAGCTCGTCAATACGGTCGAGCGGGTGCGCGACATGCTCAATCCCGGCCTGGAGATCGAAGGGATCGTGCTGACCATGTACGACGAGCGGATGAACCTGGCCCGCCAGGTGGCCGACGAGATGCGCAGCCATTTCGGCGAGAAGGTCTACAACACGGTCATCCCCCGCAACGTGAGGCTGGGGGAAGCCCCCTCCTTCGGCAAGCCGATCATTCTTTACGACATCCGCAGCCGCGGAAGCGAAGCGTACGTGAATCTCGCCCGGGAGTTCATCCAGCGAGCGGAGACCGTCTTGCCATGAGTATTCAGAAGAAAGCGCTCGGCCGCGGCCTCGGCGCGCTCATTCCGAGCCGCCCCGTCTCGGCGCCCGAGTCTTCCATCCCGGCGCCGCCCGCCCGCACCGGCCTGGCCGAGGTGCCGATCGAGCAGATCTCGCCCAACCCTTACCAGCCGCGGCGCACATTCAATGATGCGTCGATCGAAGAGCTGTCGCGCAGCGTCCGCGAGCACGGGATCATCCAGCCGCTGGTCGTGACCAGGACCGGCGACCACAAATACCGCCTCATCGCCGGCGAGCGCCGCTTCCGCGCCGCGCAGAAAGCGGGCCTCAGCGTCGTCCCGGTGGTCATCAAAGAGACGATGACCGACAGCGACACGCTGCAGGTCGCGCTCATCGAGAACATCCAGCGCGAAGACCTCAACACGATCGAAGAGGCGTACGCCTATCACCAGCTCCACGAGGAGTTCGGCCTCACCCAGGAAGAGATCTCCAAGCGCGTCGGCAAGGAGCGCTCGACCGTAGCTAACTTCCTGCGCCTGCTGCGTTTACCTGATTCGGTGAAGAAGCTGCTGGCCTCGGGGCAGCTCTCCATGGGACACGCCCGCGCCATCCTGGCGGTCGACTCGCCGAAGAAGCAGGAACAGCTCGCGGAACGGGTCGTGAAGCGCAACCTCAACGTCCGCCAGACCGAGATGCTCGCCTCCGAGAGCTCGCCCAAGGCGGCGGAGCCCGAAAAAGAGAAGGACATCTTCACGCGAGACGCCGAGGAGAAGCTGACCCGCGCTTTGCGCAGCAAAGTGGAGATCGACCGGAAGCGCCGCGGCGGCGTGATTCACGTCCGCTTCGGCAGCGAGGACGAGTTGATCCGCCTCGTCGACGAGATCATGAGACGGCGGTAAGTGGTGCCAGGTATCAGGTATCAGGTGTCAGGTATCTGGGGTGTCTCGCCCGGGCGACAAGCCGCAGACACCTGACCCCCGACAACCGACAACAAGTTTTTCCAGGAGACACAGATGAAGAAAAGCGGTGAACTGAACGGCTTCCTCGATCGCGGCGCGACGTTCCGCGGTGAACTCGAGTTCGAGGACACGATGCGCATCGACGGCAAGTTCCACGGCAAGATCCGTTCGAAGAACGAGCTGATCGTCGGCGAGAGCGCGCACATCGAAGGCGAAGTGCACGTCGGCCGCATCGCCATCAGCGGCACCGTGGTCGGCAAGATCACCGCCGACCAGCGCGTCGAGATCCACCGCAACGGCAAGGTCTACTCCGACGTCGACACCCCCGCCCTCATCATCGAAGAAGGCGCCATCTTCCAGGGCAATTGTGTGATGGGGGACAAGAAGGGGGCCGCGGGGAGCGTTGCCAGCGTCACGAACATCGCGGTGAAGGCGTAGCGCCTTCGGCGGGTATCAGGTGTCAGGTGTCTGCGGATTGTCGCCCGGGCGAAAGACCCCAGACACCTGATACCCGACACCCGACACCTCTATACCCACCCCCGCATCCTCCCCACCAGCACAATCACCTCGGGGATCGTGTACTCATCCTCCACCCCCAGCACGTCTTCCCACTCCAGGTCCCAGGCCGCCTTCATCTCCTCGGCGCGGTTGGAGTCTTTGAAATTCAGCTCGCAGATGTCGCCGACGTAGGTGCGTCCTTCGCGCAGGGGTAAGCCGAACGTGCGGCAGACGAGGGGGCGGTGCTCGTACATCATGCAGAGGCCGTTGTCGTCGAGATTGGGGCAGGGGGTGGACTGGGTCCGGTCGAAGAAGGCCTCCTTCTCTTCCGGGGAGCACTCGCGGAGGTTCGGGTGGGCGCTCTTTTCGACGATGTCCAGCGCGCGGCGGATGATCTTCTTGCGCCGTGACGGGTGCAGCTTCGCGAGCCCCTCGGCGATCAGCGGGACGTCGCCGGAGCCGATCTCGAAGAGGCCGTAGCAGCAGAGGGAACAGCCGGCACCGCAGGCGAGGTTCTGCGGCTGCGACTGCATCACCTCGGCGAAGTGCAGATCAGCCCGGTCGAGGATCTCTTTATAGTTGTCGTTGGACACGCCTGAAGCACAACCTGTGGCGTGACAACGTTCTTTCCGATATGGTATACAGCCACGGCTTTTTGGGGGTTAGTGTGCGCTCCTGGAGCCCGCCTCGACACGTCCCCCGCCACGACAAAACGTTATGCAAATCAAGTTAGCGCCCGATCTATCTCTGCTCGCGATCATGGTGATCTTCGTCCTGAACTACATGGTCGTGCGCCGGTTCTTCCTGCGCCCGGTCAACGAGGTTCTCGAGGCTCGCGAATCGGAGACGAAGTCGGCAGACAAACTGTACGAAGACGCGCTCGCGCGGCTCAGCGAAGCGACCGCCCAGACCGAAGCCCAGCTCGTGGCCGCGAAACGTGAGGCCGCAAGCGTGCGCGAGCGGCATCGCGGCGAAGCGGCGGCCTACCGCCAGCAGGTGGTCGACCGCACCAACGCCGAGGCGCGCCAGTTCCTCGGCGAAGCGGAGCAGAAGCTGGCGGGCGACGTGGCCACCGCGCGCACGCGCATCGTCAGCGAATCCGAGTCGCTGGCCCGCCTCGCCGCCGAACGGATCCTCGGGAGGGCCGTCTGATGCGACGTATCCTGCTCATCGCCCTGCTCGCACTCGCGCCTGCGCTCTTCGCGCAGCACGACGCTCCCCCCCCAGCGGCTCCGCACGAGGCGACCACCACCGCCGAAGCCGCGGGCGCACCGCACGACACGACCGGTGCCTCGGCCGCGCACGGTGCGGAGGGCGAAGCGCACAAAGTTGCACATCCGGATGAACACGGCGCCGCCGCCGCGGAGCATCACGAGAAGACGTACTTCGGCATCCCCGGCTGGATCCTGAAGCTCGCCAACATGATCCTGTTCCTCGGCCTCCTCGGGTACCTGGTGAAGGGACCGGTCGGGAATGCCTTCCGCGAGCGCAGCGCCGCGATCCGCGCCGCGAACGAAGAAGCGCGCGAGCGCCGCGTCCGCGCCGACCAGATGGCCAGCGAGATCTCGGCCCGCCTGGCGGCGATCGAAGCCGAGGTGCGCGGGATCCACGAGCGCGCCGAGGTGGAAGGGGAGCGGCAGAAGCGCGAGCTGATGGCCGCCGCGGAAGCGGAGACGCAGAAGATCCTCAACGTCGCGCGCACCGAAGTCGACAACCGCCTCAAGCATGCGCGGACCGAGCTCACCGCCTTCGCCGGCCAGCTCGCCAGCGAGCGCGCGGAGCAGATCCTGCGCGAGAAGATCACGGAACAGGACCAGCGCAAGCTCTTCCAGGAAAGCCTGCGCGAAGTGGGTGAGGTGCGCTCATGATCCGCCGCTTTGCACGTCCCTACGCCCGCGCGATCATGGACGCCGCCGGCTCGCCGCAGAAGGCGAACGAGCTGCGCGGAGAGCTGATGGTCTTCGCGAGCGCGCTGCGCCGCTCGCCCGAGCTCCACGACCTCTACGCGAACCCGGTCGATGAAGCGACCAAGCTGACCATCACCAGGCAGCTCGCGAAGAAGATGAAGCTGTCGGACCTCGGCGCGCGCACGCTGGAAGTGCTCGTGAAGCACAACCGCATCAACGACATCGACGCGATCAATGACGCGCTGAAGGCCTACGTCAATGCGGCCCTGGGCGTGGCGGTGGCCACGGTGCGCAGCGCGAAGGCACTCGGGCCGGACGAGATCCAGGAGCTGGCCGAGACTCTTTCGAAGAAGGTCGGCAAGCAGGTGGAGCTCGACATCAAGACCGACCCGAACCTGCTGGGCGGGTTCGTCGTGCAGATCGGCAGCGAGATCTGGGACGCGTCGGTCGCAGGCAAGATCAACAAATTTCGCGAGTCGCTGGCGTAAGTACATACGGTCAAGCGATTCGTCGTCGCAATATCGGAGAACAAAATGGCTGTCGATTTGAAGGCAGAAGAAATCACAGAGATTATTCGTCAACAATTAACCGGCATCGGCCGCGGTGTTGACGTCACCGAGGTCGGCACCGTCACCTCCGTGGGCGACGGCATCGCGCGTGTGTACGGCCTCGAGCGCGTCATGGCCGGCGAGCTCGTCGAGTTCCCGCACAACGTGATGGGTCTCGCGCTCAACCTCGAGGAAGACAACGTCGGCTGCGTTCTGCTCGGCGACTACCACGAGCTGAAGGAAGGCGATCAGTGCAAGCGCACCGGCCGCATCATGTCGGTTCCGGTCGGCCCGGCCATGGTCGGACGCGTGGTGAACGCGCTCGGCATTCCGATCGACGGCAAGGGCCCGGTCGCGACGACCGAGTACTACCCGATCGAGCGCCTGGCGCCCGGCGTCGTCGACCGCAAGCCGGTCAAGGAGCCGCTCCAGACCGGCATCAAGGCCATCGACGCCATGATCCCGATCGGCCGCGGCCAGCGCGAGCTGATCATCGGCGACCGCCAGACCGGCAAGACCGCCGTGGCCATCGACACGATCATCAACCAGAAGGGGAAGGACGTCATCTGCATCTACGTGGCGATCGGTCAGAAGAAGTCGACCGTCGCGCAGATCGTGAAGACGCTCGAGCAGTACGGCGCGATGGACTTCACGATCGTCGTCAACGCCTCGGCCTCCGAGGCGGCGCCTCTGCAGTACCTGGCTCCGTATGCCGGCGCCGCGCTGGGCGAGTACTTCATGTACAACAAGCAGCACGCCCTGGTGATCTACGACGATCTCTCAAAGCACGCCGCGGCGTACCGCGAGATCTCGCTGCTGCTCCGCCGCCCGCCGGGCCGCGAGGCGTATCCCGGCGACGTCTTCTATCTCCACTCCCGCCTGCTGGAGCGCGCGTCGAAACTTTCCGACGCGAACGGCGGCGGCTCGCTGACGGCGCTGCCGATCATCGAGACGCAGGCCGGCGACGTCTCCGCGTACATCCCGACCAACGTCATCTCCATCACCGACGGCCAGATCTTCCTCGAGACGGACCTCTTCCACTCCGGCGTCCGTCCCGCCATCAACGTCGGCATCTCGGTCTCCCGCGTCGGCGGCTCGGCGCAGGTGCGCTCCATGCGCTCCGTCTCCGGCACGCTCCGTCTCGACCTCGCGCAGTACCGCGAGCTGGCGGCGTTCGCGCAGTTCGGCTCCGACCTCGACAAGACCACGCAGGCGCAGCTCAACCGCGGCAAGCGCCTGGTCGAAGTGCTCAAGCAGGGGCAGTACGCGCCGCTG
Organism: Thermoanaerobaculia bacterium; assembly: GCA_035630815.1. Classification (GTDB taxonomy): domain Bacteria; phylum Acidobacteriota; class Thermoanaerobaculia; order Gp7-AA8; family Gp7-AA8; genus QHVT01. The sequence goes on from DASQJY010000003.1 coordinate 75,247, forward strand.
CGCATCGGCCTCCAGACCGTCTCGGTCTACGCCGGCACCAAGGGCTTCTTCGACAACCTCAAGGTCGAAGCGGTCCGCCCGTTCGAAGCGGCCCTGCACCAGCACCTGAGCGACGAACATCAGGAACTGGTCGGCCTCCTCGAGACCTCCCCGAAGTTCGACGCCGACATCGAAGGACGGCTCCGCGCCGCCCTGACCGCGTTCAAAGACCAGTACGTGAAAGACAACGCCGGCGTCCTGGCTACCGCGTAGCGCTAAGACCTGACAGCTAACACCTAAGAACTGACATGCCGAGCACGATCGACCTCCGCCGACGGATCCGCAGCACGAAGAACACGCAGCAGATCACGAAGGCGATGAAGATGGTTTCCGCCGCGAAGCTGCGCCGCGCGCAGGAGCGGATGATGGCCGCGCGTCCGTACTCCGCCGGCCTGCGGGAGGTGCTCGCGTCGCTGTCGACGCGCGCCGACCTCGCCACGCATCCGCTGCTGCAGGACCGCGAGGAGGAGCGCAAGGTGCTGCTCCTCGTCGTGACCGCGGACCGCGGCCTCTGCGGCGCGTTCAACGCCAACATCATCCGCGCCGCGCAGAACGCGATCGTGGAGAAGGGGTGGGATCACGTCGAGCTGCTGCCGATCGGCCGCAAGGCGATCGAGTTCTTCAAACGCCGCACGATCCCGATCCGCCGCCAGGGCGCGCACGTCTACCAGGCGCTCTCGCTCGACACGGCGCGCGGCATCGCCCAGGCGCTCATCGACGACTTCATCAACGGTGAGTTCGACGCGGTCTACGTGATCTACAACGAGTTCAAGTCCGTCATCGCCCAGCGCGTCACGCTCGAGCGAGTGCTGCCGCTGCCGCGAGCGGTGGCCGATCCCGATGCGCCGGCGATCGACTACATCTACGCGCCGGGTCCGGAGCAGATCCTGAGCGACCTGCTCCCGAAGCACATCGAGTTTCAGCTCTATCGCGTGCTGCTCGAGTCGGCCGCTGCCGAACAGGGCGCGCGCATGACCGCGATGGAGTCGGCGACCAAGAACGCCTCCGAGATGATCAGTCACCTCACCCTGACCTACAACCGTATCCGCCAGGCTTCGATCACGAAGGAAATCATCGAGATCGTGTCGGGCGCCGCGGCCGCCGGTCACTAGTGGAGAACAGAATGGCAACAGCAACCGCAAGCACCACCCAGCAGATCGGCCGCGTCGTCCAGATCATCGGACCGGCCGTCGACATCGAGTTCTCGGAAGGACACCTTCCGTCACTGCACAACGCCATCCGGATCGTCGACGACGGCGAGCTCGGAAAGGTGCCCATCGACGTCGTCGTCGAGGTCGCGAACCACATCGGTGAAAACCAGGTGCGCTGCATCGCGATGAAACCGACCGACGGCATGGTGCGCGGCATGAAGGCGATCGACACCGGCGCTCCGATCACGGTTCCGGTCGGACGCGAGTGCCTGGGCCGCATCCTGAACGTCCTCGGCGAGCCGGTCGACGAGCGCGGCCCGGTGAACGCGGAGACGCACTGGTCGATCCACCGCGCAGCGCCGAATTTCGAAGACCAGGCCACCTCCATTGAGATGTTCGAGACCGGCATCAAGGTCATCGACCTGCTCGAGCCGTACACCAAGGGCGGCAAGACGGGCCTCTTCGGCGGCGCCGGCGTCGGCAAGACGGTTCTCATCCTCGAGCTCATCACGAACGTCGCCAAGCAGCACGGCGGTTTCTCGGTGTTCGCCGGCGTCGGCGAGCGCACGCGCGAAGGGAATGACCTCTACCTCGAGTTCGAGGAGACGGGCGTCATCACCCCGGGCGATCCGTCGAAGTCGAAAGCGGCGCTGATCTACGGCCAGATGACCGAGCCGCCCGGAGCGCGCCTGCGCGTCGGCCTGACCGGCCTGACCGTGGCCGAGTACTTCCGCGACGTGGAAGGGCAGGACGTGCTGCTCTTCATCGACAACATCTTCCGCTTCACGCAGGCCGGTTCCGAAGTGTCGGCACTCCTCGGCCGCATGCCGAGCGCCGTCGGCTACCAGCCGAACCTGGCGACGGAGATGGGCGAGCTGCAGGAGCGCATCACGTCGACGAACAAGGGCTCGATCACCTCGGTGCAGGCCATCTACGTTCCCGCCGACGACCTCACGGACCCGGCGCCTGCGACGGCCTTCGCTCACCTCGACGCGACGACCGTTCTCTCGCGGCAGATCGCGGAGCTCGGAATCTATCCCGCCGTCGATCCGCTCGCGTCGACCTCCAAGATCCTCGACCCGCGCATCCTCGGCGACGAGCACTACAACACCGCCCGCGCGGTGCAGGCGGTCCTGCAGAAGTACAAGGACCTCCAGGACATCATCGCCATTCTCGGCATCGACGAGCTGTCCGAAGAAGACCGCGTGATCGTTTCGCGCGCGCGCAAGATCCAGCGCTTCCTCTCGCAGCCGTTCCACGTGGCCGAGCAGTTCACCGGCATCAAGGGCAAGTACGTCAAGATCGCCGACACGATCCGCGGCTTCCGCGAGATCGTCGACGGCAAGCACGACGAGATCCCGGAGCAGGCCTTCCTGCTGCAGGGCACGATCGAGGACGTCATCGAGAAGTACGAGCAGATGAAGCGCGAGGCTGCGTAAGGCAATGGCCGATCTCCCGAACCGCATCAATCTCACCGTCGTCACGCGCGAGCGGAAGATCATCGATGTGCAGGCCGACGAAGTCGTCCTGCCGGCGACGGACGGCGAGATCGGCGTCCTGCCCGGCCACACGCCGCTCCTCGCGACGCTGCGCATCGGCCAGCTCCGCTACCGCACCGGCACGAAGACCGAGCGCCTCGTGATCTCCTGGGGCTTCGCCGAAGTCCTCCCCGACCGCGTGATCGTCCTCGCCGAGAAGGGCATCCTTCCCGGCGAGATCGACCGCGCTGCGGCGGAGCAGGAGCGGCGAGAAGCCGAGCGCGAGATCGCCGACCTTTCCTCGCACGACCCCGAGTTCGCGCTGGCCGAGGCGCGACTCGAAGAGTCGATCGCGAAGCTGCACGTGGGCAGGGACGTGTAGCACCGTACCCCTCACCGGCCTCGACTTTGCATTAGCTGCCGCGGTTCAGGCACCCATGGAGCAATGGCTCGAGACCTTCGCGCGCGCGAACTTTCTGCGTAGCGCCGATACCGCGCACGACTTGAAAACGCCGCTGAATGTCGCGGTGCTCAATCTCGAATTGTTGCGTATGCGCCTGCGCAAGCTCGGTGTCGACGAGGACGAAAAGATCGCCGGCTACACGCGCGCCCTCGAGAGCGAGCTGCGCCGGATGGGCCGCATCTTCGACGCCTTCTTCCTCCTCTCCACCCCGCCGAAGGGCGACGACGCGCCGGTCGCGGTCGACATCGCCCCGATCGTCAGCGATGCAGCCTCGTCGGTCGGGCTATCAGTAGAGACCGACGGACCGGCGATCGTGGAAACCCACGAGGCGAGAATCCGGCAGGCGTGCAAACTGTTCTTCGAGGGTGCGTCGAAATTCTTTCCCGGTCACTCACGCACTGCCGCGGTGAGTCGCGACGCTCGCACGTACACCATCAGCATGGATGGCCGGCCCGAGCAGGAAAACTCCGAGCTGACCCGCATTTTCAAGTTCTATTACAGCGACGCCGAGGGAAACCCGGACCTCTCGCTCGCGGTTGCCCGGCTCATCGCGGAGACTTATGGTGGAGAGCTGAACGCCGTCGAGGAACGTGATAAGGTCTCGCTAAGGTTGTCCTTTCCTCTCCTGGGAGCAGAATGAAAAGAGTTCTGATTGTCGATGATGATCGCGCCACCAGCGCCGGCATGGCCGACGTCGTGGAAGAGTGGGGGTACGAGCCTGAAGTCGCCGACACGGTGAAGGCGGGCTGGAACTCCATCAACAAGCTCATCCCGGATGTGGCGATCGTCGACCTCAAACTGCCCGACGGCTCGGGCCTCGACCTGCTGCACCGCATCAAAGAAACCTTTCCTGACGTCTCGGTGATCATCCTCACCGGCCACGCCACGGTCGATTCCGCGGTCAAGGCGCTCAAAGTCGGCGCCGAGGATTACGTCACCAAGCCGGTCGACCTCCCCCGCCTGCAGGTCATCCTCAAGTCGGTCGAAGACAAGCAGATGATGAAGCAGGAGATCATCGAGCTCCGGCGGCAGCTGCAGAAGATGGGCGCTCTCGGCCACCTGGTCGGCAAGTCGCCGCGCATGCAGCGCCTCTTCGAGGAGCTGGAGATGGTCGCGAACACCGACGCGAACGTCTTCATCGTCGGCGAGTCGGGCTCGGGCAAGGAAGTGGTCGCGAACACGATCCACTACCTCTCCCGCCGCCGCAACAAGCCGTTCATCGCCTTCAACTGCGGCGCGATCTCGCCGACCCTCATCGAGTCCGAGATCTTCGGCCACGAGAAGGGTGCGTTCACCAACGCCATCAAGCGCCGCGAAGGCTATTTCGAGATGGCCAAGGGTGGCACGGTCTTCCTCGACGAGATCACGGAGATGCCGATCGAGCTGCAGGTCAAGCTCCTGCGCGTGCTCGAGGAAGGGAAGTTCCGCCGCGTCGGCGGCAACGACGAGATCAACATCGACGCGCGCATCATCGCCGCCTCGAACCGCGATCCGCAGAAGGCGATCGCCGACGGCCGGATGCGCGAGGATCTCTACTATCGATTGAACGTTTTCCCCATCGACGTGCCGCCGCTGCGCGAGCGCCTCGAGGACATCCCGCTCTTCTCGCACTTCTTCCTCCAGAAGCTGAACGAGACGGAAGAGAAGAAGGTCGAAAAGATCGACCCCGACTTCATCGAAGCGCTGCAGGCCTACGAGTGGCCGGGCAACGTGCGCGAGCTGCGCAACGTCGTCAACCGCGCCTTCATCATGGCCCGCACCGACACGCTGACCGTCGAATGCCTCCCGGACAAGCTGGCCGGCAACCGCCGCAAGCGTTCCAAGAACGCGGTGAGCATCCCCCTCGGCCAGCCGATGGAAGAGGTCGAGCGCATCGTGATCGAAGAGACGCTCACGATGACCGACGGCGACCGCCGCAAGACCGCCGAAATCCTCGGCATCTCCTACAAGACGCTCTACAACAAGACCAAAAAGTACAAGAGCGCCGGCGGCGAAGACGAAGACGAGGAGTGACGCGCGCAGCGCGTCATCCCGAGCGCAGCGAGGGATCCGGGCGGCGGCGACCGTAGCGTAACGCCACCACCGCCGCCACCCCGATCAACACCCACAACCCCAGCCCGCTCTTCGAGAGGATCTCTCTCACCTGTGGAGAGCCCGTGCTGTCGGCGAACCACCAGGGCCAGCCCTGCGACCAGACGGTGTAGATCGCGAAGACGTACAGCGACACCACCGCGTGGAAGGCGATCGCCGCCGCGCGCGGCAACGCGAACGCGAGGAAGGGGAGCGGCCAGTAGAGGTACTGCACCCCGAAGCCGGGCGCCAGGAACAGCACTATTAAATATGTGGTGGCGATGAGGGCCGGCAGGCGCGTCGCATCCGAGCTCCGGTTGAACCACCACAGCGCGACGAGCGCACCCACCAGCGCGAACGGCAGCCAGCCGAGCGGCACCTGCACGCCGGTCGTCGCCTGAATCACGTGCGCGAGCAGCGGAATCCCCCAGGCGCGGACGAAGCCGGTGTAGCCGAAGACCTGCTGCACGAAGGTGGAGCCGTTCACCACCAGCGCCGGGACGAAGATCACGCCTGCCCCTGCGATGCACGCGCCGAGGAACTGCAGGCGTGCACGCTTACCGCGAAGCGCAAAGAGGAACAGCGGCCCGACCAGCAGCGGCACGATCTTGATCCCCACCGCGCACGCGAGCGCGAGCCCCGCAATCACCGGACGCTCCTCGATCGCCGCGGCGGCCGCGAGCGCGACGAACATCATCATCAATGGATCGCTGTTGCAGTGGAACGCACTGATGAAGAGCACCGCGGGCGAGAGGAAGAACAGGAGCGGCGCGTAAGGCGCCACGTTCACGCGCCGTACGATGCGCACGAGCACGCACGCGGTCACCACGTCCGCCGCGATCTGCAGCAGGCGGAATGTATCCTGGAACTCGAGCCCGCACGCAACGCCGATCCGGTTCGCCACCCGCGCGATTGCGAGCACGAGCGGCGGGTGGTTCATCAGCGTCGTTTCGCTGTACGCGCCGAGGACTCCGACGCGATCGAGAATCTCCGCAAACCGGTACCAGAGCATCGCGTCGAGCGAACCGAGCGAAGTGGCGGTCTGCAGGATCCGGAGCAGCGTGCCGGCCACGATCGCGATGAGGAAAAGGCGGCGTTCGTTCGACACGGAACCCGATCATAACCTCTACAAACTGTAGGCGTTTTGCCGCGCCCGGAACCCCTCTGATATCGTCCCCGGTCCCGACGGCACCGGAATACCGGCATCGCCGTCGTAGGTTGGGGCGTTCCGCAATGGCCAAGAACCTCGTTATCGTCGAGTCTCCTGCGAAAGCGAAGACAATCAACAAGTTCATCGGAAGCGATTACATCGTCAAAGCTTCCGTCGGCCACGTGCGCGACCTCCCCAAGAGCGACCTCGGCGTGGACGAAGTGACCTTCCTCCCGCACTACGAGATCCTCGAAGGAAAAGAGAAGGTCGTCAGCGAGCTCCGCGCCGCGGCGAAGAAGGCCGACAAGATCTTCATCGCCTCCGACCCTGATCGCGAAGGAGAGGCGATCGGCTGGCACGTCGTGAACCTCCTCGGCACGGACGCGAAGAAGGTGCAGCGCATCCTCTTCCACGAGATCACCAAGAACGCGGTCCGCAAGGCGATCGACACGCCGGGCGAGATCGACATGAACAAGGTGAACGCGCAGCAGGCGCGGCGTGTCCTCGACCGCCTCGTCGGCTACAAGCTCTCGCCGCTCCTCTGGGACAAGGTCCGCCGCGGTCTCTCCGCCGGCCGCGTGCAGTCGGTGGCGATGAAGATGATCGTCGAGCGCGAGGACGAGATCAAAGCGTTCACGCCGGTCGAGTACTGGAGCTTCGGCGCCCGCCTTTCCGCCAGCGTCCCGCCGCCGTTCGTGGCCAAGCTGACGAAGGTCGACGGCAAGAAGGCCGACGTCCCGAACGAAGAGGTCGCGCGGAAGATCGAAGCGGCCCTCAAGAGCGGCAAGTATGTCGTCACCGAGGTGGCGCGGAAGGAGCGGAAGCAGTCCGCTGCCCCGCCGTTCATCACCTCCACGCTGCAGCGCACCGCGTACAACCGGTTCAAGTGGCCGGTGAAGCGCACCATGCAGGTCGCGCAGAAACTCTACGAAGGTAAGGAGCTCGGCAGCTTCGGCTTCGCCGGTCTCATCACCTACATGCGTACCGACTCGGTGCGCATCAGCGACGACGCGCTCGCCGAAGTGCGCTCTTATATCGCCGCGAAATACGGCAACGATATCCTTCCTGAAAAACCGAACACATATCGTGTCAAGAAAGCTGCACAGGCGCAGGAAGCGCACGAGGCCATCCGCCCCACCTCGATGGACCTCGATCCCGAGAAGGTCAAGGACTTCCTGACCCGTGAGGAGTACAGCCTCTACAAGATGATCTGGGACCGCTTCGTCGGTTCACAGATGAAGCCCGCGCTGTTCGACGTCACCGATGCCGACATCACGGTCGCGAATCTCACCCTCCGCGCCTCCGGCGAAGTGCAGAAGTTCGCCGGCTTCCTGGCCGTGTTCCAGGACGCGCCGGGTGAAGACGATGACGGCGAGGAAGGCGAGAAGAAGAACGACAAGGCCCTGCCGCCGCTGAACGAGGGCGACGTGCTGACGCTCATCGAGCTGGACACGAAGCAGAACTTCACCCAGCCGCCGCCGCGCTTCACGGAAGCGACGCTCGTGAAAGCGCTCGAAGAGAACGGCATCGGACGCCCCTCCACGTACGGCGCGATCCTCACCACCATCCAGGCCCGCGACTACACCTACAAGCACGACGGCAAGTTCCACCCCACGCACCTCGGCACGTTGGTGGTGAACCTGCTCAAGCAGTCTTTCGGCGACATCATCGACGAGGGCTACACCGCCGAGCTCGAAGAGAAGCTCGACAACGTCGAAGACGGCCAGCGCGAGTGGACCGACCTGATGCGCGAGTTCTCCGTGAAGTTCAATCACGATCTCGAGCGCGCCGCGACGGAGATGACGCAGGTCAAGGGCACCGGCCTCGAGACCGACGAAAAGTGCGAGAACTGCGGCTCGCCGATGGTCATCAAGTTCGGCCGCTTCGGCGAGTTCCTGGCCTGCACGAACTATCCGGAGTGCAAGACCACGAAGGAAATGGCCAAGGGCGACGCGGCCGAGGCGACGTCGGACGACGAGCAGATCATCTGCGACAAGTGCGGCAAGCCGATGCAGCTCAAGCGCTCCCGCTTCGGCCAGTTCTTCGCCTGCACCGGCTACCCGGACTGCAAGAACACCAAAGACCCGAAGCTGATGAAGCAGGCCGCGAACCTGCCGAGCGAACCGCAGCCGCCGTGCGAGAACTGCGGCAAGGAGATGGTGCTCAAGAGCGGCCGTTACGGCCCCTTCTACTCCTGCGCCGGCTACCCCGACTGCAAGACCATCCGCAAGATCGGCCGCAAGTCGTCCGCGCCGCCGAAGCCGACCGGCGTGAAGTGCCCCACCTGCAACGAGGGGGAGCTCGTCGAGCGCATCTCGCGCCGCGGCGTCTTCTACTCCTGCAACCGCTACCCGAAGTGCGAGTTCACGCTGAACAACCGCCCGGTGGCCCGCGAGTGCCCGAAGTGCCACGCGCCGTATCTCCTGGAGAAGGAGACGAAGCGCGAGGGTCACATCGAGTACTGCAACAACGCCGAGTGCGATCACCGCGCCTCGATCGCCGCGCCGGTAGCAGCGAACGAGTAACGGCTCAGGCAGGTACACTTTGCGGATGGTCCAGCACACCATCCGCATCGCTGTCGCCCTTTGCCTGTTCGCCTGCTCCGCGTTCGCGGATGAAGCAGCGACCGTCGAGAGATTCGAGCGGCTGCGCCAGGATCCGCTGCTGTTGCGCAGGTTCCTGGAGCAGATGCCGAAGGGGGGCGATTTGCACAATCACCTCTCCGGCGCCGCCTACGCGGAGACGTACATCCGCCTCGGCGCGGCGGACGGCCTTTGCGTCGATACCCAGCGGCTCGCGTACACGAAGTGCGATCCGGCCAGCACGGCGCAGGTGCCGGCGTCGAAGGCCCTGACGGACAGCGGTCTGTACACGCGCCTCCTCGACGCGATGTCGATGCGGCAGTTCCGCGCGATCGCGGAGTCGGGTCACGATCACTTCTTCGCCACGTTCGGCAAGTTCAGCGCGGTCTCGGCCCCGCATGTGCCGGAGCTGCTCACCGAAGTCGTGTCGCGGCTCGCGTACGAGAACGTCGATTACCTCGAGTCGCTCTTCGGCCAGGATCTCGGCGCGGCACGGCAGCTCGGACGCAAGTTCGAGCCCGGTACGCCGTTCGACCAGATGCGCAACTCGATGCTGCAGAGCGGGGACGCCGCGAACGTGGTGAGCGCGTCGCGGAAGACCATCGACGCCGCGGAGGCATATCTCCGGACGAGCCTCGAATGCGGGACCGCAACAGCGCAAGCGGGCTGCGACTCGACGGTCCGTTATCTCTTCGAGACGCACCGCGCCTTCCCGCGCGAGCAGCTCTTCGCGGAGCTGCTGGTGGGCTTCGAGCTCGCCAAAGTCGACTCGCGCGTGGTCGGCCTGAACGTCGTGCAGCCTGAAGACGCCTACGGGTCGATGTCGCAGTTCCAGGAGCTGATGCGGATGTTCGCGTACCTGCGTCCGCTCTATCCCGGCGTGCGCATCTCCACCCATGCCGGCGAGCTCGCGCCGGGCCTCGTGCCGCCGGAGGGGATGCGCAACCACATCCGCGACTCCGTCCTGATCGCGAACGCCGAGCGCATCGGCCACGGCGTCGACATCGCGCGGGAGACCGACGCGCTCGCGCTGCTGCGCACGATGGCCGCCCGTCCCGTCGCGGTCGAGGTCTGCCTCACCAGCAACGACGTGATCCTCGGCGTCACCGGCAAGCAGCACCCGCTCCGCCTCTACCTGCGCAGCGACGTGCCGGTCGTCCTCGGCACCGACGATCCCGGCGTCGCCCGCACGGACATGACCACCGAATGGCAGCGGGCCGTCGAAGACCACGGCGTCAGTTACGCCGACCTCAAACGCTTCGCCCGCAACAGCATCGAGTTCTCCTTCATCGAAGGGGGGAGCCTCTGGCGATCCCCCGACTATCGCTCGCACGTCGCCGCCTGCACCGACAGGGGCACGGATGCCTGCAAGGCGTATTTGGATGCGAATCCGAAAGCGCGCGTGCAAATGAGACTCGAGCAACGCCTACGCGAGTTCGAGGACAGCGAGCTGCGGTAAGCTCTGAACCATGGCCGACTGGGGTCCCATCGACATCAAGAAATGGCGTCAGACGCCGCACGTGGAAGGTCGCGCCGCGACCGATCGCGACGTCGACGAAGGGAGCGCGATCTTCGCGGTCGGCGGCGAGCCGGTGGAGCTCGATCTCCCGTCGTGCGCGATCGTGCAGGAGGAAGGGGTCGGCGAGCCGACCGCGGTGATCCTCATCCAGGCAGAGCGGCTCGAAGACGGGACGGTGGCCGTCGGCTACCGCCTCGTCGATGGCGGCACCGGCATCGCGACGCTCGACGAGGTCGAGCTGCTCAGCGAGCCGGATGAGAGGTTTCGCTGAGGAAGTCGCGAACGAGATCGCCGATCAGGTGAAAGTCGATCAGGAACGTGTCGTGGCCGTTCGGACTCGCGATCTCCTCGAGGTGTACCGGCGTCCCATTCGCGCGTAGCGCCGCCGCGACGCGCGAGCTTTCAGCGGGAGGGAAGAGCCAGTCGGTGTCGAACGGGACAATGAGCGAGGGTCCGCGCCAGCGGGCGAAGGCTGCCTCGAGCGTGCCGAACTGCTCCTCGAGGTCCATCTCGTCCATCGCCGCCTGAACGCGGATGTACGAGTTCGCGTCGTAGAGCGCGGCGAACTTCTTCCCCTGGTACTCAAAGTACGAGTCGATCTCGAACTGCCGCGTGTTGCCGCGCCGGCGGCGCCCGAACTTCCGCTGCAGCGACTGCGCGGAGAGATAAGTCATATGTCCGAGCATGCGCGCCACTTCCAGGCCGCGCAGCGTGCCGGGCTCCTCGTAATAGTCGCCGCCGTGGAAGCGCTGGTCGGTCTCGATGATCCTGCGGCCGAGGATGTGCCAGGCGATGCCGGTGACCGGCACGGCGGCGCCGCTGGCCATGGCGATGATGGCCTCCGCAGCCTCGGGATACAGCGCCGCCCACATCAGCACCTGCATCCCCCCGAGCGAGCCGCCGGCGATCGCGCGCAGCTTCGTGATGCCGAGGTGGTCGAGGACCAGCTTCTGCGACTCGACCATGTCCTGGATGGTCGGCCAGGGATAGCGCGAGCCGTACGGTTTGCCGCTCTCCGGATCGAGCGACTTCGGGGCAGTGGTGCCGAACGGCGAGCCGGGGAGGTTCACGCAGACGACGAAGTAGCGCTCGAGATCGATCGGCTTGCCGTAGCCGATGAGGCCGTCCCACCAGCCCGGCTTCTCGTCGGACGCGTCGGTGTACTTGCCGGCCGCATGTGCGCTCGCAGAGAGCGCGTGGCAGACCAGGATCGCGTTCGAGCGGTCGGCGTTCAGCTCACCGAACGTCTCGTACACGATCGTGAACGGCGCGATCTTCTGCCCGTGCTGGAACGTGAAGCCATCCGGCAGCACGAGCTCCCGCGGCGGCGCGGCGACGAACGTGTCGCCGAGTCTCTGGACCGTGGACATTGGCGACGGAGCATAGCAAAGGGCGCTGTCTAGTACGGCGCCTTCGGCATCACCACCCAGAGGATGATGTAGATGATGATCCCGGGGAAGGCGACCGAAAGCGTCGAGCCGACGACGTAGAGCACGCGGACCCAGAACGGGCTCCAGCCGAGCCATTCGGCGAGGCCGCCGCAGACCCCCGCGATGATGCTGGAACGGCGTGAGCGATAGAGGGGCATTTTTCTTACTCTCCTTCTTCCCGCAAGAGCTGACCTTCATAGATACGGCGAACCTCGTCGATTGTTGAGACCTGGTCGAGGTTCTTGTCGTCGCGGATGCGCACGATGCGCGGAAACCGGAGGGCGTAGCCGGACTTGTGCCGCTTCGACTCCTGGATCCGGTCGAAGGCGATCTCGAGCACGACCGTCGGCTCGACCACGTGCACCGGCCCATGCTGCTCGCGCGTCGTCGCCTTGAAATGCTCGGTCATGGCCGCGATCTCGACGTCCGTCAGACCGGAGTACGCCTTCCCGATGTTCACCAGCTCGCCGTCGCGGAGCACGGCGAACGTCAGGTCCGAGAGCACCGCCCGCCGCCGCCCGTTCCCGTACTGCGCGGCCGTGACCACGCAATCGAGCGTCGCCAGCGCCTTCTTATACTTCAGCCACGACTTCCCGCGTCGGCCGGGCGTATAGATCGAGCTCGGATCCTTCACCACCAGCCCCTCATTCGCACGGGCGCGGGCAGCGTCGAACAGCTCGTCGACGTGCGCCGCATCGCGGATGGGTACCCCCACTGTCATCCTGAGCGAGGGGGCTGGCAGGGCGGGAAGCGAAGGACCCCCTGCTTCAGGCAATGCAGTGTCAACCGCGGGGGGTCCTTCGCTTCCCACCGTCCGCCCACCCCCGCTCAGGATGACAGACAACTTCTCCAACCGCTCCCGCAGCGGCCGTTCGAACAACGCCTCCCCATCGAGGTACAGCAGATCGAACGCAAAAAACACCACCGGCGCCTCCGCGCGCAGCTTCGCGCTGACCTGCCGCCGGCCGAGACGCTTCTGGATGATCGCGAAGGGAAGGATGCGGTCGCGGAAGGCGACGATCTCGCCGTCCAGGATCACGCTGCGGCCGAGCGCGCGCGCCGCCTCTTCCAGCTCCGGGAAGCGATGCGTGACGTTGTCGAGCGTGCGCGAGTAGATGCGCACCTCACCCTTCCCGTCGGTGTGGATCTGCGCGCGGATGCCGTCGTACTTGTCGTCGGCGATCGCGCCCGCGCCGAGGGCGGCCACGATGTCCGCAGGGTTCTCCTCCGGTTGCGCGAGCATGAAGGCGAACGGATGGAAGAGCGTCATCTCCGCGGCCGAGAGCGCATCCGACCTCGCGAGCAGCGCCGTCGCGCCGATGTCGCCGGTGAACATGTTCGCCTGGCGTACCTCATCGAGCTTCCGGCCGAACGCCTTCGCGATCGACGCCTCCACCAGCCCCTCCACCAGGCCGATGCGCAGCTCGCGCGTCAGGATCTTGACGATGTAGCGCGCTCCCTGCGCGTTCACTCTGCGCAGCAGCTCGACCAGCACGTCCTTCTTCGCGCCCGCGCCCTGGGTCGCCGCCAGCCGCTCGAACGACTCGGCGAGCTCGACCAGGGTGACATCGCGCGACGGATCCTCGGGAAACGACTCCGCGATCGTGTCGCCCGGATCGGCGTATTTGGGCCACGGCGCCCACACCTCCTCATGCGTGCGGCCGGACGCCTCCGCCACGGCGTCGCCGATGGCCGCGCCTCCGACGCCGGTCACGCGTTCCTCGCGGCGGGGGAATGGCGAGCCCGAGAAGAAGACCGCCGCGCGCTCCAGCGAAGCGTCGTCGAGCGTGCGGAGATACTCCGCCAGCAGGCGCTCTTTCTCGCTCTTCTTCGTCGTCGCCGCGATGGCGTTTGCCGTCACCGTGAAGTCGGAAAGCATGGGATAGAATCCGCCGCCATGAAAACGAAAGTCACCGTGGTCGGCGCAGGCAATGTCGGCGCCACCGTCGCACAGGGTATCGCGCTCAAGGAGCTCGCGGACGTCGTCCTCGTCGACATCGTCGAAGGGGTGCCGCAGGGCAAGTCCCTCGACATGATGGAAACGGCGCCGGTCGAAAAGTACGACTCGATCCTGCGCGGCACCAACAACTACGACGGCACCGAGGACTCGGACATCGTCGTCATCACCGCCGGCCTGCCCCGCAAGCCGGGCATGAGCCGCGACGACCTGCTCTGGAAGAACGAAGAGATCGTGGCCGGCGTCACGCGCGAGGTCGCGCAGCGCTCGCCGGATTCGATCATCATCGTCGTCTCGAACCCGCTCGACGCGATGTGCGAAGTGGCGCGCCGCGTTTCCGGCTTCCCACGCGAGCGCGTCCTCGGCATGGCCGGGGTGCTCGATTCCGCCCGCATGCGCGCCTTCATCGCCATGGAGCTGAACGTCTCCGTCGAGAACACGCACGCCTTCGTCCTCGGCGGCCACGGCGACACCATGGTCCCGCTCCCCCGCTACTCCACCGTGGCCGGCATCCCGATCACGGAGCTGATCTCGAAGGAGCGCATCGACGCCATCGTCGACCGCACCCGCAACGGCGGCGCCGAGATCGTGAACCTCCTCAAGACCTCGGCCTGGTACGCGCCGGGGGCGTCGACCGTGGAGATGGTCGAGGCCATCCTCAAGGACAAGCGCAAGATCCTCCCCTGCGCCGCGTACCTCACCGGTGAGTACGGCTACAACAACCTCTACGTCGGCGTCCCGGTCAAGCTCGGTAGCAACGGCCTCGAGCAGATCATCGAGATCAAGCTCGAAGCGGACGAGGTCGCCGCGCTCAAGCATTCCGCGGATGCGGTGCAGGAGCTCTTCGACAAGCTGAAGACGCCTGTGAACTAGTTTATCCCGAGCAAAGCGAGGGATCTCCGGTGGCACCGCGATGGCGGTGCCACTTGCGTTTGGGGCGGAATCTCGGCGGGTGCGGACGGTTCTGATAGGCAGCAGGATCGCGGTGTGGCCGGAGATCCCTCGCTGCGCTCGGGATAAACTGAATCATGAAAAAACTCGTCATCGACATCGAGACCGTCGGCACTCCGTGGGAGGAGCACGATCCCTACGTCCGCGAATACCTCATCAAGGGGATGAATGATGCGGAAGCGGAGGAGGAGAAGCGCCGCGGCGCTCTCTCCCCCTTCACCGGGAAGATCGTGACCATCGGCATCGTCAACGCCGAGACCGGCCGCTCCTGCGCGATGTACGAGGTTCCGGGGCAGACGGAAGTCATCACCCGCAAGGACGGCAACCGCACCCTCATCTCCGGGAGCGAGCGCCAGATCCTGGAGAAGTTCTGGGAGTACCTCGACCGCGACGACCGCTTCATCTCGTTCAACGGCCGCCAGTTCGACGGCCCGTTCCTGATGATCCGCTCCGCGATCCACGGCCTCCCGCCGAAGCGCGACCTGGTCGGGAACCGCTATCGCTTCCACCCGAACTGCGACATCCGCGAAGTGCTGAACTTCAACGGCACGATCAACCCGCGCCAGATGCGCTTCAACCTCGACCTGGCCTGCAAAACGTTCGGCATCCAGAGCTCGAAGACCGAGGGGATGGACGGGCGTTCCGTCGAGACGTTCTACCGCGCCGGCCGCCACGAAGAGATCGCCAACTACTGCCTCGAGGACGTGCGAGCCACGTGCGAGCTCTACCTGAAACTGGAGAACACGCTGCTCCGCTTCGAGACGCAGTTCCGGGAGGCGGAAGAGCGGGCCGCGCGGCGCAGGACCACGCGCGAGCAGCTCTCGATCCTGCAGCACCCCGCGGAGCCGTCGTTCATGGACTCGGTGACGGAGTCCTCGCTGTCCCTCACCTCCTCGCTCGAGGCGGTGGTCGAAGCCGATGAGGTGATGACCACCAGGCATCAGGCGGCAGTGCTCGAGAAGCTCGTCGGCGACACGCGCGAAGAAGAGTTGCCCGACTTTTAACAGGACGACGCTACATTCGGGCGCGGCACGCGTAACAATCACGTGCATGCGCCGCATTCTTTTCACACTCGTCCTGCTTCTCCTTTCCGCTACCGCGATCGCTAAAGAAGCCGCCACCCCGCTCGATCCGTTTCTCGCCCAGGTCCGCCGCAAGACGCTTGCGAACGGGCTGACCGTGATCACGCGCGAAACGCCGGGCACCGGCGTCGTGGCCGTGAACACATGGGTGAAGGCGGGCTACTTTCACGAGCCCGACGAAGTGGCCGGCATGGCGCACCTCTTCGAGCACATGCTGTTCAAGAGCTCGAAGAACTTCCCGCGCGTCGAGCAGGTCGCCGAGGAGATCGCGGCGGTCGGCGGCGCCACGAACGCCGGCACGATCTACGACGCGACGAACTACTACTTCGTCCTCCCGAAGGAAGGCTTCCGGCGCGCGCTCGACCTGCAGGTCGACTCGATCGCTTATCCGCTGTTCGACGCGGCGGAGCTGAAGAAGGAAGCGGAAGTGGTCATCGAGGAGTCGAACCGGAAGAAGGACAACCCTCCGGCCATGGCCAGCGAGTCGATGTTCGCGATCGCGTTCCAGGAGCACCGGATGAAGCGCTGGCGCATCGGCTCGAACGAGGTCCTGCGCAACATCAAGCGCGACGACCTGATGGCGTTCTATCAGACCCTCTACCGTCCCGAGAACATGGTCCTGGTCGTGGTCGGCGACGTGCCGCACGACGAAGTGATGCGCAACGTCGAAGCGACGTTCGCGAAGATCCCGCGCGGGAAGCTGGTGAAGAAAGGCGGTCCCGCCGAGCCGGCGCAGGCCGCGTTCCGCTACGGCCAGGCGTCCGCCGACCTGCGGCAGGGCTACACGAGCATCGGCTTCCATACTCCCGGTGTCGGCCATCCCGACAATCCGGCCATCGACGCGCTGGTGACGATCCTCGGCTCCGGCCGCGCCTCGCGCTTCTTCCGCAACGTCATCGCGCCCGAGGCGGCGAGCACTGCCGACGCATCGAACTTCGCGTTCGAAGACATCGGCATCTTGGAAGTGCAGGCGTCGTTCGACGAGAAGAACCGCGCCGAGACCGACCGCCGCCTGCTGCGCGAGCTCGAGCGGATCAAGGCCAGCGGACCGTCGGCCTCCGAGCTGCAGCTCGCGCGCAACCTCGCCGAGTCGCAGACCATCCTCGGACTGGAAGACGTCCTCGGGCAGGCGAACGCGCTCGGCCAGGCGGAGACGCGCGGCGGCTATCGCACGCTCGGCACCGACCTCGCGGCCTTTCAGGCCGTCACGGCCGCCGACGTGATGCGCGTCGCGCGCAAGTACCTGACCGTCGAGAACATGACGCTCTACCACTACCGCGCCAAGGGCACGCCCGAGCAGACGCAGGAACAGGCGCTCGCGTTCGTGCGCGAAGCAATCGCGAACGTCCCCGCCACCGCGGCCGCCGCGCCGGCGGTCGACATCGCCGCGAAGCCGCTGCGTGCCGCGCGCGGCACGCGTGCTCCGGTGGTGTCGAAGCTCCCGAACGGCGCGACGCTCATCGTCGAAGAGCGCGGTGGTGCGCCGATGCTGAACGCCAGCATCTTCTTCCGCGGCGGACGCAATCAGGAGCACAACGGCAACGCCGGCATCACGCGCCTGCTCGCGGGCGTCATGCGCCGCGGCACGACCACGCGCAGCGCCGAGCAGATCGACCGCGAGATCGAGTTCCTCGGCACGCAGATCGGGCTGCAGATGCAGCGCGATTACTTCGGCTTCACCACGGACGTCGTGTCGCGTAACGCGCGTCCCGCGGTCCTCTTGATGGCGGACGTCGCGCTGAACCCGACGCTCGAGCCGAAGAGCATCGAGGAAGAGCAGCATCTCCAGAAAGCCGCCATCCGCCGCAACAACGACTCGGCACAGGCGCGCCCGGCCCAACTGCTGTACGAGGCGTTGTATCGCAATCATCCGTACGCGCTGTCGACCGAGGGGTACCCGTCATCGGTCGACGCCATCGACGCGGAGGAGCTGCGCGCCTGGTGGAGCGCGAACGTCACCGCGGACGACGCGCTGATCGTGATCGCCGGCGACATCCACGGCGACGATGCGAAGCAGCTCGCGGAAGAAGCGTTCGCGAAACTGCCGAAACGGACCACGCCACGCGCCACCACGACGATGCCGCTCGTCGCCTCCTCGCGCATGGACACGATCGAGTACCGCGATAAGAAGCAGTCGGCGATCGCGGTCGGCTTCCCGGCGGTCGGTTTCGCGCACGAAGACTACCCACGGCTCCGCCTCCTCCAGCAGGTGACCTCCGGCATCTCCGGTACGCTCTTCAGCGAGCTGCGCGGCAAGCGCTCGCTCGCCTACACCGTCTTCAGCGCGATCCAGCCCGCCGCGGAAGGTGGGACGTACCTCGCGTACATGGCCACCGAGGCCGCAAAGGAAGAGGAAGCGCGCACCGGCCTGCTCAGCGAGCTGCGCCGCCACGCCAAAGACGCCATCGACGAGGAACGCCTCACCCGCGCCAAGTCCGCCCTCGCCGGCATCACCCGCCTGCAGCGCCAGTCGAACGGCGTCCACGCCGCCGAAGCCGCCCGCAACCACTTCCTCGGCCTGGGCATGGACTTCACCGACCGCTTCCTCGCCGTCGCGCAGAAGGAATCACTCGACGACCTGAAGAAGACAGTGGAAAAGTACCTCGGCGGCGACAACTACGTCGTGGCGGTGGTGAGAGGAAAGTCCTGATCCTGACGCGTCGCCCCTGAGGCGTGACCCCTCATCCGCCCTTCGGGCACCTTCTCCCCTTGGAGGGGAGAAGGGCTACTAACGACCCCGTCGCGAGAGTGACCACTTAGTAGCCCCTCTCCCGCGTCGAGCGGGGAGAGGGTGGCCAACGGCCGGGTGAGGGGTCGCGCCACAGGCCGATCCCGCTCGCCGTCACGTCCGGCGCCGCGACCTTCCGGTGCTTCGCGTGGCCGGGCGGGCGCGGCGGCGCATTGGTGCCTCCATCTGCCAGCTCTCGCTCCAGAAGCGGGTCAGCTCGCGGCTGAGGCCATCGAGATCGGGGAAGACGGTCGTCTCGCCGACGCCGGCCGTGCCGAGGTCGAGCCGGATCCGCTCGATCGCACGACGACGGACGACGAGTTTCACGAGACGGGAGTCCGGCCGCCGGCTCATGCTCGTCAGGCCGTCCGGGCGGCGGCCGAAGATCGTGAAGTGGCTGCGCTGGACGGCAATGCGTCGCGCGATGTGCGGCGGATCGATCGCGATCGGCCACTCCGGCTCCACATTCCGGACGTTCAGCTTCGGCAGGTAGCGCGTCGCTTCGTCCGCGGACGGCGAGACGATTGTGTCCTGCTGGATCACCTGCTGATTCAGCCACCACGGGTCGAGCACCCAGACCGCGGCGTCCGTGTCGACCTTCGGTTCGCCGGCGCGCGCGGGCGTAACGGCGAACAGCAGCGCGATCAGCGCTCCGTCCGTCCAGTCGAGCAGTCGCGTGGGGGCGCCGTAGTGCTGCATGACGAAATACCACGACCACTCGTCCGTCGGCAGACGCTCGGTCATCAACTGAACGCCCATACGCTGGTAGGAGTCGCGGATGTCGCACTCCTCGTCACCCAGCTTGAGCCGAAAGATGTTCGGTGCGAGCTCCCATTTCGCGTCCCGGTGCCCGCGGAACCAAGGGTCTGAATATCGCCCGTCCTCGACATTCCAGCCGTCCCGCAGCGCACAGACGACCTCCAGAAACTCCGCCACCGACTCGACCTTCTCTGTCCTGACCATGCTTGTCAGTATGGGTCGCGCCCGTACAATGCGCCCGTGAAGGTCTATCGCGCGCGTGTGTTCACGCCGGTCGGCGATCCATTCGCCGCCGGCGTGGAGGCATCGCACCGCTACTTCGAGGACGGCCACGTCGCCGTCAACGGCGACGGCGTCATCGAGAGCGTCGGCGAATGGGCGGCGGCGCCGCAGGGGGAGCTCGTCGACTGCTCCGGCAGCCTGATCACGCCGGGCTTCATCGACACCCACCTGCACGCCCCGCAGCTCGAGATGATCGGGTCGTACGGCGGGCACCTCCTGGAGTGGCTGAACCGCTACACCTTTCCGACCGAGAAAAAATTCGCCGATCCGGAGCACGCGCGCCGCGTGGCGAAGGCGTTCTACGACGAGCTCCTGCGCAACGGCACGCTCTGCGCGCTGGTCTTCTCGACCATCCATCGCGAGGCCACCGACATCTTCTTCGAGGAAGCGGAGCGCCGCGGCTTCCGCGGGATCATCGGCAAGACCATGATGGACCGCAACGCGCCGGAGTACCTGCTCGACGCGACCCCGCAACAGTCGTACGACCAGTCGCGCGAGCTGCTGACGAAGTGGCACGGCCGCGGCCTGCTGCGCTACGCCATCACGCCGCGCTTTGCGCCGACCTCGACACCGGAGCTGCTCGAATGCGCCGGCCAGTTGAAGCGCGAGTTTCCCGGCGCCTGGGTGCACTCGCACATCTCCGAGAATCGCGCGGAGGTGCAGTGGGTCCAGGAGCTCTTCCCCGAGGCGGAGTACGCGGACGTGTACGACCGCTACGGCCTGCTCGATGAGCGGACGGTGCTCGCGCACGGCGTCTGGCTCACCGCGGAAGAGCTCGACCTGCTCGCGCGCCGCGGCTCGCGCATCGCGCACTGCCCCAACTCCAACCTCTTCCTCGGCAGCGGCCTTTTTCCGCTGCACCGCGTGCTGAACGCCGGCGTCGTGGTCGGGCTCGGCACCGACATCGGCGGCGGGACGTCCCCGTCGCTCTTCAACGCCATGGCCGACGCGTACAAGGTGCAGCAGGTGCAGAACGTCTCCCTCAGCCCGTTCCACCTCTGGTATCTCGCCACCCTCGGCGGCGCCCGCGCGCTGACGCTCGACGGCGAGACCGGCAGCCTCGAAGCCGGCAAGTCCGCCGACTTTCTCGTGCTCGACTTGAAAGCCACGCCGCTGCTGGCCTTGCGGACCGAACGGGCGGCCTCGATCGAAGACCTCCTCGCCGGCCTCATCTTCATGGGCGACGACCGGGCTGTTTCCCGAAGCGTCATCGCCGGCCGGATCGTCTCGGAACGGTAGGCGCGGCCTTTGCGCCTTCAGCCTCCGTATTGGAGGCTCTATGACACGAAACCTGCGCTTTTCAGCAGTCTGGGTGCTTTGCGCCCTGTTTGCGGTGTCCTCTTTCGGGCAAGACCGTACGATGGTGGGGACGGTCATCGACCTCGACGAAGGGGACAACCAGATCCAGCTCCAGCTCGACGACGCCTCGAAAACGGTCGTCATGTTCGAAGCCGACTCGGTGACCACGACCTACCACGGCTTCGGGACCGTCATCGCCGACAAGCCCGAGGTGTTCGTCGGCTCGCAGGGCTTCTCGAACCTGCGCGAAGGCGACCGCCTCGAGATCCGCGGACCCCTCCGCGGCCAGGGGTCCTACACCGCGCAGCGCGTCACGCTCCTCGGGCGTGAAGTCCCGGCCGGAACGACCGGGGTCGGCCAGACCCGCGACCCGCAGCGCGACATCTCCACATCGACCGGCCCCCGCACCAGCACCGCGTCCACGTCGACCGCCGGCCGCATCGAAGGCACCATCCGGCAGATCAACGAGCGCGACGGCCGCCTGGTGGTCGAGACCACCGACCGTCGCATGGTGTCGGTGGCCACGCGCCGCAACACGCCGGTCTACTACCGCGGAGAGCGCTACAGCGTCACCAACCTCGAGATCGGCGACCGCGTGCGCGTGGAAGCGGATGCCCGCGACGCGCAGGCGGACGACATCACCGCCACGCGCATCGACGTGACCATCAGCGTGCAGGACGCCGGCACGGTTCCGGGCACGGGAACGTCGACGGTCGGCCTCCTGGAAGGACGGGTCACGCGTGTCGAGCCGGGCCTCGACTACATCTACGTGGATGACGGCCGCGGCGAGGTGCGCGTCGACATGCGCAACGCCGAGGATGCTCGGGGCGAGATCCTGCGCGCGCGCGACATCCGGGTCGGGGAGAACGTCGAGATCGCCGGCAGCATGAACCGCGTCGGCGACATGTTCCTCGCCTCCACGGTGCGCTCGTCGGGAGGCGGCGGCGGCGTGATCAACGTCCCGGGCAGCCCGATCGACGACGTGGCCCGCTACGGCCTCGTCACCATCACCGGCACAGTGACCGAAACCCTCGAAGACGCCGGCACCATCGGCTTCCGCGACCGCGACACGAACACGGTGGTGCGGATCTGGGTCTCCCGCGACTTCATCCTCCGCACCAACGCTGGCACCCACGTAGCCGCCTCCACCCTGCGCGTAAACGATACGGCGGTCATCCAGGCCTTCCGCGACGCCAGCGGCAACCTGGTCGCCCAGACGATCCGGCTCAGGAACAGGTAGACAGCCCAGGAGCGCGGCGACCACCCCCCAGCCGCCGCGCTCCACTTTGTCTCCCAAGGCTGGAGCGCGGTATACTTCCACCAATCCATAGGTGAGGGAGGAGCGATGAGTTTCCTCGGCAGCGCTGTCATTCAGGGGCGGTTCGTCGGCGGGCAGGGGCCGCGCTTCAGCGCACCGCCCACGGCTCGTCCATCGCACGTGCAACCGCGTGCCGCGGCGCCGGGCTCGATCCAGCGCCATACGGCCACGATGCATCCGAACGCGGTCGCGGTTCCCGCGCATCTTGCACACGTTGTGAATGCCGCGGGAGGAAGCCCGCTGCCACCGGCCGTGCGGCAGAAGATGGAGGCGGCGTTCGGCATGGATTTCTCCGACGTGCGTGTGCACGTCGGGCAGGAGGCGGCGCAGCTCGGCGCGGTGGCCTTCACGCGTGGAACGCACATTCACTTCGCTCCGGGGCAGTACAACCCATCGACGGTGCACGGGCACGAGCTGATCGCGCATGAGCTCGCGCACGTTGTCCAGCAGCGCTCCGGCCGCGTTCGCAATCCATTCGGCAACGGCGTCGCGGTGGTCCATGATGCGACACTCGAAGCGGAAGCCGCGCGGATGAGCACGCGCGCGGCCGCGCACATTCCGTCACCGGCCGTGCAGCGCATGGCGCTGCATGCGCAAATGCGGCAGCGTCCGACGCCGCCTCGCGCTCCGATCCAGCGCGCGATACCGAACCGTTTTCCGATCCAGCGCGCGCAGGGCGGATCCAATCCGGGCGAGATTCCTGAGATGGTCGGAGAGATCCTGAAGTTCCTCCCGAAGGAGGACGTGATCAAGGTCCGCCGCGTGAACAGCACCTGGGAGGCGGAGGCTTCGCACGAGCTCCACCAGCGCGGCGTCGACGTCCAGGCGATCTACAACGCCGCATGGTGGGCGAATGTCTACAAGTGGCTGAGGTACATCGGCATCGGCACGACCGTGCTCGCGACGCTCGGAGTGTTGTACTACACGGACTGGACGGCCTTCCAGGCGAAGCTCGGCGAGATCGTGAGGGGGTACATGAAGATGAAGCACGAAGAGGCGATGCGGTACGCCGCGTTGTGCCAGGAGAACCCGCTCTTCTGCTGAGACCTCTTCTCCCTTACACGCAAACCTCTTTGGTTCGTAGAGGTTGGCCTTCACGGTGATCGAGGCGTGTTGCCGGTCAGGGAAGAGCGAAGCTGTGCCCCCCCTCCATTCAGACCGCCCACCCGCGTAACCCATCCCGCCGTCATCCCGAACGTCGAGCGAGGGACCTGGGTGGGCGGGGACACGCAGCATGCCCCTCCCGCGTTCAGCGTGAGGGGCTCTCACGTCCGCGCAAGGAGACAAAACCCGACCACTGGTGGTGCCGAACCATTTACCAGAGGATGTTAACCATCCGTGGAGATGCTTAACGACCTCCGAGAGATGCTTAACGACCTCCGGGAGATGCTTGACGATCTCCGGGAGATGCTTGACGATCCCCGGGACGTGCTTCACGCCACGGATTCACGAACCTACGCGTCCGAATCGTGCGGCAGTTCTGGCAGACGCTTCAGCATCGTCCGTTCGACAGCAGATACGACGCGTCCGCTCACCGAATGCCGAAGTTGATCAGCCGCCGTTTGGAGAGGCTCGCAGCGTATAATCTTCCACTGCATGTGGCTGTTGGTACTTATCACCACGTCGGTGCTCCTTCCTGCCACGATACTCCTCGCACGCATCAAGCTCACGCAGATCGAGGCCACGGGAGCTCGCCAGCTGGAAACGTAGTTGCTTCGGGTTCACCACCGACCCGAGTAGGACGCGCCGCGTTCCAGGAAACCCATCGATGGCAGCGGCTAACGCCGCATGGCATTCACCCGCCCATCTTGACAATGCCTGCTAATAGGTGTCCCCGGCTCCAGATCGGCCGGTTGTAACAAATGCGCCAAGTGGGTAGGGAACCGGTCGGCGAGATCACTCCTTAGTCAAAGTAGTACCCGAGTGGGCTACGCGAGGAGATGCCATGAGCGCCAGCATGATAAACATAGCGGCCGAGTGCCTTAAAACCGGAAGAACGTCAGTGTGGTCGATCCACCTTGGAAAGTACGTCTGCTCCGACTCGGAGGAGGGACGCGAGGCTCTTCGTGACCAGCAGGAGGTCGCAGCACACGCTCATGCGATAAACCCACAATTTAAGCTGGTATTTTTGACGGCTGCCGGCGGAACGGTGCTATTCGTGCTGCTGTGTCTCGTTTTGTCGCTTCTGGCAGGAAAGGAACCGCCGCCGCTCTTCGAGAAAATCATAATGGGATTCTTCGATATGGCAAAAATCGGGTTCGGAGCCATGGTCGGATTGCTTGGCGGAAAGAAGCTTCAATCGCCCGTGTCGCATGGCGGAGTCGATTCCGCAGGTAGCTGATCATGTGCCGAAGGAAGACCGGATACACGGAAACCACAGCTAGGTGGTGTAGTTCATATCAGGACGCTCGCCGGGTGTGTAGTCGCGGTACAGCCATTGGAGGTAATTCGCGAGCTTGATATCTTTCGGTGATATGCGGAGGCCGATATCCCATGTTGATATCCGGATCCGGATATCTTTGTACTGGTTCTCCCAAAATGGATGATGATCTGTGCGGCTTATATACCGCGAAGCCGTTGCCATGAAGTGCATGGCGTCTTCGAACTGATCGAACTTCAACGTAGTAACCAGCTCGGCAGCTGTTCCTTCTCTCCCACGCTGGCTGTCTCTTTGCTCCACCTCCCAACCAGGCAGGTGCGCAAGTGCTTCTGCCAGTTCCGCCTCACCGACTTCAGGCGTCCGGTCGACCGGGGTGGGAAAATCCAGCTCGGCTTTAATTCGCTTGAAGCCAAGGCGGTCAGCCAAATAGCCGACGATAACCTCCACGTCACGCTTGTCAGAGATCTTGAGCGCTTGCCGTGACGGTAGGTCGCGGATACTCTCCGGCAGTTGCTGTGGCGCGGGAATCGGCGCTCCTGACACCGTGATGGGGACGATTTCCTTCTCTTCCTGCAGTGCGTACTCGATCTCGCGTCGAACCCAATCGTTCTCAGAGTCGAGGCGACGTCGGCCGTCGTCGGGGCTTTGCAGAAAGAGCCATCGGGGCCCGATAATCGGCATGACGACTGTCGCGTATTCGAGCGCAGTCTCGATTTTTCGGCTCCACTGGTCGCCGACACGGATCCCGTCCGTGTCAATGAAAACGCAGTTGCGACCAAAGTTGCGCTGCAACGTGTCCGCGATCAGGTTCGCCCAATCGCGACTGTCGTCACGACGGTAACTGAGGAACGCGAGCGTGCGGGGTCGTTCGACCGAGGTAGTCTTCATGCTAGAGGAGTGACCGCCGCAGCCGCATCCCTACCCTCCCGTCATCAGCCCTCATCGGGTCATACCCGCGTTCTCTCGACACTCCGGCACTTCTCTTCGTGGAAACCGGAGTTCAAGCTTCGCTGTTATCGTAGACGCATGCCTTCGGGATACGTCTACCTTCTACTAAACGCATCGATGCCCGGTCTCATGAAGATCGGGCGTACCGAACGCGATCCGGATGGACGCGCTGCGGAATTGTCCAAGGGTACTGGGGTACCGACGCCGTTCGTGTTGGCCTACCAGGTTCACGTCTCAGATTGTAAGTTGGCTGAACGCCGCATTCACCAGGTGCTCGCTCCGCATCGAGCAAACGCGAAGCGGGAGTTCTTTACGATCGATGCAACGGATGCGGTTCATGTCATCCAAGCCGCATGCGTCGATTTGCGTGCCTCAGACGACGAGGACGCGTCCAAAATCAAGATAACTGAAGTAACGTTGCAAGCGAGCACCCGTCGCAACGTTGCACCCATGCGCTCGAGGACAGCCGAACGATTAGGCCCGGTCGTTGCTCAGCTCGGGTTACTCCTCCGCCGAGCACGCGGTTGGCGTGAACTGGTAGACCATTTCGACCGAACGGCGCCGCGCGTACGCCACCTGAGCTACGAGGTTCAATGGAACGACGCTCAAAAGGCGGCACGCGCCGCTAGCACTGTGTCCATCGCATCGCACGATCGCATTCTCGAGTTGGAAGAGCCACTAAAAGAGCTACGTGGAACCTGCTGGGACTTATGGGACAACATCGTACGCGCTTCAAATCAAAACTCCAGAATTTCGGAAGCGCAGTTCGAGTACTGGCTCGAAGACCTACGTGTATTGCTGGAAGATGTAATACCGAAGCTTCAGCAGACCTATGATGAGCTCAAGATGTTTGTTCCCGATCTGCTCCATTAGCCGCGCCTGACTGTTCCCTGCAGCTGGTGAAGAGTCAGTACAAGCGCATGAGTGTGTTGCGCATATGTAGCCTCCTGGTTCGCGGCTTCTGCCGGCGCACGGCAGTATCGTTCGTGATGTTGCGGGGACGATAGAGACTTTGCATGACGTGAGTGTGCCGGAGAGCAGGTGCGACGATGGAGTAGAGCCGGTTGCCTCTACGAGTCGGCGCTGAAATTGATGTGCACGCGGATCAATGCCGGAACGGCTTTGCCGTCGATGAGGAAAGGTTCATATTTCCACTTGCGCACGGCCGCGGCAGCGACCTCGCCGAGGGCAGGGTGGCCGTGGATGGACTGCGCACCGCCGACCCTGCCGTCGGGCATGATGAGCACTTCGAGCTTTACGAGTCCGTCGGCCCGACTCCAGTGAGCTACCTCGGGATAGAGAGGCTCCACGCGATGCACGACCCGGGGCGCCATCTCCGGATCGGCGATCCGCTTCGGCTGCTCGAACAGGGGAATCGGATGAGGGAGGGTCACGCTGCGCATCACCGCAGTCTGCGGCACTTCAAAAATGACGTGAATCTCGTCGGGTTTCACGATCCTGACGGGTCGTCCGAAGAAGTCAGCGCCCTGGGATTCGCCTTTGCCAATCCACGCAGACTTGGGCTGGTATTTCCGGCCGTCCCAGTCCTCCATGACGGAACGGATCCAGTCGCGATTGTCTTCGCGGGCAGGATCTTCGACCAGGTGCACGATCACGAACACGTTGCCTTCGGCGGGACGCTCCGGCTCCGAGCCCGCCCTGTTTTCGAATGTCCGCTCGATCCGCTGGAGCGTGAGCCGTTCCGGCGGCAGCTTTTCCTTCGCGGCACAGGCAACGAGGGTCAAGACTACGAGCGCGGTGATGGTGTGCCGCATGGACGTACGTCCATCATAGTACCCGAACGGTCGGTTCTCGGGTCATAGCGAGCGCTGCCGGTGAATCTCGGAATAGTTATACTCAACTTCTTGTCGCACTGGTCGACCATGCCGACAAGAGATCTGCTGCCCGGGGTTACCACCGACTCCTGTCCGCCGCGCGTCGTGTTTGATGCGCACTCAGCCATTCGCAAGGCACGGCGCCGGGCGCTGTTGCGGGATGCGACGCAGATCGGGTTGTTACTGTCGGTGGATTACCTGTTCTTCTACTGGCCGGAGTCGCGGATGCCGTTTCTGGATCGGGAGGCCTCGCTGGCGTTTCTGCGCGGGGTGAACGTCGTCGCGATCGCGGATCTGTGGCTGACGCGGGCTCTGCCGAAGTGGTGGGCGAGGCGGATGGCTCGGACGTGGAGCCGCGCGGAGCGCGAGCGGTTCAACGTCAATCGCTGACCGGAGCTACGCGCGGGATCAGCAAGCGCGCCAGCAGGAGCAGCAGGACCACGGCGACCGCCACCATCACGGCCCAGAAGAGCTTGCGCTCGAGGGTGGGGCCTTCGCTCGTTCCGGATGACTTCACCGGGTCGAGTGTGAGCTCGCGTGCGGGTTGGCCGAAGAGGTGTGGGCCGAGGAGCGAAAGGTCGTAGCGCGGTTCCTGCGCTTCGCGGTTTCCGTACAACAGGAAGAGCGGGCTGCCGGGGTGGTGAAAGCGCAGGGCGGCCGACGGCAGCAGGAGCTTGGCGCGGGCGAGCGGCAGCGGGGCGTTGTCTCCTTCGGCGATGACGAGCTCCAGGGCTTCGATGCCTCGCACCGGGACGTCGAACGTCAGGGCGGGCGGGAGCAGCTCCGGGTCGGTCGCGCGCCAAGTGGCGTGGGCGAGGCCGGATGACACCTGGCCGCGGCGCTCGCTGGCGGCGCTGCGCAGCGTGACTTCGCGCTCGAAGACGCGGGCGTTGGTTTCGAGGACGAGGCGCGTGGCGGCCGGCAACGTTGCGTACGGGAGGGCCAGCCGGTAGACGGACGTGCCGCGCTCTCCATCCACGCGCTGCAGGGTGAGCGGGACGACCAGCGGCTCGTCGCGGGTCTCGACGAGGTAGGGAATCTGCGCGTCCTTCGCGGTCACGATGCGGACGTCGGCGAGCTCGCGGCTCCGCGCCTGGACGTCGGCGTCGAGGAACAGGACGGCCAGGCCGGGCGTGGTGGCGGGGATCGGTCGCGCCACGCTGAACGCGCCGCGATCGACGGCCGCTCCCTGCAGCGAGGCGATGGTGTCGGTGGCGGCGGCGGGGGAGGCGACGTCGCGCGGAGCGTTGCTCCAGCTTGCTGTGGCGACGTGCGAAAGGTCGAGATGCTTGCGGGCTGCTTCGAGGTCGTACTTTGGGCGGCGAGGCGCTCGTTTCCGTAGCGGGCGACGAGCGGTGCGGCGGCGGGTGTCTCGAAATAGATCCAGGGTTGAGGGATGAAGCGGGCCACGATCCCGGTGACGGCGAGCGGCGCGTTGTTGCCGTCGTCGATGGCCAGGTCGAGCTCGCGCCCGAGGGGGCGCTCGACGTCGATGGCCATCTCCTCGGCGACCGCTCCGGCGCGTTCGGCGCGGCGGAGCGTGCCGCTGCCGAGGGGGGCCGGGAGCACTTCTCCGTTGCCGAGACGGGGCTCGGTGATGATGGCGGTACGGAAGACGTTGCCGTTCGCGACGCGCACTTCGATCGCGGCGACCGGCAGGCGGGGGCCGGGGAGGTGGATGCGGTAGCGGCTCTTGCCCGGCTCGCTGGCGCGCTTGCGGAACGCGAGCGTGGCGCGCAGCGGCTCCGCCGGCGCGGCAGGGCCATGCAGGCGTGCGCTCGCGCCGCCGACGCTGGTCACGCGGGCGCTGGAGCGGTCGTCCCAGGTCACGCGCAGGTAGCGGAATGCTCCCGGCTCGAAGGCGACGGCGAGCATCTGCAGGCGCTCTTCCGGGAGGTCGAAGAGGGTGCTGTCGGCGAGCAGCGTCCAGCGGGCGCGGTCGCCGCTCCCTTCGACCCGGACGCGCTTCAGGAACGGTGCGGCGATTCCCTGCAGGCGCAGGCGGTCGACGGTGGCGTTGCCGTGCAGGTCGACTTCGAAGCCGCTGGTGGTCTTGGTAGACGCGATCGGGAGGATGCGTCCGTCGACCCATTGCGGCTCGCGCGAGGCCGGCGGGATGAGCAGGTATCCGACCTCCCGCTGCTGCGGGTCGTACAGCCGCAGGTCGCGCAGGCCTTCTGCCGCGCCGGCCACCAGCGCGACGTCGGCGTCGAGGCGGTTCGCGCCGGCTCCGCCGGGAGTGACGGTGCGCTCGACGCCGGCAAACACCGACGTCGCGAACAGCATCAGCGCCGCGAGCCTCATGCCGCGCTCTCCTCGGGCGGCGGCGCGACCGGCTTCACCATCACGAACTTCTGCAGCAGCACGCCGACGATGACCAGGGAGAGCGCGAGGCCGAGCAGGGAGGCGACACGATAGAGGCCGCCGAGGCGCGCCAGGTCGTGGAGGAAGCACTTGAGGATCGTCACCAGCAGCAGGATCAACGCGGCGAGGCGTGCGGCGCGCGCATGGAGCGCGATCCCGGCCACGAGCATCGCGATCGCGAACAGCGCCCAGCCGATGGTGTACGTCAGCTCCTGCGCCAGCGAGGAGGTGAGGAAGTTGAACGTGAGCGCGGAGCCGGTCGAGTAAAAGTCGGCGATCTCGATGTTGAGCAGCAGGAACAGCAGGATCGTGCCGAGGGTGTTCGCCGCGGCCATGCTGCGTTTCCAGGCCCGCGGCAGCCAGTATGCCGCCGCGAAGAACGACGCCGCGCTGACCGCATAGGTGTAGAGGTACCAGTTGAAGATCGCTCGCTCGCCCGATGCGTGATACGTCAGCACGGCCGGATTGAGCGCCAGGCGCACGAAGACCGTGCTGAGGAGCGCGGCCGCCCACGCTACCAGGCCGCGGTGGGGGATGCGCGTGAAGAGCCACACCAGCGCCGCCCCTTCCAGCGCCCAGCCGAGGGTGATCCACTGCTTTTCGAGCTGCAGCGGGATGGCCACGGTGATGAAGGCCAGCGCCGCGGCGGCCACGAGGGCGAGGCGCCCGAGCTCCCGCGTCTCCGGCGCTTCGACGCGCCGCAGCCGGAGCAGCACGATGGAGAGGACGATGGCCTCGGCCACCGGCAGCACGCCGATCATGTAGCCGAGGCCTGCGTCGTTCATCGCATCGCGGGCGAAGAAGAAGAAGGCTGCGCTGGCGAGGACCGCCGCGAAATGCGGGTGCGGCGAGCGCTTGACGCGCGCGCCGAGAAAGAGCGGATAGGCGATGTAGAGCGCGTACGGCAGCAGCGCGAAGAGGAACTCGCGCGACGGCGTGGCTGCGGGTGCGGCGGCGGTGGCGATGGTGGTCAGCGCCACGCTCCAGATCGCGAGCGCGTGCATCTCGGTGCGCCACGCGAGTGCAAGCGTGGCGATGGCCAGCAGGACGTGGGTCGCGAGCAGCGTCGTGAAGAGCTTTGGCTGGGCGCTCGTGCCGGCGCCGATCGCGACGAGATGTCCGAGGAGCAATGCGGCCGCGGGAGCGAAGCGGTAGCGTGCGGCTTCCGTGCTTTCACCGAGATGCCGGCCAGCGAGCGCGAACCAGACCAGCGACCACGCGGCGACGATGAGTGTCGCGGCGAGGGCGACGTTTCCCCACGGCGGCGGGAGCGTGTGCGCGGTCCAGGTCAGCAGCACGACCTGCGCGGCGACCACGGCGCCGGTGGTCAGCATGGCGCGTCGCAGATAGAGCGACGCGGTACCGAGTGCGAGCGTGAGGATGGCCAGGACCGCGAACAGCGGCCAGGGCGGAAACGCGAGCGCCTGTTGCGCGGCGATGAACAGCAGAAAGGCGTGACCGCCGAACGCGAGGTGGGAGGCGTCACCGAACGTTCCGCCGGTCTCGTCGCGGCCCGCCCACACCATGCCGAGGAGCACGATCACCCCGAACGCGGCCACGGTGAAGAGCGCGGCGATCTGCATCCCCGCGAGGTCGATCCCTTCCCACCACGACGCCAGCACGAACCACGTCAGTACGACGGCGATGACGGCCACGGCCGGGCGGCGCGCGACTTTCGACTCGACGATCGTGCCGGCCAGCAGGATCGCCAGCAGCAGCGCCAGTCCCCACAGTGCGGCTCCGGCCACGCTGTCGATCGTCAGGAAGAAGAGCATGGCCAGGCTGAGGATCGTGGTGACCGGTCCGCCGTACGCCGGCTCGAGCGCGCGGCCGGAGCGGCGCGCGAGGACCGGCACGCCGAGGAAGAGCAGGCCGAAGGCCGCGTACAGCAGCAGCGCTGCTTCCAGCCGCTCCGCCGAGAGATGTTTCGCCGACCAGATGGCCTCGGCCATGATGACGAAAACAGACGCGAGGTAGTACAGCCATCCCCGCGCGTAGCGGATGGCCACGAAGGCGGTGGCCGCGAGCAGGGCGAAGAAGGTGGCGAAGAGTAGCGCCGGCGACGCGGCGCGCGGCTCGAGGATGACCAGTGCCGGCAGCGTGAAGAAGAGCAGCGGCGCGGCGTAGTTCCCGCCGGTGTCCTCGCGCGTGGCGACGAAGAGGAAGAGCGCGATGAACGCGGCGATCCAGGCCAGCACGGCCGGCCAGGCGTTCGCGGTGTACGAGTAGCCGGTCCAGACCATGAACGTCAGCAGCACCGCGGCACCGTTGATCAGGTGCAGCCAGAGGTGGCGGCGTGCGACGGCGATCAGGGCCAGTCCCGCCGCCACCAGCAGCAGGAAGCCGAAGAGCGTGTTGTAGCGCGCGCCGTACGCCGGTACGGCTGCGGTGAAGATGCCGAAGGCGAGCGGCAGTGCCGCCGCGGCGATGCCGACGCGGTCGAAGATACTCTGTGCCTTGTCGTCGTCGCGCCGGCCGAGCCAGATCGCCGCCGCCGCGAGCGCGGCGAAGACGAAGAAGATGGCGGCAGCCAACGGCAGTTGCGACGGGGTCAGGTACTTGCTGACCCAACCCCATTGATAGAGGACGGTGAAGGCGACGCTGCCGACCGTGAGGAGCGGCCAGCGCTTGCGATAGGCCACCCACGCCAGGCCGAAGTTCAGGAGCAGCAGGTAGGAGAAGAGGCCGACCGGACGGTTCTCGCCGCTCGCCAGCAGCGCCGGCGTGGCGAAGCCGCCCATGAGGCCGAGGAGCGCGATGAACATCGAGTCGCGCCGGATCGACAGCCCGACGGCTACCGCCGTCACGACCAGCATCAGGAAGAAGACCACTCCCGCGGGGACGAGATGCCACAGCGCGTGAATGGCGAAGAGCGTGGCGTAGAGGATGGCGATGCCGGCGCCGTGCATCGCGTTCGCCGTGATCTTGTAGCCGCGTGCGACGCGCAGCTCGCAGACCACGAGCAGCGTCATGCCGGTGAGGATGCCGAGCGTCGCGCGGATGGTCGGACTCAGCCAGCCATGCTCGACGGAGTATTTGAGGAAGAACACCGCCGCCAGCACCAGCGCGACCCCGGCGATGCCGGAGAAAAGCTTGATCCCGACGAGGTTCTCCCAGTCGAACGACCAGGCGGGAGTGGCGGGGGCCTTTGCAGGACGCGGAGGGGGAGGTGGCGCCTGCGGGGGAGGCGCTTGCGCAGGAGGTGGCGGTGGTGGAACGGGCTTCGGCGTAACGAAGAAGGGAGGCGGAGCGACGACGGGCCGTGGCGCAGGCGCGGGAGGTGCCTGGGCCGGTTCCGCCGCAACGCTCTCGGGTTCCACCGCGGGCGAGCCGCCCTTCCGCAGCGCCCACACCACCTTGCGCAACGCGGTCAGCTCGGCGTCGAGCCTCGCGATCGCCGCGAGCGACAGCTTTGCTCTGTTCGACGCCTTGAGCGCGACGATGAGCGCCGACACAGCCGTGAGGCCGAGCAGGAAAACCATGCACCCTTCCATATTTGGACCGCGAGAAGGATACGCCGGAAACCGGCTCGGTATGGAGTGCGGGGACCGCAGTCACCGCTTTTCCTTCGGCAGCCGCAGCTGCCGCCTTGTGCGTTCAGCGTCCCCGGCACCCAGTCAAAGCGGTGACTGCGGTCCCCGCACTCCATACTGTTGGCCGTTGCAGGTGGGGAAAGGCGGAGGCCACGAAGGCCTCCGCCCGGTTCATGCCGTCTTATTTGAAAGCCCAGAAGCCGACGTTGTCGATTTCGAACTGGCCGAGGGCCGAGTACGAGACCTCGAACCTCACCGTGACGTCCGCATAGTCGTAGTCGTTCGCCAGGATGAAGTTCTGCTGCAGGTTGTTGCAGTCGGTCGTGTAGCTCGAGCCGCGGATGTAGAAGGTTTCAGTGGCGCTGGTGTCTTCGTTCGTGACCGTGATCTTCAACTGGTCGAACCAGTTGTTCGTGTCGTTGAGGTGATACAGATCGAAGTTGAGGTGGTATTCGGTGTAGGCGTCGTCCACATAGAACGACTGTTCGATGTACTCGGTGTTGTCGAGGTGCGCGACTTTGTTGGTCGTAGTGCCGCACTGTGAGGCGTTGGGGAACGTGACACCGTTTCCTCCGCCCGTGGTCCAGTCCGTGCCGCTGGAGGCGAACGTTGCATTCGTAACGTACTGACATCCGTTGAGAATGCACGACTTCGCCTGCGCAACAGGCGTTACGAGCACGAGGACAAACAAAGCTGCATAGATCTTTTTCACACAGTCTCCTGTAAAAGAAATTGAGATACTCCCTCTTTCGAACCGGCGCGCCCGATTCGAATACACGATCCCCGCCTGGTTACACCGTCCTGAGCCGTGTTGTATGGGAGGCAATACGTTGAGGCGCCGGTGACATTTTTAATGGGTCAGGTATGTCTTCGTCAAGCGATTTCCGGCGGTATGTCAAAAAATGTCTCTAAGAGAAGCGGTCGCGGCCGCCGCGCATACGCCCCTAAACGCGAAAAGGCCCGCCGAGGCGGGCCTTTTCAGTCGATGGGGGTCAATTTAAATCTCGCGGTGAGCGAGGATCTTTTCCCGTCCTGTGAGGTAGAGCAGAATGATGAGCACGGCGAACGGGATCAGTGAGAGCACGTCCGCCATCGAGCCGCTCTGGAACGGGTTCCTGTCGGCGAACGATCCGACGGCCTCTCTGAACCCGGCCAGTTGCGGCAGGACCATCGAGATCGCGATCAGGATGCCCGCGATCGCGCCGCCGGCGATGTAGCCCGACGCCATCAGCACGCCAGGGCTCTTGTCGCCTTCGGCCACGAGCTGCTCCTCGGAGAGATTCTTGCCCGCGTGTTTCTTCGCGATCCACTTGTCGACGGCCCAGCGAACCAGTCCGCCGATCAGGATGGGCGACGACGAGGAGAGCGGGAGATATACACCGACCGCAAACGCGAGAGACGGGATGCCGGAGAGCTCGAGCACGACCGCGATCATCACGCCGAGGAGCACGAGGCCCCAGGGGAGCTCACCGCCGAGGATGCCCTTGATGATGTACGACATCAGCGTCGCTTTCGGCGCGTCGAACTTGTCGACCTTCTGTCCGCCGGGAAGCTCGCGGATGGTGCCGTTGATGCCGGGATCGACGTAGTAGACCGGCCGGCCGGAGTCGTCGACGAGATACTTCTCGGCGTTGCCGCCGCTCGGATCCTGGCGGAACCAGACGTTGTACTCGCGCGTGTCCGCGGCACCCGCGATGTTGCCGTTCGGTGATTCCTTGCCGTGGTAGTCCCGCGGGTTGGCCACTTCGCCCGCCTGCGCTGCGCCGCGGGCGATGCCCTGAGGCGCGTTTGCGAGCGGCACGTAGACCGAGTACGCGTTGTTGAGCAGCAGCAGGATCGGTCCGAGGATGAGCGCCGAGGCGAGGGCCCCGATGAGGATGGCGATCTGCTGGTACTTCGGCGTACCGCCGACGAGGAAACCGGTCTTGAGATCCTGCGAGGTCGTGCCGCCGTTCGAGGAGGCGATGCAGACGATCGCGCCGATCGAGAGCGCGGTGACGAAGTAGTTGCTCCCCGTCCACCCGAGGACCACGAAGCAGAGGCAGGTCAGGAGCAGCGTCGCGACGGTCATGCCGGAGATCGGGTTCGACGACGAGCCGATCTCACCGGTGAGGCGCGACGACACGGTCACGAAGAGGAAGCCGAACACGATGATCAGCAGCGCCGCGGCGATGCGTGCGCCGAAGCCGGTACCGCCGACGTACAGCGGATTCGAGAAGGCGATCACGACGACCAGCGCGATGATGCCGATCAGGACCAGCTTGATCGAGATGTCGCGGTCGGTACGCGGCGTGGCCGCGGTCTCGGCGCCTGCTTTCGTGCCCGAGAGATCCTTCAGGCCGCCCCTGATGCCGTGCCAGATGACCGGCAGCGAGCGGAAGACGCTGATGATGCCGCCGGCGGCCACGGCGCCGGCTCCGATGTAGAG
This sequence comes from Thermoanaerobaculia bacterium, assembly GCA_035630815.1. GTDB lineage: Bacteria > Acidobacteriota > Thermoanaerobaculia > Gp7-AA8 > Gp7-AA8 > QHVT01. Next base: position 110,993 of record DASQJY010000003.1, read on the forward strand.
GATGTACTCGTTGCGGATCGCGCCGGGGCCCATGTCGCGGATGAGCTGCGTGGTCGCGGGCGCGAGCGGCACGGTGAGCGCCGACCCGAAGTACTTGATCATCGGAATGAGCACGAGGTAGGCGAGCACGCCGCCCGCGCACATGATCGCGGCGATGCGCGGCCCGATGATGTAGCCGACGCCGAGGAGCTCCGGCGAGACTTCGACGGCCACCGAGGCCGCGTTGAAATGGCCGCGGAAGATCTTCTCCGGCGCGTCTTTCCACGCGCGGAACGCGACCATGGCGGTCTTGTACGCCAGGCCGATGCCGAACCCGGTGAAGATGGTCTTGGCGCTGGTGCCGGCGCCGCCGAGCGCTTCCTGCTCGCGCTTGGCTTCCTCGGACGCGGCGGCGCGCGACTCGTCGCTCGCGCCGGCCTTGAGGACTTCGGCGCAGGCGGTCCCTTCCGGGTACTTGAGGATGCCGTGCTGGGCGACGATGAGCGCGCGCCGCAGCGGGATCATCATCAGGATGCCGAGCAGGCCGCCCAGCACCGCCACCAGCATGACGCGCCCGATCTCGAGATCGAAGCCGAGGATCATGATGGCCGGCATGGTGACGCCGACGCCGAACGCGATCGACTCGCCCGCGGAGCCGGCGGTCTGCACGACGTTGTTCTCGAGGATGGTGGCGTTGCGCGCACCCACCTTCGAGAGGATGCGGAACAGCGTGATCGAGATGACGGCTACCGGGATGGAGGCGCTGACGGTCAGGCCGACCTTCAGCACCAGGTACAGCGACGATGCGCCGAAGATCATCCCGAGAATGGTCCCGACGATCACCGCGCGGGGGGTCAGCTCCCGGAGGACCGTTTCGGATGGGATATACGGCGTGAACGGCGTCGGACCATCGGGCTGGAAGCCGACCTTGTCCGGGTGCCCCTGGGGAACAGCAGTCATGCGGGTCTCCCTCTTCTGCAAGTTGAGCGATTGTGCTGCGGTCGCGCGATTGTAGCTTGTTACAGTTACCCTACCGTTTGTGAACCTCTCCGAGCTCCTCGCTTCCCGCGCCGCGTCGAATCCCGACAAGCTCGCTTTTGCGATGCGCGAGGAGCGGCTCAGCTATCGCGAGCTGTGGGAGGAGGCGGGCCTGCTCGCCGGCGGGCTGCACCAGCTGGGCGTGCGGCCCGGCGACCGGGTGGCGCTGCTCCTCGGCGCGGGACTCGACTTCGTACGCATGTTCTGGGCGATCCAGCGGCTCGGCGCGACGAGCGTGGCTTTCAATCCCTTCATCCCGGAGGAGACGGCGCTCCGGCGTGCGGCGCGGGTGAGGCCGAAGCTCGTCGTGCGGGACGTACAGCAGATCCCCCGTACCGCGCCCCCCGCGCTGCCGGCCGTTTCCGCCGAGGACTTCGCGTTCCTGCAACCGACGTCCGGCACGTCCGGCGAGTCGCGCGCGGTCATGATCCGCCACCGCAACATCATGGCCGTGCTGGCGTCGTCGGCCGAGGCGATGGGGATCACCGACTCCGACGTCCTCGTGAGCTGGGTCCCCCCCTGGCACGACCTCGGGCTGGTGCGCTTCATCATCGGCACGGTCTACTCCGGCGCGACCTGTCACATCGTGCCTCCGGCCATCCAGACCATTCCGGAGTGGCTGGAGACGATCTCCACCGTGCGCGGCACGATCAGCGGCGCCCCCGATTTCGCGATCCGCCTGGCGTCGCGGCTGGTGAAGCGGGGGAAGGCCGACCTCTCGTCGCTGCGCTACATCACGAACGGCGGCGAGGCGGTGCGCCTCACGACCATCGAGGCCTTCGAGCAGCGCTTCGGCGTGCCGGGCGTGGTGCTGCCCGGATACGGTCTGGCCGAGGCGACGCTGGGCGTCACGGCCACACGTCCCGGCGAGCGGCCACGGACCGACGCACGCGGCAACGTCTCCTGCGGCGCGCCGCTGCCCGGCGTGGAAGTGCGGGTCGCGGACGACGGTGAGCTGCTCGTGCGCGGGCCGGGCGTGTTCGCCGGCTACTTCGAGGCGGAAGAGGCGACGAACGCGACCCTGCGCGACGGCTGGCTCTACACCGGCGACGTCGGCCATCTGGACGAGCACGGCAACGTCTACGTTCTCGGCCGTAAGCGGGCCATGCTCAAGCGCGGCGGCGCCGCCATCGCCCCCCGCGAGCTCGAAGAGGCGGCGCAGGAAGTGCCCGGCGTGAAAGTCGCGGCCGCGATCGGCATCCCGACGAGGTCGACCGAGGAGATCGTGATCGTGGTGGAGGCGGAAGTGGAGGCGGAGCCGCTCGCGGCCGAGGTCTCGCAGGCCATCCGCCGCATGATCGGCTTTGCCCCCCAGCGGGTGCTGGTGGTGAAGCCGCGCACGATCCTGCGGACGTACAACGGGAAGATCCGCCACGACGCGCTGCGAAGCGCGCTGATGGAGGGGGCGCTGGAGGGAGCGATCGTGTACGACTCGCGGACGGCGAGCAAGTTGACGCGGTCGTAATTTGGAGTGCGGTGACCGCAGTCACCGCTTTTCCTTCGGCAGCCGCAGCTGCCGCCTTGTGCGTTCGGCGTCCCAGGCACCCAGTCAAAGCGGTGACTGCGGTCACCGCACTCCAAATTACGCCGTTTTGGCCGCGTCCAGGTGGTACGACAGGTACCTTCCCGTGAGCGACCGCGGGTTGGCCGCGATCTCTTCCGGGGTGCCGACCGCTACGATCTCGCCGCCCTGGTCGCCGCCGTCGGGGCCGAGGTCGATGACCCAGTCGGATTGTTCGATGAGCTGGGTGTTGTGCTCGATCACGAGGACCGAGTTGCCGCGGTCGATGAGGTCGCGGAAGGTGCGGATCAGCACCTCGACGTCGGTCGCGGCGAGGCCGGTGGTGGGCTCGTCGAAGAGGAAGAGGCGGGGCTTGTCGCCGTTCTTCGCCGCGCTCTCGGCGAGGAACGAGGCGAGCTTCAGGCGCTGCGCTTCGCCGCCGGAGAGGGAGTCGGTCGATTGGCCGAGCCGCAGGTAACCGAGGCCGACGGAGCGGAGGGCGTCGAGCCGTTTGAGCAGGGCGCGTTTGGCGACGAAGAACTTGGCGGCTTCGTCGACGGTCAGCTGCAGGATGTCGTTCACGTTCTTTCCCTTGTACGTGACCTTCATGACCTGCGGGCCGAAGCGGCGGCCGTCGCACTTGTCGCAGATGACTTCGACGTCGGCGAGGAACTGCATGTCGATGGTGACCACGCCCGCTCCCTGGCAGACCTCGCAGCGGCCGCCGTCGGTGTTGAACGAGAACATGCCGGCCGTTACGCCGTTCAGCTTCGCGCCGGTCGTGTCGGCGAGCAGCTTGCGGATCTCGTCCCAGGCCTTGATGTAGGTCGCGGGATTGGAGCGCGAGGAGCGGCCGATCGGCGACTGGTCGACGAGCTCCATGTCGTAGATGAGCTCCGTCCCGTCGAGGCGGTCCACCTTGCCGGTCTCGAGCCCCGCCACGCCGCGCACGTCGCGCTGGTAGCGGTTGTAGAGGCAGTTGCGGATGAGCGTCGATTTGCCGGAGCCGGAGACGCCGGTGATCGCGACCATCTTTCCGAGCGGGATCTCCGCCGTCACGCCGCGCAGGTTGTTCTGGCGCGCGTTCACGATGCGGATCACGCCCGCGTCCTGCTGTTCTTCGTTGCGCTCGACGGGAGCTGGTTGCCGCGTGGCGCCCGCCGAGGGGCGCGGTCCGCTGTGCACGATCTGGCCACCGTACTCCCCCGCTCCGGGGCCGAGCTCCACGTGGTAATCGGCGCCCGCGATGATGGTCGGGTCGTGCTCGACGACAATCACCGTATTGCCGGCATTCTTGAGGCGCCGGAGCACCGAGAGAAGGCGTTCGCTGTCGCGGGCGTGCAGCCCGACCGTCGGCTCGTCGATGACGTACATCGTCTCGGTGAGCGAGCTGCCGAGGGCCGCCGCGAGGTTGATGCGCTGCGACTCGCCGCCGGAGAGCGTGCGCGTCTGGCGGTCGAGGGTCAGGTACGAGAGGCCGACCTCATCGAGGTAAACCAGGCGGTTGACGATCTCGCGGCGGAGATGCCCGGCCACCGCTTCCTCCTGCTTCGCGAGCGGGAGGTACTCCCAGAAGCGGCGCGCGGTCTTGACGTCCATCGCGAAGAGCTCGCCGATGGTGAGATCGCGGAACTTTACGTGATTGACCACGTGCTTGAGCCGCGACCCGTGGCACTCGGGGCAGGGCTCGTAGCTGCGGTACTTGGCCAGCTTCACCCGGACGTGGATCTTGTACTTCTTGGTCTCCAGCCACTCGAAGAAGCCCTTGATGCCGTACCACTTGCTCTTGCCGTCGTGGAGCAGGCTCCACTCTTTTTCGGTGAGATCCTTGACCGGGACATCGAGGCGGATGCCGTACTTCGCGGCCGCTTTCTCGAGGTCCTCGTAGCAGTCCTCGTAGCCGGGGGAGTTCCACGGCGCGACCGGCAGCTCGTCGAGCCGGAGGTCGCGGTTCGGGATCACCTTCTCCATGTCGATGCCGATGATCCGTCCGTAGCCCTGGCAGTTCGTGCACGCGCCGAGCGGGGAGTTGAAGGAAAAGAGGTGCGGAGAAGGCTCGACGAACTCGGTCCCGCATTGGTTGCAGGCGAAATGCGAGGTGAAGCGGTGACTGAGCCATACTTTGACGCCGCCCTCCGGCGGGCCTTCCTCTGATTCCTCCAGCACGTTCACGTTGCCTTTCGA
>DASQJY010000004.1:0-91588 GCA_035630815.1 Thermoanaerobaculia bacterium
CCGGCATCGCGCATAAGCTGAGCGAGGTGGTCGCGATCTATCCGATTACACCATCCACTGCGATGGGCGAGCTGGCCGACGCCTGGTCGGCCGCAGGGCGGCGCAATATCTGGGGCGCTGTTCCGCAGGTGATCGAAATGCAATCCGAGGGCGGCGCGGCCGGTGCTATCCATGGTGCGCTCCAGACTGGCGCACTGGCCACAACGTTTACGGCCTCGCAAGGCCTGTTGCTGATGATCCCCAATATGTACAAGATCGCCGGCGAGCTGACGCCGGCGGTGTTCCACATCGCCGCGCGGACGATCGCCACCCATGCGCTGTCGATCTTCGGCGACCACAGCGACGTCATGGCCGCGCGCGCCACGGGATGGGCGATGCTCTGCTCGGCCAGCGTGCAGGAAGCGCACGATTTTGCGCTGATCGCACAGGCGGCGACGCTCGAGTCGCGCGTGCCGTTCCTCCACTTCTTCGACGGCTTCCGCACCTCGCACGAGATCGCGAACGTCACTCTGCTCGACGACGAGCAGCTCCGGGCCATGATCGATCCGGAGCTCGTGTTCGACCACCGCTCCCGTGCCCTCACGCCCGACCATCCGGTGCTGCGCGGCACGGCGCAGAATCCCGACGTCTTCTTCCAGGCGCGGGAGCGGGCGAATCCGTTCTATCGCGACTGCGTCGCCGCTGTCGTCGAGGCGATGGAGCGGTTCGCGGCGAAGGCCGGACGCACGTACAAACCATTCGAGTACATGGGCGCGCCGGATGCCGAGCGCGTGATCGTGGCCATGGGATCGGCGTGCGAGACGATTGAGGAGACGGTCGAAGCACTCGGCGAGAAGGTAGGCGTGGCGAAAGTGCGGCTCTACCGCCCGTTCGATGCGAAGCGCTTCGCCGCCTGCCTGCCGCCGACGGTGCAGGCCATCGCTGTCCTCGACCGGACGAAAGAGCCCGGCAGCGTCGGCGAGCCGCTGTATCTCGACGTCGTGACCGCCCTGCGCGAAGCGGGGCGCGAGGTGCCGGTGGTCGTCGGAGGCCGCTTCGGTCTGTCGTCGAAGGAGTTCACGCCGGCGATGGTCAAGGGCGTGTTCGACGAGCTGAAGGCCGAGCGTCCGCGCAATCACTTCTCGGTGGGCATTCGCGACGACGTCACGCACAACAGCATCGACTACGATCCGGAATTCTCGATCGAGCGCGACGACGTCGTGCGCGCACTGTTTTACGGCCTTGGATCCGACGGTACGGTCGGAGCGAACAAGAACAGCTGCAAGATCATCGGCGACGCGGGGCGTTACGCGCAGGGGTACTTCGTCTACGACTCGAAAAAGTCGGGCGCGATGACGGTCTCGCACCTTCGCTTCGGACCGCGGCCCATCCGCGCTCCGTACCTCATCGAAGACGCGGCGTTCGTGGCCTGCCATCACCCGTCCCTCGTCGGCCGCGTCGACGTGCTCGAGCACCTCGCCGACGGCGGGACGTTCCTCTTCAACGGCAGCGAGATCCCGAAGGAGTTGCACGCGGGGCTGGCGGCGAAGCACGCGCGCGTGTTCGTCATCGACGCGTCGCGCGTGGCGCGCGAGTGCGGGATGGGCAACCGCATCAACACGATCATGCAGGTGGCCTTCTTCGCCTGTTCGAATGCGATGCCGTTCGACGAGGCGCTCGACGCGATCTGCGACGCGGCGCGCAAGTCGTACGCGCACAAGGGAACGGCGGTCGTCGAGAAGAACCTGAAGGCGATCGAGGCCACGCTGGCGAATCTGCACGAAGTGACGGTCACCGCCTCCGCGAAGCTTCCCGCGCGTGACGCCGGAGGCGATCTGCTGACGATGCTCCTCGCCAACCGCGGCGACGAGCTCCCGGTCAGCGCCATGCCGTGCGACGGCACGTTTCCCACCGCCACCGCCCGTTACGAGAAGCGGAACCTGGCGCAGGAGCTCCCGGTGTGGGAAGCCGCGGCGTGCATCCAGTGCGGCAAGTGCGCGATGGTCTGCCCGCACGCCGCGATTCGCATCAAGGCGTACGACGAGGCGCTGATCGGCAACGCGCCGGCGACGTTCAAGTCGCTCAAGCCGATGCACAAGGACTGGACCGGCCTCGCCTACACGATTCAGGTCGCGCCGGAGGACTGCACCGGCTGCACGATCTGCGTGGACGTCTGTCCCGCGCGCAGCAAGAAGAATCCGGACCAGCAGGCGCTGGTGATGCAGCCGCAGGCGCCGCTGCTCGAAGCGGAGCGGGCCAACTGGGACTTCTTCCTCGGCCTGCCGGAACGCGACCGCACGCAGATCAACCCTGGGCTGATTCGCCATCAGCAACTCCAGCAGCCGCTGTTCGAGTTCTCCGGCGCCTGTGCCGGCTGCGGCGAAACGCCCTACCTCAAGCTCGCGTCGCAGCTCTTCGGCGACCGCATGGTCGTCGCGAATGCCACCGGCTGCTCGTCGATCTTCGGCGGCAACCTCCCGACCACGCCGTGGTCGACGAATGCCGACGGCCGCGGCCCGGCGTGGTGCAACTCGCTCTTCGAGGACAACGCGGAGTTCGGCCTCGGCTTCCGCGTCTCGCTCGACAAGCAGCGCGAGTTCGCGCTCGAGCTGTTGCGGCGCGTCGCGCCGACGATCGGCGAATCACTCGCGGAAGCGATCATCGCGTGCCCTCAGAAGAACGAGGCCGAGATCTTCGAGCAGCGCCAGCGCGTGGAGCTCCTGAAGATCCGCCTGCGCCGGGCCGAGCTGATGACGCGGATGCACAAACTCGACGCGATCGACGAGCAGCAGCTGCTGGCTATTGCCGACCTGCTGGTGAAGAAGAGTGTCTGGATCGTCGGCGGCGACGGCTGGGCATACGACATCGGCTTCGGCGGTCTCGATCACGTGCTCTCCAGCGGCCGCAACGTGAATATCCTCGTGCTGGACACGGAGGTGTACTCGAACACCGGCGGGCAGATGTCGAAGGCCACGCCGCGCGCGGCGACGGCGAAGTTCGCCGCCGGCGGCAAGGGCTCGGCGAAGAAGGATCTCGGCCTGATGGCGATGACGTACGGAAACGTCTACGTGGCGAGCGTGGCCATGGGCGCCCGGGACGAGCAGACGCTGAAGGCGTTCCTCGAGGCGGAGGCGTTCGACGGGCCGTCGCTGATCATCGCGTACAGTCACTGCATCGCACACGGATTCGAGATCGGCGCCGCGCTGCAGCATCAGAAGGCGCTGGTGTCGTCCGGACAGTGGCTGCTGTACCGCCACGATCCGCGCCGCGAGGGGAATCCGCTGCAACTCGACTCCCGCGCGATCTCGACGCCAGTCGCGGACTTTCTGCACAGTGAGACGCGCTTCAGCCATGTGCAGGACACCGCCGCGGTGCAACACGACGTGACGGCCCGGCGGGAGATGTACGAGTACCTTGCTCGCCGGTAGAGGGAACGACCGGAGGCCTCTCGTCGTCTCTCTCTATCCAGCGATCACGGTAGCGACAGGCCGCCGCGGCGTCGGGTGCGCGGCGGTGGCGGCCGAGCCGATGCGCAGGAGAACCTGTGGCGGGTGCGTACTGCCGACGAGCATACGCAGGTGGTCGCGCGACTCCTCCACCTCCACGGCGGCGTTGAGGAACGAGTACTGAAGGCCGGCGGCAGTGATGGTCAGGAGCAGGATCTCCAGCACCTCACCGGCTTTCAGGAGCGACACGCGATCGTCGCCGGCGGTTACGACGACCAGCATGCTGGCCGAGCGGGTGCGCTCCGAATCGCGGCGCGCCTGGAGGTCGCCGACGTCGAACGTGCGGATCAGCCAGGGAGTCACACCGGACAGCGCGCTCGGAATGCCGAACGCCTCGGGCGGCAGCGGAGAGTCCGCGAGCTCCGCGCGGTACGCCGGCCGGGCCATCAGCGTCCGGTCGGCCGAGGCGAGAGCCTCGACGACGCGCTCCGTGTCGCGAGGCAACAGCAGCCGCAGCGTCGCCGGATTGTCGTCCACCACATTGAGGATGGCTTGGAGCACCTCGGGATCGAGCGACTGCCCGTCAAAGAGCTCGCGGTTCGTGTGGCGTTTCCGGATCGCAGGGAAAAGCGTCGCCAGCGCGTCGGTGGAAGCGCAGGTCTCCCGGACGCGGATCGTTGCCACCGGCACACTCTCCAGCGCGCGCGGCTCGTACGTGACGGTGGTGTCGAAGCCGAAGTGCGCCGCCGCCACGCGGAAGTTGGCGATCGCGGCCCCGACGCTCATCAGAAGCTCGCGATCGTTGCTGTCGACGACTGGCAACCGCCGCGAGTAATCGGCCATGACCTCGACGCCGTCCGCGGTGATGCGGAACGTCCAAGGCTGCGTGTTGTGCCCGGACGGCGCGAGGATGGCGTAGCGGAGCAGAAACGTCATCTGCTCCGGATGCGTTTCGAGCTCGTAAAAGTCGGCTTCGTCGATGATCCATGGATTGCTCATGTCTGGAACTCCTTGCCGCGACTCGCGAGCGGCACGACGCCTACGGAGCCCGGCTCGTAGGCGCAGAGCGGATCGGCGCCGAACAGATCGCCCGTCATGGCATATGCCCGCGCGCGGGAACCGCCGCATAGCGTGCGGTAGTCGCACGCGCGGCACTTCCCGTGAAGATTGTCGGGATCGCGCAGAGCGACAAAAAGGTCGCTGCCGCGGTAGATGTCGCCGAGGGGACGGTAACGAAGGTTGCCCGCGCTGTGAGGGGCGAACTCGCTGGGCCGGACCTCGCCCGAATGCGAGATGTAGACGAAGCTGCGAGCACCGTCGAGCGCTGCGTCGAGGATGTCTCGGCTGGAGTCGTTCTCATCGGCATAACCGGTGAAATCGCCCCACGACCCGAGAATCTTCTGCACGAGGAAACGCCGGTAGTGCGGCGCCTCGACCGTCCGCAGCGCAAACGTCTCACGTGCGCGAATCTCGTCCAGCGTCGCGAATACCTGTTCCACCTCCGTGGCGGTGATCATCGCCAGGTCGCGTGAGGCTCCGATGGGGACGACGAAGTGCACGTTCCATCGTGTGGTTGAGAAGGGCCGAATGAGCTGGACGATCGCTTCGAGGTCGTCTGCATTGTGGCGTGTCACCAGCGTGTTCACTTCGATGCGAAGGCCGGCGCGTTCTGCCCCACGCATCGCGCGCAACGTCGTCGCGAATGTGCCAGGGACGCCGTGCATCTTCTCGTGAATCGTGGCGGTCGAGCCGTCGACGCTCACAACGACGGACGTGAGGCCGTTGTTCTGCAGTTTCGCAATCGCATCGAAGGTGAGGTCGCGGGACGGCGCCAGCACGAGCGAAGGATCGAGTCCGCGGCGGCGCGCATAGTCGACGATCTGATCGACGTCGTCGCGCTCCAGCGGGTCGCCTCCGCTGATGATCAGTTCGCGCGGCCGGAGTGACGCGATCTGGTCGATGGTCTTGTAGGCCTCGTACGTCGAGAGCTCGTTGGGATCGCGTTGCTCGCTGGCACCGGACGGGCAGCCACGGCAGTGCAGGTCGCAGAGACGCGTCAGCTCCCACAGCACCGTCGGATGGGGGTCGGCGGCGAGCATAGTCAGGCCTCGCCCAGGACCATTTCGTAGAGGGTCAGCGTGTCGTTCACGTCATCGGGCGCGACACGGCGGACGACCATGCCGTCGTGCTCGATGACGAAGTCGCCCGGCAGCACCGTGTCGGCAAAGGCATCGAGATGCACGTGCTTCTGCGTACCCCAGCATTCGATGACCGCGGTCAAGCCACTGATGCTGACGATTTCTCCAGGGAAGCCGAGACACATGGCGCACCTCCGCCATCAGTGTCGCCGGGCGACGTGCGCCTGCCGATGACTGCCGACACGCCGGCCGGTGTCGCACATCACACCGGCGGTGCGTGTGTGCTTCTACGTTCGACGCATGAACATGAGATCTCGTGGCCGCTGGGAGCTCGATCCGGCATCGTCCGAGGATTACGTGGAGCGGGTTCGTGAGTATGACTCGTATCGTGCGGGCGGTCGATTCCGGCAGTGGCTCGCGGAGCGCCTCACGCCTGCGCCGGCCGCCGCTTCCAGGCCACGTACGGCGCAGCCGCCCAGCGAAGCGCGCGATTCCTGAAGCCGTACCAGCTCGTGGCGGCGTTCGGCGCCACGAGGTCCGCGGTCTCCTCGGCCTGCACGACGAGCGAAACTTCGATCGGCAGGATGCCGACCGGCAGGCCGGCGCGGCGGCAGCTCTCGTGAAGGTGGGCGAACACTTCCTTCATCGCCTCCGGATCGGGCGGCGGGACACTCTCCATCGCGCTGCCGACGGTCGGACGGAAGATGCAGACGGTCGGAAAGGCACCCGCCGCGACGATGCGGTCGATGCCGCGCATCGTGTCGGCGATCGGCTCGACGCCGGCGATGATCTCTCCCGATACGCGCCCGCGGCCGAGCTTCCTCGCCGTGTACTCCATCGCCTCGAAAAATGCGTACTGCCCGAGCGTCCGCGCCTTGCCGGGGCAGATCGCAGCGAAGACTTCCGGATTCTCGAATTCGTAGCAGAACGAGAAGTGATCCGTTCCCGCCTCGATCAGCGCGTCGTATTCGTAGAACGAGCTCCGCGGCACCGGTGCCGCCTGCACTCCGATGAATCCGCCGACGTGCCGGCGCACGGCACGGACGTAGGGCTCGCATAGACGGAGGCCGTGCGTTCGCTCCAGATCGTTCCGCTCCTCGAAGTGATAGCCGGTGTTGAAGTGGGTGAACACGCAGTTCGATTCGTCACGGGCGGCGCGGGCGACCTCGATCACGTCCTCCACGCTCTTCCGCGCCTCTTCCGCCGTGCCGATGTTCTCGCCGGTCGTGCAGAACTTGCACGCCTCGGAGCTCTTCGCCGTCCAGTACGCGCAGCGGCTGCCGATATAGATGCCGAGGTAGTTGCCCTGGAGCACGCCGATGCGGCTCATCGGCACGTCCGAGGACGTCCAGCGCGAATACCAGTGCGGCTCGGGCGGAAGCGCTACGCGATACTCGGTGCCGTCGCGTTCGTCGATCAGCGTCGCGTCTCGCAGCACGAACGGCGATTGCCGCGCGAACGGCTCGACCACCGGCACGTTCACCCAGATCGGCTTCGGTCCGCCGCTGAGGATGAGCTCCAGACCCGAGCCGAGGCCGGCGCGAGTGCGTCCGATCGGCCGTCCGTCGCCCGCTTCCGACTCGATGCGCAGACCGCGGCAGAACAGCTCGATCTCCAGCTCGACCGGTTTCAGCACCGGGCCAGTGAACGGCCATGCCGCGGCAGCGCATGTAGCAGACGTCACACATCCATGTGAGCGCCTCCACGGCCTATCCGTGCAAAAGGAGCGATCTTGTGGATGACGGCGGAGGCACCCATGACAAACCCGCAGCAGACGTTGATAACAACGAAGCCCGACTACATCTCGCGCCCAACTCTCATCGTGGCTCTCCGCGAGGAATTGGGCCGCCGCGCACGCGGCGAAATGTCGATCTGCAGGCTCGCCGCGGAAACGGGTGTTTTCTGCAAGGGCTTCCGCCGTTACACCGACGACCAGCTCCGGGAGCACTACCCGTGGATCGCGAAGAAGAATCCCGACGTTCCGCGCGAAGAGCTCGAGGCAATCGCCGACCGCTGGCAACTGGCGCGTCAGGATGTGGTCGGTGTGACGACGGCCTGCGACGTGCAGCAGCTGGAGCACGACGCCTGCGGCGGGTGGGATGATTTCTCGAACGACGACCTCGCGCGTTTCCTGCTCGAGCTCACCGGACGCAAAGTGGAGGTCATGCCTTGACGAGTCTCGAGTATCCCGTGCAGTTCGAGTCCGACGTCGTGCTTCGCACCGGCCGGACCATGCACATCCGTCCCGTTCGCCCGGAAGACCGCGAGCGGCTCATCGACTTTTATACGCGGCTCTCGCCCGCGAGTCTGCACGCGCGATTCTTTGCCGTTCTCCGCCCGGAGACTGCGGCCGCGTCCTCGCCGGTCAATGTGGACTACGACCGCGAATTCGGCGCGGTCGCGGAGATCGGCGGTGAGATCGAAGGCGTCGCGCACTACTTCGCCTTTCGCAAACGTCCCGAGGCGGCCGAGGTGGCGTTCGCGATCTCCGATGCGGCGCAGGGCTGCGGCGCGGGGACGAAACTGCTGGAGACCCTCGTCATCGCCGCCCGCGAGCATGGCATCGAGCGCTTCGAGGCCGAGGTGCTCTGGGACAACAACCGCATGGTCGACGTGTTTCTCTGCATGGGCTTCGACGTCGTGCGGCACACGGAAGAAGGGGTCGTCCATCTCGAATTTCCCATCGCCGCGACGGCCGCGGCTGCGGAGCGGGCGGCGAAGCGTTCGCAGAGCGCCGCGTATGCGTCGATGCGGCCCGTATTCGCGCCGCGCTCCATCGCCGTGATCGGCGCGAGCCGCCGTCCCGGCCAGCTCGGACGCGAAGTCCTCCACAACCTTCGCGCGTCCGGCTTCACGGGAGAGCTGTTCGCGATCAATCCGCACACCGACGAGATCGACGGCGTGCGCGCGTACGCGTCGCTGCGCGAGACGGGCGCGCAGGTCGAGCTGGCCATCATCGCCGTGCCGTCCGAGGGCGTGGAAGCCGCGCTCGACGACTGCATCGCGAACAAAGTCGCGGCGGTGATCGTCATCAGCGCCGGCTTCGGGGAAGTCGGGGAAGAGGGGAAGCGTCGCGAAGCGGCGCTCGTCGCGAAGATTCGCGCCGCCGGCATCCGCATGGTCGGCCCGAACTGCATGGGCGTGATCAACACCGATCCCGGCGTGCGCATGCACGGCACGTTCTCCTCGGTCTTTCCGCCTGCGGGCAACGTGGCCATGTCGAGCCAGAGCGGCGCACTGGGGCTGGCGGTGCTCGATTACGCGCGGTCGCTGAACATCGGCTTTTCGACGTTCGTCTCCGTAGGCAACAAGGCCGACGTCTCCGGCAACGACCTCATTCAATACTGGGCCGAGGACCCGAAGACCGACGTCATCCTCCTCTACCTGGAAAGCTTCGGAAACCCTCGCAAGTTCGGCGACATCGCCCGCCGCGTCGGACGCACCAAGCCGATCGTGGCCGTGAAGGCCGGGCGTTCCCCGGGCGGCGCCAAGGCAGCCAGCTCGCACACCGGTGCGCTCGCGACCAGTGACGCCGTCGTCGATGACCTCTTCCGGCAGGCCGGCATCATCCGCACCGGCACGCTGGAGGAGATGTTCGACGTCGCCGCGCTGCTCGCCAATCAGCCGCTGCCGAAAGGGCGGCGCGTGGCCATCCTCACCAACGCCGGCGGCCCCGGAATCCTCGCCGCGGACGCATGCGAGGCGAACGGCCTCCAGCTCGCGCAACTCAGCGACGCGACCGCGGCCGCGCTGCGGTCGTTCCTTCCGGCGGCGGCGAGCGTCGGCAATCCGATCGACATGATCGCCTCGGCCTCGCCGGAGCAGTATCGCCGCAGCCTGGAGCTGCTGCTCGCGGATCCCGCGGTGGACGCCGTGGTCGCGATCTACATTCCCGTGCTGCCGACGGACGCGCCCGACGTTGCCGCGGCCATCCGCGCGTCGGCCGTTTCGCCGAAGACCATTCTGGCGACGTTCATGAGCTCCGCCGGCGTGCCCGCCGCGCTCGCGCCCGTGCCGTCGTTCGCGTTCCCGGAGCGTGCCGTGAATGCCCTGGCGCAGGTGACGCGGTACGCAGAATGGCGCGCGAAGCCGGTGGGCGTCAGCGTGCTGTTCGAGCTCGACGTCGCACAGCTCCGTGACGTCGTCGACACGGCCTGCACGAACGGCGGTCGCTGGCTGCACCCGCTGGAAGTGGAGGCCATGTTGCGCGCGGCTGGAATCGGCGCACCGACGACGGTCCTGGCGATGTCCGCCGAGGCCGCGACGGAAGCGGCGATGAGCTTCGGCTTCCCCGTGGCGCTGAAGGCCTACGGCCCGGAGCTGCTCCACAAGAGCGACGCCGGCGGTGTGCATCTGAACCTGCGCGACGAGTACTCGGTCGTCACTGCCTACGAAGAAATGGCCGCGGCCCTCGGCGATCGTCTGACCGGCGTGCTCGTCCAGCCGATGGTCGCGGGCGGCGTGGAGATGATGCTCGGCGCGACGTGGCAGCCATCATTCGGCCACGTCATCGCCGCCGGCGCCGGAGGCACGCTCGTGGAGCTCCTCGGCGACGTCGCCTTCCGCATCCACCCGCTCACCGACCGCGACGCGCGCGAGATGCTCGACGCGCTGCGCTGCACGAAACTGCTGCGCGGCTATCGCGGACACGCGCCCGTGGACGCCGAGGCGTACTACCAGAGCATCCTGAGACTGTCCGCGCTGCTCGACGTCTGTCCCGAGATCCGCGAGCTCGACCTCAATCCGCTGAAGGTGCTCGAGCACGGAGTCTCCGCGGTCGACGCACGCATTCGCGTGGAGCCGGTGGTGCCAGTCGCGTCGCGGCGGATCGCGTATTAGCATCGCGGCATGACGTGGATCGAGCGAGCGGTTTCCCCGGCAGACGCGGTGCGGGCGATTTCGAGTGGGACGAAGGTCTTCATTCACGGCGCGGCAGCAACACCGACTCCGCTCATCGATGCGCTGGCACTGCGTCAGGATCTGGAGGATGTCACCACGTATCACCTCCATCTCGAGGGCCGCGTTGCGATTGCGGAGCCGGGACTGGAAGGGTGTTTCCGCCCCACGTCGCTGTTCACCGGGGCGTCGCTCCGTCAGGCCGTCAACGAGGGGCGGGCTGATTTCGTTCCGGTCTTTCTCTCGGACGTTCCTCTGCTCTTCAGCTCGCGCCGCATTCCGCTCGATGCCGCCCTGCTGCAACTCTCGCCGCCGGACAAGCACGGCTACTGCACGCTCGGTACATCCGCGGACGCCGCCGTGGCCGCCACGCGCACTGCGAAAGTCCTGATCGCGGAAATCAACGAGCAGATGCCGCGCACGCACGGCAACACGCTCGTGCCGCTCAGCGCATTGACCGCGTACGTCCACACCAACCGCCCGCTTCCTTCGCATGCGCCATCCGTCGCGTCGGAGGCGGAGGGGGCGATCGGAGATCACATCGCGCCGCTCGTGCCGGACGGCGCCACCCTGCAACTTGGGATCGGCGCGATTCCCGACGCGGTGCTCTCGCGCCTCTTCGACAAGCACGACCTCGGCGTGCACACGGAGATGTTCTCGGACCGGCTGATCGACCTCGTCGACGCGGGCGTGATCACCAACCGCCGCAAGAAAGTGCATCCCGGCCGCATCACCACGAGCTTCGCCATCGGCTCGCAGCGGCTCTACGACTTCGTCGACGACAACCCGCTGGTCGAGTTCTACGCCGCCGATCACACCAACGACACCGCCGTCATCCGCAGGAACGACAAAGTCGTGGCCGTGAACTCGGCCATCGAAGTCGACCTCACCGGCCAGGTCGTCGCCGACTCGATCGGCTTCCGCCTGTACAGCGGCATCGGCGGCCAGATGGACTTCATCCGCGGCGCCGCACTCTCCCACGGCGGAGTCCCGATCATCGCCCTCCCATCCACCGCCGCCGGCGGCACCGTCTCCCGCATCACCGCCTCACTGCGCGAAGGCGCCGGCGTCGTCACCACCCGCGGCCACGTGCACTGGATCGTCACCGAGTACGGTGCCGTCGATCTTTGGGGCAAGTCGCTCCGCGAACGGGCCGACGCGCTGATCTCGATCGCCCATCCCGACTTTCGGGAAGAGCTGCGAGGGAGGGCGGTGGAGCGAAGATTGGTTGGGCGGGGGTGAGGGGCGCCGAGCTCGAACCGCGCGTCATCCGTAGCCCTTCAGTCGGCCAAGGACGACTGTTTCGTGCCATGATTAGTTCGATGGGCCGGATCGTATACGGTGCTGGACTACATCACCCCCCGTCGCGGGACTTGGCTATCACTTGTGTGAGGCGGTGGTGACCAGAGTCCCTCCTGGCCCGGGCATGCTCCTTTGTGGCCCGCTTTTCCGAACGTTGCGACGTGACCCAGTCGGGTTCTTCACGCACCTCACCCACGATTATGGCGATGCCGTTCAGTTCTCTCTTGGTCCACAGAAAGTCGTAGTCTTCAATCATCCTGATCTCATCCGCGAGCTTCTGGTAACGCAGGGCCGCTCATTCCAGAAGAGCCGCGCCATCCGTCGTACTAAGGTCATTCTGGGTAATGGCCTTTTGACAGCGGAAGGGGAGGGTCATACCCGACAGCGACGGCTTGCGCAGCCAGCGTTCCACCGCGATCGAACGGCGCTGTTTGCCGATCTTATGATCGAACGGTCGCTGAGGACCTGCGCGCGGTGGCGTGATGACGAAGTGATCGACGTCCATCAGGAAATGACGCGCACTGCGCTGTCCATCGTTGCTGCGGCGCTTTTCGGCGCCGAGGTCGATGACGCCGCCGATGACATCGGCTCCGCGCTAACCGACCTCGTCGATCTCTTTCCACGCCTTCTGAACCCTCTCGCCGATTTGCTGTTGTGGCTGCCGATTCCGAAAACGCGTCGCCTCAAACGTGCGGTGGAGCGGCTTGACCGTACGATCAACGCGATCATAGACAGCCGACGATCTGACGCTGATGACCGCGGTGACCTCCTCTCGATGCTGCTCTGCGTCCGAGATGCGGAGGGCGACGCGCTGACTGCGACTCAGCTTCGAGACGAGGTCATGACGCTCTTTCTCACCGGTCTAGAAACGGTCGCGAATGCGCTGGCATGGACGTGGTATCAGCTTGGACAGAACCCTGGCATCGTCAGCGAGATGCAGCGAGAGATTGGCACAGGCACGCCTGAATACGTGCGGCTGCCTTACACCAGAATGGTCTTTGCCGAGTCGATGCGCCTGTTCCCTCCTGTGTGGGCCATCAGCCGAGTAGCGCTCGAACCCGTCACGGTGGGCGACTGGCATGTGCCGCGGGATGCCTTGGCGGTCGTCTGTTTTGCAGTCACGCATCGCGACGCTCGGTGGTGGCGCGAACCATCTCGTTTTGATCCGCTTAGGTTCGTGCAGCCGGCAACGCATCCGAAGTTTGCTTACCTGCCCTTTGGAGCGGGAGCCCGAGGCTGTATCGGCGAGGGCTTCGCTTGGATGGAAGGCGTCCTAGCGCTCGCAACGATTGCGCAGCGGTGGCACCTCGAATCGTACCCACACGCGGTTGTGCCGCAGGCGTCGATCACGCTTCGGCCGAAAGGCGGTATCCGCCTTCGCGTGCGCCGCCGCGCTCACATAGGTGCATCGACATGAAACGCATACCTATGTGCCGCTGACGTCACGCCGCTCCTGCTAGCTAATTACAGTTTCTCGCGAATGTGGTGCGAGCAATAACCTAGCTGGCGGGCCTTCATCGGACATCGCGATGGTTCCAACAATGTCGTCTACCACAGAGTGCCGGTAAAAGTATGAACTGTAGTGCGAAGCACTCAGCACCATGCGGGGCCACTTACCCAAGGCACGCCACAGAGCCAGCTGGTGCTTGACCGGTATTACCCTGTCGTACCGAGCAATATAGTGTTTGACGGAACGGGCGCGGCAGTGGTGACCAAGAGCGGCTAAGTCGATAATCTTCCACACGCGCGAGAATTCACGTTCAGTTATGCCGCGCCGCTCGAGATCGCGACGCATGTGCTGCGTGTTGAGCCCGTGCCACACAATTTTCCCAAGATTACAGCCCGTAACAACGGGAAAGAAGTAGTCAAACGATTCGCACAGAGATGCCAAGCCAGCGTGAAAGCCGCCGCTGCTCATTCCGAGGATTCCCACACGTTTGTAAGACCGCCTAAGATGCTCCGTGATAAGTCGGATCTCTGCGACGAATGCTCGGAAATTTTCGACAGTCAGAAGGAGATTCGCACTAATGAAGTACTCACCGCTAAATGACCCTGCAGGTGTCCGCGCCTGGTGAAACGGGACCGTTAGTAATGCGACGTCGACGCCGTGGCGTCGAAAGCGACGACTCATGTCCTCCTCGAACGTCTGGCTGCGGCGTCCCCAGCCCGGAACAAACAAGAGAACGGTATTGGCCTGTTCCGTCCGAAACCACTTAAACGGCACGCTGTTGTTCTCGCGCCATGGCGTCACCGCAGGGCTGTCCATCAGCATCTCGACGTAATCGCGCGGCGAGGGCCGGCTGGCGTTCGGATGCCGGCCCTCGCGTACACACACCGCGTCCAACCCAACATCTGTCGTGAAGAACTCTTCCGGATGATCGAGATAGGGCGTACTGAAGTTGACGAAGCTTTCGAGAGAGTACGAGCGGCCGTTGAACAGATCCGGGTCCGTATGCAATGAACACGTTTGTCTGTTCGTCAGGTAAAACAGGCTTTCAACGCCCACCGCGAAGGCGTGCGGTAAGAACTTCATCGGCGACTCGCCTGCTGAGTCAAACGTCCCTGCCCACGCGCCGGCGAACTCGACGCAGACCCTCAACCGGCGGTCTCGCAAGCCGCCATTCCCACGAAACTCTGTGGACATCCCCTGAGAGATTTTGTACCATCGTTCCGTTCTTCCCGACAGAGCAACGATGCAGGAACCTCGCGGTGCCGCCAGTCGCACAGGTTCCACTCTTAGAGCATGACGACGATGGTGGCTGGGCGTGACTTTCCTCACGGCGTGACGGCTCACCAAATGACCCCATGGTTGCACGATTCGGCAGAAGACGAACGTGTCGACGGCGCCAGTGGGAAGCGTAGTGGCGGCCGGGTGATGTGTGCGGTAGCGCCGACTCTGGACGAGATAGTCGATAACTGGGAGTTATCGTGCAACAGTCGCCATTTGATTTGATGAAGACGCTGTTCTGGGGACTGACTGCCAGTCTTATCTATGGCGTAGGCGGGGCCGCACTTCTTTGGTTTCTGGTTGATCTTGCCGAGGCTACAACGTTCCTTCTGCACTACATCAAATCGTTCAACGTGCTCGTTTCGTTTGGCCTAAGTCTAGCGACCGCATGGATCGTCTTCCGTTCGCAACGCACTCTTCCAACGATTATCTCGACGGCTTTCGAAACGCAGGAGCTTCCCAAAAACTACTATATCTATAGAAATCGTTTCCTGAACGCCTCACGCTCGATCGCGTTCAGTGGATTTCACATTGTTGGTGCGTGGATTATCTTCTCGTGGTTATGTCAGTTTCCGCTCTACGGCATGTCGGAATTGCTGATGACGTTTGCGACTTGTGCGCAGTACGGCCTAGGCGTCTATATTGGACGTAAACTTTTCTACGCCGGCATGATGCTGCAATCCTTACTTGGGACGAAGGTCTCGCGAAACCTTTTCCGGGATCGCAAGCTCGACGACATCAACACCTACGTTCATCTAGCATCTACTTTGACCATCATCTTCGTTTATGTTCACGTGCGCAGCTACTATGGCGGCCCATTCGTATTCAACAGCCCGCTGGGGGAAAGCGCGCGACTATTTGTGATTCTTCCAGCTATTATCGCGACGCCGGTTCTGCTCATCTTCAACTTTTATCCACGTGCAGTTCTCCGAAAGGTTTACGGTGAGTCTATCGACGCAGAAGTTGCGAGTCTCCGAGAGACGTTGAACAACGAGGCGCTAACCCCGTACGAGCGGAAGTCGTATCTGATCGAGTTCGACAAGATGTCCCGCGATGAGCTGCGATACAGCCTCCAACTCACGCTAAGCGATTTGCCGATAGGATTCACAATATTGATCATGATTCTGGACCCGCTCCTCAAGCGATAGTCCGAACTACACAACGAACCAAAGGCCGAGCACGAACTGCAGCCGCATGATCTGGATCGCCGTCGCTGGGCGCCTGTATGAAAACCAGAGCGTAGCCGACGCATACAGTGCACCGGCCATGAGAAGCAATGGAAACGCGTCGACTCCTCGCGTCGCTGCCCTGCTTAGCAACAGGAGGCCGGTCGCTTCCATGATGAACGCCACGACAACGAGAACTTTGGCGTCAATCCGGTGCAGCACCGAGGGCGTGTCACCGGGCCGGTCAAGTACGTCCATGCACAATTCCTTGCCGAGCGTAAAGCTAAATACGGATGCAGCTACGAAGCAGAATTTCGTCTCAGCAGGATAATAGCTGGCTACGATCAGCGCCGGGACCGCGAAGGCCGCGGCAACATAGAACGCCTTGATGCTCGGAACCAAGTCCACAACGTACCGGTAGCTGATGGCAACAGCGAGCAGAAAATAGTATCCGAACGAGATCGCCAGAGGAACATACGCTCTAATCGTCAGCAGTGCGCTCGCTAAGCACACGAAGTAGAGAGTGGCGGCAAGCGGTAGTGCCACGTTCCCCTTCGGTAACGGTCGCTCCGGATGGTTGATGCGGTCTCTTTCGACATCATCAAGATCGTTGGCGATATAGGTACACATACCAATGAAGAGCATCGGGATCGCCCGACGCAGGCTTATACTGAGTTCATTCGAGCGTGCAAGTACGGGAATGAAGATCGCGAGAAAGGCGACAAAAGCCGTGTCGAGCCGAAGAAGCTTCAGCAGTGCTAGGCCGACTGACAAGATAACTCCCAGTTATCTGCCGGTTGAACAGTTCTCTGCCGTTGCGAGGCAGCGTATGCACGCGTGATCGGAGCTTTTGCGACTAGGACTCGGCGGCAGTTGTGAGGGCTGGCGGCCAATACGCGGACGGTACTTCTACCATCCGTAGAGTCGAGATCTCAGGCGCGTGGATCTCGAGATTTTGGGAGGCGGCCCTTCGGTTTGGAGAATATCGCATGTACACCGGCATCGGCGGCCGGTGACTTCATGTGTGGAGCGACATTTTCGCACGGCGGAGTCCCGATCATCGCCCTGCCGTCCACCGCCGCCGGTGGCACGGTCTCCCGCATCACCGCCTCCCGGCGCGAAGGCACCGGCGTCGTCGCCACCGAACTCCGGGAGGAGCCGCGAGAGAGGGCGGCGGAGCGGCGGCTCGATCACCCGTTTCGGTCGTCACGGACAGCTTCGACGAGGACACCGCGGCAATAAGTGGATGCACTACCAGCGCATCCCCTCGCTGCAGGAGTACGTCCTCGTCAGCCAGGAGCCGCGCATCGAGATCTTTCATCGGATGCCATCCGGCACGTGGGAGTACTCCGAGGTGAGCGAAGGCATGGTGAGACTCGGTTCCGGACCCGCGCTCGATCTCGCCCTGCTGTACGCCGATCTTCCTCTCTAAGCCGCTGGACGCGGCGTCATTTCGGCAGCAGCGCCCGGAGGTCCGTCTTGTCGAACGCGCCGACGAGATCCATCACCTTGCAGTCGAGAGCGACAGCCAACCGGATGATCGTCGTCAGGCTCGGGACTTTCAGTCCGTGCTCCATGTTGCTGATGTACGTCAAAGACATGCCCGCCTCATCGGCGAGCGCCTGCTGCGTGAAGTTCCGCTTCTGCCGAACCTCGCGGAGCCGTTGACCGAACAGCACTCCTTCCGGTTGTGAATTTCGCGAATTCACGTGCGTCGCCTCTTGCTTTTTAGAGCAAACGATCGTACTCTATTGAGCAAAGAGAATCTGGAGCAACGCATGCCCGACCAAGACGTCATCAACCGCATCCGAGCCATTTTCCTCCAGCCACGTCCGCACGTCACCATCACCGAGGCAACGGTACTCCTCGGCTGGACGCGAAGCGAGATGTCGCACGCCATCGCGGCTGGCGAGGTGGAGATCCACTCCACGTCCGTGGGCTCATGGATCTGGCGCGAGGAACTGATGGCCAAAGCGCTGGAGATCTGGTCGCCGGAGGTCATTGAAGACGCGCTCGGGGTGGACGCGGACCGCGTGCTCCCGGACGCCATCCGCCTCACGAACCTGCACGTCCGCCTCCCTCGCCACCATGTCGCCATGCTGGAGCGCTTCGCGGAGCGCGACCACACCACCGTCAGCGACGCGCTGGCGCGCGAGCTCGACGGGATCGCGAGCGCGCACGCTCCAGAGCTGTCGTGGGCGATTGCCGGCTTCGCGGACGCGTTGGCGTGGCCGGACGCCGAGGGGCAGCAGGTGCCTTGCTGAGGGACGGACGAAACGGACGGACGCCGAACGCCGGACGAGATGCACGCGTTCGAGGAACGCATTCACTGTCCTCCAGGCGAGATTCACACGTTCGCCGAACGCATTCACTGTCCTCCAGACGAGATTCACGTGCTCGCGGAACGGGTGAACGTGTTCCGGCAACGCGGGAACGTGTTCCGGCGACGCATGAATGCGTTCCGGGAACGCGTGAACGTGTTCCGGCGACGTGCGAATGCGATCCGAGGACGCAGAAATGCGATGTGGTGACGTGGCTCCGCTGAAAGCGCTCGCGCACGGAAGTCTCCGCGGTCGGCGCGCGTATTCGCCTGGAGCCGGTGGCGTCGGCTCGCGTATCAGGGTGCAGGGGAAAGCGGTTACCCGCTCGCACGATGGATCGGAATGCGAGCGTCGTCACTCCGGTGAGATGAGACCGAGATTGCGGTCGCTGCGTTTGTAGATCACCCGAATCTTGTCGCTGACCGCATCACGAAAGACGATGAATTCATCCCTCGACTCTTCCAGCGTACGCGCAGCGTCCTGAACGGACATTTCTTTGATCGGAATGTGGTCCATGCTCACGACATGAGGAGTTTCATCGTTCCCCGGTACGAAATCTCCCTCGCCCAACGATGCCGCGGCAGGCGTCTCACCCGCCTGCACGCCGATTTCGATGAGGTCGATGACCGGCTGCACCTGTGCGACTTGAGACAGGAGCGATCGCATCGAGTCGAGAAGATGACGTTGCTGCTTCGAGGCGAGCTGCGCGGCCTCGCTGCCTGCAAAGTACACGAGGAGCTTTCCCGATTCGCTGGTGGTCACGCTGGTGGTGATCGCCATGCCCAACAGGCGAAAGTAGTGATCGATCCAACGGGTGATACTGCGGGAGATGGCGTGTAGCTCGTCCCCGTCACGATGCGGGTTGAACGCGCGGGCGGGAACCGCGGCGAGCTTCACCTCGCGCGGACGTACGTCAGGCGTGCCGACGGTGTATCTCTGACGTGTACCGGACTTCTCGTCGTTTTCCTGAGCGGCGAGTAGTTCGTTGAAGATCTGCTTCCGCTCTTCCGCCGGCAGGGTGGGCGCGGTCTCCCTGAAGAATTTGGTGACCGCTTCTTCATCGGCCGGGTCGACCTGATATCGGGCGGCGATATCGGAGTACGCGCTCATCGGCGTCGGCATGGTCGGATTATGCTCCTGATCTTCGATAGGGGTCCAGGCTGCGTGATGCAACAAACGCCGTGGTTTCGTCATGGTAGAAATACCGCCCATCGTTCCGCGTCCTCAGACTTCCGCTGATGATTAGTTTGACTCTGCCGATTGCGTTGCGCATTCCGGGCGGCAGTGCGGACGTCGGCGGTAGTGGTTTCATGCCGCCACCGCGTCTCTGCCTGTCTCCCTCTACGGGTGACTTGTACCAGTCCAGTAATTTGTCTCCACCTTTGGGTGCCGCATGGAGGCCGAGACGGCCCGTCAGGCGGCGGTTGTAACTCTCCGTGAGGGCAACATCCATACCGACGCGCATAAGCTCTTTCGAATCAGGAACTTTGCCTGGCGGCATCTGCAGCTTTTCCACGAAATAGTTGCGCGGGGCGGGACTGAGATACCAGACGAAGACGCTGGCAAGATCGTGTTTGGGAAGGTACGGATAGGCATCGACGAGCATCAGCATGACCGCTGGCCGGAAGACGCCCGCGGCGTCCAGCACCTCGACCACATACGCGATCGGCTGTTGCAAAAGCAGGTCGGCGACGAGCGCACGCGTCGCGAGAATGCGCGGCCAGATCCACTTCTGGTCGGCACGTTCGAACGGCAGCTCGTTGATGTAGCGCTGCACGTGTTCGTCCCACCACGCAGCATCGTATTCGTCCATCACGATCACCCGGGCGTCCAAGGTGCCGCCCTCGATCTCTATGGCAGCAATGTGTTCCAGGCCCAGCACTGTTCGCAAGGGCATGCGCAACTCCTCTCAAGGGATGGATAGAAGTATGGGTGCGCAACGTAAGCCGTGCAACTCTGGACGTCTTGCGCCGGTACGCGACGCGCGCGGCCACGTGCACTGGATGGCGACCGAGTACGGCACCGTCGACCGCTGGGGAAAGCGCTCCGCGAAACGGTCGACGCGCTGATCTCGATCGCCGATCCCGACTTTCGGGGAGGGCCCGATCAGCCGGGCGTGAGGGCGCCGAGCGGCTCGAATCGCGCCGTAAAGTGCCGCAGGTACTGCGGCTGATACGTCATGCGTAAGCCGCTCAACGTCTCCGCGTGCGCCGCCACTTCGATCACGGCTTCCGCGGCGTAGCGGAGTTGTGCGTCCGTGTAGAGCCGCCGCGGGATGGCCAGGCGGACGAGCTCCAGCGGCGCGGCTTGCGAGCCTTTGCCGAACATGACGCTGCCGATCTCGCAGGCGCGGATGCCGTACTCGACGTAGAGCGCGTTCACGAACGCGACGCCCGGATATTCGAGCGGGGCGATGTGCGGGAGGAGGGCGCGGGCGTCGAGGAAGACGCCGTGGCCGCCTGCGGGCTGCACGATCGGCACGCCTGCTTCGATGAGGCGCGATGCGAACGCTTCCACCGACGCGATCCGATGGGCGAGGTACGCCTCGTCCACGACTTCCTCGAGGCCGGTGGCAATGGCCTCCATGTCGTATCCAGCGAGCCCGCCGTACGTCGGGAAGCCTTCGGTGAGGATGAGCAGGTTGCGGCAGCGCTCCGCGAGCGTGTCGTCGTTCAGTGCCAGGAAGCCGCCGATGTTCGCCAAGCCGTCTTTCTTCGCCGAAACGATGCAGCCGTCGGCGAGCGCGAACATCTCCTGCGCGATGGATTTCGGCGTGCGGTCGCGGAAGCCGGGCTCGCGCTGTTTGATGAACCATGCGTTCTCGGCGAAGCGGCAGGCGTCGAGGATGAACAGCTTGCCGTGGCGCGTGCACACCTCGCGCACCGCGCGGAGGTTCTCCATCGACACCGGCTGACCGCCGCCGGAGTTGTTGGTGATGGTGACCATCACCAGCCGGACGCGTTCGCCCTCCTCGACCAGAACGGCATCGAGCGCATCGACGTCCATGTTCCCTTTGAACGGATGCAGCAGCGACGGCACACGCGCGGCGTCGATCACGAGGTCGCGCGCCTCGGCGCCGACGAACTCCACGTTCGCCCGCGTGGTGTCGAAGTGGATGTTGTTCAGCGTGACGTCACCCGGCTGCAGCAGGGCCTGAAAGAGGATGCGCTCCGCGGCGCGGCCCTGATGCGTGGGCAGGACGTGCCGGTATCCGGTCAGGTCGCGGACGACCCGCTCGAAGCGGTAGAACGACTCGCTCCCGGCGTACGACTCGTCGCCGCGCATCATCGCCGACCATTGCGCGGACGACATCGCGCCGGTTCCGGAGTCGGTGAGGAGGTCGATGACCACGTCGCGCGCTGCGAGCTGGAAGACGTTGTAGCCGGCGCGGTCGAGCGCGAGCGCACGCTCCTCCGGCGTCGTCATCCGGATCGGCTCGACGGCCTTGAAGCGGAAGGGCTCGAACGGAGTCATGCGACCAGCTCCATCGAATCGCGCAGTGTGACGACGTCGCCGACCACGATCACTGCCGGCGCCTCGAGGGCCGCTTCCGCAACGCGTTGCACGATGTTCGTGAGTGTTCCGTCGACGGTACGCTGCTGCGGCGTGGTCGCCTTCGAGATCACTGCGATCGGCTTCTCGGGCGGCATGCCGTGCCTGCGGAGCTCGAGCACGATCATCGGCAGGTTGCCGAGGCCCATCAGGAAGACGACGGTCCCATTGCGCTCGGCGAGCGTGGACCAGGCGATGCCGGTCGATGCTTCCGCTTCGTGTGCGGTCACGATCGTCAGCGAGGTGGCGTAGCGGCGATGGGTGACCGGGATGCCCGCGTACGCGGGGCCGGCAATGGCCGAGGAGATGCCGGGGACAACCTCCACCGGAATGCCGGCCGCGGTGAGCTCCTCCGCCTCCTCGGCGCCGCGGCCGAAGACGAACGGGTCGCCGCCTTTCAGACGCACCACGCGCTTTCCCTTGCGCGCCTCAGCGATGAGCAGGGCGTTGATCTCTTCCTGCGGCATCGCGTGCGCTCCGGCGCGCTTGCCGACGTACACGATGTCGGTTCCTGTCGGGATGCGGGCCATCACTTCCACGGAGACGAGGGCGTCGACGGCGATGAGATCGGCGGATGCGATCAGCTCGGCGGCGCGTACGGTCAACAGGCCAGGATCTCCCGGCCCCGCGCCGACGAGGAACACTTTTCCGTTCACGAGGCTCTCCTCTCCAGCAGCGGCAGCGCGCCGCCCGCTCGCAAGTCGCTCGCAACCGAGCGCACCAGTTTTTCGGCATCGATGCCGCGGTGCGTGACGCGTACGGCCGAGGTGCCATCGAAGTCGGAGACGAACGCGCGGACGACGATCGCATCTCCGTCGAACGACGCATGCACGGCTACACACGAGGTGCAGTCGAGGATGGTCCCGAATTGCTGCAGCACGGCGCGCTCGCACCGCGCGGCGAGTGCGCTACGCGGGTGGTTGATGGCCTCGGCGGCATCGCGCCCGACGACCGAGGTGCGCAAGGCTTCCAGCGCGACGATGCCCTGGCCCGCGGCCGGCACCATCTCGTCGACGTCGAACGTGCTGACGATCGCGTGCGCGCGGCCGAGGCGCACCAGGCCGGCGCGCGCGAGCACGAGACCGTCCTGCATCCGCGCGATGCGCGTGTCCACATTGCCGCGGATGGCGACGACGTTCAGGTGCGGATGGCGCTCCAGAAGCTGCGCGCGGCGACGGGGCGCGCTGGTGGCGACGACGGCGCCCGTCGGCAGCGCGGCGATCGGCAGGCCGTGCGGCTGCAGCCACGCATCGCGCGGATCGCCGCGCTCCAGGAAGCCAAACAGCGCGAAGCGCTCCGGGATGATCGACGGCACGTCCTTGAGACTGTGCACGGCGACGTCGATCTCGCCGCGGTCGAGTGCCTCCTCGAGCTCCTTGACGAACAGGCCTTTTCCGCCGATTGCGGCGAGAGGCACGTCGACGCGGCGATCGCCTGTCGTACGGATCTCCACGATCTCCGGCGCGAAGCCGGCGTCGCGCAGCAGCCGAGCGGTCTCGTTGGCCTGCCAGAGCGCGAGCGGTGAGCCGCGCGTGCCGATGCGAACGATGGTCATGGACGTAATCCGAAGATCCGGCGGATGGCGCCACGGAGGGGCGCGCTCTTCTTCAGCTCGACGATCGGCTGATGCAGGATCTTGTTCGTGAGCTGCGACGCGAAGCACTCGATGGCCTGCCGCTGCTCGACCGGGATCGGACCGAGCTTGCGCAGGCATTTCTCGAGCTCCGCGCTCCGGATCTCGTCGACACGCGCGCGCAGCTCGACGATGGTCGGCACCGCGTCCTCGCTCTCGGCGCGAACGTGGAAGGCCCGCACCTCGTTCGCCACGATCTCTTCGGCGCGCGCCGCTTCGCAGCGGCGCCGCTCGCGATTCGTCTCCGCGACCTGCTGCAGGTCGTCGATGTCATACAGGTATGCGCCGTCGATCCGCGCGATGGCTGGGTCGATGTTGCGCGGGACGGAGAGGTCGACGAGGAAGAGGCCGCGCTGCCGGCGCGCTTCGAGCGCGCGCTGCACCTGCGCGGATTCGATGACATGGTGTGGAGCGGACGTCGAGGCGATGACGATGTCGCATTCGGCGAGCTGCTCTTCGAAGGCGGAGAACTGCACCGCCGATCCGCCGAAGCGGCGCGCCAGCTCGACCGCCCGCTCGTACGTCTTGTTGGCGACGAAGATCTGGTCCACGTTCTGTTTCGCGAAGTGCTCCGCGGTCAGTTCGCCCATCTCGCCCGCGCCGAGGAGGAGCACGCGCACTCCGTGGAGCTCGCCGAAGATCTTCTTCGCCAGCTCGACGGCGGCGTACGGAACGGAGACCGCGTGCTCGCCGATGCCGGTCTGCGACCGCACTCGCTTCGCCACGTGCATGGTCTGCTCGAAGAGCTGGTGCAGCGTCGGATCGAGCGCGCCGCCGGCGAACGCTTTCTTCACCTGGCCGGCGATCTGCGGCTCGCCGATGAGCATCGAGTCGAGCCCCGAGGCAACTCGGAAGAGATGCGTGACGGCTTCGCTGCCGCGGCGAATGTAGAGGTGCGGCTGGAGCGCTTCCCGCGTGGTAGCTCCGTGATGCGCCAGCCAGTCGACCACCCTGTCGACGACGTCCTCGGAAGTCGAGGAGACGAGCACTTCCACGCGATTGCACGTCGACAGGACGCATGCGCCTTCGACGGCGCCCAGGCGCATCAGCCTCTCGGTGACGTCAGCGAGCCTCGCCTCGGAGACGCTGAGCCGTTCACGAACGTCGACCGGCGCGCTGCGATGGTTCAGGCCGACCAGATACGGCGCCGCCGGGCTGCACGTTGCCGCGACGTCCGTGCGCCCGGCGAGCCGTGGATACTCGAATACGAGTGCTTCGGTCATCGTCACGAGGCGAGCCTACCTGCTGCGGAAACGAGGGAGCGTGGATCGGGTCACCGGTCGATGTGTCGGCGGTCACACGGCCTAGCTGGCCATGCGGCGAGCGGCAACCTTGAGATCGTCGACCTTGTCGACGACCCGCTCGCCGATGTCGGCCACTTTGCGCTGCATCTTTTTCCTGGACATCGGCGTGACGAGCAGCGCGATGCCGGCGCCCACGGTCAGCCCGGCGAGGAACGACGAGACGTATCGGAATGCTTTCATGGGTTCTCCTTCGTCCTGCAAGGTAGACGGGGGCCGGAGCGGAAGGGAGTGCCGGGCATCACCGGCGCTTGTGAGATCAGCGAGTCACGTGCACGTATGCGATCTGTCATACCCTGTACCAGGAAGCCTCATTACGCTACCGCGGCAGGAGGTTGTCGATGTTTGGACGCGTGGGCAAGGAGCGGATCGTCGGTGCGGCCTGGGGGACGCTCTTCACCGCCATCCTCGGCGTACTGATCGTCGTCGGGTCGCGCAATCTTCACCACTTCGACGCCGCGCTCGTCGGTTACACCTTCGCCGTCCTCTTCGCCACGTTCGCCATCACGCATCGGTACTCGATGTGGCTTCAGCGCCCGCCGACCCGGCGCTACTGGGTTCGGGGGTGGCAGGTGTTCTTCAGCCGCCGCTACCTGGTCCGCAACATCCGCAACTGGTTCGCGCGCGTCACCGCCGACTTTGCACTGAATCGCTTCATCTTCAAACGCGACCGTGCGCGCGGCCTCGCGCACTGGCTGATCATGTGGGGCTGCATCCTCGCCTTCGCAATCACGTTCCCGCTCGTCTTCGGCTGGATCCACTTCGAGACGCTGCCGGGCGACGTCGAGTCGTACCGCACGTTCGTGTTCGGCTTCGCCACGACGTCGTTCAAGATCCACTCGGTCACGGCCTTCCTCATCTTCCACGGCCTGGTCTGGGCGTCGTTCATGGTCATCGGGGGCGTGATGCTGGCCATGCGGCGGCGCATGCGCGACCACGGCGCGGCGTCGGTGCAGCGCTTCGCCGAGGACTTTTTGCCGCTCATCCTGCTCTTCGCGATCAGCATCACCGGGCTGCTGCTCACCGCGAGCTACACGTGGATGCAGGGCTACGGCTACGACTTCCTGGCGCTCCTGCACGCGATCACCGTCATCTTCACGCTGCTCTATCTGCCGTTCGGGAAGTTCTTTCACATCTTCCAGCGGCCGGCGCAGCTCGGCGTCAGCTTCTACAAGGACGTGGCCGCGCGTGAAGGGATGGCGAAGTGCCGCCGCTGCGATACGGAGTACGCGCCGCTGCTGCAGGTCAACGACCTGATCGAGGTCGAGCGCGAGCTCGGCTACCGCTACGAGACCGACACTCCCGGCGTCGATCACTACCAACGCATCTGTCCCGCATGCAGACGGTCGATGCTGGCCATCGCGCAAGGGCAGTTGTGGGGAGGCAGTTCCTCGGGTTCCTCGGTTCCTCGGAGTTCCTCGGTATGAGGACCGTGAACGCAACCCGAGGAACCGAGGAACTCCGAGGAACTGACATGGCAACGCTACCGAAAGACGCGGACGTCCTCTCCAACGTATGGGGACCGCACCTCAACCGCATGAACGGGCCGCGCGTCGACACCGGCGTCGAGCCCGACCGGATCGTGCCGACGCACTGCTGCTTCTGCGGCCAGCAGTGCGGGATCAACCTGAAGGTCAAAGACAACCTGGTCATCGGCTTCGAGCCGCGGTACGACTTTCCGTTCAACAAGGGGATGCTCTGTCCGAAGGGCGTCAAGCGTTACCTGCAGGGCGGCCATGAAGACCGTCTCACCACCGCGCTGCAGCGCGACCCGAGCGCCGAGGCTGGCTTCTCGCCGATGGCCTACGACGCCGCGATCGCACGCGTCGCCTCGGAGATCGAAAGGATTCAGTCGACATACGGCCCGAACGCCTTCGGGGTCCTCTCCGGCGCCAGCCTGACCTCGGAGAAGGCATACCTGATGGGCAAGTTCGCCCGCGTCTGCCTGAAGACGAAGTACATCGACTACAACGGCCGCCTCTGCATGGTCAGCGCGGGCGCGGCGAACAAGAAGGCGTTCGGCATCGACCGCAGTGCCAATCCGTGGGACGACATTCTCAAAGCCGAGGTGGTGCTCATCGCCGGCTCGAACACGGCCGAGTGCTCGCCGATCACGACGAACTACGTCTGGCAGGCGCGCGAGAACGGCGGGAAGCTGATCGTCGTCGATCCGCGCATCACGCCGATCGCACGCACGGCGGACCTCTTCCTGCCGGTGAAGCCGGGCCACGACGTCGCGCTGTTCAACGGCATTCTCCACCTGATGATCGAGAACGACTGGCTCGATCATGAGTTCATCGAACAGAACACGGTCGGCTTCGACGCCGTCGCGGAGCACGTGCAGCAGTGGACGCCGCGGCGCACCGCGGAAGTGACCGGCGTCGCGGAGAAGTCGATCCGTGCCGCGGCGGAGCTGTGGGGTCAGGCGAAGTCGAGCTTCCTCATGCACGCGCGGGGCATCGAGCACCACTCGCACGGCGTCGAGAACTGTCTCTCCACGATCAACATCGTCCTGGCCTCGGGGCGCATCGGAAAGCCGAACTGCGCGTACGGGACCGTGGTGGGGCAGGGGAACGGTCAGGGCGGCCGCGAGCACGGACAGAAGGCCGATCAGCTCCCGGGCTGGCGCGACATCATGAATCCCGCGCATCGCGAGTATGTCGCGGGGGTGTGGGGCATCAAGCCCGAGGAGGTCCCCGAGGCGGGCGTCGACTGCTACGAGATGATGCGCAAGATCGATGCGGGAGAGATCAAGGGACTGCTCCTGATCTGCTTCAATCCGAAGATCTCGCTGCCGGACAACGCGTTCGTCACGCGCGCGCTGGAGAAGCTCGAGTTCTTCACGGTCATCGACTTCTTCCTCAGCGAGACTGCGCAGCACGCCGACATCGTCCTCCCCGGCTCGCTGCACGAGGAAGACGAGGGCGTGGTCTGCCAGGTGGAAGGACGGGTCATCAAGATCAACAAGGCCGTCGATCCGCCCGGCGACGCGAAGCAGGACTGGCGGGTCATCCAGGATATCGCCCGGGCCCTCGGCCGGTCGCACGGGTTCACGTTCGAGAGCCCGCGCGAGATCTTCGACGAGCTGCGCGTCGCGTCGAAAGGGGGCGTGGCCGACTACTACGGGATCACGTACGAGAAGATCGAGGCGAACCACGGCGTCTTCTGGCCGTGCCCCAGCGAGGACCATCCGGGAACGCCGCGCCTCTTCGAGCCGGGCTCGTGGAACACGGTCGCAAAGGGCGCAGGGCCGTTCTACTTCCCGGACGGGAAAGCGCGCTTCAACGTCGCCGCGTACCGTCCGCCGGCGGAGGATGTCGACGAGGAGTACCCGGTCATCCTCACCACCGGCCGCGTCGTGAGCCAGTTCCTCTCCGGCACGCAGACGCGGCGCATCGGCCCGCTGGTGGATCAGTATCCGGAGCCGCGCGTCGAGATGCACCCGAAGCTCGCGCAGAAGTACGGCGTCGCGGACGGCGACTGGACGACCGTCGAGTCGCGCCGCGGCACGATCACGCTGCGGGCGCAGGTCGTGACCACCATCCGTCCCGACACGGTGTTCGTCCCGTACCACTGGCCCGGCCGCAAGTCGGCGAACCAGCTCACCATCGCGGCGCAGGACCCGGTCTCGAAGATCCCCGAATACAAGGTCTGCGCGGTGCGGCTGCGCAAGGGCGAGGAGCGCGGCGCGTGAACCTCGAGTTCTTCCTCGACCCGAACCGCTGCATCGGCTGCCAGTCGTGCGTCGCCGCGTGCAGCGAGTGCGACACGCATCGCGGCCACTCGATGATTCATCTCGAATACGTCGATCGTCCGATCTCCGTACAGACGGTTCCGGTGGTCTGCATGCACTGCGACTCGCCGACATGCGCCGAGGTCTGTCCCGCGGATGCCATCAAGCGCACCGGGGACGGCGTCGTGCAGACGGCGCGGAAACCGCGCTGCATCGCCTGCAACAACTGCGTGCTGGCTTGTCCGTTCGGCGTGCCGAAGATGAGGACCGAGTGGGCGCTGATGATGAAGTGCGACATGTGCTACGACCGCACGTCCGTTGGTCTCAAGCCGATGTGTGCAAGCGTCTGCCCGTCCGGCGCGCTCTACTTCGGGACGTATGAGGAGATGGAGCATCTCCGCCCCCGTTCGCAGCCGGTGAACACCTTCCGGTTCGGCAATCAGACCATCACGACGAAGGTGCACATGATGGTGCCCCGCGATGCCGGCATATCGCACTTGGACGTGCTGTCCGCAATGGACGAAAACCCAGTGGCAAGGATGGACGTGTTCGATGAAATCGACTCCTGACCAGCTCTCCGTTCCGCCCGACGGCCGCCCGTACCACGACCAGCCGCAATGGCGGAACGACTTCCCGATCGACTGGCCGCAGGACGAGCTCGTGGCCCGCCGCGATTTCACGAAGTTCCTCGTCCTGACCAGCTTCGCGTTCGCGGTCGGGCAGCTCTGGATCGTCTTCGAGAACTTCCGCCGGAAGCGCAAAGGGCAGTTGACGGTGATGCGCATCGCGCGTGCGGATGCGATTCCCGTCGGCGGCTCGCTGGTCTTCGGCTACCCCGAGCCGCACGACACCTGCATCGTGGTGCGGACGGGCGCGCAGCAGTACTTCGCGTACAACCAGAAGTGCACGCACCTGAGCTGTGCGGTCGTGCCCGATCTCGCACGCGGGCGCTTCCTCTGCCCGTGCCACAACGGATCGTTCGAGCTGCGCACCGGTATCCCCATCGCCGGTCCGCCGCGGCGTCCGCTCGAGCGCATCCTGCTCGAGATCCGCGACGGCGATCTCTACGCCATCGGCCGGGAGGTGCGGGCGTGAAACAGGCGTTCTCGCGGCAGCAGAAGACGACCATCGTCTTCGGGATCCTGTCGATCGTGCTGATGATGGTCGTCCTGCAGCTCTGGCTGCTCACCGCGACGATGAACGCGTTCCTCGCCGGTCAGGAGCGCGTGGTGATCCCCGCCGCAATCGCGAGCATCGTCTGCTTCGCCCTCAACCTCGGCCTGCTCTCGTACATCTATCGGATGGAACGTCGTTGATTCGCACGTTGCACCCGGCCTACTTCGCGCTCGTGATGGCGACCGGCATCGTCTCCATCGCCGCGCAGCTGCTGGGCATTGCGTACGTGCCGCACGCGCTGCTCGCGATCAATGTGATCGCCTTCGCGGCGCTCTGGATCCTGACCATCGTGCGCATCACGCGCTATCCGAAAGACGTGCTCGCGGACGTCTCGGATCATCAGCGCGGCGTCGGCTTCTTCACCGCCGTCGCTGCCACGAGCGTGCTCGGCTCGCAGCTCGTGATCGTGGCGAAGCTGGAGCGATTCGCCTTCGCTTTCTGGATCGTCACGCTCGTGCTGTGGCTGATCCTGATCTACTCGGTTTTCACCGCGCTCACGATCAAAGAGCACAAGCCGGCGCTCGATCAGGGCATCAACGGCGGCTGGCTCGTCGCCGTCGTGGCCACGCAATCCGTCTCGACGCTCGCCTCGATTCTCGCGCCGGCGACGGCGCACGCCGAGCTGCTGCTCTTCGTCAGCCTCTCGTTCTGGCTCGCCGGCGGGATGCTGTACATCTGGCTGATCTCGCTGATCTTCTACCGCTACACGTTCTTCCGCTTCGCGCCCTCGGACCTGATGCCGCCGTACTGGATCAACATGGGCGCGATGGCCATCTCCACGCTGGCCGGCACACTGCTCATCGCGAACGAAAAATCCTCCCCGCTTCTCACCGCCCTCCACCCCTTCACCCTCGGCCTGACCATCCTCTTCTGGGCCACCGCCACCTGGTGGATCCCGATGCTGGTCATCCTCGGCTTCTGGCGCCACGGCTACAAACGCTTCCCCCTGACGTACAGCCCGCTGTACTGGGGCGCGGTCTTCCCGCTGGGGATGTACACCGTCTGCACGTACCGCCTCGCCGAGGTGACGGGCCTCGAGGTGCTGCATCTGCTGCCGCGCGCGTTCGTGTTCATCGCGCTGGCGGCGTGGACGGTGACGTTCATCGGGCTGCTGCGCTCATACCGCCGAACCGTATGACATCGGTCATGGTTTCCCTCCGCGCGGAACCCGAGAATGAGATTCACGGAGGAATCACACAATGCACGCAATCATGGATGTCAGAGAACGGACGGTTGGCGAGCTCGCAGCCGAGATGCCGCTCTCGATCCGCGTTTTTGAAGCCTGGAAGATCGATTACTGCTGCGGCGGCATGACGCCGCTGCCGGAAGCCTGCGCTGCTGCCGGCAAGAGCGTCGACGCGTTCATCGAGACACTGGAGAAGCTCGCCGACCTGCCGGACGGGAGCGCTCGCGACTGGACGGCCGAGACGCTGACGTCGATGAGCGCGAACATCGTCTCGACCTATCACGTTTGGACCCGTGAGGAGCTGCAGACCATCGAGCCGCTCGCGAACAAGGTGCTCGGCGTCCACGGCGAACGCCGTCCGGAGCTGGCGGAGGTGGTGACGCTCATCGCCGCGCTGCGGGACGACATGCTGCCGCACATGCTGAAGGAGGAACAGGTCCTGTTCCCGTACGTGACTCAGCTCGAAGAGTCGTCGAACGAGCACCGCCCGGCGCCGACGCCGTTCTTCGGAACGGTGAAGAATCCAGTGCGCAAGATGATGGCCGAGCACGACCGCGTCGGCGAGTTGCTGGCCAGTCTGCGCGTCGTGACCGAAGAGTACACGCCGCCGGAGAGCGCGTGCTTCAGCTACCGCGAGCTGTATCGCCGCCTGGCCGAATTCGAGCTGCGCACGCACGAGCACATCCACGTCGAGAACAACGTCTACTTCCCGCGTGCGGTCTCGCTGGAGGACCAGGCCGGACAACCGGCCGCGTTCGTCGATGCGTGCGGCGCGGGCTGCAGTCACTGACGTCCGATGGCCGCTGACCTGCACGAGTTTCTGACGCGCGATCACGAGCGGCTCGACGCGTTGCTCCGCGCCTGCCTGCAGGGCGATCGCGCGAGCTACGCCGAATTCCGCGGTGGCCTGCTGCGCCACATCTCGATCGAGGAGCGCGTGCTGTTTCCGGAGCTCAGAAAACGCGGCGTTGGCCTGGCGATGGAGCAGCAGCTCCATCGCGACCACGCCGCGCTCGCGGCGCTGCTCGTCCCGCCGCCATCCCGCGTGGAGATCGAACAGATCGCGGCCATTCTCGAGGTGCACAACCAGATCGAGGAGAACGCCGAGGGCTTGTACGAACTCGTCGAATCCCTGGCGGGAGCCGAGCTCGCGGCGTTGATGGCGCGCGTTCACGCCATCCCCGTGGTCCGCCTCGCACCCCACGTCGACAACGCGCTGGTGCGCAGCACGATCGAGACGCTGCTGCGCGAGCGGCTCGCTCACTGATCCGTTGCGCGCAGCTTCGCCGGATCGGGGATGAGGAAGCCGTCTTTTTCCGTCAGGACGATCCCTTCCTTCTGCCACCGGCTCATCAGGCGGATGGCCGTCTCGAGCGTCGTGCCGAGGAGGTCCGCGACTTCCTGACGCGACAACGCCATCGGGATCTTCACGCCCGGGTCTGCGGGCACGCCGATGCGCTCGGCGAGCGTGAGGAAGATGCGCACGGCGCGCTGCTCGGACGAGCCGGTGAGGTCCGCCAGGCGCTTGTTGACCATCATCAGGCGCAGCGTCAGTCCGCCGAGGAGCTGCCGCATCATCTCCGGCCTTGATTCGAGCAGGGCGAAGAACTCGCGCTCGGCGATGGAGACGATGCCGGACGGCTCGAGCGTGATGGCGCTGGCGGGAAAGGGGCGGCGCTCGAAGACCGCGACGGCGCCCACCGGCTCGCCGGGGCCGAGGATCTCCAGGATGATGTCGCGTCCCCCGGCGGCCTTGACGATCTTCACCCGGCCGATGTGCACGAAATGAATGCGGTCGGCCGGATCGCCCTCGCGGAAGATCATCTCTCCCTTCTCGTAACCGCGCACGCGACAGAGCGGCGCGACCGCCTCGCGATCCTCACGCCGCAGCGCGGCCAGGAGGGGAATGGCGTCGAACGGGATCGGGGCTTCGATCGGCATGGGCGCTCATTCTGACATTTCATGATCGATGTCATGGCCATGTGGGTGCGCTCGTTTTACAGTCTGCTTCGTGACGATCGTTCCGCTGCCTTCGCGCATCGTCTCGCTGCGGCCGCTTGCGTTGCCGGCCGAGCATGGCGGTTGGGGTTTTCTCTTCGAGCCGATGCTCCTCGGACTCCTCGTCGCGCCATCGTGGAGCGGTACTCTCATCGGCACGGCGGCGCTGTTCGGATTCCTGGCGCGCCATCCGTTGAAGCTCGCGCTGCAGGATGCAATGCGCGGGCGGAGCTATCCGCGGACGGCGTACTGCCGCGCGATCGCCGCCGCGTACCTCGCCGGTGCT
This sequence comes from Thermoanaerobaculia bacterium, assembly GCA_035630815.1. Taxonomy (GTDB): domain Bacteria; phylum Acidobacteriota; class Thermoanaerobaculia; order Gp7-AA8; family Gp7-AA8; genus QHVT01. Next base: position 32,842 of record DASQJY010000004.1, read on the forward strand.
GCGCTTTCGCTGACGGCGGCGGTGATGATGAGCGGCGTGCGCGTGTTGATCCCGCTCGGCCTCGTCACGCCACTGGCGCTGACGCAGGTGTTGTACGACGCGCACAGGCGCGAGCGCGAGTTGCTGCCGGAGCTGAGCGGCGCTGCAGCCATGGCCAGCATCGCGGCGGCGGTGGCCATGGCGGGCGGAATGCGCATCGTCCCGGCATTCGGCCTGGCCGGGATCATCGTCGCGCGCACGCTGCCGTCGATTCTCTACGTGCGGGCCATGCTCGGCCGCATGCCGGCATGGCCGGCGATCGCGCTGCACGCGATCGCGATCGCCTGCGTTGCGCTTTACGCGGGGCCGTATGCAGTCGCGGCGATGGGCGTGCTGCTGCTCCGCGCGATGTGGGGCCTCTCGCACGAAGCGCCGCGCGCGAAGACCATCGGCTGGCGCGAGATCGTGTTCGGGACGATGACAGTTGTACTCGCGGCCGTCGGCTACTGGCTTGGGATGCCGTGAACCGGACTCCAAACGGGTGGCATACGATCTGTCGCTCCGTGTGTGGCGCGGCCTCTACCGCCCGTAGACTTGGGCGAGGAGATGACGTCCGCGACAGCGGACATCCAACCGCATCGTCTCGCCCGCCGCGGCGCTCCTGATGCTTGCCGGTAAGCATCTTGCGGACTCGCGGCTCATGGCGTAATCTCTGCCGCGTGGCCGCACGGAAACAGTTTCAGTCTCGCCTGACCGTGAGCCCGGAGCTCAGCAAGGTTCTGGAAGAAGCCCGCAAGCGCGAAGTCTCCGAGGAAGAACTTCGGGAACAGCGCGTCAGTTTCGCGTTCGGCAATGCGCTCAAATCGGACCTGATCACTAAAGATTCCGTTCGCCGATCGTCGGAAAGTATCAGGCTGAAGAGATAACGTCGCCTCATGTCAGTTCGAGAGGCCGACGATCCTCAACTCTTCGCGCGTGTGCAGGAGCAGAATCTGCTCCGCCAGTATGACCTCCTGGCGAATTGTGTAGAGATTGCCTTGAAGAAAGGCATCGAGGCATTCGACAAGTACATGCTGTGGTCACTGAATGCCGCCGCGGTAGCCAATATCGCGCAGTTTGGCGGCCGCTTTCGCGAGCAACCGATTTACGTCGGCAACCATATCCCTCCGCATTTCAAAGACGTACCCAACTTGATGGATCAGTTCATCTCTGTGGTCCATGAGATGTGGACGGTTGAGCCCCATCCCACCGTTCTCCCCGCGTATGCATTATGGCGGCTGAACTGGATCCATCCGTTCATCGAGGGTAACGGCCGAACGGCACGAGCGGCGTGCTATCTGTTGATCTGCCTCCGTCAAGGTACGTTGCTCCCGGGCAGGAGGATCGTTCCAGAACGAATCCGTGACAACCGCGAGCCGTACTACGACGCGCTTCGAGCAGCGGACCGGCATTGGGCCAATGGCGATTTCAATGTCGACGATCTTGCGCAATATCTCGAGGACCTGCTGGTAGCGCAGCTCACAGAGTCGTAGGCGGTCGTTTTCGATCGTGTTCGGGGCGATCGTCGTCGCGCTCGCGTCGGCTCTCGTGAGCCGCCGAACGGCGGGGAACCGACGAGAGGCCTCCGGCGGCCGGGGCCACAGGCCCCGGACCCCGTTCGTTGGCCTAGCCTCCGCGACACAAACTCGTGACTGGCGACAGAGTGTCGCGGAGGCTAGGCCAACCAGCGGGTCCGGGGCCTGTGGCCCCGGCCGCCAGAGGCCCTCGTCGGTTCCCCGCGCGTCCGGCGCTGCACGCGAGAGCAGCGCCGGTGACGAAGATGGCAGTCGGCTATTGATTGCCGGACGGGGTGCTCTTGCTCTTGCAGCAGGCGGTCGCGCAGGCGGTACCGTCGGCATGCTTCATCGAGCAGGTGTGCGTGCCGTCCGCGGCGGTCTTGCAGCATTCGGCGTCGTTGCAGCAGGCCTTCGCTTCCTTGCAGCATGCGGCGGAGGCGTCCTTGCAGCACTCCGCGTCTTTCTTGCAGCAACTCTTCTCGGCCTTGACGCAGGAATGGGCTTCTTCCGCGAGCAGCGGCGTGGCGACGAATGAAAGGGCGAACAGGACCAGGACCAGAATCGAAAGACGGCGCATAAATCCTCCATGAAACGCAAATGCGGTTGAAAGGAGAGGCGCGCTTTCGAGGATCAAATGCGCAACTGGATCGTAGCCATCGGATTGAAGCGCGGATGGACCGCGGCGGCGACGCCGTCGGAGCGGCGGATGGCGTCACGATCGATTGCCGCGGGCGTCGATGGCGGAAGGAGGATCGCGATGAACGGAACGGCAACGAACTGGGCTGCGTCCGGCGCCGTCGCGCAGCGGTCCTTGCAGCATGCGTGTTGCGGCGCGGGCATGCAGCAAAGCGAAAGCGGGAGCAGCAGCATCAGAACCGCCACGCCGATCGCCGTGATCCTGACGTTCATGAGTGGCAACGTAAATCCTCCGGAACCGCGGCCGTGTGATCGTCGCTACGCAGCCGCGTGATGCATTCGCGGGCGGTCCCCGCGCGAGCAGGCGCACGATGCCGCTGATCCGGAAGTTGCGCAGAAATGCGCCGGGCGCGAAGAGCTCGGCCTTGTCGTTGATCGAGCTTTCCGAGTACGCGCGGATCTCCGCTGGATCGAGCTCTGCGCCCGACGTGCTCCGTCGACGGATGGCACGCGCCGCAGTGATGCGTTTGCGCACGCCGGAGGCCTGCCGTTCGTCGATGCGGCCATGGCGCGCCTTCAGGTCGTTGAGCCGTTCCGCCGCGTCGTACGTGGCATCGACGATCTCTCTGCGCGTCATCCACTCCGTTTCGTAGTTGAGGATCGACTCCCAGTCGTTCTGTTCGAGCAGAGCCCGGTGCTCGGCCAGCGTGTGCGCGCGGAGCTTGTAGCCGTGCTGCTCCGCGTTTTCAAAGCCGTCGCTGCCGGGATCGATGAACGGTCCCATCGGCGTGAGGAATGCCGAGAGGCGACGATCGAACCGCGTGAAGAGCCGTTCGACGAAATCTACGGTCGCGAGCACGCTGGCGTATGTCTGCTCCGGCAGACCGAGCATGAAAAAGAGATCGAGCCCTTCGCAGCGGGACGCCAGCAGCGCCTCGATCGACGCTTCCATCCGCGCGTTCGTGAATCGCGCCTTGCCGAGCCGGCCCCGGACGGCTTCATCGTGACTTTCGGGAGAGAGCTCCGCGCCCCAGTGGCGCACGGATGCGTCGATGGCCTCGACGAGCTGCGTGTCCGGCGGATCGAAGAACTCGAAGACGATGCGGTTCGTGACCGGCGAGCGCGCGAGCGCCGCCAAGACGTCGCGCAGGTAACGCTCTCCTCCGTCGCGGAGGTCTCCGACGAAGAAGATCGGAGCGCGGGTCATCTGCGCGAGCTCGCGAACCTGATCCGCGATTCGCTTCGGACTGCGCAGCATCGGGAAATGCGCGGGCATGAAACGCCGGAACGCCGCATGCGACGCTCCACACGTCACGCAACCGCGCGCGCAGCCGCGCACCGTGAACACGGCGGTGATCGGATGACGCCACCACGTGTGAAACGGAACGTTCGTCCAGAAATCCAGATGGCGGATGACCGAGGAGACCATCATGCCGAGGTCGAAGCGGTAGTCGTCGAGGGACGGCGGCGTTTGCGGATCGTCGTTGACGCGGACGCCCGACCCGTCCTTCCAGGTCAGGCCGGGCACGGCCTCGAATCGTCGCGTGTCTTCGAGCTCGCGGACGAGGGCGAGAAGCGAGGGCTCCGTCACCGCACCGCGCAGCACGAAATCGACGGCCGGATCCGCGATCAGCTCCCGATGAAAGTACGTCGCGGAGATGCCGCCGAACACGATCGGGACCTCGGGATGGATGCGCTTGAGCAGCGCCGCGACGGCCGGACCTCCGTGCGCGTGCGGAAGCCAGTGCAGGTCGATGCCGAAGAGCTTCGGGCGCAGCCGCCGGAGGAACCGTTCCGGGTCGAAGCGGCGGCTGCGCATCATGAGCAGGGCCAGGTTGACGATCCGCACGCGGTAGCCGTGCCGCCGCAGCCACGCCGCGAGCGTCAGAAATCCGATCGGGTACATCTCGAAGACCGGCGACGACGGGATGACGTCGCTGACCGGTCCGTAGAAGATGGCCCGCTCCCGGAAATCGAAGACGCTCGGCGGGTGGATGAGGACGACGTCGGGTTGCCGCATGCGGCCTCTCTAAAATGTGACCCGATAACTGACTTTCATCGTGCGCCCCGGCTCCGGCCGGAAGAACGTAGCGTTCGAGAATTCGGCGTACAGCTCGTCCGTCGCGTTCTCGATCCAGAGCGTCAGCTCGCTGGCCAGTCCGTTGAATTCGAAGAGGCGCGCGCCGGCGCCGATGCCGTGCACGGTGAACGCCGGCAAGGTGAGGCCGACCGGCGGTACAGGCTCGTTCGGAGCGATGTTCGCGTCCTCCTTCCCGTTGTGGCGCACGTGGTACTCGGCCCAGAAGCGCGACCCGGCCGGTTCGTACCGCGCATACGCGAACGTCTTGTTCGAGTAACTGTCGCCGGTCGGCGGATTCGCGGCGTCGATGCGCTCGCCGTTGATCCAGGTGTAGTTGCCGCCCAGCACGATGCCGCGGCTGGAGCGCCAGCCGAGCGCGAGCTCCACTCCCTCGTAACGCAGGTGCGCGGCATTGCGCTGCTGGACGACGAACTGTGCGTGGCTCGCCGCGATCGCGGCTCGGGTCGCTTCATCGAGCCCTGCGATCTCGGCCGGCGACAGGAACGCCTGAATGACGCCGCCCTTGATGTCGTTGCGGAACGCCACCGCTTCCATGAACGCGTTGGCGCGCGAGTACTTGATGCCGAGGTCGAAGTTGTCGCTGGTCTCCGAATCGAGGGCCGGGTTCAGGAGCTGGTATCCCGATCCCTCGGGGGTCGCGCCGTTGAACAGCCGCTCGATGATGTTCGGGGCGCGGAAGCCGCGGCCGTACGAGGCCAGCAGGTTGATCGAACGATTGAGCTGGTACTTCGCCGACAGCGCGCCGACGAAGCGGCGATCGGAGAAGCCGAGGCCGGTCACGTCCCAGCCGGGGGTGGCCTTCGCCACCGTCTCGACGCTGTTGAAACGGGCGCCGGCAGTGACGATCAGCTTGCGGCCGATCGAGATCTCGTCCTGCGCGAAGATGCCCCACGCGGTGTTCGTCGCATTCGGCGCGTTCGCCAGGGCGTCGGTCGTTTCGGTGACTCGGTTGCCGTGCGGCGTGCGAATGGTCGTGATCGTGGTCGAGAAGTCGGTGTTGAAGCTCTCGTCGCGCGTCCCCTCGATGCCATAGGTGGCGATGTGACGCCCCGCGGCCAGAACCTTCACGGCGTCGGCGCGGAAGCCCCACGTGTCGAGATCGCTGAAGTTGAGCGTGTTTGCCTGGACGCCGGAGTGCGGGAAGCCGGGTGCCACGGGACCGATGTCGATCTCGATGTCGTTGACCAGCTCGCGCGCGTTGGTCTGATGGTAGATCTGCACGTTCGTCGAATCGGCCCACGTTCTCTGCAGCGACGAGGCGGTGTACGAGAACGTCGCGCGGTCGAATGACTGCTCCGGATAGAGGATGCGGATCTTCGTCTCCTCGGTCGCGCCGTACTGCTCGGCCGGGACGTAGCCGAACCCTGTCTCTCCCGCACGATAGCGATTCAGGCGCAGCCGCAGGTTGTGGCCGGACACGGGTGTGAACGACAGAGCTCCCCACGCGCTCGTATCGTCCACGCCGGTGTCGAGAGTGTTTACGCCGCGAGCGATGTCGATGTCGCCGAACCGGCCCGTCGGAATGCTGTAGTCGCTGGCCTGCCGTTTCGTGCCGCCGATCTGCAGCGTGAAGCGGCCGAAACGCGCGTTCAGTCCGGCGCTGAGGCCGGAGAGATCGCCGGCGCTGGAATGGCGGCCTTCGATGTAGCCGGCCAGGTTGGAATCGCTCGGGAACGACGGCTCTTTGCTGATTGCGTTCATCACGCCGCCGATGGCGTCGCTTCCGTAGAGGACCGACGCCGGGCCGCGGACGACTTCGATCGTCGAAACGTTGTGCAGGTCGACGAGACCTCCGATCTCGCCGAAGTCCGTCTGGCGGCGGGGATTGTTCAGGCGAAGCCCGTCCTCGAGAAAGAGCACCCGCAGTCCGCGCTGTCCGCGGATCACGGGCCGCGCCTGATTCGGACCCACGCCGTTCACGTCGACGCCGGGCTGCTCGCGCAGCAGGTCGGCGACGTTTTCGACGCTTTTCTGCGCGATCTTGTCTTCGCGGATCACGGTGACGGGCGTAGCGATGTCGAAGACGTTCCGCTCCGAACCGGTCGCGGTGACGGTCGTTTCGGCGAAGAACGAAGCGAGCGGCTGTTCCGTTGTTGCCGCGGTGGTGCTTTCTTCCACCACCGTCGCGGTCTGTTGCGCGATAGCGATGGAAGGAACGAGCAGGACGATCAGAAGAATGGTTCCGAGTGTGCGCATCATGGACTCCTCGTCGTGAGCCGCGATTCGTTCGCGGCCGTTCGTACAGAGCGTCGCGGGTCAGGGCGACGGCGGTGCACGATCGCGTACGGATGCGATGACTGGCGCGCACGTCACTCGGCCGGTGCGACCCGGAATGAACGGGGCGTTGCCGCACGTGACGCCGATCGCAATCGCGACGAACATCAGGAGCAGAGGAGTGGCCGTCAGCACGGCCTGCGTCAGAACGACACCGGCCGGGCCGGCGAGATGGAGCAGTGCGACGGTCAACCACAACACGACCCAGCCCCGCGATCCCGTCGACTGGCGGCGGAGCAGCAGAGCCGCGCCCGCGATCGTCGCGGCCACGATCCAGCGCATGGCCACCTCGGGACGGGCGATGGATCGATCGTCGACTCGTTGCCAGAGCAGGACGGCGTGCAGAAGAACGAGCGCGGCGACCACGAACAGCAGCGCCATCGCTAGCGCGCGCGGCGTTCGGAAGAAGGGTCGCCGCACTGCATTCCGCTGCATGGACTGAAGCTAGGCCTTCCCGTGCCGGCGCGCGGGGTGCGGTCTCACACCGGCATGTGACGACGCTCACTCGATCCTGCGTCGCCGTCACACGACCGGATGACGGTCGTCATAGGCCGACCCCTGCGCAACGCCTACCTTGATCGCGGCGGGCTTCGAGGTCCGCACATCGAACGAGGAGGTGGAGCATGGAAACTCTGACGCCGAAACTCATTCTCGTGCCCACGGACTTCAGTGCTCCAGCAGCGCGTGCGCTGCGCTATGCCGCGGCCCTCGGCGCCCGTTTCGAAGCCCACCTCCTCGTCATTTACGCCGATCCGTTCGTGCCGGCCTTTGATTTCGCGATCAGCGAGGCCGTGGCTGTCCACATCCCTCAGGATGACCTGATCGCGGCGGCGCGCGAGAACCTTCAGACCTTTGCGGAGACGAACATCAGCACCGCCATGCCATTCGACGTTCGCGTGGTAGTCGGCACTCCGACCGATGCCATCGTCGCGCAGGTGCGCGAGTCCGGCGCGAATCTGATCGTCATGGGCACGCACGGAAGAACCGGCCTGCGCCACCTGCTGTTCGGCTCCGTGACCGAGGCCGTCATGCGCGTGGCGCCGGTGCCGGTGATCGCCGTGCACGGAGCGACGCCGGAGACGGCGCCGATGCTAGTCGTCGTCGGAAGCCGAGCGACGGCGGAGGGACGTGCGGCGGTCGAATACGCCGGCGTGCTCGCCGATGCCGAGAACGCCCGGCTGATCGAGGTCTCGGAGCCCGAGCTCATCCTCACGGCGCTCCGGGAAGGCGCAGACCTCATCGCGCTCGGCGTGGGCGAAAAGGATGTCCAGGAGCAGGTAGTCCAGCACAGCAACTGTGCGGTGCTGGCCGTGAACGCACTGACCGCACGCGCGCTGCAGGCAGGCGAGCTGGCTCTGCCGGCGTAAGGAGATGGCCATGACGCTCGCACCGCTCGTCGCCGACACGCTTCGCGCCCAACCGGGCATCGATCCCGGCCGCCTCCGATTCACGATTTCCGGTGACGGCATCGTGACTCTCGAAGGCATCGTGCACACGTACGCCGACAAGTGCACGGCCGAAGAGGCGCTGTTACGCGTGCCGGACGTCTTCGGCGTGCGGAATCTGCTCGAAGTGCGCCTGACCATCGGCGACTACAGGACCGACGCGACGCTCGAGCGCGTGCTGCGCGAGCTGATCGACTCGCTCGCGCGCATGCCGGCCGACCGCCCAGGCGTTACGGTCAGTCATGGATTGGTGACGCTCGAAGGAACCGTCGCGCACCCGTTCCAGAAGCAGCTCGTCGCGAATGCGGTCCGCGAAGTGGCCGGCGTCGTGGGGATCACGAATCAGATCGCGATCGAGACGGAGCGGCGGACGGAACGCCCGCCGCTCCTCTCCGCTACTTCTTGAGCGTCCGGATGAAGGCCACGACCGCGTCGATGTCGGCCGGCGTGAGCTTGCCCTTGTAGGCGGGCATCTTTCCCTTGCCGTCGGCGATCCACTTCACCAGCTCAGCGTCGGTCTGCTTCTGCACCTCGGCCGAGCCCAGGGCGCGCAGCTTCATGTTCTTGCCCATGGGCGTCTGGCCGGCACCGTCGGCGCCGTGGCACATGGCGCATTTGGCCTTGTAGGCCGCGGCGCCGTCGGAGCCGCCGCCGCCCGCAAACGCGGACGGCGCGGCGATGAGGATGCAGAGGGTGAAAACGGTCAGTGCTTTCTTCATGTCTCTCCTTTACTCACTTCTTGAACGTCCGCATGTGTTTGACGAGCGCATTGATCTCGTCCGCGGACAGCTTGTCTTTGTAGCCCGGCATCTTCCCTTTGCCGATGGCCGTCCAGTCGTAGAGCTCCTTGTCGGTCTGCTTCTGCACTTCGGGCGAGCCGAGATCGCGCAGATTCATCTTCTTTCCCATCGGCGACTGGCCCTTGCCGTCGGCCCCGTGGCAGCTCGCGCATTTTGCCTTGTAGGTCGCGGCGCCGTCCGCGGCGAAGGCGATCGGCGCCAGTGCAACGACGAGAATCAACAATACGGATTTGAGTTTCATGGCCTTTCTCCTGATTACATTCCGCCGCCGGTGTGGCAGTCGGAACAATTGACGGCTCGCATGTCGCCTAAATCAATCGGGTGCTCGAACTCGGCGGTCGTGCCTCCGGCGGTGAGCACGGTGTGACAGAGATTGCAGTCTTTGCTGAGGCGCTTGCCGTCGCGGCTGACGTGCTGGTCGTCGTGGCAGCGGAAGCAGCCCTGCGTGCGCATGTGGCCGACGTTGTCGGCGTGGGTGCGCCAGTCGACTTTCATCTCCGGGAAACGGGTGGTCTTGAAGATCTGCTGCAACTCGGCGGCGGCGCCGGCGATCTGCTGACGTTTCGCCGCATAGACCTCGGCGTGATTGTCGCGATAGAACGTCTCCAGGCCGGCGCGGATGGCAGGGCCAGCCTGCGCGGTCGATGTGTAGTCCGCGGCCAGGACCGTCACCGCCTGCTGCTTGATAAACGGCAGCGACCGGTCGATGCGGCCGGCGCGCAGGGCCTTGTCGACCGAGGCATCGGGGGAACGGTAGATGTGCGTCGGACGGTTGTGGCAATCGACGCAATCCATCGTGCGCTTCGGCGCCGAGGCGATCTGCGCGTCCGTCAGTTTCGAATCCTCGGCGCGGTACTCGGTGACCTGCCCGGTCTTGCGATTGCGCACGCGCACATACGGAATGACCTGCCGCTGCTTGTCCGCGGCCACATAGGTCACCTCGTTGGCGATGTTCATGTGCCAGTGGATTCCCACCGTCTGGCCGGTTTCGGGACTGCCCCCGCCGGTCTTGATCAGAAGGCGCACTTCCTTCGGCGTGTTCGCCTCGTCGTACGCGTAGTGGTCGAAGACCTTCAATTGCGCGCCGAAGAATTTCTCGGGCCAATGGCATTGCTCGCACGTCTGCTGCGCCGGACGGAGATTCTCGACGGGCGTCGGAATGGGTTTGGGATACTTCTTGGCGATGACCGAGTACACCTGATAGGCGCCGGAGAGCTTCGACTTCACGAACCAACCGGCGCCTGGACCGACATGACACCCGGCGCAGCCGACGCGCGCGTGGGGCGACTGCTGATACGCCGTGTACTCCGGATGCATGACCGAATGGCACATCGTGCCGCAGAACGCATCCGACTCCGTGTAGTGGTAGACCTGATAACTCCCCACGACGGACATGGTCACGAAGACGATCAGTCCGAGGGCCGTCCAGATGAGGACCAGCCGCGTGCGCCGCTCATTGAGGTCGACCCGCGGATACTCGGGCACCTCGCCCGGCGCGCTCCGGCGCCGGCGGCGCCGTTCCCGCCACATCCCGAAGAGGAACACCGCCAGCCCGAAGATGAGGATTGCCGGCGCGACGATCCAGGTCAGGATGCCGAGGTACGGATTCGAGTGCGTTCCGGTGGTGTCGAGATAAATGAGAAAGGCCAGGTTGGCGAGACCGAGGACGGCGATGCCGACGCCGATCTCGCTGAGGAGGTTCCGGGACAACGGCACGCGCCGCACCGATTCCGACATTACTCATCCCCTTTGGTTGTGGACTCATCCTGCGCCTCTTCGGCGGCCAGGGGGTGCTCTTTCTTGAATTCCTCTTCGGAGACCTTGCCGTCGAACCACGCCCAGTTCATCGGGTAGACGTCTGGATCGAAGACGACGTGGTAGATGTGCCAGACGATGATGGCCAGCGTGGCCAGGATGGCCTCGTAGTAGTGGATGGTGGTGGCGATGTCGATCCACCAGCGGGGGATCCAGGTGGCGACGTCGACGGAGTACCAGATCATCAGGCCGGTGATGGCCATGACAATCGTGCCCCACAGCCCGGCCCAGTACTCGGCCTTCTCCGCGTAGGTGAACCGGCCGGCCCGAGGGTGGCGGTTGCGCAGGACGGCGATGAGGTCCTTGGCGTCCGAGAAGCGGAACCAGAAGTCGCGCAGGCCCTGCCGTCCCTCGCGCGTCAGAGTCATGTACCCGAGGTGATAGATGCCGAGGACGATCATCACCACGGCGGCGATGCGGTGGATCATGCGGCGGATGTTCTCGGGACCGCAGATCTTCGCCAGCAGGGAGTCGGGCCACGCGAGGGCGAAGCCGCTGATGACCAGTACGACGAAGCTGAGGACGAGGATGATGTGCTGGATGCGCTGGTTGAGGTTCATCCTCACGACCGTGCGGCCGCTCGCGCGGCGCGCCGCCTGGGCCTTGCGCCACCAGATCAGCAGGTTGTGCACAACCATGAAGCCGATCGTCAGCACGATCAGCACGATGTAGATGCGGCGGATCCAGGTGTTGATCAGCGAGCCGGTGTCGTCGGTCTCGCCGGCACTGAGATGAACCTTGCCGCGGGTGAAATTTGTTTGCGCGCCCGGGTGGCACTTCCCGCACGTCTTCGTCAGATTCGAGGGATGAATCGCGGAGCGCGGATCGGAAGAGGGGAGCACGTCGTGGGCGCCGTGGCAGCTCGCGCAGTCGGCCGCCGTCGCCGATCCGAGCTGGCGCGCCAGCCCGTGGTAGCTGGATTCGTAGGAGCTGACGCGCGTTGCCGCGACGCCGAGCTCCTGGTTGAGGCGCACGCCTTCGTGGCAACGCGCGCAACTGGCCCGCGGTCCCCGCGTCAGGTCCTCGGCAGTGGAGATCGTGTGGATGCCATGACAATCGGTGCAGACCGGCGTCGAGCCGTTCCCGCGCGCGAGCGCCTTGCCGTGGACGCTGTCGTGATACTGACCGGCGATCGCGGCATGGCACTGTCCGCAGGTGCGCCCGACGTTGAACTTGAAGATGCCGGACTGCGGATCATTGGCTGGACGGACATTGTGGGAATCGTGGCAGTCCGTGCAGACCGCGGCGCGGGTCGATCCTTTCGCCACGGCCTTGCCATGCACGCTCTCCTGATAGGAGATGGCCGGCTGCGCGCTCAGTCCCGCCTTCTGCATGACGAACTTCTGCGCATGGCAGCTCGAGCAGAGCTGCGGGATTTTCGCGCGCTGCATGGGCTGGATCTCGTGGGCCGAGCCGTGGCAGTCGGTGCACTGTGGACCGCGTCCTTTGCCCGATGCCGCGGCCTTTGCGTGCAGGGAGTGATTCCATGCTTCGACCGCGTCGGAGTGACATGACGCACAGTCGACCTTCTTCGGCGCCGGGTCGTGCGGAACTTCGCTGATGTCCGAGTGGCACCCCGTGCAGTCGAGCGGAGCGTGCACGGATGCGCTGAACTTCTCCGCGTGCACGGTGTCGTGGCACGCCAGACATTCGTCGGTGGATGTTTGGGCCGCGACAGGAATGGTGACGAGCGCGAAGGCGGCGGCGATCAGGAAGGTGCGCATAGCAAGGCCTCGCAGCCACAGTAGGGTGGCGGTGCACATCGGGCGAGGAGGGCAGTCACCGCTGCCGTGTGACACGTCTCACGGCCCCTCGTGTTCGGCGAGACGTTTTCCGACGCTATGGAGAACGAAGACGCGTACGGCGTAACCGCCGAGGACGAGCACCGTAACGATGTACGCGGCCCAGACGAAAGGCCAGCCACCCTGGACGATTCCACTCATGGCGTCACCTCCACAGCGATTCCGGCCCAATCCTCGACGGGCGGGAGCTCTTCCTCGGCACGCCACGCGGCCACGCGCGCACGGAGGATCAACACGCCCGCGATCAGGAGCAGCAACGCGGAGAAATTCAGCAGCAGCGGAATGCGGAACTCACGCGAGATCCCGACGGCCGTCGACTGCTGCTGGTGCAGTGAGTTCCACCATTTGACCGAGTAATAGACGATCGGCACGTCGACGAAACCGATGACCGTGGCCACGGCCGACCAGGTCGCGCGCCTCGTCGGGTCTTCGACGAAACGGCGCAATGCGGCGATGCCGAGGAATGCCATGAGCAGAATGGCCACCGTGGTCAGGCGTGGGTCCCAGTCCCACCACACTCCCCACGTCGGTTTCGCCCAGATCGCGCCCTGGACCGACAACAGAAAGCAGAGCACCACCGACATCTCGATCGCTGCTTCGAGCCGGTGATCCCACTGCCACTTCTCCGACAGCAGCCAGGCCACGGCGCAGACGAATGCCCAGGTGAGCACCAGCATCGCTCCCCAGGCCGTGGGCACGTGGACGTACATGATCCGCTGCACTTCGCCCATGAACTGCTCCGGCGGTGCGACGGCCAGACCGTAGTACGAGCCGGTGATGAAGAGCACGACCGCGATGGCGATCAGCGCAAGAGGGAAAAAACGGGTGAGCCGAGACGTCGTTCCCATAATTGGTCGCTGCCTTTCCTGCTGACCCGGGACGATACTGAGGCACGCATCGTCCTGAAACGACCAACCTCACTCGCGTATGTGACGGCTGTCACCCGGTACCCGTAGTGGAGCGCATGGCTGGCATCGGCAGTAAGGCCTTAGCGTGAGGCTCGACAGACAGAGGTCTCTCCCTCGGGACTGACGAAAAGGACGAAACATGACAAACCACGGACGGCTGCTCCGCACACTTCTGGTGCTCGCCATGACGGGCGCGATCACGGTCTCCGCCTCCTCAGCGGGTCGGCGGAGGGCGGTGGGAACGCCGGCGGGCCCGGACACGCCCCGGTTCAAGAGCGACCAGGTCGAGGCCTATCTCAGCGATGACGTCATCGCCTACATCCGTCCCGGACTGAAGCTGAAGGTGAACTCGATTACCATCGGCGCCGACCGAAAGCCGGTCGTCGACGTCACCTTCACCGATGATTTCGACCAGCCGATCGACCGTCTCGGCAAGACCACGCCGGGACCGGTGAACGCGAGCTTCATCCTGGCCTGGTGGGATCCGGCGGCGCGTCATTACACCTCTTACAACGTGCGGAACGTGACCACTCCGGCAAACAGCCCACGTCCGGGCGCGAAGGCCGTGCAGGCCACCACCGATTCAGGCGGCACGTGGACCGATCTCGAGACCGGCCACTCGAAGTACAAATTCGGCACGACTCTGCCGGAGAACTTCGACCGGACGAAGACGCACACGCTCGGATTTCAGGCATTCCGGAATCTCACGGACATTCCCGCGGTCGGCCTCGGGAAGAACTACTACGCGAATCTCGAGCACGACTTCCGTCCCGACGGCGAGAAGGTCACCGAGACCTGGGCGAAGATCAACGATCAGACGAGCTGTCTGTCCTGCCACGACAAGAAGACGTTCGGCTTCCACGGCAGCAGCGCGCGCCGCGACGTGAAGCTCTGCGTGATGTGCCATCAGCCGCAGACGGTCGATCCCGACACCGGCCACACCATGGACCTCAAGGTGATGGCGCACAAGATCCACGCGCCCGGCTTGCTGTCGTCGCCTTACGTCATTTACGGCAATGCCCAGTCGGTTCACGACTACTCGCACATCACCTATCCGCAGGACGTGCGCAACTGCGAGAACTGCCACGAAGGCACCGACGCCACGAAGAAACCAGCGCAGTTCGATGCCTGGTTTACGAAGCCGGGCCGCGAGGCGTGCGGCTCCTGCCACGACGACATCAACTGGGTGACGGGCGCGAACCATGCGGCCGGCGCGCAGCTCAACGACAATCAGTGCGCCTCCTGTCACCAGCCCTCGAGCGAAGCGGAATTCGACGCCTCCATCAAGGGCGCGCACATGATTCCGCTGAAATCGAAACAGCTCAAGGGCATTACCGCGACGGTCGTCAGCGCCACCAACATGGCGGCGGGCAAGAAGCCGACGGCCGTGTTCCTGCTGAAGAACAATGACGGCACGTTCATCGACGCGACGAAGCTCGCGACCTTCTCGCCGATCCTCGCCGGCGCGACCAGCGACTACACCTGGTACCGCCGCGAGGAAGGGCGCACCACCGGCGTCTATGACGCGACCACGGGCACGACCACCTATACGTTCACGAACGCGATCCCGGACACTGCCAAAGGCTCGTGGACGATCAGCGCCGACATCCGCCGCAACGCCACGCTGAAGCGCGGCGACGGCGGCGCGGACATCGCCGTGCAGGAATCGACCGTCAATCCGATCAAGTACGTCTCCCTGACCGGCGGCACCGCTACGCCGCGCCGCACCGTGGTCACGATGGCCCAATGCAATCAGTGCCACGACAGCCTCTCGCTGCATGGTGGCCAGCGCAATGCCATCGAAGAGTGCGTGATCTGCCACAACCCGAAAGAGAGCGACGTCACCCGCCGTCCGGCCAATGCCGGTCAGCCCGAGTCGATCTCCATGCAGCGCATGATCCACAAGATCCACACCGGTCATCAGATGGCGGGTGAGTACAAGGTGTTCGGCTTCGGGAACGTCGAGCACGATTTCAGTCACGTGACCTATCCCGGCGATCGCACGACCTGCACCGCGTGCCACACGGCGAGCTCGTACAAACTGCCGCTCACCAGCGGGCTGGAGTCCGTCGTCACGCTGCGCGAATACTTCACGCCGCAGGGCCCGGGCACCGCTGCCTGCCTCAGTTGCCACGACAGTCAGGACGCAGCCGCACACGCGTTCCTCAATACCGTGCTGTTCCCCGGAGCGACCAATCCGTCCGAGGCCTGCGCCACGTGCCACGGCACCGGCAAAGACTGGTCGGTCGAGAGGGTGCACGCCAAGTAACCACGGGTTGCGCGAGGGAGGTCACACGGCCTCCCTCGCCTCCGATGAATGCCGAAAGGATGGCTTGGCGATGAAACGGTTTGCATACGGAGGTTTGCTCCTCCTGCTCCTGTTGGGTCCGTCCGCGGGCACGGGAGCGCAGGAAACGCCCTCTCCTGTTCCGCCTGCAACGGCGACCGCCCCTCCCGGTGAAGCTCCCGACGAGGCGCCGTCGCCCACGCCTTCGTGTTCCGACTGTCACGATCAGGCGAAGCACTTCCTCACGAACCCGCACGCCCGCGGCGCCGTCACCGACGGCGTCGTCTCCAACGATGCCTGCGCCACCTGTCACGGCGACGGCACCGAGCACATGGAGTCGGGCGGCGACAAGACGAAGATCGTCGTCCCGCGCGGGAAGGCCGGCTCCGACGAGACGTGCATGCTCTGCCACGACGTCACCACCGACGGCATGACACGCCGCGGCATGCATGCGAATTCGAACCAGGTCAACTGCCTGACCTGTCACTCGATCCACTCGTCCGATCCGCGGTCGCCGCACCTCGTCGCAAAGCCGCAGCTCGCGTTGTGTGGCTCCTGCCATACGCAAGCGGCGTCGATGCGGAACAAGCCGTACGCGCACCGCCTCGACCGCGGCGGCATGACCTGCTCGACGTGTCACGAGCCGCACGGCCGGCGCGCGAAGGGCGAACAGTCCCTCGCGATCGTCGAACATCTGCGGACCGCATCGTCTCGAGGGCGGATGCCCGAGGCGCCCTGCGTCTCCTGCCACACGGAGAAGCGCGGGCCGTTCGTCTTCTCGCATGGCGGCGCCGAGGTGGGCGAATGCACGACCTGCCACGAGTCGCACGGCTCGTCGAATCCGAACCAGCTCCGGCGCGCCACCGTGAAGCAGGTCTGCATGGAATGCCATTCGCCGACCAGCACGGCCACGCTCGGATCGCAGCCGCCGTCGTTCCACAACCTCTCGCTGCCTCGCTATCGGAACTGCACGAGCTGCCACGTGGCCGTGCACGGCTCGAATCGCGATCCGCAACTGCTGAAGTGAGCGATTGGAGATCACCATGAACCGCAATCGATGGTTCCTGCTCGCACTCTGTCTCGCGGCGACGAGCCTTTCGGCGCAGACGATGCCGCTTCCTATCCCGATTGACGTCGAGATCGGCTACCGCTGGACCGACGTCAGCGGCAATGAGGCGATGTACCGAACGCAGATCAACGAAGACGAAGGACTGCTGCTGCGCGCGTTGACGATCGCCTCGCAGGACTTCCGCCTCGACGTCTCCGACGCGGGCGCCGGTCCGGCGAGCTCCCTCCGCCTGGAGACGCGCCGCGACGGCCTGTACCGCCTGAACCTTCGCTACCGGCGAGCCGACGCGTTCAGCGCGCTGCCTGCGTTCGCGCTCGGACAGCACACCTTCGACCGCACCCGCGACGTCCTCGACGCCGATCTCGAGATCCAGCGCTGGAGCGCGATCAAGCCGTTCATCGGCTACACCTGGAATCGGTTCGAAGGCCCCGGCACGACGACCTGGCATGTCGGCCAGGACGAGTTCCTCCTGTCGCAGGACCTGAACGACACCGATCGCGAGCTGCGCGTCGGCGCCGGATTCGAGCTCGGCCCGGTGCAGGGCCAGATCACCCAGGGCTGGCGTTCGTTCCGCGGCCGCGAGTCGCTCACGCTCGCTCCCGGCGCCAACAACGGCAACAACACCAATCCGGTCCTCGGGCGCCCCATCACCATCGGCGAGCTGACGCGCGACGAGCGGACGGACGTCGATACGCCATTCACCACTCTCTTTCTGACCGGCCAGGCCACGTCGCGCATCCGCCTGACCGGCAACTTCGCCCGCTTCGCCGCCGACAGCGACAGCGACGGCACCGATGATGTCACCGGCTCGCTCGCTTCTTTCGCCCTCGGCCGCTTCTTCAGCGGCATCGCCGAGAGCAGCACCACCCGCGCGAAGAACACGACCTGGCGCGGCGGCGCGCGCGCGGAGATCGCCTTCAACGACAAGCTCGACGCCACGGCCGGCTACCGGCGCGAGCATCGCGAGCTCGATGGCAGTGCGCTCATCCGCACGCTCTACCTGCAGAGCATCACCTTCGGCGGCGCCGACCCGCGCGACGTGGAAGTGATCCTCAACGCCACCAACGCACTCGAGCGCGAGGAAGACGTCCTCGACGCCTCGGTCTCGTATCGGCCGCTCGCACCGTTCTCCTTCCGCGCCGGCGTGAGCCAGTCGAACATGGACGTGACTGTCGCCCCCGACCTCTCGGAGATCGTGATCGACGGCGGTCAGGGCGGAACATTCGACCGCCGCGTCCGCACGATCTTCCTCGACGGCAGCTACACGCTCTCCGGCCTGACCCTCGGCGCATCGCTGCAGCGTGACGACGCCGACAACCCCATCCTGCGCACCGACTTCGTCGACCGCGACCGCTGTCGCCTGCGCGCCGCGTGGAAGGCCCCGCGCTGGCTCCGCATCGGCGTCACCGCGGACGAAACGCGCCAGGAGAACGATCGTCCGGACGTCGCCTACGACGCGAGACTTCGCCAGTACACCGCGGATGTCCTCGTCACCCCGATCGAGGCGCTGCAGTTGCGCGCCTCAGCCTCCCGCTTCCGCTCCGACAGCAACATCCTCATCCGCCGCCCGGAAAACTTCACCATCGAAGAATCGGTGCACCTCGAGAAGGGCGAGTCCATCGAAGGCGGCCTGTCGTTCTCCTGGTCCCGCCTCACCTTCGACGGCGACCTCTCCCGCTTCGAGAACGAAGGCTCCCTCCCGTTCGAGCTCGACCGCTCGCGCGCCCGGCTCACCGTGCAGGTGCGCGAGTCGATCGGCATCGGTGCGGAGTGGGCGCACGACGAGTACCGCGAGGCCGCGATTGCGGTGGCTGATTACGAGGCGAGCCGGTACGGAGTGTTTCTGTTGTTGCGGAGGTGAGCGTGACGATCGCGACGATGGCGCAACAGATTCGTCATTGAAGATCGTCAAGGACATCTAGTCTGACCCAACTTTCGATCCGATCAGCGATCGCAGACACCGGGTCCTGAATCGCAGCGGCTTGACCCGCCAGCGTATCCGCTGGTTCGACGAACGCGACGGCGCGGTCGTGGAGCGGAAGATTACCGCCGCGCGTCGCAACGTTCCGATCACAGCCGGGACGAACGTGATCGTGGAGCGCAATCACGCCACTGAGAAGCGCGGCAGCGCGATCCCGTCACGCAACAATCCGATCGCGGAGCGCAACAATGCGACCAGCGAGCGTAACGTTGCGCCCACAGGACATAACGTTGCGGGCGCGGAGCGCAACGTTGCACTCCGGGGACGTAACTTTCCGCTCGCCAAACGTAACGTTGCGATCGACGAGTGCAACGTTACGTCCGCAAAGCACATCGTTGCGACCGGAGAGCACGTTGTTGCGTTCGCGGAGCGCATTGTTGCCGTCGAGGAACGTGCGCGTGCGTGCACGGACGGCACCGGCGCGATCGACGTGTCGCCGCATCCGTACCGCCGTCAGGTAGATGCGATACGGGATCGCTTTCATGCGATCCGCGACCGGGTAAACGTGACCCGCGGTCGGATTCACGCGAAATCACGACGCGTAGGGCCGCCGGGAGGGCGCTCAGTTGCGCACCGGCGGCGCGTCAACTGCAGCGCGCGGGGGCTGAAACGGTGAGGACCAGCCTTCCTGCCTCACCGGTGACGACGACGCGCGAGCCACGCGCGAATCCAAGCCGCTCCAACCAGGCGCCGGACAAGCGAAGGTAGGGAACAGCCGCCTCGCCGCCGCGCGCACGGTCGCTTGGACGATGAAGGGTGGTGATGCTCAGCTCACGCGGTCCACCATTCCCGCCTCGCCGGCTCGGCCGCTCCGGCTCTGACCGTTCACGTACCTTTACTTGCTTCCGTCGCATCACTGAACGCTCGAAGTTCCACTGGCCGGCACCTCGTTCTCCGGCCACGCCAGCGCCAGCTCGAACCCGGGCACCGCCGCCGCCAGTTCTTGCGAGTGCGCACACGCGACGTCTTCCAGCTCCCGCGTCAACACTTCATCGACGGTGGTCCCGTGCCGCTTCGCGAGATACCGCAACATCTCCCGCTGGTATCGCGGCACCCGCGCCCGCAGCTCGACGAGCCGGATCGCCTCCGGCAACACGCTCGCCGCGTCATCCCCGAGCGCCTCCTCGATCACCGACTGCTCCCAGAGTCGCATCGCCGCCGCGATCATCTCTTCGCGGGTAATGCGCTGCCCGAGGCCCGTCGAAACCGCTACAATCGACCCGTCTTTGACCTCCCGCTTACGTTCCTTGAGCGTCATTCCGAGCAGGTCCGCTGCCGTCAGCAACGCGAACGACGGACGGGGGGAGAGGAAGATGTGGCGGATGTTGCTGCGAGTGGTTTCGTCCATTGCCGTGACTCCGTAACGTATGCAAAAGCATATGACGAGAGCGACCAAAAGTCAAGCGAATCCATTGCCGGATCAAGCGAAACTCGGCAATGAAGGACCGCTCTTCGGCGCACGCCTGAGAGAGATGCGCATCGAGCGCGGATTGACCCAGCCGGAGATCGCCGGCCGCATCGGAACGAGCGCATCAAACATCAGCGATCTGGAGCGCGGCATTAAAGTGCCGACGCTGACGACCGTCGCACGGCTAGCCGATGCGCTCGACTGCAACGTCACTGATCTGGTCGGAGTGCTGGATCGCAAAACGAGAGCGCGACGCTCGTAGAAAGGGTGGAGAACCTGTTATGTCGATCATTCAGGTAACCGCACAGGATCTTCGGGACGTAGTCTCCGCCATCATCGCGCCGGGTATCAAAATTCATCGTGCTGCCCGTAACGCTCAAGGCCTCGAGATCGAGTATGAGATTGGTCCGGAACCCTGTGATGAGGAGATCGACGATTTCATCGCAAGCAACGTGCTCTTCGATGAAGAGTTGAGGATGCATTTGATCGATCCTGGTCTGCTGGGTTTTCATTCGCAAACAGGAACCGGATCACAGGAAGCAATCGACGAGTTCCGTCGCCAGGTCGGGCAATGGGCCGCCAGTCCCGAATGGCTCGAGGCCAGATTGCCTTGGCTTCCGAACGGATCGACATGCGATTCGGCGGACTCGCTTCTTTGGATACCAGACACAGGGCCTCGCCCAGGGTGGGTTGTTGCCGCACGGTCGTATGTGCTACTCGCGGCGCAGATGCTTTCGCGCGGACGCTTACTGTCGGAACTCTCGCCCCGCGACTTCGAGTTCTTAGTTGGAGAGTTGCTCGAGCATGACGGATGGCGCGTAGAGGTCACGCGCGGAACGCGTGACGGCGGAATGGACGTAATCGCCACACGTACAGATCAAAGCCTTGGAGAACTGCGCACGTTATGGCAGGCAAAGAAGTACGCTCCCGGGAACAATGTACGGTTATCGCAAGTGCGCGAGCTCTCGGCGGTTCTCGAGCGTGAGCGCGCATCAAAGGCGCTCATCGTCACGACGAGTCAGCTAACACGGGATGCTCTGGCGTGGATACGGCGCGATACCTATCGCCTGGGAGCGAAGAATCGCAAAGCCGTTGAGGCTTGGGTGCTGGAGGCGGCGGGACTAACGTCTTCGTTGTGACGAAGTCGACACCTATCTTTAGTTCAGGTCACTCCGTTTTCTTCGCGAGCGGGGTGCGCTGGCACCGTGGCCCTCAAGCGCTACCAAATTCCAGTTGCACGTCCAGATCCATCGGGCGAACGGCGTTGTGATAAGCGCGCCACATCAGCTTTGGCGCTTCGTCATGATCAGACGCGTGAACCATGAAATACATGATCCGCCCGCCACCCTTTCTCTCAAAGATCGGAAAGGGAGTCGCGTACTTGTACCCAAGCTCCGTTCTGAAACGGGCCGCGATCAGCTCGCCGCGCGCGATGGAGCCTAAGCCTTCCAATCGCCGCCACTCGTCGTTACCCCACCACGCTCTGGCCTTCTTCTCGTCGCGCAGCGCACTGAGCGCCCGGTCCAGCCAGCCAATCGGGAAGAAGTAGAAGATCTCGATCTTCAGCCCTGCGCGTTTGTACTCAGCGACGGCGCCGACAGTACTCCAATGACATTCGAACGTTCGTTGGTCGAGCAAGCAGAAGGTCGCTTCTGCTTCCGTAATCGGCCGTTCAGCGAGAAGCGTCGGCAGCACGTCGTTGACGTCGCCTCGCTTCAGGATCACCTCGCGCTTAGGTTCCTTCTTCGGATCTCTCGGTGGCTGGCGGTTGACGAGCTCACGGAGCCGTTTCGTTTGTGCGGCAGATTTCTCGATCAGGTAGAAATGTCGGAGCCATCGTGGCCGCAGCTCCAGCACCAGTTTTGCCGACCACATCTCACTGTTCTTCTCCTCTTGTGGGCCGGCGAATCCGTCGATGTATGTGCCGTGGCGAGTGATTTGCTCGAAGTAGTAGATGTATCGCTCGATCAGCTTCGCCTTGTTCTCGGTCCAGAATGGTTTCTTGAGATTCCGGATGCGAATTTGCTTTTCCAAGGGCGGCAGATCGAGAAGCGGAATCTGCTCGGCGGAAGAAGGCACGAAGAGAGTTTAGACGTCAGCCGGGAGCAACATCAACCGAAAGCCGCGTTCACCGGCAGCTCGTCCCATGTTCGTCCTTCGAGCATACGACCGGACTTCTTCTTACCGAGCAGTTCGCCCATGCGGTACTCGCCCCACTGCTTGAAGTGGAACGGAATGCCGCGAGCCACGCACTGATCGCGTAGCGAAAGGGCCCATTGCGGTTCCATCGCACGGGCGCGCACACCACTCTCGCCTCCGACGATTGCCCAATCGAGGCGACGATCCTGAAGAGAAATCGGTCCGAGCAGTGGCTCAAAGGACATGAACACGATACGGGCAGGGGCGGCGTCCAAATGCTTCGCGCGCGCCTCGTACCACTGCTGATTTTCCGCTGTCGTGCCGAGCCAAACGTTCGAGGGCCAATCGTTACCCCACGGGGCGATCGTTCGCGCGTTTGCGGGCCGCTTCGTGAGAAGCAGCCAATCGAGCATGGGAGTGTTCTCGATGACGGGCCAGAGCCGTTCGCGTTCGGCGTCGAGATCCTTGCGACGCTCAAACACATCGGCCATGGATGCGCAGAAGACGCGACGGCGGTTGCCTTCGCGCTCCGCCTGCCGATTCCAGCGGAACGGCTCGCGCCAATGATCGTCGCTGAAGAAGCGGCGCGGAGCATCTTTGCCCCAAAGGTCCTTCCCCAGACGGTGAGCCCATGTCTCGGCATAGCAGTTGTCGCACGCCGGCGAGACCCGCTCACAGCCCCACCACGGGTTGAACGTGTGATCGGTCCATTCGATTGCTGAGTTCTTACCCATGGTGGACAGAATTGTACCCGGTGCTCCGGGCACGTTGCTCTGCGTGGAGAACGCGCCTGAACGGTGATTTAGTCGGATCCTCCGGACGCATCAACACGCAGATCCGAGAGCAAGCGGCTCGTCAGCGTCTACTCAACCGCCATCTCGAACCACTCGTCGACCTTCGCCACGCTCGCACGCGCACGCTCCATGTCCACGTGCGGCTTGATCGTATGCAGCTCTTTCGCGCGGACATCGACACTCGCACCGGGGTGTGCCTTCGCGACGTAGAGCGCCGTTGCCAACGCCTCGAGGTCTTTTACACCTTTCGTCGAGAGCTCGCGTACCACGAAGTCGATCTGCTTCTCGTACTCGGCGAGCGTCTTCGGGAACTGCCGCTGGAGCATCGAGTAACGGTCGCCGACTACGTAAGTCGCGCCGAACTCGTGCGGACGGATGCGAACGACGTCATCGGCTTCCATCCCGCGGAGCTGGTCCCGAAGATCGAACGAGAACGGGCCGTAGTGGTACAGCCGGAACTTCGGCGTCAGCGGGACGCCGAACAGCTCCTTCAGGAAGAAAGCCGACTTCTGGAGGAAGGTTTCGCCGCAAAAACGGCTCGCCCCGGAAACGCGATCGATGATCGTGGCGATAATCGCTGCTTCGCGCAGCTCTCCGAGACTCATGTTTCCTCCTCCACGGTCGCCCCGAGGATACCTCGGATGCGGTTCCGATCGAGCCATTGTCTTGCTTCAGCGAGCTTTTGCCGCGTGACAAAGACGAAGTCGAACCGTGCTGCAGGAATGCGGCCGAGGACCTGCGACTCGCTGACCGCTGACACGATCTCACCCGAGTCGCTCTCGACCGCGAATTCCATCGGCTTCGCTTCGGGGAGATGCGTGTCCTTGGCGAAGAACTCCTGCCCGAACTCCTGAGCCGCCGCCCGGTAGATCGCCTCGGTCGGCTTCAGCGTGATATTGCGGTCTTCGGCGGAAGGCGAGTAGAGCACCCGGTAGAAGTCGCGACGCAGAATCCGCCGTGCCGGATCGTGGCCCGGAGACGCCGGATCGGCGGCCGCCTTCCGCATCGCCGCGAGCACTTCGTTGTCGGTCAGCGCGAGGTGGCCCGGGATGTCGATCGGATAGACACCGCCCGGAAGCCATTCGCGAAGGAACTGCCGCAGGTGAAGGTCGAGCGCGCGGCGCACTCTGTGGAAGTAGAGCTGCTCAAACATGAAGTAGCGCGCGAGCTGAAGAGCCTCGGCGGCGTGCATCCCGCCGCGCTCGATCCCGATGACCGGCTTTTCGCGCCATCGGAGGATTCGCAGCGAATCGAGGAGTCGATGATGATCGAATCGCCCGTAACCCACGCCCGCGTGATGCGAGTCGCGGAGAAGGTAGTCGATGCGGTCCACGCCGAACGCATTGCCGGTGACGATCTCCGTCAGCAGTTCATCCCAGGGCGAGAAGTCGGATGCTTCGAAAGGCCAGGCCTTTAGGCCGACCGCGACCTTCGCCACGTCGCGCGGCTTCGGGGAGGGCGTCATCGCATCCCACACCTTCCGCATGTCTTCGCCGAGGATGACGTCGACCGAAAGGTGTTCGTGGTGATAGCCGGCCGGCAGGAGCTCCTCGGCGCCATGGGAGAAGGGGATGTGACCCAGGTCATGACAGAGCGCACCCATGCGCACGACGGTTCGCCAGTACGAAAGCTCGCTGTCCGGAGGAAAGTACTCACGCGCTTCGTTCCGGCGATTTTCCTGACGGGTAATGACGTCAAAGACGCGACCGGCGAGCTCCATCACGCCGAGCGAATGCTCGAACCGGCGATGGGTCGCGGCCGGATAGACGAGATATGTGAGCGCGAGCTGATGGATGTCGCGGAGCCGCTGAAAGGCCGGGGAATCGATGACCTTCCGCTCATCCGACGAGACACGGATGAACGTATGGATCGGGTCGCGAATCTCGTGCTCGTACTTCGGGAGCATGCAGAGATCGTAGCAGCGGGACGGTGACTGTCGGCAGATTCTCCTCTGAGTAGAGCGCCGCACTTCGTGAAACGCGTCTACGGTATTTCGAAGTGAAGCCCGTACCCATCCGACCACAGGCTGTCCGGCTCGGGAGTCACCTTCGCTGACCGCTCCACCCCGACCGCGGTCCCGGCCATCTCCTGCAGGATTGCCCGCAGCTCGTCCACGCGCTCTTCGTCATTCGTCACGAACTTCACTTCGCGAACATGAGTGCTCGCGTCCATGGCCGTCAGTGCCATCGCGCGAACCGCATCGGTGAAGCGCAATCTGGCGTGACCCGTGCCGAGGATCGGCATGGCGACCGTCGCGCAGCCCGAGGCGTCCGCGGCCGCGAGAGCAGCGGCGACGCAGGATCGGACGACCGCGACGGATGAGTGATGGGCAGCGTCAGACGCCACGCAGTGGATCACCGCTCTGTGAGGCAATGCCCCGGACGTCGTCACGTGGACGGTGCCGGGAGCGCGGGGTGCGAGTCCCTCGCACGCGCGCATGACCTCCGGTCCGCCCCGAGCGCGGATCGACGCGCCCGTCCCCATCATCAGCGACAGCCGCGGGTTCGTCGACGTGCACACCGCCTCGGCCGGCGCGTCCGCGATGTCGCCGAGGTAGATCGAGAACTTCATGACGGCTGGTACGAGCAGAGCGGATCCGACGCGAAAACGTCTCCGGTCATGGCCCAGGCTCTGGCTCGCGAGCCGCCGCACAGCTCGCGGAACTCGCAGCGGCCGCATTTGCCGTGGAGGTTGTCCGGGTCGCGCAGGCTGACGAAGAGCGGGCTGTCGCGATAGATGTCGGCCAGGCGCTGCTGCTTGACGTTGCCGGCTTTCAGCGGGAGGAAGCCGCTCGGGTAGACGTCGCCGATGTGGGAGATGAAGACGAATCCTTTGGCCTCGTTCACGCCGCGCGGCGCTCGGGGGGCGCCGTTGCGATCGAGCGCGTCCGGATGCGGATGCACGCCGAGGGGCATCGCGCCGCCGTGCTGCAGAACGTAGCGCCGGTAGTGCATGGCCTCGGTGGTGCGGATCGAGAACGCCACCCGCTTGCTGGTCTCGAAGAGAAAGCCGAACAGCTCTTCCACCTCCCCGGCGGTGATCAGGTCGGAGTTTTTCGCTCGCCCGGTCGGCACAGCGAAGAAGACGCTCCACATCACGATGCCGAGGTCTTCGAGCAGCGCGACCATGTTCGGGAGATCGCCGACCGTGCGCCGCGTGACGGTCGTGTTGACCTGCACCGGAATGTTCTCGCGTGACGCCTGGCGGATCGCCCGCAGGGTGAGGTCGAACGAGCCGTCGACGCGGCGGAAGGCGTCGTGTTCGGCGGCATTCGAGGCGTCGAGGCTGACCGCCATCCGTCCCAGCCCGTGCGCCTTCATCTTCGTCACCGCCTCCTCGGTGAGCAGCGGCGTGGCGCTCGGCGTGAGCGACGGCTCCAGTCCTTTCATCCGCGCGTACTGAATCAGCGCGTACGTGTCGTCGCGCTTCAGCGGGTCGCCGCCGGTGAGGACGAACACCTTCGGTTTCAGCTCCGCGATCTGGTCGATGAGGGCGAACCCTTCTTCCGTCGTGAGCTCGAAGCGATTTCGCTTCGGCTGGGCCGCGGCGCGGCAGTGGACGCAGGAGAGGTCGCACGCGCGGGTGTTCTCCCAGATCACCACGAACGGGCTGACATTGAAGTCGACATTCATCGAATGCCTGCCTTTCGCGCCCAGTCGCGATACGCGGCCGGAGAGATCTCGGAAGGCTTGATCTCCGCACGGCCACCCCAGTAGGTGTTGGTGTAGTGGAAGCCGATGCCCGCGTCGAAGAGGTGCCTGTCGATGGCGGTTTTGTGCGCGAGCACCTGGTTCTTCGACTCGCCGTGCGCCACGGCCATGATGTTCACGTCGTTGAGCTCCGGGCCGGCGTCGCGCCAGTAGCAATGCGTGAGAATCGCGAACCGGCCGATCTCGCGGCCCGCCTCGATCTCGCGGCCGCGCGGCACCGCCCAGTGAAAGAGGCCGTTGAAGCTGGAGACGCGCTCTTCGCCCGCGACGGGCTTCGTATGTTCGAGAAAGGTCGAGAACCTTCCGATCACGCCGCGGCGGTCGAGGTCTTCCGCGATCGTGAAGAACGTCTCCGGGTCGATTCCCGCGGCGCGCGCGCGACGCTCCCACACTCCCGGACCGATCTCATCGACCTCCAGATCGCCCTTGAGCGCAATGAGGACATCCCAATCGCGATCCGAGAGACTGACGATGGCCGGCTCCATCACGCTCGCCGGCTCCGCCGATTTCTCGCCGACGCGCATGCCTTTCCGGCGCATGTGGCCGACGCTGAGGACGAAGGCGCGCAGCGCGGGCATGACCCGGTACTTCTCCGCGCCGATCTGCGTGCGGAGGTATTCGCAGTGCCGTTCGACGGCGAAGCCGGTCGGCACTTTGAGGGTCGTCCAGAGACGCCACTCGGTCGAGCCGGTCTCGCTGTTGCGGATCACCACGTGTCCGGAGAACGGATCGCGCGCGGCGATGAAGCGGAACGCGGCGTCGACGAGCGCGTCGTCGATCTTCCACGCGATCAGCGCACCCTGGGCGAGGTTCGTGGCCAGGAGCGTCTGCCGCACACGGCGCACGACGCCGGCCTGCAGCATCGCCCGGATCCGTTCCGTGACCACGCCGAGGTCGAGCTCCGTGCGGCGGGCGATCTCCTCGAACGGTTCGCGCACGAAACCGCGAATGCGATCCTCGGAGACTTCGAGAATGCGGCGGTTGATCGCGTCGCGCGGGGAAACGGGAGTGGTCGTTTCAGCGACGGGAGTCGCGGTGTCGATGGCTGCGCTCATGACGCGATCTCCGAATCGAGCAGGTAGCAGCCGGGGTCGGACTGCCAGTAATCGCCCGTGGCCGCCTCGGCGCGCGCGCGGAAGTTGCCGTTACACATCGGCAGCCACTTGCAGGTCGCACAGCGTCCCTGCAGCAGCTCCTTGCGGATGCGGAGGCCGTGCAGCAGTGCGACGCGGTCGTCGCGCCAGATCTCGGAGAACGGCCGCTCGCGAATGGAGCCGAGGGTGTGGTGAGTGGAGAACTGGTCGGGATGGACCAGGCCGAACATGTCGATGCAGCCGATGGCGATCCCGGTGCGGTTCCCGCCGTTCTTTTTTATGAGCGCGAGGGCGCGCTCGGCGCGGTCTTCGTCGCGGTCGCGAAGACGTAGATAGATGTAGGGGGCGTCGGCGTGATTGTCGACGGTCATCACCTCGATCGGCCGCTCCTCGCGATTCCAGTGCTCGACGCGCCCGATCAGCTTGCTCATCAGCGCGCGCTTTTCGGGGACGTCAAGATCGATGCCCGCCAGATACGCACCGCGGCCGGAGTAGACGAGGTGGTAGAGGCAGAGGCGGCCGATGCCTTCGTCTTCGACCAGGCGGAAGATGTGATCGATCTCGCCGACGTTCTCTTTCGTCACCGTGAAGCGGACGCCGACGCGGATCCCGGCATCGCGGCAGTTGCGGATGCCGCGCACCGCGGCCTGGAAGGCGCCTTTCTTGCCGCGGAAGTGATCGTGGGCTTCCTCGCCGCCGTCGATGCTGATGCCGACGTAGGCGACGCCGATCTTCGCGATGCGCTCCGCTTTCTTCTTGTCAATCAGCGTGCCGTTGGTGGAGAACGTGACCCGGATACCGAGCGACATCGCGTACTCGGCGAGGTCGAGGACGTCCGGCCGGACGAACGGCTCGCCGCCGGAGATCAGGAGCGCCGGCACGTTGATTGTGGCCAGATCCCGAATCATCGCCTCCGCCTCGGCGGTGGTCAGCTCGCCGGCGAACTTGCGCGTCTCCGCGTCGGCGTAGCAATGCACGCACTCGAGGTTGCAGGTCTTGGTGGAGTTCCAGACCACGACGGGTCCCGCATCGGGGCGCGCGCCCATGGTCTGCTTCGCGGAGTCGTTGTCGTAGCGGAGCCGGTCGCCGAAGTAGGAGGCGCCGCCGAGGAGCTTCGTCACGCTGATCATGCGTTCATGATCGGGCGGGGCCGAACTGCGAGCGGTGATGCGGCAAACGGGAGGGTGTGACGGCTGACACACGCACGAGTTGCGGGCGCCGGATAATCGCGCCAGGTGTTCGTTCCGAAATCGGTCGTGTGCCTTCGTGAAGGCTACACACGCGATGCCGTGTTGCGTGACGTGGTCGCCGGCGTGGTCGTCGCGGTCGTCGCTCTTCCCCTCGCCCTGGCGTTCGCGATCGCTTCCGGGGTGCCGCCCGAGCGTGGCCTGTACACGGCCATCGTCGCGGGATTTCTGATCTCGGCTCTCGGCGGCAGCCGGGTGCAGATCGGAGGTCCCACCGGCGCGTTCGTGGTGATCGTGTACGGGATCGTCTCGAAGCATGGCTACGATGGACTGGTCGTCTGCAAGCTGCTGGCGGGGATCATTCTGATCATCCTCGGCCTGACGAGGATGGGCGCGCTCATCAAGTTCATCCCGTATCCGGTCGTGACCGGCTTCACCGCCGGAATCGCCGTGATCATCTTCTCCAGTCAGGTCAAAGACTTTCTCGGATTGCGCATGGGCGCCGTCCCGCCAGACTTCGTGGAGAAGTGGAACGCGTACGGCGAGTCCATCGGGACGCTGCAATGGCCGACCGTGGCGATCGCCGCGGGATCGCTGGCCGTGCTGATCCTGTGGCCGCGGGCGTGGCGGCTGGTGCCGGCACCGTTCGTGGCCATGGTGCTCGCGACGGCGGCGGTGCAGATCCTGGACTTGCCGGTGGAGACGATCGGCTCGCGATTCGGCGGCATTCCTTCCGCGCTTCCGCGGCCGCACTGGCCGGCGATCCCGTGGGCAGAGATGCGCGAGCTCGTCTCGCCTTCCCTGACCATCGCGCTGCTCGCCGCGATCGAGTCGCTCCTCTCCGCCGTCGTCGCGGACGGCATGATCGGGACGCGGCACAAGGCGAACATGGAGCTGGTGGCGCAGGGCGTGGCCAACCTCGCGTCACCGATCTTCGGCGGCATCCCCGCTACCGGTGCGATCGCGCGCACGGCCACGAACATCCGCACCGGAGGGCGTACGCCGCTGGCCGGAATCACCCATGCAGTCACGCTGCTCGCCGTGCTCGTCTTCGCCGGCGAATGGGCGGCCGAAGTCCCGCTGGCTGCGCTGGCGGCGATCCTCGTGATGGTCGCGTTCCATATGAGCGAGTGGCGTTCGTTCGCCGGTCTCCTGCGTGCGCCCCGCAGCGACGTCGCCGTTCTGCTGATCACGTTCGTGCTGACGGTGTTCGTCGACCTGACCGTGGCGGTGCAGGTCGGTGTCGTCGTCGCGTCGCTCCTCTTCATCAGGCGGATGTCGGAAGTGACCAACATCGAAGCGATGACCGAAGAGGATCCGAACGAGATCACGCAGGTGCGCAAGCGGCGCCGGATGTTGGGGAACCGGGAGATTCCGGCAGGTGTCGAGATCTACGAGGTGAACGGCCCCTTCTTCTTCGGCGCGGCGGACAAGCTCAAGGACGTCATGCGCGAGATCTCCAAACCTCCGAAGGTGCTCATCCTGCGCATGCGGAACGTGCCAGCCATCGATGCCACGGGCATTCACGCGCTCGAGCAGATGGCGAAGAAGTGCCGCGCGCAGGGAACGCGCATGATCCTCTCCGAAGTTCGCACCCAGCCGTTACGCGCCATCGTCCGCGCTCACAAACTCGAGATCCTGGGCGGCCGGGCCAATCTCGCACCAACGCTGGATGTGGCCATCGAGCGCGCGGCCAACGCCTGATCGCTCAGATCCCGAAGACGCGCACCGCGGCGCCGACGGTGAGGATCAGCGCCCCGGCCACTGCGTCGCCGAACCGGTCGAAGAAGGGCGCGCGGATCACGCGGGGACGGAGGGTGGGCGGTGACGACGACCGACCTTCGCGCGCCATTCATGTCGAACACCGAGACGAGCGCGCTCAACCTGCAGTTCCAACAGAAGCGCGAGCCTGAGTAGCGCGCCGACGTTCGGCTGCGCGCGTGAACATCGATTGAAGCGACTTGGATGAGCTGGCGTGTCCGCTCTTTAGAGGGGCGAAGGAGACCCCAATGAATTCCACGCGTACGATCATCATTCAAGTCCCAACCGCCGCTTCTGAAGCGATGTACGAGTGTCTGCTGCACAGCCCCAGTCCCCTCGAAGATCCTGAAGGTTCCATGGCGGCGGGTATAACAGCAATCGCGAAACATCTGCCGCAGGACGCGCTGCTGGCGTTGATCCGCTACCGCAGTGATCCCCACGCCCCTGGCGTGACGCTCGTGCGCGGTCTGCCGGTCGACCGTCACTTACCGGCGACCCCCGCCGACGGCGAGCCGAGTACCGAGAAGCGGACGCACATCTCGGAGGCGGTGACGCTCGGTTTCGCAACACTTCTGGGCGAGCCATACGCATTCCTGCCCGAGAAGGGCGGGCGGCTCGTGCACGACATCGTGCCGGTCTGTGGCAAGGAAACGGCGCACTCGAACGCCGGCTCGCTCGAGCCGCTCGGGCTACATATCGAGGCGGCGGCGTTCGGTGACGCCGCTCCGGAGTACGTCCTTCTGTTCGGCCTGCGGACTGACCATGACCGAGTGGCGTGCACGTTGACCGCCGACGTACGCGACGCGCAGCGGCGACTCGACGCTCGGTACATCCGCGAACTCCGGACACCAGGGTTCAAGCTGCTGGCGCCGGAGTCGTTCGCCGACGGCGGGTTGGAGTACTCGCGGCTGACGCCGGTGATCACCGGTCCCGAGGACGCGCCGCAGGTGATCCTCAACATGGATCGGATGCAAGGCATCACGCCGGCCGCGGCCGAAGCCCTGGAAGCATTCGGTGCGGCGCTGGCGCACCCGGACGTCCTGCGGCGGACGCACATCGACCGCGGCGACTTGGTTGTTATTGGAAATCGGAGGACAGTGCACGGCAGGACGACCTTTGTGCCGCGTTGGGACGGCCGCGACCGGTGGCTGCAACGCGTCTACGTCACGCCAACGCTATGGCCTCTTCGGCACCTTAGCGACGGCCGTCGCGCGGTTGCGCTCGAGCGGCAGCGAGCGGTCGCATGAGCGAGTCGACGTTCAATCGTGTCCGCGCGCTGCTCGACGCCCGCGGCATCGCCTATCAAGTCGTCGAGCACAGCGAGACGCTCAGGTCCGCCGCGTCGGCCGACGCGCGGGGGCTGCCGCTCGCCGCCGGGGCGAAGGCGCTGCTGCTGAAAGCGGGCGACCGTTTCGTGCTGGCCGTGCTGCGCGCGAATCGGAAGCTCGACTCGCGCGCCGTCCAGCGCCTCCTCGGCGTGCGCAAGCTCCGCTTCGCCACGCGTGAGGAGCTGGCCGCGCACACCGGCGGCCTGATCCCGGGAGCTGTCCCGCCGTTCGGGCGGCCCGTGCTCCCGTTCGAGCTCCTGGTCGACGCCTCGATCGCCGAGGGAGCGGAGGTCGCCTTCAACGCCGGCCTGCTGACCCGGTCCGTGATCCTGGCGACGAACGACTATTTAACGCTGACGGCGCGGCCCGTTTGCCATATTTCAGGCAGAAGTGAAGGACAATAACGAGTCTCCTGAAGAGAGCCGTCGCGCTTTGTCCGCTCTCTATAGGAGTGGAAGGACGATGACCGATCTCGCGAATGTCGCTGACGCTGACGACCCGCTCGACTGGATCGAGACGGTGGAGCGCTGGCGCGCGGCCAGCAACCCGCCTCCGGATTACGAGTACGCGCTCGCGAAGCTGATGGCGTGGATGCGGCCTCGCACGATCCGGCGCATCACCCGCACGTTCTGGACGCTTTCAGGACGCATCGACGACGAGATCGACGGGATGCTGAGCGAGTTCATCATGTCCGGTGGCGTGGCGGGCTACCTCGCCTACCGTCAGGAGACGCTCGCCGGTGGCGGCGAGCCCGTACCGACGGAGGCATACTTCTTTGGAGGCAGGCGCACAAACCTGACCAGCTTCTTCCGAAGTCACATTTTCTTCGGAACGTTCGGGGCGTCGCCGCAGCGGGTGGCCAAGGCGCAGGAGGCGGTGCGGAAGGCGATCCGGAGAGGCCGCAAGGATCTCGACCAGCTTATTGACTTCCGCCTCGTCGACGCCTCGGGCGGCGTGGAGCGATGGGAGCGGCGACCGTTCTCGCCCACCGCCGGCTATGCGGACTACCGGATTCTCCGGTTCGATCTGGTGCCGAGCGACGGAGTGACCACGGTCGGGCCCGCACAACGCGAACAGGAAGAGCGCCTCCTTGAGCTGGCGCGGATGCGCCGCGGCTCGCTGGCGACGCTGCCGAAGTGGCCGAAGTGGCTTGCGAGCATGTTCGACCAGTTGCCCGAGCCCTTCCCATTGAAGCCCGCTACGTTCCTCGAACTGGCGCGCATCGTCGCCGAGGGCGCCGAGGTCTCCGTCGATCTGATCGGCGAGATGGATGAAGGTGAATGAAATGAACGTGTCGGTCTGGTGTGAGTTGACGAACCGAGTAGTCGTGCGCTGCGGGACGGGAGACCTCGACGCACGGCAGCGACGGGATTACCTCACGCATGTGAGGTCGTGCCTCTCCTGCCGTTCGCGGTTGGGCGCGTCAGGACGGGTTCTGTATGCCTCGCTCGATAACGAAGATCCGGCCGTGTGGCCGCACCTCGCCACCGCAACAATCGAGGAAATCGCGTCGCTTGGCGACGCTGCCGTGTCGGAGCTTCTCCACGCCCTACCTGCGATCGGCGTTCACCTTGAGGAGTGCAGCGTGTGCGCCGCACGGCTGAATGGACATGGCGCGGCCGCCGCCGGCGCGAGAAGTGACACCACGTCAGTGGTGTGGGACGTGCCCGGCGAGCAGGGGCAGCTACGCTGGGCTGCCGGGTCGCCGCTGCTCCCGCGGAGCATCTGGACGGTCCGGCTGACGGTCGCGAACGGACGCCTCACGGGTGAACTCGAAGTCGCAGCGTCCGAGGAGATCGATTGGACCACGGCTGTGGTGACGTTCGCGTCGGAGTATTCCGCGGCACCGACGCTTCGGTTCGCGCCGGGCGTACTTCGCGCCGAGGTGGCGCTGAACGGCGGCTCCGAGTCGCTGGAGACCGCCGCGTGCGCCGTCATCCTCGCGGACGGCGCGTGGCAGGCGTATGTGGACGGCAGTGCGTACCGCCCGACCATGCGCGACGCGTCAAGCGCGCGACAGGCGCCCTGCCGGTTGCGCATCGCCGCGCCGCATTCGCCGCACGATCCCCTCACCGCCGCCGTCGCGGTGGCTGGGACGCTAGTCGAGGACACGGCCGGGCGCCTGGTGCGCTTCGTCTTCTCGCCCCAATCGACGTCCGGAGAGATCGAGTCGCTCGACGGCGACCGCATCGGACGCTGGACTGCCGTTCGGCGCGCCAAGGGAGCGGACGTGGTCATCGGATCCGACCTTCCGCACCAGCTGTGGCTCTCGCCCGATCTCGACGACTACGACGTGGAGGTGCTGCCTACGGTCATGGTGGTTGAGCGTGACCGGTCGATCCGTATCGCCGGGCGCCTAGCCGCGGCATCGGGCCAGACCCGGCTGATCGAGAAGGGCCGCCGTTTCCTGGTTCGCGGCCGGCACGAAGTGCCACTGGAGGACGGGACGGCGATCGAGCTTCAGGAGCGTGACGGGAGACTGTTCGTGCGCTGGCTGCAGGGGAAGTCGGTGCGGCTCAAGGGACGCCCGACGCCGCTCGGGCAGCGATTCGAAGAGATCGTCACACCGGGCGAGGTGGACCTCCAGACCTTGATCACGTCGGCACTGGAATGGGTGGACTAACATGCATACCGGATGGCTTGGGCACCAGTACACCAACTGGACAAACCGTGACGTGCTGGTGGCGTGCGCGATCTCGCTGTCGGCCGCCGTCCAGGCCCTGGATAAAGACGACAAGACCATGGTCGACACGGCCGCGTCGCTCGTGGGGGAGCTCTGCGCGCTCTGCAGCGAAGACGTGCTCGACTTGGTCGGCTACGGTTTGTCGACGGAGTTGCTGCGCCAGTTGAGCCTGAGCATCGGCGAGATCCTGACCCGGCAACCCGACAATGGCGCGTGGCACCAGATGCGGGAGCGGATGGAGGGCGACGACTACGACGAGGAGCTGGCGCGCATCTGGAGCGCTCTCGAACGGTTGCCTATCGATACGCGCAGGTTCAGGTCCGCATTCCGAACAGCGTCCCTCTCCGCGGCGGCCGTGCTGCAGACGCGCAAGGTTCAGAGATGGGCGGCCGAGCACGAGCAGGAGGCGACGGTACTCGGATGGGAGATCGCGTCGCGTCTGCGGCGCCTCGATTTTCCAGTCATTGACCGGGAGACGCCGCTGGAGATGATTCTCGGGGCGGACGTGATAACCGTCTGGGACCGCGACAGCGACCACGTCGGTGTGAAGCTGAAGGGATCGACACACGTCGACAAAAGGCTGCTCCGTCCGCAGTGGCACGTCGCGGACGACTCCTTCGAGGCCGGTCTGGAGGCGGGACGCAAGGCGGCGGTGCAGTTGCTGCGCGAATGCGGCATTCCGGTGCAGACCCTCGGCGTCGGTGTCGAATTGCGCGGGCCGTTGCCGCCCGCCTCGCCCGTTCACGACGCATCGGCCGGGCTCCCCCTGGCGCTGCACATCCTGGCGGAAAAGAGCGACCTCTCCGCGTTCGGCTACGTGGCGACCGGTGCGATCGACCCGCAGACCCTCGCCCTTGAGCCGCTCCCGTGGCGAGACGTCATGGCGAAACACCGAGCCATGAAGGCGGACGGAGTCAACCACACGCTGGTGGCATACGCGCCGGACGTGCCGACGGAAAGCCCGGTTCCCGACGGGATGAAGCTCGTCGAAGGGGCCACGCTAAACGACGCCGCGCGCGCGATCTGGGGAGCGAAGTGGGATCAGTGGCGAGAAACTCATTCTCGCGCGCGCCTGAAAGAGCTCGGGTTCGAGCGCGGGTGGATGGAAGGTCTCTGGCCGGGTGCGCTGGAGATCGCCGAGAAGCCGGTCATCGTGCCAATGGCGCAGGTCGATCAGCTCTTGGAACGATTCACCGGCACATACGGGAAGACGGCGTTTCTCGGCGGTCCGCCACAGTCGGGGAAAACGTGGATTGCGCAGCAACTTGAGGTGCAGGCACACGCGCGGCAGTGGGCCACAATCGTGCTCAATCCGCACGGCGATGCGCGGCTGACGCAGGATAACCTTACCGCGGCGATCGCCCTCCACCTTCGCGTCGCGGACCCGCGCCCAGCCTTGGTCATTATCGACAACATCGAGTGGTCTGAGCGCCTCGAGGACTTCGAGGACCAATTGGGCAGTGTGGCCGAGGCGCTCGATGTGAACATCTTGGCAGTGATGCGCTCCGACGACGACACGAGCTGGAAGTCGAACGAAGGCTTAGCACCGGTGGTCGGAATCCGCCGCACACGCGACTTCGCGGAGCGGCTGGTAAATCACGGAGCGTTCGGTGAGGCGCGGAAGAGGCTCGCGCCACTAATCGGGAAAATCGCCGAAGGTGGAGACCTGAACTGGGTGGTGGGCCTAGCGAAGCTCGCGTACGAGGAGGGCGAGTTCGCCCCGACCGTCGAACTGTTTGTGAAGCCGCGACTGGAGAAGCTTACCAGCGCGCAGCGGCAGGACGCGCGGTCGCTGGCTGCTCTGGCGTACGTCGGGCTCGATGCTCCTGATTGGTTTGTCGGCGACGTGACCTCTCTGCGCGAACTCGGCGCGCGTGAACGAGGCTTGGGCCGCTCGTTTCTGCCGAGCCGCTACATCGCTACGGGTGTATTGAGGCAGGACGGCCGGTCGCCTCGAGGGGAAGCGGAGAAGATCCTCTCCCGCTTCGTCCTTGAGGCGATACGAAGAGACGACTCCGAGGTGCCGCGTATTCTTCGCCGGCTGGCGCGCGAAGCGCCGGAGATGCTGGCCATGATCTGCCGCGAACGGCGCCAGTCACTAGATGCCTGGATGGAGACGGTCGTGCAGCCGGAGCAACTGGGCCGCGCGCTCGACGCTGTCAAGGAGCACATCCAGCCTTCGGACCGCGGGAAATGGGCTCATCGCTTGTTGCGGCTCCTCCTGCACGACTTCACCCACTGCAAGGCCACCGATCTCGCTCTGATCCTCGATCTGCTGCAGTTGCACCAGTTTTCCATCGAGCGACTGGAGGACGGATCCACGAGTTGGTCGACTCTGATGGCGCGGCTGGAGACAGACTTGGCGCGGATTCTCGCGCGCGAGGAAGATAGCCGCGCCAAGCTCGAGTTGCTCCGCGCGCTTTGGCGCCTACACGATACCGCTGCCTACCGGGCAATCACCGGCAATGCCGAGCTGTTCCTGACGTTTCAGCCGCCATACGACTTCGAGGACTACAAGCTTGCGCTTGAATTCGGAGAAATCAGCGGCAAGTTGCCGAAACCAGTCAGCCTGTTCGAGCACGACGGTGTGGAGGCGTTGACGGGGGCGGAAGTCTCCGGCTCTTCCGCCGATGTCTACGCCGCTCAACTGGTTCTTCGATCTTCGCGCGAGCGGATCGATTGGACGGGCGAGTTGTTCCCGGTAGCCGTGCCGCAGCTGGCGGCTCTGCTGGCCCGGTCGACACCGCGACAGATCTGCAATGCTGTGTCGATCTTTGGCAAATTCGATCGCACGCTGGCAACGGGCCTCTTCAATCAATCTCGCGTAGCGAGTGCTTTGGTGGCCAGCATCGACCGCTTCACCTCGGCAGGAGAGATCGCGAACCTGATTGACTTGGTTGCGCACGCGCATCTCCAGACGGCCTATCGACTTCTATACGAAGATCTACACGGCTACGCGGGAAACGTGAGTGCGAGAGTGCGGCCGTCGACGCTGAACCTCGCGTACCGAACCATCGTCAGCCGCGGCGACGGTAAGGGCGCCGGCCGACTTATCCGCGCAGCATTCAACGTTGATATGAACTTCGCCTCGGTCAGCAGTGGATTCGCGCGGCGACTCGGCGATCGCCTTGGGGAAGGATTCTTCCTTCAGCAGTGCGAATGGGAGCCGCGTACGTCCGTTCTCTTCTACTTGCTGGAGGGCCTGATTTCCATCGACGCCCCGTTCCTGCCGGTCGTATTGCAAACGGCGGTCGAAGCGATCGCCCAGCAGATCGATCGGACGACGCGGCCCTGGGCACCGCGTTTGGCGCTACTCCTGGCCGACTCCTCCACCATCGGCGAAGCCATGGCAGCGGAGCTGTCGAGGAAGATCACGCCCAAACGGTTACTGGAGTGCATGACTGAGTCGCCGACGGTTGAGTCGCTAGACCTATTCCATCGTCTCGGAACCTACCTGCATCAGGAGTCAGTACCGCAGCAGTTCGCGATTGCGTTCGGGAAAGATCCGATACCTCTGTATGAAAAACTCAACGGCGGACAACGGCCGGAGCAGGTTATCCGCGCCG
Organism: Thermoanaerobaculia bacterium; assembly: GCA_035630815.1. Taxonomy (GTDB): domain Bacteria; phylum Acidobacteriota; class Thermoanaerobaculia; order Gp7-AA8; family Gp7-AA8; genus QHVT01. Next base: position 71,165 of record DASQJY010000004.1, read on the forward strand.
CACGGACGGTGAGCCACACGCTCCGCCGCGGTGGCGACCACGAAGGCGGCAAGGAAGCTCTGCGTGGGGTTCATCGCAACTGGACACAGTGGCTCAGGGCGGCGCGTACGGACGGCGACCTCGCCGAATCGATACGTGGCCTCGCCGCCCTCGACGAGGAGCTCGCGCAGACTACTGTCGCCGCAAGCCGCCGCTATCTCGCCGAGCGCGCGCAGGAAGCCATGCGTCGGCACCCGCAAGGCGGCGTCGAGTTGCTGGACGCGATCGAATCCGCCTCACGCGGAGCGGGTCGCGAAATCATCGACCACATGAAGCGGACACAGCGCACCTGGACCGCCACGATGCGCCAAATCGCTCACGTGCAGGATCCTCGCGAGCAAGGCACGATCTTCTCAATGCTGGCGCAACTGGGTGCCGTTCCAGAGTCCGATGAGATCAACAATGTCTTCGGTCGATGGCGAGTAAGCATTGGTAACCTCACGAGCCCTCCTGCCCTTGTCATGCTGCTGCGTGCGCTGTCAGCCTGGGACTTTGACCGCACGGCTTCACTCGCGGCTAACCTTCCGATCGACCGCATCGCGCGCCGTCTGGAGACGGGGTCTAAATACGATCTGGAGTGGGTAGAGGCATTCATTGGAGCTCTTCGCAACCTGAAGTGCTTCGAGGCCGCTGATCGCATTCTTGACGCCTTGGAAACTCTCGACTCGCGGCGACTGGTAGCGGTCCTCGGCCCTGAACGGACGGCGAAGCTTCTGATCGGGCTAAAGGTTTGGCGAGACGATATGGGCGATCGACTATCAGCCGAGGCGTCCTCGATTCCGAGTCGTGCCAGCAATGATCGTTACGTGAGCAACGATTCGTCTCTAGTCTGGAACCTCGGCTGGCTGGCCTATGCCATTAGTATCTACGGTCGGGCTGTCGATCTGGGCGACGAGAAAGTTCCATGGATTTACAGCGTGTCGCATGATCCGGGAACCATCGTCTGGGGCGTCGGCTGGTTCGGAAGGCAATCTTGGTCAGACAAGCTGCTCGAAAATTCAATGAAACGCATTCAGGATTCAGCCGCTGTAGAGCCGTCGGTCGCGGCGGCGACGCTTATCGTGGGGCTTCGTCGCGGATGCGATGTAGACGTGCCGTTTCTGATTGGGCAGAGTGTTCACGAGACGACATCGCTGTATCTAATCGAGGCTCTTCTTGAGACCGCACTCGTGGATGCGCGGCTTGCTGCCGCGCTCTCGTTGGAAGAGTTGGGACGGCGCAGCATTGACGCTGCGCACGTGCGGCTCTCCCCACCGCGAGAGCGAATCGAGGCTAGGCTCGCGGCGTTGCGAGCGCAACACGGAATCTTCGCCTCGCGCTGATCTGTGTCGAAGTCAGAGGGTTGCGGTTCGTTGGCTGCGAGATTGTCGGCGTTGTCGAGATCCTATCGGCGGTCTCGCGCCGGGGCACACAGGGGCACACGGGCTATCACACTTGCTGCGGCGAAGTGACTGAGCCGAGTTCCAGACAGTTTGCAGGCTTATCGCCGCGACTGATCGGTCCCGGCATGCGCCGCGTAGCCACCTTGCGCTCGACCGTGTCAAACTTGAGGGTGAGTTCCGGCATGACCGCGCAACTTAATCCGCGAGAATTTCCAGCTCAGTGAAGGGCGTTGATACAGCCTCGGCCATATTCGCCGTCGCGAATGCGCCGCGCCGACAAGCGTGGTCTCTGCTGCGCCACCTACTTGTGCTTCGGGATGAGCTTCCGGAGATCGCGACCGGTGAAGACGTCGACGAGGTCGGTGACCTCGCACTCCAGCGCGACAGCTAGGCGGATGAGCGTCGTGAGGGTCGGCACCTTCAGGCCTCGCTCCATCTCGCTGATGTAAGGGTGCTTCATCCCCATGAGATCAGCGAGGGATCGCTGAGTTTGGCCTCGTTGTTCGCGCAGCTCGCGAAGGCGGGCGCCGAAGAGCTCCCCCTCAGGCTGCGCCATGATCTCCGAGCCGCGAAATGTTGCACCCGTGACTCATTCGTGTTAAGCTATTGCTTACCAAGAAGAGAGCTCGTATGGTGCTCGATACAACAACCAGCCAACGCATCCGAACCATCTTCCTACATCACGAGTCCCGCGTCACGATCGCCGAGGCGGCGGGCATGCTCGGGTGGTCACGTGCGGAGATGAACCGGGCCATCCGCAACGGCGAGATCGAGGTCGTCGAGACGTGCAGCGGGAAGAGAATCGAGCTGCGCGAGTTGGCCGCTTACGCGCTCCAGCAGTGGCCGTTGACGGCCATCGAAGAGGCGCTCGGGCGGGATGCGACGCTGATCCTGCCTGCCGCACTGCGAACCCGCAAGCTCACGGTGCGGCTGCCGCAGTATCAAATCGGCACGTTGCAGGTGCTGGCGGATGACGGCCGGGAATCGGTCGACGCGATGCTGATGCGGATGTTCGAGGAGTTGGCGGACCTGAATCAGGAGCGCCTCTCGCGTCTCATCCCCGGTCTCGCGGAGGCGATTGCCTGGCCTGAGGTGGGTGAGGGCGACCGGGCCTGCTGACGCAACCGACTTGGAGGTGATGCGCAATGTCCTCACGTCTCTCTGATGCCGTCCGCCGTCTTCCCGCCCTCAGTCGCCCGCGGCGTCGGCGTATCCGCAAGCCGGTCGAACGGCCTGTCGAGGTTCGTAAAGAGCCGCAATCGCGACCGGCGCGGGCGCCGTACGTCCTCACGCTCTCGTCGCGCCGCATCGCGCGGCGCACACTGCCCGAGGCGGTCGTCCCGTATTTGAGAATGTCGGGTCGGTGGCTCGAAGAGCACGGATTCGTGATCGGCTCGGGCGTGCAGGTGGTGGTCGAGCATGGACGTGTGACGTTGATCAGTGGCGGCGACGGCCCGCAGCGGTGATCGGCCCCGGCTAGGGGCCCATTGGAAGCGTTGACTGACCGGGAAGATCGATGCGTGCAGAAAACTCGATCCGAAAATGGACCGTCCTGCCGTGAATCCGATCCAGATCGCTTTTATCCAATCGCGGATCATTTAAATCCGATCGCGGATGGCTTTTATCCCATCACCGATCATTTAAATCCGATCCGGGTCACCTTTATCCCATCGCGGATCATTTGAATCTGATCGCGGATGGCTTTTATCCGAGCCGGGATGGCTTTTATCCCATCGGGGATCGGATTCACACGTCAATCCTCACGCGTCACCGTCCCCGCGAGGTGAGCGGTCGTGCCATGCAATCCAAGCGTCCTAGATCCCGAACAACTGCACAGCCGCCCCCACCGTCACGATCAACCCGCCGGCGATGGCGTCGCCGTAGTGATCGAATAGGTGAAAGCGGATCGCGCGGGCGCCGGCGTGGGCGGTGACGACGAGGATGGACATCGAGGCGATCGTGCCGAGCTCGTAGGCGACGATGACGGCGGCGATGTGCGTCCAGCTTCTGCCTGACGCAGCGATGATGAGGGGGATCAGCGCGACGCACGGGTCCGAAGAGAAGAGGACGAAAAGCGACCACTCAGTCGCGCCGCGTTTTTCGTGGCGGTGACGGTGTGGGCGCAGGCCCCAGAGCATGTAGACGGTACCGAAGAGCATGAGCAGCGCGGGGGCGAGGGTGGCGAGCTTGCCGCCGATGAGCTCCGCGACGCCGAGGCCAACTGAAAGCGCGGCGATGCCGAGGATGGCGGAGACGGTCACGTGGCCGAGCCCGCAGATCGCGGTCGTGCGTACGGCGCGGGCGGGCGTCCAGTTGCGCGCGCGGGCGAGCGCGGCGAACGGCATCCAGTGATCGGGGGCGAGCGTGTGCAACGCTCCGACCGTGGCCGCCGCGAGCGGGAGCGTCCAGGCGAAGGTGTTCATGCCATCACCTCGATGTGGCGAGCGTCGCGTTCCGAGCGGTGGTCAGCCACTGAAGCCACTCCGTGACTCCTTCACCGGCGGCCGGCGAGAGGGCGATGACGCGCGGGTTCGGCATGACGTGCGCGATCGCGTCCAGGATCGCAGGCACACGCACGCGCGGCAGGTGCGGCAGGAGATCCATCTTCGAGAGCAGCACGAGATCCGCCTTCGCGAACATGGTGGGGTACTTGAGCGGCTTGTCTTCGCCTTCGGTGACGGAGAGGACGACCACGTTCGCGGCCTGGCCGAGGTCGTAGACGGCGGGGCAGACGAGATTGCCGACGTTTTCGATGAAGAACGTTTCGACGCCGGTCAGGTCGAAGTGATGCAGCTCGTGATGGACCATCTCGGCGTCGAGGTGGCAGGCCTGCCCCGTCTCGATGGCGCGGGAGCGGAGGCCGGCGCGCTGCAGTCGCGCGGCGTCATTGTCGGTGGCCAGGTCGCCCGCCAGCGCGGCGAGCTTCCTCGGATCGGAGAACGTGCGTGCGGTGGCCTCGAGCACGGCCGTCTTTCCGGATCCGGGAGACCCCATCACGTTGATGGCGAAGATTCCGCGCTCGAGAAAGTGCTCGCGATTGTGCGAGGCCGCATCGTCATTGCGCGCGAGGATGCGCGTCTGCACGTCGACTACGTTCACCGCTGATTTTTTCTGGCACATCAGGCCACCTCCAGTTCGATGCGTTGCAGGACGATCTCGTCGCCCGCGGCGAGGCGCGCCGGCGCGTTGCATTGGGTGCAGCGGAGAAAGCCGCCGCGTGCAACCTCGCCGTGGCAGCGCGAGCACTCCCAGCGTGCCGGGATGCGGTCGATGCTGAGCGCGGCGTGCTCGCAGATGGTGCCGTCGCGGAAGACTTCAAACGCGGTCGTGAGGAGCGCGCAGTCGACGCCGGCCAGCTCGCCGATGGCCACGTGGATGGTTTGTACGGTGGACAGGCAAGATTGCCCGTCCTCCACGGCGGCGGCGACGGAATCGACGAGCGATTGAATGATCGAGTACTCGTGCATCAGGCGGCTCCGAACTTCGGCGCGCGCTTGCCGAAGAACGCGTCGATCCCTTCGGCGAAGTTGCTGCCGTCCGCGATGCGCGCGAGCTGCTCGAGCTCGCGGTCGAGATGGACGTCGAGCCGGTCCATCCCCGCGGCCTGATTGAGCAGCTCTTTCGCGATCCCGAACGCCTCCGTCGGCCCCGACGCGAGCTGCCGCGCGACGCGCTGCACTTCATCGTCGAACGTACCCGAGGAGACGACCGTCGTGATCAGACCGATCTCCAGCGCACGCGCTGCATCGACGCGAGGATTCAAAAGCAGCAGCTCGAAGGAGCGCCGCAAGCCGATCAGCTTCGGCAGCAGGAACGTCGAGCTCTCCGCGCCGGTCAGTCCCGTCTTCGAATACGCCCATTCGAACGCCGCGCGATCGGAGGCGAGGACGAGGTCGCAGGACATCGCCAGGCCGAAGCCTCCGGCGGCGGCGATGCCGTCGACCGCGGCGAGGAACGGCTTCGGCGCGCGGCGGATCTCGGAGATCGTGCTGTGGATGTATTCGAGAATCTCTTTGAACGCATTGCCGTACGAAGGCGCGGCGCCGCGAATCTCCTTCAGATCCGCGCCGCTGCAGAAGACGCCGCCTGCGCCGCGCAGGACGACAGCGCGGACCGCGGTGTCGCGGGCCATGCGCAGTCCGGCCTTGCGGAGGTCGCGCGCGGTCTCGACGTCGAGCGAATTGAAACGCTCGCGGCGATCGATGGTGATCGTGCCGACCGCGTCGTGCACTTCCGTGACGATGTGGGTCATGCCACGGCCTCCATCGTCAGGCGCTGCAATGCGTCCGCGGCGAGCGCGCCCCAGGTGCTGCGCATCATCCATTCGCGCTGGGCATACGCATACGCGCGCACGATGTCGTGCTCGCCGCGCGCGACCGCTTCGTGTACGAACGGTGCGACGGGAAACGCATCGCTCCGCGCGAGCACCGGTCCGCCGTCGAGCAGCGGCGTCACGAGGTGCACGCTGCTGCGTGTCTCGCGTTCGCCGGCATAGATCGCATCGCGCGTGGCGTGCAACCCGGGGTAGCGCGGGAGATCGGAGTCGTGGATGTTCAGAATTCGGTCCGGAAACGCCGCCAGCAACGGGGCGGTGATCACGTAGAGGTAGCCGAGACAGATCACCGCATCGAGGTCGAAACGGCGGAGCATCGTTGCGGTCTCGGCGTCGAAAGCCTCGCGCTCCGAGCGGTGTGGTGCCTGCCGGTCGAGCACGCACGCGACGTTCACGCGCTCGCGCAACGCCTCGAGACCGGGCGCGCGTTTCGAGCAGAGGACGGCCACATTCAACATATGCGTGGCAGCGGCTCGCCTTCCGGCTCCGCCAGCAGCCTCCTTCCGAAGCCGGTATCGAGAATGATCGAGCCCGGCCGCTCCGCGACGCAGGTCCCGATGACCGCGGCGTTTCGTCCGAGCGGGTGCATGCGCAGGCGGGCCACGACCTCCTCGGCATCAGCAGCGCGTACGCCGATCAGTGCTTTGCCTTCGTTCGCGACATGCAGCGGGTCGATGCCGAGCAGCTCGCCCACGGCGCGAACCGCGGGCGTCATCGGGACGGAGCGCTCGTCGAGCACGATGCCGACGCCGCTCTTGGACGCCATCTCGTGCAGCGCACTGGAGACGCCGCCGCGCGTCGGGTCCTTCATCGCCGTGGCCTTGTCGACGATCGTGGCGATCATCGAATTCATAGGCGCGACATCGGAGACGAGCTTGCCGTCGACGTCGATACCGTGACGCGCGGCCATGACCGCCAGGCCGTGCTCGCCGATCGAGCCGGTGACGATGATGCGATCGCCGGCGGACAGACCGTTGTCGCGGACGAGCGTGCGCGTGAGGCCGATGCCGGTGGTGTTGATGACGATGCCGTCCAGCTCCCCGCGGCCCATCACCTTCGTGTCGCCGGTGACGACGGGCGCGCTCGATTCGACGCAGGCTTCGACCATCGAACGCTGGACGACCTCGAGCCACTCGAGCGAGAACCCTTCTTCGAGGATCACGCTGCAGGTCAGGCCGAGGACGCGGGTGGCGCCCATCATGGCCAGATCGTTGACCGTGCCGCTGATGGAGAGGCGGCCGATGTCGCCGCCGGGGAAGAAGATCGGATGGATGACGTGCGAGTCGGTGGTGATGACCAGCCATTCGTCGCCGAGCCGGATCGCGGCGCCGTCGTCCATCGCCGAGATGCCGACGCCTTCAAACGGCAGCGCGGCGAAGTCGCGGACGAAGACCTTCTCGATCAACGCGCGCATGGCGCGTCCGCCGCCGCCCTGCTTCAATGCCACGCGATTCATGCGCTGGCCTCCAGGTCAGGAACGCCGCCGTACAAATGCCAGATCTTGCAAGTCCCCTCATTCGAGACCATGCACGCGCCGATCGGGTTCTCGGGAGTGCATTCTTTGTTGAAGAGGCGGCAGTCGCGCGGGTTGCGGATGCCGGCCATGATGTCGCCGCAGATGCACTGCCGCGCGAGTGCGGGCGGCGCGAAATCCCAGAGCGACGGGAGGTCGATGGTGAAGCGTTTGCGCGCGTCGATATGCGCGAACTCGTCGCGAAGGCGGAGGTTCCCGTTCGGTACGTGGGCGATGCCGCGCCAGCGTCCGCCGATCTGGCGGAAGACGCGCCAGAGCTGCTCCTGCGCGGCGAGGTTGCCTTCGCGCGTCACGCAGCGCGGGAACGCGTTCACGACTTTCGGTGTCTTCGCCAGGATCAGCTCCACGAGCTCGACCAGTCCCGCGAGAATGTCCATCGGCTCGAAGCCGGCTATGACCACCGGCACGCCGTTCCTCTCGACGAATGGCTCGAACACATCGGACCCGGTGATCACCGCGGCGTGACCGGCCGCAAGGAATCCTTCGATCCGCGAGCCCGGCATCTCGGCGACGATCTCCATCACCGGCGGGATGTATTTGTGCGCGGAGAGGACCGAGAAGTTCGGCGGCGGATCGTCGAGGATGACCGCGGCCGTAGCCACAGCAGTGGTCTCGAAGCCGCTGGCGAACAGCACAACCTCCTCGGATGTCCCTCGCGCGATCTCCACGGCCTGCCGCGGGCTGTAGATGATGTCGATCTTCGCGCCGTCGGCCTGCGCATCGGCAAGCGATTGCACGGTGCCGGGCACGCGCAGCATGTCGCCGTACGTGGCGATGCGCACTCCCTGCCGAGCCAGCAATACTCCTTCATCAACCTCGGGGACATCGGTCACGCAGACCGGGCAACCCGGTCCCATGATCACGTCGAGCGCTTTCGGAAAGGCCGATCGCAATCCGAATTTGGCGATGGCCTGCTCGTGACTGCCGCAGACGTGCATCACCGCGACCGGCCGGTCGAGTTGTGCCACCAGGCGCTGCAGCGTGGCGGCCATGGAGCGCGCGAGCACAGGATCGCGAAACTGCAGCGGTGTGGCGTTCACGACGTGCCCTCGATCTCACCGCGAATGTCGCTGGTCATGAGATCGGCGTCATCGCCGGCGATGAGCATCTCGTACAGCGCGAGCGTCTCCGCGACCGACTCCGGCGGAATGCGCCGGATGGCGAAGCCGACGTGGTTGAGGATGTAGTCGCCCGGCGCGACCGGCTCGTCGACGATCATGAGGCTCACGTCCTTGCGGACACCCCAGAAATCGACCGTGGCGGTGAACTCGCGCACCTCGATCACGCGGCCCGGAACTCCTAAACACATGCGAGTGCCTCCTCTGCGATGGTGCCCGCGCGCAGCTTTGCGTCGGTAACGAATGCCTGGCCGAGGGCGATGCCGCCGTCGCCCGGGGGAACGTCGCGATTCATGAACACGCGTACATCCGGCCGCAGCCCGTCGAGGATCGATTCCGCGAGACGCGCGTTCTGGAAGCAGCCCCCGCTCAGGACGACCGGCATGTCGCCGTGCATCGCCAGCGCCGCGCGGGCGAGCTCGATCGTCGCCGCGGCGAGCGTGTTGTGGAAGCGCGCGGAGATCGTGGCTGGGGTGCAGCGCGCGAACAGATCGTCGAACACCCCGCGCACGATCGGACGCGGATCGATCTCCCACGGGGCGACGCCGTCACGGATCACGATCGGATAGCGTCCGCGTTCCGCCGCGTCCGCGACCATGTTCCATTGGAACGCCACTTCACCTTCGTAACGTGCGACCGGCATGTCGAGGACCAGCGCGCCGATGGCGTCGAAATAGCGGCCGACACCGCGGGCCGGCGTCGTGTTGAAGTTGCAGGCGATCATCCGGCGCACGGCGGCGATCTCGTGCGGCGGCAGCCCGCGGAACAGCGGGATGAGGTCGAGCGGCGCCTCCCCTTCGAATGCGTCGTCGAGCAGCGCCAGTGCGACCCGCCACGGGTGGCGGACTGCCTGATCGCCGCCGGAGAGCGCGATCGGGCGGAACGTGGCGAAGCGTTCAAAGTCGCCATAGCGCGCGATCAGAATCTCGCCGCCCCATGACGTGCCGTCGGTGCCGAAGCCGGTGCCGTCGTACGCGATCCCGATGACCGGTCCTTCGAGCCCGTGTTCGGCCATCACGCTGGCGACGTGCGCGTGGTGATGCTGGACGCCGATGGTCTCCACCCCCTCCCGCGCCAGCGCGTAGCGCGTGGAGAAGTAGTCGGGATGGAGGTCGTGCGCGAGGACGCGCGGCGCGACGCCGGTGAACTCCTGCATCCGCTCGATCGCCGTCTCGTATGCGTGCAGCGTGGCCACCGACTCGAGGTCGCCGATGTGTGGCCCGAGGAACGCGTTGTTGCCGGCGGCGATGCAGAAGGTGTTCTTCAGGTGCGCGCCGCAGGCGAGGATCGGCTCGGCGAACTCGCGCCCGGTTTCGATGGGTCGAGGAACGAAGCCGCGCGCACGGCGGAGGAGGACCGGCGCGCGGCTGATCACGCGCACGACGGAATCGTCGACACGCGTCACGATCTCTCGATCATGCACAAGGAAGACGTCGGCGATGTCGCCGAGCTGTGCCAGCGCGTCGGCGTTGGTCGTGACCATCGGCTCATCGGAGACGTTGCCGGAGGTCATCACCAGCGGGACGCCGGCGTCGTGGAGGAGGAGGTGATGCAGGGGCGTGTACGGGAGAAAGAGGCCGACGAGCGGCTCACGGCGCCCTTGCGCCAGGACGATCGGACGCTCCGTCGACACGAGCAGCGCGCGTGCCTCCTCGGTGAGTACGGCGAGCGTCTCCGCCTCGGCGAGATCGCGGACCATCATCGCGAACGGTTTGGTCTCGCGATGCTTTCGCTCGCGCAGGCGGTTCACCGCACTCGGCGACGTCGCGTCGCATGCCAGGTGAAACCCGCCCAGGCCTTTCAGCGCGACGATCATGCCGGCGCGCAGTGCGCGTGCGGCGAAGCGGATCGGGTCGGGAATCGCGAGCTCCTGGCCGTCGGGCGCGGCCACCGTGATGCGCGGACCGCACGCCGGACAGGCATTTGGTTGCGCATGAAAGCGGCGATCGGCCGGCGAGTCGTACTCATCGCGGCAACGCGCGCACATCGCGAAGGGCGCCATGGACGTCTTCGGCCGGTCGTAGGGAGCGCCCGTGACGATCGAGTAGCGTGGGCCGCAGTTCGTGCAGTTGATGAATGGATACCGATAGCGGCGGTCCGCCGGATCGAACAGCTCCTGCAGGCAGTCGTCGCACGTGGCCAGGTCGGCCGGGATGGAAACGCGGTGCTCACCGGACGCAGTACTCTCGTCGATGACAAACGTCGCGCCATCCCTATACGCGACGCCGGAACAAACCACCGCCTGCACGCGCGCCGCCGGCGGCCCCTCGGATCGCAGCGTCGCGGCAAAGTGCTGCAGCGCGTCCTCATTCCCATGGGCTTCGATTGACACGCCGCGTGAGTGGTTCCACACCCGTCCGCCGATGCCGAGGCCGCGGGCGAGCTGATAGACCCAGGGGCGGTAACCGACACCCTGCACCGTTCCGCGGATCTCGATGTGAAGACCGGCTGAAGCCATGCCGTCAAGGTACGCACCGGCGGAACATCGCGAGATGCCGGAAAACACATGGGCCGGTGACGGTCGTCACTCCGCGCGCTGACCGGCAATGCGGCGGAGGCCGGACCCCGCGCGCAGACTGACGTCATGGCCACGAAGATCGCCCTCGTCTACGCATCGCGCCACGGCCACGTGGCAGCTATCGCGGAGCGCCTGGCCTCCATCGCCGCCATTCGGGGGTTCGACTGCGCAATCATCGACGTGAAGCAGACGCGCGCGACCGCGCTGGACGGCTGCGATGCCGCGCTGATCGCCGGCTCCGTCCATTTCGGCCGGCACGCGAGCGTGCTTCGCCGCTTCGTCGCGCGCAAGCTGGCCTGGCTCTCCTCGATCCCGACCGCCTTCGTCTCCGTCAGCGGTTCCGCGGCGGCGTTGGACGGCCGCGCCAAGGCGGAGGAGTACGTCGACGACTTTATTCGCGTCACCGGCTGGCAGCCCGACCTTCGCCTCTCCCTCGCCGGCGCGGTGCTCTACACAAAGTACGATCCGGTCACGCGGCTCCTGATGAAATTCGCGTCGCGCATCGCCGGCCGCGACACCCACACCACGCGCGACTACGTGTACACGAACTGGTCGGAGGCCGACCAGTTCATGCACGCTTTCATCGATACGCTCGAGCGTCACGCCCACGCGGTGGAGGAGAAGGTTCGCGCGCGGGCGTGAGCAACGACGAGAGGCCTCCGGCGGCTGGGGCCGAGGGCCCCAGACCCCACTTGGTTTGGCACAGCCTCCATGGCGACGTCTGTGATTGCTTGCGCGACTGTCGAGTGGAGGCTGGGCCAACCAACGGGGTCCGGGGTCCGTGACCCCGGCCGCCGGAGGCCCCCGGTCGTCCCGTCGCGTTCACGGCGTCACTGCCACCTTCATCACACCGTCGAGCCGCCCGCCGAAGACGCGGTAGGCCTCGTTGATCTCCGCGAGCCGGAAGCGATGCGTGATCAGCGGACGGAGGTCGAGCCGGCCGCTGCGCACCATGTCCAGGAGACGGCGCATCCGCTCCTTGCCGCCCGGGCAGAGCGTCGTGATGATGCGGACGTCGGCCAGGCCGGCGCCGAATGCGTCGTAGGGAATCTCCAGCCTGCCCGAGTAGACACCGAGGCTGGAGAGCGTGCCGCCCGGACGGAGGACGCGCAAGGCGTTTTCGAACGTCGGCTGCGTCCCGAGCGCCTCGATCGCCACGTCCACTCCGCCGCCGGTGAGACGGCGGATCTCCGAGACCACGTCGACCTTGCGGTAGTCGAGCACCACATCGACGCCCATCTTCTTCGCCATGGCAATGCGCGCGTCGTCGCCGTCGACGCCGATGACCATCGACGCGCCGAGCAGCCGTGCGCCGACCGAGGCGCAGAGGCCGATCGGGCCCTGCGCGAAGACCGCCACCTTGTCGCCGAGGGTGACCTCGCCCGATTCGGCGCCACTGATGCCGGTGGAGGCGATGTCGGCCAGCAGGACGACCTGCTCGTCGGTGAGCTCGTCGGGGATGACGGCCATGTTCGCCTGCGCGTTCGGCACGAGCAGATACTCGGCCTGCGCGCCGTCGATGGTGTTCCCGAAGCGCCAGCCGCCCAGCGCCTCGCAGTCATTGCCATGACCGCACTGCGAGTGATGGCCGGAGAGACAGGCGTTGCATTGTCCGCACGGCGTGATCGCGCCGACGAGCACGCGATCGCCGATCTGGTAGCCGGTCACGCCTGGCCCGAGCTCCGCGATGACGCCGACCGGCTCATGCCCGATGACGAGCCCCGGCCGGACCGGATACTCCCCTTTGACGATGTGCAGGTCGGTCCCACAGATCGTGGTCGTGGTGACCCGGATCAGCGCCTCGCCCGGACCGGCATGCGGCCGCGGCACGTCCTCGACCCGCACGTCGCCGACGCCATGGAACACGGCCGCGCGCATGGTGTGCGTGGTGAAGGGTTTGGTTTCCTCGAGGGGTGGGATCAGTGTTGCCGTCATGGTGGACCTCCGCAGACATCATTCGTCGCAACACACGCGCCATCAGCGACGCAGCGCACGGGTGGGTGTGAGGGTGGTCACAGGGGGTGCACGCATGGCACTCTGGCGGCTCATGCGCAGCACCTCGATCGATCAGGCGTACTGGCGCGGCGTGATCCGGCGAGGCGAGGCGACGTTCTTCGTCGGCGCCGGCGTTTCGGCTCCGCCACCATCCAGTCTTCCGCTCGCGGCCGGCCTGGTGGCGAGTCTGATCGCTCCGGTGCTCCAGCCGCTGAAGCTGCCACCCGGACTCGCCCGTGCCGTCGTGAAGGTACTGGTTGGACTTCGTCCGGAGGTGATCACGGACGTTCTTCTGGAGCACCTTGGAGTCGACGCCGCCAAGCCTCTACTGCGTGCGCTGCACGGGCAGCCGAATGCATGGCACGGCTTTCTCGGCGCCGCCCTCGGCGCGGGTTGCTGCATCATCACGACGAACTTCGACACCCTCATCGAAAAGGCAGGCGATGCGATCGGAGCTCGTCATCAGACCGTCGTGGGGACAGCAGTCGAAGGCGCTGTCGCCCCGACGTCGATCCTCTTCAAGATTCATGGATCGCTCGGCGGCGGAAACGCCGGCGAGGCGCTGTCATCCGTCGCACTCGCGGTTCGGCAGGTGGGTCAGGGACTGTCGGTGCCGCAGGCGCACCTTCTCGGCGCTCTGATCGAGGACCGGCCGCTCATCGTCCTCGGTTACTCCGGACGAGACGACTTCGACATTCGCCCCGCGCTGCTGAACGTCCAGCGAACTGCACCCGGCCTGTGGATCGTTCACGAACGCGATTCGCCCATCCGCCCCTTGGCCGGCCAGGCGCGCCGGAAGTCGGACGCCCGCCCCGCAGCCGAATGCGCGCGAGCGTGGGCCGGCTCGCTCGACCTCTTCGCCGGTGAAACCAGCGAGATGCTGGACCTCCTGCGGCCGCGACGTGGCTTTGGCCGGTTGCCGGTTCGCCTTCCTGCGGACGTCGCGCCTGCTGCCGACGGGTTGCTGCCGGAACCGGACGCCTCGGCAATTGCCATCCTGTATGCCCTCGTGGAAGCGCGCGCCTTCGAGCTCGGGACGCGAGTTTTTCAACACGCGACGAAACGTCGTGCATCACCGCGCGTTCTCGTTGCCCGCGCGGTGGTGCTGGAGAAGTACGGGACGGATCTGCGCGCCGCGGCGGTTACCGCTCGGAAGGCGCGGACCGCGTCCAAAAGGGGGCCGGCGGACATACGCGCACTGGTGCTCGATCAGAGCGGCGTCATCGCGCGGCGGCGCGGCCATTACCGCCTCGCGCTGCGCTTCTACGATCAGGCTCTGAAGATCGCCAGACCCTCGAAATGCCCGGAGTGGCTGCTCATGCAGATTCGCAGTCATCGGGCGGTCGCGCTCGAGTACCTCAATCGCCGCGCGGAGGCCCTTCGCGAACACCGGCGCGTGGCGGAGTACGAAAAGCGTACCGGCGATCTTCGCGGGCTCGCCAAAAGCCTCAACAACATCGGCATCGTGCATATGAACCAGCATCAGTGGAAGCCGGCCATCGCCGCGCTGGAGCAGAGCTGCGCGCTCAAGCGCGATCTCGGCGATCACCGAGGTGTCGGCCAGTCGCTGCACAATCTCGGCAAGTTGCAGTTCCTGCGCGGCGACTATGCATCTGCCGAAAAGACGTTTCTCGAAAGTCTCCGCATTCGCCTCAGCCGCGGCCGGGACGAACATGGCGCCGCGCAGTCGTACGTCGCCCTGGCGCACGTCGCGCTCAAAGCAGGAAAGCTGGAGGATGCCGAGCGCTACGCGACGCGCGCATACGACGCGCATATGGCGTTCGGCGACCAGCGCGGTATCACGCAGGCGCGAGGGCTGCTGAATGCGCTACAGCCGTCAGGCTGAACGCTTCAGCGGCGGGTTCGGTGCGGCATGCTCAGTTGCACGCCGACGGCGCGCCAACTGCAGCACGCCCCGCGGACCTCACCGATGTGCGCCGATATCATCACGGGGTAGGGATCAGCCGCTTCTGCGACTCTCCTTTAAACAGAGGGGTACTCCATGCAAGTCCTGATGATCGCCCGGGTAGCGGCAATCGTGTCGTTGATCGTTTTGGGGATGTTTTACGAAACACCCGCCTCCGCACAACACATCTGGGTCGCAAATGCAGGCGAAGATACGGTCTCGAAAATCGATATCAACGCGACTGTGAACCACGAGGTAGCGAGATACCGCACGTGGTTCGGATCATCGACATCGCCGATACACGCGGCGTGGTCGGGGCCAGCTCCGTCACGCATCGTCGTGGACCCGAGCGGCAATGCCTACGTTTTGAACCGGTTCTTCGATCCCAATCACCGTCCCGTCCTTCTTAAAATCCTCGCGTCCGGCCTTGGTCCGACGTCGACAAGCTCGGCGGCGCTGCCCCTGATCGACACGGATGGAGACAACGTGCTCGATCCGGGCGAGCTGCAGGACAAGCGTGTGGCATGGGCCGTCGAGATCGGTGACCCGGCGGACAAAGGAAGCTGGGGCCGCGCGCTTTGCATCGATCCTAACGGTGCACTTTGGGTCGGCCTCTACAGGACGCGCCGGTATTTCAAAGTCAGTGCTGCCACTGGACAGGTGCTCGCCGGGCCGATTCTTACCGACAAGGGAGCACTGCAGCACACTCCGTACGGCTGCGCGGTGGATGCAAATGGGATGCTGTGGAGTGCGTCGAACGGCGTGACCGTGGCGCAGATCGATACGAAACCGACCGCCCCTGTGCTCGTGGACGTTCTCAGCCATCAGTCGGTCGGTACGAATTACGCCGTCTCTCTACTGACAGGATGCGACGTCAGAAGTAAAATCTACTTCTCCGACCAGGCAAGTCATACGTACATCGTGTACGAGCCCGGTGTCGGATTTCAGAACGCAAGCTCGACGAGCGTCCCGCAGTTCGCCGCTCTCGCGGTGGCCGTCGACCTCGATGGCAATATCATCTCCGGCGCGACCACAGGACGCGTCGTCAAGTCGCGGCCCAATGGAACCGTCGTCTGGGATACGAACACGTTGCCGGCAGGACCCACCGTCGGAACGAGCGATCTTCGTGGCCTGATCGTTGATGCCAACAATGACGTCTGGGCGGTCCATCGCACGAACAATCGACTCGTTCGGTACAACGGGGCGAGTGGCAAGCACAATCCGTTGACTGATGTTGTTTCGGTGGGCGAGTCGCCGTACACGTATTCAAACGTGGCCGCTCCCACGTGTCCGTGCGCCCGCGTGGGCGAGCAGAGCATTGTTTGCGAGCGCGAGAACGGTGGCATTGGCCTGTACTCGTGGAGCTTCTCCTACACGAACCATAGCCCGTTCTCCGCGCCGGTGACGAGCATCGAACTTTCCTCGGGCACGCCAGGCACCACGGTGGTATCGCCCGTCTCCCCGTACCATCTCCCGATTCCGGTGGGGCCGGGTGAACAAGGAAGTCTGTCCGGCACGTTGAGCGTCACCAATCCCAAACCGGGAGATCGCGTGTGCATGAACGTGCGGCTTCTCGGCGGGGAAGGTCCGTCCGCGTGGTGCTGTCCGGAGCAGCGAGTCTGCTTCACCCTTCCCGAGTGCCGTCAGTGCATCGATGTGCGGGCGGTGTTCAAGTGCCGTCCTGACGGTACGCGTTACCTCGAGCTCACGGTAACGAATAACGGCCCTACCGCCGGACAGTCAGTGCAAATCGTGTCCACGACCGCAGGCGTCACGTTCACGCCAAGTTTCACTCAGATCGCGCTACCTCCCAATACTCCGATCACTCTGCCGCCGATCCTCGTATCTGGCGCCGCGCCGGGGCAGACGATCAATCTCACCGTGAGCCTCAACGGCGCAACGGACGTATCGACGGGAACGTACTCTTTCTGCTGTACAGCGTCCGTCACCGTTACGGTACCGAAAAAGGCATGTGTCAAAGGAGAACCTGTGGATCTGCCGCTTGAGATCCCGAAGAGCCCGAAATAGAGGCGTGTAATTCAGTGGAAATAGAAAGATCACGCCGCGGTGGTTGGATCAAGCGGGATGACTCGGCCGGCTACTCCGGTGCTGTCCCGAGCAGGGGGGGCGAGGGGAGCTCGCGATGCTTCGCAAGCCGGATGAGCGGCAGCGCAGGTAGGAATTGAGCGTCTTGCTGTCACTCCAAATAGGGTCTAAGCGCGTAATCGCGCAGGAGGAGGACTGATGAGGGAACCGCACTTCGGTATACGAGTCGTTCACTTCGCCGTCATCGCTGTGGTGAGCACTGCCGCTTTTGCAGCAGATCCACCGACCG
The DNA here is from genome assembly GCA_035630815.1 of Thermoanaerobaculia bacterium. Lineage (GTDB taxonomy): Bacteria > Acidobacteriota > Thermoanaerobaculia > Gp7-AA8 > Gp7-AA8 > QHVT01. The sequence continues at coordinate 88,325 of DASQJY010000004.1, forward strand.
CCGCAAGTCTCAGTGTGAAATTGACCGAGCACTGTACGGCGCTTCGGACCAAATTCGAAGAAGGCACTCCGGCCCTGGGGGCGAATGATTGCAAGCAAGCCGGAGATACTCCGACGAAAGAAGAGCTTGCGGCTTGCCGCGAGGTGCTTGGAAGAATCTCGACGAATGCGTTTGCGCCGGTCGCGAAGTTGATGACGACTCATCACGACGCGATTCGCAGCGAGTTCTCAGACAAATCCAAGACCATCCAGCAACTGCACATCATCTTCGCCGGACGCGAAGCGCAATTTCGAAAGGTGGTGGCCGAGGCCGCTGCCGGCTTCTGGAAAGATTTTGCTCCGCCCAACGCCACGACCAAGCTTCGTGACGCGGCGACACAAGCAAAGCTCGACGAGGCCGAAAAGGCGGTCGGCGAAAAGCTGTTCAGCGCTTGTCTTGCCGCCGACGCAACCATCATCGAGGCCGCTTTCCCGTCGCCGGCGACGTTGGAGGACCTCGCGGCGTCCAGTACCAGACTGGCTCAACAGGCGGTCAGCGACGCGGAGCGGGACGCGTTCGCGGAGTTCACGAAGGCGGAGGGATTCACACGGAGTGTCGAGTGTTTGTGGAGCACGAAAACCGAGAACGGTCAGACGCGCACTCGCCTGCAAACCTGGCCTGCTCGTAAGCGGCGAGGAAGTATCCGAGATCCGCATCGCCGGCATCCCTTCAGGACAATCCGTTCGCGTGATCGCCATCCACGCGGAAGATCTCAAGCCGAGCAGTACATGCCCTTCCATCGGCGGCGACAATCTCACTTGCGACCACTTGGAGATTCCCGCCGGGACTCCACAGCCCATTACCATCGCCGTGCATACGCTGCGTTGGGTGAAGCCGACATGGGGTGGTATGTGGGGAACAGTAGGCTCCGCCAAGAAGGTTCTGCGCGCGCAGAATCAGACGCGCTCGAAACTGTCGCTTGTCACCGAGGGCACTACACCAACGATTGCAGTCGGAGTGACCGTCGGCTCCGATTTCGCCGCAGCTTTCGTTCCGGTCGGATTCGCGCGATGGAAGGTGGAGAGCGGCGGATTTCTGTCCGTATCCGATGAAGTCGATCACGAGGTGGTGACGAAGCCGACGAACCCCCCTGGCGCGACAGTCGAGGTGGTCGAGGTGCGAGACGCGGACAATGTCGTTCAGGACAGCGGCATCTTCGTCAATTTCATTCCACAGAACTACCAGACGATCGGCGTGTCCCTGGGCCTCGCGACTCCCTCCAACCGGCGTCTTTCCATCTACCTCGGTCCCAGCATTCGAATTCGGACATTCGGCAATCGGGCTTTGGCGGGACTCGCGGCAGGCCTAGCAATGCGCAGTGTGTTCCGCTTTCCGGACGTGGAAACGGGCGCGAAGCTGGCGCCTGACAGCAAGATCCTTCAGGGGCGCGAACAATTTGAATTCGGCTGGTTCATTGGACTCAATCTCGGGTTCCGGATCGGAGCCTTCGGCCCGCAGGAGGACGAAGCCGACTGAACTGGCCGAGCCCTTTCGCATCCTGATCAATGACGTTGCACGCCAGCAGTGCGCCAACTGCAGCACACGCGGCGGCGGCAGAACCGCGGCCGCGTGAAGACCCATTCGCTCACGAAACCAACCGAATCCGCGCCGCCTCAGCGTTCTTCAGTTACAGCGATACTCTGATGACGCTGCGGCGCCTCTGGACGAGACGCCGCGCGAAGCGCGCACCCTCACGAAACCAACCTTATCCCCGCTCCCTCCACCTTCTCGTACACCCAATCCGGCAGCGCCAGATCCGTCTTGTCCCGCCGGCAGTTCGAGTGACAGACGATGGTCGCCACCTGGAAGCAGCGCGGGAAGTCGAACGTCGTCGAGGGGTAATAGAAGGACGGCTCGATGTCGTGGCGGCGGCAGATGTCCAGCGTCAGCTCGATGCCGGCGTCCACCTGGGCCTCGTCGAGCTGGGCGAAGTAGCTGTAGTCGCGCCAGTCGAAGGCGAAGAACGGGCCGGTGTAGACCGTGTTCGGGGTGTTCATGCCGAAGGCGTAGAGGCGGTCGCCGTCCAACGCAAGACCGAGCTCGTTCGCGAACTCGATGGCCACCGACGACTTGTCGTAGCGGCCGTTTGTGCCCTTGATGCCGAGGTGGTAGATCCAGGCGGTGTCGTCGAAGGTCTTGTAGATCGTGCCGTCGCGGTCGACGAGGTACGGCGCACCGACGCGGAGCGCGTCGAGGTTCCAGCCATCGATCGACGTCGTCGCGCGGCCGGGGCGGCCGGACGACGGCGTGTGCAGCGTGCGGCCGGCGGTGCCATGCCAGACCACGTACTTTTTCTCGGTTGCTTCTTCGAACCACTGTCCGCGCTTGAGCGGATAGTTCTTGATGTTCATGGTGTCCTCCGAAGGGGTGGAGCGCGCACGGGCGCGCCCCACCGGGTCAACTACGTGAATGGGTTAGAGGTCGCGTCCGGCCTTGAAGCCGGCCGTCTCGTTCTGGTTCTCCTCCGTCAGATGACGAACCGCGCGGCGGCGCTTGAGACGGCGCACGCCGTTGCGCGAGACGTGGATCGTGTCGACGATCGACGTCGCCGGACGCTCCCGCGCCTCGGTGACGGAAATGAACCTGCCGGAGGAGGCGTCACGGCCGATCTTGCGGGTCGGCATGGCGCGCCTCACAGGTCCTTCCCCGCCTTGAAGTCGGCGGTGACGTCGTCCGTTCCCGCGCCGGCGGCCACGGCGGCAAGCGCGTTGTTGAAGAGGACCAGCGCCCCGCGCCAGCCGCTCGGGATCAGCGGGAGCGCGCTGATGACCGTCAGCAGCGGCTTGATGCCGTTGTAGATCTTGAGCAGGCGCGCGATGCGCCCGTTCTGCGTCTCCGGCATCAGGGTCTGCTCTTGCTGCATCTCGGCGGTGAGGGTGCGGATCTCGCGGTCGATCGACTTGAACGACGGCGTCTTCGCGGACATCTGTTCGACGTGTTTCGGATTGGTGCTCATGGTGTGTTCTCCATTCGGCCAGGACGGCCGGTGGATGGCGGAGCCTCGGAGCTCAGGAGCGCGCCGAGCGCATCCGCCGCGGGTAGGTCTTCGAGGGTCAGCGTGCGGGACGCTGACGCCACTTCGAAACGTTCCCGATCGCCGCGGCAACCGGCTGCCGCCGCCTGCGATGGGGGGTGTGCACCGTGGACGTGCACGCGAAGAGCGGGACCTTCAGCCCCACGTCGGACCAGGCGCCGGCGATGATCCGCTGCACCTCTCCGCCGTTG
>DASQJY010000005.1:0-76223 GCA_035630815.1 Thermoanaerobaculia bacterium
ACTCGGCACGGAGCGCTGCTGCTGAAGTCGGACCCATACGGGCAGGCGTTCGAGCTGCCACCCGCGACCGCGTCGATCATCTGCCGGCCGGAGCATCCCTGGCAGGACGGCGAGTGGATGCGCACGCGCGCGGCCAGTGACTCCTGGTTCGGCCGGCCGATGTCCACCTACGAGGTCCATCTCGGATCGTGGGCCAGGATTCCGGAGGAGGGGGACCGCTACCTCACCTACGCCGAGATCGGCCAGCGGCTGATTCCGTACGTGAAGGAGATGGGTTTCACCCACATCGAGCTGCTGCCGGTGATGGAGCACCCGTTCTCGGGTTCCTGGGGCTACCAGGTCACCGGTTTTTACGCGCCGACCAGCCGGTTCGGGCGGCCGCAGGATTTCAAGGCATTCGTAGACGAGTGCCACCAGCATGGGATCGGTGTGATCCTGGACTGGGTCCCTGGACATTTTCCCAAGGATGCATTCGCGCTGGCGGAGTTCGACGGCACCGCCCTGTACGAGCACGCAGACCCGCGGCAGGGAGAGCATCGTGACTGGGGCACGCTGATCTTCAACTACGGCCGCAACGAGGTCCGGAACTTCCTGCTCGCCAACGCGCTCTACTGGCTCGAGGAGTATCACGTCGATGGCTTGCGCGTGGACGCGGTCGCGTCGATGCTCTACCTCGACTACTCGCGCAAGGCGGGGGAGTGGATCCCGAACGAGTTCGGCGGCCGCGAGAACCTCGAGGCGATCTCGTTCCTGCGCCGCGTGAACGAGGACGTCTACAAGGTCCATCCCGACGTGCAGGTCATCGCCGAGGAGTCGACCGCGTGGCCGATGGTCTCGCGCCCCACGTATGTGGGCGGACTCGGGTTCGGCATGAAGTGGGACATGGGGTGGATGCACGACACGCTGCGCTACTTCGCGAAAGAGCCGGTACACCGCAAGTTCCACCACAACGACCTGACGTTCCGGATGATGTATGCCTTCACCGAGAACTTCGTGCTGCCGCTCTCGCACGACGAAGTGGTGCACGGCAAGGGCTCGCTGATCGGGAAGATGCCGGGCGACGAATGGCGCCGCATGGCCAACCTGCGCTTGCTGTTCTCGCACATGTACGCGAACCCCGGCAAGAAGCTCATCTTCATGGGGGGCGAGCTCGCGCAGTACCGCGAGTGGAACCACGACACCGGCCTCGATTGGCACCTGCTCGACAACCCGATGCACGCGGGGCTCAACCGCTGGGTCGAAGACCTCAACAAGGCCTATCGCGACATCCCGGCGCTGCACGAGCTGGATAATTCGCCGGACGGCTTCGAGTGGATCGACTGCTGCGACACCGAGAACAGCATCGTCACGCTGCTGCGCAAATCGAAGTCCCGTCCCGACGAGTCGGTGGTGGTCGCGCTGAACTTCACGCCGCTGCCACGGCACAACTACCAGATCGGCGTGCCGCGCGGCGGGCACTGGCGCGAAGTCCTCAACAGCGACGCGCCTCTCTACGGCGGCAGCGGCCAGGGAAACATGGGCGGCGTCGACGCCGTCCCGATCCCGCTGCACGGCCGCCGCTGGTCCGCCACCATCACCATCCCTCCGCTCGGCGCGGTGTTCCTGATGTCTTCGGCATCCGAAGAGGCACGCGAAGAGACGACAGAAGAAGAAAGGTAACCGGTTTGTCCGACGTTCAAGCCACCTCCGTCCCCGGCTCGGAGACATTCCCCGCTGCCGGTGCGCAGCACGAAAACACCGCCCCCCCTTTTGGCCTCCGCCTCGGCGCGCGGCTGGTTGATCGCAACCGTACGGAGTTCCGCGTCTGGGCTCCGGAGCTCGAACGCGTCGAGTTGCACATCGTCGCGCCCGAGGAGCGGCGCGTCCCGATGCAGAAGACGCCCACTGGCTACCACGAGGCCGCCGTCGACTGCGGTGAAGGGACGCGCTACCTGTATGTCCTCGACGGTGGCGACGAGCGCCCCGATCCCGCCTCACGCCTGCAGCCCGAAGGCGTGCACGGCCCCTCGGAAGTCGTGGGCGAAGCATTCGAATGGCACGACGAAGGGTGGGGCGGCGTCGCGCTCGAGGACTATGTCGTCTACGAGCTGCACGTCGGCACGTTCACCGAGGAGGGGACGTTCGACGCGATCGTTCCGCGCCTCGACGAGCTGAAGTCCCTCGGCGTGACGGCGGTCGAGCTGCTGCCGGTCGCGCAGTTCCCCGGCTCGCGCAACTGGGGCTACGACGGCGTGTACATGAACGCGGTGCAGGATTCGTACGGCGGCCCGCGCGCATTGAAGCGCCTCGTCGATGCCTGCCATCAGCGCGGCCTGGCCATCCTCCTCGACGTGGTCTACAACCACCTCGGCCCGGAAGGGAACTACCTCGGACAGTACGGGCCGTACTTTACGGATCGTTACAAAACGCCATGGGGGCTCGCCCTCAACTTCGACGGCCCGCGCAGCGACGACGTGCGCTGGTTCTTCATCCACAGCGCGCTGCAGTGGGTGGACGAATTCCACTTCGACGGCCTGCGCGTCGACGCGGTGCACGCGATCGTCGACCATTCCGCCGAGCCGTTCCTGCAGGACCTCTGCGATGCCGTGCACCGTCGCGCCGAGGAGCTCGGCCGGCGCATCACCATGATCGCCGAGAGTGACCTGAACGACCCGCGCGTGATCTCGAAGAAGGAGGATTTCGGCCTCGGCTTCGACTCGCAGTGGATGGACGACTATCACCACTCCCTGCACACGCTGCTCACCGGCGAGCAGGACGGCTACTACGCCGGCTTCCCGCCGAAAGTCAGCAACCTCGCGCGCGTCCTGACCACCGGCTATCTGTACACCGGCCAGCACTCCGCGTACCGCGGCCGCAAGTACGGCCTGAAGCCGAAGACGCGCGACGGCGCGCAGTTCGTCGTATCGATCCAGACCCACGACCAGGTCGGCAACCGCATGCTCGGCGACCGCATCGCGTCGTTCGTCTCGCACGACCAGGCCCGCCTCGCGGCGGCGGCGATCATCCTGTCGCCCTTCATCCCGATGCTGTTCATGGGGGAGGAGTACGGCGAGAAGCGTCCCTTCCAGTACTTCACCTCGCACTCCGACCAGGACCTGATCGAGGCCGTGCGCAAAGGGCGGCGCGAGGAGTTCGACGACTTCACGTGGGCGGGCGAGCCGCCCGATCCGCACGCGCAGGAGACGTTCGACAACTCGAAGCTCGACTGGTCCGCGCGCGAGCGCGCCGAGCATCAGTCGATGTGGAACCTGTATCGCGAGCTGCTTGCGCTGCGCCGCGACGTCCCGGCGCTGCGCACGCTCGATCTCGACTCCGTGCAGCCGATCCCGTTCGACGACCAGGGCGTGCTGCTCGTGCGGCGCGGCGACGTGCTGCTGGCGTTCAACTTCAGCGACACGGCGCAGAAGGTCGACGGGCCGGAAGGCTCGTGGACGGCGCTGCTCGATACAGGCGCGACTCTTTCCGGCGGCTCGCTGACGCTGCCGCCCAGCTCCTTCGCGGTGTGGAAGTCCTGATGGTTCGCGTCCCGGTTGCCACGTACCGCATCCAGTTCAACGCGGGCTTCACGTTCGAGGACGCGCGGAAGGTCGTCGCGTATCTGGCGGAGCTCGGCATCAGCGACCTTTACGCCTCGCCGCTGCTGCGGCCGCGCAAGGGGAGCATGCACGGCTACGACATCGTCGACGCCACGATGCTGAACCCGGAGCTCGGCACGAACGACGACTTCACCCGCCTGCACGAGGAGCTGGCCCGCAACCAGATGGGCCTCCTCCTCGACATCGTGCCGAATCACATGGCCGCGAGCCACGAGAACGCGTGGTGGATGAGCGTCCTCGAGAACGGCTCGCAGTCGCGCTTCCTCCACTACTTCGACATCGACTGGCGGGACAACAAGGTCCTCCTGCCGATCCTCGGCAAGCCGTACGGCGAGGCGCTGGAGTCGGGCGAGCTGCAGCTCGGGTTCGACCAGGAAGGCTTCTTCATCAGCTACTTCGACAAGCGCCTGCCGGTCGCGCCGCAGTCGTACAAGATCGTGCTGCAGGAGTGCGTCGATTCGCTCCCCGCCGAAGGGGCGGCCATCGAGGTGCGCGACATCGTGCAGAGCGAAGACGCCATCGCCAACAGCCGCTTCCTCAAGGAGACCCTCTGGCGCGTGCGCGAGCAGTCGCAGACGTTTCACGATGCGCTCGACCGTGCCGTCGAGCGTTTCAACAAGGACGCCGACCTAATGGACAGGCTGTTCGACGCGCAGGCGTACCGCCTGGCCTACTGGCGCACGGCCAGCGAGACCATCAACTACCGCCGCTTCTTCGACGTGACCGACCTGGTCGGCGTGCGCGTCGAGAATCCGGAAGTGTTCGAGACGCGCAATGAGCTGATCCTGAAGCTCATCGCGGAGCACAAGATCACCGGCGTGCGCATCGACCACATCGACGGCCTGTACGACCCGGTGAATTACCTCAACAAGCTGCAGGTGCGCCTCGGCGATCCCGCCACCGAGGAGGTGGAGCGCTTCTACGTCGTGGTCGAGAAGATCCTCGAGCACGGCGAAGAACTGCCGCCATCCCTCCGCTGCGCCGGCACGACCGGCTACGACTTTCTCGACACCGTGAACGCGGTGTTCGTCAATCCCGCCGGCCTCGGTGCGTTGACTGACTTCTATCACTCGTACACCGGCCTCACCGCGCCCTACGAGAACGTGATTTACGAGCGGAAGAAACAGGCCATCGAGCAGCTCTTCTACGGCGAGATGCGCGCCCTCGGCAGCCATCTGGCGGCGCTCGCGGTCGCGGACCGCAACGCGCGCGATTTCTCGCCGAGCGAGCTGTCGGTCGCGCTGCTGGAAGTGACGGCCTGCATGCCGGTGTACCGCACGTACGTGCGCGAGGCGCCGGTAGGGGACGGCGACCGTGCGTTCATCGACCATGCGGTCGCCGAGGCGCGGCGGCGGGCCACGAGCGTCGACGTGCGGCTGTTCGACTTCATCGAGAACGTGCTGCTGCTCGAGCCGCCGAAGTACATCGAAGCGGAGCGCGACAAGTGGCTCGAGTTCGTGATGCGCTGGCAGCAGTTCACCGGCCGCGTGATGGCCAAGGGCGTCGAGGACACGGCCTTCTACAACTACAACCGCCTGCTGTCCCTCAACGAAGTCGGCGGCGAGCCGGGACGCGGCAGCGACTTCGATCCGGTGGCCGAGCTGCACGAGCGCAACGCGAAGATCGCGCGCGACTGGCCGAACACCATGAACGCGACGTCGACGCACGACACCAAGCGCTCCCAGGACCTGCGCGCGCGGATCAGCGTCATCTCCGAGATCGCAGACGCCTGGCAGCGCGAGGTGAAGAAGTGGACGCGCGCGAACGCGGGCCTGAAGCGCGGCAACGCTCCCGACGCGAACGAGGAGCTGATGATCTACCAGACCCTCGCGGGCGTCTGGCCGCTCGACGAAGCCGACCTCCCCGGCCTCCCGGACCGCCTCAGAGCCTTCCTCGAGAAAGCGGCGCGCGAGGCGAAGACGCACTCGAGCTGGCTCTCGCCGGATGCGGATTACGAAAAGGCGCTGCAGGACTTCGCGACGTCGATCATCCAGCACCCGCCGTTCCTCGACTCCTTCCGCCGCTTCCACAAGCGCCTCGCCTTCCACGGCATGCTCAACTCGCTCGCCCAGGTGGTCCTGAAAGCGTGCAGCCCCGGCGTCCCCGACTTCTACCAGGGCACCGAGCTGTGGGACTTCAGCCTCGTCGATCCCGACAACCGCCGCCCGGTCGACTACGACAAGCGCATGGCCGCGCTCCGCAAGTTCGCCGCGCCCCAGACGCTCCTCCGCAACTGGACCGACGGCCGCATCAAGCTCTTCACCACCGCCCGCACCCTGGCCACCCGCACCCGCAACATCGAAGCCTTCCGCGGCGCCTATCGCGCGGTGGATACCGGCATGCCGAACGCCATCGCCTTCACCCGCGGCTCCGACAGCGTGCTCGTGGTGGTCCCCCGCCTCACCACCCAGCTCGTCAAACCCGGCCAGTTCCCCCTCGGCGAAACCTGGGGAGACCGCACCATCAACGTCTCCGGTCGCTGGAAAAACGCATTCACGGGAGAGGTGATCGAAGGCGACCAACTGCCCCTGCGCGACATCTTCGCCACGTTCCCGGTAGCGGTGCTGGAGGCGTAGAATTTCCCCACGATGTCGCTGCAGACTACGAAGCTCACGTACGACGATTACCGTCTGATCCCGGACGACGGTCAGCGGCATGAGCTCATCGACGGGGACCATTACGTGAATCCTGCGCCCGCCCCGATCCACCAGATCGTCCTCATGCACATCTCCGGGACGTTGTGGCAATACACGCTGGACCACGGCGGCACGGTGATGCCCGCCCCCTGCGACGTCATCCTCTCGGACGGCGACGTCCTGCAGCCGGACGTCGTCTACATCGCGCCCGGCCACGAACGCATCATCACCAACCGCGGCGTCGAAGCCGCCCCCGACCTGGTGGTCGAGATCCTCTCCGAACGAACGCGCAAGCTCGACGAGACCTGCAAACTGAAACGCTACAGCCTCTACGGAGTCACGGAGTACTGGCTCGTCGACATCGTGAAGAAGACAGTGAGGATCTACCGCCAGCGCGACGGCGCCCTCCAGTTGGAGCTGACGACGGCGGAGCCGTTTACGTCCCCGTTGCTCCCGGGGCTGGTCATTCAACTGCCGGAGTAACAAAAGGGGCTCCGCTTTCGCGGAGCCCCTCCCATTTGCAGCCGTTAAACCCTAATTACAAACCGTGGTCTCACCGACCAGCGCCGTGAACGGCGTGTTGGTGATGCCGGTGATGGCGATGTCGTCGATGTCCCAGCCGGGGGAGCCGGTGGATTCGTCGGCGCCGATGCGGAAGCGGATCAGGACGTTCTGGTTCGCGTAGGTGGTGCCGAGGTTGAGCGTCACGCCGGCGAAGTTCGGCCAGCCGGTCATGCGGTTGATGAAGGCCGGCCGCGAGGCGCCGATCGGGGCGCTCGTGACCGCGTTCGTGGCGCCGTTGTAGGCCGACGTGCCGATGTCGACCCACGACGCGCCGCCGTTGGTGCTCAGCTCGACCACGCCGCCATCCCAGTTGCCACCCTCGAACGAGAAGCGGTGCTGGAACGAGATCGTGAGCGGACCGGAACCGACGTTCAGGAGCGGCGAGGTGAGCGACTGCTCGTCTGGCGCGTCCGGCTTCTGGCCGTCCGCCTGGCCGTTGTTGTCGGGGCCGTACCAGTGGTGGCGGATCGGAGAGATCGCGCGGCGCTGCCAGGCCGCGATGTTCGGGACCGTGGTCGGGTCGCCCGCGACCGTCCATCCCTGGTTCGACGCCTCGACCGACTCGGTCGCCGACCCCTGCAACTGCTCGTCGTAGTTCACGCGATGCGTGGAGACGACGTTGAACGGAGTCGGGAGGCCGAGCTCCGGCGAGTCGATGGCGATCTTCAGGTCCGCCGACTCGAGCCCTGCCGCGCCGTTCACCGCCACGCGGATCGAGCCCGTGCTCTCGCCGCCCTTCTGGACCGGCGGGAACGACGCCACGTTGCCGTTCGGGAACGTCACGTTCGGGTTGCTGGAGGTGAGTGTCAACGTCACATGGTTCACATTGTTCGGACCCTGGTTCTTCAGCGTCACCGTGAGGTTTCCGGTCTCGCCGTTGTCGATCACGCTGTCGCTGTCGCACGAGCTGACGTCATCGGACAGCGAGGCGCTGACCAGCTCCAGCTGCGCCAGCTCCCAGATGCCGCGGCCGTACGTGGCCAGGCGGATGAAGCCGCCGTCCGGCGGCATGTAGATGTCGTTGACACGCACGGTCGGCAGGCCGTTGCCGTACGGCTCCCAGTCGTCGCCGCCATTCGTGGTCTTGTAGATGCCGACGTGCGTGGCGGCGTAGATCGTGGCTCGCGTCGCGTCGCGCGGGTCGAAGAGCACGCGCGTGACCGGCAGGTCGGGGAGGCCGTTCTGCTTGACCTGATACGTGGCCGTCGCCCAGCTCGAGCTCGGGGTGGCGATCGTGGCCTTGATCACGCGGACCGCGCCGGTGGCCTGTGCCACGGAGGTGATCCAGAGGTTCTGGTTGTCCTGCCAGCTCAGGTTCGTGACGAAGCCCTGGTAGCCCGGGACGGCGGTGATGAGATCGATGTCCGTCCAGGTCGCGCCGCCGTTGGTGGTGATGTCGATGAAGCCGCCGCCCGCGCCGACCGCGATGCGGTTCAGGTCGAGCGGGCTCACGCCGAGGTTGTGCACGCCGGAGCGGAACCTGCGCGCCGGCGGCAGGCCCGGCGAGGGAACGCCGACCGCGGAGCCGATGAGGATCCAGCTCAAGCCGCCGTTGTTGCTCCTCCAGACGCGGGCGCTGGAGAAGTGGAAGAAGACCCGCCCGGTGGGATCGAGGCCCGCCGGAGCGGCGGTGACCGAAGTCTGGAACGGGAAGCCGACGTCCGAGAGGCCCGCCGTCGCGGCGGAATGTTCCTGGTACGCGATCGGCGGATTGTTGCTGAGCGTCGTGCGCATGCCCGAGCCCTGCACGCTGCCGATGACCGTGTTCGTGTTGTCGATGCTGTACGCGGCGCCGAGACCGTCGCCGCCGATCACCTGGTTGTGAATGGTGCTGTTGTCGATGCGCAGGCGCGTGCCGTTGTCCTGCAGGCCGCCGATCACGACGTTCGGGAACGCCGCGTTGCCGGAGACCGTGTAGTAGAGGTGCGACACGAGGCCGTTGTTCTTGTCGGTGCTGACCGTGGCGCCGTCGTCGGTGGTGATGTTCAGGCCGCCGTCGTTGCCGAGCATGATCGTCGGCGTGCCGGTGGCCTTGAAGGCGGCGGCGTGATTGTCCGCGTGCGCGTAGGGAAGCGGGACCTGGTTGGGCAGCCACCAGGTCTTGAGCGTCCAGGTGCCGCCGCCGTTCGTGGTCTGCGCCGTGGCGAGGTCGCCGCCGATCCAGACCGTGTTGCGCGCGTTGTCGCGCGGATCGACGAGGATCATCTGGTTGTACCAGCACTGCGCGCGGCAGATGTTCATGTTCGGCATCGAGCCGGCGACCGGGTTGGTCGGGATCTCCGTCGAGTTGACGCCGTTCGCGACCCAGGTCTGCCCGCCGTCCGCGGAGCGGTAGACGTCCCGCATCGCGGCGTCGGTGAGCGTCGCCGAATAGGCGTAGACCACGCTGTCGCCCGCCGCGCCGACGCCGAGGGTGGTGCGGCCGTTGTTGGAGAAGACGTTGCCGGCGTTCGTGATCGGCGCCCAGGTCGCGCCGCGGTCGGTGGAGAGGTGGAGCGTGGTCGCCTGGCCGCACTGCAGCCCGACGTTCGCGGCCGGACAGGGCTGCGAGGAGGCCAGCCAGCCGGCGCTGGTGCGCACGATGCTCCAGACCGCCCTGCCGCTGAAGGTGGAGATCGCGCTGTACGTATCCCCCTCGTCGGCGGAGCGATAGAGGCCGCTCTCCGTGGCCACGAGCACGATGTCGCGGTTGGTGCTGGTGTCGACCTTCAGGTCGCGCACGGAGACAGCGGTGCCGAGCTCGATCAACTCGCTCCAGGACACGCCGCCGTTCTTCGACTTCACGACCGAGCCGCCCACCAGGATCTGGTCGTACGGATCGCCGAGGCCGAGATAGAGCGTGTTCGGGTTCTTACCGAAAGCCACCGAGCCGCCGCCGGTGGTCGGCAGGTCGTCGGTCAGCGGCGACCAGTCGGTGTTCGGCGAGCTCCAGTTGTTGGTGCGCCACAAGCCGCCGCCGGAGGTGAGGAAGTAGACGACGTCGGGGTGGGTCGGATGGGGGAGGATCGTGCGTGCGCGGCCGCTGTCGCTCACGTGCCCGGTGAAGGAGCCGTTCTGGATGAACCTCGAGCCCGTCGGTCCGATGCTGACCCATTTCGGTCCCGGCGCATTCTTTTTGTTCGAGTGCTTCTGCCCTTCCCGGAGTGCGTTCTGCCGGAACGCGGGCGTGACGATGCCCCACGCCTGCCGCTGCCATTCGAGGCGAGCGGTCGGGTTGTCCGTCTCGGCGCCGTTCACTCTCGTGGCGGTATCTTCTTCACCGCGCACGATGATGGGAGTCGAATCGTCGGGACGTCCGTCCTGCGCCAGGATCGGCAGGGCGCTGCCGAGCGCAAGGATGGATACGAGTGCAGCACGAGACCAGGGGCAATTCCTCATACGGGAGCCTCCGCGAACATTGCCACGCGCCGCCGCGGGGAGCTCACCATGGGCACCTGCGGTTTGCGTGAAGTAAGGGTGTAAAAGCGGTTGTGAGAGAAGCAGTGAGTCTAGCACTGAATTAGTTAAGTAGAAGTGACTAAAAACGGAGTCCGCTGTCACCCCAGCTCTCGCTCGTACTCCGCGAGATAGCGCCGCGTCATGATCCGGTAGTGAAACTCGGTCATCGCGCGCTTGCGGCAGTCCGCCGGCCGGACCGTGCCGAGGCGCTCCGCCGCGTCGATGTACTCCTCGACCGTGTCGCACAGGATCCCGACCTCCGGTGTGATCAGCTCCGGCAGCGCCCCCCGCCTGCTGCCGAGGACCGGCGTCCCCGACATCAACGCCTCGGCCGCGACGAGCCCGAACGGCTCGCACACCCGCACCGGGAACAGGAGCGCGCGTGCCTGCGCGAACAGGATCGCCTTCCGCTCCTCCTGGATATCACCGAGGTACGTGACGTTCGGCGAGAGGAACGCCGCCGGCACCGGCTCGAGGTCGATCTCCCCCGCGACGAGCAACCGCGCGCCGAGCCGCTCCGCGACGGCGATCGCGGTCAGCAGCCCTTTCGACTCCGCCCGGCTCAACGAGCTGACGACGAACAGGAAGTAGTCGTCTTTCGTCTCCGAGTAGAGATACTCCTCCGGATCGATCCCGTTCCAGACATACCGCGTCGCCCCGAACGACTGCGCATGCGCCCGCGAGACGAAGATGAAGTGTCCGTCCACGAACGCCTTCTCATGCCCTCGCGTGTCGAACGGCGCATGAAACGTCCGCACCCACGGCTTCCCCGGCGGCGGAGGCTCCCCGGAGGCCGGATAGTCGACGAAGTGGTAGATGTCCGCATCCCCGACATCGCGCCCGCTCGCAACCACCCCGGGCGGCAACGGTCCCGCATACCCCCCGCGCACGTGGTAATGAACCGTGTGCCCCAACTCCCCCAACCCCTTCGCCAGCACGTCATGCACCCGCGAAGACCCGATCCCCCCGCACCGCGCCGGATACTGGCTGATCGATGTGAGCAGGATGCGCACAAAAGGGAGGGTAGGGAGGAGGGCGGGTCCCTACCCGGGCGGCCGCTTTCACTCCAGACGCACGACCGCCCCTGTCACCGCCGCGCGGGGCAGTGCGATTCGAAGCTCCGGGCGTTCGATCGGGTCGATTCCGGCCCACGCGGGCGGATAGTCGGTGATGTACGGAACGGAGTAGACGGTGAGCGTTCCCTGGAGCGCGACGTCGCGCATCTGGACCGTCTCACCGGGTCCGGCGATGTCGGTCAGGCCGCGCAATGCCTGGTGCATGCGTAAGGCCGCGGTCGGAATGATTCGCCCACCCGCTTCGAGCGAGAGCCGCCGCTTTCGCGAGTCGCGCGGGAGGACCACGTCGAACGCGCGCCCTCCCGATGGTACGTCGAGCTCGATCTCCCGGCCTGGCGCATCCGGCATCTCGAACGAGACGAGCGGATGGCTGCGCGACGCGCTGACGACGTATGCGCCCGGCGCGGCGATGCGCTTTAGCGCGAACTCCCCCGTGGGTGAGACGCGAGCGGCATCGAGAATGACGCCGTCCTGCGAGACGAGCCAGATCATCGCTCCCACAAATGGCGCGGCCGACCGCAACCTGCCGCTCATCGTGACGCGGGAGCGAAGCATGATCTCGACGCGACGGGCCTCCTGATCGTGCATCCGAAAGTCCGTCGCGCACGCCTGATCGTAATCAGGCGCGTGGAACGCGCAGAGCCGCAGTGCTGCGCCGGTCGGTAGATTCGCGAGGCGAGTCTCGCCGGACTTGGCGGTCGGTGGAAACAGCAGGTCCGCGTACTCCGCATCACCTTCGGGAAAGAGAGGTCCGCCTCGAACCAGCGCGCCGGGGATCGGCCGGTGTTGCTCGTCGACCACGCGGATCACGAGCTCGTTCTTCGGCACAGTGATGTCGAGCACCGGTCCGACCGGCTCGTTGGGCAGGTATCGATAAATACGGTCGCTTTCACAAAGCCGTACCGTGACCACACTGCGCCGGGGGCCGCCCGCCACCAGCGCGGTATAGCTTCCGGACTGATCCGACACCGCCGGAACGACTGAATGGTCGAACGAGACCACCGCCTGTACGGCCGATTTGCCGTGCGTGACGCGGCCGGTGACGGTTTCCGGCTGCAGAGCCACCGCCACTGGTTTGTTGACGCCGGTGTGAGCATTCCATTCGGCGGTGCGCTCTTTGACGCCGAGATGCGTGAGCTCGACGGCGTAGCGTCCCGGCGCCAGATCAGGCCACGTCACGACGGCCTCCGCACGATCTGCGGACAACGACACGCTCCTGACCAACGCACAGTCCTCTTCACGGGACCGGGAATCGTCATCACAGCGGAACAGCCGCAGCAGGGGAGCGGAGGCCGCCGCCGGCTCTTTGCTTTGGAGCGACGGACATCGCACGTCGTCGACCAGCCCCGCGAGCTCGCCGATCGACGTACGAATCTCGACCGCTGCCGCAATCTTCGCGGTAATCGAGCGCTCGGCCGTCACTACGCCGCCGGTATTCGCTCTGACGACCGGTACTTCGTCCGGCTGCCACCCCTCGCCGGCCAACCGCAGACGATACGTACCCGCTGTTACGTCCTTGAAGATCGCGAGCGAGCGGTCGAACCGTCCCGCCGCGCGCAGTTCCACGACCGGGATGAGCGGGTCGCCGGTGCCACCGTCGAGCTGGACGGACGGCGCGTTCCGCGGAAGCTCCGGCGAAGTGGGCGGCTCCGCCCGAACGAGCGCCACGACATCGCGTCCCGAGCCCCACCGCTCCACCGGCTCCAGCACCGCCGTCTCTTCGGCGCGAAGCCGCAGCGGACGTCCCACGCGTACGATCGCTCCGTCCCTGACCACGAGCGGCACGACCGGCATGCCGGCGGGAAGGGTGACGGTGGAATCGTCATCCGAAACCGGACGAACCGAAGCCGGCGACTGCAGGCGTCCCTCGTTCGACAGGTAAACCGCCAGCCACTCGTGTTCTCCGAGCCCCTTCCTGGCCGCTTCCACGTTCAGAGTTGCAGCAGGCAACAGTGAAACCGCGAGAGCGCGGTAGCTCGGCGGTCCTGGATTGGCATTGTCGACGAAGGTGGGATGGGAACTAACGAGCGCCGAACCGTTCCGCACGAAGATGTTGAAAAGCCCCGGCGGGAGGTTGAGGACCGCGGCCGCACTCATGCACCGCACGTCGTTCGTCGACAGGAACTTCGCGAAGAAACCATCGTCGCGATCGGCCGCGAAGAAACACACCTCGCTCCCCTCGACGCGTGTCCCCTCGCGCATGGCCAGGATCTCGATCCGGTTCTCGGCCGCCCCGGCAGCGCTCCCCGCCTGCGCGAGCAACGCCAGCGCCGCTACTGAAAGCAGGTTGCGCATATGTAGCGATTACTGGGGTCCGTATAGCCGTCGCAGAAACGCCCGGCGGCCTCGACGCATGAATAGAAGACGACTCCCGTCGATCTATCGGCGCGGCACACCTGATCCGACGCTTTCGTGCCGCACGACTTGGTCGAGCACAGACTACCGCAACCGCGGCCGCCGATTTCGGGATCACCCCCGCACCACGCGGGGTCGATCGTGCACGGGTCGTCGTTGAGGATATTAGAGGCGACGGTTCCCGGCCGCAGCGCCGCCGACTCCCGCGGCCTGCTCTGGTCCATCGCAACCGTCGGATACGTCACCTGGCTACGCTCCGCCAATACCTCACCGGGATGGAACGTGAATACGGCAAGCGTCACGAGAAGGAGTAGAGGTCGCATATCTGCCCTTTCTGGTGGTCGAGTTTAGGATCGTGAGATTTGGTACGTCAAGATGTAGTGGGCGATGTATGGCTCAATTCGAGCGGCCCAGACCAGCGCTCATCGTGGAGCGGTGGCGCCTCGCCCACCGGCAAATCGCGACGACCGAGGCCATCGACCTCGGCCCCCCGCTACGTGAGCGCCGCCACGTTTCCACGGCAATCGTGTCTCAATGATGATGATCCGCCGGCTTGTCTCTCTCGTCGCGCCATTTCTGTTCGCTGCCTCTGTTCACGCTCAATGCGGCGGAGAACGCTGGCCGGTCAAAATCGCCACCGATCCCGACGCTGCCGCCGTCGTCGCGGCACCGATCACCACGTCCATCGCTACGCTGCACAGCTTTCCCGCGATGCGCCCGTTGCCGCAGGATCGGCGCGTTCCGCCGATCGAGACCACGACCTATTCGGTCACCGCCACGCTGACGGAGTACAAGGTCGACCTCGACGGCGACTACCACCTCGTCCTCTCCGACGACCTCGGGCGAACGGTCGTCGCCAGGATTCCGTCGCCTGCCTGCCTGAACGGAAGCCGCTTCGCCACGCAGATCGCCGCCGCCCGTCGCGCCTTCGAGGCGCGGTTCATCCCGACATCTGAATTTCAACGGACCATGGTCCCAGTCGAGGTCCGTGGCGTCGGCTTCTTCGCCTTTCTCCACGGGCAGCGCGGCATGGCGCCGAACGGCCTCGAGCTTCACCCCGTCACCTATCTCACGTTCAATCCGCTCTTCGTCCCCGCACCCCCGCCGCAGCGCTCCGGCCGCCGGCGGGCGATCACGCCGCGTGGGAGCGTACCGATCTGCCGCATCCCCACGCTGACCTTGAGCGCCTCGAAAAGCAGCGCCTGTTCCGGAGAATCGATCGTCCTGACGTGGCAAGCCTCGGATCCGGCAGCGCGCGTGACCATCGACGGTGTCGGCTCCTTCCCGTCATCCGGCAGCACCACCGTCTCCGCTTCGGCCAGCAGCGCCTGGTCCGGACACGCGAGCACGTCGTGCGGCATTGGCACCGAAGCCGTCGCCGTGGTCACGATCCAGTCCGCGTCCTCCGCCTCGCTCTCCGGTCCTTCGTCGCTCCAGCGCGGCAGTACCGCCTCACTCTCCTGTTTCCTCTCCGGCACCTCGTCCTGGACCCTCTCCTCAGCACTCCGCAACCCGATCTTCCCCTCCTCCGGCTCCGGCTCGGGAGCGTTCTCCACCAGCTACACCGCCTCTTCTTCCGGCTTCGACACCGTAACCCTCGCCGCCGGCGGCGGCCAATGCGGTTCGGTCATGCGCACGCTGAACATCACCATCACCGAGCCCCCAAGCTTCGGCCTCCGCTGCTGCGACGGTACCCGCTCTCCGACCTGTTTCAGTTGCTCGGACAAGCGGGGCTGCTGCTCCAGCCACGGCGGCGTCTGCGGCTGTAACTGATCTGGAGCGGCGACCGACGCCCGTGGCCGCTGCGTCGGCAGAGGAGCCGAGCAGCAATCCGGTACAACGTGGACACGCTCGACCGGGTAACCCGGCTGCGCGCGATGATTGCGGATCTCCAGGAGCATCCGACCTGCCGCGCCTGCGTTCGAGTGAATCCGTCTCGCCAGCCGCACCTCCGCCGAGGCGCTCGAGCAGGCCGCGGTCATGGCCGTCAAAGCGTCCCGGGGTAGGGGTGACCTTGCCAACGCGCCCGCCCTCCGCGACGCGCTCAACTTTTCTCGGTCGCAAGCCTCCCCGCCACTCATTTACATCACCCCGCTCTCATGGGCGTCCCGTTTCCAGCCAGGACGATGTCCTCGCTTCGTTCGTCCGGATGGAGCCGGCGCATGAATTCAGGTTCGTGGTTCTCCGGGAAAATCGCGCGAGGGTCATGCACGTCCGCGCCGTGGCGCGGACGAATCAGTATCGGGGGTCAGTTACCGGTGGGCGCACGACCTGGCCGCGCCCGCCTATCGCGGCTGCCCTCCCCTCAACTACTGTTCGCACGCATGATCACCACCCTCCCACACTCCCGGCGCGACAATGTGCGGGGCGGGCTCACGATGCTCGTGGCCGTCGGGGCGCTTTGTCTGTTGGATGCGGGGATGAAGCAGTTGGCGGGGGCGTATCCGCCGTTGCAACTGGCGGGGATTCGCGGGTTGGCGTCGTTGCCGTTTGTGCTGGTGTGGGTTGGACTGACCGGCGGGTTCGGGGGGCTGCTGCGGGTCCGGTGGGAGCTGCATCTGTTGCGGGGGGCGCTGGGGATTCTGATGTTGTGCGGGTTCATCTACGGCGTGCGGCATCTCGCGCTGGCGGAGGCGTACTCGATCTTTTTCGTGGCGCCGTTGTTGATCACGGCCTTCGCGGTGCCGCTGCTGGGGGAGCGGGTGGGGTGGCGGCGGTGGGGGGCGATCGCGATCGGCATGGCCGCGGTCTGGTTCGCGTTGCGGCCGCAGGGGGAGGGGCTGGTGCTGCTGCCGGCGGTGGCGGTCTTCGCGAGCGCGGTCGGGTACGCGCTGTCGGCGATCACGGTGCGCGTGCTGGGGCGGACGGACTCGAGTCAGAGCATGGTCTTCTGGCTGATGCTTTCGATCGGCGTCGTGGCCACGCTGGCGTCGCTGCCGCGGTGGCAGCCGATCGCGCCGGGGCATTGGCCGGTCATCCTCTGGATCGCGGCCAGTGGCGCGGTCGGACAGTGGGCCATCACCGAAGCCTTCCGGCTCGGGGAGGCGTCGTTCATCGCGCCGTTCGAATACACGGCCATGGCGTGGGGCGTGGGGCTGGACTGGCTCCTCTGGCAGACCGTTCCCGCGGCGCGGACGTGGATCGCGGCGGCGGTGATCATCGCCTGCGGCATCTACCTCATGCACCGCGAGCGGGTGGAGTCGAGCATCCACCTGGCCGAGGCCGCGCCGCCGTTGGCGTGACGTTGCGGGCGACGACGCGTCAACGCTCTTTCGGTCGACGGTCTCGCTCGGTCGTCGCCGCTGGCGGTGCGGAAGCGGCGGCCGGAATGCCGCGCCTCGTCATGAGGTAAGTGGCGAAGCTGCCGAGCCAGTGGCCACCCTCGTAATGCGCGCCGGTGACGGAGGCGAGTCCGGCAGCGGCGTGCGCATTCGACGCCGCGCGATACGCCGCGATGCGGGCGTCGTTCGCCGGCAGACTGGAGACGATGCCGTCGAGCATCCAGGCGCGGCTCAGATTGAGGCCGTCGAGGTGGGCGAGCTTGGGATCGGATGGATCCGTCACCACCGCCGGCGTCAGCGTCATGCGAGGCATGAACGTCGTGAGCCACGCCGCGTACTCGTCCGCCGCGAGCACGCGCCGCATGACGTCCGCCTCGGCCAGACAGGGTGATAAAAAGTCCTCGCCGGAGGGCTCGTACGCGAGCGGGCAGTCGCGGTCTTTTGCGTAGAAGGCCCGAGCGCGCGCGCGGACGAGCTCGCGGAAGCGGTCGTCGCCCGCGCCCGAGTCGAGGACCAGGCCGAGGGCGAAGGCGGTCTGGCTGTGCTCGCCGGAGCGGACCGGGTACGAGAGCTTCGGCAGCCAGGCCCGCAGGCGCTCGACGGCGGCATCCTCGAGCTGCTTCACGTTGGCGTAGAGCGGATCACTCATCTCGCGCAGCTCGCCGGTGAGCTGCACGAGCCAGGCGAGCCCGTACGGACGCTCGAAGCTCGCCCGCCCCGGACCGTTGATGTATGCGACCTCGCGGGCCACGTTCTCCTTCGTCAGGCTCCGCGCCAGCGCGGCGCGCGCGTTCGCGGCGAACGGTGCGTCGGGCGCGAGCCGCAGCAGGCGCACGAGGAGCCAGTGCCCGTGCACCGAGGAGTGCCAGTCGTAGCAGCCGTAAAACGCCGGCGTCAGCTCACGCGGCGGCGCGACGTCTTTGTCGGACTGCAGGACGTGCGCGATCTTGTTCGGATACTCCTTGTGCACGCAGGCGAGTGCGAGATCCGCGAAGCGTTCCGCGGCCTGCGGGTCGAGCGAGAGAGTGGCGGCGAAGACGAGCGACGAGAGCATGATCTCACTTTAACGCGACGGCGACAGCCAGGCGCGACCTCCTTTGGGATCCTCAACCCTCAATCCTTCATCCTCAATCCGCCGTTGCCTTCATCGCGTCGATGCGCCAGGAGAACTCTTCCACCAGGTTGCCGATGCGTCCGGTCTTGACGAAGGCCACGCCGCCGTCCGGCTCGATGAAGTACGTCGTCGGCAGGGCGTAGGCGCGCTGCGTCTCCACCCACGAACGGCCGAGCAGGACCGGCAGCGAGTAGCCGTTCTCCTTCATCCACGGCGCGACCTTGGCGGGATCGACGTCGTTGTTGATGGTGAGGATCCGGACCTTCGGGTCGCTCGCATACTTTTCGTACAGCTTCTGCAGGTCCGGCATCTCCGCGACGCAGGGGCCGCACCAGATGCCCCAGAGGTTCACGACGGTGACCTGCCCTTTTCCGTCGTCGAGCGAGACCAGCTTGCCGTCGAGGTCCTTCAGCGCGAACGGCTGGACGAGCGGCTTGGCCGGGATGAGGCGCGTGGCCAGCACGGTGCGTTTTTCGTCCGAGGAGCCGGCCAGCCGGAGGTTCGCCGCGTATTCCTCGAAGCCGGTCTCCGATCCCTTGCGCCGGTTGTAGAGCGCGCGCAGCGCGTTCAGGTTCTTCGGGTCGGCCTTGTTCTCGTGCGCCATGCCGCGGGCGTACGTAATTTCGGCCGCCGACAGCTCCCCCTTGCGCTCCTGCCAGGTGCCGAGATGGAGGTTCACCGCGGGGCTGAGCGGGCGCTCCTTCGCGGCGAGCTGCAGCTCCTTCCCCGCCGCGGTCAGCTTGTTGCGCTTCAGGAGCACGAAGCCGAGGACCGCCCTCGCTTCGCCGGTCAGGAAGCGGACGGTCTCGTCGTAATCGTCCATGGCGGCTTTCTCGAGCTCGTACATCCGCGGGGTGTCGCGGAGTCCTTCACGCGCAAGTGTCTCGGCGGTCTCGAGCCGGAGGCCGCGCTCGGCGAGGGCCGTGGCCACTGCAGTTTTCGCGTAGGGAGAAGAAGCGTAAGCAAGGACGCCATCGACGGCGCGGAGCACCTCGGTGTCATCGGCCGTGGCGTCGAAACGATTGGCAGCGAGCAGAGACAGATAGGCCTCGCCGAGGAACTGAAGCAACGGGTGGTGTGGATAGTCGATGAATTGCTGGATCGTCTGCCGCCGTTCCGCCAGCGCGGCCGGGTCGGTGGTCGGGATCCAGCGCTCGCGGAACGTCAGCCGGAACATCGCGTACTCTGCTTCCGGCGTGTCCGGGAAGCGCCGGATCAGCTCCCGGTTGCGCTCTTCCTCGCGCTCCCGGTCGTCGAGCCGGCGCCAGATCGAGGCCGCCTGTGCCAGGGTCTCCGGCCAGGTGCGCAGCTCGAGCAGTTGCGCGACGTCGGCGGCGATGAGAGTCTTCTTCTCCTCCATCGGCAGTGCGGACCTCTGGACGGCAAGCCAGTACATCTCCCGCGCGCTCGACGACAGCGGCGCCCGTTCGACGAGGCTGCGTCCGAGCTCGATCGCGTCAGGCGCCTTCATCGAGATCCGCGCGTGCAATCGCGCGATCGCGATGCGCACGTCATCCGGACCCGCGGCGAGCGCCCGGGAGTACAGCGCCTCGGCCTCCTCGTAGGCCTTCGGGTTCTTTTGCACGCTGTTCTCGACGGCGCGGCCTTGCAGGAAGAGCGCGGTCGCGTCCTCGCGCTCCGCGAGCTGCGCGGCCATTTCCCCCTCGCGTCCGAGACTGCCGAGGAAGGTCGACTTGAGGCAAAGCATCGCATCCGGCAGCGGCGCGGCAGCGAGAGCTTCCATCTTCTCCAGCGCCTCGAGCCCTGCGCGAGCGCGGTCCGTCTCGTCCGACTGATTTCCCGCCGCGGCGACGGCGTACCAGCTCCACGCATCGCGCGGATGCGCGAGCCGCAGTTGCCGCGCGAGCTCCCAGGCGCGATCGCCGTCCCGCCGCGCCAGCAGCCCGATCGAGAGCCCCCGCAGCTCCACTGACGACGGGTGCGCGGGAATGAGCTCGGCCAGCCTGCGGGCGGCGCCGGCGTTGTCCGCGCCGCGCAGCAGCGCGTGCACCTCCGCGAGTGCTTCCGCTTCCGTCTGAGCAAACGCGCTGCAGGTGATGAGCATCACGAGACCTGCGATGCCGCAGGCCCTGCTTGCACGGTCCATCGGTTCCCCCCGTGGAAAACTGTGTGCACTGCAAACTGCTGATTGCGCGGTTCTGAAGGGATAGCTTACAGCAGGGGGAGGGCGTTTGGAGTCAGCGCACCTGCGCGCGGAACGCCGAGGGGGTCAGTCCGAAGCGGCGGATGAAGCGGGCGCTGAAGTGGCTGTGGCTGGAGAACCCGAGCTGCGTCGCGATCTCCAGGATGTCGGCGGCCGGACGCGCCAGCAGTTGCAGGGCGACGCGCAGGCGGAGATCGGTGCGGAACTCGCTCAGCGTCGTGCCGGTCGCCGCTTTGAAGAGACGGCAGAGACGGAACGGGGACGCCCCGACTGCTGCCGCGACCTCGCGCAGCGGAAGGTTCGTGCCGAGATGGCGCGCGAGGAGCTCCTTGGCCGCCGCGACGATCCCGTTTCCCCGCGTGGTTTCGGATCGCCAACTGCGGACCGGCGCGAGCGCCTCCGTCACGATCAGGACCGCCGCCTGCTCCGCCGCATCGGAGTCCACTTCAGGATCGTGCAGCAGGCTCTCGAAGAGCAGCCGCTGTCGCACGTAGAGCGCCGGCGGCGCGGTGAGACAGGGCTGCTCGAACGGCTCATCGCCCCTGCGGCGCGCGGTGCTCCATTCCGTCATCTCGTGCAGCAGGGTGTCGCTCAGCGCGATCCAGTCCGAATGATCGGCAGAGGAGATCGCGCTGCGTTCGTAGCGCTGCCCGCGGTTGTACAGCGGGATGGTGGTCGGGTCGGCGACGAACGAGCGGCCGTTGCTGTGCGTGATCCGGATGACGCGCCGCGGAAACACGATCGCGTTGCTGTTGCACGGCCCCGAGTCGTGGAACAGCGGGTCGCTGGCGGGACAACGGAACGTCCCCACGGCCAGCATCTCGCCGTCGACCAGCAACTTCTCCGGCAGCTTGAGCGGGATGTGCAGTGGCATCGGCGTCCCGCGCCGATTGTAGCCCCGCCGCCGGCAGCGCCGGGGTTACGGAGCCGGCAACATTTCCTGGCTGGTGTTGTTATCGCCCACCCTCAGAGTCAACGGCTGCTCCCGCGTACGGAAGCCCTCTTTCTCGAGACGCAGCACCGTGGCGCCGGGCGTGAGGTCGGTGAACCGGAACTCGCCATCCGCGTTGGACGTGGTCGTCTTCCCCTGGATCGTCAGTCTCGCCCCGGGGATGCGCGTGAAGACGGGCGGATTCAACTCGTGCACGACCCCGGAGAGATTCGTCCGCTGGACCGGGGGCGCCGTAGGTGAGCCGCCGTTGCAGCAGGCCGACAGGACCATCGCGGTGACCATGAAAAGCCGTGAATAGCGTCGCATAGCGTTCTCCCGGCGGGAACTGTGCGGGAGGGCGCCGTGAGGGCGCTATCACGGGATTGCACACCAAACTCCTTGTCGTGATATTACGTTCATCATATGATCATCGTAATGAGACGGGAGGCAGCATGAACGGATACATCATCGACGCGGTACGGACCCCTCGCGGGCGGGGCAAGGCGGACAAGGGCTCGATGTCGGGGATTCACCCGCAGGAGCTGTTCGGGCAGGTCCTGAACGCGCTGCAACAGCGCAACGGTCTCGATCCGGCCGACGTCGACGACGTGATGGTGGGGGCCGTGTCGCAGGTAGGTGAGCAGGGGGCGAACGTGGCCCGCAACGCGGTGCTGGCGGCGGGGTGGCCGGACAGCGTCTCCGCGGTGTCGCTCAACCGCTTCTGTGCCTCCGGGCTGCAGGCCATCCATTTCGCGGCCATGGCGGTCGGTTCCGGGGCGATGGAGCTGGCCGTGGCCGGCGGCGTGGAGAGCATGTCGCGCGTGCCGATGGGCTCGGACCGCGGCGGGCAGGACGGCGGCAACCTCCATCTGCGCGAGCGGGTGTTCCAGGTGCCGCAGGGCATCAGCGCCGACCTCATCGCCACGCTCGAAGGCTACTCGCGCGAAGATCTCGACGCGATCGCGCTGCGCTCGCAGCGCAATGCGGCGCAGGCGATCGGGGAGGAGCGGTTTGCGAAATCGCTGATCCCGGTGCGCGACCCCTTCACCGGTGCGATCGTGGCCGAACGCGACGAGTTGCCGCGTCCCGACAGTACCGCCGAGGGGCTGGCGAAGCTGGAGCCGGCATTCACGAAGCTCGGTGTGCACCCCGCGGGACCGAACGGCGAGACGCTGGACCAGCTTGCGCTGGCCGCGTATCCCGCCGCCGGCACGATCCGCCACGTCCATACCGCCGGCAACTCCAGCGGAATCGTCGACGGTGCCGGTGCCGTGCTCGTGGCGTCGGAGCGGTACGTCCGCGACCGGAACCTGAAACCGCGGGCCCGTTTCCGCGCCCTCACCACGGTCGGCTCGGAGCCGCTGCTCATGCTCACCGGCCCCGCGCCCGCCAGCGAGAAAGCGCTGCGGATCGCCGGGATGAAGGCGAGCGACATCGACCTGTGGGAGATCAACGAAGCCTTCGCCGCGGTGGTGCTGCAGACCATGCGTACCGCCGGCATCGATCCCGACTGCGTGAACGTGAACGGCGGCGCGATCGCGCTCGGCCACCCCCTCGGCGCAACCGGCGCCATGCTGCTCGGCACGGCCCTCGACGAGCTCGAACGGCAAGGTCTTGGCACCGCCCTCATCACGATGTGCATCGGCGGCGGCCAGGGAATCGCCGCGATCGTCGAAAGGATCTGAGTCATGACCCGCAAAGCGGAACAGAAACAGGAGACGCACGAGGCCATCCTCGCGTCGGCGGCAGGACTGCTCCGCAAACAGGGGATCCGCGCCAGCTCCGTCCAGGACGTGATGAAGGGGGCCGGCCTCACGGTGGGGGGCTTCTACAGCCACTTCGACTCGAAGGAGCACCTCTTTGCCGCGACCATCCGCAACGCCGGCCGCATCATGCGCGACTGGTGCTCCGCCGCCCTCGGCGCGACCCCCCGCGAGCGCGCCGCCAGCGTCGTGCGCCAGTACCTCTCCCGCGCGCACCGCGACCACCCGGAAGCGGGCTGCATCCTCCCTAGCACCGCTCCGGAAGTGGCGCGCGAAGGGGAGCCGTACCGCGAGGCCCTCGAGGAGCAGCTGCGCGGCTTCATCACCTCCTTCAATCAGATCCTCGGCAAAGGCGCGGAGAACCGCGAGACGTCGGTGGCTCTCGTGGCGCTGATGTATGGCGCGCTCTCGCTCTCGCGGGCGGTGGAGGGGACGCCGCTCAGCAACGAGTTGCTGAAGTCCGCGCGCGCGGCGGCAGAGCAGCTCCTCGAAGAGTAGTCGTTTCAAAGTTGTATTGCCGCGCAGGTTTACTTCCACATTGACGCAGATCCAGTTCGGGCGTATTTTCCTCCTTCTCCAAGTCCCGGAAAACGCTGTATGAACTGGACCCGCGGCCTCTCTCCCGTGCGTCCGGAGGTTCTCGATGAGACACATCGCTCGATGGATGTCCCTGCTCGTCCTCTCTCTCGCCTTCGTCCTCACCACATCCGCGGCGCAGCCCGACAACCCCAGGCGCAACTTCGACGTCCGCGACGATCACGACAAGAACTCCCTGCTCGTCAAGGAGCGCCATCTCGAGCGCCACGGGCAGAAGCAGAAGGAGAAGAAGGACAAGGTCCAGCAGTCGATGAAGAAGGCCGAGCAGCGGCTCGCTCGCGAGATCGCCGGCCTCGAAGTGAAGAAGAGCGAGCGCACCGGCGCGCCCGAGACCGTGGGCGTCGCCCACGGACGCGGCAAGCTGACCCGCGGCGGGAACGACAACCGCGAGCGCACGCTGCGCAAGTTCCTGCAGGACAACGCGGAGCTGTTCGGCCTCGAGCGCAACGAGGTCAATCGCCTCGTCGTCGACGCCGACTACGCCAACCCTTCCGGCAACCTCGGGTGGGTGCGGCTGCAGATGAAGGTCAAGGGCCGGCACGTCTTCCGCGGCGAGCTGACCGCGGCGTTCAACGCGAGCGGCGAGCTGGTGGCCATCACCGGCGAGCTCCCCGCCGCGATCGACGACGCCGACGCGAAGGACGACCCGCTCGTCTCCGCCGTCACCGCGATTGCCGCCGCGGCGGAGTCCCTCGGACTGGCCGTTTCCCCGGGCGACCTGCAGCTGCAGGAGGGCGCCGGCAACACGTCCATCTACTCCGGCGGTCCGTTCAGCGAGCAGATCAAAGTCGAGCTGCAGTACTTCCCGCTCGACGTCGGCGCGATCGAGCTGGCGTATTCGTTCGTCCTCTACCTCGGCGAAGACGAGGCGTACTCGTTCATCGTCGGCGCGGAGGTCGCGGACGTCCTCTTCCGCAAGAACATCGTCGACGACCAGACGCAGCCCGCGACGTATCGCGTCTACGACGGAGACAGTCCCGCGCCGCTCTCGCCGTCCAACGCGATCCCCGGCTCCGGCATCCAGGGCGCCGGCATCGCGCGCTCGCTCTTCACGCTGGTCAGTGAAGGCCCCTCCTTCAACAACCTCGGATGGATCACCGACGGCGGCAACACGACCACCGGCAACAACGTCGACGCCGGACTCGATCTGGTCTCGCCCGACGGCATCGACGCGGCCGGACGCCCCACGGGCGCGCCGTTCCGCGTCTTCGACTTCAGCTACAACCCGCCGCCCCTCGGCAGCGACCCGCCGACGAACACCGACTACCGCTGGGGCGAAGTCTCACACATGTTCTTCTGGTCGAACCGCTATCACGACCGGCTGTACGAGCTCGGGTTCACCGAGCCCGCGCGCAACTTCCAGCAGAACAACTTCAGCCGTGGCGGGCTGGGGAACGACCGCGTGCTCGCGCAGGCGCAGGACTTCTCCGGGACCAACAACGCCAACTTTTTGACGCCGGCGGACGGCACCTCCGGCCGCATGCAGATGTACGTCTTCACCGGACCGAACCCCGATCGTGTCTCCGCGCTCGACCAGGAGATCCTGATCCACGAGCTGACGCACGGCACGTCCAACCGCCTGCACAACAACGCGAATGGCCTGAACAACACCATGAGCGGCGGCATGGGAGAGGGTTGGTCCGACTTCTACGCGCGGGCCATGACCAGCGGCCCCGATGAAGACGTCAACGGCGTGTACGCCGCGGGCGGCTACTCGACGCTGCTGATCGACCCCGGTTACACCGACAACTACTACTACGGCATCCGCCGCTTCCCGTACGCGCTGATCACCAGCCTCGGGCCGAACGGCCAGCCGTTCAACCCCCTCACCTTCGCCGACATCGACCCGGCGCAGATCAACCTCACCGACGGGGCCTTCCCGCGCGGGCCGATCGGCTCGAGCAGCGCCTTCGCCGTCCACAACATCGGCGAGGTGTGGGCCAGCGCGCTCTTCGAAGTGCGCGCGCGCATCATCAACCGCACCGGCTGGGCGGCCGGCAACCAGCGCGTGCTGCAGATCGTCACCGACGGCATGAAGCTCGATCCCGTCAATCCGACGCTGCTGCACGGGCGCGACTCGATCCTCACCGCCGACTGCAACGGCTTCGCGGGAGAGGACGAGCTGGACATCTGGAACGGCTTTGCGGCGCGCGGCATGGGCTTCAGCGCCTCCGCGGCGTCGTCCGCCTCCGGCACGGTCGTGCAGGCGTTCGACCTGCCGAACCTGATTCTCGGCACGCCGGTCATCTCCGGCGGCTCGTGCGATGCCGGCGACGGCGTGGCCGATCCCGACGAGACGGTCATCATCACCCTGTCGATCACCAACCCGTTCTGCGCCACCGCGGCCACCAGCGTGCTGGTCTCGCTCGACGGCGGTCCGCCGGTGAACCTCGGAACCATCGCAGCGGGAGCAACGGTCAACGCCGCGTTCAACTACGCCGTCCCCACCGGCACGTGCGGCCTGCAGCTCCATCCGGTGGTGGCCATCACCAGCAGTCTCGGCGCCGTGAACCGCACGCTGAACGTGCAGGTCGGCACGCCGGTCAGCGTCGCGCCGGCCGTGACGTACACCACCGGCAACACCGCCACGCCGCTGCCTGACGTCGTGGTCACCGATATCCCGATCGTGGTCACGGGCACCGGCACGATCGCGGACGTGAACGTCCGCTTCCGCGCCAACCACACCTTCGACGGCGACCTGGTCATCACCCTCATCGCGCCCGACGGCACGACCGTTCCGCTGGCGACCAACCGCGGCGGCAGCGGTGACAACTTCGGCTCCGGCGCGACGAATTGCTCCGGGACGTTCACCACCTTCGACGACTCCGCGGCCTCCGCCATCAGCGCCGGCATCGCGCCGTTCAACGGCAGCTTCCGTCCCGAGTCCCCGCTGGCCGCGCTCAACGGCCACGACATGAACGGCACCTGGAAGCTGCGCTTCTCCGACACCGGCCTGGCCGACGTCGGCACGCTCTTCTGCGCGCAGCTCGACATCGCGCGGCAGCGCTACTTCTGCTGCGGCGTCCCGGGCATCCCGGAAATCTTCGCCGCGCCTCCGGCCGTGATCACCGCGGAGAGCATCTCCCCCGCGAACAACGCCCTCGATCCGGCAGAGACCGTGACGGTGCAGTTCCCGCTTCAGAACTTCGGCACCGGCGCGACCACGAACCTCGTGGCCACGCTGCAGCCGACCGGTGGTGTGCTCGCCCCGAGCGCGCCGCAGAGCTACGGCGCTCTGTCGCCGTCGGCCGGCGCGGTCTCGCGGCCGTTCACGTTCGTCGTCGGCGGTAGCTGCGGCGACACCATCACCGCGACGCTGCAACTGCAGGACGGCGCGACGGACTTCGGCACGGTTGCGTTCACGTTCATCGTCGGTACCCTGCCGCCGCCGGTCGCGAACCCCGCCTCCATCTCCATCCCCAACAGCGGCGCGGGCAGTCCTTACCCGTCCGTCATCAACGTCTCCGGCGTCACCGGTCCGGTCACGAAGGTCACGGCCACGCTGCACTCGCTCACGCACACTTTCCCCGGCGACATCGACGTGCTGCTCGTCGGACCGGGCGGACAGAAGGTGATCCTGATGTCCGACGTCGGCGGCGGCAACGACGTGACCAACGTGACGCTGACGTTTGAAGACGGCGCGCCGGTGGTCCCGGCGACCCTCACCACCGGCACCTTCGCGCCGACCAACAGCGGCACCGGCGACACGTTCCCGGCGCCCGCACCCGCGGCCCCGTACGGCGCCGCGCTCTCCGCGTTCATCGGCGTCAATCCCAACGGCGCGTGGCAGCTCTTCGTCGTCGACGACGCCGGTGGAGACCTCGGCGCGTTCGGAGGCGGCTGGTCGCTGAAGTTCACCGCCGCGCCGCTCTGCGCGTCGCAGCCGTGTACGCTCAACTGCCCGCCGACCGTCTTCGTCTCGACGGCGCCGGACCAGCCGGGCGCGTTCGTCACGTTCCCCGCGCCGACGCTCAGCGGCAGCTGCGGAGTCGTCTCCACGACGCCGCTCTCCGGCTCGTTCTTCCCGATCGGCACCACCACCGTGAACGCGAGCTCCGCCGCTTCCGCGGCCACGTGCGCGTTCGACGTGGTCGTGACCGACGTGCAGCCGCCGTCGATCGACAACCTCACCGTCACGCCGTCCGTCATCAACAGCAACAACCACAAGATGGTGGACGTCACGGTCAGCTACACGTCGACCGACAACTCCGGCAACTCGTCCGTCTGCTCGCTCAGCGTCACCAGCAGCGAGCCGCTGAACGGCACCGGCGACGGCAACACCGAAGCCGACTGGGAAGTGATCGACGCCACCCACGTCCGCCTGCGCGCCGAGCGCGCCGGCAACGGCACCGATCGCACCTACACCATCACCGTCACCTGCGTCGACGCGGCCGGAAACTCCACCTCCGCCTCGACCACCGTGGTCGTCCCGCACGACAACGGCAACTAGTCGTTCCACACACCAACGAAAGGGGGCCGCGCAAGCGGCCCCCTTTTGCGTTTCCGCTGGAAATCCTTCCGGGAAAACGGCAGAATGCCGAAAATCCGTTTAAGTGAGAATGCACCACCGGCGCCGGACGTGAGGACTGCGTGAGCGGAAGCGGAGTGACGCGACACTGCTGGGAAGAGATGCCGCGCGAGGACGTCGCGGACGGGATCACCCGGCGCTTCATCAACGGCGATCGGATGATGCTGACGCACATCTACCTGCGCAAGGGGGCGGTGGTGGCGAGGCATTTCCACCCGAACGAACAGTTCACTTACGTGCTCGAAGGGGCGTTGCGGTTCTGGATCGGTGAGGAGGGGGCGGAGGTCTTCGACGTCCGCGGCGGCGAGGTGCTGCACATCCCGTCGAACGTCCAGCATCGCGTGGAGGCTCTCGAGGACACGATCGACATCGACGTCTTCAGCCCGCCGCGGCAGGACTGGCTCGACGGCACCGATGACTATTTCCGGCGGCAATGACCACGGAGGCGTTTCATGAGTGATGCTCGGCAGTATCGCGGTCTTCTCGCCATCGTCCCGCCGTACACCATCTCCGGGCCGCCCGCCGGCACCGCCTACCTGCTCGGGATGCTCAAGGCGCACGGCATCCATGACTTCGGCTTCGTGGACCTCCGCCTCGGCTGCCCCGACTGGCCGTCGCTCACTTACAACGCCATCGGCACCCAGGGGCAGCACTTCGTCTTCGACGTCCCCGACCTGCCGCTGATCCTGCACCTGCTGAAGAGCTATCCGGCGCGCGACGTCTGGCGGGACTTCGAGCAGTTGCCGTGGGCCAGGGCGTACTGCCGCGAGCGTTCGCTCGAGCCGGCGCTGCTCGGCGACAGCCTGCGCCGCACGGAGCGCTGGCTGGCCGGATGGGCGGCGGGGCTGGAAGGGCCGGCCATCGTCGGTTTCTCCACCTGGATCTCGAACTACCTGACTTCGCTCATGGCCGCCGCGGAGTTGAAGCGGCTGGCCAACCCGCCGTTCGTCGTCTTCGGCGGCCCGCAATGCACGGACAGCGAGATCGCCGGGGACCTGGCAGTAGCCAGCGGCCTGGTCGACGCCGTGGTGGTGGGAGAAGGGGAGCAAACGTTCCTCGAATTGCAGGCACTGGTGGACCCTAAGACGCACACGCTGAACGGTGCGCCTCCTCCGGGCACGAAGGTGTGGAGCAACGGCAAGGTGCAATGGGGCGGACGCCGCACGCTGCTGCGCCTCGACGACGCGCCGCTGCCCGATTTCGACACCATGGACCTCGACGTCTACAGCGACAAGGCGCGGCAGATCAGCTACCAGCTCTCCCGCGGCTGTACCGACAAGTGCGAGTTCTGCAGCGAGTGGGTGTTCTGGGAGCGCTTCCGCGCGGCCTCGCCGGAGCGGACGGTCGAGAGCCTCATCGAGCTGCAGGCGCGCACCGGATTCGGACACGTCACGTTCTCCGACTCGCTCCTCAACGGCAGCGGCAAGCGCCTGGTCGGCTTTGCGGAGCAGGTCCTGGCGAAGAACCTTCACTTCTCCTGGTCCGGCTTCGTCCGCGCCGACATCACCAAGCCGATCGCGAAGCTGCTCTCGCGCGCCGGCCTGCGCCACGTCTTCATCGGAGTGGAATCGCTCTCCGACGACACCCTCGGCTCGATGCACAAACGCCGCGCCGGCGCCGACAACCTGCGCGCCATCGAGGCCTTCCTCGGCGCCGATATCTCCGTCGCCGCGGGCGTGATCGCCGGCTTCCCCGGCGATACGCGCGAGGACTTTGAAAACACGACCCGCGTCCTGCGCTCGATCATCAAGAAGCACCGCAGCCGGTTCCAGGCGTCGGTCGAGCCGTTCGTGGTCACCCCCTCGGCCACGATCTACAAGAAGCACGCGGAGTTCGGCCTCTCGCTCGTCCCCTGGCGCGACGAGATCATCGGCATGGCCCCCGCGGTCGCGGAAGTCACGCGCCGCTGCATGGCCGCCGTGGAAGGAGAAGACCAGGCCGCGGAGCGGAAGAGGAGGTTCCGCTACGCCCGCGCGAAGCTGCAGCCGACGGTCAAGGTCATCAAGGCCTGCGACCTCCCGCCGAGCGACATCCTGCGCACGGTCACCCTCAACGACGAATGGGTGCTGGCGCTCGGCTACGAAAAAGCGACGCGCAGCGCCTGGCTGCTCACGACCGAAGAATACGGCCAGCTCTCCACCGCCCCGCTCACCCCGCAGCTCGTCGACGACCGCGTCGGCCGTCTCCAGATCCGCTGGCGCCGCCCCCTCGCCCCCGGAGCCGGCGCCCGCGGCGTGACCTTCACCCACGCCAAACGCTTCGGCCTCCACCCCGGCGTCGTCGCCCGCCGCAACGACTCCGACCAGCTCGTGGTGATGAACCTCGACACCGAATTCTTCTACCGCATGGACACCCCCGCCATCGGCCTCGCCGAGCTCCTGAGCGACGACCTCCGCTCGATGGACGAAATCGACGAGCAGTTGCACGACACGGTCTCCGAGTGGTGGTCGAAGAGGCTGCTGATGGGAGTGCCGGCGCAGGCGCATTGAGGTGGATCTGTTCTGGAGAGCGGTAACGCGAGTTACCGCTCTTACTGTTTTTATTCGTCCTGAAACGCAAGCAGGTCCAGCCTTCGCTCGTGCCACGAGGCGAGATTGCACCACCCTCGGTTTGCTGCACGAACAGAAGCAGTCAGAGCGGTAACTGTCGTTACCGCACTCCATATCCCCACACCCTCCCCCCATCCCACGACTTCGGGTCGACCGCGATCATCCGCAGCTCGCTCGTGTAGGCGTTCCCATCGCCGTCGCGCAGCCACAGGCCCTCCGGGCCGGGCAGCATTTCGGAGATCGAGACATGAGGCGCCTCTCGGGCGAAGCGCACCAGCATCTCGATGGAGACGGGGGAGGTGAGGTCGACGTAGATCGGCTTCACTTCCGAGGGCACGCGTATGAAGACGCGCTCGGGGAGGGCGAGCGAATCGCGCCATTCGCGCACGCGAGCGACGAACGGGAGTGACTCCACGCGCCAGTGCGCGCGTTCCACGACGAGCGGTCCGAGGTACCTCCGCGGTCCCATAGGCGAACCGTCGGATAGCGAAAACGCGGTGGCGGCGCGGAGCTTGATGCGGCGCTCGAAGACGGTGAGGAGGTCGAGGCGGAGCTTTCCCTTGCGCTGCACGGCGAACAACCGGCCGTCGGATTCGACGACGTCAAAGTCGGCGGCGCGGAGGATCTGGTCCGGCGGTCGGTCGGAGGCGTAGGGGTCGCCGAGGTCGAGGTGCCAGTGGTGTTTGGCAAGGCGGGCGTCGTGGGTGGAGCGGGCGTACTCCTCCCAGGGGATCGGGCTGACGAGCGGCTCGGGGAAATCGAGGTCCCACTCCCGCGCGAGCTCGTCGCGGACGGGGCAGAGCGACAACACAGACAACGTGGTGAACGGCGTCACGCCCGGGTGGAGCTCCGACAGCACCGGCGTCCCTTCTCCCGCCAGCAGCGCCTCCGGCGAGGGCGCGTCCCACATCACGTCCGGAGCGTGGTGGCGCGCTCCCGGCCACCCGGGGCAGGGAGCGGAAAAATGCCGCGTGACGAACGCACGCGCATCGCGAATGTCGAGGTGTTCGCCGAGGCTCCACAGTTTCCGGAGCCGCACGCGCAGCCGCTCCGCCACCGCCTGCACGATTTCCTCCCCGAACAGCGGCTCGGTGCGCAGCCAGAACTCGGGCAGCGGCACTCGCGCGCGGCCGGAAGCGCGATGCTCGCGCAGGAGCGACCGGGCCAGCCGCGTGGCGATGGTGAACGTGTACCAGCGCGCGATCCGCAGCACGAGCTGCAACGCCGGCGCGATCCGCGACAGCGCCGCGCTGCCGAGGTCCATCGAGAGATCCCGCCGGCACTCCTCGAACACCAGCCCGCGTCCCCAGGAATGATCCCGCCGCGACGCGACGCTGGTGCGGCGCTCGAAGTCGCGCTCCATCGCCTCCAGCGCCGCACCGAGCCTCACCGGATCTCCCGCCGCCGGCCCGATCTCCTCGGCGCGTTGAAGCGAGATCGCCACCGGAAACTCCCATCTCACCAGTCCCCGCGTCGCCAGCCGTTCCAGCACGCCACGCCAGCGCGCACCCCGGAGACGCTTCAGGAGCGAGGCCGCGGAAGAACCATCCACCAGCTGCAGCAGACGCAATTCGTCTGCGCTCAGCGCAATCGTCTCCGCCGGCGCAATGACGCGGTCCCGCCACAGGCGCAGATGCCCGGGCAACGAGACAGGCGCTTCCAGCCGCTCCTCAAAAGGCACCGCCTGCGCCAGAGCCAGCATCGCCCACGGCTCGAAGAACGCCGCCCGCGCCGCCAACAGCTCGCGTCCGGGACTAAAGCGTGGAACACCCCCGAGCGTCGCCCATCCCACAGGACCGAAAAACCCGA
Organism: Thermoanaerobaculia bacterium; assembly: GCA_035630815.1. Lineage (GTDB taxonomy): Bacteria > Acidobacteriota > Thermoanaerobaculia > Gp7-AA8 > Gp7-AA8 > QHVT01. The sequence continues at coordinate 32,402 of DASQJY010000005.1, forward strand.
TGGTGTCGTTCTTCGCGCAGTACCGCTGCAGGTACCGCGCGACCAGCAGCAGTTGCCTGCGCGTCTTGGCGTTGTGCGCATCCGGCGAATGCCGCAACAGCGGATCGAGCGCGTTCACCACCGCGGAGCGGTTCTGCCACGTCACCGCCTCCCGGAACTTCGCGTCGGCCGCGATGCGCCGCAACCCGCCCTCCCACTCCTCGGAGCGGAAGACCTCGTCCACCAGCGCGAACGGAAACCCCGCCCCCCGCACGAGCGCATGCCGCCACAGCGTCCATCCTCCGCCGAGTGCCGGACGCTCCCCGTTCATACGGAGAAGGCGGTGGTGTACCCGTATCCCGGGGGGAAGCTGGTCATGATGATCCCCTCGGCATCGGGCGCGTGGCGCACTCCCGCGCCGCCGAACGCGCCGTCGTAGATGAACGGCGACAGCTCGACGCGACTCGGCACCCACTCCAGGTGTTTCTCGTCCACGAACACCGGCACCTCGGTGCGCGGCATCGAGACGTACCGTTGCGCCACGTAAGCGCGCCCCGCCACCGCGGCGTCGACGGCGCTCGACCACTGCGCACCGGAGCTCCCCGCGCCGGCCGTCGTGTCCTTGCCGTCGAACGCGCGCTTGAGCACCCAGTCGTTCCGGGCGCGGAGATACCGCGCCGCGCCATGGTCCGCCGGGAACTCGGTATGCGGCACCTCGAAGCGGAAGCCGTCCTGCATCGTGCGCGCGGGCTTGAGCCCGTTGAGCATCGGCAGCGTCCCCTTCTCGACCAGCAGTCCCGCCAGCGGCTTGAGTACCCAGGTGTCGCCGATCCGCGAGCGCGTCAGGTGGCGCATGATGCCGGGCCGGCGCAGCAGCTCCGGCTCGTCGAGGAACATCGTCCCCACCGTGATGAACATCAGCAGGTCGGCGCGCTCGCCGTCGTCGGCGTAGCGAAGCTGTCCGCGCCTGTCGACGGTGAGGTCTTTCTCCGTGACGATCCGCGCCCGCATCCCCACCTCCTCGAACTGCCGGGCCACGAAGTGGATCTGGTCGACCACCCGCTTCGGAAAACTGATGATCGTCCGCCACTCGCGTGAATGCGCGAGGAGTGCGATCGAAGGCGACTTCACCGGACGCGCGAATCGGCGCGCCACGTTGATGAACCACGGCAGCGGGCGGCGGTGCAGCCGCTCCACGTCCCACCCCAGCCGCTTGATGACCGGGTGGCGGCGCCAGTAATCAGCGGCCGCCTCGGTGTACCCGCAGCTGACGATGATCCCGTTCCCGTAGTTGATCTCCGAGAGCAGGAAGCGGTCTTCGAACAGGAAGCCGTCGGGGCGGAAGTGGGAGAGGAAGCCGGGACTGGACGTGCCGCCGGCAACGTCGAACAGCTCCTCGAACTCCGGATGCACCGGCAGCAGGCGCGTGACCGCTCCCCGCTTCGCCGCGGCCTTGCCGATGGCGTGTCCGAGGGCGGTCAGCGCGGAGTGGAAGGCAGAAGCGAGGAAATGGAGCCGTGGCGCGGGCAGGAGGAAAGGCCTCACTGCCCACGCCGTCCCGCGCATCGTCGTCACGCCCTTCCGCTCCCAGCGCCGGTGAAACGCGTGCGTGTAGTCGCGCACTTCGCTCACGTGGCGCCGCAGGAGCCGGTCGAACTCGGCGACGAGGCGCGGGTCCTGGGGAAGCCTCCGGCTGAGCGTCATTCCACGACGGTGCGCGCGGCGCCTCGGACTCCGGTGACCCTGACGCCATCCCGCTCGAGGACCTTGCGCGCTTCCTCGGCGGTCGCGTTGTTCTTGAAGTAGCCGACGAAATTCGGCATGTGCGCCTGCGCCGCCATGGTCGGGGTGTCGTCGTCGTTGATCACCACGCCGACGAACGGCAGCCTCGCCGTGTCGATGTAGTTGACGACGCTGACCCAGCCCACGATCGGCCGGAACGTCACGGCGCCGCCCTTGTCGGGATCGCGGAATCCGGCCTTGAGGCCGAAGTCGCCCGCGCAGATGGAGCCGAGCTCCGGGTACGGCTTTTTCGGGGGTTTCGGGGCTTTGGATTTCGCTGTGGCCGATGATGTCTTCTTGAGCATGTCGTTCTCCCTTTCAAACGGTTTCTCGGCCGCTCCCCTCCCGTCCTCGTCACACGCGAGGCGGGTTCCGGCCGAAGAGGGCATCCATTTGTCTGTTTCCTGCCTGGACCAGCTCGTCCTCGTTCGTCAGCTTGAAGAAGACGATCGACTGCCTGCGCCGCTCGGTGAGCACCACGCGATGCTCGGTCGAGAGGTATTGGCCGTCCGTCCAGTGCGCGAGCAGGTCGCCGATGTTCACGATGAAATGATCGAGCGCGCGGAAGCTCGGTGCGATCCACTCGCCGCTCCGCGTCTTCACCTGGATTCCGGGAGAGGTGTGCGTCAGGAGCGTGATCAGCGTCCCGTCGGTGTGCTGTCCCATCCCCTGGTCGTTCGCCAGCGCCTCGGAGTACGCGGGATACATGTGGCCGCGCATCGAGTCGTCGGCCCGGTCCATGCGCGTGGTGAAAAAGTCGGGCGGCAGCTCGAGCGAGATGCCGATGAGCTCCGCGATGCGGATCGAGAGACTCTCGCACGCGGCGTAATACGCCTTCAGCTTCCGCCGCAGGTCGCGTCCCGATTCGTCACCGGGGAAGGGAAGTGTTTCGCTGTCGTCGAGGATGCGGCGCCCGGCGCTGAACTTCTCGACGTAGTCGTTCGGCTTCCCCTCCTGCCCCATGTAGGCGTACGCGTTCTCTTCCAGGAGCGCGCTGTAGCCGTAGGGGGTGTAGTCCTCGCCCGGCATCGTGAAGCCGGTCGGCAGCCTGCACGACATCTTCGCGTCCAGCGGCCGGAGGAAGAACTCCTCCAGCGCGGCGTGCGCCTCGTACACGGCGCGGCTGCCCGCGTCGTAGCCGCAGACCGTGAAGAAGCCGACCTCGCGGCAGGCGCGGTCGATCTTCCGCGCCGCGTCGCGCTCCGAGATGTCGATCAGCGGGATGTCGTTCACCGGCCGCCTCCCACCGCGCGCAGCACCGCGGTCTTCTCGCGGATGAACGCGCCCACCTGCGCGATGGCCTGCCGTCCCGCGGTGAGGGTGGGGTAGAAGAGGTGCCACACGTGCACCATCTCCGGCCACTCCTCGAACGTCGCCTCGACGCCGCTGGCCAGCGCTTTTTCGTAGAGCTGCCGCGCTTCGCTGAACAGCACCTCCCGCTCGCCGACCTGGATCAGGAGCGGCGGCATGCCGTGCAGGTCGGCATGGATGGGCGAGACGTAAGGGCTCCTGCGATCGTGGCCGTTCACATACAGCCCGGCCAGGAAATCGGCGAGCGGCCGATCGATCATCGGATCGAGCGCCTGCCGGTCGACATAGCTCTCGCCGGTCGCTTCGAGATCGACCCACGGCGAGATGCAGACCGCCGCCGCCGGCATCGGGCAGCCGCTGCTCTTCAGCATGGCCAGCGTGGCCATCACCAGCCCGCCCCCCGCGGAGTCGCCGACGAAGGCCACCTGCTCAGGCTCGTAGCGTTCGAGCAGCCATTCGTACGCCGCGCAGGCGTCCTCGATCGCGGCGGGGTAGGGGTGCTCGGGAGCGAGCCGATACTGCAGTTGCAGTGCGGCGCACTTCGCATCGCGCGCGATTTCCGCGGCCATGCCGCCGTGGCTGGCGAACGAGCCGTAGACGTAGCCGCCGCCGTGCAGGAACAGCACGGCGCGCCGTGCGTCGGCGACGGGCGGCGTCAGGAGCCGTCCCGGCATGCCGCCGATGTCCACGAGCTCCATGCCGATGTCGTCCGCGACGGGAGGCCCCTGCGAGTCGTACAGCACGCGCGCCTCCGCGACGTCGTCCGGCCAGGGCGTGGCCGCGAGCTCGGCCAGCACCGCCTCCATCTCGCGCCGCGCGGATTCGTCGAACCGGTACGGGAAGTCGGTCATGCGCTCACTCGCTCGACCACTTGTCGTACGCCTCGAGCATCATCCTGGCCTTGGCCACGAACGGCGGCGCGATGACCTGCCCGTCCTTCAGTGCGAAGCCGGTCGACGCGCTGACATACGCCTCGATGGTTTTCTGGTAGCAGTCGACGGTGTCGGCGGAGACGGAGAAGATGCGGTTGATCCCGTCGATCTGCCGCGGATGGATGGCCGCCTTGCCGGTGAAGCCGCACTCCTTCGCCGCCACGCACTCCCGCTCGAAGCGGGCCATGTCGTTGATCTCGAACGAATTCGTGTCGATGGCCTGGATGTGGTGCCGCGCGGCGGCCACGCAGATGCGCGCGCGGGCGTAATCGAGGAAGGCCGGGTTCGGGCTGTACATCTGCGCGCTCAGGTCCGCCTGCCCGAGGCAGATCGCATCGCTGGCGGAAGCAATGGCGTCGACGTTTTCTACCGCCTCCAGTGTCTCGATGAAGCTGATCAGCTTCGGCGACTGCCGCAGGCTGCCGAACAGCGACCGGTAGATCCGGATCTCGCTCGGATGGGTCATCTTCGGCAGGAGGATGTACTCGAACGCGCAGTGCCCCTGCTCGTAGAGCGTCCGCAGGAGCTCCAGGTCGCGCAGTCCGTCGAACGAGCCGACGTAGTTCACGCGCAGCCCGAGCCGGATGCCGGCGGCCGCAAACGCCGAGAAGTCGAACGCGGCCACCTTCTCCCGCGCCTCCGTCTTGGCGTTGACGTGGACCGAGTCCTCGAGGTCGATCACGATCACGTCCGCGGCCACGTCGTGGCGGTTCAGCGAGTCGACGCGCACCGCGGGGGTATAGAGAAAGCTGACGTTGACCGGTTTCTTCTTGCGGATGGTCAGGACCGGCGTGTTGCGGGGATCAGGCTCCATGGTGCGCCTCCGGGTGGTCGAGCGTCGGGACGAGGAACGTCCTCTCGCAGGTCAGGAACAGCGTGCCGTCGGCCTTCAGGCCGCGGGTCTCACAGGTGACGATTCCCTGGTGTTTTCTCGATTCCGAGAGCCGCTTCGACAGCACGGTGCTCTCGGCATAGAGCGTGTCGCCGGCGAAGCAGGGGGCCAGCAGGCGGACCTTGTCCCAGCCGAGGTTCGCGATCGCCTTCGCGCTGAGCGTGCTCACCGACATCCCGTTCACGATCGAGAACGTCACCAGGCTCGAGATCAGCGGCCGCCCGAATTCCGTCGTCTCGCAATAGGCGCTGTCGATGTGCAGCGGCGACGTGTTCATGTTGATCAGCGACTGCCAGATGTTGTCCGCTTCCGTGACCGTGCGGCCGGGGCGATGCTCGATGACGTCGCCGACGTTGAACTCGTCGTAATAGAGCCCGTACGACTCGCGATAGCGGCCGTCGCCGGTCCGGACGTAGGCGCTCTTAGTGTCCAGCACGTTGCGCCTCCGCCAGACCCGACACGAGCGCGGCCCGCGCCGCTTCGCTCACGCTGAACGCCCACGCCAGCTTTGCATTGCCGACCGTGACGTTGACCACGCGCGAGCGCGTGCTGCCGCGCACCAGCATCCCGGCGGCGTTCGAGCCGTAGAGATACATGCCGAAGACGAGGTTGTGCGGCTCGCTGTCGAACCGCTCGTCGTGCGGGAACGTGGCCGGCAGCGCGTGCAGGAGCTGCTGCGCGGTCCAGTCGCGCATGCGCTCGCCGCTGAGGATCGCGCGCAGCTCCTCGACCGGCGTCTCGTCGCCGACGTGGATGCCCTTCCCGCCGAACGACTGCTTCTCCTTGAAGACGTACTCGCTCCTGCGCTCGATCAGCGACTCCACGTTGCCGCCGTCGATCTCGCAGGTGTAGGGGATGTATTTCGCGATCAGCGCGCGCTCGCGCGGGGTGAGGATCGACTGCAGCGCCTCGTAGTGCAGCAGCGCGAACCAGACCTTGTTCATGCGCAGCTCGGACTCGTATGTATTGAAGACCGGCGTGCCTTGCGCGATGAGGAGGTCGAGGAAGGCGCCGCCGTCGTCCATCTCGTCCATCATGAAGCCGCGGAAGACGAGCGTCCGCCGCGCCTCCGCCTCGCTGAGCCAGGCCGGGTCGTACGTCTTCTCGTCGGCGATGAACACCGGCAGCGGAGCGGCTTCGCGCTGGAGGTGCCCGCGCACGCGGTCGAAGGAGAGGTAGCCCTTGCCGGCCGATCCGCCGTCCGTGCTCCAGTCGAGGATGACGATCCGCGCCGCATCGCGTTTGCGCGCGAGCTGCGCGATGTACGCGCCAAGGTTTTTCAGTGGCGGCGTCAGTCCCAGCCGGTCCTGCACGCCGACGCCCAGCTCGTCAAAGTACGTCCCGGCGAACTCGAAGATCTCCGCGGCGGCCACGCACGAGTCGATGTTGAACTCGCAGAAGTGATAGCCGTCCCGCGACTGCAGGATGTCGAACCGCGCCACCAGGCACTCGGGCTCGAGCAGCTCGTTCCAGTTCACGAACCGCTGCATGGCGGCGGGGACGCGGAAGGTCTGCAGGATGCCCTCGCGTCCGACGGTGGCGGCGAAATGCCGCAGGATCTTCGTCTGCACCGCCACGAACGCTGCCGCCGCTTCCGCCAGCTGGTCCCGGTCGCGCTCGTCGAAGACGAAGTTGACCGGGAGCATGTGCAGGCGATGGCCCCCTTCCTTCGCGAGGCGGGCCTCCTGCGCGGCGAGCAGCGACTTGCGCTCGATCCGTTCGCGGTCGCTGCCGAGGATCTCCAGCAGCTCCGCGTTGAATTGATGGAACGGTACGTTCATGACGTTGAGTTGTCGATGCGGATCAGCCGGTCGAACGGATGCCGCGCCGGCTCGTGATATTCGAGGGAGAGGTTTTCGCCCTGGTAGTCGGTCGCGGGGAGCATTTCCAGCCCGTAATGGCCGTACCACTCCCCGTAATGCTCTTCCTCGGCGTACTGGTATTCGAAATGGCGGATCGGGCGCCGCGCCGGCTGGTCGGCCACGGCTTTCCACGGATTGGTCGCCCCGTGCGCCACGCCGAAATCGATCTCGTTCAGCAGCATGACGATGATGATGTCGCTGTCGAGATTCAGCTCCAGGCCGAACGAGTAGTGGTCCTTCAGCTCTTCGTAATGCTCCTTGCGGATGGCGACGTTGTAGTTGTTGGGGATCGGCTCGACCAGGTCCCGCGCGGGCACGCCCCGTTCGCGGCAGAAGCGCTTGACGTCGCAGATCACCGGATGGCCGCCGGCGATGTTCTCGTTCGGGCCGTAGATGTTGCCGATGAACGGTGTGGCCGCGTCGAAGTGCAGGCACTTGGAGGTCATGAACGCCCGCGAGGTGATGCTGCCGTCGTGCGAGAAGTTCTGGTTGAGGTTGTAGCCGTCGACGTCCATCTTCGCGAACGTCATCGCGCGCGGCGTGACGCTGAAGCGGAGCATGTCCACCCGCGCCATCGTGCTCTTGAAGATCGACTCCAGCAGCTCGTACGCCTTCTCCCGGTCGGCGCGGACGTCGAGCCCGTGCCGCGCCAGGACCCGGTTCGTCCCGTACAGGACGCAGTACCCGGTCTCCTCGGTGAGGAGCCGCGCGATGCGCGCGGGCAGCTCGCCGGACTGCACGGCGTCGGGGCCGCTGAGGTCGAGGTCGTAGCCGCTGATGTCGAGGAGGCCTTTAGTCGCTTGTTCTGCATGGATGGCGGTCATGGGAAGCTCTCTCCGCTGGCTGGGTTTCGCGACGGGGACGTCGCTCGCGCGCTCGACGTCGAGCACGATCTTGCCGAAATGCTCGCTGCGCTCCATGCGCAGGTGCGCCCGCGACACGTCGCGGATGGGGATGACGGAATCGATCACCGGGACCAGCTCTCCTGACGCGAGCAGCGGCAGCCACCGCTCCCGGAAGCGCCGCGCGATGGCCCGCTTCTGCTCGATGGACAGCGGCCGCATGACCGTCCCCTTGAGCTGCAGCCGCTTGAGCAGGAGGGTGTCGAGATCGAGCTCGCACTTCGTGCCGGTCATCACTCCGACCTGCACGAGGCAGCCGCCTTCCTTCAACACCGCCATGTTGCGCTCGAAGTAATCCGCGCCGACGATGTCCTGGACGAGGTCCACGCCTCCGCCGCTCCACGCCAGCACTCCGGACACGAAATCGCCGGTCCTGTAATTGACCGCGAGGTCGGCGCCCAGCGCCACCGCGCGCGCCGCTTTCTCATCCGAGCCGACGGTGCAGGCGACGCGCGCCCCGACGCTCTTCGCCAGCTGGATCCACGCCGTCCCGAGGCCGCTGCCGCCGCCGTGGATCAGCACGGACTGGCCGGCGGAGAGGTTGCCGAGCGCGAACAGCGTCGTGTCGGCGGTAAAGAACACCTCCGGCAGCGCGGCCGCTTCGGCGTACGAGAATCCGGGCGGGATGGCCGCCGCCATTCCGGCGTCGAGCAGGCAATAGTCGGCATACGCACCGCCGCCGGTGAGCCCGAAGACGGCGCTGCCGAGGGGGATGGAAACGTTCGCTCCGCGCGCAACGACGTCGCCCGCCAACTCCACGCCGGGAATCTCCGATTCCCCCTCGGGAGCCGGAAACTCACCCGCGCGCTGCAGCAGGTCGGCATGATTGAGCGCGGCCGCGCGGACGCGCACGAGCAGCTGATCGGGTCCGGGCGACGGGATCGGCAGCTCGGCCAGCGTGAGCACCTCCGGCCCGCCCGGCTTCGAGACCAGGACTCCCTGCATCGTCGTCGTAGTGGCGGCCGGCATGATCGTGCTCTTCAGGCGGCGTCGGTCAATCCGAGGGTGTCGTTCAGGGCGACGGCGAACGCGCGGATGTCGTCGGCGGTGAGATCGGCGCGCACCATCACCCGCAGCCCCGCTTCCCCTTTCCTGACAATCGGGAAGAAGACCGCCGAGGTATAGAAGCCGCGCTCGAGGATGGCCGCGGACGCCGCGACCGCCTTCTCCTCGTCGCCGATGCGGATCACCTTCAGCGGGAAGCCGTCGCCGCGCTGCGCGGTCGGCACGAGCTCGTCGAACAGGGCCATGTTGTCCTGCAGCGCCTTCTGCAGGCGCCCCAGCTCGGGCGAGTCGTGCAGCTTGATCGAGGCCATGCCCGCGCCGATGCCGGGCACGTTCAGCCCCTGCGACCACGCCAGCGGTCCGCCGAAGCGCGTCAGCACCGGCTCGCGGTCTTTCGGCCCGAGCATGATGATCCCGCCGCTGCCGCCGAACCCTTTCCCGAGCGACGCCACGACGATCGTCAGCTCGTTGACCTCGGGCATCAGCGACCGGGCATGCCCCTGTCCCTTGTCGCCGCAGACCGAGAGCGAGTGCGAGTCGTCGATGAAGAGGAACAGGCCGTATTTGTCCTGCAGCCGGAACAGGTCCTCGAGCGGCGCGACGCCCCCCATCGAATAGACGCCGTCGCAGACGTACGCCACGCGCTCGTTCTGTTTGCAGACGTCTTCCAGGAAGTTCATGTCGTTGTGCGGCGAGGTCAGCACCCGCGTCTCGTCGCCGCAGATCGGCTTGATGTAGTCCATCGAGAAATGTGCGAACTTGTCGAACACCATCACTGGCGGCCTGCCGTCGCGGCTGAGGTGTCCCGAGGCGATGAGCGGCAGCACGCCGGCCGTGGCGGCCGTGCTGGTGACGGCGCAGATGGTGCGCGCCCCCATCAGCGTCGAGAGCTGCTCTTCGAACTCCTCGAGCAGGTTGAGGCGGAGCCGGATGCGCGAGATCGGCAGGTCCATCGCCCCCTGGCTCTGCAGCGCGTCGATCGCTCCCTGCAGGATCGCCGGATGGCTGGCCAGCCCGAGGTACGAGCAGGAGCAGAGATTGATGAAGCGGTGGCCGTCCAGCCTGCGCAGGACGTTCGGCGTCTCGTAATCGACGCGGATGTCGATCAGGCCGTTGTCGTGCGCGATGCTCCAGGCGCGGTTGCCGTATTCGACGGCCGAGATGTTGTTGCGAAACCGGTGGAAGTCGAGTGACTGCTCCAACGCCGCCTCCTCATGCAATGACGTCTTGTGTGGCCGCGAGCTGCATCGCGACCTCGAGGATCAGGTCTTCCTGTCCCGCCACGGCGCTCCGCTTTCCCAGTTCGAAGAAAACGTCGCGCGGGTCGACGGAGTACTCGCGGGAGATCCGGTCCACCGGCTTGGCGAAGCCGGAGAAGACGCCCGCCAGTCCGCTGACGATGCTCATCGACTTGATCGTCGGCGCGAACGGCATCAGCTCCCGCTCCGCGATGTCGGCGGCATCCAGGACCTTGTAGAGATCGACGCCGGTGCTGTAGCCGAGCTTCTCCAGCACCGCCACCAGCACCTCGAGCTGCGTGTTCCCGGCGCCCGCGCCGAAGCCGCGCGCTGTGCCGTCGATGATCGTCGCCCCGGCGCGGACGGCGGCGATCGAGTTCGCGATCGCCAGCCCGAGGTTGTTGTGCGCGTGAAAGCCGGTCGGGATGGCCAGGTGCTCCGTGAGCTCGCGGATCCGCTCCGTCACATCCTCGGGGACATACGCGCCGGCGGAGTCCATCAGGATCACGCCCTGCGCGCCGTACGACTCCATCTTCAGGCACTCGTCGCGCAGCGTCTCGCGGGTGGCCATGTGGCTCATCATCAATACACCGAAGACTTCCTTCTCCCGGCCGCGGAGGTATTCGATGTGCTGGCGGGTGGTATTCGCTTCGGTGCAGTGCGAGGCGACGCGGAAGACGTCCACTCCGTGGTCGATCGCCGCGGCGATGTCCTTGCGGATGGTCCCGAAGCCGGGGATGACGTGTACGCCGAGCTTCGAATGCCGCAACTGCTCGCGCGCGGTGGCGAGCATCTCGTGGTCGCCGATCGCGGCCAGTCCGACCTGCAGCGACGACGCGCCGAGGCCGTTGCCGTGGCCGACTTCCACGATGGGGATGCGTGCGTCGTCCGCGGCGCGGGCATACGCGGCGATCTGCGCGGCCGTCAGCTTGTGGCCGACGGCGTGGTTGCCGTCGCGCAGGGTGGGATCGCTGATGATCACTTCACGCATGCGCATGCTCCTCAGCTACGGCCACCGCCGCGCAATTGATGATGTCGAGATTGCCGGCATATTTCGGGAGGAAGTCACCCTTGCCGCGTACGCGCACGGTCATGGCGATCCGCCCGTTTTCATAGAGAGGCGGCACCACCAGCTTGTAATCGGGCACATACGACTGGATCGACCGCACCATCTCCTCGACCGCCGCTGTCAATTCCTCGAGCCGCGGCCGGCTCACGGCGGCGAAGACGGTGGTCTGCATGTCGATGCACGGCAGCGCGGGATTGAGGATCAGGATGGCCTTCGCCCGTGGCGCGCCGGAAAACGCCTGCACCGCGCGCTCGGTGGTCTCGACGTATTCGTCAATATTCGCGCGCGTGGCCAGCCCCGCGCTCTGTGAGGCGATGCTGGAGACGACTTCGATATAGGAAACGTCCGGATGAACCCGGCCGATGATGTGCGCGAGCGGAATGGACGCCTGTCCGCCGCACGTGACCATGTTCACGTTGGCGCGGTTGGTGGCGTCGTCGAGATTGATGGCCGGCACGCACATGGTGCCGATGCGGGAGGGAGTGAGGTCGATGACCGGACGGCCGAAACGCTCCAGGAAAGCCCAGTTTTCGAGATGCGCACCCGCGGAAGTCGCGTCGAAGATGAGGTCGGGCGGCTCGACCTCGCTCAATGCCGCCGCAATGGCGCGATCCGAGACCGCGACGCCCATCGCGCGCGCCCGCACCATGCCGGGCGAGGCGAGATTCCGGCCGACCATGAGGGAGCAGGTGAGGTGAGGGGAACGGGAGGTCTTGACCAGAAGATCAGACCCGATGTTCCCGCTGCCGAGAATCGCGACCTTCAACTTGGGACGGGAAATCTCCATCGGGCCAGCACACCTTTCGCCGCCGTTTGAATGTGATTTCGGATTGTCGAAGACTGAGCAGGCAATCTACGCTCGCGGCCGCAAGTGTGTCAAGAAGTATCGCGTTAAGTGGAGATGGATGTCGGCGGGTCGCGGCGCCACAACATCGCGCTGATCCACCACCGCCCGTCGCGCCGGAACAACTGGATGCTCTTCACCGCGCGTCCGGCCGCTTCACCGTCGCGGCAAGTGCGGGTCTCGTAACCGCTCAATACATGCGCGACATCCCCGAATTCACGGGTCTCCCGCCACAACTCCCCCTCCCAGAAAGAGCTCAGCGCCCCGGAGTCGATCATCCCCTCGACGTTCACGCGGAAGGACTGCAGGTCGAACTCGAAGACCCCCTCGTCATTCACCCGCACCAGCCGCGCCCCCGGAGCAAACACCTCTGCCCACCGCCCCCACTCCGGCCGCCCCCCCGCCTCGAAACACATACAGCGGTACATCTCCCGGATCACGTCGTCGAGAGTCATCGGGAACTGTCACTTCTTCTCGCGGAACCGCGCGAGGTCCGGACGCTCCATCAGCTCGCGGGCGCGCTCGGCGTGTTTCGAATCCGCGGCCGCCGGACGGACCTCGATCTCAGGTTCGTCCGGCCGGTGCAGGCGGACCAGCCTGACGAGCCGCTTGCGTGCTTCGTCCAGTCGTGAACGGCGTTCCATCTAATCAAGGGGTGTCGCGCGGAGGCGAAAGTACACCCGCGGTCTCAGGATTCGTCTTTCGGAGGGAGCGGCGCGTCCAAACCGGCCGGAGCGTCCGGCGGCGGCGCCGTCTTGCGCGCGGCCTGGGAAGCCTTGTACGTCGGATCGACCTCGCGCAGGTGGTCCTTGAGCGCGGGGGAAACGCCCGGCTTCCGCTGATATCTCGTGGCGCCGGCCGACTCCTGCGTGGCGCCCGGCGGCGCCTGTCTTTCGTCGAGCTGACCGAGCACCTGCAGCACGTTCGCACCGGTCGTGACCATGTCCAGCACCATCTGCCGGACTGTCTCGACGTCCACGGTGATCTTCCCCTTGATCTGCACCCCGCCGAAGTGCAGTGCCTGGAGGTGCGGCAAGGCCCCGATGTACGCCTCGATCTTGCGGATGGTCACGTTGTCTCCCCGCTCGATGCGCTGGATGTCCGTCCGCACGAGTCCGGCGAGGCTGGCGAGTTTGTGCTGGGAGTACCCGTGAGCCTCGCGCGCGGCGCGGAGCTGCTGGTGCAGAGGCGCGATCATGCTGGACATGATACACCACCCCGATACATCGCTGCCGCGCCTGTATCATTAATAACAGGGCTGGCGGATGTACGACGTCCCGACAGGGTCGGGTCGTGGGTTCCGTAGGGTCGCGCCTGGGTTCGGAGGGCAACATTACTGCCATCACAAACTCGCGCCCTTCCCCGGAAGCGTTCAACTTCTGGACACCGGAAGGTCGCCGGAGCCCTCGCCACCCGGTTTCGAGCCTTTCGCGGGTCGCCGGCGTGGTTCGGCAGGGAACGGTTCAGTCAACGGGCGCCTTGCCTCGAGTCTCCCGACCCCATGTGGGAGGTCCTGCCGGGCAAGGTGGCAGTCTCCCGAAGGCAACGTCGCGGCCCTTCGGGGCCATTTCGGAGTGTCCGGGTGACATTCTGGCGTCCTTCACAGGCTACGGCGCGGGCTCGGAACCAAAACCTGACCCTCCCGAACCCAGCACCTGACCCTCCCGTATCCAATCCTGACCCTGCGGACCCCACGACCTCACCCTCCCGAACCCACCATCCCACTCCCCCGATCCCTCGACCCCACCCTCCCGACCCCACGCCTGAATCACGCGGCCTCGAGCGGTGTCCAGATCCCGGACAGGCCCCGACCAGCCGCTTTCCCGAGAGCAACGCACCGGAACAAGGGGTCCTGTAACTGTGCCGTAACAGCTGGTGTTCGAAAGCTGGACGCTTTGTCCATGTTCCATATTCGACCGACTTCCAAATGTAACAGTGATCCAAAGATATCGCCCTTGACTATTCTGATAGTCCCGCCGATATTGCACCGTGCTCGGCCGAGCAGAAACGAAACGAACGAAAGAAAAAGGAGAAAGACTCACATGACAACCATCCCCAACGAAGTACCCATCGCCCTGGATCATCACAAGAGAGCCGAGGAGATCATCGAGATGCTCCGCGCCGAGGTCGAACAGATCGAAGGCTTCGGCCATCCACCCGCGGACCGGCGCCGGAAGGTCGCCGGTTTCAGCTCCAACATCTCCGAGGTCGAGTTGAACGCGGCTGCCGCCGCGTGCGACGCGACTCCCGAGCTGGCGGCCGCGGCGCGGATGACCGGCGCCGGCTTTCGCGAGGGCCTCAGCTTCTGCAGCGCCAACACGAAGCTCGCGGACCAGCTCGAAGTGGAAGCGGCCGGCATCCGGTACGCGGTCAGGTTGAAGAGCGCCATCCTGGCCAACCGCGCCCGCCACGTCTACCAGACCGCGCAAAGCCTCAACAAACCGGTCGACCTGCTCGTCCCTCACATCGACAAGCTGCGCGCCGCCTTCAAGCGGCCGAAGAAGCGCGCGGCCCCACCCACCGACCCGGCGCCCTCCCCGCCGCCGGCTACACCGGATCCCAAAGCGGGGAAATGACCCGAAGTACGGGAGGGCCGGCACAGGCCGGTCCTCCCTTTGTCACGCCGGAGGCGTGCCGGACGGTAGCCGGTGGTAAGCGCCGAAGGCGCGCCACCACCGGATCACGTCGGCCCTCATCTCGACCCCGGCGGGGTCGCGTACGGCACCCCTGCCGGGGTGCAAACGTGGTCGCACGGTTACCGAGTGGTGGTGCGCCTGCGGGCGCTTACCACCGGCTACCGTACGGCACGCCTCCGGCGTGACGAACACGGTCACGGCACTCCATACCTCTGCTCAAACCCGCGGCCCCTCCTCGACGTACAAGTCCGTGTCAGGAGGATCCGATGCTCGGGATGTTCGCATGGCTGTTGCTCGAGGTGACCGGCGCGCTGGGGGCGTTCCCGGCGGAGCTGGCTCACGATCCGGTGGTTCGCGACTTCTGCCGCGTGCTGCTGGAGAAGGCGGAGTCGGAGCGCTACCGCGAGCAGGGCGCCTTCGTGGTGCGGACGGAGGAGGGACTCCTCTATTTCGTCACTTGGCCGCCGAGCGAGGAGATGGACAAGCTGCGCTGGCATGGGCGCTTCCCGAAAGGCACGGTGGCCATCGTGCACACGCACCCGTCCTGGGTGAAGGATCCGTCCAGGCTCGACGTCCGCGCCGCACGGCGGGCGCGCATCCCGGTGTACGTGATCACGAAGTCGAGGATCTCCAGGACGGACGGGAAGGAGCCGGTGGTGGTGGCGGAGGGGGACTGGGCCGCGCAGCCGAGGGCCGCTCATCCATATTGACATACAGCCATGATTCTGGAAAACTGCCAGCTTCCGCGTTTTCTGAAAGTTGCGGCGAAGCTGGCGTCGTCCGGGCGCGTGTGGCGTGGCTTGCGTCAGCAGGCTTCACCACAAGGGACCGACCATGAATCTCGCGTTCGATCTGAAATATGCATCGCGCCTGTTGAGAAAATCATGGGGGTACTCGCTGCTGTGTGCGAGTGTCGTCACGTTCAGCGTGGGGCTTGCGATCTGGACGTGGGTGATGTCGGAAAACCAGGTCATGAGACCCCTCGGTTTGCCCGGCTCCAGCGACTGGTACAGCGTGCAGATCGCCGCCGACGCCACGGCCCCGCCTCAGACGATCAGCGTGGATGCGTACACCTATCAGGAATTGCTCGAGAACAATCGCTCGGCCGACCATATCGGCGCCTTCGCGTACAAGCGCGCCGTGCTCAGTGAAGGACAGGCGAGCACGAACCTGCGCGCGGCGGTCATCAGTCCGCGTCTGCTGGCGCAGGTGACGCCTCTCCGCGGCCGCACGTTTCAGGACGCGGATGGCCAGCCGGGTGCCGCCGCCATGGCCATCATCAGTTTCGACACCTGGCAGAACTACTTCGCTGCCGATCCCGCCATCATCGGCAAGACGGCCCGGATCGACGCCGCACCGGTGCAGATCGTCGGCGTGATGCCGAAGGAGTTTTACGCGTTCGCGGATTTCGAGCTGTGGCTGCCGCTGCGGATCCCGCAACTGGCGCGGCCTCAGGACTCGACGATGACCTTGTCGCCGTTCATCGTGCCGCGCCAGGATCAGAACACCCATGCCGTTCTGAGCGAGATGAAGAGCGTCGTCGCCCGCGTCAATAAAGACTATCCCGATCGTTACAAGCCCGGGCGGCACGTCCTGTTGATTCCTGGCCATCGGATGTTCTCCTCGAACGGGACGCCGATCGTGGTCATGATCATGTGCATCTCCGTGGCGGTGCTGTTGCTGGGCGGCGTGAACATCAGCTTCGTGTTTCTGGCCCGCCTGCTGGAGCGCAGCCGCGAGCTGGCCTTGCGTTCGGCCGTCGGCTCGACGCGCGCGCGTCTCCTGGGGCAATGCCTGCTGGAGACTGCCCTGGTCGTGCTGGCGGGGCTCGTGGTCGGGTACGGACTGGCAGTCCTGGGCGTCCGGTGGACTCAATGGGTCCGCGGGACTCTCGCGCAGACACTCGCAACCGGACGCCTCGAGGCAGTGACGGCTCTTCAGCCCAGCGATTTCATCGCGGCGGTGTTTTTCGCGATCCTGATCTGGCTGCTCAGCACATTGATCCCCGCGTGGCGTGTCTCCAGACAGGACGCGGCGGCGGTGCTGGCGGGCAGCGGCAAGGGGACCGCCGGTGGCGGCGGCCGGAACAGGAGCGTGAGCCTGCTCGTCGGTCTGCAGGTCGCGGTTTCCTGCTTCGTGCTCGTGGTCTGCGCCACGATGGTCCTGGCGATCAACCAGGAAGTCAGCAAGCCGACCGGCCTCGACTCCGCGAGGGTCCTGCTATCGACCTCGCCGACCGTTTTCACCGAACGTTTCTCCGAGCCGACACGGCGCCTGCAGTACTGGGAGGCCTTGACGGCGAAGGTCGGGAGCGCGATCCCGGGCGTGGGGGTGGCTTATGCCTCAGCGCCACCGACCAGGCCGGCCAAGGTGCCGGCCTCGATTGAAACGCAGCAGGGCACGGAAAAACGTGGTGCATTCACGTTGCCGGTCGCGGTCGTGTCCGAAAACTATTTCAGGCTGCTTGGGCTGACGCTGCGCTCGGGACGCCTTTTCGATAGTACCGACACCAATAGTTCCCTCAATGTTGCGGTCATCGATGAGGAACTGGCCGCGCGCTATTGGCCCGGTCAGGATGTCCTGGGAAAGAGCATTCAATTAAATCCCTCGACCAATGGCCCTCGGCTTACCGTCGTCGGCGTAGTCTCTGCCGTGGCCGACGCGCCGTATTCCAGAGACCATGTCGGGGTCGTTTATCAATCCCTGCGCCAGGCAGCGCCACCGGCGTTCCACCTGCTGGCGAAATTGCCGAACACGGTCACCGATGGCCGGACCGCATTGCGGGCCGCGGCGTTTGCGGTCGATCGCGATCTGCCGATCAACAACCTGCAAACGCTCGATGACTACCTGGCCGCAATCGAGGCGAGCTTCAAAGCGATCATCCCGGTCGTGACCGTGATCGCGATCATCACCGCATTGATCGCGGCGTCCGGCCTGATTGGACTCATCAGCCGCTCGGTAGCTCTGCGCACGCAGGAAGTGGGGATACGCCGCGCGCTCGGCGCGACGCCGCGGCGGGTCATCTCGATGTTCCTCCGGCAGGCGGCGCTGTACATGACCACGGCCATCGCGGGTGTGGGACTGGGGGTCATGCTGCTCCCGCCTCTCAGTAGAGTGATCACCAACATCCTCGATTACACCGTCCCGGTCGCGCTGGGCGTGGTCGTTTTCATGGCCGTCGTCATCTTCGCGGCGTCGTATCTGCCCAGCCGCCGTGCGGTCGCCCTGGAACCGGCCGACGCCCTGCGTTACGAGTAGCCGTTCTGCCGGAGACGTTCGCGGTCGTGGAGCCCGTCATCCATCTTTCGGCCGTGCCTCCTCGACAAATTTTATGTACGACCATCCTTCCCTTTTTATGTTGACATAACTTCATCCTTCTGTGAGACTGCACGTTCCGTTTATTTGCAAAAGAGCTTCTCCGCGGACGGCGTGACGTCGCTGGTCGTCGTTCGTAAAGTGTCTGCGGTCGGGGGAGGCGGCTTCGTGGAACCGAGAGGGGCGAAGCGCATTCTCGCGAGTTGGCACAAATTGCCCCAGCTGGACTCGCCGCAACGGCGCCGTGAACGAATCGTCCCGATGAACCGGTCCTCACCGGTTTTTAGAGCGCGACGAAGTCACTTATAGGTCACGCCAGGTCCACCAATCCGCAGGCCGTTCCGCTTGCGCACCCGCGCGACGCTGACACGTTTCCTCACTCCTCACTCCCCGGCCCTCAGTGCCCAGGCCCCACATGAAAGACTCTTCAGGCGACATCGCTGTCATCGGCATGTCTTGCCGCTTTCCCGGCGCCGCAGATCCCGAGCAGTATTGGGAGAATCTGGTGGCGGGACGTGTGAGCATCGGGGAAGTGCCTGAGACGCGGTGGCGGTGGCAGGACTATCGCGACGAATCCCAGCCCGAGGAGAGCGGTCCCTGGTGCCGGTGGGCCGGCCTGATCGACGACGTCGACGCCTTCGACGCCGCCTTTTTCAATGTCTCGCCGCGCGAAGCGGAGTCGATGGACCCTCAGCAGCGCCTGGGGCTGGAACTGGCCTGGTCGTGTTTCGAAGATGCCGGGATGCGGCCGTCGCACCTTTCCGGCCGGAATGTCGGCGTATTTCTCGGCTTCACGAATCTCGATTACAAGGAGATCATGGAGGAGTCGCCGATCGACATTTATTACGCGACCGGCACGCTCTCTTCCGTCATTCCCAATCGCATCTCCTGGCACTTCAACCTGCGCGGTCCGAGCGTGGCGGTCGACACGGCGTGCTCCAGCTCCCTGCACGCGCTCCACCTTGCGTGCCGCGCGCTCCGCGAGAACGAGTGCGACACTGCACTGGCCGGCGGGATCAGCCTGCTGCTGACGCCGAAGCGGTTCATCTGGTACGGAAAAGCCGGAATCCTGTCGTCCACAGGCGCGATCCGGTCGTTCGATGAAAACGCCGACGGAACCGTAAGAGGTGAAGGGGCGGGTTTTCTTTTACTGAAGCCACTGGAGCGGGCTATCGTTGATGGAAACCGGATCGTCGGGGTCATCAAGGGGAGTGCGGTCAATCACGGCGGTAAGCACCATACGCTGACCTACCCGAGCGCCGGCGCGCAGGCGGAGGTCGTCGCCAGCGGGTTCCGTGCGGCGCGTGTCACCGCGTCCGAGGTGAGTTACGTTGAATGTCACGGCACCGGCACGCTCAAGGGTGATCCGATTGAAGTACGCGGGCTCCTGAAGGCGTTTCAGTCCGATACCGCCGACGCTCCGAGCCGGAACGGTGAGGGCCCATGGTGCGGCCTCGGCACTGTAAAGCCGAACATAGGACATCTGGAGGGAGCGGCTGGTATTGCCGGCGTCATCAAGGTCCTGCAGGCATTGCGGCATAAGACGCTGCCGCCTTCCGTCAATCTCACGAAAGTCAACTCCAGGATCGACCTCGGTGGTGCCGTTTACTTCGTCGACCGGCTGCAATCGTGGGAGCCACGCGTCAGGGACGGGATACAACTGCCCCGGATCGCAGGAGTGAGCTCCTTCGGGTTCGCCGGCACGAATGCGCATGTGGTGCTGGCGGAAGCTCCTGTGCGACAGGAAGAGGAGGCCACGCCGGCCGTTGCTGCTACGGATCGCCGCGCGATCGTAGTCCTGTCGGCGAGAGACGCGGACCGGCTCAAAGACCGGGTCCGGCAATTACAGCAGGCCATCTCACGGCGGGGACTGCGAGACAGCGATCTGGCGGGCATCACTTATACGCTGCAGGTTGGACGCGAGCCGATGGACGAGCGTCTCGGATTCCTCGTGAGCTCAGTGACTGAGCTCGCCGGGAAGCTCCAGGCCTTCCTCGACGACGAAACCACTTCGGGCCTCTACCGCGGATCCGCTCGAAAGAGTGGCGAGCTCGTGACGATGCTGGCGGAGGATGAGGTGTTCCGCGGCGCGGTCGGGAAGTGGGTCGAGCAGGGGCGCCTCGAGATGTTGCTGGAGTTGTGGATCAAGGGCCTCGAGCTCGATTGGACCAAACTGTACGGCGCCGCAAAACCGCAGACGGTGGACCTTCCTACCTACCCATTCGCCAGGACGCGCTTCTGGGCCGAGCCGGCGACGGGCCGGCAGGTAGCTGCCGATCGCGCCGCGGCGGCGGCCCTTCATCCGCTGCTGCACGACAACACCTCCGACCTGGCCGGGCAGTGCTATGGCTCGACTTTCACGGGAGCCGAGTTCTTCCTCGCCGACCACCAGGTGAAGACCGATGGGCGCACGCCGCGAAAGGTGCTTCCAGGCGTGGCCTGCCTGGAGATGGCGCGCGCGGCGGTCGAGAAGGCATCGGACTGGCCGGAAGCTGCAGTCCTGGAACTGCAGAATACCGTCTGGACGCGCCCGATCGTCGTCGATGCAGCGACACGCGTGAATATCGCGCTTCTGCAGAATGACGACGATCGGATCGACTACGAGATCTATACCGGCGACGGCGACGAGAAGCTCGTGGCCTGCCAGGGCCGTGCGGTCTTCAGTGCCCGGTCCGCGCCGGCCACGCTGGATGTTCCACAGATGGAGGCGCGGATGGCTCGCGGCATGCTCGATGGGGAGAGCGTCTACGCGGCGTTTGCGCGCATCGGACTCGCTTACGGGCCCGCGTTCCGGACGATTACAGCGCTCCACCGCGGAGACGGCGAGCTGCTCGCGCACCTGCGCCTGCCGGATTCGGTGGCGGACAAGAGCGCAGCATACGTCCTGCATCCAGGCTTGCTGGACGGCGCACTGCAGGCAGCGGTTTCGCTGGACGACAATGCAGGCGCCGGTGAGCCGCGGTTGCCGTTCGCATTGGAGACATTGCGCATTCTCTCGCCCTGCAGCCGGGAAATGTTGGCCTGGGTGCGCTACGCCTCGGGCAGCAATACGGCGCTGGACGTCGACCTGTGCGATGACCGCGGAAACATCTGCGTCCAGTTGCACGGGTTCTCGTCGCGCGTACTGCCCCCGCAAATCGACGCGACCGCCGGAAGCCTGGTTGCGACGCCCGTATGGCACACGAGCGCCCTCGAGTCGGGCAGAGCCGACTACGCAGAACATCACATCGTTCTGTGCGGATTGCCCGCGGACGAGCTGAGCGCGCTGATCCCGCACGCCCAGTGCCTCCCACTGCGGGCAGGCGGGCAGCAGACAATCGCGGAGCTGTATAGCGAGCACGCCATAGAGTGCTTCGAGCGGATCAAAGCCATCCTCGACAGGAAACCTCAGGGGAGGGTGCTGTTCCAGCTCGTCATTGCGGACCATGAGGAGCAGACCATCCTCGCCGGCCTGTCGGCGTTGCTCAAGACCGCGCAGCTGGAAAATCCCCGCTTGATCGGCCAGGTCATCCTCGTCCCCCCGGGCGTGACCGCGGTCGAGCTGGGCCGGCACCTTCAGAGCAGCGGCCTGGATTCGATAGTCCGCTATGCGGATGGCGCGCGGCAGGTCTTACGTTGGGAGGAAGTAACGCTCGACCGCGAAGACCCGTCCACCCCGCTCAATGCTCGCGGCGTGTACCTGATCACCGGCGGCCTCGGCGGCCTGGGAACACTGTTCGCGAAGGAAATCCTCGAACGGAGCCCAGAGGCACGGGTGGTATTGACCGGACGCGCAGAGCTGGCTTCGGATAAGCGCCTCGGCGATCGGCTGAGCTATCGCCAGGTGGACCTTTCTGACCGTGCCCAGGTCGAGCGACTCATCGAAGCGATCGTCGGCGAGCACGGAAAGCTCAGTGGCATCCTGCATTGCGCGGGGATGATCGCGGACCACTTCATCGTGAAAAAGAGCAGCGCAGAGTTCCGTCAGGTGCTCGCGCCGAAAGTCACCGGTACCTCTCATCTCGACCTTGCCACACGCGACGTGGAGCTCGACTTCTTCCTGCTCTTTTCGTCGATTGCCGGCGCGCTGGGGAACTTCGGGCAGGCCGACTACGCCTCCGCGAACGGCTTTCTGGATCAGTTTGCGGCGTACCGCAACCGGCAGGTCGCAGCAGGCCGGCGTCACGGACGGACGCGCTCCATCAACTGGCCGTTATGGCGAGCGGGCGGGATGGGCCTCGATGCGGCGGGCCTGGAGCTGCTGGAGCGGACCACGGGCATCCAGCCGATGGCGACGGCCACGGGCCTTAACGCGCTCCATGGCGCCCTGTCGTCCTCTTACGACCAGCTCCTCGTTGCAGAGGGTGATCTGACCAGGATCCGCAGGACGTTATTCGCCGCGCCGGCCGCGGAGCCGGAGACGAAGCCATTGCCTGCCGAAATCGATTCGGAGCAGTTCGCCGAAAAGGCGCAGGACTACCTGCTCAGGGAGCTCTCGGCGGTATTGAAGCTGCCCGCCCACAGCATCGATCCTCAGGTGGGGATGGACACGTACGGCATCGATTCGGTGCTGGCGATGAAGCTGACCAACCAATTGGAGCGGACGTTCGGATCGCTCTCGAAGACGCTGTTCTTCGAATATCGAACCGTCGGCGCCCTCAGTCAGTATTTCATCCGGTCTCACGCTGACCGCCTGGCGTCGCTATTCGCGCCGAAAACCGAGGGCAACCGCCAGCCGAAGGCGGCTGCCGTGCCGTCCACAGTTGAAGCCCCTGCGACGCGCAAGCCCGGACGGCGCTCCGTCCGACCACATGGTCCATCCATCCCGGCAACGGAATCCGATCCCATCGCCATCATCGGGTTGAGTGGACGGTATCCGGAAGCGGTCGACGTTGAGGCCTATTGGCGCAACCTGCGGGACGGCAGGGACTGCATCGTGGAGGTGCCGAGGGAGCGCTGGGACTGGCGCGAATACTTTTCCGTGGATCGCGGGGAGAGTGGACGCCATTACAGCAAATGGGGCGGCTTCATCGAAGGAGTCGACGAGTTCGACCCGCTCTTCTTTAACATCTCGCCGAAAGAGGCGAAGGTTCTCGACCCGCAGGAGCGTCTGTTCCTGCAGCACGCGTGGATGGCGATCGAGGACGCGGGATATACGCGCGCAAGCCTGGAGATGCCGTCGGATCACGATCTGCCGGGACAAGTCGGCGTCTATGCGGGCGTGATGTATACCGAGTATCAGCTGCTGGGAGCCGAGGCGAGTGCGAGAGGGCAGCGGATGGGGATGGCCGGGAGCGCGGCCAGTATCGCCAATCGCGTCTCTTACACGCTCAATCTGCACGGACCCAGCGTGACGTTGGACACGATGTGCTCGTCTTCACTGACCGCGATTCATTTCGCGTGCGAAGACCTGAAGCACGGGCGGACGGCGATGGCCATCGCCGGCGGAGTGAACGTCAGCATTCATCCCAACAAATATCTCCTGCTGAGCGCGGGGCAGTTCATTTCCAGCGACGGCCACTGCCAGAGCTTCGGCGAAGGCGGCGACGGATACATCCCCGGAGAGGGCGTCGGAGTGGTGGTCCTGAAACGCCTTTCGGAGGCAAAGAAGGACGGCGACCACATCTACGGCGTCATTCGCGGCAGTGCCCTCAACCACGGCGGCAGGACGAACGGCTACACAGTCCCGAACCCGCAGGCGCAGGCGAGCGCGATCGGCCGCGCGCTTGTCGATGCGCAGATCGACGCCCGCCATGTCAGCTACATCGAGGCGCATGGCACGGGCACGAAGCTGGGCGACCCGATCGAGATCGCTGCGCTCAGCCAGGCGTTCGCCGAATACACGCGCGACACGCAGTTCTGCCTGATCGGCTCGGCCAAATCCAACATCGGCCATTGCGAGTCGGCGGCGGGAATGGCGGGCCTCACCAAAGTCCTCCTGCAGATGCAGCATCAGCAGATCGTGCCGTCGCTGCATTCGGCCGAATTGAATCCTCATGTCGATTTCACCGCCAGCCCCTTCATCGTCAACCAGACGTTGAGACCGTGGGACCAGCCGGTGGCCGGCGGACGCAAGCTGCCCCGAATCGCAGGGGTTTCGTCCTTCGGCGCCGGTGGCTCGAATGCGCACCTGATCGTCGAGGAATACCAGGCGCCTGCGCCACAGCAGGTCGCGTTTACGAACGTTGCCATCGTCCTCTCCGCGCGGACGGAGGTGCAACTGCAGCAGAAAGTCCGGGATCTCCTCGGATACGTCCGGCCGCGGCTCGACACGATCGACCTGCATGCACTCGCGTATACGCTCCAGATGGGCCGCGAGGCGATGGGCGAACGTCTCGGCTTCGTGGTGAGCTCGATGGAACAGCTGGCCGACACGCTGCAGGCGCATGCGGCCGGCGATCGGAACATCGTTGGCCTGTATCAGGGACAGGTGAGCCGCGGCAAGCGGTCGGCGTTGTTGTTGAACACCGACACCGATCTACGCCGAGCCATCGACCAGTGGATTGAGGACGGAAAGCTCCCGAAGCTGCTGGAGCTGTGGGTCGAGGGTGTAGAGCTCGATTGGCGCAAGCTTTACGGCGACGCGACGCCGCAGCGTGTCAGCCTCCCGGTATATCCGTTCGCGAAAGAGCGCTACTGGATCGATGTCCCGCCCGCGAAGGCGGTTGACGCCGCCGCTGTGGAGCGGAAGAAGCCGGCCGGGATCTCTCTCGGCGCTCCAGGTGCGCCGGGTTCGGCCGCGTCAATTCCCACGGGTCGCGCACCAGTGGCTCTCCCGAATGCCATCGCCCGGCCTGGAGCCGCTTCGCCCGTCTGCCTGTTTGATGAAGGAAACGGCATTCTCGCGATTCGCATCACGGCCGCGGACAACGATCCGGCGAAGGACGTGATTGCCAGCCTGGTGCACGCGCTGGAGCTGGTGCAACAGGAGGTCTCGGTCAATGCCCTGAAGATCGCCGGCCTGGAACGCTGTTTCCGGCGCGGCGGGCGGGAGGACTACAACGACGCCCTCGAGCAGGGACTCTATCGCGCCATCGCCTCCTTTCCGTATCCCACCATCGCCGTCCTGGAGGGCGATACGGCAGGGGCGGCGTTCCTCTGCGCCGCGTTGTGCGACCTCCTGGTCTGCAGCGAGGATGCGATCTATCGCCATACCGACGCGGAACGGCAGTTCAGTCCCACGCCCGCCGAGGGACTGCTGTTCAGCGAGCGGTTCGGGGAGGTACGGGCGCAGGACTTTCTGTATGTCGCAACCGCCTCGACGGGCAGGCAGCTGCGGGCCAAGGGGTGGACGTGCACGATCGTTCCGCCGGCGCAGATCGAGGCTGCCACGCAACGGCTCGCGGCGGCATTGGCGACGAAATCACAGGAGGCGCTCCGGCTCCTCAAGCAGCACCTGACGCGCCACTTGGGTGGCTTTGTCGATGCCTTGCAGCGGGTGGACGCGCCGGCTCTGGAGACGGCGGAGACGGTCGACGCGACCCCGATCGAGGCGCCGGGCGCGCACATTCGGCTGACTACGCCCCTTGAACGCGTGCTGGTCATCAGTTTCGATCCTGGCGCCTTGCAGGAGCTGGTCGCGGCTCTCTCCGGTGTCTACGAGTCCAGTACTTACAAAGCCTTCGTGCTCGTCAGCACCGGGCCGGAGTTTCTTCCGGCTTCGATAGGTGTGGATGCGGTACTCGACTTGCGGCGCCTGATTGCCGGCTCGGCGATTCCGGTCGTTGCGGCATTGACGGGCGATGCCAGAGGCGACGCGTGGCTGATCGGCCAGTTCTGCGATGCTGCTGTCTATAGCAATACCGGCGTGTACTCGGCGGCGGGGATCGCACAAACGGCCGCGCCGATCTTTGCACGACGGTTCGGCGGGACCGCCGCGAAGGAAATCCTCTTTACCGGCGCTGACTATACCGGGATCGAGCTCCAGGAGCGTACGGGCACGTTGCTCGTGGCGGAGCGCGATCAGGTTGTGCCGGCCGCCCTGAAGGTGGCGGAGTCCTGGTCGAAACTGCCGTCGGCGACATTGGCTGCGTGGAAGAAACAGACCGCGGCGGCCCTCCCGACGCCGCAGGCGGCGGAACCTCATACGGGCGAGGTATCGGGAACGCTGCCTGCCGTACCGACTCCGATCGCCCTTCGCTCGAAAGTGGTCAAAGCGACCGCGCACCCGGAAGGCATTGTGGTCGTGCGGCTCGAAGACCGCGACGCAAAGAACATGTTTTCCGAAGCCTTCATGGCCGGTGTGAGCGAAGTCTTCGCGCACATCGAGCAGACGCCGGCGTACAAGGTGGTGGTCCTCACCGGCTACGACCACTATTTCGCGTGCGGCGCGACGCAGGAGCTCCTGTTCGCCATTCACGAGGGAAGGATCAAGTTCACCGACTACGACATCTATCAGTTGCCGCTGGACTGCAAGGTGCCGGTGATCTCGGCCATGCAGGGACATGGCATCGGCGCGGGATGGACACTGGGCCTGTTCGCGGATCTCGTGCTGCTGAGCGAAGACAGCCGGTATGTGAATCCCTACATGGATTATGGCTTCACGCCCGGCGACGGCGCGACGTGGGTGTTCGCGAAGAGGGTCGGACACGACCTGGCGAACGAAAGCTTCCTGACGGCGCTGCACTATACCGGCGGCGAGTTGAAAAAGAGGGGATTGCGGCTGCCGGTATTACCGCAGGCGGACGTGCTTCCCGCGGCGATGGCGTTGGCGAGGCGGATCGCGCAGGAGCCGCGAAGCCGGCTGGCCGGGATCAAAGCCGAACTGACGCGGCACGCCGCCGAGGAGCTGCAGGAGACGTATCGGCTCGAAGTGGCCCTGCATGACCGGACGTTCGTAGGCCGGCCGGACACGCTGGCGCTCATTCGGAACAATTTCCACAGGCCGGCCGAGAGCCCGCGGCAGGCCTCATTGCAGGCGGTTGCAACGACTGGGACGGATGGGCTGGCCGCGGTGACCGCCAGCCTCAGGACGCTCCTTGCGAATGAGCTGCAGCTGCAGGAGCGGGACGCGGACGAGAACCTGCAGTTCGTCGATCTCGGCCTCGACTCGGTTGCCGGCGTGAGCTGGGTGCGCAAGATCAACGAGCTCTATCAAACGTCGATCGAGGCGGCCAGCATCTACAGTCACCCCACGCTGGCCCGGTTCAGCCGCTATGTGAAAGAGGAAGCGGATAAGCGCGGAACGCTCCCCCTTCCCGCGCGCCCGCAGCCGCCGCCGGCCCTCGACCGCGGCGTGCTGGGCGCGGTTACTGCGAGCCTCAAGACGCTGCTGGCGGACGAGCTGCAGATGCGGGAGAGCGACGTCGACGAGAATCGCCAGTTCGTCGACCTCGGGCTCGATTCGGTCGCCGGCGTGAGCTGGATCCGCAAGATCAACGAGAAATATCAGACGTCGATCGACGCGGCGAGCATCTACAGCCATCCGACGCTGGCAGGATTCAGCCGTCATGTGTCGGCGGCAGCGGAAGCGGCCGGTGTGTTGTCGCGGCCGGATCAGTCGGTCGAGATGCCGGCGATCGTCGCATCGCGGTTCATTTCCAGCGCCTCCACAAGGCACTCCGCAGGTCCCATTGCCATCATCGGGATGGCCGGACAATTCCCCGAGGCCTCCAATCTGGAGGAGTTCTGGCAGAACATCGCACAGGGGAGAAACTGCATCAGCCAGGTCCCACCGCACCGCTGGGACGTCAATGCCTACTATCAGCCCGGGGACGTGGCCGAAGGGAAGACCATCAGCAACTGGTTGGGGGCACTGGCGGATTACGACCGCTTCGATCCGCTCTTTTTCAATATCTCGCCGGCAGAAGCGGAGAGCATGGATCCGCAGCAGCGCCTGTTTTTGCAGGCCTGCTGGCACAGCATCGAAAACGCGGGGTACGATGCGCGATCTCTATCCGGTACGCGGTGCGGCGTTTTCGCGGGCTGCGCCTATGGTGACTATCACCTCCTGTCGCGAGAACAACAACTAAGCGCGCAGGGATGGACGGGCGACGTGACGTCCATCCTGGCGGCGCGGATTTCCTATCAGCTCAATCTGCAAGGCCCCTGTCTTTCCATCGACACGGCCTGCTCTTCCTCGTTGGTGGCGCTGGCCCAGGCCTGCGACAGCCTGGTCGCCGGCGGCAGCGATCTGGCGCTGGCGGGCGGCGTCTATGTCATGGCCGGCCCCGAGGCGCTGATCCGGGCCACGCAGTCCGGCATGCTGTCGCCGGTGGGGCGGTGCTTCACCTTCGATCAGCGGGCGGACGGCTTTGTTCCGGGCGAAGGCGTAGGGGTTGTGCTGCTCAAGAGGCTGGCCGACGCGGAGCGGGATCACGACATCATCCATGCGGTCATTCACGGCTGGGGCGTCAATCAGGACGGCAGGACGAACGGGATTACCGCGCCCAACCCGGAGTCGCAGGTACACCTGGAGCAGGAGGTGTACGACAGGTATCAGCTCGATCCCTCGAACATTCAATTGGTCGAAGCTCACGGCACCGGCACGAAGTTGGGTGACCCGATCGAGGTAATGGCCCTCAAGCAATCGTTCAAGAAATACACGCAGGATAAAAACTACTGCGCGCTGGGCTCAGTGAAGAGCAACATCGGCCATCTATCCATGGCGGCCGGCATCGCCGGATTGATCAAGGCAGTCCTGGCGCTGCAGCACGGGCAACTGCCGCCCACGATCAACTTCGATGGCCTCAACGAGCATATCGATCTGAATGACAGCCCGTTCTACGTCAATACTCGGTTGCAGGCCTGGGAGCCGAAAGCCTCCGCCCCTCGCCAGGCGGCGGTCAGCTCGTTCGGGTTCAGCGGTACGAATGCGCATGTGGTCGTCGGTGAATATCTGCCGGCGGAAAAGAACTCCTCCGCCGTGGCGGTCCTGCAGGACGGGAAGATCATCGTTCCCCTGTCCGCGAAACGACCGGATCAGCTCAAACAGAAGGCCCGCGATCTGCTGGCTTTCCTTCGCAACGGCACGCACTCCGCCGAGCTGCTCGAGATCGCCTACACATTGCAGGTGGGGCGGGAGCCGATGGACGTACGCGTGGCCTTCCTGGTGAGCACGCGCGAACAGCTCGCCGAGGCGATCGAGGTGTATGTCGACGGCAAGGGGGGCAGTCAGGACTTCTGTGAGGGTCAGGTCTGCCGTGGCGGGGAGGGCATCGACCTCCTGAGCGACGACGCGGAGACGAGAGAAGCCATCGTCGCCCAATGGATTGGCCGGAAGAAACTCTCCAAACTCATGGATTGGTGGGTGAAAGGTGTGGAGCTGGATTGGAACAGCTTCTATGGCGAGGAGAAACCGCGGCGGGTCGCGCTGCCCGGGTATCCCTTTGCCAGGGAGCGCTATTGGATCGACGTCCAGCCCGGTCGTCATACAGCTGTAAGCACCGTCGCTACGGCGGTCATTCATCCCTTGCTGCACGGCAATACGTCCGACCCGGGCGAGCGGCGTTACAGCTCCACGTTCCGCGGCGACGAGTTCTTCCTTGCCGATCATCACATCAAGGGTGAAGAGGTCCTGCCCGGTGTGGCCTATCTGGAGATGGTGCGCGCGGCGGTCGAACACGCATTCCCGGCCTGGCGCCACTCGGGCGTGCTGGAGCTGCGCAATACCGTCTGGATGCAGCCGCTCGTCGTCACCGGCAACCAACAGGTCAGTATCGCGTTGCTGACCGACGGCAACGAGATCGAGTTCGAGATTTATAGCGCGGATGGCCGGGACGAAGTCATGCACTGCCAGGGCAGTGTGGTCCTGAGCGGCGATCCGGCGCCGGCCAGGCTCGAGCTCGCGCAACTCGAGCGCGCTATGGATCGAGGCAGCCTGGAGCCCGACTGTGTCTATGCGGCGTTCGACCGGCTGGGAGGTGTCTATGGACGCTCATTCCGGGCCATCACGGCCATTCACCAGGGCCAGGGCCAGCTATTGGCGCGCCTGCGGTTGCCGGAGGCAGTAGCGAACACGTTGGCGGACTATGTCCTCCATCCGAGCCTGATGGACGCCGCCCTGCACGGCTATCCCGTATTGATGGAAGGCTGGCCCGATGCCAATCAGCCTCGTATGCCGTTCGCCGTGGAATCGGTTCGCGTCATCGCTCCCTGTACGAGGGAAATGGCGGCGTGGGTGCGCTATACGCCCGGCACCGATCCGGCCGATTCGGTCGTCAAGCTGGACGTCGACCTGTGCGACGCGGACGGAAACGTCTGCGTGCAGTTGCACGGCTTCTCCACGCGCATCCTGCGGAATGAGCTCACGAATGCACCCGCGGTTGTGACGGGAAGCCTGCTGATCACCCCGACGTGGCAGGCGGAGGCAACTGCCGGCGCCGCCATGCACGACTTCGCCCGGCATCACGTGCTCGTCTGCGAGCCGGCGACGGTCGACGTCAGGGCGCTGGAGTCGCTCATCCCGCGCAGCCGTTGTCTGGCACTGCAGGGCGGAAGGCAACAGACGATTGCGCAGCGGTACAGCGACCACGCGCTGGCCTGCCTCGAACAGCTGCAGGGCATTCTTCGTGGCAAACCGCACGGCAAGGTGCTCGTGCAACTCGTCGTCGTAGAGCGCGACATGGAGCAGGCGCTGTTCGCCGGCCTGTCGGGCCTGCTGAAGACAGCAGCGCTGGAAAATCCGCAGGTCGTCGGCCAGGTCATCGTAGTGACCCCGGAAGTCACGACAGAAGAATTGGCCGCGCACCTGCTCGACGAGCAGCGTGGCGAATTCGCTCCGATCGTGCGCTATGAACGAGGCAGCCGCCGCGTCGTGCGCTGGCAGGAGGTCCGGGCCGAGCTGGATCCACCGCCGGGCGCCTTCACCGAAGGAGGCGTCTATCTCATCACCGGCGGCTTCGGAAAACTCGGCGCTCTCTTCGCGGGAGAAATCCTCTCCCAGAGCCGGACCTCACGGGTGGTCTTGACAGGCCGCTCACCATTGGACGCGAAAAAACAGGCGCTTCTGGAGAATCTCTCTCCAGACGCCGGCCGCGTGAGCTACCAGCCCGTGGACCTCGGCGAGCTCGATCAAGTGATGCAGCTCGTCGCCGGGATCGTACAGGACTGCGGGTCGTTGAACGGAATCCTGCACGCGGCCGGGATGACCGCGGACAGTTTCATCCTCAAGAAGACCGTCGCGGAATTCAGAGAGGTCCTGGAGCCGAAAGCGATCGGCACCTTCAACCTCGACCACGCCAGCCGGGACGTCCCGCTGGATTTCTTCGTGTTGTTCTCGTCCATTGCCGGTGCCATGGGAAATGCGGGACAAGCCGATTATGCCGCCGCCAATGGTTTCATGGACCAGTTTGCGGCGTACCGCAACCGGCTGGTGGCCATCGGCTATCGGCGGGGACGCACCCGGTCGATCGACTGGCCGTTGTGGGAAGCGGGCGGGATGGCAGCCGATCGGGATGGCGTGGCACGGCTGTTCCAGAGCACCGGAATGCAGCCGATGCAGACAGCCACCGGCCTGCAGGCATTTCATCGCATCCTGGCCTCCCCCCATGACCAGGTCCTGGCCGCGGAAGGCAACCTCGCACAAATGAGGCGCGCATTGCTGGCCGGGCCGTCGGCGCGGCCTGCAGTGCCGGCGAGACAACCGATGGCCGCTGCTGCGATCGATCCACGGAGCCTTACTGAAAAGACGCAGGACTACCTCTGCAGGCAGCTGTCCGGGACGTTGAGACTGACCGCGGACACGATCGACCCGCGGGCGCCACTGGCCACCTATGGGATCGATTCGATCCTGGCGATGAAGCTCACCAGCGGGTTGGAAACGTCGTTCGGGTCGCTGCCCAAGACGCTGTTCTTCGAATACCAGACCGTTCGTGAGCTGACGGGGTACTTCGTCGCGGAGCATCCGGAGCAGTTGGCGGCGCTCTTCGGCAGGAGCGAGGCAGTGCCGCAGCCCGAGCAGGCGCCGCGCGCCGAACCGGTCTCGAGGCGGCGCTCGATGCGGCGCAGGAGTGCGGCGCCCGCCGCGGCAGGCGAGTCCGAGCCGATCGCCATCATCGGCTTGAGCGGCCGGTATCCGGAGGCGTGGGACATCGACGCATTGTGGCGCAACCTGCAGGAGGGGAAAGACTGCATCGTCGAGGTGCCCGGCGAGCGTTGGGACTGGCGCGACTATTACAGCGACGACCGGAATGAGAAAGGACGCCATTACAGCAAGTGGGGCGGCTTCATCGAGGGCGTCGATGAATTCGACCCGCAGTTCTTCAACATCTCGCCGAAAGAAGCCAGGTACATCGATCCGCAGGAGCGCCTGTTCCTGCAGCATGCGTGGATGGCGGTCGAAGACGCTGGATACACGCGTGCTTCCCTGCGAATACCGCAAGGGGAGGGGCTGCCGGGACAGGTGGGCGTCTATGCCGGCGTGTGGAGCAACGAGTACCAGCTGTTCGGCGCCGAGGCCAGCATGCAGGGGGAACGGGGCGGGTTTGCGATCAGCGTGGCCAGCATCGCCAATCGCGTCTCCTACGCCATGAACCTGCATGGACCGAGCATCGCGCTCGACACCATGTGTTCGGCGTCGTTGACCGGCATCCACATCGCCTGTCAGGACCTGAGGCAGGAGCGGATCAGCCTGGCCATCGCCGGAGGGGTCAACGTCAACATCCATCCCAATAAATACCTGATGCTCAGCGCCGCCCAGGCCATCTCTACAGACGGCCATTGCCGGAGCTTCGGCGAGGGCGGCGACGGGTATATCCCGGCGGAAGGCGTGGGGGTGGTCGTCCTGAAGAGACTGTCCGAAGCCGAGCGGGACGGCGACCACATCTACGGGATCATCCGCGGCAGCGCGCTGAATCACGGCGGCCGGACCAACGGCTATACGGTCCCCAACCCCCAGGCGCAGACGGATGCCATCAAGCGTGCGCTGGCGGAGTCGCGCGTCGATCCGCGGCATGTCAGCTACATCGAGACCCACGGAACAGGAACCAAACTGGGGGACCCGATCGAGATCGCCGCCTTGAACAAGGCGTTTCATGACGCGACTCAGGACCATGGCTATTGTGCGATCGGGTCGGTGAAATCGAATATCGGCCATTGCGAATCCGCCGCGGGAATCGCCGGACTGACGAAGGTCCTGCTGCAGATGCGGCACGAGCAACTGGTCCCGTCGCTGCATTCGGAGACGGTGAATCCCCATATCGATTTCCACGACAGTCCCTTCATCATCAGCCGGTCGTTGCGGCCGTGGGAGCAGCCGATCGTCGACGGCCGGACGCTGCCCCGCATCGCCGGGATCTCCTCGTTCGGCGCGAGCGGGGCGAATGCCCACATGATCGTCGAGGAATATCCGCAGCCGTTACGCCAACTGACAGCATCTGGCGCCGTGGCCATCCTGCTCTCGGCGAGAACGGAAGTGCAATTGCAACAGAAGGCTCGCGAGCTGATGGAGTTCGTGCGCGGGCATCGGGGCACCCTCAATCTCGTGTCCATGGCCTATACCCTCCAAGTTGGGCGGGAGGCGATGGAAGAACGGCTGGCCTTCGTCGTTGAATCGGCCGAACAATTGCTCGAGATGCTTCAGGCCTTTGCGGACGGCCAGAACGGCGAGGGCACCTATCAAGGACAGGTGAAGCGCAATAAAGAGGCGCTCTCGGTGTTCAACACCGATCCCGATCTGCAACAGACGGTCTCGAGATGGCTTGCCGATAAGAAGCTCCCGAAGCTAACGGACCTCTGGGTAAAGGGCCTCGACGTCGATTGG
This sequence comes from Thermoanaerobaculia bacterium, assembly GCA_035630815.1. GTDB lineage: Bacteria > Acidobacteriota > Thermoanaerobaculia > Gp7-AA8 > Gp7-AA8 > QHVT01. The sequence continues at coordinate 65,848 of DASQJY010000005.1, forward strand.
GACCAGCTGTATGCCGAGGCCAGGCCGCGGCGGATGTCCCTGCCGGCGTACCCGTTCGCCAGAGAGCGCCACTGGGTCGACCTGGTGGTCCCGGTAGCGAAAGGTGCTCGGGCCGAGGAGATCCATCCGTTGCTGCAGAGCAATGTGTCGGACCTCGGCGGCCAGCGTTATCGCTCGACGTTTACCGGAGCGGAGCTCTTCCTCGCTAATCGGCAGGTGACGATCGCGGCGTATCTGGAGATGGCGCGCGCGGCCGTCGCGCACGCATCGCCTGCGCAGCAGACGCCGGCTGCAATCGAATTGCACGACATCGTGTGTGCGGAGCCGCTCGTCGTCAGCGGGGACACGCAGGTCAGCATCTCGCTGTCGGCGAACGCCGATGGGTGGATCGATTACGAAATCTACAGCGGTGATGCCGGGCAGGAGGTCGTTCACTGCCAGGGTCATGCGCTGTCGACTGGTCCGCCTGAACCCATCAAGCTCGACCTCGAGCAGCTCCAGGTGCGGGTGGGCGTCGATCAGTTGCTGGTGCATCTCACGCTGCCCGCGAGCCTGGAGGGCACATCGAAGGATTACGTCCTGCATCCGGTCCTGCTCGATGGAGCGGTGCAGGCTTGTTCGATGCTTCTCGGGCGCTCCGAGGATTCGACAGCGCCACGATTCGCGGCGGGCCTGGAAACGTTGCGCATCGTGTCGCCCTGCAGCCGTGAGATGCTGGCCTGGGTACGTCATTCAGCGACTCATGCGGGTAAGGAAGCTGGCGCGCTGGACATTGATTTCTGTGACGAGCGCGGGAACGTTTCCGTGCAGCTGCGCGGCCTGAGCTGGCAACAGGCATTACTGCCTCCGCAGATCGCACATTCTGCGAAGGTACGCGAAGAGATCGTCTTCCTCCCGGATCAGTCAGGACCGGCCGCGTCCATCGAGCGAAAGAAACCGGCCACCGTTTCACTGTCAGCCCTCACCGCACAGACGGTGCGTCTTCCTATTGCCGGTGAAGCACGCGTCACGCTCTCCGATGCAAGTCATCTTGTGCCTGCCTCGAGCCCGGTACCCGCTTCGAGCTCTGTCCGGCTGTACGACGACGGAAACGGCGTCTTCACGATTCACATCGCAGCGTCCTCGGGCGACGCGCTCCTGTCGCAGGACGTGACCGCCGATTTGGTGCAGGCTCTCCTCAGGCTGCAGCAGGAGGCATCGCTCAAGGGGCTCATCGTCAGCGGCCTGGAGCACTTGGGCGATACGCGGGAGGACTACAACACCGCCGCCGGGCAAACGCTCTACGAGACGATTGCATCGTTTGCCTATCCGGTCATCGCCATCCTGTACGGCGACACGTCCGGTCCCGGCTTCCTCGCCGCCGCATTGTGCGATTTCATGGTGTGCAGCGAAGATGCGTCCTACAGGTACTCGAACTCCAACTCCGGGCTGTTCCCCACGCCGGCCGTGCTGGCGGTGCTCAGCGAACGTTTCCATGCCGCGTTCGCCGACGATTTCCTGTTCCGGTCGACGGGATCCACCGGCAGGCAATTGCGAGCGAAAGGCTGGACCTGTCCCATCCTGCCCGCGGCGGAGGTTGAGCCCTACGCCCGTACTCTCGGGTCGCAGCTCGTCGGAAAGTCTTCGGAAGCGCTGCGCTTATTGAAGGCGCATTTATCGCGTAACCTGCGCGAGCTCGTCCGGGATCTAACGCACATCGACGCGCCAACTCCGGAAGAACGGCGCGACGGTGTGCTCGATCTGGCTCCCGCCGCCGCATACCTTCACGTGGAGACTCCCGTCGAGCACGTGCTGGTCATCTCCTTCAGCGTGAGGGAGGGTGAGGTGAGCGGCTTTGTTTCAGAACTGGGCGAGATCTTCGCCCGCGTTCGTGAAAACTCCCATTACAAAGCGGTCGTGCTCGTGAGCAACGAGTCCGAGTTCCTGCCGGCATCGTCATTTCCCGAGAACTTCGTGCGCGACGTTCAGCGCCTGCTTGCGGAATTACCGATTCCCGTCGCTGTCGCCCTTCGCGGCGCCGCAGCGGGCGACGCCTGGCTCGTCGCTCTGCTCTGCGACGCCTGTGTATACAGCCGTACCGGTGTGTACTCGTCCGCTGCGCTCGCCGACAGTACGTTCCTGTCGCAAACAGCCGCCGCGGTCTTTACGCATCGCTTCGGCAACGCGGCGGGCAAAGAAATTCTCCTGACAGGCAAGGACTATTCGGGAGCCGATCTTCAACAGCACGCCGGCGCGGTAGCCGCGGTGGAACAGGCCGACGTACTTCCCACCGCGCTGCAACTCGCCCAGCTCTGGACCACGCTGCCGCGGCACGTCCTGACATCCTGGAAACAACATGCCGCCGCGGCGATTCGCGAGACGATCGATGGTTCGCCGGCCGCCGTCAGGCTGGATGCTCCGGACGAACCATTCCCGTTGCCGGCGCCGGGACCCATTCGGCTCCGTTCGAAAGTCGTCACCGCCACCGCACATCCCGACGGCATCGTGGTGGTAAAGATGGAGGATCGGGAAGCAAAGAATATGTTCTCCGACGCCTTCGTCGACGGAATCAGAGAGGCCTTCGCCCATATCGAGCAGACGCCGGCGTACAAGGTCGTGATCCTGACCGGCTACGACCACTATTTCGTCTCCGGTGGCACCAGAGAAGGCCTGATCGCAATTCAGGAAGGCAAAGCCAGATTCACGGACCTCGGCATCTATCACATTGCACTCGACTGCCGGCTGCCTGTCATCGCTGCGATGCAGGGCCACGGCATCGGTGCCGGCCTTGCGATGGGAATGTTCGCCGACGTCGTGCTGCTGGCGGACGAGAGCCGGTACGTAAGCCCGTACATGGATTACGGGTTCACACCGGGCGCCGGCGCAACCCGGATTCTTGCGCACGTCATCGGTCATGACCTCGCCAGGGAAGGTCTGCTGACGGCGCGGTATTACGCCGGCAGCGAGTGGAAAGAGCGGGGCGTGAGGCTGCGCATTCTGCCGCGCGCCGAGGTTTATGAGTCCGCCATGGCGCTAGCCAGAGAGATGGCGCAGCAGTCCCGCCGACGTCTGATCCGCTTCAAGCAACAGCTTGCGGTGCCGGTGCGCGGGCCGCTGGACGAGACGTACCGGCTCGAGCTGGCCATGCACGAAAAGACATTCGTGGGCCAGTCCGGCACGTTGGCGCAGATCGAGAGCAATTTCCATGACGGCCTTGAAGCCGCCGCCGCTGCGCCGCGGGTTCGGGACGAGCCGGATGCGTCCGGCGGCAGCGACGTGCTGTCCGCGGTCACGGCCACGCTCAAGTCGCTATTGGCGAAGGAGCTGCAACTCCAGGACGGCGATATCGACGACAACGCGCAGTTCGCGGATCTCGGCCTCGAGTCGATCAGCGGGGTGACGTGGATACGGAAGATCAACGCCAGATACTCCACCGCGATCGAGGCAACAAGGGTCTACAGCCATCCGACGCTGGCCCAGCTCAGTCGCTATGTCAAGACGGAAGCGGAGAAGTGCGGCACCCTGGCCGAACCGGTCGCCGTCCGCGCCATGCATCCCCCAGCGGTAACGCTGACGAGCGCCACGCTGAAGCTTGCAGTGAAGAAACTCACGCCACCCCGCCGCCTCGTGCCGTCGCGGGCGCGCGCCGGCGACCTGGCACCGGCTCCATCACAATCCATTGCCATCATCGGCATCGCCGGTCAATTCCCCCAGGCGAACAATCTCGAGGAGTTCTGGGAGAACCTCGCGCAGGGCAGGAACTGCATCAGCCGAGTCCCGGCGAACCGGTGGGACGTCGACGCCTTCTATCAGGCGGGCGAGGTGGTCGAAGGCAAGACCAACAGCCAATGGCTCGGCGCTTTGGAAGAGTTCGACCGGTTCGATCCCCTGTTCTTCAATATTTCGCCGACGGAAGCAGAGAACATGGATCCGCAGCAACGCCTGTTCCTTCAAGCCTGCTGGCATAGTATCGAGAGCGCCGGTTACGACGCCCGCGCACTGTCCGGCAGCCGGTGCGGCGTCTTCGTCGGCTGTACCGGCGGCGACTATCACCAGCTGTCGCGGAAGCATCAGTTGAGCGCGCAGGGCTTCACCGGCAGCTCGGCGTCGATCCTTGCGGCGCGCATTTCCTACTTCCTGAACCTGCAGGGCCCTTGCGTCTCGGTCGATACGGCCTGCTCGGCGTCCCTGGTGGCGGTGGCCCAGGCATGCGACAGTCTGGTCTCGGGGGGGAGTGACGTGGCGTTGGCGGGCGGCGTCTGCGTCCTCACAGGGCCTGAGCTGCACATCAGGACGGCCCAGGCGGGAATGCTCTCGCCCGAGGGAAACTGCTTTACGTTCGACCAGCGCGCGGACGGCTTTGTTCCCGGAGAAGCGGTAGGGGTCGTGATGTTGAAGCGCCTGGCCGATGCAGAAAGAGATGAGGACATCATCCATGCAGTCATTCAAGGCTGGGGCGTAAACCAGGACGGCAAGACGAACGGCATCACCGCGCCCAATCCCGAATCGCAGACACGCCTGGAAACGTATGTCTACGACAGGTACGGCATCGACCCGGCCGGCATTCATCTGGTCGAAGCGCATGGAACGGGCACGAAACTAGGTGACCCGATCGAAGTGGAAGGCCTGAAGAACGCTTTCAGGAAATACACCGCAAACGCGGGCTACTGCGCGCTGGGATCCGTGAAGAGCAACATCGGCCATTGCCTGACGGCGGCGGGGATCGCGGGGGTGATGAAGGTCGTGCTGGCGCTGAAACACAAGCAACTGCCGCCGACCGTCAATTTCGAGCGCCTGAACGGGCACATCGACCTGAACGACAGTCCGTTCTACATCAACACCGGGTTGCAGGAATGGCTGCCGTTCGGCGGGCAGCGGCGCCAGGCCGCAGTCAGCTCGTTCGCCTTCAGCGGCACCAATGCGCATATGGTGATAGGCGAGTATCTGCCGCCGTCGGTCGTGCGCCGCTCTTCCGCCGGCGAGGACGTCATCATCCCTCTGTCCGCGAGGACGATCGAGCAGCTTCGGCAGAAAGCCAGCGATCTGCTGACCTTCATCCGGCGGGAAGCGCCGCCCGATCTCGGTGATATCGCGTACACGCTGCAGGTAGGGCGAACGGCGATGGAAGAACGCCTGGGCTTCGTGGTGAGCTCAGCCGAGGAGCTGGCGGGGAAACTCGCCGCCTACATTGCCGGTGAGCCGGAGATCGGGCATTTCCACCAGGGGGCGGTCAGACGCAACCAGGAGAGCCTCATCGGGCACGATGGTGATCTGAACGACACCGCCGCGGCCGGCTGGATCGCCGACAAAGAACTCTCGAACCTGTTGGACCTGTGGGTAAACGGTCACGAGCTCGATTGGAGGAGGCTCTATGGCGCGTTCCAGCCTCGGCGCATCACCCTGCCCACATATCCCTTTGCGAAGGAACGGCACTGGATCGACACGGCGCAGGACGGGAACGTAGCCGCGCTCGGTGCAGAAGCCGCAGCCATTCACCCCCTGCTGCACCGCAATACGTCTGACCTCGACGGCCAGCGCTATACCACGGCGTTTACGGGGAACGAATTCTTCCTGACCGATCATCGAGTGCGAATGAATGGCAGCGGCCCGCAGAAAGTCCTGCCCGCCGCCGCCTATCTGGAAATAGCGCGTGCCGCTCTGGAGCAGTCATCGCCGGTGCGACAGAGGTCAGGAGTGGTGGAGCTTCGGAACACTACCTGGCTCAAACCGGTCGTCGTCACGGACCGCGCAGAAATCTCCATCAGTCTCTCCCCCACCGACGACGGCAATGTGGACTATGAGATCCATAGCGTCGACGGAGATCAGGAAGCGATTCATTGTCAGGGCCAGGCTGTCTTCGCTCATCCATCTGACGTCGGCATACTCGACCTTGACCGGCTCAGGGCGGAGATGAAACAGGGGCGGCTGGAAGCGGCAGAGATCTACGCGCGGTTCGAGAGGATGGGGCTGAGCTACGGACCGACGCACCAAGGCGTCGCCGCGATCGATCTAGGTGAAAAACAATTACTCGCCCAACTGCGTTTGCCGGCGGCCGTAGAAGCCAGCCGGCATGGATACGTGCTGCATCCCGGCCTCATAGACAGTGCGTTGCAGGCGTCGATCGGCTTGATCGTTGGTGAGCCCCTCGACAGACCCCAGGTGCCGTTCCTTCTGGATTCATTGCGGATCGTGTCGGCCTGCACGGCGGAGATGTTCGCCTGGGTACGTTACGCCGAGGGCACGTCTGAGGGGACCGCGGGCAAAAAGGATATAGACGTGTGCGATCTGCAAGGGAATGTCTGTGTCCAGATGCGGGGATTTACAACGCGACACATGGAAAGCCAGAGCGGTGCGGCTGCGCAGAAGGCCGCCGCGGCATCTATGTCCAAGAAGGCGAACCTCACGAAGCAGCCTTCTTCATTTGATCGCGACTTCTACGAGAACCTCATGGCAGCCATTGCCAGGCATGAAGTCACCGTCGACGAAGCGCTGAGACTGGGATAGCCCGGCCACCGCGACAACACACTCCCTCCTCAAAATCAATACCCATGGAACGATTGCTCCGGCAGATCTACGATGACTTGTCTCACGGCAGGCTCTCCCAGGTGGAGGCCCTGGAGAAGGTAAAGGCTATCAAACTGCAGGAGCGGGGCAGTGCGGCGGAGGTGTTGCTGGCCGTACCGGTCTGGCGCGCCGGTGAGATCGAGGCGGAAGGCAACGTGAGCCTCGAATACGCGCGACACTACGTGCTGCTGTGCGACCGGTCGGCCGCAGATGCTGAGAAGCTCGCCTCGTTGCTGCCCGGGACCCACTGCGTTTCACTGCACGTGGAGCAGATGGACCTCGCGCAGCGCTACAGCCACGTGACCGTAGCGTGCTTTGAGCGGATACAAGCAATCTTGCGGAGCGACCCGCACGCCAGGACACTCGTCCAGGTCGTCGTTACAGACGATGAAGAGCACGCACTCGCCGCGGGTGTGTCTGGATTGCTCGAGACGGCAGCTCTGGAAAATCCCGGGTTCACAGGCCAACTGATCCTGATTGGTCCGGAAATGACGGCCGAAGAGCTGGCGGCACGGCTTGAAGGCGAGGCCTCACACGGCACGGACCCGCTGGTAAGGTACCAAGGCGGCGACCGCCAGATTCTCGATTGGCAGGAGATGCCTGTCGCTCCCGAACCTCCGCCGGTTGCGTTCAAGGACTCAGGCGTTTATCTGATTACGGGTGGCCTGGGCGGACTGGGAGTGCTGTTTGCGCAGGAAATCATCGCGCAGGCTCCGCAGGCCACCGTGGTTCTGACCGGTCGCTCGGAGTTGAGCGTAGAAAGACAGGCGCGTCTCGACGGTTCGTTCGCGGCACCCAACCGCGTCACCTATCGACAGGTGGAGCTCGGCGACCGGGATCAGGTCAGGCACCTCATCACTTCCGTCAAAGACGAGTACGGCCGCATCGACGGAATCCTTCATTGCGCCGGGATGATCGCGGATAACTTCATCCTGAAAAAGTCGACTGCCGAGCTCAGGGACGTGCTGGCGCCGAAAGTCACCGGCACGATCAATCTCGATCGGGCCAGCCGCGACGTCGAGCTCGACTTTTTCGTACTGTTTTCATCGTTTGCCGGCGCGCTCGGCAACCTGGGCCAGGGCGATTACGCGGCCGCGAACGGTTTCATGGACCGGTTTGCGGCGTACCGCAATCGGCAGGTGGCCGCCCAGCAGCGGCATGGCCGCACGCGGTCGATCAACTGGGCGTTGTGGCAGGACGGCGGAATAAGGCTGGACACCGCGAGCCAGGAGCGGTTGCAACAGGCCACCGGGATGCAGCCCATGCACGCAACCACGGGCGTGCACGCCTTCTATCGCAGCCTTTCCGTGCCCTGTGACCAGATGCTGGTCATGGAAGGCGAGCTCACTCTGATGCGCCGCGCACTCGCGGGCGGCCGCCCGGTCGAGCCGCAGCCGTCCTCTCTGCCGCCCCTGGCTGCGATGGACCCGCAGGGCCTGTTTGAAAAGACCGAAGAGTATCTGCGGCGGGAATGTGCCCGGCTGTTGAAGTTGCCGTCTCACAAGATCGATCCGGAATCGGCATTGGAGCGGTACGGCATCGATTCGATCCTTGCATTGAAGTTGACGAGCGAGCTGGAAAAAACCTTTGGCGTGCTCTCCAAGACGCTGTTTTTCGAATATCAGACGCTTCGGGACCTGTCCCGATATTTCGTCCAGTCCCACGCAGCTCGATTGATCGCACTGTTCCCGGAGACGGATGGCCGCCCGCAGGCTGCTGATCTACCGTCGGAACCGCAGCCGGCCGCTCCGGCCAGGCGGATTGCAGGCCGGCGCGCCAGCCGTGCGCGCGATGGAGAGGCCGGTCAGGCGGAGTCCGAAGCGATCGCAATCATCGGGTTGAGTGGACGCTATCCGGAAGCGATCGATCTCGAGGCGTATTGGCGCAACCTGAGGGATGGCAGGGATTGCATCATCGAAGTGCCGAAGGAGCGCTGGGACTGGCGCGAATACTTCAGCGAGGATCGTACCGCGGGTGGGCACCACTACAGTAAGTGGGGCGGCTTCATCGCCGGAGTCGACGAATTCGACCCGCTGTTCTTCAATATCTCGCCGAAGGAAGCGAAGTATCTCGATCCGCAGGAGCGGCTGTTTCTGCAGCACGCCTGGATGGCGATCGAGGATGCCGGCTATACGCGCGCACGCCTGCAGATGCCGACGCAAGGAGATCTGCCCGGTCAGGTCGGCGTCTATGCCGGCGTGATGTATAGCGAGTACCAGTTGTTCGGGGCCGAGGCGAGCGCGCAGGGGAAACGGGTCGGGGTGCCTGGCAGCGCCGCCAGCATCGCCAATCGCGTCTCGTATGCGCTGAACCTGCATGGGCCGAGCATGACGCTGGATACGATGTGCTCGTCCTCATTGACGGCGATCCATACCGCCTGCCAGGACCTGAAACAGGGACGGACCAGCCTGGCCATCGCCGGCGGGGTCAACGTCAGCATCCACCCGAATAAATACCTCGTCCTGAGCGGCGGCCAGTTCATCTCCAGCGACGGCCACTGCCAGAGCTTTGGCGAGGGGGGAGACGGCTACATTCCGGGCGAAGGGGTGGGTGTGGTCGTCCTGAAGCGCTTCTCCGAGGCGAAGCGGGACGGCGATCACATTTACGGCGCGATCAGGGGCAGCTCGCTGAATCATGGCGGCAAGACCAACGGCTACACGGTGCCGAACCCGCAGGCGCAGGCGACGGCGATCAGCCGAGCGCTGGCGGAATCGCGGACCGACGCGCGCCATATCAGCTACATCGAAGCGCACGGCACGGGCACGAAGCTGGGCGATCCGATCGAGATCACGGCCCTCACCAAAGCCTTTCAGCCGTATACGCAGGAGACGGGCTTCTGCCTGATCGGATCCGCGAAGTCGAACATCGGCCATTGCGAGTCCGCGGCCGGCATCGCCGGCCTGACGAAAGTGCTGCTGCAGATGCAGCATCAGCAGATCGCGCCGTCGCTGCACTCGGCACAATTGAATCCCCATATCGACTTCGGCAGCACACCCTTCGTGGTCAATCAATCGCTGAAAGCGTGGGAACAGCCGGTCTTGGACGGGCGGAAGGTGCCGCGGATCGCCGGGATCTCCTCCTTCGGTGCGGGTGGGTCCAATGCCCATGTGATCGTCGAGGAGTATCAGCAGCCGGTGCCACAGCCAGTGGCTTATACCAACCTCGCGATCCTGCTCTCGGCGAGGACGGTAGAGCAACTGCAGCAGAAAGTCCGCGATCTTCTGGACTTCATCACTCCGCGGCTGGACACGATCGATCTCGCCGCGGTGGCCTACACGCTCCAGACCGGGCGCGAAGCGATGGACGAGCGCCTCGGCTTCATCGTGAGCTCGACCGGACAGCTCGCGGAAAAACTTCAGGCGTACCTGGCCGGCGAGCAGGAGCTCGACGACGTATGTCGGGGACAGGTCAAGCGCGACAGGCAGTCGCTGTCGATGTTCAGCAGCGACCCCGATCTGCAGAAGATGGTCGATCAGTGGCTCGCCAGCGGAAAACTGGCGAGACTGCTGGAGCTGTGGGTCACGGGTGTGGAGATCGACTGGAGCGAGCTATATGGCGAAAGTACGCCGCAGCGCATCAGTCTCCCGACCTACCCGTTCGCGAAGGAGCGCTACTGGATCGACATCGACGCTTCCGGCCAGGGTATGACGAAGCGGGCGGCCGCGATCCTGCACCCGTTGCTGCACAGCAATACGTCAGACCTGAGCCAGCAGAGCTACAGCGCGACCTTCAGCGGAGACGAGTTCTTTCTCCAGCAACTTGCGAACGGTCAGCGCGTTCTTCCCGCCGCGGCGTATCTGGAGATGGCGCGTGCCGCCGTGCAGGTGGCGTCG
>DASQJY010000006.1:0-30984 GCA_035630815.1 Thermoanaerobaculia bacterium
TCGAGGTGTACCGCGTGCAGCTCGAGGTGTCCCGCGTGCAGCTCGAGGTGTCCCGCGTGCAGCTCGAGGTGTCCCGCGTGCGGCTCGAGGTGTCCCGCGTGCGGCTCGAGGTGTCCCGCGTGCGGCCGACAACCGACAACCGACAACTGATAACGTTTCGACGCGTGCGTTTCCTCGCCTCACTCTTCGGCCCGCGCAGAATCCCCGTCGCGAAGCTCGGCGCGATGGGAGAGCGCCGCGCCGCCTGGTTCTATCGCGTGCGCGGCTATTCGATCCTCGAGCGCAACGCGCGCCTCCCTGCCGGCGAGATCGACCTGGTGGTGAAGCGGGGGGCGACGGTCGTGATCGCCGAGGTGAAGACGCGACAGACCGATTTCGCCGGGGAAGGACACGAGGCGGTGAACCGGAAAAAGCGCGAACGGCTGATCCGCCTCGGCGATCAATACGCGACGAAGCATCCCGAAGCGCAATTACGCTACGACATCCTCTCAATCCGCTGGACCGGATACCGCTTCATCGTCACGCATTATGCCGACGCGTTCCGTCCCATCGCCGACGCTCGTTTTCCGTGGCGCTGGCGCGCGTAAGATGGCGTGATGGCCCTGACCTCCCGGGATTTGCTCCGCCTCACGCGCTTCGCGCTGGTGGTGACGCTGGCCTGGCTCTTCATCGGGTTTTTCTACGCATGGCAGCACAACACGATCATCCTTTCGCGCGGCGAATACGACAACCTGCGCGAGCGCGTCTACGGCATGGGCGGCTCCATGTTCGCGTGGGCGATCTTCACCCCCATCGTCTTCTATCTCAGCGACCTCATCCCGGTGCGCGCGCCGCACCGTACGCGCAACCTGTTCCTCAGCGCACTCCTCGCGGCCGGCGTCGGATTCGTGCGCGCGACGGTGGACGGCTTCCTCCCGCCTGTCATCCACGGCTTCCCGACCACGTTCGTCGACTACGGCGCGTCGCTGCTCGCGCTCTTTCACACGCACTTCCTCTTCGCGGTGCTGGTGATCGGCGTTGCCAACTTTCTCCGCTTCGAACGCGAAGAATCGATGCGCCGCAACGCCGACGCGCGGCTCGAGTCGGAGCTCGCGCAGGCGCGGCTCCGCCAGTTGCGCGCCGACCTCCATCCACACTTTCTCTTCAACGCGCTCAACGCCGTCGCCGCGCTGCTGCATCGCGATCCATTGGCCGCGAAAGAAATGCTCGGCAAGTTGCGCGGACTGTTGCGCGCTTCCGTAGCCTCGGCGGAAACGCGCGAAGTGCGGCTGGCCGAGGAGCTGGAGTTTCTGGAGCGGTACTTCGACATCCAGAAAATGCGGTTCGGCGAGAAGCTCTCCACCGCGATCCACGTCAGCGACTCGCGGCTGAGGAATGCAGCGGTGCCGCCGCTGCTGCTGCAGCCGCTGGTCGAGAACTCGATCATCCACGGCATCGGACGCCGCCGCGACGGCGGCAGCGTGGTGGTGGTCGTCGACACCGAAAAGAACGGCGACGAGGAGTGGCTCCGGCTGCAGGTGCGCGACAACGGTCCGGGAGCGGAATCTTCGGCCATCTTCGGCCGCGGGAACGTCGGCGTCCCGAACGCCAGGGCACGTCTCGAGTCGATCTATGGCCGCCGCCAGTCGCTGACGTACGCGCGGCGCGGCGACGCGTTCATTGCGGAAGTACGCATCCCGTTGCGGACGGTGGCTTGATGCCGGAAGCGACGTACGACCTTCGCCGTCTCTTCCGCATCTCGTTCATCATCGTCGGGATCTGGGTCATCTTCGCCGTCTTCAACTCGAGCGAGTTCTACCAGCGCACCGTCGAAAGCGGGCGTGACGCGGTGCTCATCGAGCTGCTCGCGTATCAGCTCAACTCGAGCTTGCTCTGGGCCGTCTTTACCCCGTTCATCGTGTTCGTCGCGGAACGGCTGCCGCTGCGCAAACCGCACCTGCTGAGGAACGCGCTCCTCATGATCGCGTTCGTCCCCTTCATCGCGGTCGTGCGCGCGGCGATCGGCGCGGTCATCAACCGTCTCGGCGACCGGGAACCACCGAACCTCCAATTCACGCTCTATTCGATCGAGGTCCGCTACCACCGCAACATCTTCCTCGCCCTGGTGATCCTCGGCATCACCTACTTCATCTTCGCGCAGCGCGCGGCCGCGGAGCGCGAACGGAACGCGCTCGCACTGCGCACCGCCGTGACCAACGCCGAGCTGCAGGGGCTGCGCGCTGCGATGCAACCGCGCATGATGTTCGCCACCCTCGATGCCATCGCGGAGAAAGTGACCACCGAGCCCGATCTCGCCGACCAGATGATCGTCCACCTCGGCGACCTGCTGCGCACCATGCTCGAGTTCGGCAAGCGCGCTTCCGTGACCCTCGGCGAGGAGCTGGAAGTGATCGACCGCTACTTCGAGATCGAGCGCGCGCGCAGCGGAGGAGCCTTCACCACCAGGGTCGACGTGGAGGAGGAAATCCTGGCCGCGCGCGTGCCGCCGCTGCTGCTGCACGCCCTCGTGGAGTCGGCGCTTTTCGGAACCGACACAGATTCGCCACAACGAATGGAGATTCATGGACGTACAGAAGGAAGTGATCTGCTGCTCGAGGTGGTGAATGACGATCCGAAGCGCATCCCCGCACCTGATGCAATCGAAGAAACCCGCGCCCGGCTGCAGCAGGCGTTCGGCGAGCGCGCAACGATCGCCTGGCGCGCCGGGGAGAAGCGCGCGGTGACCGAGCTGTCGATGCCGTTGCAGGTGGAGGTGCCGGCATGAGCCTCCGCGCATTGATCGTGGAAGACGAGCCGCTCGCACGCGCGCGGCTGCGGACGCTCATCGGCGTCGATCACGGAGTCGCGGTGATCGGCGAGGCGGAAAACGCCCGCGCCGCCGCGGAACTGGTCGACCAGCTTCACCCCGACCTCCTCTTCCTCGACATCCACATGCCGGAGGACGACGGCCTCGAGCTGCTGCGCAACCTCGAACCGTCGCGCCGGCCGGTGGTCATCTTCACCACCGCGCATCCGGAGCACGCGCTCGACGCGTTCGAGCTCAGCGCGGCCGACTACCTCGTCAAGCCGCTCGACGAAGAGCGCGTGGCCCGGGCCATCGAGCGCGCGCGCCGCTTCATCGCCGGGGGCCGCGCCGCCGCCCAGACGCGCACCACGCCGCGCCGCGAGCGGTTCGCCGTGCGCACGCGCGGCGAGATCGTGTTCGTGAAGGCATCGCAGATCGACTGGGTCTCCGCGGAAGGCAACTACGCGCGGCTGCATTCGGGCGAGCTGTCGTATCTCCTGCGCGAGTCGATGCAGAGCATCGAGGAGTCGCTCGACGCGTCGACGTTCATCCGCGTGCACCGCTCCGCGATCGTGAACCTCGACCGCGTGCGCAAGCTGGTCACGTCAGCGGACGGCACGCCGTCGATCGTCTTGTCGACCGGCGCCAGCATCCCCCTCGGGCCGTCGTACCGCGGGCGCCTGGAGGAAGTGCTCGGCCAGAAGTTGTGACGGGCAGCTGTACCAGCCTGCCCGGAACCCAATCGTGAGTGCGAAGAGGTTCATTTCGATTAGACGGCCACGCGGGCCCGGTTTCACGATCGATGCGGCCGCACCGATCTCGCCACCAGCCCGATCCCGCCGAGGAGCAGGATCAGCATCAACAGAGTGTTGAAGAGCGACGTCGGCTGAAAGTAGATGTCCAGATGCGCGAGGATGCCGGCCAGGATGATCACCGCGCCGGCGACGGTCAGCACCCATCCCACGACCGACTTGCCGTCGAAGAAGAGGAAGGCCACGCCGATCACGAACGGCAGCAGCGACAGGCCGAACGCACTGCGGCCCCACAGGTGCCAGTAGCCGGACGTGACCGTCACCTGGCTCGTCAGCAGATAGCCTCCCGCAACCGCCATCAGGAACCCGAGCACGAATGTCCCCACCCCACCCTCGGTTCCGCCCGCTCCATTGACCGTGTTCATCCGCGCAGTTTAAACGCTCGTCCCTTGCAGCGCCCCGTTCGTCACAAGTGGAAGGGTGTAGTTACAAAGGTGGAGGTAGAATCACGCGGGGGTGTGGCATGAGCATGACGAAACGCCGGCCACGCGACACGAGCAGCAGGAAGGGTCCGGACCGCGATGAATGTCTCGCGATGTCGAAGCTCTGCCTGAGCATGAACCTGCGCCGCACGGAGCGGCTCGTGACGCGCCACTACGACTCGTATCTCGAACCTGCGGGCGTGACCGCCGTGCAGCTGCCGATCCTGGCGACGATCGCCTCGGCGTCGCAGCCGTCGTTCCGGCTGCTCACCGAGCAGCTCGGGCTCGACCGCTCGACGCTCTCGCGGAACCTCGCCCTCCTCCAGCGCATCGGCTACGTCGACATCGGTCCGTCGTCAGGCCCGAAGCCGGGACTCATCTCGCTCACCACGAAAGGACGCCACGTGCTGCGCCGCGCGCACGAGCAGTGGAAGGAAGCACACCGCGCGCTGATGGAAGAGCTGGAGGAGAGCTCGCTGCGGGGCGGGATGATGTTCCTGAAGCGCCTGCGGCAGGAAGCACGAAGGGCCGCGATTGCTCGCGGCCCTTCGGATTAGTTTCGTTTGGAGCGGGAAACCGGACTCGAACCGGCGACATCAACCTTGGCAAGGTTGCACTCTACCAACTGAGTTATTCCCGCGTATTTACTGCTGCCCCCGACTGCGGCGACGGCGAACTTTAGTCAGCCGCGCGCTCACTGTCAAGCGCGTCGTATCGGGCCTAACGCAAGGCCCGCGAATCCTATTTCACGATCACGCCGAGGGCGACTCACGGCCGCTCCACCCTGATCCCGTACGCGTGCAGCTTGCGATAGAGGTTGCTGCGCTCGACGCCGAGGGCGTCGGCGGTGCGGCTGACGTTGCCGGCGTACTCGCGGAGGCGGGCCAGGATGTACTGCTTCTCGAACTCGTCGCGCGCATCCTTGAGCGGGAGGTTCGAGGCGATCTCGGGCGGCGCCTCGACGCGCGTGCCGAGCTGGATGTCCTCCGCTTCGATCGTGTCGCCCGGCAGCAGGATCGCGAGCCGCTCGATCACGTTGCGCAGCTCGCGCACGTTGCCCGGCCAGTGATACGCCTTCAGCTTCGACGCCGCGCCCGCGGAGAGCTTCTTCTTCGGCTGGGCCGCCTCGGCGGCGAAGCGGCGGAGGAAATGCTCGGCGAGAAGCACGATGTCGTTGCCACGCGCGCGCAGCGGCGGCACTTCGATCGGGATCACGTTGAGCCTGTAGTAAAGATCGCTGCGGAAAGTGCCGCTCGCGATCTCGTCCTCCAGCGACTTGTTGGTGGCCGCGAGCACGCGCACGTCGACGCGGACGGTCTGCTGTCCGCCGACGCGCTGGAAGGTCTGCTCCTGCAGGACGCGCAGCACTTTCGCCTGCGTCTTGAGGCTCATGTCGCCCACTTCATCGAGGAAGAGCGTGCCGCCGTCGGCGAGCTCGAACTTCCCCTTGCGGTCGTCGATCGCGCCGGTGAACGCCCCCTTGCGGTGACCGAACAGCTCCGACTCGATCAGCTCCTCGGGGATGGCGGCGCAGTTCACGTCGATGAACGGCTGGTCGGCGCGCGGCGACATGCGGTGCAGCGTCCGCGCGACGATCTCCTTGCCGCTGCCGTTCTCGCCGGTGATCAGCACGCGCGTCGCTGCCGGCGCGGCGCTGCGGATCTGCTGCTCGAGCTTCGTCATCACGTCGCTCTCGCCGATCAGGATCTCTTCGAGCGTGAGATGGCGTTTCAGGTCGCGCACCTGCTCGCGCAGGCGGCGGTCGCTGAGCGCGTGGTTGACGGTCAGCAGCACGCGCTCGAGGGAGAGCGGCTTCTCCAGAAAGTCGTACGCCCCGAGGCGCGTAGCCTTGACCGCGGCATCGACGCTGCCGTGGCCCGAGATCATGATCACCGGCGGCGCGCTGGTGGTGCGGAGGCGCCCGAGCACCGCCAGCCCGTCCATGCCGGGAAGCCAGAGATCGAGGAGGATGAGGTCGAACTCATCGCGCGCGTACTGCGCGATCCCTTCCTCACCGGACTCGGCGAGCGTGGTCTTGTGACCCTCGTCGCCGAGGATGTCGGCGAGGGTGGAGCGGATCGCGGGCTCGTCGTCGATGATGAGGATTCTGGCCATTTCTTTATCGGTGCGTCATGCGGGTAGCTCGATCTCGAAGCGCGTTCCCTTCGGATGGTTGTCGTGCACGTGAATCTGCCCGTCGTGATCGCGCACGATGCGGTGCACGATCGCGAGCCCGAGGCCGGTGCCGCGGCCTTTCGTCGAAAAGTACGGGAGGAAGAGCTTGTCCTTGTCCGAGTCGGGGACGCCGCGGCCGGGATCGGCGACTTCGATGACCACGCGATGCGGCGCGCGGCGCGCGGAGACGCGGATCTCACCGCCTTCGGTCGCCTCGACCGCGTTCTTGAGCAGGTTCCCGACGGCGCGGCGGATCTGTTCCGGATCCATCAGCAGCTCGATGTCGGAGGCGACGTCGACCGCGATCGTGACCCCCGGCTTCACATCCTGGTAAAGGCTCGCCGCCTGCTGCAGGATCTCGGCGAGCTGCGCGTGGCGCAGGTGGATGGCCGGCATGCGCGCGAAGCGGGCGAACTCGTCGACCATCCGCTTGAGCTGCCCCACCTCCTCGACGATGGTCCTGGTCCCCTGTTCGATCGCCTGCGGGGTGTCGGGATCGGCGTTGCGGAACTTACGCGCGATCCGCTCGGCCGAGAGCTGGATCGGCGTGAGCGGGTTCTTGATCTCGTGCGCGATCCGGCGCGCGGCCTCGTTCCAGGCGGCGAGCTTCTGCGCCTGCATGAGCTGCGTCGAGTCCTCGAGGGCCACGACCCAACCCGAGCCGGTGCCGAGGCGTGCAGCGGAGAGCTCGAGGTACCGGAGCTCGCCGCCGAGGATGAGCGCGACTTCGCGGGCGCGGGAGCGGCCGCTCGTCAACTCCTGGACCGCGGAGGCGACCGGTTCGAGGTCGGCGGCCAGCAGGTCGTTGAGGGTCTGGCGTCCGGCTTCCGGCCTCTGGGACGTGTCGCTCAGCAGGCCGGCCGCCGAAGCATCGATGTGCAGCATCTGCAGGGCCGCGCGGTTGATCGAGAGCAGCCGCAGTTGATCGTCGAAGGCGATGATCCCGGTGGCGACGCTCTCCAGCACGGTGGTCATGAAGCGGTTCGTGTCGGTGAGCTGCCCGCGTTGCGCCGCGAGCTGCGATGACATGTCGTTGAAGGAATCGACCAGGCGGCCCACCTCGTCGGTCGCCGTGATGGCCACGCGATGGCCGACGTTCCCCTCGGCCAGCGTGGCCGTCGCTTCGGCCAGCGCCTTGATCGGGATCGTGATGCGGCGCGACGCGTAGATCGAGGTCCAGAGCGTGCCGAAGAGGATCGCCAGCGTCACGGCGAGGAAGAGCATCGTCTGCGATGCCTTCAGCGTCTGCCGCTGCGAGCGGAGCTGCTGGAAGTCGCGGTGCGCGATGATCGACTCGTCGATCATCCGGCTGGTGGCGATCGGGATGAAGACGCCCGCGACCGCGACGCCGCGGCCTCCTGCCAGCGGGATTGCCGTGCGGATCCATTTCCCGCTCGCCACCACGTCGATCTTCACCCCCCGCCCGTTCTTCACCACGTCTTCGAAGAAGCGGGGCGCGGGATCGGCGACCTCGTGGATCGGCGCCCGCGGATCGGCCTGCGCTTTCACCAGGATGCCGTCGCGGTAGACCGCGGCCAGGTTGACCTGGTGAAACGCGCGCACGTGGCCGAGGATCTCGTCCACCTGGGTTGCGTCTCCGGAGGCGGGGCTGGCCGCGATCTCGCGCGCCGCGCCGCCGGCGATCTCCGCGGCCTGGTCCTGCGCCATCTGCGCGATCGCTTCGCTGTTGCGGAGGATCGTCCAGACCGGCGTCGCGAACCAGCGGTCGATCGAGACGCGCAGGAGGTCGGTGGCCACGAGGAACAGCAGGATCACCGGCAGCAGCGAGGTCGCGACGTACGTCACGACCAGCTTCGTCCGGAAGCGCGAGCCGATGATGCCGCGTTGCCGCTCGAGCACCAGCTTCACCACTCCCCGCAGCAGCACGAAGAGGATGCCGATGATCAGCAGCAGGTTGATGTTCCACAACACGAAGAGCAGCAGCCGGTTGCTCAGCGCCTCGGGGGAGAGCTCCTTGGCCTGCTGCGTGACGTAATAGACGAGGCTCGTCGCCGCCAGGATGACCAGCGGCACCGAGACGATGAAGCGGGGGTCCTTCCGGTAGCGGAGGAGGAGCTCGCGGACGCTCACGGAGTCACCGTCTTCACCCGCGTCTCCCGCCAGCGCGTCGAGGTCTCCCACGGGATCACGTACATCAGCCAGCCGGTCATCAGCTCCGCCTTGGCGCGCACTTTCAGCTTGTACGGCTTGCGCCGGCCGATGTCGAAGAAGTCGGTCTCCTCGATGTGCGTCATGGCGCGCTCGAGGGCGGTGAGGTCGGTGAACGTCTGCGACCGGATCAGGCGGCGGTCGCGGCGATAGTTGAGGAGGTACTCTCGCGTCAGCGAGTTGAACGTGCAGATGACCTCGACCCGCGCCTGGGCGATGTCCTCGTCGAACCAGTTCGGCCTGTCGCGGAAGATTTCGACCAGATAGGTGATGGTGGTCGGGAGCCCGCTCTGGAGCGCCTCGACCATTTCAGGATTCCCGAATGCCCCTGTCAGTGTCAGCCGGACCGAGACTTTGCCGTTCCGGGCGGTCGCGGAGAGAGTTTCGAGCGCCGGATTCGGCGGCGCGGCGACGGCTGCCGTCCCGGCCAGGAAGAGGATCGCGAGGAGGAGCGGGCGCACGTGTGGCTTTTTTACCACACGTGCGCGTCCGAGGCGTGCGGAATCAGGCGAACGATTCGTAGCGACGGACAGGCATCGCCACGTCGTGCAGCTCCGGCTGGGCCGCCGCCGCTTCGAGGATCTTGGCCACGAAGCGGGAGTGCATGGCGTGACCCGCTTTGTAGGCGGTGATCTCGCCTGCCACCGGGCGGCCGATCAGCGCGAGGTCGCCGATGAGGTCGAGGATCTTGTGGCGGACGAACTCGTCCTTGAAACGGAGCGGGCCGTTCACGACGCCCCGGTCATCGAGGACGACCGCGTTCTCCACCGAGCCGCCGCGCGCCAGGCCGACGGCGCGGAGCTTCTCCACGTCGCGCATGAAGCCGAACGTGCGGGCCGGGGCGATCTTCTTGAGGAAGCTGTCGTGGCCGAAGTCGAACTGCAACGATTCGCGGCCGATGGCCGGGTGGTTGAAGTCGATCTTGTACTTGATCACCAGGCGATTCGACGGGGTCATGCGGATGAACTTATCCCCCTCGATGAGCTCGATCGGCTGGCGGAGGCGGAGCACCGGCAGCTCGGCGCCGAGCTCGCGGACGCCGGCGGCGTCGATGAGGTGCATGAAGGGAAGCGCGCTGCCGTCGATAATCGGCACTTCGGGGCCGTCGATGTGGATGTCGACGTCGGTGATGGCGCAGGCCATGAGGGCCGAGAGGAGGTGCTCGACGGTGCCGACCTGGACGTCGTCTTTGCCGACGGTGGTGGCGTGGTCGAGGGCGGTGGTGGAGGCCTGCAGGGCGGGGATGCGCAGCCCCTGCAGATCGGCGCGGACGAAGGTGATGCCGCTCCCGGCCGGCGCGGGCTGCAGCTCTACCGTCGTGTAGATGCCGGAGTGGAGCCCGATGCCGGTGATGCTGACGTTGGATTTGATGGTTTGACGCTGGACGAACATGTTGCGCGTCCTTAGAGCGAGCCAGGTGCCACTCAGCCGAATTCAGCGTTTCCTGGCGTAAGCGACTGATTCAACTACGGTTAAGCACTGGCGGCCGCTTCGGTAGAAGTACTACTTCTGTCGCCCCATTAGGTCACGAGTGTGGCTGCTGTACCACAGTGCGCGTTCGATCGCTCACGAGGAGATACGACGGGAGGCCTCCGGCGGGCCGGCGTGGCCGGCAGCATTGGTCGCCCAAGGCTGAACGCACGCCTCTCGCGATACGCGCCGTCCGTGCGCAAACAAGTGCCGCCGGCCACGCCGGCCCGCCGGAGGCCTCCTGGTCGGTTTCTCTCCCGTGGGCGATCGAACGCGTGTGCTCTACCGCCGTTCCTTCATCGCCTGCGCCGCTTCGCGGTCGAGCTCGCGCGTCCGTTCGGTGTCGCGCTTGTCGTACTGCTTCTTGCCGCGCACGACCGCAATCTCCGCCTTCACCCGCGCGCCCTTGAAATAGAGGCGCAGGGGAACCACGGTCAGCCCCTTCTCCGCCGTCTCGCTGTACAGCTTGTCGAGCTCTTTTCGGTTGAGGAGCAGCTTGCGGGTGCGCTCGGGATCGTGGTTCTGCAGGTTCCCGTGCGTGTACGGCGAGATGTGCGCCCCGAAGAGATACGCCTCTTCGTTCTTGAGCAGCACGTACGCGTCCTTGAGGTTCGCCTTGCCGGCCCGGAGCGACTTCATCTCCGTCCCGGTCAGCACGATCCCCGCCTCGAACTTCTGCACCACGAAGTAGTCGTGCAGCGCTTTCTTGTTCGAAGCGATGAGTCTCTCGCCGGTTTCGGGCTTCTTGGCCATGAGGGAGGCGGATTCTATTCGATGTATTCGATGCGCGCGGCATGCCCCGAGGCGCGCGAGAGGCGACCGTCGCGGGTGAGGAGCGGGACGTTCATCGATTCGGCGAGCGCGACGTAGCCCGCGTCATAGGCGGTGATGTTGTGGCGCAGGGCCCACATGCGCTCGACGAGATGCTGCACCGGGTGCCGCTCGATCGAAATCGCGCGGAATGCGCGCACCGCGTAGCCCGCTGCTTCATGAGTCAGCTTCTCGCGCCAGATATTGTTGAGGAGCGAGTGCAGCACTTCAGCATCGATCGTCACGGGCGCGTGCAGTTCATGCTGCCGCAGCCGCATTGCCACGACTTCTCTGCCCAGCAGCGCATCGACGATGGCAGAGGCGTCGACGATGATCATCGACGATCGAGAACTTCATCGGGTAGAGGCCCACGCAACTCGCGGATGTCATCTGCGGACGTCCAGCCGGTTGGCATCTTCGGCATCAGCCGCGAGAACTCCACGAGCTCGTCCGGTGTCATCTTGTAATCACGGCCTCTGGCGTCGAGCGCACGGACAAACTCCGTCACGGCCGTGAGATCCTGCTCCGCCTCCACCGTCTTCGCCATATCCATACTCTGCAACCGTCCTTTTCTCCTGTCAAATCCCCCGCCAACCTCTTCTGCTAGAATCCGCGCCCGATTTTCTGAAGGAGTTTTCCCTCCCATGTCGAAGAAAAACATCGTGCACGTGGTCGGCACGGGCACCATTGGCGAGCCTTTGATCGGGCTCTACACCGACTTCAAAGAGAAGTGGAACATCGACGAGGTCACGTTCCACAAGCGCACCCCCAACGCGAACGACAAGGCCACGGTCGAGCATCTGATCCACCGCGGGGCGAAGCTCGTGGTGGACGAGGGGGCACGCGAGGAGTTCGCGCGTCTCGGGCATCGCGTGTCCTTCACCACCGAGGAGGCGATCGAGCGCGCCACGGTCGTGGTGGACTGCACCCCGGCCGGGAACGACAACAAGCAGAAGCTCTACGACCGGTTCAAGGGGCCGAAAGGCTTCCTGGCCCAGGGCTCCGAGTTTGGCTTCGGCAAGCCGTACGCGCGCGGCATCAACGACGAGGTGCAGAACCCCGACGACCGCTACGTGCAGGTCGTCTCCTGCAACACCCACAACATCTCCGTGCTCCTCAAGACCCTCGCCACCTCCGGCGACAAGATGAGCCTCAACGGCGGCCGCTTCGTCTGCATGCGCCGCGCGAACGACGTCAGCGACACCAAGTCGTTCATCGCCGCGCCGGAAGCCGGCAAGCACGATGATCCGGAGTTCGGGACGCATCACGCCCGCGACGCGTACCACGTCTTCCAGACCCTCGGCGAGAAGCTGAACCTCTTCTCCTCCGCCATCAAGCTCCCGACGCAGTACATGCACACCCTCTG
Organism: Thermoanaerobaculia bacterium; assembly: GCA_035630815.1. Lineage (GTDB taxonomy): Bacteria > Acidobacteriota > Thermoanaerobaculia > Gp7-AA8 > Gp7-AA8 > QHVT01. The sequence continues at coordinate 12,010 of DASQJY010000006.1, forward strand.
GTTCGACCTCGACGTCAAGCACGACACCACGCTCGAGGAAGCGAAGGCCGCGCTTCGCAACTGCGACCGCATCGCGGTCACGAACAAGCGCGCCGTGAACCAGATCTTCTCGTTCGGACGCGATCACGGCTATTACGGCCGCATCCTCTCCCAGACCGTCATTCCGACTTCGACCCTGACGGTGCCGAACCCGAGGAAGATCGTCGGCTTCTGCTACACCCCGCAGGACGGCAACTCGCTGCTGTCGTCCGTGGCGGCCACGCTGCGGTATCTCGACGCGAGCAAGCTCGACGAGAACCTGAACGTGCTCCGTCCCTACATGTTCCGCGAGATCTGAGCTGTGGCGGCTGGCGCCGCGGTGTCGGGTGTCAGGTGTCTGGGGTGTATCGCCCGTGCGAGATGTCTCAGACACCGACAACCGACAACCGACAACAGATTCACGTCCAGGCCAGACACCCCAGACACCCGACACCGCGGCGCCAGCCGCCACCCGCTAGAGACATTTCGTGACGCATGCTAGAGTCCCGGCCATGGCGTGGTTCCGGAAGGAAAAGAAACCGAAAGAGGCGGTCGAGAAGCAGGTCGCGATGCCGGAGGGGCTCTGGGTCAAGTGCGACGACTGCAAGGAGATCGTGTACCGGAAGGAAGTCGAGGCCAACCTCAACGTCTGCCCGAAGTGCGGCCACCATTTCCGCCTCACCGCGCGCGAGCGCTTCGAGATCCTCTTCGACGACGACAAGTACAAGGAGTTCGCGACCGAGATCCGCTCCGGCGATCCGCTCGGATTCCGCGACACCAAGCGCTACGCCGACCGCCTGAAGGTCTACCAGAACCGCGTCGGCTCGGGCGACGCGGTCCTCTGCGCCGAAGGAAAACTGGACGGCATGCCGGTGGTCATCTGCTCGATGGAGTACGCCTTCATGGGCGGCTCGATGGGCTCGGTGGTCGGTGAAAAGATCACCATCGCCATCGAGCGCGCGATCGAGCAGAAGGAGCCGCTGCTCATCGTCTCCTGCTCCGGCGGCGCGCGCATGCAGGAAGGCATCCTGTCGCTGATGCAGATGGCGAAGATCTCCGCCGCGCTGGCGCGCCTCGCGGCCGCGAACCTGCCGTACATCTCCGTGCTCACCGACCCGACGACCGGCGGCGTCACCGCGTCGTACGCGATGCTCGGCGACCTGAACATCGCGGAGCCGAAGGCGCTGATCGGCTTCGCCGGCCCCCGCGTCATCGAGCAGACCATCCGGCAGACACTGCCGGAAGGATTCCAGCGCAGCGAGTTCCTCGTCGAGCACGGAATGGTCGACCTGATCGCGCCGCGCGCGGAGATGAAGCAGGCCATCGCGCGCTTCCTGCGCATCTTCACGGGACGGTAGTGGGCGTTAGGCGTTCGGCGTTTGGGGTTTTACGCCTGGACGAAGACGAGCCCCAAAAGCCTAACGCCCAACGCCAAGCAAACATGACACCGCTCCACTGGCTCGACTCACTGCAGGGCAGCGGCATCCGTCCCGGCCTGGGGCGCATGCGCGCGCTCCTGCGCACGCTCGGCTCGCCACACAAAAAGTACCCCTCCATCATCGTGGCCGGGACGAACGGCAAAGGCTCGACCTCGGCGACGCTCGCCTCGATCCTCGACGCGGCCGGCCAGCGCACCGGGTTCTACACCTCGCCGCACCTCGTCGACATCCGCGAGCGCTGGAAGATCGCCGGAGCATCGATCTCGCCCGCGCTCCTCGACGAGTGCATCGAAGAGCTCCGCGCCGCCAGCACCGAGATCCTGCCGACGTACTTTGAAGCGCTGACCCTCATCGCCTTCATCGCCTTCGCCAAAGCAGAGTGCGACCTGGCCGTGCTCGAGGTGGGCATGGGCGGCCGGCTCGATGCGACCAACGTCGTGAAACCGATCGCCGCGGTCATCACCCCCGTCGGCATGGACCACATGGAGTACCTCGGCGAGACGCTGCGGCAGATCGCGGCCGAGAAAGCAGGCGTCATTCACCGGGGCGCGCTCGTGCTCACCTCCAACGACGACCCGCTCGTCCTCGGCGTCATCCGCAAACGCGCCGCGAAGTTCGGGCAACCGGTCATCCACGTCACCGAAGAACACCACACTCCCCTCCCCGGCCCGTTCCAGCGCCGCAACGCGGCGCTGGCGGTGCGCACCGCGCGCGAGCTCGGCATCAGCGAAGCGGCGATCGAGGAAGGGGTGCGCAACACCCGCTGGCGCGGGAGGCTGGAGCATCTGACACACGGCGGGAAGCAGATCTGGATCGACGGAGGCCACAACCTGCACGCCGTCACGCAGACCGCGCCCTATTTCGATGCCCACGTGCCGCGTCCGCGCCTGCTGGTCTTCGGGATGATGTCCGACAAGGACGTGCAGCCGGTGGTCGACCGCCTCTTCCCTCTCTTCGACCGCGTCATTTCCACCGAGCCTTACCCGCCGCGCTCCGTCCCGGCGGGCAACTTCGAGCATGCCACGCCGATCCCCGATCCCGAGGAGGCGTTTCGGGCCGCGCTCGCTTCGCCGGAGCGCGCGATCGTCATCACCGGCTCGCTCTACCTCGCGGGCGCGGCGATCACCTTTTTCGATAAGATCGCGGCATCATGATCGTTGACGAAGAGCCGCTTGCCGCAACCGGGCACGAGTTCCTGCACCGCCCGCTCAGCCAGTCCGACCCCGAGATCGCCGACGCGATCGCGCTCGAGACGCAGCGCCAGAACGACACCCTCGAGCTGATCGCCTCGGAGAACCACGTCTCGCACGCGGTCCTGACGGCCATGGGCTCGGTCTTCACGAACAAGTACGCGGAAGGCTACCCGGGGAAGCGCTACTACGGCGGCTGCGGCCCGACCGACATCGTCGAGAACATCGCCGTCGCCCGCGCGAAGGAGCTCTTCGGCGCCGAGCACGCGAACGTGCAGCCGCACTCCGGCTCGCAGGCCAACATGGGCGTCTACTTCGCGATGCTCAAGCCGGGCGACACGATCATGGGTATGGACCTCTCGCACGGCGGCCATCTCACGCACGGTCATCCCCTCTCGTACAGCGGCCGCGATTTCAAGGTCGTGGCGTACGGGGTGCGTAAGGACGATGAGCTGATCGATTACGCGGAGATGGAACGGATCGCCGAGGAGTCGAAACCGCGGATGATCATCTGCGGCGCGTCGGCGTACTCGCGGGTGATCGACTTCAAGCGGATCCGGGAGATCGCGGACAAGGTCGGCGCGCTGATGATGGCCGACATCGCCCACATCGCCGGCCTGGTCGTAACCGGATATCACCCCTCGCCGGTGCCGTACGCCGACTTCGTCACTACCACCACGCACAAGACTCTGCGCGGACCGCGCGCGGGACTGATTCTCTGCAAGGAGCAGTACGCGAAGGACATCGACCGCGCCGTCTTCCCCGGCATCCAGGGAGGACCGCTCGTCCACATCATCGCGGGGAAAGCGGCCGCCTTCAAGGAAGCGCTCTCCCCCTCGTTCAAGGCGTACCAGGGGCAGGTGGTCAGCAACGCGCGCATGCTCGCGACCGCGGTCAAAGAGACCGGCTTCCGCATCGTCTCCGGCGGCACCGACAACCATCTCTTCATGGCCGACGTCTTCTCGAAAGGCATCACCGGCAAGGCCGCGCAGCAGATGCTCGAGGACGCGAACATCACCACGAACAAGAACACCATCCCCTTCGACCAGAACAAGCCGATGGTCGCCTCGGGCGTCCGCATCGGCACGCCCGCCGTCACCACGCGCGGTCTGCGCGAACCGGACATGAAGACCATCGCCAACCTGATGGCGCGCGTCCTCGACTCGAAAGGTGATGCGGACGTGATCGCGCAGGTGAAAAAAGAAGTGAAAGCGTTGTGTGACCAGTTCCCCATCTACTAATTGGTGTCGGGTGTCAGGTATCCGGGGCTTTGCGGCTTGCGGCACGCCCCAGACACCTGACACCTGACACCTGACACCTGACACCAACTCCGTGCTTCCATGAAAAACTACCCCTACTATCCGATCTACATCGACATCGAGAACCGCGACGTCGTGATCATCGGCGGCGGCAACGTCTGCGCGCGCAAGGCGGAGACGATGATGAAGTACGGTGCGCGGGTGACGGTGGTCTCGCCCGAGTTCACCGACGAGATCGAGGGGTGGGCGAAGGAAGGGTGCCTCAAGCTGCGGCGGAAGAGATACGACCACAGCGACCTCGCCGGCGCGAACATCGTCATCGCCTCCACCGACGACCAGACGGTGAACGAAGAGATCGCGCACGACTGCCGCGCGCGCAAGATCCCGGTGAACGTCGTCGACGTGACGCCGCTCTGCGAGTTCATCATCCCGGCCATCGTCGAATCGGGCTCCATCCAGATCGCGGTCTCCACCGGCGGCAAGTCGCCGGCCATCGCACGCACGCTGAAAGAAGACCTGCAGCGCTTCATCGGGCCGGAGTACAACGAGGTCAACGAAGCCCTGGCCTCGCTGCGCGACGGGGCGAAGGCGACGCTGCCGACGGACGTCGACCGGAAGCGTTTCTTCGACGGCATCATCGCCGCGGGCGTGCTCGACCTGCTCCGAAGCGGCAAGCGCACCGAAGCGTATGAGACGATCGCTGCTGCATGCGAGGCAGCGGGAGTGCCGGTTTCGGAGCGGGTAAGGCAGGAGTTGTCGCGGTCGTCGCCGTCTGGCTCCTGACGACGCTCCTCTGGCTGACCCCCGGCCTGACCCGTCCCGACGGCGCCGGCTACTACGCGTACCTCCCCTCGACCTACTTCGACCGCGACCTCCTCTTCTTCGACGAATGGGCCGAGGTGCGCCTCATCCACGACGGCAGGATCCTGTTCAAGGACGTGACGGAGACCGGGCACCTCAGCAATCACTGGACGGCCGGCGCCTCGCTGGCGTGGTATCCGGCCTTCGTGGCCGCCGACCTGGTCGCGCGCGGCGACGGGTTCCAGGTGCTGTACGTAGCGGCGGTCGCGTTCACGAGCGCGATCGCGGGACTGTTCGTGCTCCTGGCCGGATTCAGGCTGTCCGGGAACGCGCTCGCCACCATCGCGATCTGGCTCGGCTCCCCCCTCGCGTTCTATTCGCTGCGTCACGCCACCATGTCGCACGCGATCAGCGCCGCCGCCTGTGCGGCGGTCGTGCTTTTGTCCCTCCGGCTACGACAGAGAACCGACGAGGGGCCTCCGGCGGGCCGGCGTGGCCGGCAGCACTGGTTGCCCAAGGCTGAACGCACGCCTCTCGCACAAAGCGCCGTCCGTGCGCAAACAAGTGCCGCCGGCCACGCCGGCCCGCCGGAGGCCCCCGGTCGTTCTTCTGTCCTGGGCGAAATGCTGGCCGTCGGCATGGCGATCGGCTTCGCCTGCGCCACCCGCCCGCAGAACATCGTGATCGGGCTGGTGCCGCTGCTCCTCGCACCCGCGGCCATGAAGCGCGCGCACGTCATCCTCCTCGGCGCGCTGATCGCGGCGCTCCCGCAGCTCATCGTCAGCCAGACCTTATGGGGAGCGCCGCTCGCGTTCGTGAACATCGGCGGACGCGCGCACCCGTGGCAGATGTTCTCGACGTTCCGTCCGTTCGAGACGCTCTTCTCCTGGTACCACGGCCTGGCCACCTGGACGCCCTTGCTCGTGCTCGCGATCGCCGGCTTGTTCTTCCTGCGGGACAAGGCGCTCGCACGCGCGGGCCTGATCACGTTCGCCGCGCAGTGGCTGCTGCTGTCGGTGCTGGAGCGCTGGTTCTGGGGCGGCGCGTCATTCGGCCAGCGGCGCTTCGACAGTTGCACGATCTTCTTCATCCTCGGCCTGGCGGCGCTCCTGGAGCGCGTCCCGCGCTGGCTCGGCATCGCCGTCACCGCCGCATGTACCGCCTGGACGATGCTCCTCTTCATCGCCGTCCCGCGCCTCAACCTCAACGCCTACCAGACCCCCTCGGAGCTCCTCGCGGCATTCCGCGCCGCCGGTCCCGAATGGCGCACGTTCCTCGGCTACACCCCGCCCCCACTGCGCATGGACGTCCTCCTCGGCATGGGAGTGGCCGCAATCGCGCTGGCCCTCATCGCCGTCGCCGCTCGAAAGTACGGCACCCGTCTCGCCCTCGCCTACTTCCTCGCCATGTCCGCCTTCTTCGCCTGGTGCGGCACCCACCCGAAACACGACACCTTCTCCCGCCACCTCCTCGCCACCCCCATGCCCTCCGGCTCCGCCCTCGACACCATGACGCTCCTCCGCTACGAAGCGGACTACATGGAAAGAACGGGACGAACGGCGGAGGCGCAAAAAGCGCGCGCCGAGGCGGAGCGATATGGAGTGCGGTGACCGCAGTCACCGCTTTTACTCCGTAGCGCGGCGACCGTCCTTCTAAGAGGGAAAGCGGCGACTGCGGTCGCCGCACTCCAAACTATCCCTCGTGCTATCCTCCCGCGCGCCCGCCATGCCGCTGCACGAGAAGAAAGTCATCGCCGTCCTCCCCGCCTACAACGCTGAACGAACGTTGAAGGCGACGTACGACGACATCCCGCAGGACTGGGTCGACGAGATCCTGCTGGTCGACGACGTCTCGAAGGACCGCACCGTGGAGCTCTCGCGCGAGCTCGGTCTCCGCACCGTCGTGCATGCGAAGAACCGCGGTTACGGCGGCAACCAGAAGACCTGCTACCGCACCGCCATCGACGAGATGGGCGGCGAGATCATGGTCATGGTCCACCCCGACCATCAGTACGACCCGAAGATCATCCCCGAGCTCGTCAAGCCTCTCCTGCGCGGCGAATGCGACGCCGTCTTCGGCTCGCGCATGCTCGGCGGCCGCCCCATCGAAGGGGGCATGCCGAAGTGGAAGTACTTCGCGAACCTGTTCCTCACGATGGTCGAGAACGCGACGTTCTACGTCTACCTCTCCGAATACCACTCCGGCTTCCGCGCCTACTCGAAGCGCTACCTCGAGACCGTCAACTTCGAGGCGAACTCGGACGACTTCGTCTTCGACACCGAGATCATCGCCCAGGGCGTGGCCAAGGGCCTGCGCATCCGCGAGGTGCCGATCCAGACCCGCTACTTCGACGAAGCCTCGCAGGTCGGCTTCGTCCGCGGCTGCCGTTACGGACTGGCCATCCTGAAGACGATGGTCTACTACAAGCTGCACAAGAAGAAGATCTGGAGCCATCCGATCTTCCGCGATCGCGCTCCGGCAGCGGCCACCGCGCACGCTGGTGCATGATTGCACCGTGACTGAAGCGCGGCGGCACGATCGCAGCGCGCACGCGATCCTCGCGTACGCGGTCCTTGCACTTGTGCCGACCCTCCTCTTCGCCGACATCCTCCTCGGCCTCAACGTCTTCTACGCGCGCGACGTCGCGAGCTACTACTACCCCGCCAAGAAGCTCCTCCGCGAATTCGTCCTGGGAGGGTACTTTCCGTACTGGAACCCGCTTTTCTCCGCCGGCCAGCCGATGGCCGCGAACCCCGAGCACGAGGTCTTCTACCCGCTGACGTGGATCATCCTCCTGCCGGGCTTCACGTACGCCTTTCACCTCCTCGCGCTCGTGCACGTCTACCTGGTGACGTTCACGATGTACGCGCTCCTGCGCGACCTCGAGCTCGGACGCCCCGCCGCGGTCTTCGGCGCCCTCTCGTTCGGCATCGGCGGGCTCGCCGCGTCGATGCTGAACCTCTTTCCCTACCTCTTCAGCGTGGCCTGGCTCCCCCTGACCTGCCTCTACACGCGGCGCTTCCTGCAGCACGGCCAGCGGCGGTATTTCGCGTTCGCGGCGTTCTTCCTCGGCCTGCAACTGCTCGTTGGCGAGCCGACCACCGCGTTCCAGAGCGGCATCCTCCTCGGCATGTACGCGCTCTATCGCGGCACGACGTGGAGAGAGAAAGGACGCAACGTGGCGATCGTCGGCGCGATCTCCCTCGCCGCGCTCCTCGTCGCCGCCGTGCAGGTACTGCCGACCCTCGACCACTTCGGCGACTCGGTGCGCGCGCGCGGCATCTCCTGGACGATCGTGTCGAAGTGGAGCACGCCCCTGCAGCGCCTGGGGGAGCTCTTCTACCCTCACCTCCTCGGCTACGCCACGCCGGAAAGCTACCGCCACTACTTCGCCACCGCGCTGTACGGCGACGCGCAGTCGTCGTTCTTCTACAGCCTCTACTCCGGCCTGGCCATCGCGGTGCTCGCCGCGGCCGGCGTCCTGGCCCGCGTACGCGGCGCGGCGCTCGTGGCGGCGATCGGCGCGCTGTCGGTCCTCTTCGCCGCCGGCAGCCACACGCCGTTGCTGCGCATCCTTTACGACCTCGGCATCGCGCAGTCGTCGCGCTATCCCGAGAAGTTCACGATCATGGGCGTCTTCACGCTGGTCGTCTTCGGCGCGATGATGCTCGACCGCCTGCTGCGCGGCGACGCACGCGTGCGCAAGTTCGGCCTGATCGTCGCGGGAGCCGTGACCGGCCTCGCCGCCCTGGCACTACTCCTCACCTTCACGCCGTACGGCGAACCGCTCTTCCGCCGCTTCTTCGCGCTGGAGACGTGGCGCAACTACGTGCCGCTGGTCGAGCCGCTGCGGCGGAGCTGGACCATCGCCGCGGTGACCGGCCTGGCGCTGCTCATCCTCCTGCGCAACGTGGGGCGGATGCGGCAACCGGTGTGGCTCGGCGTGCTGGCGGCGCTGACCCTCCTCGAGCTCGCGCCGCTCAGCCCCGAGCTCACGCCGCGCATGCCCTCCTCCTACTACGACCCGCCGCCGGTGCTGCGCCACTTTCCGCCGGACCGCGACCAGTACCGCCTCTTCCACTTCGCGACGTGGGGCGGCAAGGAGAAGGCGGCCCGGGCGTACGGCAGCGTCGGCGACGAGCTGTACTGGGTGCGCCGCAACGACATGCCGCCGGTCATCCCGGCCACCTGGGGCCTGCGGACCGTGCACGAGGCGGACTACGACCTGACCGGCCTCCTTCCAACCGAGGATTTCACGAAGGCTTCGTGGGAACTGTCGAAACGGAACCCGCGGCTGTGGCTCGACGCGGTCACGGCGATGTCGAACATCTGGTTCGTCGGCGTGCATCGCACCCACGAAGAGGGAATGCGGCTCGCCGGCGGCGACCTGCGCAAGCTCGAGCCGGTGCGCTGGCTGGAGGGAAAACACCACCCGCGCTACTACTTCGCGGACCAGGTCGTGACGATCCGCGACGAGCACGACTTCGTGGACAAGGTGGCCTCGGGGCGACACAGCCGCACGGCCGCGTTCATCGCAGCCCCCTCCTTCTCTCCCGCGCGCGGGGTCGTGCATGCGTGGCGCGAGTGGCCGAACGGCGCGCGGCTCGAGGTCGAAGCCGCGGGGCCCGCGTTCCTGGTCATGAGCGTCACGCCGCACAAGTACTGGCGGATCACCATCGACGGGAACGATGCGCCCGCGGCCGTCACCAACGTCGGCTACCAGGGCGTGGCCGTTCCGGCCGGACGCCACGTCGTCGAGATGCGCTACGGCAACCCGCTGATCGCGGCAGGAGGCGCGATTTCACTGGCAGCGCTGCTGGCGCTCGCGCTATTTGGAGTGCGGCGACCGCAGTCGCCGCTTTTACTGCAAGCCTCGGAGCACGATCGTCTCCGGTCGTTACGAACAGAGGCAGTCAAAGCGGTGACTGCGGTCACCGCACTCCAAAATGACTGAATCGCGCCGCCACGACCTGCTCGCGATCGCGGTCCTCGTGGCCATCCCGTCGCTGCTCTTCCTGGACGTGCTCCTCGGCTGGGGCGTGTTCTACCTGCGCGACGTCCCCTTCTACCACTTCCCCGGCAAGAAGATCCTCCGCGACATCGTCCTCGGCGGCGAGTTCCCCTACTGGAACGCGTACGTCTCCGCCGGCCAGCCGCTCGCCGCGAATCCGGCGCACGAGGTCTTCTATCCGCTGACCTGGCTCATCCTGCTGCCGAGCTATCTCTACGGCTTCCAGCTCCTCGCGTTGAGCCACGTCTATCTCGCCACGCTCTCGACCTACGCGCTGCTGCGCTCCCTCGGCACGACGCGCACCGCCGCGGTGGTGGGCGGCCTCTCGTTCGGCCTGGGCGGCTTCGTGCTCTCCGGCCTGCACTTCTTCCCCTTCCTCTTCAGCGCGGCGTGGATGCCGCTCACCTGTCTCTTCACGCGCCGCTTCCTGATTGGCCGCGCACCGCGCGACTTCGCGCTGGCGGCGGCCGCGTTCGGGATGCAGGTCCTGGTCGGCGAGCCGGTGACGATCCTGCAGACCGGGTTCCTCCTCGGCATGTATGCGCTGTTCCGAGGGGAGCGGCGCCTGAGCGAGGTTGCCTTCGTCGGCGCGATCTCGCTGGCCGCGCTCCTCGTCTCGGCCGTGCAGACCATCCCGATGCTCGACCACTTCGGCGACTCGGTGCGCGCGAATGGCTTCGAGTGGCGCATCGTCGGCGACTGGAGCACGCCGCCGCTCCGTTTCGTGGAGGTGCTCTACCCCTCCTTCCTCGGCGCGGTGCGCCAGGACACCGCCGATCCGTACTGGGGCATCAACCTCTTCGGCGAGCGCGGCGGCCCGTTCTTCCTCAGCATCTACTCCGGGCTGCTCGTCGCCGCCTGCGCGTTCGCGGGCCTCTTCGGACGGCTCCGCGGGCGCTGGCTGTACCTCTCGATCTGCGCGGCGTCGGTCGTGCTCTCGCTCGGCGGACACACACCGCTCTTCCGCTGGCTGTATGACGCCGGGCTCGCGCGCTCGATCCGCTATCCGGAGAAGTTCGTGATCATGGGGATCTTCGCGACGGTCGTCTTCGGCGCGCTCGGCTTCGACGCCATCGTGCGCGGAGAAGCCAGGATGCGGAAGCTGGCCATCGGTTTTGCCGTGGCGGTCGCGCTCTTCGCCGTTGGCGCGTTCGCGTTCACGTACACCGCGCCGGCGGTGGAAGTCTTCCGCTCGCTCTTCCGCCTCGGACCGCAGCTCGAGATTCCGTCGATGCTCGCCTTCTCCCGCACGGGCTGGCTCGTCGCTGCGGTCAAAGGACTCCTCCTTGCGGCGCTGTTCGCGCTGATCCGCCGCCGCGCCGCGCTGCGTGTGGTCAGCGCGGTGGCGGTGCTGTTCGTCGCCGCCGACGCCGGCATGTTCGTGCCGGAGGTCGCACCGCGCGTCCCTCCCGCCTTCTACACCGACCCGCCGCGCGTGGTGCACGAGCTCGCGCCCAACCGCGGCGACTACCGCATCTTCCACCTCCACGAGTGGTCGCAGCAGGCCCGCAACAAGAAGCCGTATCTCGCGCGTCGACCGCATCTCTTCGTCATCCTCCGCAACGCCCTCGGGGGTCTCAGCCCGGCGACCTACGGCTTCCGCGGTGTGATGGAGGTGGATTACGACCTCACCTCCCTCGCCGTCACGGACGACTTCGTCCGCGCCGCGTGGGAGCTGCGCGACCGGAGCAAGGACTGGCTGAACTACGTCGCGGCCATGTCCAACATCCGCTACATCGGCCTCTTTCGTCCCCTCGAGCCGGAGCTGGCGGCGGCCCGCGGCGACGTCCGCTACATCCGCCCGACGCGTTTCATCGAAGGGCTGCAGCAGCCCCGCTACTACTTCGCCACGCAGATCGTCACCGCGCGGACGCGGCAGGAGTTCGTCGACCGCATCGCCGCCGGCGGCATCTCGAAGCAGGCCGCGCTCGTCGACGCCCCCTCCTTCACCCCCGCCCCGGGGCGCGTGCTGCGCTGGAGCGAGACCGCGAACACCGCCCGCATCGACGTCGAGGCGGCCGGCGACGCGTTCCTGGTCATGAGCGTCACGCCGCACAAGTACTGGCTCGTGACCATCGACGGCGTCGAAGTGCCGGCCATCGTCGCGAACCGCGGCTACCAGGGCGTGCTGGTCCCGCGCGGCCGGCACGTGGTGGAGATGCGCTACCACAACCCGCTCATCGCCGCCGGGGGCGCGATCTCGCTCGCGGCGCTGGTGGCGGTTTTGTTTGCGGCGCGGAACGCTGCCGGTAGAATGCGCGCCCTGTGACTGAAGCCCGGCGACACGATTCCATCGCGCTCGCGATCCTCGCACTCATTGCCACGCTGTTGTTCGTCGACGTCGCGGTCGGTACGCACAACTTCTACATGCGCGACCTCACGCGCTACTACTACCCCACCAAGCAGGTCGTGCGGGAGGTCATCCTCGACGGCCACTTCCCCTACTGGAACCGCAACTTCGCCGGCGGCCAGCCGATCGCCGCCAATCCGGAGCACGAGGTCTTCTACCCGCTCACCTGGCTGATCCTCCTCCCCGACTACGACTTCGGTTACCGCTGGCACATCCTCATCCACCTCTACATCGGCCTCTTCGGCATGTACGCGCTGCTGCGCTCGATGAAGCTGCGCGCGTTCTCCGCCGCCTTCGGCGCGCTCACCTTCGCCCTCGGCGGGATCTACATGTCGTACGTCAACCTCCTGCCGATCCTCTTCTGCATCGCCTGGCTGCCGCTGACCTGCCTCTACGTACGGCGCTTCATGTTCACGCCGAGCGTCCGCAGCTTCGCCTTCGCCTCGCTCTTCCTCGGACTGCAGATGCTGGTCGGCGAACCGACTTCCATCGCCCAGACTGGCCTCCTCCTCGGCATGTATGCACTCTATCGAGGCTGGTACGCCGCGCGCGATCACGACCTCCCCTGGACCGCCGCGATCCCGGAGATGCTCACGCGCGTCTTCTTCGTCGGCCTGATCTCGATCGCCGGCTTCTGCGTCGGCGCGGCGCAGATGCTCTCGGCGGTGGACCACGTCGGCGACTCCGCGCGCTCGCGCCCGTTCGAGTTCTCGCTGGTCAGCGCGTGGAGCATGCCCTGGGCGAAGTTCGCCGAGATGATCTACCCGAACTTCCTCGGGCACATGGCGCTGGACCGGATCACCTTCTACTGGGCCGGCGGGCTCTATCCCGGCATGAGCTCCCCCTTCATCTTCAACGTCTACTCCGGCCTGCTCGTGACGGCGCTCGCGGTGGCGGCGCTCTTCGTCCGCCCGCGCGGCGGACGCCTGGTACTGCTGCTCGCGTTCTTCTCCTTCCTCCTAGCCCTCGGCGGCAACACGCCGCTGCTGAAGTGGCTCTACGAGCTCGGCGTCGCACAGGCCATCCGCTATCCCGAAAAGTTCGTGCTGATCGCCGGCTTCGCCGCAATCCTCCTCGCCGCGAAACTGCTCGACCGCCTGCTCGACGGCGATGAGGCGGTGCGCGAAGCGGCCATGGGATTCGTCGCGGCCGTCACCGTCGTCGCCGGCGCCATCTGCCTCGTCTCCCTCACGCCCTACTACGGCCGCGCGTTCGCGTACGTGTGGGGCCTGAGCGGCGGGTCGACCGATCGCATGATCGACCTCTCCCAGAAGGGATGGGTGATCTCGTTCGTGCGCGGCGCGGTGCTGTTCGCGCTGCTGTGGGTCTTCCCCCGCCTCAACCGCAAGCTATGGCTGGCGATGCTGGGCGTGTTCGTGCTCGCCGACGTGCTGCCGATCGCGCGTCAGGTGAACCCGGTCATGCCCTCGCGCTTCTTCCGCGACAAGCCGGCCTCCCTCGCCCAGCTCCCCGAGCCGCGCGACCGCTACCGCCTCTTCCACGAAGTCGACTGGTACGCGCGCGAAGAAGTGGCGCGCAAATACTTCTCGACCGGCGCCGCGGTGTACTGGGTCGTGCGCAACGGCATCTACCCGATGACGCCCGTCGGCTACGGCGTGCAGCTGGTCATGGAGCGCGACTACGACAAGACCGCGCTGCTGCCCACCATCGCCTTCACCGAGGCGGTGTGGGACCTCAAACGCTCCGGCCGCCCCGACTGGTGGCGTCCCGCCATGGCCATGTCCAACGCCTGGTATCGCGCCGCCTATCGACCGTACGACACGGAGCGGAAGCGCGTCTCCGGACGGATGGAGAAAGCGCGGCCCGTCGAATTCGTCAAAGGGGAGGAGTACCCGCGCTACTACTTCGCCGATGAGCTGGTGCAGATCCACGGCAAGCGCGATTTCGTCGACAAGCTCGCCTCGGTGAAGCACAGCATCCGCGCCGCCTTCGTCTCGCAGCCGGCCTTCACTCCCGCGCGCGGCATCGTGCGGGGCGTGCGCGAGGACGCGAACAGCGCCACGATCGACGTCGAAGCGTTCGGCCGCGCGTTCCTGGTGATGAGCGTGACCCCGCACAAGTACTGGAGGGTCACGATCGACGGGAAGGAAGCCAGCCCCGTGGTCACGAACCTCGGCTACCAGGGCGTGGCCGTGCCCGAAGGACGCCACCGCGTCGAGATGCGCTACCGCAACACCGTGGTCGTCTACGGCGCGCAGGTCTCGCTCGTCTCCATCCTTCTGCTGCTCGCCGCACTCCTGGTGCGGCCGCGACGCGCATGACCGACGATCCCGATTCCGCGCGCAGGCGGCGCCACCGCAACGAGCGCATTGCCGCTGCTTCCGTGGTCCTCCTCCTCGCCGGCATCGCGGGAGGCATCGTCTGGTGGAAGCAGCGCGTCACCGACGAGCTGCGCGACAGCACGTACATCCCGCAGAACGTCACGCTCACGCCGGAGATGGAGCTGCTGCGCGACTACGTGCGCATCGACACCTCGACGCCGGCCGGCGCGGCGAACGGCGCACGCTGGCTGGCCGCTCAACTGCAGAAGCGCGGCATCGCGGCAGAGATCATCGAATCGGCGCCGCAGCGGCTGAACGTCTACGTGCGCGTCCGCGGCCGCACGCCCGGCAAGGCGCTGCTCCTCTTCAACCACATCGACGTCGTCCCGGCCACCGCCCAATGGAGCCACCCGCCGTTCGCCGGGATGATCTCGGGCGACCAGCTGTACGGCCGCGGCACGCTCGACATGAAAGGCACGGCCATCTGCCAGCTGCTCGCCTTCGCGGACATCGCACGCGGCCCCGCACCGGCGCACGACCTGGTCTTCCTCGCCACCGCCGACGAAGAAACCGGCAGCCGGTACGGCATGCAGTGGCTGCTGGCCAACCGTCCGGACATCTTCGCCGGCGTAAAGTACGGCCTCACCGAAGGCGGCCTCACCGAGTTGATGCGGGAGAAGATGACCTACTTCGGCATCGAGATCGGCGGCAAGCAACTCGTCGAATTCACCGTCACGGGGAAGGACCAGGAATCGTTGCGCCAGGCGCGGACCGCGCTCGAGCCGTACATGTTCCCCCGCGAAGCCGAACGCGTGATCCCCGAGGTCGCCCGCTTCCTGAAGACGATCGCGCCGACGCGCATGGCCTTTCGCCCGTACCTGGAAGACATCCACCAGACCATCCGCGACGGCGAGTTCTGGCGCCTGCCGTCGTCGTATCGCGACTACGCGCAGAACACCCTCTGGGCCGACGCGCCACTCCGGAAGGACGGGCGGTGGAGCATGACCGTCCGGCAGATCAACCTGCCGGACGAGCTCCCCGACCAGCGGATCGCCTGGCTGGAGCGGCTCGTGGCGCCGTACGGGGTGGAGCTCGGCGAGGTCCTGATCAAGGAAGGGCCGGTCCCGCTCTCGCCGGTCGACACGCCGCTCTTCAGGATCCTGGCAGACGAGGGGGCGCGTCGCTACCAGGTCACGACCGGGGAGCAGATCCAGTACCGCTCCACCAGCGACTCCCGCTTCCTGCGCACGCGCGGCATCGTCTCGTACGGGGTCGCCCCCTTCCCGATCGACTTCTACCAGTCGGTCGGCATCCACGGCGTGAACGAGCGCATCCGCCTGCAGTGGTTCACGCAGGGGATCGAATACATGCGCAGCGTGGTCGGACAATGGGCGCGCGGCGCCGAGTGACAATCTTTGTCAGGCACCCCTCCACAAAGTGTCACAAACGTGTGTCCGACAGCGGCCGGACAACAGCTAAGTTACTGATTCAAAAGCCAGTTTGCAAAGCGACGGACGTGGTATCCCGCTTGCCTTTTGGAGAGGAACCATAAGGAGGTCTAATGACCAGGAAGCAGAAAGGTTTCACCCTCATCGAGCTGCTGATCGTCGTCGCGATCATCGGTATCCTTGCAGCAATCGCCATCCCCAACCTTCTCACCGCGATGCAGCGCTCGCGGCAGAAGCGTTCGATGGCCGACATGCGTACCGCGGCCCAGGCGCTCGAAGCGCGCGCCACGGACGTGAACTCGTACAGCATCGCCGGCACCGACGTGAGCATCACGTGGCCGGACCCGGTGTCGAGCGTCGAAGAGCTCACCCCGGCCCTCACCCCGACGTACGTCAAGCGCATTCCGATCTATGACGGCTGGGGCACGAAGTTCCAGGTCGGCCTGACCGCCCAGTCCTACGCCTTCAAGTCGTACGGTGCGGACAAGTCGAACAACACCTCCGGCACCACCTCGACGACCCAGCCGATCACCACGGCCGTCTTCGACTGCGACATCATCTTCTCGGAAGGCACCTTCGTCATGTACCCGGAAGGCGTGCAGACGCAGTAATCGTCCGAAACCGGAATCGGTCCAATGAAACGGGCGCCGCAAGGCGCCCGTTTTTCGTTCAGGGAAACAGACCGACTTGTCCGGACAACAGGATGACACGCGTCGTCGGTGCCGTACCATACGGAGCATGACCACTATCGCCTGCCGGTTGTTCACGCTTGTTCTCTGCCTGGTATCGGCCACGGCAGCGTGGCCGATGACGTGCGCCGCTTTCAAGGGACAACTCCGGCGCACGTACGGTTTCCGCCCAGCACAACTGGACGCACAGGCGCAGGCTCGCAAGATCGAACTGATGGATGGGGTGTGGAACGCCGTTCATCGCGAATCCGCGGCGCTCGGGCCGTGCCTGAAGGAAGCGCTCGCAGGCACGACCGACGACGGATGGTTCCTCTTCGACGGCGGTCAGCTCCTCGTGGCGGTCGACGACTCGCGCGATGCGAAAGAATTGCTCCTCAAGGGCCTCGCACGCGTAGAGCTCGATGACGTCGATCTCCGCACCTGGGTCGCACGGGCTTCCAGGCTCGGCCTCGACGGCCTCGATACTGCCGAGCTTGGGCGCCGGTGGCTGCTGTACCCGGAGGCGAAGTACTTCCTTCCGGAGCACGTATACGAGGTCGACCGAGGGACAGGTGCGCGCTTCCTCTTCGGCGCGGCCGATGAACGTTTCGCAACTCCCGTGTTGACCAGGCTCGCCCGCGAGGCGACAGATGAGGTGAAGGAGACCGCCGTCTGGTTGCTCATGAGCCAGGCGACGCCGGAGGCTCTTGGAGTCCTGCGTGGAGTCGATCGCACCGGCCTGTCGCAGCAGGCCATCGCAAGCCTCGATGCTCTTGCGAAAGCACCTCGGCTGATCGAGCCCCGTGCTCAACCAAAGACCACGCGCGCAGAGCTCGTCGCCGCCTTTACCGCCTTGCTTCGGGGCGACGAGGCGCCCTTCGAGCGGTTAGTGGAGGCGGTTCCCGACGGGGAGCGCGATGTCGTCGCTGTCTGCACCGCCGCGGATCTCGAGCTGCTCCGCAAGGTGCGCCGGTACTACGCGGCGAAGAACAATCCTCACGCTCTCGACTTCTACGATCAGTTCTCCCAGATCATCATGACGCTGGTCTGGGAGACGCACCAGAAGCAACTGCCTCAGGGCTGATCGCCGTTCGCCGCCGACGTTTACGCGAGCTGCCGCTCGCGCAGCACCGCGTGCATGCTGGCGTAGAGGCGGTCGTGGACAGCGGCTCGGCCGCCGGGTTTTGCAACAAGCGGCTCGTCAGCTGCAGTGAGACGCTGGGCGGCCACCCCCGCACTGCTATTTGGCCGGGATCGGCATGATATCGACGTATGGTTTCGGCTGAATTACCACGCGATACTTCTTCAGCGCAGCCGTGGTGCGCACCTCGAGCGTATATGTCCCGGGCGGCACGTTCCGAAGGTAATACATCCCGTCGGCACCACTGTATACCGTGGCGGAACGGCCGAGCTCCTTGTTTTCTAACGTAATAGCCGCGCCTGCATATACCTTTGCTGAATCATTCATCACAACTAATCCGCGGACAGTACCGGCATCAGATCCCAAGGCACCATTAGCAAAACCTGTACATAGCGATGACACGCAGAGCATTCGGAGCCAGTTCACATTGAACCTCCAACCGCGATTGGTACCGCCGCCACGGACGGTTGATACGGTGGGGCGGCCGCTTTCGGACGAAGCGTGATCGGCTGTTCAAATTCGATTCGTGCGTTTTTGGCATCTACCTTTGCACTGTACTTGTTTTCGCCGTACCGAACGGCTTGCGACAAGTACACGGTCTGCCCCTCGTATCCTGCGGCTTGGAAAACAAGATGTGGCATCTCTGCTCCATCGACCACTGGAATCTCGAAGGCGAACGTGTGATCAGGCTCGATGGCCAGCAATGGTGGGCGAAGAACGCAAGACACTTCGGTGTTATTCGGTGCTACGCCATCGCCAAGGTATTTGAGAGCTCCATGCACTTGCCACGACCGGTACGCTGGCCGGTTCATATTATTCGCGTAGAAAACGGTGAGATAGACGAGCACAATCACGTATCCGGCAAAGGCACCCCCGAGTTTGACTTTCAGACCGCTCAGCGGCCCTATGGCCGTCGCTCGTGATGGAAGCGACTTAAACAGTACAAACGCGGGTACGAGTGGAAGTAAGGCTAACGACGCGAGGACAGCGAGAGTTGCGCCCATGCAAACCTCCACAAATGGAGACACGACCGATTAGATGATTATTCAATGTAAGGCCATACCAGAGTCCGCGCAAGTGGGTAGCCGCTACGGATCCGGTCGCCAATGTCCTTGGTGTAAGCTGCACGGCCAGGGCCCACGTGCCGAAGCCCGAGCGGCGCGGCGGTTGCCGCCGATGACGTTCGTAGAACAGAGTGGCGACCTGGTCGGCTAGACCGAGGCGATTGCCCATAGGCACTAACTTACGCCTCCACAGACAAAGCGCGCGTCGGCGCGCTGATATCTGCGCCTGCGTTTTGGAAGCAGCAAGTGGCGCGATCTCGCTCGACAAGCGCGCTCGATCGCGGTCAGGCTGAGCGACGGTTGG
>DASQJY010000007.1:0-41959 GCA_035630815.1 Thermoanaerobaculia bacterium
GTTCGGCAACATGACCAGGAAGGGCGTCACCGGCGTCACGGCGACGACCATGCAGGTGGACGGCTCGAGCAACCGCCTGATCGGCCCCGAATACGACGCGACCGGAAACCTGATCGCGACGGGAGACCGGGAGTCGTACACGTACGACTCGCTAGGGATGATGTCGACCTCGGTGCGCGGCACCACCGAGCGCCGCTACATCTACGACGCGAACGAGGAGCGGATCGGCAGGATCAACGACCAGTACCTCTCCCGCTGGACGATCCGTGATACGGAAGGACGCGTTCTCCGCGAGTTCAAAGGCGACGACAGCGAGTCCGAGACGTTCTGGTACTGGGAGCAGGACTACGTCTACGCCGACGGGCAGCTGGTAGGCGGTGAAACGCAGGAGTGGACGGGCCCCAACACTCCGGCATCCACCTACGGCGGGCGCCGGCACTATCACCTCGATCACCTCAGCAGCGTCCGCATGGTGACGAACGACACCCGCGGCGCCATCATGCGCCACGACTACTACCCCTTCGGAGTCGAACAGACCGCCGCCTGGCAGGAACTGCTCAACCCCGGCGACCCCCACGTCGACGACGCCCGCTTCACCGGCCACGAACGCGATTACCACGGCGCCCTGAACATCGAGAACGTCAACTATCTCGATTACATGCACGCCCGGTACTACGACCCGAACAAGGGACGGTTCCTGTCCGTCGATCCAAAGGGTACCAGTGCCAAGCCCACGCTGCCGCAGACCTGGAACAGATACGCATACGCACGGAACAATCCGCTGAAGTACATCGATCCGGACGGCCAGGACGTATACATCGTCGTGACCAGCACGGTGGTTGACGACACGCGTGTCAACAGCAAGCCCGGCGGCGGCGGTGCCAATGAGACGGTGCCGGCCTACAAGATCGTGATGATGAGTGAAGCGGGCTATGTCGACACTTTCGCAGGTAGCCGCGATACGAACTACTCCGGAAAGACCATGAACACGCGCGGTGAGTACGGAAGCGATCATGAAGCTCCGCCGGGTACGTACTTCGGAAAGATGCGCACGGACGGCAAGCTGGGACCAAGGGTCGAGTTGAGCGATACGAAGGGCGGTAGCACCATTGCTGGTCCGGATGGCATCCGGAGCAACATTCAGATCCACGTCGGACCGGGGTGCTCGCAAGGTTGTGTCCTGCTGACGGGCGGAAAGACGAACCGCAATGCATTCATCAATTCCGTGAAGTTCATGCAGGAAGAAGAGCGTGCAGCGGGACGAAGCGATCAGATTCGCGTCGTCGTGCAGCCGCGGAATAAACAGGAGTGCTCCGGTGACCGCTGCGAGCTCAATCCGAAGTAGGCTGCTTCTTCTGGGTGCTGTCCTGCTGACGGGTGGCGCCTGCCGGTCGGAGGCGTGCGATGAATGGACAGAGCGAGTCGATCGGTTGCAGGGGCCGGCTCGCGTCGAACTGGTGACGTATGGCGCCGTCGACGACGGCGAGTGGGTGCTCTTCTCCGACTCGCTCATCGCGGACTGTAGCTTGCGCGCTCATCTGTCGAGGTTCACAGGCAACGTCGTGAGGGGCACATCGCAGAACGCCGACGACGTGAATGCCGTGCGCGGCCACTCGGGAACATTGGTGAACGCGTTGATGAGCGTGTGGCCGACGAGCGGGAAGCGGTTCCCAGGCGAGGACGGCGCTTTCCGCGCCCAGCTCTCGAGCCTCCTGGTCCGGCCCGAGCTCGAGGTGAGCGCGATGCGCCCGCTGCTGAGCAAGATCATCAAAGACGACGGCTTGACCGGAGAGATTGCGTACGCCCTGATGTCGCGACCCGATCCCGCGCTTCGTCCGGAAATCGCACGATTTGTCGAGATCTCGGAGGCGGGAGTCACGGACGCGAACATCTTCGCGGTCGCGATCCTGCAGCGGCTGGGTGACGACGTCCGCTCCCTGGTCGAAGCGCTGTCCAGGCGCGATGACCTGAGTCAAACGAAGCGTGACGTGGTCCTGGTTCTGCTCGAAAAGTCCCGGGCAGGCGAACAACCTTCCTGGGACGACCTCAGCGATCTGGAGCACGAGTAATTGTCCGGCTTCCACGCGTTATCATCCCGCGCCGTGCGTCCCGTCATCCTCATCCTCCTGCTCCTGACCAGTTGTGCCCCGCCGCCGGCGCCGGTGTCTGCGCCGAGCACGCCCGCGCCGCCTCCGCAGCCGCCGGCGCAGCCCTCGCGCATGGTGTACGTGACTGCATCCGCGCTGAACGTGCGTGAGGAGCCGTCGACGGAATCGGATGTCGTGCTCCAGGTGAAAAAGAACGCTGAGCTGACGGTGGTCGGGAGCGATGAGGCCTGGCTGAAGGTGCGGCTCGAGGATGGGCGGACGGGGTGGGTGGCGGAGCGGTTCGTGTCCGACGGGAGGGCGCAGTCGCGGCAGCAGCAGCCGAGGACGAAGCGGAGCGGGTGCGAGTCGGACTACGCGTTCCTCCAGACGCCGGCCCTCTCGTTCTCGGAGGACGACGCGCACGGCCTCGTCGTGGTCGAGGCGAGCGTCGACGCGAAAGGCGTCGTCACGTCGACCAGGGTGGTCACGAACAACACCGGTAGCCCGGACGCGGGAGCGACGGCGGAGCGGGAGATCCGGTCGGCAAAGTTCGCTCCGCCGATCCGGAATTGCGTGCCGCGCTCGTTCATCTTCACGTACCGGCGTACGTTCTGATCTGGCATCCGCTGCTGCCGTCGGTCATCGGTGGGTCGTGGATCCTGACCACATCCTTCATCGAAGATAGAAGATTCCGTCTGCGGTGATAGCTGCGTCCTTCATCGATGAAGGACGTTCGGCCGACGTTCATAGCTGCGTCCTTCATCGAAGACAGGAAGTCCCATCAAGGTTGATAGGCACAGCCTCCACTGAAGATAGAGAGCTCTATCAACGTTGATAGGCGCTTCCTCGATCGAAGATAGAGAGCTCTATCAACGTTGATAGGCGCTTCCTCCATCGATCATAGAGAGCTCCATCAACGTTGATAGGCGCTTCCTCGATCGAAGATAGAGAGCTCTATCAACGTTGATAGGCGCTTCCTCCATCGATCATAGACAGTGCCTTCATCGTCGATAGGAGGGCCTGTCATCGGTGATAGCCGCCGCCTCGATCGATGACGGACCATCCGTGAACGTTGATAGCCACTGTCATCAATCGCGGACGGTCACTCCTTCTCGATCGTGATGTTCCCGTTCGCGTTGCTCAGGTCGAGCTTGCAGCCGCCGCGGCCGATGGTGCCGGCGAGGGTGTTCTCCGTCATCCCGCTGGTGGTGATCGGGAGGTCGGTATGGATGCGGCCGAAGCTCGTGCGGGCGTTCACGTTGTAGGCGGCGGCGTCCGGCAGGGAGAGCTTGATCGAGCTGAAGTTCGTGCGCAGGGAGATCGGGTGGCAGCCGTTGCCGCGGATGCCGGTCACGGAGATCGCGCCGTTCGCGTTCTCGACCGTCACTCCGCCGCCCACGCCGTCGATGAAGACGGAGCCGAAGTTCGTGTTCACCTTCGCGCCGGAGCCGATCTCTTTCAGCGTCACGCTGCCGTTCGAGTTCTCGACGTCCGCGGCGCCGCGGATGCGCTCCGCGTGCACGGAGCCGAAGCGGGTGATGGCCACGAGGCCGCCGGAGAGGTCGCTGACGCGGACGTTGCCGTTCGAGTTCTCCACGCGCGCGGCCCCGCGGACGTTCTGCAGCGTCACGGCTCCGAAGCCGGTGTTGATCGCGACATTGCCGCCGATGTCCGTGACGTCGACTTTCGAGTTGTCGCCGTTGACCGTGAGCGTGCCGGCGACCGTGTTCACGACCACGCTCCCGAACGAGTTGCGGACCGAGGCCGGGCCGGTCACGTTCGACAGCTCGACGCGCGCATTGCTGGTGGTGATGTCGGCGGGACCTCCGATGGTCGAGGCCTTGATGTTGCCGAACGCGTTCGTCGCCTTCAGCGCGCCGCGGACGTCCATCGCTTCGATAGAGCCGTTCGCGTTCGCGATCGTCGCGGTGCGTTCCACGTCGGCGACGCTCACGGAGCCGAAGCGGTTGGCGACGGTAATCGCCCCATCGACATTGCGCACCGTGATCGACCCGTTCTGGTTCGCGATGGTCAGGTCGCCGCGTGCATTGGTGGCCTCGATCGAGCCGAACTGGTTCGAAAGCGTGTGCGAGCCGCGCACATCGTGCAAAGCGATCGAGCCCTGACGGTTGTCGATGACGCTCGACGCCTGCAGGCCGCGCGCGTCGATGTTGCCGAAGCTGTTCTTCGCGGTGACCGGCGCGTTGGCGGGGACGGTCACGGTCATGTCGACGGAGAACGACAGCCGCCCGAACCGCTTGCGGATGGTCGGATAGTTCGTCGTGACGGTCACGCCCGAGGGACCGGCGTCGGCGACGATGCGGATCGCTTTGCCCATCTCTTCGTCGGACGAGCGGATGGTGGCGCGCACCTGCACGTCGCTGCCCTGGTGCGTGCGCACCACGAGATCGCCGAAGCCGTGGTTGATGGTCACGCGCCCGCCGCTGTAGGGGAAGTTCTTCCCGTACTTTGCTTCGAAGCGCGAATCGTCGTCGTCCGCGGCGAGCGGCAGCGCCACCACGATCAGGAGAAAAGCGAGAAGGAGACTACGGAGTCGATACATCGGTGTCCTCCCGCAGCACGTCCTGCAAGGTCTGCTGCTTGTCGGTGTACATCGACAGCAGTTGCTTGCGGAGGTGTGCGTTCTGTCGGTTGCGCTCGATGTTCGTCTCGCATTCTGCGATGGCGTCGTCGAGCAGCATCAGTTTTTCCTTGTACGAGACCAGGAGCGGCGACCCGGCGTCTTCGAGCTTCGCCTCGGCGAGCCGCTCCAGTTTTTCGATGGCGGCGATGTGCGCTCGTTCGGCGCGCTCGACGTCATCCAGTGCGGCGATCCCGATGATCTTCCGGTCGAACGCCGCCTCGTGCGTCTGCACGCGGAGCGCGTAGAACATCGTGCCGCCGAGGGTGAGGGTGAGGACCGCCGCCGCCGCGGCATTGCGGAGCCACGCCGTCGGACGGCGGCGCTCCTGCCGCAGCGCGCGGTCGATGCGCGGCCAGAGCAGGTCGTTGTTCCACGTCATCTGCATCGACTGCGCGGTGGAGGTGAGGTCGTTCCACGACGCCAGCCGTTCCGCGCACCCGGCGCACTCTTCCGCGTGACGCGCGGCCGTCTCCATGGCGAGCGGCGAGGCATCGAAGAGGAGGTCGTCGAGCTGACTGCACTGGATGTTCATTGGGATCGCTTCCATTTTTCCTGAAGCTCTTTTTTCGTCGCGAAGAGGATCCACTTGGAGTTCCCTTCGCTGATGCCGAGGACCTGTCCGATCTCGGCGTGGCTGAGCCCTTCGATTTCGAAGAGGGTGAAGACGCTGCGGCGTTGCTCGGGGAGCTCGTCGAGCAGCCGGCGCAAGGCGATGCGTTTCATGTCGTCGACGCTCGACCCGCTCCGCTCCAGCGAGTCGTCGAGCGGGGCTTCCTCGATGCGCCGCCTCCGCTTGCGCAGGAGGTCGTAGCAGGTGTTGACGAGGATGCGGTACACCCAGGTCGCGAACGACGCCTCACCGGTGAAGGTCGTCGCGGCGCGGTGCACTTTCAGGAACGTCTCCTGGACGGCATCCTCGGCATCGCTGGAGTTGCCGAGGTGGTTCCAGGCGATGCTCTTCATCCGGTCGCCGAAGCGGCGGTAGATCTCCTCGAAGACGTGCGTGTCGCCCGCGGCGCAGGCGGCGGCGAGACGGTAGTCATCGCTCTCCTGCGCGGGCTTCGCGGCGATCTGCAGCATCGGCGTCATGGCGGCGTGAAGCATGGTTCTGGGGGGATAGACGTGGGATTTGGGGAAACGTTAGAAATGGTGTCGGGTGTCAGGTGTCTGGGGCTGGTCGCCCGGGCGAAACACCCCAGATACCTGACATCCGATACCTGACACCGGATCTCACAGCTCATCAATCGACTTCGGCCAATCCCCCTTCAGCAGGCGCGATAACGCCCGGTCGGCCAGCAGCTTGCCGCTGGTCTGGCAGCGGGCGCAGTAGTTGGTTTCATTCTCGGCGTGGACGATGCGCTGCACTGGCGTCTGGCAGACGGGGCAGGGCTGGTTGTAGCGGCCGTGGACCGCCATCTCGGGGCGGAAGGCGGTGACTTTCTCCGGGAAGCTGGTGCCGGTGGCGGCGCGGAGGCGGTCGATCCATTCGAGGAGGACCACGCGCGTGGCGGCGTACAGCCGGGCGATCTCCTCGCCGGAGAGGTTCGTCGTCATCTGCACGGGGGAGAGGCGCGCGCGGTGGAGGATCTCGTCGGAGTAGGCGTTGCCGATGCCGCTGAAGACGTGCGGATCGGTGAGGGTGCGTTTGAGGGTGTGGCGTTCCTTCGTCAGCGCGGCGCCGAACTCGTCGAGCGACATCTCCAGCGGCTCGATGCCGCCCGGGTCGTGCGCCTGCAACGCGGCCTCACCGCGCAGGATATGGATCGAGGCGCGCCGTTTCGACCCCGCCTCGGTCAGCACGAGCGTCCCGTTGTCGAAGTCGAATGCGGCCAGGCCGATCTTCCCCGGCACCTTCGCGCCGGCGGCGAGCCATTTGAAGCGGCCGGCGATCATGAGGTGGATGACCAGGAAGAGGTCGTCTTCGAACCCGAACACGATGCGCTTGCCGAGGCGGCGGAGCGAGCTGACGCGCTTTCCCGCCAGATCGGCCGGAGCGGGGTCGACCGTACGCAGGATGAACGGGCTGGCGAGCCGGACCTTGATCAGAGTATGGCTGAGCACGCGTGCCGAGAGCGCCTCGAGGTAAATGGCGATATCGGGAAGTTCAGGCACGATCTCATCATTATCGATAGTCACATGCGCATCGCGAAGGTATTGATTGCCGGCTGGCTGGCCGGAGGGACGTTCATCGTCCTGATCTCGGTGCTGCCTGGTGCGCAGACGGTGGCGAAGCCCCTCGGCCAGGTGGCGCAGGCGTCCGGCTCGCAGCTGCCGGTGGGACGCGGTTCCTCGCCTGCGCCTGGGCCGATCGGTCCGATCGTGATCCCGGTCCTCGGCATCACCCCAACCGAGCTGCGCGACAACTTCGAGCAGGTCCGCGGAGGCGGGCGCATCCACCATGCGCTCGACATCATGGCGCCGCGGAACACGCCGGTCGTGGCGGCGGTCGACGGGACCGTGCGCAAGCTCTTCACCAGCAAAGGGGGCGGGCTGACGATCTACCAGTTCGACCGGGCGGAAGAACGGGTCTACTACTACGCCCATCTCGAGCGTTACGCCGACGGCATTGGCGAAGGCCTCTTCGTCGCGCAGGGGACGGTGATCGGTTACGTCGGCACGAGCGGCAACGCCGCGCCGGACGCGCCGCATCTGCACTTCTCGGTCGAGGTGCTGCCGCCGACCAAGGAATGGTGGAAGGGTGAGCCGCTGAATCCCTATCCGCTGCTCACGACACGCGCTTCAGTGCTTCCTTGACGTTCTTGTCGTCCGGGACGAGCTTCAGCGCGTTGGAGAAGCTCTGTTTCGCCTCCGCCTTGCGCCCCTGTTTCTCGTAGAGCATCCCGAGCCAGTACCAGGCCGTGGCGAGATTCGGCTCCTCGCCGGACGGCTTGTGGCCGAGGTACTTTTTGATCGACGTCTCGCCGCGGGGAAAGTCGGTGCCCGTGACCGCCGCGTGCTGGCCGATGCGCAGGTAGGCGGGCATGTAGGCCGGATCGAGCTCGAGCGCCATCTCGAACTCGTGCAGCGCGCCGCTGTAGTTCTTGTCGGTATTGATCAGGAACATGCCGAGGGACTGGTGGGCGCGAGGATTGTTCGGCTGCTCGCGGACCGCATCGACGAGCTCCTTGCGCGCGAGATCGGTCTTCTTGTCGCGGAGGTAGATGCGTGAGTAGGCGCGGTGCCCCTGCAGCGGATCGCGCTTCTTGATCTCAGCCGCTTGCGCGAGCGCCTTCTCGTTGCTGCCGCCCATGAATCCCGGAGCGAGCGTGTAGTAGTCGACCAGGGCCTGCCGTGCGTCGAGATAGTTCGGGTCGAGCTCGACGGCGCGCTCGAATGCTCCGCTGACTTTCTTGGCAAGCGAAGCCTGCTTCAGGACGTTCGCCTTCTGCGCCTGGGCGCCGTATGCGCGTCCGAGGAGAAAATGCGCCTCGGCGCTTTTCGGACTCGCGGCCACCGCTTTCTCGAACAGCGACACCGCTTTGGCGACGTCGCCCTTCTCGAGTGCCGCCCGCCCGCTGGTGAGGAGCTCGGCTTCACCGGCGAATACTGACACGGAAAAAACGAACAGGAGGAGGAGGGCTGGAAGGGGGCGCATGTCTAATTGTGTACGCGATTTGCTGATGTGGATTGATGGCCGCGTGGCCGGTACCTGAATTGTCTGGTAGTGGCTTTCCACTATAGCCTGATCTCGCATTCCGGCGGCGAGACTTCTAGAATGCGCGTCTTCCGTGTAATGACGACCACAGAAACGCTCCTGACCTCCCGCACATCACAGCGCGCCATACTGCCGATCCTCGACGCCGGGGCGGTGGCGCGTTCTTCGAGCGAAGCCGTGGAGCGCGCCCGCGAGCTGCTCGCCCGGATCGAGTCCCTGCCGCTCGAGCAGCTCAGCGTCGAGAGCGTCCTCGACGCCTGGGACGACACCGCGACCGTGCTCGAGGATGCCTTCGGCACGATCTCGCTCCTCAACAGCGTCCATCCCGACAAGGACGTGCGCGACGCGTGCGACGTCGCGTTGATCCTGGAGTCGTCGTTCCTTACCGACGTCTTCCAGAACGAGGCGTTCTACGAGCGCGTGCGCCGCGTGGTGCCGGACTCGGTCGCGGCGCGCGAGATGCAGAAGCAGCTCGTCGAAGCATTCGAGGACAGCGGCGTCTCCCTGCCGCCCGAGAAGCGCAAGCGGTTCAAGGAGATCTCCGACCGCCTGACCGAGCTGGGGCAGGAGTTCGCGAAGAACATCCGCGAGAACGACGAGCGGCTCACGTTCACGCCTGACCAATGCCGCGGCCTGCCGCAGTCGTGGCTCGACCGCGTGCCGCGCGACGAGCAGGGGAACTACGTGGTCGGGTTCGACTACCCCGATTACGTGCCTTTCCTCATGAACGCGCACGACGAAGACGCGCGGCGCCGCTACTGGACCGCGAACACGCTGCGCGGCACCGACCGCAACCTCGGCGTGCTCGACGAGATCGTCGCGCTGCGCAAAGAGATCGCCGACCTGTACGAGGTGCCGAGTTTCGCGCACTACGTCACCAAGCGGCGGATGGTCGGCAATCCCGACACCGTGACCCGCTTCCTCGATGAAGTGCGGAGCGTCGTCACCGAGGCCGAGCTGCGCGACCTGCACGAGCTCGCGCAGTTGAAAGCCGAGCTGACCGGAGAGGCCGACACGCGTATCCAGCGGTGGGACGTTTCGTTCTACCGGGAGCGGCTGCGCGAGCGGCGTTACGCGATCGACCAGGAAGAGCTGCGCGCGTTCTTCCCCTCCGCCCCCACCGTCCGCTGGATGCTGGACATCAGCGAGCGGCTCTACGGCGTCCGCTTCGAGCGGGCGGACGTGCCGGTGTGGCAGGAAGACGTCATCTACCTGGACGTCCTCGACGCCGCGACCGAGGCTTTCATCGGCGGCATCTATCTCGACCTCTACCCGCGCGACGGCAAGTACAAGCACGCCGCGGCCTGGCCGGTGCGCGGCGTGAGCCGGCGCACGGGCCGGAAGCCGGTCAGCGTGCTGGTCACGAACTTCGACCGGAAGGGGCTGACGCACGACGAGCTCGAGACGCTGCTGCACGAGTTCGGGCACGTGCTGCACGGCGTCCTGTCGGACACGTATTACATCGGCCACGCCGGCACGAGCGTGCAGCGCGACTTCGTCGAGGCGCCGTCGCAGATGTACGAGGAGTGGGCGAGCCGGATGGAGAGCCTGTCGCTGCTGAGCGACCATTGCGGCGATTGTCCGCAGATGGACCCGTCGCTCGTCGACCGGCTCAATTCGGCGAAGAAGTTCGGCTCCGGCATCGACTACGGGCGCCAGCTGCTCTACGCCGCCTACGACATGGCGCTCTCCAGCGAATCGCCCGGAAAGTCGCTCGACGTCTGGGCACAGATGGAGGGGGCGACGCCGATGGGGCACGTCGAGGGGACGCAGTTCCCCGGCACGTTCGAGCACATCGCCAGCGGCTACGCCGCCGGTTACTACGGCTATATGTGGGCGAAGGTGATCGCGCTCGATCTCGTCTCCGCGTTCGGGGCGGACCTGATGAACACGGAGACCGGCCGCCGCTTCCGGGAGCTGATCCTGAGCCGCGGCAGCGAGGAGCCGGCGCGCGACCTGGTGGAGCGTTTCCTCGGGCGCCCCGTCGCCAGCGACGCATTCTTCAACCACATCCGCGGAGTCTGATGAATACAAAAATCCTGCTGAGTGCCAGTGCCCTCGTCATGGGCGCGATGGGAATCATCGGCTCCTTCGCGCCGCACGAAGTCCTGCGCGCCGCCGGCGCCGATCCCACCGGCCTGCTCCCGCTGCTCGTGCAGTTGCCGGCCGCGCTGCTGTTCGCATTCGCGATGGTGAACTGGCTGGCCCGCGGCAGCCTGATCGGCGGCATCTACAACCGCCCCGTGGCGGTGGGCAACGTCGCCCACTTCACGATCGGCGCCCTCGCGCTGACGAAAGCCACGCTGGCAAGGGAGGGGCACCTCGTGCTGACGCTCGTGTACGTGGCGTTCGCGATCGGATTCGGCATGGTGCTGTTCCGCAGCCCGGTGGCACCAATCGATCGCTAACCTCGCCAACGGTTTGGAGTGCGGTGACCGCAGTCACCGCTTTGACTTGCGGCGTAGCCGCGGATCTCGCGATGACACCTGCCGCTCCGCGGCGAGTCAAAGCGGTGACTGCGGTCACCGCACTCCAAACCTCTGGCCAGCTCACCGTAACTCCACCTCCGCGCTCCCCGTCACCACGATCCTCACCAGGATCGCCTCCTCCATCGGCGTCACGGCCGTCACTTCGACCGCGTCCGCCCGCCCTTTCAGCAGCACGCCCGGGGCGAGCTGGCGGTTGAGCGCGCGGGTGACTTCGTCGCGCAGGGTCTTCATGCGCGGCGCGAGGTCGAAGCGGGCCGATTCGCGCAGGCGCTGGCGGATCGAATCGTGGGCGGCGCGCTCGGCGATGCGGGCGAAGAAACCGCGGCGTTTCGGGTCGAGCGAGTAGTCGAGGTCGGGGATCACGATGCGCGACGTCGCGGCCTCGAAGCGCGGCGTCCCTTCGAGGAAGATTGCGCCGCGATAGTTGCGCATGCCGCCACCGCGGTAGTCGACGTCCGCTTCGATCGACACCCGGCCGTTGCCGGCGGGGGAGAGTTTCAGCGCGTTGATGGTCAGCGGCTTGCCGTCCACGGTGTGCGTTTTCGGCACGAAGCGCGACGCCTCGTCATACGGCAGCTGCACGTCCACCGGCACCCGCACCGCCGGCTGGGAGCTGGTTGTGCCGGTAGACAGCGCGGGCAGCGGCTTGCGCGCCGTGGCCGGTCTGTTGCCGAGCGTCACCCGCGTCTGCGCGCGCAACACGAGCGTCGACGTCACGGTCTGGCCCGAGCCGCTGATCGGAGTCAGCGCGACGTCCGAGGGCTCCAGCACGAGCCACGTTCTCGGCGCGAGCTCGACCGGCGTCTGCAGCGACGTCCAGATCTGCTCGGCCGTCGGGCGGAGGTTCGTCAGCGCGGGCGTGCTCCTGTCGATGACCTGCGCGATGTTCCCGAGTTGCTGCTCGACCACCGGCGCCACGAAGCGGCGGGTAACGTCGATGTCCAGCCACGTCACCTCGCACGGCTTCGCGTAGTGCACCGGGAGGAGGCGCGTCGACGAGCGGAGCCGCCACGACGGGTCCCAGTCGAGCTTCGTCTGCAGGCGGATGTCCGCGACCCGGCGCGGCTCGCCGAAACCGCAGGAAATGCAGGGAAAGCGTCCGCGGCACGCTTCGAGCCCGTACTTGATGGTCGTGGAGGCGTGCAGGCCTCCTCCGATCATCTCCAGCACGATCGGGTCGCGTGCGACGTCGTAGCGCACGTCGATGCCCCGCTCGCGCTCCTTGCCGGAGAACGTATTCGGGACGCGCGTCTCGATATCCGGTACAAGCGAGGCGAGGCTGGTCCTGATGGGCACCACGATGGTCGAAACCTCGGGGGGAGGAGGCGCAACGCGCACCGCCACCGGCTGCTGCATCGGCCCCGGCGAAGGGGCAGCGCATGCAACAATGAAGAGGAGCGGGAACAATGTGCGCGGCGCACGCGCTCTAGACCAGAACGTCATGTCGGATACGACCACACGCGGCATCAGGATCGAAGTCGAGAGCGAGTATCTTGCCGATCGCAGCGATCGCGGTACGTATTACTTCGCGTATCACGTCACGATCACCAACGACGGCGAAGAAACCGTGCAGCTCGTCAGCCGCGAATGGATCATCACCGATGAGAACGGCAACGTCGAGCGGGTGCAGGGGCCGGGCGTCGTCGGTGAGTTCCCGATCCTCGAGCCGGGCGATTCGTTCGAGTACACCAGTTTCTGCCCCCTGCCGACCTCCATGGGGACGATGCACGGCAGCTACACGATGCGCACGCCGGCCGGGGAGGAGTTCGACGCCGCGATCTCGCCCTTCACCCTTGCGGTCCCTGGAGTAGTCAATTGAAGCGGGTCGCGTTCCTGCCGCTCTTCTTCACCGCGCTGAGCGTTCTTTTCGCGGGTGCGGTGTGGCTGCGGCTGCGCTCGTACGAGCCGATCGAGATGGCGAACGCTACGAACGTCGAGCGCCGCAATTCCGGCGGCGCCGATGAGGGCGTGTTCACGCGCGGCGGCTCCGAGCTGACCATCGGGGACGGTACTCAGCCGTCGAACGTGGTCCGTACGTCGAGCAGCAGCAACAGCGAGCGGGAGCGCCGTTACAACGAGCTCCTCCGCTCCGCCCCGCCGCCAGCTCCGCGGCCCGCCCCGAAGCCGTCTCTCCTCGACCGCATGATTGCTCCGCTGGCCGACGCCCTTGGCGTGCGACCGAAAGCGGCATCGCCGGCCCCAACCGCGGCGCAGCCTGCGCCGCGTGTCCAGGATCCGCTGCCGACCTCTCCTCGCACGCCGGACGTCGGTCGAGGGGAGGATCGTCCCGGTCCGGGCGAAGAAGAAGATCCCGACACCGACCTCGTCGCCCCGCAGCTCCTGGCAGCCGAGTTTCAGCCACCCGAGGTACACGATGGGGAAGAGACCGTCTTCGCGGCCATCGTGAACGACAACCTCTCCGGCGTGCGCAGCGTCTCCGGCGTCATCGCCAGTCCGAGCGGCTCGATGCAGGGTTTCGCCTGCCTGCGCGAGGCGGAGACGAACCGCTTCGTCGCGAAGATCATGGTCCCGAAAGATGCTCCCGCGGGGATGTGGGTGGTGAAGTACCTCACGCTGACCGACAACGCGAGCAACAGCATCAACCTCAACGCCGCGCAGGGAGGATTGCCGGCGAGCGCGTCGTTCCGCGTCACGTCAGCCGATGCCGACGCGACGGGTCCTCAGCTGAAGGGCCTCTGGCTCGACAAGCAGGCCATGCGCGGCGGAGACCGGAACACGGTCTTCGTGCAGGCGGACGATGACAAGGTGGGCGTGTCGCTCGTGAGCGGCGTGTTCGTCAGCCCGGCCAAGACGGCGCGGATCGGCTTCGGCTGCAAGTTGGGCGCGGGGGACACGTGGGAGTGCACGTTCACGCCGCCGACGTGTCTCGACTGTGGCGTCTGGCGTCTCGAGCAGGTGCAGTTGCAGGACAAGGCGAACAACCTGGCCACCTTCCGCAACGACAATCCGCTCGTCAGCAGGATCGTGCTCGACATCGGCAGCGACCGGTGCGATTCCGCGGCGCCGGTGATCACCTCGCTGGTCCTCGATCCGCTGGTCGTCTCGAATGCGCAGGCCACGACGATCAAGGTCCAGGCGACGGTGGTCGATGAAGGCGGATGCGGCGTGCAGAGCCTGAGCGGCCAGGCTACCCCTCCCGGCGGCGTCGGCAACCAGCGGCGCTACATCTCGTTCGGCCCGTCCCCCGACGGCCAGACCTTCACCGGCACGCTCGAGATCCCGCAGTTCGCCGCGAAAGGAAAGTGGTCGATCGCCTGGATCCAGGCCCTCGACAAGGGGCACAACCTCCGAGCGTACTCGACGAACGAGCCGGTGGTAGCGGGGGCGACGTTCCGGGTGGAGTAGCTCAGCTTCGCTGAGGTGTCGGGTGTCAGGTGTCTGGGTCTTTTCGCCCGGGCGACATGCCACAGGTACCTGACACCTGACACCATCTGCGCGATGAGCTCGCCCTTGGGAGTCCGGCTGTTCCGCCTCCGGTTGAGTCTGAAAATTTTTTTTACGAGGCACCCGTTGTCGTCGTACGATACGCATCCCAACCGTTCTCAGGACCGAGAACCAATCACTGAAAGGTAACGCACACTCCCATGAGTCAGTCGAGAGAGAGCGCCGAGGCTACGTCTTTTGCCGAGGCGATGGAGAATCTGGACCTCAAAACCCCGCAGCAGGGTGAGCTGCTCCGCGGCACGATCGTGTCGATTTCGAACGACGATGCCTATATCTCCTACGGCGGCCCCTCCGAGGCCGTGATGGACACCGCGGAGCTCGAGGGTCTCGACATCGGCGATCAGATCGAAGCGACCGTCGTCAAGACCGGCGCCGAGATCCGCGTTTCGCGCAAGCTGATCAAGGGCAAGGCATCGCTCGACCAGCTCCGCAGCGCGTACGAGAGCCGCCTCCCGGTGGAAGGCAAAGTCACAGGCCGCAACAAGGGCGGCTTCGAGGTCAACATCAGCGGCCTCCGCGCCTTCTGCCCGCTTTCGCAGATTGCGCTCGGAAAGATCGAAACCCCCGACGCGTTCGTCAACCAGCTGCTCGAGTTCCGCGTGACCGAGCTCTCGGATGACGGCCGCCGCATCGTCGTCTCCCGCGCCGCGCTGCTCAAGGAAGCGGCCGCCGAGCGCGCTGCCGAAACGCGGAACCGCATCGTCCCGGGCGCCGAGCTCACCGGCCGCGTCAAGACCCTCACGCCGTTCGGCGCGTTCGTCGACCTAGGCGGCATCGACGGCCTCCTCCACGTTTCGGAGATGAGCCGCCGCCGCGTCACGAACCCGCAGGACGTGGTCGCGATCGGACAGGAAGTCCAGGTCAAGGTCATCAAGATCGAGAACGACGGCAAGCGCATCTCGCTGTCGATGAAGGACCAGGAGCCGGATCCGTGGCACGACGTGGCCGAGCGCTTCACGCCGGGCACGCAGTTCACCGGCCGCATCGTCCGTTCCACCGACTTCGGCTACTTCGTCGAAGTGGAGCCGGGCGTCGACGGCCTCGTGCACGTCTCGCAGCTTCCGCACGGCATCAAGCCGGGTGACGCCGAAGTGGCGATCGGCACGACCGTGCAGGGCTGGGTCCGCGAAGTCGACTCGTCCAAGAAGCGCCTCTCCCTTTCACTGCGCGCCGTCGCCGTGGAAGATCCGTGGGAGACCGCCTCGCAGCGTTACTCGATCGGCAAAGTCGTCCAGGGCACCGTCGACCACGGCGCCGCTCCGGGCATCTTCGTCGAGCTCGAGCCGGGCCTCACCGGCCTGATCCCGAACTCCGAGATCGTCGTCCCCGCGGGCGCCGATCCGGCCGAGCTGCACCCCGCCGGCGAGAAGCTCATGGTCCGCATCATGAGCATCGATCCGCAGCGCAAGCGCATCTCCCTCAGCCACGAGGCCGCGAAAGCCGCCGCCGAGCGCGAGGAGTACACGAAGTTCATGGACGAGCGGAACGACGAAGGCGGCAGCGAGTCCGCCATGGCCCTCGCGTTCAAGCGCGCCATGGAGAAGAAGAAATAAGGTTCGCGCTTTGGCGTGACGTGAAAAGGCCGCCTTCGGGCGGCCTTTTTTTGGAGTGCGGTGACCGCAGTCACCGCTTTTCCTGCGGCGGAGCCGCCGCTCTCGCGATGGGCGTGCCACTTCCGCGGTGAGTAAAAGCGGTGACTGCGGTCACCGCACTCCAAACGTTCAGCGCGCCCACTCCACGATCAACTCGCTCACCCTCTCCGCCGCATCGTGCTGCGCAAAGTGCCCGATCCTCGGCAGCCGCTCGATGCGCACGTCGGACACCCACTGCCCGATGTCTTCGAGCGCGGAGGAAAGGAACACCGGCTCCCGCTCGCCCCAGATGATCAGGGTCGGCGTCTCGATCCGCTTCGCGATCTTGCGCATCTCGCCGCGCGACTTTTTCATCGCGCGGTAGTAATGCAGCATCGGCGAGAGGTTGCCGCGCCACTGGCGCATGTAGACGTCGATCTCTTCCGGCGTGAAGCGTCCGGCGCGGCGGAAGAACGTGCGCCCGAAGAGCTTCATCGTGAGCTCGGGGAGCACCGGCATCTGGAAGTAGAGCTGGTAGAGCACGTTCAGCTTCTGGCGTGTGCTCCGCTTCAGCGCGCGCGCGATCGCGGCGGGAGGGGGTACGTTGATGATGACCAGCTTGCGCAGCAGGTCGGGACGCATCATGGCCAGCGACCAGGCCACTA
Organism: Thermoanaerobaculia bacterium; assembly: GCA_035630815.1. Taxonomy (GTDB): domain Bacteria; phylum Acidobacteriota; class Thermoanaerobaculia; order Gp7-AA8; family Gp7-AA8; genus QHVT01. The sequence continues at coordinate 16,577 of DASQJY010000007.1, forward strand.
TCGCGCCCCAATCGTGCCCGACGAGCACGATCGGCTTGCCGCCGTTCAGCGATTCGATCAGCTCGACGACGTCGCCGACGATGAGCGACATGCGGTAGGAATCGACGTCGCGCGGCTTGGGGGAGTCGCCGTAGCCGCGGAGATCGGGGGCGACGGCGCGGAAACCTGCGGCAGCGAGTGCGGGCAGCTGCCGCTTCCACGAAACCCGATATTCCGGGAACCCGTGAAGGAGGACGACGAGAGGCCCGTCGCCCTCCGAGTCATAGTGAAGTTTCAAGTGCGATTCGGATCGTAACCGGGATTGCCTCCGCGGTCGCGATCGAAATCACCGCCGCGGTTGAGGCCCGCGTTCGGGTCGGGCTGGATCTCGATTCCGGTGGCCGCGACCGTGGTGTCGGACTTGTCCCGATTCACCGCGGCGTAAATCAGGCCGGCGCCGAGAGCCAGGGCCGCGACGCCTGCCGCAACCTTGGCGGGGTTTTCCTTCGTGTAATTCGTCACCTTGGTGCTCGAGCCCTTGAGGTACTCGCGCGCGGTGTTGAGGTACTCGTCGATGTCGACGTTCTGGAACTGCCCTTTGAGGTTGCTGAACATGTCGCCGCTGATGCCGAGACGCCCGAGGAACTGCTCGAGGCCTTTGCTCTCGGTGAGCGCGTGGCCGCAATGCGTGCAGTACTGCTCCTCGGCGTCGGGGCTCGTACCGGGGGAGGCGATGTCCGGGCTGCTCGATGGGCTACCGAACGTATCGGCGTCACTGCCGCTGACGACACCGATCGGCGCGCCACCGCTGCTGATCCCGCCGCTGCCGGTGGTCATGCCACCGCCCGAGCTCATGCCGGTGCCGGTGCCGCCCGACCCGAAGCCGGGGGTGGACGACATTCCGCCCGACCCGGTCTCACCGCTGCTCCCCGGGTTCAGGCCGCTGTTGGGGTCATTCGGATTCTGCTGGTCCATACTTTCTCCTTCACTTCAATCGCGGGACTCGGTCCGCGCTTCGCCCGGCTCGTACGTGCGCCGGTGCGTGCCGATGCGCGGATCGCCCGATTTGTTCGTCAAACGGTCCTCGTCGTTCCAGCGTTCATCCGAGACGCCGTACGCGAACTCCTGGTCGTTCTGGTGGTCGGCGCCATCGCTCCGGAACCCTGCCTTCCCGCCGGTGCGCGGGGTGTAGTGGTTGGAGATGACGTCCATCGGAATGTCGGCTTCGCGGCGCGTGGTGCGGCCGGGCTTCGGCGCGCTGGCCATCGGCGCGGGCTTCGGGGTTTCTGCAACCGCGGACATCGTCGATTCCGAGGTCTCGCTTCCACGGGAGAACAACCGTTTTACTGCGCTCGCAACCTGCTGCAACTTCCCGAGCTGCGGCTTCTCATTCTGAAGTTTGCGTGCCATCCAAGTCTCCTTACTGGTGCGTTCTCGCACGCCATACACCATTGCAAGGAGGGTGCTCGTCATAGACTGGATGCTATGAGATTCCGCATCGTTGCGCTCGCTTTTCTGGTCGCGATCCCCGCCCTGGCACAGACCCGCACGCAGAAACCGCCGCTCCACGGCGCGCACTGGATGGCCATCACGGGCAAGCCACTCGCCGCGACGGCCGGCTCGATGATGTTCCAGAAAGGTGGCAACGCGGTCGATTCCGCCGCGGCGATGCTCGCCGCCACCTGCACCCTCTGGGACACGCTCGGTTGGGGAGGGGAGACGCAGGCCCTCATCTACAACCCTCGTACGAAGAAGGTCATCGGCATCAACGCCCTCGGCGCCGCTCCCACCGGCGCAACCGCGGAGTATTACCAGTCGAAGGGGATGCAGTACCCGCCCGAGTACGGTCCGCTCGCGGCCGTGACGCCCGGCACGCCCGGCGGCTTGATGGTGATGCTCGCCGAATACGGAACGCTCTCGCTGAAAGACGTGCTCGCGCCGGCGATCCAACTCGCGGACGGCTTTCCGATCGAGGCGCAGCTCGCGAACAACATCGAGCGGCAGAAGTCGTGGCTCAAGCAGTGGCCGTACTCACGCGCCGTGATGCTGCCGCACCTGCAGGACGCGGCCGCCGCGCAGGCCGCGCAGTCTCCGTCGAGCTCCATCACGCCGTCGCACGACGTGGTGACGGCCACCGCCGTCACGAACCAGCGCGAAGCGCCGTATCCGGGCGAGATGTTCCGCCAGCCGGAGCTCGCGGCCACGCTGCGCAAGCTCGTCGAAGCGGAGCAGCAGGCCTTGCGGCGCGGCCGTTCGCGGAAGGAAGCGATCTACGCCGCGTACGACCGCTTCTACAAAGGCGACATCGCGCAGGAAATCGCCCGCGGCACGCAGGAACAGGGCGGCCTCATTACGACGGACGACCTCGCGAAGTGGCAGGTGCGCACCGAAGAACCGGTGATGACGACCTACAAGGGGATCGACGTCTACAAGCTGACGGTCTGGACGCAGGGCCCGTCGATGCTGCAGGCGCTGAACATCCTCGAGAACTTCGACGTCAAGTCGATGGGCTACAACAGCGCGCGCTACATCCATACGCTGTATCAGGCCCTGAGCCTCGCCTACGCCGACCGCGACTTCTACTACGGCGATCCGTACTTTCCGCCCGCCGAGCCGGTGCTCGGCCTCCTGTCGAAGGAGTACGCGCGCGACCGCGCGAAGCTCGTCAACCCCGAGCGCAACGACCCGAACATCGGTCCCGGCGACCCGTATCCCTATCAGCGCGACAGGAACCCGTTCCTCGACGCGCTGCGCAACTGGAGCAAGACCGCCGCGAAGCCGCGCAACAACGCGGCATTGCAGGCGTTCGACGAATCGTTCCGCCTCGGCACCACGTCGATCGAAGCGGCGGATGAGGAAGGGTGGGTGGTCTCGATCACCCCGAGCGGCGGCTGGGTTCCGGCCGTCATCGCCGGACGCACCGGCGTCGGCCTCAGCCAACGCGCGCAGAGCTTCGACACCGATCCCGCGCAGAACCCGTACAACGTGATCGAGCCGGGCAAGCGCCCGCACGTCACGCTCACGCCGACGCTGGCGTTGAAAGACGGCGCGCCGTACCTCGCCTTCGCGGTCCAGGGAGGCGACACGCAGGATCAGAACCTCCTGCAGTTCTTCCTCAACGTGGTCGAGTTCGGAATGACGCCGCAGGAAGCAACGGAGGCGGCGAACTTCAACACGTTCCAGGTGCGCAAATGGCTCGGCGACCGCCAATCCGTCCCCGGCCGCATCCTCCTGCACGAACAGACGCCCCCCTGGATCCGCAACGAACTGCGCCGCATGGGCTACGACATGACCTTCGAAGAGAGGACCTCCGGCCCCATCAACGCCATCCTCTTCGACCGCAAGCACGGCACGATGTGGGGCGGCAGCTCCAACCACGGCGAGGACTACGGGATCGCGTGGTGAGTTCGGCTGTCATCCTGAGCGAGGGCGGGTGGACGGGCGGGGGCGAAGGACCCCCTTCCGACAGCGCGCTGGTCGTGCACCGCAGGGGGGCCTTCGCTTCCCGCCCTCCCCAACCCCCTCGCTCAGGATGACAGCCTGGTCCCCCGCAGCAACGAGTCCAACTCATCCGGCCGCGACGACCTCACCCTCGCATCCTCCGGCGTGATGAACCTTTCCCGCACCAGACCCGCCAGCGAATCCTCGAGCGAGATCATCCCCTGCCTCTTGCCGAGCGTGATCTCGGTGGCCAGGTTCTGCAGCTTTTCGTTGCGGATGTGGTTCTGCACCGCGTAATTCGCGAGCAGCACCTCCACCGCCACCGTCCGCCCCTTGTTGTCGGAGCGGGGGATGAGGTACTGCACGACGATCGCGTTGAGGCTCAGCGCGAGCTGCTGCTTGATCTGCGTCTGCTGCGCCGGAGGGAAGACGTCCACGATGCGATGGATGGCCTGCGCCGCATCGCTCGTATGCAGTGTCGACAGGATCAGGTGTCCCGTCTCCGCGGCCGTGAGCGCGGTGGCGACGGTCTCGAGGTCGCGCATCTCTCCGACCAGGATCGCGTCGGGATCCTGGCGCAGGGACGCGCGCAGGGCAGCCGCGAATGACGGCGCGTCGCGTCCGATCTCGATCTGCTCGATCACCGACTTCGCGTTCCGGTGCTCGTACTCGATCGGGTCTTCGATGGTGATGATGTGCCGCGCCTCGGTGCGGTTGAGCTCACCGATCAGCGCGGCCAGCGTGGTCGACTTGCCGGAGCCGGTCGGGCCGCAGACCAGCACCAGCCCTCGCTGCGGCTTCACGAGCTCCGCCAGCGACGGCGGCAGCCGCAACTGCTGCAGCGTCGGCACCTCGGTCGGCAATGCGCGGATCGCCGCGGCCAAGGTCCCGCGCTGGCGGTGCACGTTGACGCGGAAGCGCCAGGCGCGGCGGTCCTCGTCCGATGCCGCGCGCCCGAGGCGGAGGGAGAAGTCGGCGGCGCCGTCGGCCTCGATTCTTTCGCGTAGGCGGGGCGTGACCAGGGTGGCCAGCAGCGCGTGGATGTCGTCGGTCGAAAGCGGCGCGTCGGTGGTGCGGGCCAGCCGCCCGCCGATGCGGAACACCGGCGGCGCGCCGGCGATGATCAGCAGGTCGCTGGCCCCGCGCTGGGCCATCTCGATCAGCATCGCTTCGAGAGGATTGCCTTCCGGAACGTTCGCCGATGGCCAGGAAGTGGTGGCGCGGCTGTCGTTCGTGGCAGCCTCTGCATCATTCAATTCACGGACGAGAGCCTCGAGTTGCGGATCGCGGATCAACTTCGTCATATCCACATGCTACGAAGGAGTCATGCCATAGGTAACGTTGACCCACCTGGTCATGTAGTGACCCGCATATCAGTCACAAAAGGGTCACATGTTGATCTGGGGCGACGTGATTCGGTGGGTCCTTCTAATGGAATCAACAACTTACGTCTTGGCTCACGCGTTGCCTTACTGCCGCCTCGCCATAACAGGGAAAGAAGGAACGCAATGAAGAAAATTTTCGCCACGATGCTTCTCTTGACCGCGACGGTCGCGGTTGCCCAGGATCGTCCGATTCGCACCCGCTCCATCGACGACGGCGGTGCTTCGTTCATTACCGGCCGTCTCGGACGTCTGCAGGCCGGAAACGAACAGGCTTCGGCGCGTGAGTTCATGAACAGCCAGAAGCACCTGCTTCAGGCCACCGGTACGGAAGACTTCGAGGCGACCGCGACGCTCCGCGACAACCTCGGACAGACGCACGTGCGTCTGCAGCAGCGTCTCAACGGCCTTCCGGTCGTGGGCGCCGAATACATCGTGCACGCCGATGCCGACGGCAACGTCGTTGCGATGAACGGCCGCTTCATGCCGGACCGCAACCTTCCCCGTCACGCCGAGATCAACGGCTGGTCGGCGATCGAGCGCGCGGCCGAGCAGATCGGCATTCGGAACGCCACCTGGGGCCCGATGCCGAAGCTGACCTACGTCGTGAACGAGAAGGGCAACGCCTTCCTCGCGTTCGTGGCCGAAGCGTCGTACACCGATGCCGAGGGTGAGCAGCGCGACCTCGTCTACGCCGACGCGCGTACGGGCGACCTCGTCCTCCGCGCCCCGCAGATCCACCGCGCCCGCAACCGCAATACGTACAACGGCAACAACAGCTCGTCCCTCCCGGGCACGCTCGTGCTGACGGAGACCGGCGGTTCGACGACGGACAGCGCCATCTCCACCGCGCACGCCCACGCCGCCACCTCGTACGACTACTACAAGAACGTGCACAACCGCGACTCGTACAACAACGCGGGCGCGCAGATCAAGACCACCGTTCACCACCAGGTGGCCTACAACAACGCGTTCTGGAACGGCTCGCAGCTCGTCTACGGCGACGGCGATGGCACCCAGTTCTACATGCTCGGCAACGCGCTCGACGTCGGTGCGCACGAGCTCAGCCACGCGGTCACGACCTACAGCGCGAACCTGACCTACGCCAACGAGTCCGGCGCGCTCAACGAAGCCACCTCGGACATCATGGCCGCCGCGGTCGAAGCCTGGAAAGACGGCGCCGTTTCCTCCGACACCTGGAAAGTCGGCGAGGACATCACCACCCCGGGCATCGCGGGCGACGCGCTCCGCTACATGAACGACCCGATCGCCGACGGCGACTCGTACGACTACTACCCGACCCGCTACACCGGCTCCGGCGACAGCGGCGGCGTCCACCTGAACTCCGGCATCGCGAACCTCGCGTTCAAGCTCATGGTCACGGGCGGCACGCACCCGCGCGGCAAGACCACCGTGGTCGTTCCGGCGCTCAGCGCGACGGCCATGACCTCGATCGACATGGGCGCGAAGATCTGGTATCGCGCGCTCACCGTCTACATGAACTCGTCGACGAACTTCCTCGGCGCCCGTAACGCGACCGCGCAGGCCGCGACCGATCTCTACGGCGCCACCGCCGCGAACGCGGTCCAGAAGGCGTGGGACGCGGTCGGCGCTCCGGCCCCGACGCCTCCCGCCGCCACCGTCACGCTGACCAACGGCGTTGCCGTCACCGGCATCGGCTCTTCGACCGGCACCTGGAAGCACTACAAGATCACCGTCCCGGCCTCGCAGACCTCGCTCGCCATCGTCCAGTCGGGCGGCACGGGTGACGCGGACCTCTACGTCCGCCTCGGCTCGCAGCCGACCCTGACCTCCTACAACTACCGCCCGTACCTCTCCGGCAACAACGAGACCGTCACGGTCGCAAACCCGGCCGCGGGCGACTGGTACATCAGCATCTACGCTTACTCCACGTTCTCCAGCGTCACGCTGAAGGCGACGTACACCGGCGGCGTCACCCCGCCCGCCTGCACGAGCGTCAGCGGTTCGCTCTCCGGCACCGGCGCGCAGTACCTGTCGGCGCAGTACACGTCCAGCGTGAGCGGCGCCCACACCGGCAAGCTCACCGGCCCGACCGGCACCGACTTCGACCTCTACCTCCAGAAGTGGAACGGTGTGTCGTGGGCGAACGTCGCGGCAGGCGAGACGGCCACCTCGGTCGAGAACGTCTCGTACAACGGCACGTCCGGCAGCTACCGGTGGCGCGTCTACGCGTACAGCGGCAGCGGCAGCTTCACGCTCTGCACCACCAAGCCGTAACCACAGCCGTCACGCAACATCCCGTGGAGGGCACGCGCACCAGCGCGTGCCCTCCATATTTTTTGTTCACGTCTACGTGACAGAACGCGGTTTCGTTCCGCAGGTGCCTCCGGTCCAACCATCTGTAAGGAGGCATCACGATGTTCGAGACTTCCGTCGTTCGCACGCAGGCACAGGCCGCGAAGGGCCGCTTCAGCCTGTTGACCATTTCCTTCATCGCCCATTCGGCGGTGGTGATCGGCGCGATCGCGGTGAGCATCGCCTCGGTCGACTTTCCGACGAATGCTCCCGACGAGTTCGCGCAGGCGCCGGTCTTCATGCCGGTGCGCATCCCGCCGCCGCTCGGCAACCCGAACGGAGGAGCGACCAAGCCGCAGCCTGCCGCGCAGCCCGCGGTGACGCCGCCCCAGCAGCCGAACCAGATCACCGCGCCGGCGGTCATCCCGCCCGACATCCCGACGGTGGACGCGCCTTCGAACGGCCCCGCGACCACGACGGGCGGCGATTCCATCGGGAACGTCCCGGGACCGATCGGCGACCCCGACGGAGATGCGAACTCCGTCGCCGGCGACCCCAACGCCCTCTTGCTACCGGCCACGAAGCAGCCGCCGGTCGAAGAGAAGATCTACGAAGTCCACGAAGTAAAGGCCCCAGTGCTCCTGCACCGCGTCGCACCGCCGTATCCGCAGAAGCTCGTCTCGACACGGAAGAAAGCTACCGTCGTCGTGCGCTGCATCATCGACAGGAACGGCCACGTGCGCGATCCGCAGATCCTCCGTCCCGACCTGCCTCCTTTCAACGCGGCGGTGATCGACGCGGTGCAGCAGTGGCGCTACACCCCCGGCTCGCGCAACGGCGTCGCCGTCGAGACCTACCTGAGCGTGACGGTGGTGTTCTCGGTGAACTGAATCGATCACGCCTCCGGCGCGACTTCATCCGCCGTCACCACGGTGCGCTTCGCGAGCGAGGTCACGTACACCACGCCCACGACGCCACCGATGGTGAGGGTGGCGCCGAGGGCGGCGGTGCCGCTGATGTTTTCGCCGAGGAACGTTGCGCCGAGGGCCATGGAGATGAGTACTGCGAGCTGGGAGATCACTCCCACCGTCATCGCGTCGACCCACCGGAGGCTGAACGTCAGCAGCAGTTGCGCGCCGATCGCGAACAGCGACGTCGCGGCGAGGAGCATCCACTCGCCGGCGGTCGGGTTCTTCCATGTAGCAATGGCAAGAGGCGCGGTGAGCAGCGTGCCGAGGAGCCCGAAGCTCGTGTAGACCGACCAGGAGTTCTCCCCCTGACGCGCGGCGCGCATCGCCGTCACCGCGGCGCCGGAGAGAATCCCGGACAACGCGCCGACCAGCTCCCATTTGCCGAAGCCGAGCAGGTCGCCCGGGTGCGCGTTGGCGCGCACTACGAGGAACACGCCCGCGAGCGCGATCGGGGTCGGGATCAGCACCTTCGCGCTGATGCGCTCGCGCAGGAAGAGGATCGAGAAGAAGCCGCTCCAGACGGGCGAGGTGTAATTGAGCAGCGTCGCCACGCCCACCGTGATCTTCTCGATGGCGATGAAATAGCAGAGCACCGCGCTGCCGCCGAAGAAGCCGCGGTAGAAGAGGAGATCGAGGCGCTTGAACGTGAACGCGCGCGCGCGAAAGTGCGGGATCAGCAGCGCGGGGAGGAGCCCGGTCGCGAAGCGGATCATTGCCACCTGCGAGCCCGACAGGCGCGCCGAGGCGAGCTTCGCGGTGAACGCCATCGCGCCGAAGAGCACGGCCGAGCCGGCCATCAGCAGCAGGGCCCGTTGTGTGGCGCGATCGTCTCTCTGGCGCGAAGGGCGCGGACCGTCTGGTATCGTCACCGCGCCCGGAGAATATCAATGAGTGAGATCCAGTACCGTGAAGCAACTCCTGACGACGCCGCGTCCATCGTCGAGTTCCAGCTCGCCATGGCCCGCGAGACCGAGGAACTCGAGCTCGACCGCGCCACCCTCAGCCGCGGCGTGGCCGCCGTCTTCGCCAACGCCACTCTCGGCCGGTACTTCGTGGCCGAGGAGGAAGAGGACGTGATCGCGTCGCTGCTGATCACGTACGAATGGAGCGACTGGCGCGCCGGCACCGTCTGGTGGATCCAGAGCGTCTACGTCGTCCCTTCGTTCCGCCGCCGTGGCGTCTACGCGGGACTGTACTCACACGTGAAGGCGTTCGTGGAAGGCGATGCGGCCATCCGCGGCATCCGGCTTTACGTCGATGAGCGCAACAGGCCCGCGCAGGAGGTGTACGCGCGGTTGGGGATGAATGGTGAACATTACAGGGTGTTCGAGTGGATGAAGTGAAGCCGCTTTTATACTCCGCGGCATGCGCCGCACCCTCTTCGCCGCCCTTCTGCTGCTCGCGTTCCCGTTAGCCGCGCTCCCGAACAACGTCGAGAAGCTCGACTCGTTCCGCGGCGTCGACCAGTACCGCCTGAAGTCGAACGGGATGACCATCCTCCTGGTGCCGGATCACACCTCGCCGGTGGTCACGTTCATGGTCGTCTACCACGTCGGCTCGCGAAACGAGGCGCCCGGCAACACCGGCTCCGCGCACCTGCTCGAGCACATGATCTTCAACAAGTCGACGGAGAACTTCGGCCGCGCGAAGGGGCACCAGACTTTTCAGGAAGTGCTCTACGAGGCGGGCGCCGACTTCGCGTCGACGAACATGACCACGTGGTACGACCGCATGAACGGCTACTCCACTCTGCCGTCCGACAAGCTCGAGCTGGCGATGAAGATCGAGGCCGACCGCCTCGGCCGCGGCCTCATTCTCGACAGCGAGCGCCAGTCCGAGATGTCGGTCGTGCGCAACGAGTACGAGATCGGCGAGAACGATCCGTCGAACGCGCTCTTCAAGAACGTCGTCGGCGCGGCCATCCAGGCGCACCCCTACCACTGGGACACGATCGGCTACCGCTCCGACATCGAAGGCGTGACCACCGAGAAGCTGCGCGAGCACTACAAGAATTTCTTCTGGCCCGACAACGCCGAGGCCATCCTGGTCGGCGACTTCGAGCCCGAGGCGGCCCTGGCGATGTTCGACCGCGAGTTCGGCGCGTTCAAGAAAAGCGACCGTCCGATCCCGCAGGTCATCACCGTCGAGCCGCCGCAGGAAGGGGAGCGCCGCGCGATCGTGCAACGCCCCGGCACGGTCGGCATCGTCATGCTCGGTTACGTCCGCCCCGGCGCGCTGCACCCCGACTTCATGCCGCTCGAGGTGCTCAACTCCATCCTGGCGGACGGCGTCAACTCGCGCCTCTACCGCGCCCTCGTCGAGCAGGGGCTCGCGACGGCCGTGCAGTCCTACAACTTCACGCTCCGCGATCCCTACCCGCTGCTGGTCGAGGCGACGCTCGCCTCCGGCAAGTCGCACGAGGAGTTGGAGAAGGCGATCAAGGCCGCGGTGGCCGAGGTCGTGGCGAAGGGCGTCAGCGACGAAGAGGTGAGGCGCGCGCAGCAGCAGATCGAAGTCGCGGCCATCCGCAGCCGCGATGGCACCTACAACTACGCCTCCACCCTCGGCGAGTCGGTCGCGTCCACGAACTGGAAGTGGTTCCTGACCTACGTCGACAACATCAAGGCCGTGAACGCGGCAGACGTAAAGCGCGTCGCCTCGTCCTACCTGCTCCCCGAAAGAGCCACCGTCGGCTGGTTTGTCCCGACCGCCGCGAAGACGGCGGTCGTCCCGAACGCGCCGGAGGCGCGGAGGGACCTCACGCAGGCACCGTCCGCGGAGCCGGCAGGACCCAGCACCGGCAAGCGTGCCGCCGGCTCGTTCGCGCAGCGCACCACGCGCCGCGTCCTGCCGAACGGCATCGTCGTCGACGTCATCGAGAACCACTCCGTTCCCACGGTTGCGATCCGCGGCATCGCCTTCGCGGGCGACATCGCGGCACCGGCCAGCAAGCGCGCGATCCCGGCGCTCACCGCGAAAATGCTCGCGCGCGGCACGACGTCGCGCACGAAGGAGCAGATCGGCAAGCTGCTCGACGACGTCGGCGCCACGCGCTCCTACAACGCCGCGCTCACTGAAGCCACGCTGAGCGCGAACGGCATGGCGCGCGATCTTCCGCTGCTGCTCGACGTCCTCGCCGATGAGCTGAAGAACCCCGCCTTCACGGCCGGGGAGCTGGCGAAGGCGAAGAAAGAGCTCGAGAACGACTACCTGCGCAACGACGACAGCACCGCCGCGCGGGGGATGGCGCGCCTCAGCCAGCTCGTCTACCGCGAAACGCATCCCTACTACGCCCCCGGCCGGGCGCAGCTCGTGGAGAGCGCGAACGCCGCCACCGCGGACGAGCTGCGCGCGTTTCATCGCGCGCGTTACAGCGGCTCGGGCCTGATCCTCGCGATCGTCGGCGACGTCGATACCGCGAAGACGCTCGCCCTGGTCGAGAAGCATTTGGGCGGCATCCCGAAAGGGGAGCGTGTCTCGTACGCCGCCCTCGCCCGCACCACGCCGGCGGAGAAGGGGGTGCGTGAAGCGGTGACCATGCCCGGCAAGGCGAACATGAACATCATCATGGGAACCGCGAGCAGCCTGCGCCGCAACGATGCGGATTACGAGGCCGCGCTCATCGCCAACGCCGCTCTCGGCCAGAACGCGCTCTCCTCGCGCATCGGCCGCCGCGTACGCGATACGGAAGGGCTCTCGTACAGCCTCGCGTCGCGTTTCGGGAACAGCGACATGCTCGACGGCATCTGGTTCGTGAACGTCAACGTCGCCCCGCAGAACCTCGCCAGGGCAATGCAGTCGACGCGCGAGGAGATCGACAAGTTCGGCCGCGAAGGGGTGACGGACGCGGAAGTGGAAGCGCAGAAGAGCTTCTTCGCCGGCAACTACCAGGTCGGCCTCGGCTCCAACGCCGGCATCGCCACCGCCCTGGTCAACGCCGAAAAATTCGGCTTCGGCCCCCGCTACCTCGACGAGTTCCCCTCCCGCATCCGCGCCGTGACCAGGGACGAGGTCAACGCCGCCATGCGCAAGCACTTCTTCCCCGAGAAGCTCCACGTGATCGTGGCAGGGGACCTTGAGAAATTGCCGGAGTAGGCTCAGGCGTCGGGCGTCAGGCTTCCGGGATGCGATGCCTCCCAGACGCCTGACGCCGGACGCCGAACGACCAGCTCCCCGATCTCCCCCTCATTCGAATACACCACCTCCCACCCCTCGAAGATCGACGCCAGCTCCCCGGGATGGATGGCGAACCTGCCGCGCGTGCGCACGGCCGTCACCAGGAGGCCGCCGCGGCGCACGACGCGCTTCGCTTCCGCGAACAGCGGGCGGTGCAGGTAATAGAGGATGAGCACCACGTCGAACGACTCGTCCTGGAACGGCAGCGGCGCGCCGGTCTCCAGATCCATGATCCGCGCATCGAGCTGGACGTCGTGGCCGTGCACGAGGCGAATGGCCTCGCTCGAGCCGTCGATCGCCACCACCTCCCACCCGTTCCGCGCCAGCCAGACAGCGTTCCTGCCGGCACCACAGGCGAGATCGAGCGCGCGGCCGGCAGGGAGCTCGCGCACCGCGTCGATGACCAGTTGGGCAGGCTCGTCGTCGATCTCATCGCGCGTCCGGTAACGCTGATCCCACTCTTCGAGGCTCACGGGGCCTACAATACCCGCGTGTCCATCAAAGGAATCATCCAGGCGATCTTCCGCGGGGAGGGAAAGATGCTCGAGCCCGGTCAACAAGCCCCTGATTTCGACGTGCCGGATCACGAAGGCAACCGCGTCCGCCTTCAGGATCTGCGCGGCAAGAAAGTAGTCCTCTGGTTCTACCCCAAAGCCGACACACCCGGCTGAACGCGGGAAGGGACCGGGTTCCGGGACCTCATCGAACAGTACAGCCAGAAAAACACGCGCGTCCTCGGCGTCAGCTTCGACACCCCCTCCGACAACAAGCGTTTCGCCGAAAAGTTCGACTTCCCCTTCCCGCTGCTCTGCGACACCAGGCGAGAGATCGGCCTCGCCTACGGCGCCTGCGATTCCAGCAAAGACGAATACGCCCGCCGCATCGCCTACTTGATCGACGAAGAAGGAAAGATCGCGCAGGCGCATCCGAAGGTGGATCCGTCGTCGTATCCGAAGACTCAGCTGGAAACGCTGTAGTTGTTGTCGGTTCTCGGTTGTCAGTTATCTGTGCGGTGTCGCCCGGGCGGAACACCACAGACAACCGACAACTGATAACCGACAACCGGACACTTGTAACAACATCCCGCAACTATTTCGCTACGCCAACGAATACACCTCCAGACAAGAGGAGCATTCGATGAGCGCGAAGCGGAAACGGAAACTGACGATCGTCTCGATCATCCTGCTGCTGGTGGTGATCGGCGGCACGGTTGCGATCAAAGCCAACGGCAAGGACAAGAAGCCGCCGGAATCGCCGATCAAGACCGCGAAAGCGGAAATGGGCGACGTGCAGGTGAAGGTCACGGAAGTCGGCACCGTCGAGCCCGAGATGAAGGTCGAGGTGAAATCGGCCATCTCCGGAAAGGTGATCGAGATCCTCCACCGCGACGGCGACACCGTACGCCGCGGCCAGGTGCTCGCGCGCGTCGAGCCCGACCTCAGCCAGGCGCAGTCGCTCGCCGACACGAAGAACTCGGTGGCCTCGGCCGAGATCCGCTTCACCGAAGCGAAGAAGAACTGGGAAGCCGACAACAAGCTGCTCCTGCAGGGCCTCCTCGCCCCGAAACAGGCGCGCGACGCCGAGACGGCGTACCTCGAGACGCGCCAGGAATACGAGAAGGCGCGCGAGAAGTACACGCTCGCCGAAAAGAGCGGCATCCCCATCGGCCAGTCCGCCGCCAGCTTCCAGGGCTCCAGCATCGTCGCCCCGATGGACGGCCTGGTCCTGACGAAGAACGTCGAGATCGGTGAGTCGATCACCTCCGGCGTCTCTTCCTTCAACGCCGGCACCGTGCTGTTCACGGTGGCCGACACCTCGCGCATGATCGTGAAGGCGGGCGTGAACGAGGTCGACATCGGCAAGATCCGCGTCGCGATGCCGGTCCGCGTCACGCTCGATGCCTATCCGAAAGTCCTCTTCAACGGAAAGATCGACCGCATCGCGCCCGCCGTCCGCCTCGACGACAAAGTGCGCGTCTTCGACATCGAGGTCCGCCTCGACGCGCAGGGCCGCGAGCTCCGCTCCGGCATGACCGCGAACATCGAAGTGATCGGCGAGAAGAAGGCAAAAGTCCTCACCGTCCCGGTCGAATCGGTCTTCAAGCGCGACGACCAGGAAATCGTCTACATCAAGAAAACCATCGACCCCATCGCCTTCGCAAAGCAGGAAAAGAAGGGCGGCGACGACAAGGCCAAAGACGACAAGGACGCCTGGAAGCAGTTCTTCGACCGCCGCACCATCGTCACCGGCCTCGCCGACAACGCCCGCGTCGAAGTCCTCTCCGGCCTCAAACCCGGCGAGGAAGTAGCGCTGGCCGATCCGACCCTGTCGAAGAAGGACCAGGAAGAGAACGACGACTAGCACGATCGGTATCAGGTGTCGGGTGTCAGGTATCCGGGGTTCTACGCCCGGGCGACACACCCCAGACACCTGACACCCGACACCTCCGAACATCGGAAAGCGAGCAGCCAATGAGTGCCGTATTCAAGTTCGAGCAGTGGCAACACTCCGAGCCGCCGACAACCAGTGCCGCAGCGTCAGCGAAGGCGCTGATCCAGCTCGAGCGCGTCTTCAAGACCTACGACTCCGGCGAGAACGCGGTCCAGGCGTTGCGCGGGGTGGACGTCAAGATCGACGGCGGCGAGTTCGTCTCCATCATCGGCCCCTCCGGCTCCGGCAAGTCCACCCTCATGCACATCCTCGGCTGCCTCGATACGCCGAGCGAAGGGCGGTACTGGCTCGACGGCGAAGACGTCGCCGCGATGAGCGGCGGGCAGCTCGCGCGCGTCCGGAACAAGAAGCTCGGCTTCGTCTTCCAGTCCTTCAACCTCCTCCCGCGCGCCACGATCTGGAAGAACGTCGAGCTGCCGCTGCTCTACGCCGGCATGGACGGTGACGAGCGCCGCGAGCGTGCCTTGAAAGCGCTCGATCGCGTCGGCCTCGCCAACCGCGCCAAACATCGTCCCAGCGAGCTCTCCGGCGGCCAGCGCCAGCGCGTGGCCATCGCACGCGCGCTCGTGAACACGCCCTCGCTCATCCTCGCGGACGAGCCGACCGGCAACCTCGACCAGAAGACCGGCAGCGACATCATCAACCTCTTCGAAGAAGTCGCCGCCGCGGGACAGACCATCGTCCTGGTCACGCACGATCCCGCCATCGCCGCGCGCACGCAGCGGCGCATCAAGATCGTGGACGGCCTCGTCGTCGACGGCGAGATGGAGTAGCCGATGATCCTCCTCGAGTCGATCATCGACGGCGTCCGCGACATCAAGGACCACCTCGGCCGCACGCTGCTCCAGCTCTTCGGCATCATCCTCGGCACCGGCTCGATCATCGCCACGTTCTCGATGTCCGTCGCCGGCAAGGAAGCGTCGATGAAGTTCTACCGCATCAGCGGCGGCATCGAGCGGATCTGGGTCGGCAACAAGGAGACCGGCAAGGTCACGCTCGACGCGAAAGCGCTCGCCTCGCAGGGCCTCACGTATCGCGATGCGATGGTGCTGCGCGCCGACGCGAAAGAAGTCGATCTCGTCTCCCCGGTGTCGCAGGACGGACTGACCGTGCGTTACGGCAACGTCGAAAAGCGCCGCGACGTCATGGGCGTCACGCCCGCCTATTCACCGATCACCTTCTATCGCGTCGAGCACGGACGCTTCATCACCGACCTCGACCTGCAGGGCGCCGCGCGCGTGGTGGTGCTCGGCACCGCCCGGGCCGAGGAGTTCTTCGGGAGCGAGAACCCGATCGGCAAGACCATGATCATCGACGGCTCGGGCTATCTCGTGGTCGGCGTCATGGAAGAGAAGTACTTCAGCTTCGACCAGAAGCAGAACGCGCTGCGCTGGATGAACCGCCAGATGTACATCCCCATCACCACCATGATGACGCGCAAAGGGGAGCCGCTCGAGAGCGGGCGCATCTCCTTCCTGCACGCGCGCATGAAAGACGTGGCCCGGCACAAGGAAGCGGTGGCCGAGCTGGAGAGCATCCTCCTCCGCGAGCACGGCACGAAGGACTTCGAGATGTTCTCGCGCGTGGCCAACCTGGCCCGCAACGAGAGCGAGAACAAGATGTACGACGTGACCTTCATGATCTGCGGAATCATCTCGCTGCTGGTCGGCGGGATCGTGATCATGAACATCCAGCTCGCGTCGTTCAACGAGCGCGTTCGCGAGATCGGCACGCGCAAGGCCGTCGGCGCGACGCCGGCGCAGATCTTCTTCCAGATGCTGACCGAGTCCGTGCTCGTCTCCGTCCTCGGCGGCTTCCTGGGCATCTTCGCCGGCCAGCTCTTCACCCAGGGCGTGGCCGCGCTGACGCGCAACCCGACGGTGGTCACTCCCGGGGTGATCGTGAACGCCCTCATCTTCGCCGCCGGTACGGGCCTGATCTTCGGCATGTACCCGGCCATCCGCGCGAGCCGCTTGAATCCGATCGAGGCGTTGAGGGTCGACTGACATGAACATCTCCGAAGCCGTCCGCACCTCCTACGAAGAAGTGAAAGGGCACCCGCTGCGGTCGCTCTTCACGCTGATCGGCGTCATCCTCGGCACGCTCGCGCTGGTCGTGGTCATGTCCGTGCTGGGCGGCGTCCAGATGTCGGTGCTCAAGGGCCTGAACGACCTCGGACTGGATGGCGTGGTCGAGGTCTCGCCGCGGGAGCCGACGGACCGCGTCGAGCGGGCCAAGGCGCATCTCTCGCGCGGCCTGCGCATCGAAGACGTGAAGGTGTTCGACGACGCGGAGTTCGTCCGCGCCATGTCGCCGGTAGGGGCGTCGCGTGCGGTCGTCACCAGCGGCAACATCACCCGCCGCATCGACGTGCTGGGCGTGATGCCGGACTTCGCCGAGATCCGCAACCGCGACGTGTCCGCCGGCCGCTGGATCAGCGACGGCGACGTCGACTCGAACGCGCCCGTCACCGTGATCGGCTGGAAGCTCAAGCAGCAGCTCTTCGGCAGCGAGGACGCGCTCGGCCAGAAACTCAACGTCGGCGGCCGCAGGCTGACCGTGGTCGGCGTGGGGACGAAGTTCGACACGACCTTCGTCGACGACGACGACATGCGCAGGGAGATGGGGGGCGCCTACGTCCCCTGGACCGTGTTCCGCGACATGTTCGGCCGCGCGAACGCGATCTCGTACATGCTCGGCAAAGCGTCGACGCCCGAGCAGAGCATCGAGGCGGAAGACGAGACGTCCGCCCGTTTCCGCCAGGCCCACAACGGTATCGGCGACGTGCGCATCAACAACATCGGCAAGGACATCCTGAAGGAGCGCTCCCAGATCGACGCGATCCTCGACAACTGGCGGATCGTCTTCTTCTCCATCGCCGGCGTCTCGCTCCTCATCGGCGGCGTCGGGATCTTCTCCGTCCTCAAGATCTCGATCTCCGAGCGCCTGTTCGAGATCGGCCTCCGCAAGTCCCTCGGCGCCACGAACGGCGAGATCTTCCTGCAGTTCCTGATCGAGTCCGTGACCCTCTCCGTCGCCGGCGCCGCCATCGGCCTCGGTCTCGGCATCGCCGTCGTCAAAGCCGTAGCCGGCTTCTTCCCCGGCGGCCTCCCGGTCTCCATGTCCGGCCTCGCCATGGCCAGCAGCTTCGCCATCAGCGTCGGCCTCTTCGCCGGCCTCTACCCGTCGCTCACGGCCGCAAGGCTGGAGCCGGTGGACGCGCTGCGGGCGTAGGCAATCTCATGACAGCGCGGCGTCGATGCGGTCGCTATCCTCACGGACATGCTCAAAGCCATCGTCCTGACGCTCTCCCTCGGCGCCGCGGCCGCATTCGCGCAGGCGCCGGCGCCTCCGCCTGAAGTGCGCGCCGCGAACGAGAAGATCGCGGCGACAGACTTCGACGGCGCGATCGCCATCCTCGAGGACTTCACCGCGAAGAACCCGCAGCGCGGCGGCGTGGTGCAGCTGCTGGCGCGGACGTACGTGCAGAAAGGGGATGTCGACGGCGCCTTACGCACCTACGAAAGGCTGACCTCCTACCCAGGCCAGCGCGGACCCGCGCTCGTTGAGATCGCCGCACTGCACCACGGCCGCAAGGACGAAGCGAAGACCCTCGCCGCATTGAAACGCGTCCGCGACACCGGCAGCGTCGACTTCGAGCAGCTCCGCACCGACCCGCGCTTCGAGTCGCTGCAGAAAGACGCGCGCTTCCTGGCGCTGCTCCCGAAGCCGGCCGATTTCGAGAAGCCGTTCGTCGAGAAGACACGCATCATTCACGAGCTGCGCGGCGATGCAAAGTCGGGGCAGTTCGGCTGGATCGCCCGCCGCATCGGCGACGTCGATGGCGACAAGGTCGCGGACTTTACGACCTCCGCGCCGACGTACCCGGTCGACGGCACTCCCGGCGGGCGCGTTTACGTTTACTCGGGCCGCAGCGGCAAGCTGCTCTGGCAGCACACCGGAAAGAAGGACGAGCAGCTCGGCATCGGCATCGAGGCGGCCGGTGATACGAACCGCGACGGCATCCCCGACGTCATCGCCGGCGGTCCCGGCTCCGGCTACGTGTACATCTTCTCCGGACGCGACGGCAAGCTCCTGCGCACCCTCGGCGAAGGCAACACGAACGGCGGCTTCGGCCGCACCAGCACTGCCGGCGACATGAATGGCGACGAGCACAGCGACGTCTTCATCGGCGCGCCCGGAGATGCAGAGGGCGCCGGCCGCGCGTTCGTCTTCTCCGGCAAGGACGGCGCTGTGCTGCTCACGCTCACCGGGGAGAAAGCAGGCAACGCGTTCGGCAGCACGCTCGCCGGCGGACTGGCCGGCAAGGAGCGCGTGCTCATGGTCGGTGCGCCTGGAGCGGGCCCGCGCGGCACCGGCCGCGTGTACGTGTACAAAGGGCTGACCGCGAAGCCCGCGTTCACGATGGACTCCGACGAGACCGGCGGCGCGTTCGGTGCGATGTTCATGTCCGTGGTCGGCGACGTCAACGCCGACAAGGTGCAGGATCTCTACGTCTCCGACTGGGCCAACAACGCGAACGGCCGCGGCACCGGCCGCGCGTACGTCTACTCCGGCACCGACGGCAAGCTGCTCTCGACCCTCACCGGCGAAGCGCCCGGCGACGGCTTCGGCATCGGCGTCGCCGATGCGGGCGATGTCGACCGCGACGGCACCGCCGACCTGATCGTCGGCGCCTGGCAGCACGCGAGCGGCGCGGAGTCCGGCGGCAGGGTGTATCTCTACTCCGGCCGCACGCAGAAGCTCCTGCAGACCATCACCTGCCGCACCCCCGGCGATACCTTCGGCTTCGACACCACCAATCTCGGCGACGTCGATGGCGACGGAGCGATCGACTTCCTCGTCACCTCCGCCTGGAGCGGCGTAAACGGCTTCCAGTCCGGCCGCGTCTTCGTGATCGCCGGAGAGCCGCAGACGACGAAGGGCAAATCCTGATCGCAAGCCCCCATTACAATCGCGCCGATGCCGCACCTCGAGCTGCCCCACTACACCCTCGGCGCAACCGACGCCGAGCACCGCCGGCTCGTCGCTCTCGCGTCGCACGAAGAGCACCGCGTCGTCGAAGCGTGCTGCCGCGCCGGCATCGGTGAAGGCGCCACGGCGCTCGATCTCGGCTGCGGCCCGCTCGGCGGCCTCGCCGCACTCGCCCGTGTTGTCGGGCCGGGAGGGACGGTCATCGGCATCGACGCCAGTGCTGCGGCGCTCGAGAAAGCGCGCTCCATCCTCCCGCACGTCCGCTTTCTCCAGGCCGACGTAAACGAGATCTCACTGGAGCAGTTGCAGATCGACGGCGCCGACCTCGCGTACAGCCGCCTCATGCTGCTCCATCAGCCCAGCCCCGCGCGCGCTCTCAGGCGCATGGCCACGCTCCTCCGTCCCGGCGGCGTCGTCATCGCACATGAGCCGTCCGACCTGCCTGCGCATGCCCCCGCGTCCGAGCCGCACGTCCCGGCCATGACGCGCGTGTGGGAACTGGTCATCGCCGCCGCACGCGCCCGCGGCGCGCAGACCGACTTCGGCCGGAAGGGGAGGGCGTATCTCGAGGACGCCGGCTTCGAGATCGAGAGTCACGGCGCGTACACCGTCCACTACCCCCCCTCGATCGGCTACGACATCCCCCGCGTGGCACTCAACTCCCTCCGTCCCGCACTCGCCGAGCACCACCTCGCCGATGAAGAAGAGCTCGCGCAACTCGACCGCGAGCTCGAAGAGGCAAAGCATCGCCCCGGCGTGCAATGGGTCTCCAGCCCCCTCATGCTGGAGTGGATCGGGAGGAAGAAACCGGTGCAGGCCTGACGCAGCGCGATTGCTACAGCAGCATCGCCAGGCGGAGCTCCGCCGCCGCATCGGCAAGGCGCTTGTCTCGCGTCCAAAGGCGCGCGCCCTCCGTCAGCGTGACGGACGCAAGGAGGTGTGCGTCGATGTAGCCGACGCCCTTCCCCATCAGTTTTCGCTCTTCGATGAACACGAGGGTCTCCTCCTCACGGGCAATCACCGCCGACGGCAGCGCCGCGAGCAGGCCGAGCACCTCGCTTCGGTTTTTCAGGTTGCCGCATGCCAGCTCCCCGATCACGAAAGGATGCGTCAACACGGCGTCCTGCTCCAACGCCTCGACCAATGCCGGGACGCCCTTCTGGAGATGATCGACCCACACCGAAGTGTCGACCAGAATCAAGATGTTTTCCGTCTCCGGGGTCGATCGAGTCGTGGATCGCTTCCGCCGAGGCGGGCCAGACGCTTCGCGCTTTCACGTGCGATCAACGCACGAAGACCGTCATGAATCAGCGCCGTCCGCTCCTGAGTTCCGGTCACTCGCTGCGCTTCTTCGATCAGGCGTTCGTCGAGGTTGATTGTCGTTCGCATTCCAGCTCCCTCCGAGGCATCAAATTATGCACCAGATGATGCGCATCGAACGCCCGTGCCCCGTGGTCCGCCCCCTGCACACCCACCCTCGTGCCGAAAAGCTACAGCGCCGGAGGACGCACCACGCCCGGCCCAACATCCGGAGGCGACCATCCAACGAAATCATGGACGGAGCGCTTCGGCGCCCTGCGCAACGTCCCGCCGTTCCTGAAGCTGATCTGGAAGACCAGCCCCACGCTCACCGCCAGCGACCTGCTGCTGCGGCTCCTGCGCGCGCTCCTGCCCGTAGCCACGCTCTACGTCGGCAAGTTGATCATCGACGAAGTCGTCCGCCTGGCCGCATCCGGGACCGTCCCCGCCGACCTCACCGCGTGGCTTGCAAGCGGCCTCTTTGACCGTCTCGGCGCGCTGCTGCTGATCGAGCTGGCCCTAGCCATCCTCGCGGATGTCCTGGGCCGCGTGGTCTCGCTGATCGACGCGCTGCTCTCCGAGCGCTTCACCAACGCCACCAGCATCGAATTGATGGAGCACGCCGCGCAGCTCGATCTCGAGGACTTCGAGGACAGCGAGCTGCAGGACCAGCTCGAGCGCGCCCGCCGCCAGACCACCGGCCGCATGGTGCTCATGAGCCAGATCTTCGGCCAGGCGCAGGACGTCGTCACCATCATCAGCTTCTCCATCGGGTTGCTCGCTTATGCCCCCTGGCTGATCGTCCTCCTGCTCATCGCCCTCGTCCCCGCGTTCCTCGGCGAAGCGCACTTCAACGCGCAGAGCTACTCCCTCGACTACCGCCGTACGCCCGAGCGCCGCGAGCTCGACTACCTCCGCCAGACCGGAGCGAGCGTCGAGACCGCGAAGGAAGTGAAGATCTTCGGGCTGAACGGCTTCCTGCTCGACCGCTACCGCGTGCTCGCCGCCCGCTTCTACGAAGCCAATCGCCGACTGGCCCGGCGCCGCGCGCTCTGGGGCGCCCTGCTGACCGCGGTCGGCACCCTCGGCTACTACCTCGCGTACGCGTTCATCGCCTGGCGCACGCTGCGCGGCGAGTTCACGATCGGCGACCTGACCTTCCTCTCCGGCGCCTTCCGCCGTCTGCGCAACCTCCTCGAAGGCCTGCTCATCAGCTTCTCGCAGGTCGCGGGGCAGGCCCTCTACCTCGACGACCTCTTCTCCTTCTTCGAGATCGAGCCCGAGATCGTCTCGCCACCCAACCCGCGGCCCTTTCCCTCACCGATCGCAGCAGGCTTCACCTTCGAGAACGTCGGCTTCCGCTACCCCGGCGCCGAGCGCTGGGCCGTGCGCAACCTCACCTTCACCCTCCGCGCCGGAGAAGTCCTGGCCCTGGTCGGCGAAAACGGCGCGGGCAAGACCACCCTCGTAAAACTGCTGGCCCGCCTCTACGACCCCGACGAAGGGCGCATCCTCCTCGACGGCCACGACCTCCGCGACTACGACCTTGGCGCACTCCGCTCCAGCATCGGCGTCATCTTCCAGGACTTCGTCCGCTACCAGATGACCGCCGCCGAGAACATCGCCGTCGGCCGCATCGAAGCCCGCGACGACCGTGCGCGCATCATCGCCGCCGCCGAAAGCAGCATGGCCGACGACGTCATCCGCCGCCTCCCGAACGGTTACGACCAATGGCTCGGCAAGCGCTTCAAATCCGGCGTCGAGCTCTCCGGCGGCGAATGGCAGAAAGTCGCCATCGGCCGCGCCTACATGCGCGACGCCCAGGTCCTCATCCTCGACGAGCCCACCGCCGCCCTCGACGCCCGCGCCGAATTCGAAGTCTTCCAGCGCTTCAAGGAACTGAGCCACGGCAAGAGCGCGGTGCTCATCTCCCACCGCTTCTCCAGCGTCCGCATGGCCAACCGCATCCTCGTCCTGGCCGAGGGGCAACTGGAAGCGGCCGGAACGCACGAGGAGTTGCTTGCGCAGTCGGGGAGGTACGCGGAGCTGTTTGAACTGCAGGCCGCGGGGTATAGATAGTCGGCCGCCGGTCTGTTACGCGGGAGGTCGCGGGTGTTGTCCCGTCGGCCCGCCAATTTAAGTGTCTCATTCGCCGCCACGGCCGATCGCCGGGCCGCCGACAAGCGCGTCCCGTACAGCGAGGTGATGGACGTGATCAATGCGTGCCGCGCGGCGGGACGAGGATGTGGCGTTAATGTTGTTCAAATCGATAGATGGAAACCGATAGCCGAAGAACCGAGAATCCGGACATTCAACTGGGTTTGAGCTTCTGGCTTCGTTCTAGGCTTCAGGACTCCACGAGCGCTCGCAACTGCCGGCTCACCACGGAAAACATTGCCAAGTCGATCGCCGGGGCGTTGCGTATGCCGTGGATGGTCTGCTCGACGCGCTCGACGAGGTGGCCGCGGGAAGCCAGCCACGCGTCGAGTCTCGCGCCGTCGGACTCGGCAATCACGCGCGCGGCGAGCACGCCCTGATAATCGAAGAGGTCATCGACCAAAGCGGTGACCGCGATCTTCTGCCATGGTGTCTCGGCGGGAACGTTCGCGCTTAAAGACCGCAGGCGGTCGAGTCCGAAGCGCGTGCCGACGGCTAGGTAGACGCGGGCGATGTCCTCGACGCGGGTGGCGTCGTACCGCGCGATGCGCACGATGTCGAGCGCGGACGCCATTACATCGAGGCTGGCAATGCGCCGCGCGAGATCCTCGGGAATACCGTCCATCATTAGATCACCTTCGATCGCGCGCAGCCTGTTCAGCACGGACTGCGGCAGCACGCTGTCGAGATGTTTCTGGATCGCCACGATGCACGGGCGGAACTCCGCGACGTGCGACGTGATGTCGAGTTGCTCGGAGCTGTTGCGCAGCAGCCATCTCATTCCGCGCCCGAGCAGGCGCTCGACCGCGATCATCATGTCGATCTGGATACTCGCGGGGAGTTTGTTGTCGAGCGCCTCGATATCCGACCAGACGCGCCGCAGATCGAACGAGTCGCGGATGATCGCGAACGCGCGCGCGACGTCGGGCGACGTCTTCCCCGTCTCTTCGCACGCGGCCCACGCGAACGAGGGCTGCATGCGGGTGACCATTGCGTTCGTGACGACGGTAGCGATGATCTCTCGGCGCAGGCAATGGCGCTCGATAGCCGCGCGATATCGCACGCGCACGTCGTCGGGGAAATACAAAACGAGATCGTCGACGAGCTGCGGATCGTCAGGCAGATCGGACTTCAGTAACTCGGCGTACAGCACGAGCTTCGAGTACGCGAGAAGCACGGCAATCTCGGGACGCGTGAGGCCGATGTGGGCGGCGTGGCGCTCGGCGATGGTTTCGTCGTCGGGCAGACCTTCGATGGCACGATCGAGCTTGCCCTGCTTCTCGAGGCCGCGCATGAAGCGCGCATGCGTGTCGAGCAGCTCTTCGCCGAGCGTGTGGGTGATGGAGATGGCCTGGGTCTGCTCGTAGTTGTCGCGCAGCACGAGGCCGGCCACGTCGTCGGTCATCTCGGCGAGGATGCGGTTGCGCTCCTCGATGCCGGAGAGTTCGCCGCGCGTGATCGCGTCGTTGAGCGCGATCTTGATGTTGACCTCGTGGTCTGACGTATCGACGCCGGCCGAGTTGTCGATCGCGTCGGTGTTGATGTGGCCGTCGATGAGCGCGTACTCGATGCGGCCGCGCTGCGTGAACCCGAGGTTCGCCCCTTCGCCCACGACGCGCACGCGAAGCTCGTTGCCGTTGATGCGGATCGCATTATTGGCGCGATCGCGCGCGGCGGCGTGATCCTCCTCCGAGGACTTGACGTACGTGCCGATGCCGCCGAGCCAGAGGAGGTCGGCACGCGCCTGGAGGATCGCGCGCATCAGCTCCGCCGGCGTGACGAGCTT
The DNA here is from genome assembly GCA_035630815.1 of Thermoanaerobaculia bacterium. Lineage (GTDB taxonomy): Bacteria > Acidobacteriota > Thermoanaerobaculia > Gp7-AA8 > Gp7-AA8 > QHVT01. Next base: position 41,491 of record DASQJY010000007.1, read on the forward strand.
CTTCGGCAGCTCGAACAGCGTCTGCACTTCCTCGGAGATGGCGATCGTTTTCGCGCTGCGCTCGTACACCGCGTCCCCCTGCGAGAGCAGCTCCGTGTTGTAGCCGTTCCAGTTCAGGCGGTTGTCGAACATGCGGCGGCGTTCTTCGAAGCTGCGCGCCGGATCGGGATTGGGGTCAACAAAGATGTGCGAGTGGTTGAACGCCGCGAGCAGCTTCGTGTGCGGCGATAGCAGCAGCGCGTTGCCGAAGACGTCGCCCGACATGTCCCCGACGCCGACGCAGGTGAAGTCTTCGCTCTGCGTATCGAGGCCGAGCTCCCGGAAATGGCGCTTGACCGCTTCCCACCCGCCGCGCGCGGTGATGCCCATCCCCTTGTGGTCGTACCCGGCGGAGCCGCCGGAGGCGAACGCGTCCCCGAGCCAGAAACCGTACTCGGCGGAGATGGAGTTCGCGAGATCGGAGAACGTG
>DASQJY010000008.1:0-23602 GCA_035630815.1 Thermoanaerobaculia bacterium
CCACGGCTTCAAGTCGTTCTACGATCCCGCCAAACTCACCTTCCCCGCCGCCATGACGGCGGTCGTCGGCCCGAACGGCTGCGGCAAGTCGAACATCTGTGACGCCCTCATCTGGGTCCTCGGCGAGAACCGCGCTTCCCACATCCGTGGCGAGACGATGGAAGACGTCATCTTCCAGGGCTCGTCGCGCCGCCGCGCGCTCTCCATGGGCGAGGTCACCCTCACCCTCGGCACGGCCAACGGCGACAGCAACCACCCGATGGCCGACGACGGCAAGATCACCATCAACCGCCGCGTCTTCCGCGACGGCCAGTCCGAGTTCCGCCTGAACGGCAAGCGCGTCCGGATGAAGGACATCTCCGACATCCTCATGGACACCGGCCTCGGCATCCGCAACTACTCGGTGATGGAACAGGGGAAGATCGACCTGATCCTCTCCAACAAGCCGCAGGACCGCCGCCGCCTGATCGAAGAAGCGGCCGGCATCACGAAGTACAAGACCAAGCGCCGCGCCGCGGAGCTGAAGCTCGAGGAAACGCAGCAGAACCTGCTGCGCATCGACGACACGCTCTCCGAGGTCACGCGCAACCTGAACTCGCTCAAGCGGCAGGCGTCGAAAGCGCGCCGCCACAAGGAGCTCGCGGACCAGCTGTCGCTCGCGAAGCGGTCGCTGTACAAGGGCCGCATCCTCGCGGCGCAGATCGAGGAAGAGACCGCGAACGCCGGCCTCGCCGATTCGCAGGTGCGCGAGAGCGAGATCGCCGCGCAGCTCGCCGCCGACGAGGCGGAGCTGGCAGAAACGCGCACCGTACACATCGAGCGGGCGCAGCACGCCTCGCGCGTGCGTGAGGAGATCGCCGGCCTGACCGGCGAAGTGGAGCGCCTCCGCTCGTTCCTCCAGCAGTCCGAGACCAACCTCGGCGATCTCGTGCAGCGCATCGACAATGCGCGCGGCCAGATCTCCACGCTCGAGCAGGAAGGCAGCGAACAGCAGGCCGGGCTGGACGAGAAGACGCAGCAGCTCGAAGCCGCACGCGCGGAGCGCAACCGCCTCCGCGAGAGCGCGGACGAGGTCGAGCGCGACCGGCAGGAGAAAGGCGACGCCGTGCGCCGCCACGAAAAGGCGCTCGCCGAATCGCGCGAAACCCTGATGCGCACCATCGGCAAGATCTCCGAGGCGCGCAACCAGGTGCACCAGATCGAGATCGCGGTCGAAAAGTGCGAGTTCTACCTGACCAAGCTCACCGAGAGCGCGCGCAAGGCGGCCGAAAGCCGCGACGGCGCACGCACGCAGATGTACGAGTGGGAACAGTCGGTCCGCGACGCGGAGCAGAACCTCGTCGTCTCGCAGCAGACCGCGCGCGACGCGGTCATCCGCCGCGACGAGCTCGCGGCGAAGCGTGAAGCGGGACGCGAGTCGCTCGCTTCCGCTCGGGACACCATCTCGCAGACGACCTACAAGGTCGACTCGCTGCGCTCGCTGCTCGCCTCCCTGGAAGCGCAGGACGAGAACGTCCGCCGCGCGATCATGGAGTTGATCCCGAACGCCGTCGCGGCAGCCGAATCGGTGCGCGCGGCGGAAGGATTCGAAGCGGCGCTCGACAACCTGCTGCGCGAAGTGTCGAAGGCGATCGTCGTCGACTCGACCGCAACGGCCGACGAAGCGATTCGCCGTTTGCGCGAGCGCGGCGCGGGCCGCGGCGCGTTCATCACTCTCGACTTCTCCCCGACCGGCGAAGGCTCGCGGCGCGGTGACGCGGCGCAGTCGGTCCTCGGCGACGGCGCGGTGGCCGACGCGGTGCGTCACGCCATCCCCGAAGCCTACATCGTCGAGACGCTAACCGAGGCGTTCGAACGCGCGAAAGAGCGCCCGAACGCGACGTTCGTCACGTTCGAAGGAGACATCGTGCGCGGCCCGCTCGTGGTCGGCGGCAAGACCGAAGGGGCGACGCCCGGCGTCTTCTCGATCAAGCGCGAGATCGCCGATCTCGTGGCGCTGCTCGGTTCCGAGGAGTCGCGCCTGAGCGGCATCTCCGCGGAGCTGCAGGCGCTCGAGGAAGAGCTGCGCGCCGCGGACGACGCGCGGATCATCGCCGAGGAGCGCGCGCGCACCGCCGAGCAGGAGTTGCGCGAGAAGAAGAACCAGCGCGAGCGCGCCGGCCAGGAGCTGCAGCGTTACGAGAAGGACCTCGCGGTCGCCTCGGAAGAGCAGACCCTGTACATCGAGGAGAAGGACCAGCTGCTCGCGCGCAAGGCTGCGGCCATCGGCGAAGTCGAAGGGCTGCAGGCGCGGGAGGCGGAGCTGCACGAGCAGATCCGCACGCACGAGGAGCAGCTCGGCGAAGCGCGCGCGGCCTTCGAGCAGATCACGGAAGTCGCCGCCAAGGCGCGCGTCGAAGTCGAGACCGCGACCGGCAACATGAACGCCATCCAGCGCGAGCACGAGAACCTCTCGCGCATCGTGGTCTCCCTCGGGTCGCGCGCCACGCAGTTGCAGCAGGAGATCGAGAACCTCATCCGCCGCCAGGGCGATACCGGCGTGGCGGTCGAGAACTCCCGCACGCAGCTCGAGCAGTCGCTCGCCAAGCTGCACGAAGTGTCGGAGACCCGGATCTCGCTCGAAGCGGAAGCGGCCGACCTGACCGCGCGCGTGCAGGAGCTGGAAGCGCGTGCGCTTTCGTCACGCGAAACGTGGAACGCGGCCAAGAACTCGCTCTTCGAATCGGAGCGCCGTGTCGACCGCGCCAAGTCGGCCTTCGACCTGCTCCGCGAGCAGATCTCGCTCGACCTGCACGCGGGCATCGACGCGCTGGCCGACGTCGAGCCGCCGGCGGATGACGAGTCGCGCACGACGCTGGAGTCCGAGGTCGCGAAGCTGAGCGACCAGATCGAGAAGATCGGCCCGGTGAACGTGCTGGCCATCGACGAGCATCAGGAGCTCGAGACGCGCGAGTCGTTCCTGCGCACGCAGAGGGACGATCTCGTGCAGTCGATCGAAGCGCTGCGCCAGACCATCCGCAAGATCAACCTCACCTCGCGCGAGCTGTTCCGCGAGGCGTTCAACCAGGTGAACGAGTCGTTCACGACCATCTTCACGTCGCTCTTCGGCGGCGGCACCGCGCGCATGCAGCTCCTCGACGAGGAAGACGTCCTCGAGAGCGGCATCGAGCTGGTGGCCCAGCCGCCCGGCAAGAAGAACCAGTCGATCGCGCTGCTCTCCGGCGGCGAGCGCGCCCTGACGGCGATCGCGCTGCTGTTCGCGATCTTCCGCTACAAGCCGAGCCCCTTCTGCATCCTCGACGAGGTCGACGCGCCGCTGGACGAGGTGAACACGGAGCGCTTCGTGCGCTTGGTGCGGGACATGTCGCGCGACACGCAGTTCATCGTGATCACGCACTCCCGCCGCACGATGGAAGCAGCGGACGTGCTCTACGGCGTGACGATGGAAGAGGCGGGCTGCTCGCGCCTCGTATCGGTGAACTTCTCCGAGTTCGAGTAAGGGCTACTTCCCGATCATCGGGACCACGACGACATCGCCGTTCGGGTGCGTAATCAGGCGCCAGACGGCGGTGTCGCTCATCTCCGCCAGCTTCGACTCCGCCCCGCACTTGCGGCACGGACCCGTCGCCGGCTCCGCGCCCAGCGGCACAAAGTGAAACCGCTCTTTCCGGCACGAGTCACACAGCTCGCGCAACACGTCATAGTTGATGAGTGATAGTCGCTGCATCTCCACACCTCTTCTCGGGAACCGCCGCGGATTCTAGGCGGGATCGGGGCGGGCGGGTGTGAGGGGGATCACGCCTACTGAATCAGAGAAGCTTCCCCGGTGCGAGCTCAGCCCATCTTGCAAGGAGCTTGGGCACGAGAGGCTCGATGTCGGTGATGTCGTTGCTTCGGGCACGCAGGAGCACGAACGCGATCGCGTAATCAGAAAGACGCCGTTGATGCTGAATGCTTTTGTCGGTCGTGATGAACACGTCGAACCCGGCGCGGCACACATTCATCGAGCAGAATGCGCAACCAGCAGTTCCTTCGCTTCCTCCAAGGCGGCGATCGCCTGCTCCCGTGAAACGGTAGGGAAGTCCTCCAGGAAGTCGGCTAACGGATGACCGCCTTCGAGGTAGTCGAGCAGAGCCTGGAGAGGAACGCGTGTCCCGATAAATACCGGGGTGCCACCGAGGATCTCCGCGTCGCTGTGAATCACTGGCATGAGACGTAGTTTACGGCGGCTCCTGTCAATCCACCAACCCAACGTGCCAACGGTTTGGAGTGCGGCGACCGCAGTCGCCGCTTTTACCTGACCCGCCGGCAGCCAAAGCGGTGACTGCGGGAGGGTGTGTCAAAACCCAAATTCGCGAAATTCAAGTGGGCGAAACGCTGCGTTACACGATGTTTTTTACACTCGCAGTGGTCAATGCCATCAATTTACGCCGGCTTATTCACCCTGCAGTGGATGCGCGAACCACGTGCCAATAGTTTTGAGACAGCCTCCTGCGGTCACCGCACTCCAAACCGCTGGCAAGCGTAGCGAGATGATGTCTGCTCAGGCGGTTGGGGCGTCTGGCATCCACAGCGTCGCGAGCGGGATCTCGAGCGCGTCGAACGGCTCGATTCGCGCTATGTCATCGCCGTACGTGCCGAGGAGCGCCCACTGTCCGTTGACGAGCCGGAACGCGTCGATAAAACGCTGAAGGGGTTCGACGAGCCAGGCGTACGCCACACCCGCACGAGCGTAGGACGGAAGCTTGAGCATGCGGTCCAGCCGTCCAGTGCTCGGCGAGAGCACCTCGCATACCCAGTCCGGCGCAAGGTCGAACGCGGGCGTGTCGGGAAGCACCCGCATCCGCTCGCGCCGCCAGCCGGCGATGTCAGGGACCAGCACATCAGGACCGAGGTGCAGTTCCGGCTCATCGAGAATCCACCACCCACCGGGACCGTTGCCGCCACCGTCGTCGAAACTCGAGATGATCCGACCGCCGAGAATCGATGAAGCGCGCGCATGCGGCGATTGCGGGCCGGGCGACGTGTACAACTCGCCTTCGATTATCTCGGCCACGAGGTTGTCCGGGACCTTCAGGAGGTCCTCATACGTCGCGGGGCGCTTCGCCAGCTTCACCACGGTCATATTCTACCCGCCCCACCACCGCGCGGGTCACGATCCAGGCGCTCACCAGCCCCACCACCGCGGAGGCGGTTACGTCGCTGGTCCAGTGGCGGAAGGCCAGCACGCGCGACAGCCCTACGCCGCAGGCCAACACCAAAGCCACGACCCGTACCGGCAGGTTGCGCGAGCCGAAGATGAGAACGCCGGCGAGGGCGAAGGCGCCGACGGTGTGGCCGGACGGAAACGAGGTGGAAGAGCCGGGGGCGTAGTGGGTGGGGCCGAGCCAGAGCTCGGGGCGGGCGCGGCCGACGAGGTGTTTGATGATCTGGGCGAGCACGCCGGCGGCGAGGCCGGCGATGGCCATGGAGAGGGCGTAGGCGATCCAGCGGCGTTCGCGGTAGCAGGCGCCGGCGACGAGGAAGAAGGCGACGATCAGGACCGGGTTCATGCCGCCGCCGAGGCGGTTGAGGAGGCGGATCACGTCCTCGGTGAAGTCGGACTGCACCCCCTCCGCCCAGGCCAGCATCGGGCGGTCGGCGACGAGCCAGACCAGCGCGGTCGCGAGCGCGCCCAGCACGAGATAGACGGCGTCGCGGCGGAAGAGGGCGCGGTTGAAGCGGATGGTGCGGAGCTGCTCGCGCGGGTCGGTGAAGCCGTCGGCGCTTTGCAGGACGATCAACAGGAAGATGCCGGAGATGCACCAGAAGATCGCGTCCCAGGACGGCGCTTCGCGGCCGAGGAACGAGAGCTCGTCGACGTCGAGCTGCTCGTTGATCCAGAGCCGGTTGATCGAGACGATCGGCGACGGCCAGAAGACCGAGAGGATCAGGAGCGTGATGAACGCCGCGGCCGCGTATCGGCGCTTATTTTCGATAGACATCGAACCACTTCCCGATCATGCGCAGTTCGTCGACCTTGCGGTAATTGCGGAGCACGTCCGCGACTTCGTCCGCGTTCCGGCGGCGCGCGACGATCAGCTCGGGCGCAGGCGACCACGCGCGCAACGCGGCAGCGTCGACATGCCGCGCGCGTGCAAGCCCGGGCGGCATGCCGCGCGTCCAGAGATGCGGTGACACGTACAACGCGACCTGCTCCGGCGGAGCATTCTGTTTGACGAGCGCGCGCACCAGCGGGCGCGTCGACGCGAGCTCGTTCGCCAGCGGCACCAGAAAAAGCCCCGCGTACCCGAGCGCAATCACCGGCACGAGACCGGTAGCGATCGTCGACGCGCGAAGGTGAGAGCGCAGCGTCACGACGATCCCGGCCAGCGCGGTGATGAGGAAGAGCGCGAAGAGGAGGCGGATGTCGAGGCGCGAGACGAGCGCACCATCTTCCTCCTTGATGTGATGCGGCTGCACCACGAGCCCCGCCGCACCGACCAGGGCAAAGAGCGACAGCATCACCAGGTTCGCGCGGCGCCCCCAGACGCCATCGCCCGCGTCCACGTAGCTCGCGATCAGCAACGCCACCGCGGGCAGCATGGCGATCATGTAGACGTCGAGCTTCGAGGAGAGCAGCGTGTACGGGACGAGCACCGCCAGCAGGTAGCTGCGGGCGAACTTCGCCCGCTCATCGCGGCGCTTCCAGATCGCGGCCACGCAGAGGAAGAACCAGGGTGCGAGCGTGAGCGGCGCACGCACGAGGTAGAACCAGGGCGGCGACTTGTGCACCCACGCGCCGACCGCGCGGCCGACGGTCTGCTTGTAGAAGATCTCCTTCCAGAACGCCTCGCCGCCGATGACGATCGCCGGCACGAGCCAGAGCAGCGGCAGGAGCAGCATCGGCAGCAGCGCGAGCGCGTCCTTCGCGACCGGCTTGCGCCTGCGGCGGATCGACTCGAACGCGAACAGCGCGAGCGTGATCACCGGCGCCATCGGACCCTTCACCAGGAACGCCAGCCCGCTGGCGATCCCGGCGGAAACAGGCAGCGCGCCGTTCGCGCGGAAGATGAAATGCGCGGAGAGCGCGAGCAGCGCCGCGAACGCGACGTCCATGCGCGCGGTCTGCGACGAGCCCCACATCAGCAGCGACGTGCCGCAGACGAAGGCCGCCATCGGACCGCCCATGCGACGCATCAGCAGGAGCAGCAGCGCGAACGAGATCAGCGACGGCAGCACGAACGGCCAGATCGAATAGACGCCGAAGACATGCGTCAGCAGGTCGACGGCCCAGAAGTGCAGCGGCGGCTTGTGCGTGAAGGGCGTGCCGTTCAGCGTCGGCAGGAAAAACGAGCCGGCGCGCATCTCGCGCACCACCTGGCTGTACTTCGTCTCGTCGCCGACATAGAGCTCCCGCTGGAGCGGTGAGAGCCAGACTGAGACGAAAACGACCGCGAGGGCGATCGCGGGGAGACGGCGCATGGCGGCGGGATTGTAGCGTAATGCACTGACGCGCAGTGACTTACATCACGTGCAACTCGCGATTCCGGTTGGCAGGCAGAGTGCTAGAATTCCGCATGCGGATAGGTACTTCGAAGGAGGACAATCGATGTCGAATCGAACCGCTGACATTCAACAGATGCTTTCCGATGATGACCCCGAGTTTCGCCAGTGGGCGGATGAACACCGCCGATGCGAGACGCGACTCACCGAGCTGACCACCAGGAGCGACATCAGCACCGATGAGGAGTTGGAAGAGAAGACGTTGAAAAAGCGGAAGCTCCACTTGAAGGACCAGATGGCCGAGCGGATCCGATCGTACGAATCGTCCCACGCAGTCGCATAAGAAACCGCAACTACTTCCCGAAACACAAAACCATCCGCGGCAAGGGGGTTCCCAACGGAACCCCCTTTGCATAACATCGAGCGCCAGTGAGCGGCCTGAAGCCAGTACGTACGAACTTCCGCCGCGGCGTATACGTCATCCCGACGTCGCTGACGCTGCTCAACATCTTCTTCGGCTTCCGGGCCATCATCTACGCCACGCGCGGCATCGAGGCGACCACGCTCGGGAACACGGCCGCGGCGGTCGGCTTCTTCGAGACCGCCTGCCTCTCGCTGCTCATCGCCGCGGTCTTCGATACGTTCGACGGCATGATCGCGCGCCAGCTCAACGCGACGAGCGAGTTCGGCAAGGAGTACGACTCGCTGGCCGACGTGGTGACGTTCGGCGCGGCGCCGGCGGTGCTGGTCTACGCCTGGGGCCTGCACGTCTTCGAGAAGCTCGGCGGAGGGATTGCGTTCCTGTTCCTGGCCGCGGTCTCCCTGCGGCTGGCGCGCTTCAACGTGATGACCGGCAAGACCGACTACCGCTACTTCGTCGGCCTCCCCAGTCCGGCGGGCGCGCTGATCCTCGCGTCGATGATCAACTACGCGCCGGTGCCGGTGACCGACCGCAGTTTCGCGGTCATCGTGATGCTGCTCACCATCGCCACCGCCTTCTCGATGGTCTCGCCGATCCGCTACCGCAGCCAGAAGGGGCTCTCGCTGCAGAAAGAGCGTTCGCTGATGTACTTCGTCGCGTTCGCCCTGATCCTCGGCCTCGCCTTCCGCTGGCCGCGCGAGTTCTGGTTCGCCGGCTCGGTCGCGTATCTCGTCTCCGGACCGCTGATCAAGCTGTGGTCGCTGGCGTTCCCGAGCACGAAACCACCGATCCTGCCGATGCCGTCCGAGCCGCCGCTGGAAGCGGTCGAAACGACGCCCCTGCCGTGATACAAGGCGCCGCATGGCGCACCCGAAATCACAGGCAGGCTACCGCGTCGGCATCGTGAACCCGATGACGCTGGTCGGCCACGAGATCACCACCATCCTCCGCGACCGCGGCTTCCCGTTTGCCAAAATCTCGCTCCTCGATTCCAGCGGCCAGTCGGCCGGCGCGCTGACCGAGATCAACGCGGAGCCGGCGATCGTCGCGCCGGTGTCGCAGGAAGGGCTCGACGATCTCGACCTGGTCTTCTTCTGCGGCCCCGCGGAGGCGAACCGCGAGTGGATCGCGCGGCACGAGACGGACGACTTCATCGCCGTCGACCTGTCGCACCCGTCGACCGCGGAAGACGGCAAGCTGGCCATCGCCGGCGTGAATCTCGAGGAGATCCTGCAGGGCGACGACGTCCTGATCTCGCCGCATCCGATCGCCATCCCGATCGTGCTGATCCTCCATCAGGTCGCGACGCTGTCGCCGGTGGAGAGCTGCGTGGCCACGGTCGTGGAGCCGGCGTCGGAGCTCGGCCAGGAAGCGGTGGAGGAGCTCGCGGCGCAGACCATGAGCGTCCTCAATGTCCAGAGCGTGCCGCAGACGGTGTTCGACCGGCAGGTCGCGTTCAATCTCTTTCCCGCGGTCGACGGGCACGAGCCGTACATCGTCGAGCAGGTGCGCGGCCTCACCGACGCGCGCACGGAGCTGGCGATGCTGGTGACGCAGGGGACGATCTTTCACAGCCACACGTTCTCGCTCTTCATCCGCTCGAAGGAGCCGCTCACCCGCGAGCAGCTCCTCGACGCGTTCCGCACGAACCCCGCGCTCGCGCTGCCGGAGGGGGATCAGCAGTTCGGCACGATCGACGCGGCCGGGAAGGACGAGGTGCTGATCGCCGAAGTGCGTCCCGACCCGTCCGGCCGCAACGGATTCTGGGTGTGGGCCGTTTGCGATAATCTCCGCCGCAGCTCGGCCCTGAACGCGGTGCTCCTCGCGGAGAAAGCGCTGTTCGGCGCGGGCATGGCGAATTAGGAGAATCGATGCAGGACTTTTACGAACCGAAGGTCGGCGATGTGGCACCCGACTTCCGTCTTCCCTCGACGCGCGGCAAGGAGATCACGCTCAAGGAGTTCCGCGGCAGCGATGTGATCCTCTACTTCTATCCGAAGGACGACACTCCCGGCTGCACGGCCGAGGCGTGCTCGTTCCGCGATCATGAGAACGAGCTCTCGAAAGAGCACGCGGTGGTCCTCGGCGTCTCGATCGATTCCCTCGAATCGCACGAAAAGTTCCACAACAAGCACAACCTGAACTTCCCGCTGCTGTCGGACCAGACCTCCGACGTGGCGAAGATGTACGGCGTCTGGAAAGAGAAGAACATGTACGGCCGCCGCACCTGGGGCGTAGGCCGCACGACGTTCTGGATCGGCCCGGACGGCCGGATCAAAAAGATCTACAAGAAGGTGGACACGGCGAGGCACGCCGAGGACATCCTCGAAGACCTGCGCGCGGCGCGCAAAAAATAGTTTGGAGTGCGGCGACCGCAGTCGCCGCTTTTACTCCGAGCGCCGCAGCTCGTGTTTCTGCGAGGGAAAGCGGTGACTGCGGTCACCGCACTCCAAATTACGTCGTGACGGCGAGTTTCCGGAGTCTCCGCCCCGCCTCCTCCAGCGCCCCGAAGTCCTTGGCGAAGCAGAAGCGCAGCAGCCTGTCGCCGCGGTCGCTGGAGTAGAACGAGGGGCCGGGGACGGAGGCTACGCCGGCTTCCTCGATGAGCGTCATGGCGGCCTCGCTCGCGGATGCGAAGCTGCGGGGGATCTCGGCGAGCATGTAGTAGGCGCCTTGCGGGACGAACGGGCTGAAGCCGGCTTCGCGGAGGGCTTCGGCGAGCAGGTCCCGTTTCTTTTCGTAGTCGGCGGCGAGGTTGCGGTAGTAGTCCTCGCCGATGTCGAGGGCGCGGGCGATGCCCCACTGCAGCGGCGTCGGCGCGCAGACGTAGAAGAGGTCGTTCACCAGGCCGATCGGGGCGATCACGCGCTGGGCGGCGGCGACGTAGCCGATCCTCCAGCCGGTCACCGAGAAGGTCTTCGAGAAGCCGCTGATCGTGATCGCGACGTCGCGGTCGACCGCGGCCATGGAGAGATGCCTGCGGCCGTCGTAGACGATGTACTCGTAGATCTCGTCGGTGAAGACCCAGGTGTTGAACTCGTGCGCGAGCTGGGCGATGCGCTCGAGCTCCTCGCGCGTGAACACCTTGCCGCACGGATTGGAGGGGGTGCAGACCACGATGCCGCGCGTCCTGGCGCTGAACGCGGCGCGGAGCGCGTCGAAATCGATCGACCAGTCGGGGAGCTGCAGCGGGACGAACCTGGTCTCCACGCCGAGGACCTTGAGCGTGTTGAGGTGGTACCCGTAGTACGGCTCGAAGAGGATCACCTCGTCGCCGGGATTCAGCGTGGCCATGGCCGCGGCCGCGAAGCCGCCGGTCGAGCCGACGGTGACGACCAGCTCGGTGGCGGGATCTACGCGGAAGCCGTTGAAGCGCTCGCATTTTGCGGCGATCTTCTCGCGCAACGGATCGATCCCTTCGAACTTCGAGTAGGTCGCTTTCGACGAGGCGATGGCCTCGGTGGCCCCTTCGATGAGCTCCGGAATGGTCGGCAGATCGCAGATACCCTGGCCGAGGTTGATGCCACCCACCCGTTCGCACTCGCGGGACATGCGGCGGATGTCGGACTGCACCAGCCCGCGCAGACGGTCGCTGATCTGATTCATGGACGGTAGTGTAGCTGCACGCGGACGCCGTTCACATTTCCGTGCACCCGCCATCGCCGCAACCCCTTTGTTTTCAGTACGGAATACTCAACCGTAGCACGGCACCACCGCTGCACTGGAGCGCACCCGAGTGAAAGGAACGCTTCCAGTGAAAACCTCCAGACTGATCCTTCTTGCTGCACTGCTCTCGATCGCCGCCATCCCGGCGATGGCCCAGGTGAACGACACCTACGTGATCCCCGCGGCCGCCAACGCCGCCGGCGGGTTCGGCACCCGCTGGCAAACCCGCTTCAGCATCTTCAACCCGCAACTGGAGGACACGCTGCGCATCAGCGTCACCTTCATCCGCACCGGCGGAGCGGTAGGGATCGAACAGCTCATCGACGTCCCGCCGAACTCGCTCTTCTACTCTGACAACGTCCTCGACGACGTCTTCGACGTCAGCAGCACCGGCTCGCTGCTCGTGGCGGCATTTGCGGAGGACAACCCGGGCGTGCCGGACGACGTCCTGTCGCGCTCGTTCCTCGTCAACAGCGACACGTACAACAACAGCTCCACCGGCACCTACGGCCAGACCATCGAAGGAACGTGGACCGGCCTGCTCGACTACGACGATGACCAGATCAGCTCCGTCGCCCACGGCATCAGCAACACCGGCAACTTCCGCACGAATGTCGGCGCGGTGAACCTCGGGCGCTGCAGCGTCCAGGTGCTCGTGAACGTCTACGACTTCGACGGCAACCGGATCCTCAACCAGTCGCCGCTCACCGTCCCGCCGCTCGGGCACATCCAGGACCGCCTGCCGGTCGCCGTCGACGGCGGCACCGTCGAGTTCTTCGTCAACGATCCCTGCTCGGCGGACGATGACCGCTACGCGGTGGTCTTCCCCTACACCTCCACCATCGACAACCGCTCCGGCGACCCGGCGTACCAGAACCCGACGCTGCTCGCCAGCCCGAGCATCCTTTACGCGAAGCCCGGCCGGATCGACCCGACCACCATCGGCAAGAAGATCGATTCGTCCTACGCGCGCGGGATCCGCGCGCACGTCGAGCGCCGGGATGGTGTGCGGCTGCACAAGACCGCCCAGGGATGGCAGGTCACGAAGTAACAAGCCCGTGGGGGACAGGCAGGATTGCCTGTCCCCCACTCTCCACTACAATCGCGCGCCATGCGCGCAGCCGTAACCGAAACCGCCCTCCCCTTCCCGCTCGCCCGGCGCGGCAAAGTCCGCGACGTCTACGATCTCGGCGAGAGCTACCTCTTCGTCGCCACCGATCGCATCTCGGCCTTCGACGTCGTGCTCTCCCCCGGCATCCCCGACAAGGGGACGATCCTGACGCAGCTCTCGAACTTCTGGTTCAACCGCTTCACGCAGCTCGAGAACCACATCCTGGAGAGCGACTTCGACCGCTTCCCCGAAGACGTCCGCAAGCACCCGGAGCTCCGCGGACGCAGCGTGATCGTGAAAAAGTGCGAAGTCGTGCCGGTGGAATGCGTCGCGCGCGGCTATCTCGTCGGCTCGGGCCTGAAGGAGTACCAGCAGACCGGCGAAGTGTGCGGCATCAAGTTGCCGGCAGGCCTGACCACCGCGAGCAAGCTGCCCGAGCCGATCTTCACGCCGGCGACGAAGGAAGACACCGGCCACGACATCAACATCTCGTTCGAACGGATGGCGGACATCGTCGGCCACGACCTCGCGTCGCAACTGCGCGGGCTGACGCTGTCGATCTACGGCGAAGCCGCGGAGTACGCGCGGACGCGCGGGATCATCATCGCGGACACGAAGTTCGAGTTCGGCCTGCGGGACGGGAAGATCGTCTGGATCGACGAAGCGCTCACGCCCGATTCCTCGCGTTTCTGGCCTGCCGACAAGTACGCGGTGGGGAGCAATCCGCCGTCGTACGACAAGCAGTTCGTGCGCGACTGGCTGGAGACGACGTCGTGGGACAAGAACCCGCCCGCGCCTGCATTGCCACCGGATGTGGTGGAGCACACGCGCGCGAAATACCTGGAGGCGTACCGGGAGCTGACAGGAGCGGAACTGGAACTTCCCGGGTAGGTCAGCCGTCTCAGGATAGACGAGGTTTGGCACTTACGTGCCGGGGCCGCTTGGACGCTTCCTTGAACCTTACCGGGATGCGCTTAGCCTAGCACAGCTTTTGGTAGAAGCGCCACTACTGGTAACAGATATGCAACGTCGGACCCTCCTCATCACCCTCGGCGCCGTCGTGATCGCTCTCGCGATCGCGGTGACGAGTGGCTTTCTCGTCTGGCGGATGGCCAAGCGGACATTCGTGACGGAAGTCCTGACGCCGCAGGAACGGGTGGTCGACCTGACCACGCTCGTGACGCAGGTGCGGGAGCTGAATCGCCTCGAGACCGCGGCCATGCGCGTGATGCACATCGGCAAGGTCACGCAGTCGTACAAGATGGTGCCGAACGCGATCGCCGGCGACGAGCTGACGTTCCTCGCCGAGGGAGAAGTGATCGCCGGGATCGACCTCGCGCAACTCAAACCACAGGACGTCTGGCGCTCCCCCGACGGCACCGTGAACGTGCGCCTGCCGCAGGCACAGGTGCTCGTGACCCGCGTCGACAACACCAAGTCGCGCGTCCTCACCCGCAGCACCGGCGTGCTCCGCCGCCAGGACGTCGACCTCGAGACCCGCGCGCGCCAGCACGCCGAGAAGAACATCCACGACGAAGCGGTGAAACGCGGCGTGCTGAAGATGGCAAACGACAACGGCGAGAAGAAGCTCGCCGACTTTCTGCACGCGGCGGGGGTGGAGAAGGTGCGGTTCGTGAGCGGGTTCGGGACGGGAGTTGAGCGTTAGTCGCCTGTGGCACGGCCACAGGCAGCAGAGGACACCCCGGCGGAGCTACGAAAGCACTGCTTTCGCCACGCTGATGGCCCGCCTCACCGCCGCGCTCTTGTTCACCGTCTCCAGGTACTCGGCGGCGGGATCGGAGTCGAAGACGATGCCGCCGCCGGCCTGGACGTAGGCGCGGTCGTTGGCGAGGGTCACGGTGCGGATGGTGATGCAGGAGTCGAGGTTGCCGTTGAACGCAAAGTAAGCCACCGCGCCGGCGTAGGGGCCACGGCGGGTGTGCTCGAAGCGGTCGATGAGCTCCATGGCCCGGATCTTCGGGGCGCCGCTGACGGTGCCGGCGGGGAAGCAGGAGAGGAACGCGTCGACCGGCGTGCGGTCTTCGCGCAGGCGGCCGTGGACGTCCGTGACCATGTGCATGACGTGGCTGTAGCGCTCCACGTGTTTGAAATCTTCGACTTCCACCGTACCGCTCGCGCAGACGCGCCCGAGGTCGTTGCGGCCGAGGTCGACGAGCATGAGGTGCTCCGCGTTCTCCTTCGGGTCGTCGAGGAGGCTCAGTTCGTGCGCGACGTCTTCCGCATGCGTCGCTCCGCGCGGACGCGTGCCGGCGATCGGACGCGTCTCCGCGAGATCGCCGGTGACCCGCACGAGCATCTCCGGCGAGGCGCCGACCAGCGTGCATTCATTCGCGCGCAGCAGGAACATGTACGGCGACGGATTGATCGAGCGCAGCGTGCGGTACAGCGTCAGCGCCTCGGAGGTCGGAAACTCCGTCTCCCACCGCTGGGAGAGCACGATCTGGAAGATCTCCCCTGCCACGATCTCTTCCTTCGCGTCGCGCACCATCTGCTCGTACTCGGCCTGGGTATGCGTCGAGCGGAACGGCAGCGTCTCGACGTCGCGCGGAAAGGCCAGCGGATCGACGGAGGCGTGGCGCAGCTTTTCGATGGCGCGATCGAGGCGCTGGTTTGCGTCCGCAATCGAGCCGTCGTTGGTGAAGACGTTCGCCACCACGTACATCGTCTGGCGCACGTGGTCGAAGACCACCACGTTGTCGAAGAAAAGGAGCTTCGCATCCGGGATGCCGGTGTCGTTCGGGTGGGAGTCGGGAATGCGCTCCGACCAGCCGGCCACGTTGTAGCCGAAGTAGCCGACGGCGCCGCCGAAGAACGGCGGGAGCGCTTCTTCCCCCTGCACGCGCAGCGGCACCAGCTCGTCGTTCAGGACGCGCACCGGGTCGCTCACGCTCGCGTCGAAGCGGAGATTGCGGCGGGGCTCGAAGCCGATGAACGAGTAGCGGCCGAGGTTCACGCCGCGCTCGACGGATTCGAAGAGAAACGCTTCCTCCGAGTCGCCGGAAAGCGCGGCAAAGGCGACGAGCGGCGTGAGCGTGTCGGCACTCAGCTCGCGCACGACCGGGATGACGTCAAAGTCCATCGAACACCTTCATGAAGAGCTCGTGCTGCCGGATGGCCTGCGCGTGCAGCAGTTCCAGCCCGCCGATGCGCAGTTGCGCGTCCACGGTACGCGCTTCGGCGCCGTACGCGGCCTCGATGTAGGTGAAGCACGGCGGAATCGGGACGTGTACGCCGGATGGCAGTGTATTGATGATGAGGTCACCGTCGAAGCCGGCCAGCGCTTCCAGCGGAGCGTCCCCCTTCGCCGCGGTGCGGTTGTAGACCGTGACCGGGATGTTCGCCGCCTCGCAGGCCACGCGAGCCGCACGCGCGGTACCGCCCGCGCCGAGGATGGCCGCTTTCGCGGCCTGCGGCAGCAGCGCGGCGAAGCCATCGACGTCAGTGTTGTCGGCCACGATGCGGCCGTCGATGTTCACGAGCGTGTTCACGGCCCGCGCACGCGCGGCGTTGTCGCCGAGGTCGGCGTTCAGCGCACGCGCGAAGTTGTACGCGTCGTCCTTGAACGGCGAGGTGACGCTGAGACCGCACGGGTCGCCCGTCCTGAACGCCTCGGCCACTTCGCTGAAGCGCTCCACCGAGGCAATGGTGTACGCGGCCGGAACCCCTTTTTCACGAAAGAGCCGGTTGTGAATCGACGGCGAGAGACTGTGGCCCGCGGGATTGCCGGCCACGGCAAACACTTTCTCCCCGCGCAGCGGACCGCGTCCGTAGATCTCGAGCGCCCGCTCCAGCGTGAGCTGGCCCGGCGCGGCGATGTGCGTCGCGGCGACGAACGTCAGCTCGGACCCTTTGAACGGCGCGAGGATGCGCGAGTAGAGACCGCGCTCCCCCATTCCGATGACCGTGCCCGGCAACAGCGCCAGCAGCCGCACGTTCTCGTCGAAGGTAAACGGCGTCGCGGCGAGCTTCGTGTACGCGCACTTCCGCGCCCGCATCCGCTCGAAGATCAGGTCGACGTCGCGCATCCCTTCATAGTCGTGATGCGACAGCACCGTGCGCCCGGGCACGTCGATCTCGACTCCGTCGTGCCATTCGACGTCCACGAAGTCGATGCCCGCCTGCAGGGCGCGAGGCACGTCGGGAGCGCGGGAGCCGCGATACGTCAGGATGATCGGCTTCTCCGTCGCCGCCCGGATCGCCTCCAGGTCGGTCGACGCAAACCGCTCCGCCCGAACCTCCACGCCGTCGTGCTCGCCGCGCAACGCGTGGATCGCGGCGATCGCCGCGTCGCACGTCTCTTCGAGGATCGTGACGAACAGCTTCATGGCAGGCCGGCGGCCAGGAGCTCCATCCGCTCCCGGGCGGAGGCGGCGCGGCGCGGGTCGCCACTGCGCGTCCACATGTTCTGCAGGTTGGCGAGCACGCGCGCCAGCGTCTGGCGGCCGCTCCAGGCGCGCAGGTGCTCGGGCGAGAGCGCGGTCGCGCCGCCGCTCACCTCGCGCAGCAGCGTCGCGATCTCCGCCATCGTCAGCGTCGTCCCGCCATGGAACGGATCGACATAGACCTCGTTGAGCTCGAACTGCACCTTGACGATGTAGTGCCCCGGCAGCCCCACGCCCGCGGCCTTGAACCCGAGCTTGGTGGCGACGTGCAGGAAGACGATGGAGATGGTGATCGGGATGCCGGTCTTCCGGTCGATCACCTCGTTCAGATACGCGTTGCGCGGGTCGTAGTAGTTCGTGGCGTCGCCGGCGTAACAGTCGACGTCGAACATCTCCGTGTGCAGGTGCCCGAGTCGAAAGACGAGCGGCTCGCCGCCCCCGCAGCGGCGTTCCACACGTGCCGCGAGCGCGTCCAGCTCGTCGAGGTAGTGGTTGACGTCGAGACCGGGGTAATCCTCGAGCGCGATGAGCAACGCGCCCTCCGCCAGATTGTCGTTCGTGATCTCGCCGTCGGCGTATTCGCGGAACCGTCGCCGGGCCTCGGCGGGATGAATCAGCATTGGTGTGAGAGTGTAACCTCGTGGGATCAGGTGTCAGGTCTCAGGTGTTAGGTCTCAGGTGTTAGGTCTTAGCAGCGCACACACCGCCTACGTCTTTGCCTAAGACCTGACACCTAAGACCTAAGACCCATGAAGAACGAGCGGACCGAAGCCATCATCCTGCACACCTTTCCCGCCCGCGAGCGGGACAAGATGGTGGTGTTCCTCACGCCCGATCACGGCAAGCGCAAGGGGTGGGCGTACGGCGCCCGCGCGATCCGCAGCCGCTTCGGCGCGGCGCTCGAGCCGCTGGCCAAAGTGCGCATCGGCTACAGCGAGCGTGAGTCGGAGGAGATCGTGCGCATCGAGTCCGTCGACCTGGTGCGCTCGCTCTTTCCGGCACAGCAGAACCTCATCAGCAGCATCGGCGCGACCTACATCGCCGAGCTGGTCGACACGTTCGCACCGGCCAACGATCCAGCGGAGACGCTCTACCGCCTGCTCGACCGCACCACCGGGGCGCTGCTCGATGGGATGCACGCGCTGCCGATCGTCACCTACGCCGAGATCTGGACCCTCCGGGTGGCCGGCATCTTCCCCTCCCTGCGCGATTGCCGCGAGTGCGGCGAGCTCCTGGGCCGGCCGCTGCGCTTCGACCAGCGTGCGGAGGGGTTCGTCTGTCCGAACTGCGCCGGCCGCGACGCCTTCGTGGTCAGCAACGACGTCGCGGAAGCGCTCGACGCCCTCCGCCTCCCGGTCGAAGAGTTCGCCGCGCGGATGCTGCCTGTAGAAGTGCTGATGGAGGTCCGCGCCCTCTCCGGCTACGTGCGCCGCGCCTTCCTCGGGTACGAGCTGAAGTCCTTCGAGGTGCTGGCCAGCGTGATCGGGGGACGGTGACGCACAAATCCTAAAAAGATCCTAAAATCCCCCGACGCATGTCCCAGAAACGACTCCAGAGTTGGGCGGATGCGGGGACCTCGATCATCGTCGGAACCGTCGACGCCGAGGGGATCCCGACCTGCTGCCGCGCCATCGCCCTCTCCACGAAAGACAACTTCGACACCATCACCGTCTACCTGCCGGCCGCGACGGCGCAGGAGACCGTTGCGAACGTGGCCACGACCCGCCGGGTCGCTGTCAGCGCCACACGCCCGCTCACCCATGAGTCGGTGCAGATCAAGGGAGTGACCCGCGGCGTCCGGCTCGCTCCTCCGTCTGACGAGAACTTCGTCCGCACCCGGCTGCACGACTTCGCGGAAGTGCTCGAAGCGATCGGCCTGCCGATGCGGGTCACGAACTCGATGTCGCACTGGCCGGCGTTCGCAATCGACATCTCGGTCGAGCAGGTGTTCGACCAGACTCCCGGGCCGAAAGCGGGGAACGAGATCGCATGATCAAGCTCCCGACGATCTGGCGCTGCTTCCAGGGGGTGATCCCGAGCCTCGTGGCCTCGAGCGATGCCACCGGGATGCCGAACATCACGTACGTCAGCCAGGTCTACCTGATCGACGACAACCACGTCGCGCTCTCCTGCCAGTTCTTCAACAAGACGCGCCGCAATCTCGACGAGAACCCGAACACCACGGTCGAGATCTACGACCCGGTCACGTTCCAGGCGTACCGACTGCGCCTGCGCTTCCTCCGCTCCGAGAAATCGGGAGCGCTGTTCGACACGATGTCGATGCGCATCCAGGCCATCGCGTCGCACACCGGGATGGAAGGGGTCTTCCGCCTCATCGCCGCCGACATCTTCGAGGTGATCCGGGCCGAGCGCGTCGACGGGTTCCTCACCGATGCACCACCCCCGTCGCAAGCCGAGGAGCTGTCGGTGGGCGGCTTGCGCACGGAGCTGCGAGGACTGCAACTCGTCTCCGAGCGCATCAATCGCGCGGACGACCTCGAGACGCTGCTCGCCGCGGCGCTCGACGCGCTGGACGTCTACTTCGGCTTCCACCACACCATCGTGCTGCTGAACGAAGAACAGGCCAACCGGCTCGTGACCATCGCCTGCCGAGGCTACGGCGGCGGCGTCGGCGCGGAGGTGGCGATGGGGGAAGGTTTGATCGGCACGGTCGCGCGCGAGCGCCGCGTGCTGCGTATCAGCGGCCTCGATGAAAGCCTGCGCTACGGACGGGCGGTGCGGCGCTCGGTGCTCTCGGACGGCGGCAAGTCGCGGCCCGAGATCCCGCTTCCGGGACTGCCGGACGCGCAGTCGGCGCTGGTGATCCCGCTCTCGGTCGAGGACCGCCTGATCGGCGTGCTCTCCGCCGAGAGCCGCGATCCGATGGCGTTCGGCGAATGGGACGAGGCCTATCTCGGCATCATCGGCAACCAGATCGCGCTCGGGATCGTCCGGGTGCTGGAGGCGGACGAGCCGATCGTCGACATCGCTCCGCAGCCGCGCGCGCCGCTGCCGGCCGCGGTCGTGCCGCCGCGCCCGCGCCGGACGTTGACCTATTACAAAGACGACGACGCGGTGTTCCTCGACAACGAATACCTGATCCGCAACGTCCCGGGCCGCATTCTCTGGAAGCTGCTCGCCGAGTGGAAACAGGGCGGCCGCACCGCCTTCACCAACCGCGAGCTCCGCCTCGACCGGACTCTCGGTCTGCCCGAGGTCAAGGACAATCTCGAGAGCCGCCTGATCCTCCTCCGCCACCGCCTCCGCGAAAAGTGCCCCGAAGTGCAGATCAACTCCACGGGACGCGGAAGGTTCGCGCTCGAGATCGCGGCGGATCTGGAGCTGGTGGAGCGGTAGGGATTTCTCCGTCCCCCTCTGTTCAGCGTGGGGTTACCTCGCCACCGCGAACTCCGCCCCGCAGCCCCCGTCCACCCAGATCCCGGCTGGGCCGTAGCCCCAGTTGCGGTTGAGCACGCAGTCGACGGAGCTGGTCTGGTTGACCAGGCCCACGCCGCGGGCCGTATCAACCGGGCACTGGGCACGTTTCCCGTCCAGAGATTCACACATCACCCTGGCGGCGCTGGCCGGGACGGCGGATGCGGGGAGGCGGAAGCCGCCGAGGGCGAACTGGGCGTGGCAGCCCTCGGAGACCCAGACGCCCTTTTCGTCGAAGCCCCAGCTCTGGTCGAGGACGCAGGCGCTGCCGCCGAGCTGGCGGGCCAGGGCCACGCCGAACTGCGTGTCGGCCTCACACTCCTTGCGCGGGCCGCTGGAGACGCACGTCACCGCGCGGGCCATCGCCTTCGGCTTCCCGCCGACCGCGAATTCGGCGCGGCAGCCCTTGGTGACCCAGATGCCTTTCGCGTCGTAGCCCCACTCCTTGCCGAAGGCGCAGGAGGCATCGTCGAGCTGGCGGACGAGCTGGACGCCGGCGGACGTGTCGGCGCTGCAGTTTTTCCGGCGGCCGTTCTCCGACTCGCACGGGATCACGGCGTCGAACGTCAACTGCGGACGCGGGGGCTTGGTGGTGCCGCCGAGGATGAACTGGCCGCGGCAGCCGCGATCGACCCAGACCTCGTCGCGGTCTTCGTCGAAGTCCCAGGTCTGCCCTTTCACGCACGCGGCCTTGCTGAGCTGCTGCGCGAGCGTGACGCCCGAGTCCGTCTCGGCGTGACACAGGACGCGGTCGCCTTTCTGCGACTCGCAGATCACGCGCTTTCCGGCATCGTCGCTGTCGATGGAGAACCTCGCCCGGCAGTCGTAGTTGACCCAGACCACGCCGGGGGAAGCGACTCCCCAGGTCAGCCCCTCGAAACAGTGGCGGTCGCCGATCTCCGACACCATGCGGATCGTGCCGTTCGTCCCGATCCGGCATTCGCGGTACTGCCGGTTCATCGACTCGCAGATGATGGACTGCTCGGCTTCGGCTGCCGCTGCAACGAACAACAGCACAGCACACCTCAGGACTAATGTGCGCATGGACCGGTTTTCTCCGTGGCAATGATAGTCCCGGGGCAGGCGCTGGAAAACTGTGAACGGTTTGCTACAATCCGCGCGCCTTAAGTGACCCAAACCCCACAGGGTCATCTTCATCCATCACGGAGGAACAACAATGAAGTCCTTGTACATGCGCGTTCTCCTGCTCGCGCTGATAGGAACTCTCGCGTTCGGTGCCATCGCCGTCGCGCAGGAGTCGCATCCGGCGGGCGATCCGGCCGTCGCTGCAAATGAATCGAAAGTGGCCGGTCATCCGACGGGACATCGTTCCGAGGCCGACCTCGTGCTGCCCGACCTCGGGAGCGTCAACTTCCTCGGGATGAGTGGCGACCGCCTGCTCATGGGCGGCCTGGTCGTGTGCGTCTTCGGGCTGCTGTTCGGCCTCGTGATGTACATGCAGCTCAAGAAGCTCCCGGTGCATCGCTCGATGCTCGAGATCTCCGAGCTGATCTACGAGACCTGCAAGACCTACCTGGTCACGCAGGGGAAGTTCATCCTGCTGCTCGAGCTCTTCATCGGCGCGATCATGGTGGTGTACTTCGGGTACCTGCGCGACTTCGACGCGCTGCGCGTGGTGATCATCCTCGTGGCCAGCCTCGTCGGCATCGCCGGCTCCTACGGCGTGGCGTGGTTCGGCATCCGGATCAACACCTTCGCGAACTCGCGCACCGCGTTCGCGTCGCTGAAAGGCAAGCCGTTCCCGACGTACTCGATCCCGCTGCGCGCCGGCATGTCCATCGGCATGCTGCTCATCTCGGTCGAGCTGTTCATCATGCTCGCGATCCTGCTCTTCGTGCCGGGCGACTACGCCGGCCCGGTGTTCATCGGCTTCGCGATCGGTGAGTCGCTCGGCGCCGCGGCGCTGCGCATCGCGGGCGGCATCTTCACGAAGATCGCGGACATCGGCTCCGACCTCATGAAGATCGTCTTCAACATCAAGGAAGACGACGCGCGCAACCCGGGCGTCATCGCGGACTGCGTCGGCGACAACGCCGGCGACTCGGTCGGACCTACCGCTGACGGCTTCGAGACGTACGGCGTCACCGGCGTCGCACTGATCACGTTCATCCTCCTGGCCGTGACCGATCCGACCGTGCAGGTCCAACTGCTGGTCTGGATCTTCGTCATGCGCGTCCTGATGGTCATCACCTCGGCCGTCTCGTACTTCATCAACGAAGCGTTCGCCACCGGCCGCTACGCCAATGCGGACAAGATGAACTTCGAAGCGCCGCTGACGTCGCTGGTGTGGCTCACTTCGATCCTGTCGGTCGCGGTCACCTACGTCGTCTCGTACCTGCTGATCCCGAACCTCGGCGGCGATACCACGATGTGGTGGCGGCTCTCCACGATCATCACCTGCGGCACGCTGGCGGGCGCGATCATCCCGGAGCTCGTGAAGATCTTCACGTCCACCGAGTCGTCGCACGTGAAGGAAGTCGTGACGTCCTCGAAGGAAGGCGGCCCGTCGCTGAACATCCTGTCGGGCCTCGTCGCGGGCAACTTCAGTGCGTATTGGATCGGCCTCGCCATCATGGCGTTGATGGCGATCGCCTATGTCGTGAGCGGCGCCATCCCGCCGATCGATGCGGCGAATCCGGCGGCCGGCGGCATGATGCTGGCGCCTGCCGTCTTCGCGTTCGGCCTGGTGGCGTTCGGCTTCCTCGGCATGGGCCCGGTCACCATCGCGGTCGACTCGTACGGCCCGGTCACGGACAACGCGCAGTCGGTGTATGAGCTGAGTCGGATCGAAGCGCTGCCGAACATCAAGGAAGAGATCAAGCGGGACTTCGGCTTCGAGCCGAACTTCGAGAAGGCCAAGCACTTCCTCGAGGAGAACGACGGCGCCGGCAATACGTTCAAGGCGACCGCCAAGCCCGTGCTCATCGGCACCGCCGTCGTCGGCGCGACGACGATGATCTTTGCCATTATCCTGCTCCTGGAAGACAAGGGGTTGCTCGCCCTGAGCCTGACCGATGCGCCGGTGCTGCTCGGCCTCATTTGCGGCGGATCGGTCATTTT
>DASQJY010000009.1:0-60809 GCA_035630815.1 Thermoanaerobaculia bacterium
GTCTTCGTCGCGGTGAAGCGCAAGATCCAGCCCGGCGACAAGATGGCCGGCCGCCACGGCAACAAGGGCGTGGTGTCGAAGATCGTGCCGGTCGAGGACATGCCGTTCCTCGATGACGGCACGCAGGTCGACATCGTGCTCAACCCGCTTGGCGTGCCAAGCCGCATGAACGTCGGTCAGATCCTCGAGACCCATCTTGGCTGGGCCTGCGCCGGCCTCGGCCTCAAGATCGGCCAGGCTGTCGATGCCTATAACGGCAAGAAGGACACCAGGGCCCTCAAGGACATCCTGAAGAAGGTCTACGGCGACGACGAGACCATCAAGTCTCTCGGCGACAAGGACCTGGTCGAGCTCGGCACCAACCTGCGTCACGGCGTGCCGATCGCGACCCCGGTGTTCGACGGCGCCAAGGAGGCCGACATCGAGAAGATGCTCGACCTCGCCGGCCTCGATCGCTCGGGGCAGGTCTCGTTGCACGACGGACGCACCGGCGATGAATTCGATCGCAAGGTGACGGTGGGCTACATCTACATGCTCAAGCTCCACCATCTCGTCGACGACAAGATCCACGCCCGGTCGATCGGACCGTACTCGCTCGTCACCCAGCAGCCGTTGGGCGGCAAGGCGCAGTTCGGCGGCCAGCGTTTCGGCGAAATGGAGGTCTGGGCGCTGGAAGCCTACGGCGCCGCCTACACCTTGCAGGAAATGCTGACGGTGAAGTCCGACGACGTCGCCGGCCGCACCAAGGTGTACGAGGCGATCGTGCGCGGCGACGACACGTTCGAGGCGGGTATTCCCGAAAGCTTCAACGTGCTGGTCAAGGAGATGCGCTCGCTCGGTCTCAACGTCGACCTGCACAATTCGAAGCAGGGAACGTCGGAAGCCGCCGAGTAACGCGATCACACGGAGCGGCGAGGGCGCCGCTCCGTTTCACGGACTAACGACCCTCGGGGATGCGGCCCTCGCTCCCCTTACGAGGAGATGGTGATGAACCAAGAATTGATGAATCTCTTTAGCCCGCAGACGCCGGCTCAGGTCTTCGACCAGATCCGGATTTCGATCGCGAGCCCGGAGAAGATCCTGTCCTGGTCGTACGGCGAGATCAAGAAGCCCGAGACGATCAACTACCGGACCTTCAAGCCGGAGCGCGACGGCCTGTTCTGCGCGCGCATCTTCGGCCCGATCAAGGACTACGAGTGCTTGTGCGGCAAGTACAAGCGCATGAAGTACAAGGGCATCATCTGCGAGAAGTGCTCGGTCGAGGTCACGCTGTCGCGCGTGCGGCGCGAGCGCATGGGCCACATCGAGCTCGCGGCGCCGGTTGCGCACATCTGGTTCCTGAAGTCGCTGCCGTCGCGTATCGGCCTGCTGCTCGACATGACGCTCAAGTCGCTCGAGCGCATCCTCTATTTCGAAAGCTACATCGTCATCGAGCCAGGCCTCACCCCGCTCGAGGACCGTCAGCTCCTGAGCGAGGACGAGTATCTCAAGGCCCAGGAGCAGTTCGGCGCCGACAGCTTCACCGCCATGATCGGCGCGGAAGCGATCCGCGAGATGCTCAAGGTGCTCGATCTCGAGAAGATGGCGGCCGACCTGCGCGTCGAGATCGCCGAGTCGACCTCCGAGCTCAAGCCCAAGAAGCTCGCCAAGCGGCTCAAGCTGATCGAGGCGTTCGTCCAGTCCGGTAACAAGCCGGAGTGGATGATCATGAAGGTCATTCCGGTGATCCCGCCGGACCTGCGGCCGCTGGTGCCGCTGGACGGTGGCCGCTTCGCCACCTCCGACCTCAACG
Organism: Thermoanaerobaculia bacterium; assembly: GCA_035630815.1. Taxonomy (GTDB): domain Bacteria; phylum Acidobacteriota; class Thermoanaerobaculia; order Gp7-AA8; family Gp7-AA8; genus QHVT01. The sequence continues at coordinate 1,793 of DASQJY010000009.1, forward strand.
ACCTCTATCGCCGCGTCATCAACCGCAACAACCGCCTGAAGCGGCTGATTGAGCTGCGCGCGCCGGATATCATCATCCGCAACGAGAAGCGCATGCTTCAAGAGGCGGTCGATGCGCTGTTCGACAACGGCCGCCGCGGCCGCGTCATCACCGGCGCCAACAAGCGTCCGCTGAAGTCGCTCGCCGACATGCTCAAGGGCAAGCAGGGCCGGTTCCGTCAAAACCTGCTCGGCAAGCGCGTCGACTATTCCGGCCGTTCGGTGATCGTCGTCGGTCCGGAGCTCAAGCTGCACCAGTGCGGCCTGCCGAAGAAGATGGCGCTCGAGCTGTTCAAGCCGTTCATCTACTCGCGGCTCGACGCCAAGGGCCTGTCGACCACGGTGAAGCAGGCGAAGAAGCTCGTCGAAAAGGAGAAGCCCGAAGTCTGGGATATCCTCGACGAGGTCATTCGCGAGCATCCGGTGATGCTCAACCGCGCGCCGACACTGCATCGCCTGGGCATCCAGGCGTTCGAGCCGGTGCTGATCGAAGGCAAGGCGATCCAGCTTCATCCGCTGGTCTGCGCGGCCTTCAACGCCGACTTCGACGGCGACCAGATGGCCGTGCACGTCCCGCTGTCGCTGGAAGCGCAGCTGGAAGCGCGCGTGCTGATGATGTCGACCAACAACATCCTGCATCCGGCGAACGGCCAGCCGATCATCGTGCCGTCGCAGGACATCGTGCTGGGTCTCTACTATCTCTCGATCATGCGCGAGGATGCGCGGGAGAAGCACCCGCGCGTGTTCGGCGACATCAACGAGATCGAGCACGCCCTGCACGCCAAGGCGATCGATCTGCACAGCAAGATCAAGTTCCGTTGGTATGGCACGGACGAGAAGGGTGTCACGACGCGGTATTGGTTCGACACCACGCCGGGTCGCGCCATGCTCGGCCACATCCTGCCGAAGAGCCCGAAGATTTCCTTCAACTTGATCAACAAGTTGATGACCAAGCGGGAAATCTCCAGCACGATCGATCAGGTCTACCGCCACTGCGGTCAGAAGGAGACGGTGATCTTCTGCGATCGCATCATGGCGCTGGGCTTCCACAATGCGTTCAAGGCCGGCATCTCGTTCGGCAAGGACGACATGGTGGTGCCGGGCACCAAGTGGAAGATCGTCGACAAGACCCGCGATCAGGCCAAGGAGTTCGAGCAGCAGTACAATGACGGCCTGATCACGCAGGGCGAGAAGTACAACAAGGTGGTGGACGCCTGGTCGAAGTGCACCGAAGAGATCGCCGACGCGATGATGAAGGAGATCTCGGCGGTCAAGAAGCTGGAGAGCGGCCGCGAGGCGCAGGTCAATTCCATCTACATGATGGCGCACTCCGGCGCGCGCGGCTCGCCCGCGCAGATGAAGCAGCTTGCCGGCATGCGCGGCCTGATGGCCAAGCCGTCCGGCGAGATCATCGAGACGCCGATCACGTCGAATTTCCGTGAAGGCCTGACCGTGCTGCAGTACTTCATCTCGACGCACGGCGCACGGAAGGGTCTCGCCGACACGGCGCTGAAGACCGCCGACTCGGGCTACCTGACGCGGCGTCTCGTCGACGTGGCGCAGGACGTGATCATCTCCGAGCACGACTGCGGCACCCTCGACGGCATCGAGGCGCGCGCCATCGTCGAGTCGGGCGAAATCATCGAGCCGCTGCGCGACCGCATCGTCGGCCGCGTCACGCTCGAGAAGATCATCGACCCGTTCGGCGCCGGCACGATCGTCGAGCTGAACGACGAGATCGACGAGCAGAAGGCCCAGGACATCCAGGAAGGCGGCATCGAAAAGGTCCGGATCCGGTCGGTGCTGACCTGCGCCAGCCGCCGCGGCTGCTGCGCCAAGTGCTACGGACGCGACCTCGCCACCGGCCGTCTGGTCGAGCGCGGCCTCGCGGTCGGCGTGATCGCGGCGCAGTCGATTGGCGAGCCGGGCACGCAGCTGACGATGCGCACCTTCCACATCGGCGGCACGGCGTCGCGCATCTCCGAGCAGAACACGCTCGACGCGCGGCACAAGGGCACGGTCCACTACGAAGGACTGGTCGTGGTCGAGACCCACAAGGAAGGCGGTCAGCTGATCGTCATGAACCGCAACGGCTCGCTCGTCATCAAGGACGAGAAGGGGCGCGATCGCGAGCGCTACCCGATCGTCTACGGCGCACGCCTGCAGGTGAGGGACGGCCAGAAGGTCGAGCAGGGGCAGACGCTCGTCGAGTGGGATCCGTACACGTTCTCGATCCTCACCGAGGAGCTCGGGACCATCAAGTTCAAGGACATCCTCGAGGGCGTCACCGTCCACGAGGAGGTGGACGAGGTCACCGGCCTCTCGCGGTTCATCATCGTCGACTCGCCGGACGAGAAGAAGCAGCCGACGATCGAGATCAAGGACAAGCAGGGCAAGACCATCCGCAAGTACCACATGCCGTCGCACGCCCACCTGATGGTGAGCGACAGCGAGCAGGTGGAGGCGGGCGACGTCCTGGCCAAGATCCCGCGCGAGACGACGAAGACGAAGGACATCACCGGCGGTCTGCCGCGCGTCGTCGAGCTGTTCGAAGCGCGCCACCCGCGGGACAAGGCCGTCATCACCGAGGTCGACGGCACCGTGCATCACGGCGCGATCGTCAAAGGCATGCGCCGCATCATCGTCGAGACCGACGAAGGTACCCGCCACGAGTACAGCGTCCCCCGTTCCGTGCACGTCAACGTGCAGGAAGGGGAGCGCGTGCGCGCCGGCGACCCGCTCATCGACGGTCCGATCGATCCGCACGACGTCCTCGCGGTCCTCGGCATCAAGGAGCTGCAGCGTTACCTGGTCGACAAGATCCAGGAGGTCTACCGTTCCCAGTCGGTCGCCATCAACGACAAGCACATCGAAGTCATCTGCCGCCAGATGCTGCGGTCGGTGCGCGTGACGCGAGTCGGCGATACGGACTTCCTGGTGGACGAGCAGGTCGATCGCTTCCGCTTCATGGAAGAGAACGAGAAGGTCATGAACCGCGGCGGCGAGCCCGCCGACGGCGTCCCCCTCCTCCTCGGCATCACCAAAGCGTCGCTGTCCACCGAGTCGTTCATCTCGGCAGCGTCGTTCCAGGAGACCACGCGCGTCCTCACGGAAGCGGCCATCGCCGGCCGTGTCGACTACCTGCGCGGCCTCAAGGAAAACGTCATCGTCGGCCGCCTCATCCCCGCCGGCACCGGCATGCCGACCTACCGCGAGGTCTACCTCGAGAAAGACGAAGCCCCCCCGCAACCGTCCCTCGAGGAGCTCCTGCAGCGCGAATCCGAAGACGAAGACGCGCTGTCCCTGGCGGACTTCGACGACGAGCAGTGACGTAGCGCGCGAAAGCGCGCTACGTCATCCCGAGCGCAAGCGAGGGATCATCGGGCGGCCGAAAGGCCGCCCGATTTGTTTCTCACGCGGTCGAATGCTGCTAGTTCCGCACTGGTCCGGGAAGCCGGCGGTAGCGTGGACGAGAGCAGTGCGCAAATCTACGCATGGTAGGATAAAGCGAGCAGCCGCGGTGATCGTTAGAATGTGGCCCTGTAACTGCTACCGCTTACGACCTGCAGTGGAGCGTTGCCTCCGCGAAGGCGTGAAGGCGACGTGACGTTGTCGCTTTGGGAGCCGGAACAGATACTTGGCGTCGCGAATACGGGTCGCACGCGACCTCTCATTCTGCGGTGTGCGCGCTACAACGTGGAAACTGGCCGCCATGAACATCTTGAAGTTCTTGTGAAAGGCCCGGGATTACCAGAAGTGACGAAGCAATCTCTTTTCGCCGAGTTGTTCGGGTGCGTCCTGGCGCGCGAAATCGGTCTGCTTACTCCTCGACCCGTGCTCGTCGACATTTCGCCGGAGTTCGCAGCGCTGGTGAACAGTACCGGGCTGCTACCGAGCAGCGTGATGCTGCAAGCCGGATTGGCCGTTGGATTCGAGTACCACAACCAGGCGCTGCTACCCGCGACCGGTATCTCTTCGCTGACCGACGAACAGTATCGAGAAGCGGCGACGATCTACAGTTTTGATCTGGCGACGCAGAATCCTGACCGGATCGTCTCGAATCCGAACTGCTTCGTTCTGCGCGGACATCTGATTCCGATCGACTTCGGAATGTGTTTTTCCTTCCTTTACGCTCTTCGTCTAGTCGACACCAAGCCGTGGCAGGTCTCTCACCTGCGGTTCGCCGCGAACCACCTTTTTGCGAAGCATCTGCGCGAAAAGCGTCCGCTCGATTGGGATGCAGAGATCCTCGCACACATTCAACCTGCGCTCGAGCGGGAGCGTTTGGTCGAGCTTGTGGAAGGGGCGATACCACAGGCATGGCGCGAGCGTGACGATGAAGTGATTGATCATCTGGTGCAGATCGGTGAGCATTGGGACGAATTCAAGTGGGAGTTGCTCCGGAGCGTCGCATGAAAAAGCCCTACTCGTATGTAGCCATAAAGTATGTGCACGACCCTGTTGCGGATGAGACGCTGAACATTGGAGTGCTGGTTTACGCGCGTGAATCGAGCTTCGTTGAAGCGAGATTCGAATACAACTACGAGCGCTATTCGCAGACCTTCGCCAACTTTGATTCGCAGCGCTACCGAGAGGTGTTACGGAACTTCGAGGCCATTATCGAAGAGCTCCGCGAGCAATTGGCAGCGGGGGACCTTTTCAGCCAACTCCCATCGGACGCACGGGCGATAGTTGCGAAGGTGTGGCCCGACGCTTATCTCAGCTTTCGTTCGGGACCGACGCTTCGCGGTGTTACAGCCAATCTGGCGGGGGTCGCGTCGGAGCTATTCAACCGGTTCGTGGAGTCGCAATACACCTCGTCAAGACAGGTGCGCCGGAGTGATGAAGAGGTATGGGGCACTTACCGCCGGAAGCTGCTGGGCACGGCTGTCCCTCGCGCCATCAGAGAAAAAACGTTCTCCACCGAAGCTCTGAGTGTCACATTTCCGCACTGCGTCAAGAACGAGAAATGGCACGTACTTCACCCGATATCTTTCGACTATGCGCGCTCTAGTTCAATAGCCGACACGGCTGCGAAGTGGCTTGGTGAGACGACGGTCCTGGCTGACAACGAAGAGATGCGCAACGCCAGGCTGTATCTCCTTCTCGGCGCGCCCTCAGACAAGAGACATGTAGAAGCATACACACGCGCGAAGCGAATTTTGGAGAAGATTCCGATTCCGCACTCCATGTATGAGGAGCATCAGGTGAACGAGTTCGCCGCCGAACTCGCCGAACATGTTCAGCCGGACGATTCTCAGGCGGTTGAAGCGTAATCGGGCGAGCCGGACCGAGCGGTTGCTTCGAGCATGGCATGAATACTTCGGGACCTAAACCAGGCGAGCGGATCATTACGGTCGACGTCTCCGACGACATGCTGATCATCGGCTTGGCAGATGGCCGCGTGGTGAATGTCCCGCTGGTGTGGTACCCCCGGCTTCTGCATGCAACAGTCGCCCAGCGCTCGAACTGGCAATTTGCCGGCGCAGGATACGGGATCCACTGGCCGGAAATAGATGAAGATCTATCGGTGCGCGGCATTCTGGCTGGTGTGCCGGCGCCGGGCGTGCGCGTACTGCTGCGAAGCGCGGGGTAAGGTCGCGCAATTCGCTCCACACGCGCACCCTTCCACTTGGAGACATCGTGGCCATCCGGCCGAATCAGTCGCGTCGCGGCAGAGAGCGCGTGTGCTGGCGAACTTGTGTGCCATCTCCACGTGTGTAAGAGCGCACCGGAACTGTTCCCGGAGATTGAGGGGCCGAGGTGGAGCTCTCGACGGAGTTGCCCCATGAACCGCTGACTCCGAGATACGTTACTCGCAGCTCGGGGTGACAGTCGCGTGCAGGGAGCAGTCCCATGGCGACGGCGGCGCCACGCTTCATCCGCGTCATCCGGGCCGGGTCAACCGATGGGCAGAATGCTTCGTGGTACGTACCGACGAATCCGAGTTGGGGCGTTGGTTCCGCAGCCAGGGCGGTGCGCGTTGCGAGTACGAGAAGGCCAGGCTACGATCCACCGCATCAATGAGTCCCCCGTCAGTTGTTCACAGTGGTCTTATCCGTCAAACGTCAGACGCTTGAACCTCATGAGAGACACCAACCGCTTCAAGTAGTGGCGATGCGAATGCCGGCCTGCCGGAGGTCTACTCCCAGGATCTTTGACAAACTTTTTGTGCCGGACGCACTTGCCGCCGTTAGGGCCAGGCAAAGCGGAGATTCAGGGACACGCCGATGGTTTCCGGAAGTCCGAGAAGATCGACCGTTGCCCTGGGGTTCTTCACCTGGTCTCAACCGGCGGTAACGAATCCTGCGGGGAGTTGGTCGGCGCGTGGCTTGCCACCGTCCGCCGTGCGGGTCCTCGCATGGCGCCGGAACACGTCAGCCGTGTTGAGCGGTCACTTTGATGCTGTCGCGACCGAAATCTCCTATCCCTGGCCTCCGACGACGACGCTCGTTGCCGTCGACTGACGGAGCGCATCCTCCGTTAACGTTTCCCCGTTTCACACGGGTTTGAAGACGGGTCGCTCCGCGCGCATGCGCGAAGTCGCCGACAGGATCGCCACGACGGACGTGACGGTGAGCAGTCTCGCCGGCGAGCTCTCCATGCATCCCGTCGCGCTTGCCCGTGCCTTCGGTCGCGAGCCTGGCTGCTCGCTCACCGCGTACCGGCGCCGGGCGCGCGTCCGGCGGGCCATCGAGCTGCTCACCTCCACGCGCATGCCGCTCGCCGAAATCGCCGGCGAAAGCGGCTTCTCCGATCAGAGCCATCTCTCGCGGATCTTCCGCGCCGAGCTCGGCGCCACGCCCTCCTCCTTCCGATTGTTGACCTGAAAGGACGGTTTGATTCGTTCAAGACGGGCGCGGCGGATGGATCGATGATGGGTCCATGATCATCGCCGCCCTTCTCCTCGCCGCCACCCTGGAAGGCTTCGACGCACGGATCGAGCAGGCCATGCGCGACACCGGCACGCGCTCGCTGGCCGTGGCCGTCGTGCAGAACGACAAAGTGCTCCACCAGCGCGTGTTCAACGCGCCGGCCGGCAAGCCGTGCTACCTGGTCTCCGTCCCCAAGTCGATGACCGCCCTCGCGGCAAAGATCCTCTCCCACGAGAAGAGGCTCGATCTCGACGCTCCACTGACGACGGCGCTTCCACAATTGAAGCTGCCGGCGCCGCTCGATCCCGCCCGCACGAGCGTCCGCGATCTCCTCACCCACCGCCTCGGCTTCGATAACGCCGGCGTCACCTTCCGCGGTGCGTACTCAGGCGATCTGACCGACGCGATGCTGTTCGAGCTCATGGAGAAGCACACCACTGTCACTGCGCGCCGTGGCGCCGATTCGATCCGTCCGAATGGGCCATCGAGTACGATGTCGACAAGCTCGCCCTTCACGAAGTCGGCGAGTGGGAAGCGGCGGAGGTGATCTGGAACGGCTTCGTCGTGAGGCCGAATGCGGGGAAACATGGTCCGAATCGCTATCAGCTTCTTGGACGAACTGATGCGGGACGGCCGCTCAAACTTATCGTTCACGTGTCCGGTGAACGGACGATGCGCGTGATCACCGGATGGCGCATATGAAGCGAACTCAAAAGAAACGAAAACTCACTGACGAAGAAATCGACGATCTTGTGATCGCGGAGGCCGATGACCCGTCGGCCTGGGGCGACCCGGTTATCGTGCCGCCGTCGAAAGCTCCGCGCCCGCCCTGGATGGCTCAGGCGAAGCACCTCGACCTGGCAGCCAAGTTCTTCGTGCTGTCCGTATTGCATCGCCTCGGTCTGGAAGCCACATTGACATTTTCCCAGAATGACAATGTCGATATCACGATCGTCCAGGAGTCGGGCCGCGCGCTGACCATTGACGTCAAGACACTGAGCGGATCAAAGGAGTGGCACATTGCTCCCTTCCGCGCTCGAGACCATCATTACGTAGTTTTTGTCTGGTATCCGACGACCACCGACCCACGCGTGCTCCCTACAGCGTATGTCGTTGCGTCGGAGCGTCTGCGCAAGCTGCTCAATCGCAGGAAGGTTCTATCATTGCCTCTGGACGTCCTGGCAACCGAATTGTCAGCGCAAGACGCGTGGGAAGAACTGGCGGTACTGCGCGCGAGTACAACTGGCGAAGGCAGCTCGTAACCCCGTGGGGTGGGCAGGAAAGCTCGCCGTTTCATCGGGTCTGGAACAGCGCCTCATCCAGCATCTCGAGTACGGTTTTAGCGCCGTCGCCGAAAGCGTGACGTTTCCAGTCTGGTCCGGCGATGCGGTCGAGGGCCAGGACGAGGGCGAAGCCTTCGGTCTGCGACCAGCGGCGGCCTTTCGTGAAGCGCGTCACGACGTCCATGGAAGTTTCGGCTCCGCCGCGGGGGTGGATCAGCCACTGGTAGCCGGTCCACTGGCCGGCTCCTTCGAAGGTCAGCCAGATGTCTTCGGCTTCGACGAGGTACGCATCGTCGCCCGTGACCCAGCGCGCTTGCCGTTCGCGCATGAGGCGGCGTGCTTCGCTCGCCAGCTTCCTCGCTTCGGCGTCGTCCTTCGCGGCGGCGGCGTCGAGGAAGAGTTGGGTCTCCTGCTTCACGGATTCGGTGAACTCCGGGTTCTCCTGGAAGCGCTCCTGGACGGAGTCGTCGTTGAAGGAATCGGGAAGTTTGTAGCGCTCGATCAGTGCGCCGAGGCGGGAGCCGTAGGGGCCGATCTGCGCTACGTGGGAGCCTTCATGCAGCAGCACCGGGATCAGCGACGTCGGTCGTTGGGGTTTGTCGCCGACGCCTGCCGCTTCCCAGACGCTCGGCGTCGCCATCACAAAGTACGTCTCTCCCTTGTTCCCCGCCACGAACGAGTTGACTCCCGCGGGGATCTCGGAGCCGTCGGGCAGCGCGATGGTTCCGGCGTGACGGCTGGCGGTCCAGGTCACCCCCTCCGCGGTGGGGCTGCCGAGCGCATTCGTGCTCCTCAGGACGCAATCGGCGCTGAACAGGATCGCCTGAAAATTCGGCACCGGGCGGATGCCCGTGATCTCACGCGACGTGAACCGCCACGCTTCCAGGGCGCGATCGACCCAGGCGCGATCTGCTTCCGGCAGGGCGCAGGCGGGCGGCGCGGGCGCCGTCGCGCATGCAGATGCTGCGAGTGTGGCGGTGAGGGCGATTGTCTTCAGCATGGCGGTGGCGTCTCCTGAGCGACTGAAATCACGATATCAACATGTCTTCCCCGGTAATCAATACGCTCGCGGGGAAGATTCGGCGCAGCAGAAACATGAAACGAATCTCCTGCTCCCTGCACTACCCGAGGAACGGCACGGCGTCACGGCGGAACGAGATGCTGGTGTCGAGGAGGTCATCGTGCGCCTTGGAGATGGGATTCGTCGCAATCGCGCATCGGGCGAGCCGGTCGGCCGGGCGCTGCTTCGTCAGGCGCTGTTCCTGCGAAACCAGCGGTTTTTCGCGCGCACCCGCACCGGTCCGTCTCCGGACGGCGCGAGCGAGCTGGTCGAGCCGGACGACATTCATCAACGCACGTCCCCTGAAGATCCGGGGCGGCGGAAGGAGCGGTCGGCCGGTTTCTGGCCCCCGGTGCTCCCGTGGTAGCCGTTTCCAATTCCTGCGCCGTGTAAGAAACACGATCCGCCGGCGACTACCTCAGTGGAGGCACACTGCAGGCGATGGCGCGGGATCATCTATACGAGCAGGCGGCGGGGGAGCTCGGCCCGGCGATCGAGCGGCTGGCGCGGTCGTATGAGGCGGACGGCGAGAAACGCCGCGACCTGCTCCAGGAGATTCACCTCGCCGTCTGGCGCAGCTTCGACGGGTTCGGGGGGCAGTGCTCGCTTCGCACGTGGGTGTACCGCGTGGCCCACAACGTCGCGGCGACGCACGTGCTCCGGCATCGCCGCGCCGGCGCTCGGCCTCTGGTGAGCCTCGACGAGATCGAGAGCCTTTCCGACGGCAGCGACACCGAAGCATCGGTCGGCCGGCAGCAGACGGTGGAGCGTCTCCACGCTTTCATCCAGCAACTCAACCCGCTGGAGCGGCAGGTCATCCTGCTGTACCTCGAAGGAATCGACGCCGCGTCCATCGGAGAGATCGTCGGCATCTCGCCGGGCAATGCGGCGACCAGGGTGCATCGCATCAAAAAGATTCTCGCCGCTCGCTTCAGGTCAGGAGGACGCCGTGGCAGATGAACGCCAAGATGAGCGCACGGAAGACATGCTCGGACTTTGGCAGAACCAGAACACGGAGGGCTTTCGCATGACTCCGGATGAACTTCGCAAAAGGATGGAACAGATGGAGAAGAAGCTTCGCAGACGGTCGTTCGACGGGTACCTGGTGTGCGGGTTCCTCGTTGCATTTTTCATGTGGTGGATGGTCGTGTCCGGCGATTCGATGCAGCGCCTCGGCGCCGCGATGACGATGGCCGGTGTCGGGTACCTGGCGTACGAGATCCGGCGCAACCGCTGGAGGGAAACGCCTCCCGCCGAGATGGGCGATACCGCTTCCGCTGATTTCCTGCGGACGGAGCTCGCCCGCCAGCGCGACTTCCATCGGGGCAGGACGTTCTGGGTGCGCATCCTGGTCTTCTTCCCCGGCCCGATGGTGTTCTTCGCCGGGTTCGCGAGAGCACATCCCGAAGTGATCGAGATGATCCGCTTCGAGGCCATCACGTTCGTGCTGCTGATCCTCGCGGCGATTCCGCTGAACTGGTGGATGTCCCGCCGGTACCAGCGCCAGATCGACGGGCTGGATCGGTTGCAGCGGGAGTCGTGACCGGGATCATTTGGAGTGCGGTGACCGCAGTCACCGCTTTGACTCCGTGTTTGAGGAGGCACGCGTGAGGCTTCGACGCAGGCAGGAAAAGCGGTGACTGCGGTCACCGCACTCCAAACCGCTATGGGGGGCTCACTCCAGATGTCGCCAACCGTTCATCCCATTGTTGCAACAACCGCCCCGTCCGCGCGTACATCATTCCGCATGCAACTTCGCGCTCTGGCCTGTTTCCTTCTGCTCGCATTCTCCTCGGCTGCTGAGACCGTCCGTCTCGGGCGGGATGTCGTACCCGCCTCGCAGGCGGTGACGCTGGAGGCGGATCCGCGCAGCGACTCCTATCGGGGGACGACCACCATCGCTCTCGAGGTGAAGAAAGCGACTACCGCGTTCCGGATGCATGCGATCGACCTCACGATCGACTCGATGACGCTGACCAAAGGCGGAGATCCGGTCGGGGTGATCCAGGCGGCGGGGGAGGACGGCACCATCCTCGTCACCGCGGAGAAGCAGCTCGCGCCGGGGAGCTACACGCTCGCGATCTCGTTCACGAACAAGTTCAACCGGCAGGCCGTCGGCCTGTACAAGATGGAGATGAAGGGGGGCGAGCCGTACCTCTTCACGCAGTTCCAGGCCATCGACGCGCGCCGCGCCTTTCCCTGCTTCGACGAGCCGTCGATCAAGATCCCGTACGAGCTGACGGTGGCGATCCCGGTGCAGTACGACGCGATCTCGAACACGCCGGTGGCGAACGAGAGCGCGACGGCGGAAACGAAGATCATCCGCTTCGCGACGACGAAGCCGCTGCCGTCGTACCTGATCGCGCTGGCGGTCGGGAAGTTCGACTACACGCCGATCCCCGGCATGTCGGTGCCCGGGCGCGTCATCGCGCCGAAAGGGCAGGGGCACCTCACGCACGTTGCGGCCGCGGTCACGCCGCGCATCCTCGCGGCGCTGGAAGAGTATTTCGGCAGCAAGCATCCGTTCGAGAAGGTCGATCTCATCGCCGTGCCGGAGTACTGGGCCGGCGCGATGGAGAACCCGGGAGCGATCACGTTTCGCGACACGGTCCTTCTGCTCGACGAGAAGACCGCCACGCCGGCTGCACGTCAGAACATGATCCGCATCAACGCGCACGAGCTCGCGCACATGTGGTTCGGCGACCTCGTGACCATGGAGTGGTGGGACGACTTCTGGCTCAACGAATCCTTCGCCGACTGGATGGGCGACAAGATCACGGCGCAGCTCTTCCCCGAGTTCGGCCATGAGATGTCGGAGATGGGCAACATCCAGTACGTGATGCACACCGACGCGCGTGCGACCACGGACCCGATCCGCAGGACGAACTCGTCGCCCGAAGAAGCGATGGACAACGTCGGCGTCGCCTACAACAAAGGGAAGGCCGTGCTGTCGATGTTCGAGCAGTGGATCGGGCCGGAGCCGTTCCGCCAGGGCGTGCTCGCGCATCTGAAGGCGAACGCCTGGAGCAATGCGAACGCGTCGGAGTTCTTTGCCTCCCTCGCGAAGCACGCGCCCAAAGGAACGGCCGAAGCGCTCCAGTCGTTCGTGACGCAGCCCGGCATTCCGCTCGTGAACGTGGAGATCCTGTCGCCAACGGAAGTGCGCCTGACGCAGTCCCGTTTTACGAACGGTGCGAGCATCGCCGCGGCGCCGTGGCGCATCCCGGTGACGCTGCGCCATGCAAACGGCGTCACGCCGGTGATGCTCGACGCGCCCTCGAAGACCGTGAAGCTCGACAAAGCGGTGACGTGGATCTATCCCCACGCGAACGCCGCCGGCTATTACCGCTGGCAGTTGCCGCAGGACGCGATGACGACGCTCGCCGCGCGCGCGGGTGAAGTGCTCGCGCCGAAAGAGCGGCTCGCGTTTGTCGGCAACGTTGGAGCGCTCTTCAGCAACGGCACGTTGCACGGCGACGTCTACCTCGACGTCGTGAGCCGCTTCACCTCGGATTCCGATCCGCAGGTGCTCTCCATGGCCGTCGGCGCGGTCACGAACGCGCGCTTCACGTTCGACAGCCCGGAGACGCGTCCGCTGTTCACCGCGCTGATCCGCAAGACGCTCCGCCCCACGCTCGACCGGATCGGCTTCACGCCGAAGCCCGGCGAGTCCGAGAAGCTGACCATCCTCCGTCCCGAGGTCCTTTCGCTCCTCGGCCAGTTCGGTGAAGACGCCGAGGTGCGCGCGTTCGCGAAAGAGACCTTGGCGAAGTACCTCGCCGATCCCACGTCGGTGCATCCGACCATCGCCGGCACCGCGGTCACCCTCTCCGCGATGAGCGGCGACGAAGCGCTCTTCGAGGAGTACCGCAAGCGCTTCGAAGCCGCGGCCATCCCCGCCGAGCGGCAGCGTTTCCTCGTCGGCCTGGCGCGGTTCCGTGACCCGAAACTGCGCCTCAAGGCGCGCGAGTACGCGTTCACCGGCCCCGTGCGGCCGCAGGAATTGGGCGTGCTCTTTACCGGCGGCCAGACTGCCGAGGAACGCGACGAGACGTTCGCGTTCGTCACCTCGCGTTATGACGAGATCGTGAAGAGGATCCCGCCCTCGTACACGGCGAACATGCCGTTCATGGCCAGCGGCTGCGAGCCGGTGCGCGTCGAGAAAGCGCGCGAGTTCTTCGCGAGCCACAAGGTCGAAGGAACCGACCGTGCGCTCGAGCGCGTCACCGAGCAGGTGAACGAATGCGCCACGTTGCGCACCCGCGAGATGGCGGCGGTCACGAAGTACCTTCGAAAGCAGGATTGAGGATGAAATTGAGGATTGAGGAGAGGAGGGCGCTCCATCAGCGGAGCAATCCTTCATCCTCAATCCTCAATTCTCAATCCGGTCCCTACCGCCACCTGATCCGCAGCGTGCGCTCCTCGTGCTCGGCGTCCAGCTGCAGCATCTGCACGGAGCGCGCGAGGCGGTCGCTCTCCATCCGGGTACGGCGGCGCCGCATCGTCGAGTCGAACGCGGTGGACGTCACCGCCACCGCGCGCATCCAGGTGGTGAGGCGGAACGAATCTCCGCCCGGCAGGAAAAGGACTCCATAGAGCAGGAACGCGACGCATTTACGGAACAGGCGCATGACCGAGGACTGGCTGCGAGAGTACGCCCGTACAGTGCACACCGCACGTGAGGCCGGTCACGTTGCAGACACCGCGCGGCGGGCGTATTGTGTCCGCACAGTCCAAACTGAATAGAAGTAACGCAAGAGGAGGCCCCATGCGCCACACGTCCGTTTTCCGGTCGTTCCTCGTGTTTCTCGTCCTGTTTCCCACCCTCGTGTTTGCGCAATCGCAGGCCACCACCGGCGTCATCGAAGGAACGGTGAGCGACGCCACCGGCGGCGTGCTGCCGGGCGTCACGGTGACGCTCCGAAACGTCTCCACGAACTTCGAGCAGGTGCAGGTGACGGATGGCGCCGGCCGCTTCCGCGGTGTGCTGCTCCCCCTCGGGCCCTACGAGGTGAAAGCCTCCCTCGACGGCTTCGCGCCGCAGGTGCTGAAAGGCATCGATCTCGGCGTAGGGCAGACACGCACGCTCGACATCAGGCTCGGGCAGGCCGTCACCACGGAGGAGATCGTCGTGACCGCCGAGGCGCCGCTCATCGAGACGGCGCGCACGGAGGGGGCGACCAGACTCAGTGAAGAGGCGGTCTCGGACCTGCCGAACAATGGCCGGAACTTCCTCGAGCTCACCAAGCTCACGCCCGGTGTGACGATCGTGCAGGGACCGGACGGCGACGAAATCTCGGTCAATGGCCAGAAAGGCATCTCCAACAACGTCTCGGTCGACGGCGCCGACTTCAACAACCCCTTCTTCGGCGAACAGCGCGGCGGACAGCGTCCGGCGTTCACCTTCAACCTCGACGCGGTCAAGGAGCTGGTCGTGGTCGCCGACGGGGCGAACGCGGAGTTCGGACGCTCGCAGTCCGGCTTCATCAACGTGATCACGAAATCGGGGACGAACGACGTCGCCGCCACCGCGCACTTCGTGCTCAAGAACGACTCGCTCTCCTCCAATCCGCAGCGTCCGGACGGCACCGAGGCGCCGAAGTTCGATTCGAGCCAGTATCAGACCGGCTTTACGCTCGGCGGGCCGGTCGTGGCCGACCGGATCTTCTACTTCACCGCCTTCGACTTCCAGAAAGCCGAAACGACGAAGCAGACCGACCCGCTGCGCATCGAGCAGTCCGTCGTGGATCTGTTTGCGGGCCTCGGCTCGCCGGGAGAGAACCTGCCCATCGAGCGCACGAACGATGCACGCGTCTTCCTCGCCAAAGGCGACTGGAACGTCAGTGCCAGCCACCTGGCCACGCTCCGCTACAACTACACGTGGGCCGAGCAGGCCAACGGCACGTTCGACGTCGACTCGTGGGGACGCAGCGCGAATGCGATCGAGGAAGACTCCTCGCACGCGGGCACCGGTTCATTGATCTCGACCCTGCGCAGCGATCTCCTCAACGAGTTCCGGTTCCAGTACGCGCGCGAAGATCGTCCGCGCCCGTACAACGGCCCGAATGTCGCGGGGCAGGATCGCCCGCTGCCCGACACTGCATTCGACTTCGGCAGCAGCTACCGCTTCGGCATGCCGTTCTTCATCCCGGTCGAGTACTACGACACGCGCGTCCAGTTCAACGACAACATGTCGTGGCTGCGCGGCGCGCACTCGATCAAGGCCGGCGTCGAGTACAACCAGGTCGATTCGGTGCAGACGTTCCTCGGCTTCGCGAACGGGCGCTTCATCTTCGGTTCCACCGACGGCTTCCTCAAATACGCGAACAATCCCAATTACGTCGAATGCAGCGATAACGACGCGGACGACGGGTTCGACGCGCCGTTCGCCAGCTCCGCGAACGGCACCTGCCCTGCGGGTGACGTGGATCACGACCAGGTCCCGGATTACGCTGTCAGCGGACCGGTCCTGCTCTACCTGCAGCAGGCGGGCGTGGGCGACATCTCCGTCGAGGAGGCCGGGACGCAGAGCATCCCGCAGAAAGAGCCGGCCGTCTTCGTCCAGGACTCCTGGCAGGCCACGCCGAACCTGAACCTGCAGTTCGGCCTCCGCTGGGAGGCCCAGATCCAGCCGGACGTGATCACCCCGGCCAACGAGGTCTTCTTCGCTCCGTTCATCGGGAAGACCGTCGGGGGAGTGGAGTTCCCGTCCAACGGTGAGATTCCGTCCGATAAGAACATGTGGTCGCCCCGCCTCGGCATGTCATGGAATCCGGGCGGCGATGGGCGCAAGGTGCTGCGCGCCAACGCCGGCATCTTCTACGGACGCGTGCCGGGCCTGACCCTGGCGTCGTCCCGCTCGACGAACGGCAGCCGCGGACAAACCATCTTCCGCAGCAGCGCCGTGAATTTCGACGGCTGCCTGCCCGCCTATCCGAACCTGCTCTCCGCATCCTGCGTCGGCGCCCCGGACCATCCGGACGTCTTCGTCTTCGACAAGGACTTCCAGAATCCCCGCACCACCTCGGCCTCGGTCTCCTGGGAGCAGGAGGTCATCAGCGACTACGCGGTCCTGGTGAAGTACAACTACGCCAAGGGGGAGCACATCACGCGCTTTACCAACGGCAACGATCCGCTGCTGTGGGACGGCGAGCCGGCGAACTGCACCTTCGCCTGCGGACCATTCAGCTCCGGCCTCGGACCGGGCGGCACGAACGGGATCGGCGTGCTCACCGTCGTCAGCTCGACGGCGAAGAGCCAGTATCACGGCCTCACGCTCGGCCTGACCAAGCGCCCGACGCACAACATCTCGTTCCAGGCGTACTACACGTATTCGAAGGACAAGTCGGACGACGACAACGAGCGCGATCCGTTCTCGTTCCGCTACGCCAGGATCACCGATCTCGACGCGGAGTATCACTACTCCGACCGCGACCAGCGCCACCGCTTCAACAGCTGGCTGCTCTGGAACGCCCCGCTGGGCGTCGACGTGAACGTCCGCTATTCGTACCGCTCCGCGCAGCCGAAGTCGCTCGCCTGTGTCGTCAGCGTCGCGTTCTGTGGAGACGACGCCTTCGGCAACAGCCGCTTCATGGCCGACGCCGCGGCGCCGGCGGACCGCATCAATCCGGACGGCTCGGTAACCCGCCGCAACCTGGGCCGCAAGGACAACGAGTTCTCGTCCCTCGACTTCCGCGTCTCGAAGCAGTTCGCAGTCGGCGGCGTGACGCTGGAACCGGCCATCGACGTCTTCAACCTCTTCAACAGCAAGAACCTCCGCCGCCCCGAGGTCACGAGCCTGGTCTTCAACTTCGACGGCACGGTGCAGAGCGGTGTAGGTGATCCGCGCCAGATGCAACTGGCGCTCAGGGCGATCTGGTAGATGGTACGAGTGCGGTGACGAAGTCACCGCACTCCATACCGATGACGAGGTGGGAGCCGTTGTTTTCTTCATCGGCATCGCGGTGACGCGTCCGGCTCGCGTACAGTAAGCCTGTGAACCGCGCTCTTGCATTGAAGCTCGAGAAGTGGGCGATCTGGATCGGGCTGATCACGATCCTCTTTCTCCTGCGCCATCTCTTCCCGATCTTCTTTCTGACCTTCGTCCTCTCCTACATCGGCCACAGCGCCGTCGATGCGCTCACGCGGCGTTTTCCGCGGCGGAAGATCAACGTGGTCGTCGTGTACGCCGTCTTTTTCGGGCTGCTCACCGGTGTCGTGCTGCTGGTCGTGCCGCGCATGCTCAACGAGGCGCGCAATCTCGCGCGGCAGTACATCGCCAGCGAGGCTGCGCGCGAGGCGGGAGGGGAGACGTTCCTGCAGCGCGAAGCGCGCGAGGCGGTCGATTCCGTGATCGTGGCCATCGCGGGCGAAGAGACATTCGCCGAGTTCCGCGAGTCCGACGCCTACGCGGCCATCACCGGCCGCCTGCACGGCAGCCTGGCGAAGACCAGCGCGCGCGTGACCGGAGAGGTGACCGCCTTCGCGAATGAGGCCATCGTCTTCGCGTTCCAGTTCGTCCTCTCGATCATCTTCTCGTTCCTGCTGATCTGGGACCTGCCGAACACGAAGGAGCGGCTGGCGCGCTTCAGCACCGGGCGCACTGCCGAGATCTACCGCGAGATCGTCCCCGGCCTCAGCGCGTTCTCGACCATGCTCGGACGCGCGTTCGAAGCGCAGTCCGTGGTCGCGGTCGTCAACGCGCTCCTCTCCGCGGTCGTCTTCATCCTCCTCGGGCTGCCGTCGATCGCGCTGCTGGCGATGATCGTCTTCGTCTGCTCCTACATCCCGGTCCTCGGGATGTTCCTCTCGACGCTTCCCGCGGCGTTCCTCGCATTGCGGGTCGGCGGCGTGACGCACGTGCTCTGGCTCGTCGCCGCGATCCTGGTGATCCACGCGATCGAGGCGTACATGCTCAACCCGCTGATCTACGGACGCCACCTGCGGCTGCATCCGCTCGCGGTGCTGGTGATCCTCGTGGTGGCCGAGCATCTCGTCGGCGTCTGGGGTCTGCTCCTCGGTGTCCCGATCGCAGCGTTCGTGCTCAAGTACGTGATCGAAGGGCAGCCGGTGACGCCTGTCCCCGTTCGTCGAGCGAAAGCTTCCCCGGCCCATGAAACAGAAAGCCAATCGACGTGAAGACGACCGGTTTTGTGACAAGAAGCTGAGAGCGTGTGACGAAGAGGGTGAGAGTGGGACGAATGGGCTTGATCCGGACGGCGGAATCCGCGACTCTCAGCGGCAGCGTACCTTGCTCACAACTTGAACTTCGCCGCTGCCCTCCTCCTCGCACTGACGATCGACGCGACGCCGTCGCCGGTCGTCCTCGACGGCTCGCTCGACGACGCCGCGTGGACGCATGCCACGAAGTTCGACAAGTTTTACGAATACGTCAGCAGCGACGGCGACCAGCCTCCCATCGTCGCGACCACGGCCTGGGTGACGTACGACGAGAAGTTTCTCTATGTCGGAGTCGAGTGCGCCGATCCCGAGCCGTCGAAGATCCGCGCCCCGTACATCGACCGTGACCGCGTGCACGGCGACCAGGACTTCGTCGCCCTCGTGCTCGACACCACGAACGAAGGGCGCACCGCGATCCAGCTGCGCGTGAACCCGCGCGGCGTGCAGGGGGACGCGGTGAACAACGACGCCTCCCGCACCGAGCACTTCACCCCCGACTTCTTCTACGAGGCCGTCTCGCGCATTCACGAGAAGGGATGGACCGCCGAGATGAGGGTCCCGCTGGCCACATTGCGCTATCCGAAGGCGGAGACGCAGACGTGGCGGCTGATGATCGTCCGCAACTACCCGCGCGCCTATCGCAACGTCATGGCCAGCAGCCGCATCCCGCGCGGCGTGAACTGCTACGTCTGCAACATGGAGGAGGTCACCGGGTTCCGGAATCTTCCCGACGCCGCGAAAATCACGCTTGCGCCGTACGCGACCGCCGAGGCGAGCGATGGGGGCAGGCCGGAAAACGAAGACATCGTCCCCGAGAGCGAGGGGGTGGACGTCGGTGTGGACGCGAAATGGACGCCCAATCCACAGACGGTCATCGACCTCACCTACAACCCCGACTTTTCACAGGTCGAAGCGGACATTCCGCAGATCGCGGTGAACGAGCGCTTCGCCATCTTCTATCCCGAGAAGCGGCCGTTCTTCCTGGAAAGCGTGGACATGCTCGACACGCCGATCGAGGGGGTCTACACGCGACGCATCACGGCGCCGACCATGGGCATCCGCGCCACCGGCCGCGCCGGCTCGACGTCGTACACCACCCTCGTGGCCCAGGATCGCGGCGGCGGACTGCTCGTCCTGCCCGGCACCATGGGCTCGCGGTACGCCGCCGTCGACTACAAGGCCACGTCGATCCTGGGACGGGTGCGTCAGGACATCGGCGACTCCTTCATCGCCTTTCTCGGCACGATGCGCGAGGGGGAAGAGGGCTACAACCGCGTCTTCGGCCCCGACCTGCAGTGGCGTCCGAACGCGACTGATCGTGTCCTCGCGCAGTTTCTCTACAGCGACACGAATGACGATTTCGGGAACGGCGAGTCGCACGCGATGCGCGTGCAGTGGCTGCGTCAGACCAGGCGCTACGAGACGAGCGCCGCCTACGACGATTACGGCGACGCTTTCCGCGCCGATCTCGGCTTCGTGCCGCAGGTTGGATTCCGCAGGGGGACAGTCTTCGGCGCGCTCGACTTTTATCCGGTGAAACGATTCTTCACGCGCTTCCGGACCCAACTCGGCGTAGATCGCAGCGAAGACCGGAACGGACGGCTGCTGGGGCAGTCGTTCGCCCCCGGCTTCTTCGGCCGGGGGCGCTTCAACTCGACGTTCAGCGGCAACCTCTTCCTGAAGCAGCGCGTGCGGGTCGGATCGCGGACGCTGGAGCGGACGTACCTCGACTTCACCTTCCAGCTGAACCCAGCGCGCAGCGTGCCAGCGGTCGGGCTCTCCGGCTCGGTCGGCGAGGTGATCGATTTCGCGAACGCGGTGGTCGGAGACGGCGCGAATCTCACCGGGACGGTGGTGCTCCGCCCTTCGGACCATCTTCTGCTCGAGAACTACGTCACGCGGCAGTACATCGACATCCCGAAGGGGCGCCTCTTCACCGCCGACATCCTGCGCCTCAAGGCGACGTACAGCTTCACCGCGAGCTCGATCTTCAAGATCATCGGCCAGCGCGTGCACGTCAATCGCGAGCCGGCGTTCTACGGCGGCAGGATCCCGCGGCACAGCGGCGACTCGTTGTTGTCGTTTCTTTACACCTATAAGCTGAACTGGCAGACCGTCTTTTTCGTAGGCTATGGGGACACCGGGCTCGTGATCGACCACGAGCAGAGAACGTACGACTACTCGCGCATCGACCGCTCCTTCTTCGTGAAGGTCGCTTACGCGTTCCAACGATAGAGTCAGGAGGACTCCCATGAAGTTCCGCCATTTCCTTGCCGTCGCGCTCGCGGCGGCCGGCAGCGCTCTCGCCCAGCCGCGCCCGGCCGACGAGCGCACGAGCCTGCCGGTGCTCGACGCCGTGACGGTACGCGCCGCCTGCACCCAGGCCATCGACGAAGCAAGCGAGCTGGTCGCGAAGTTCGAGGCGCTGCCGCTCTCCGAGGCGAATGCCACGACCGTGCTCGACGCGTGGGACGACGCGAACATTGCCGTCGAGGACGTGATCAGCCCGATCGCCGTGCTCAACAACCTGCACCCCGACAGGAAGGTGCGCGACGCGGCGCAGGACTGCCTGGTGAAGTACTCCGCCTTCGAGAGCGGGATGTTCCAGAACGAGAAGCTGTTCGAGCGTCTGAAGGCGGCCCGGCCCACGACGCCGGCGCAGACGCAGTGGAAGCAGGACCTGCTCGAGTCGTTCGAGGACAGCGGCGTCACGCTGCCGAAAGAGAAGCGGGCGCGGGCGAAGGAGATCTCCGACCGCATCACCGTCCTGGCGCAGGAGTTCAACCAGAACATCCGCGACAACACGACCAAGCTGACCTTCACGCCGGCCGAGTACAAGGGCCTGCCGCCGTCGTACATCGACCGGGGGAAGAACGCCGAGGGAAACATCGTGGTCGGGTTCGACTACCCGGACATCATCCCCTTCATGAGCTCCGCGGAGAACGAGCAGGCGCGCGAGCGCTACTACGTCGCCAACACGAAGCGCGGCACGGCGCGCAACCTCGAGATCCTCGACGAAGTGACGAAGCTGCGCCGCGAGCTGGCCGGGTTGTACGGCTACACGAGCTTCGCGGAGTTCGCGACGAAGCGGCGCATGGCGGGGACGCCGCAGGCGGTTCATTCGTTCCTGGCCGAGGTCGCGAAGTCGGTGTCCGAAGTGGAGAAGCGCGAGCTCGAAGAGCTCCGCGCGCTGAAGGCGAAGACGCTCGGCACGCCGCTCGCGCAGACGAAGATCAACCGCTGGGACGTCTCCTACTGGCGCGAGCGCATCCGCGAGCAGCGCTACGCCATCGACGAGGAGTCGACGCGCAGATACTTCCCGAGCGACGCCACGCGCCAGTGGCTGATGGAGGTCACGGCCCACATGTACGGGCTGAAGTTCGTGCCCGCCCCCGTGCCGCTGTGGAATCCGGAGGTCCTCTATTACGACGTGCGGGACGCCGGGACCGACGCCTTCATCGGCGGCATCTATCTCGACCTCTACCCGCGCGACGGCAAGTACAAGCACGCCGCCGCCTCACCGGTGCGGCACGGCTCCACGCGCACGGGACGGAAGCCGATCAGCGTGCTGATGACGAACTTCGACCGCACGGGGATGACCTTCGACGAGGTGCAGACGTTCTTCCACGAGTTCGGCCACGTGATGCACAACGTCCTCTCCGAGACGGTCTACGCCTCGCACGGCGGTACGAGCGTGCAGCGCGACTTCGTGGAAGCGCCGTCGCAGATGTACGAGGAGTGGGCGCGCCGCCCGGAGACGCTGGCGGTGCTGAAGAACTACTGCGCCGATTGCCCGGAGCTCGACGCGAAGACGATCAAGGCGCTGCAGGACGCGCGTCTGTACGGCAAAGGCATCGACTACACCCGCCAGCATCAGTACGCCGCATTCGACATGGCCCTGGTCGGCGAGAAGCCCGCCTCGGCCATGGACGCCTGGAAGCAGGTCGAAACAGCGTCGCTGCTCGGTTACGTCCCCGGCACCGAGTTCCCCGGCACCTTCGGCCACATCCTCGGCGGCTACGCGGCCGGCTACTACGGCTACCTCTGGTCCGAGGTGATCGGCAAGGACCTGCTCAGCGCGTGGGGAAACAACATCCTCGACACGAAAGTCGGCATGAGGTTCCGCAAAACGATCCTCGCCCGCGGCGGCGAAGAGCCGGCCAAGGTCATCGTGGAGCGCTTCCTCGGGCGCCCCGTGAGCAGCAAGGCGTTTTTTGATGAGTTGAGGGGACGATGAGCCCATGGGCGAAGTCGTCACCATCTGGCTGAAGCGCTTTAAAAAAGGTCCGATGGATCCCGTCATGTTCGCCGAGGGCATCGCGGGGCGTGGCCTGGCCGGGAACGCGAACCAGGGCGGGAAGCGGCAGGTCACGATCATCGACGAAGCGCGGTGGCGTGAAGCGCAGGAGGAGCTGGGCATCGACGTCCACCCCTCCGCCCGGCGCGCGAACGTGATGCTGCGCGGTATCGACCTCGAAGGGCAGCGCGGGCGCATGCTGCGCATCGGCCGCTGCGTGGTGCGCATCTACAACGAAACGCGACCGTGCGAGCAGATGGACGACGCGCAGCAGGGGCTGCGCGCGGCGCTGAAGCCGCGCTGGCGCGCCGGGGCGTACGGCGAGATCGTGGAAAGCGGGGTCATCCAGGTCGGCGACACGGCAGAATGGCTGCCGTGAAACTCGCCGTACGCGTCCTGATCGTCATCGTGCTGCTCGCGGCGCTGCTCTGGTTTGGGGTGCCGCTCTACCTGCGCCGCTCGGTCGCGCAATATACCGGGACAATCGACACGCAGGTGGCGGCGCCGGTCGAGATCACGTTCGACGCGAAAGGCATCCCACAGATCTGGGCGAAGACCGACGCGGATGCGTTCTACGCGATCGGCTTCCTGCACGGCTCCGAGCGCCTCTTCCAGATGGAGCTCGTACGGCGTCTCGCCCGCGGCGAGCTCTCCGAGATTTTTGGCGACGCGGCCTACGAGACAGACGTCTTCCAGCGCAAGATCGGCTTCGCACGCGACGTCGATCCTCGGAAGCTGACACCCGCCGCACGCACGGTCATGCAGCGCTACGTCGACGGCGTGAACGGCGCCATCGCCGCCGCAAAGGTGCTGCCGCCGGAGCTTGTGATCCTGCGGCTGAAGCCGCGGCCTTGGACGATCGAAGACTGCCTGGCCATCAGCAACTACCAGACGTGGTTCTCGCACGAACTGATGGACCAGGATAAACGCTACCAGAAGGTGATCGAGAAGCTCGGCCTTCCCGGACAGGCGCTGGCGCGCGCGGGACATCCCTGGTCGCCCCCTACTGTTCCGGCGCTCGTGCCGGACCTGCGCATCACCACCGCGTCGAACTCGTGGGTCATGGCGCCGTCGCACTCCTCGACGAAGGCGGCGCTGCACGCCTCGGACCCGCATCTTGCGATCGACCAGGCACCCGGTCTCTGGTACGTGGCCGGACTGCACAGCGAGGAAGGACTGAACGTCGTCGGCGTCACGTACGGCGGCGCGCCGTATGTGGTGATGGGCCACAACGCCGAGATCGCGTTCTCCTTCACCGTCGCCTCGGTGGACCTGATCGACTACTACGACGACGCCCCGCGCGGTCCCGCGATCCGCGAAGAGATCCGCGTGAAAGGGGAGGAGCAGCCGCGCGTCCTCGAAGTGCGCCACGGCGCGCGCGGGGTGATGATCGACGGGAAGACGTCGCTGCGCTGGGCGGGCTTCGACTTCTCGGTCGCGGAGCTGAGCGAAGCCGCGCTGCGGCTGCAGAAGGCGCGCAACTTCGACGAGTTCCGCGGCGCGATCACCCGCTTCGGCGCGCTCGACGCGAACTGGATCTACTCCGACCGCGCCGGCAACATCGGCTACCAGCTCGGCGCGCCGATCCCCATCCGCGGCTACGACACCTACGCGCGGCAGAAGGCGAGCGACCCGAATACGGTCTGGCGCGGCTACCGCGCGCTCGGCGACACGCCGCATGCGCTCAATCCGCAGCAGGGCTTCCTGGCCAGCTCGAACAACCAGCCGGTCTCGCCCGGCTCGCCGAATGCGATCCCAGGCTTCTATGACCCCTACCGCATCGTGCGCGCGAACGCGCTGCTTCCCAATAAGCACACGCCCGCCGACATGCACGCGGTGCAACTCGACCTCGTCTCCGGAATCGCCACGCGCTGGAAGTCGCTGGCGGAGCAGGGGGCGCGCGCGGCCGGGTTGAACGCCGAAGCACAGCTTCTCGCGCGGTGGGACGGGAGGATGTCCTCCGACAGCAAGGCCGCGCTCCTGTTCGCGGCGTGGTGGCGGCGGCTTCCGCGTGCGATCTTCGAGGACGAGCTAGGAGCGGAGTGGGACACGGGACGCGCGCTCCTCGACGAAGCGCTCACCACGCGCACCGCCATCGACGACCGCCGCACGCCGCGCGTGGAGACCGAAGTCGACATCTCCGCACGCGCGATGAAGGAAGCGAAGGCCATCGCGAAGGGCCGCACCTGGGGCGAAGCGTGCACGCTGCTGGTGAAGCATCCGCTCGCACGCGCGAAAGTACTCGATGCCTGGCTGCACCTCAACCGCGGCCCCTTCGCCGGAAGCGGCGACGCCGGCACGCTCAACGCGAACTTCTACAGCTACCACGAGGAGTCGCAGTCCTTCCGCACCCACGTCGGCCCGAGCATGCGCTTCGTCCTCGACTGGTCCAATCCCGACGCCTTCTCGATCTACGGCGCCCTCGGACAATCCGGCAACCCCTTCAGCCCCCACTACGACGACTTTCTCCCGCTCGCCCAGCAAGGCGGCGAGTGGAACGTGCCGTTCACGAGGGAGAAGGTGTGGGAGGGGAAGACGTCGGTGCTGCGGCTCGAATAGGCCCTCGGCCCTACATACGCCGATACCGCGCATTCACCAGCGCATACACGCCGTACGCCGCCAGTCCCGCACCCACCACCGCCAGCATCGGCTGCGGCAGCACCTGCAGGGCGCCGGTCGAGCTGTGCGCGGCGCCGGGGTTGTGCTTGAACGCGGCGATGAGGAGCGAGCCGCCGATGACGACGAAAACGATGCCGCGGGCGCCGATGCCGAAGCGCGAGATCGCGATCACCTTCCGCCGCACGCGGCTGTCGATCTCGCCGAGGCGGATGCGCTTGCTCAGTTTCGAATCCCAGGCCTTGTACAACTGGTACGCGCCGTAGCCGACCACCCCCAGGCCGATAGCGGCGAGGAGCCACGGCCCGAACGGCGCATTCATCAGGCGCCGGCTCCAGTGCTGCGCCTGTTGCTCGCCTCCCTCCCCTCCGCCGCCGCGATGCATGGCCATGCGGATCGCCTCGACCGCCAGTACGGCGTAGACGAGTCCGCGTCCGAAGCTGCCGAGGCGGATGCCGATCCCCTTGGCATCATTGCCGCGATGCTCGTCGTCCATGACTGCACTGGTGAAGCGCCAGAGCACGTATCCGCACAGCCCGGCGGCGATCGCGATCAGCAGCGCGCGTCCGAACGGCTGGCGGAGGATGAAAGCGAAGGCATCGGATTGACTGCCCGCCTCACCGCGCTTGCCAAGGCCGGCGGCGACCGCGAATCCGCCCACGATCATGTAAACGATTCCGACCGACGTGTAGCCGAGTCGTGCAAGGCGCTCGATAATCATGAGGCCCGACGTAGAAGGAACCGTGCCATGCTCAGCCGCAGACGACTGCTCGCCCTCTCCGCCGCTGCTGGCCTGCTCGGTTGCGCCTCGCCGCTCGCGGAGGAGGTCGACTCAGCGTCCGCGGCCGGACGCATCGACGCGCGCCCCTCGTCACCGGCAACAGCGGGCGCGCGCGGCTCGCGACGCATCGGCAGCGGCACGCTCTACGTTCCGGAGTCGTACGACCCGCGCCGCGCCGTTCCGCTGATCGTCATCCTGCACGGCGCCGGCGGTGCACCGGAAGGGATGATGAACCTCATGCGTCCGCACGCCGACCGCACCGGCGCGATCGTCTTCGCGCCGAAATCGATCGGCGCCACCTGGGACGTCATCCAGGCGACGCTCGGCCCCGACGTCGACCGTCTCGACGATGCGCTCGCAGACGTCTTTGCGCGCTACCTCATCGACCCGGAACGCATCGCCGTCGGCGGCTTCTCGGACGGTGCGTCGTACGCGCTGACGATCGGCATCGCCAACGGCGACCTCTTCACGCACATTCTCGCCTTCTCTCCCGGCTTCCTGAGCGCCCCGGCGCAGCACGGCACGCCGGGCGTCTACGTCTCCCACGGCACGGACGACCGCGTGCTGCCGGTCGACCGCTGCAGCCGCGTCCTCGTCCCGCGCCTCCAGTCCGCCGGCTACTCCGTCCTCTACCGTGAGTTCACCGGCCCCCACACCGTCCCGCCCGACGTCGCCACCGAAGCGATCGACTGGTTCGCGAGCATGTGAACCGCGCCGCTGACGGATCGTAGCAACGCGCGTTGTGCATCATTCGAAGTAAACAGCGAAAAGTGGCGTTTTCCGGCCCAAAATCGCAAAAAATGCATTGCATCCCACAGCGTTCGTCGTTACATTGCGACGGCTCGTCCGGCAACGGACAAACACGCCTGAAGGAGATTGGACCCAACTATGGCAGCTGGTCCCATGACGAAATCGCAGCTCATCAATCACATCGCGGAAGAAGCGGAAGTTCCGCGTAAAACCGCTCAGCGCATGCTCGAAGCGCTGGGTGAAGTCGCGTACAAAGAGGCCAAGAAGGGCTTCACGATCCCGGGGCTCGGCAAGCTCGTGCTCGTGAACCGCAAGGCCCGCACCGGCCGCAATCCGGCAACCGGTGAGGCGATCAAGATTCCGGCCAAGAAGGTGCTGAAGTTCCGCATCGCCAAGGCCGCGAAAGACGCAATCGTCGGCGCCACCAAGAAGAAGTAAGCGCGCGCGGTGACGGGCAGGCGGCCTCGCCTGCCCACACCCGATCTCCCGATCCGAAGGGGGTCCCTTTGCCGCATCGTTACCCGCAGGAATGCTCGCTGCGCGACGGCCGCCGCGTGCTGCTTCGTCCCTTCTCCGAGAAAGACGTCGACGCCCTGTACGACTTCTTTCATCGCCTTCCCGGCGAATACCGCCGCTTCGCCTGGGACAACCTCGACAACCGCTCGCTGATCGAGAGCTGGGGCCGCAGCATCGACTACGGCAAGGTCTTTCCGCTCGTCGCGACCGACGGAGCCCGCATCGTCGCCGACGCGACGCTGCATCTCCGCGAAGGCGGTCCGCTCCGCCTCGTCGGCCGCATCAAGTGGATGCTCGATCCGGAGTACCGCGGCGGTGGCCTCGGCACGACGCTCGTGAACCACCTGATCCGCATCGCCCGGGAGCGCGGCCTGCGCCATATCAGCTGCATGCTGATCTCCGACCTCGAAGCGGACGCCGTGGCGACGCTCGAGGAGCTCGGCTTCACGTCCTACGTGCAGCCCGGCTACGGCACCGATCCGGACGGGAACCAGCACGACATGACGAAGCTGATCCTGAAGCTCTGAGACGCGTTGCTGGTCGTTCCGTGTTCTACGTTCTACGTTCCGCGCGTAGCGCGTCGAGACGCCCCTGCGCCTCCGCCGACCCCGGCGCGATCAGCAGCGCGATCTCCAGCTCCGCCGCGGCGTCGCGATAGCGCTTCTGCGCGGCGAGTACGTGGCCGCGGCAGATGTGCGATTCGGCGAGTTGCGGCGCGAGCTCGACCGCGCGCAGGCTGGTGGCGTCGGCGCGGCCGATCAGTTGCGTATCGCCGTCCAGCGCATACAGCTCCGTCAGCGCGTCGGCCAGTCCGGTGTAGGCGAGGACGTAATCGCGATCGAACTCGAGCGCGATCTCGAACATCCCGACCGCGGCGTCGAGCCCCTTGCGCGTCTTCTGCCCGAGGTAGGTGCGTCCCTTCAGGTAGAACTCGTACGCGTCGAGCCGCACCGGGCGCGACTTGATCGCGTCGCGGTTGCGCTCCGTCAGCACGCCGAGCAGGGCGCGGGCGGTGCTCTCCGCGATCTCCTCCTGCAGCGCGAAGATGTCGCCCACCTGCCGGTCGTACTTTTCGCTGAGCATGTGATGGCCGCTGGTCACGTCGACGAGATGCACGCTGATGCGCAGCCGGTCGTCCGCCTTGCGCACGCTGCCGCGGAGGATGTTCGAGACGCCGAGCTTCTCGCCGAGGGCGCGGAGATCGTCGTCGGAGCGGAAGTCGAAGGCGGCCGTGCGTGAGATCACGCGCAGCTCCTCGATCCGTGCCAGCGCGTTGATCAGCTCCTCGGCGATCCCATCGCAGAAGTGCTGCTGGTCGCGCTCCGGACTGAGGTCCGCGAACGGCAGCACCGCGATCGACTTGCGCGTGTCCACCGGCCGAGCCGGTGCGGGCGGCGGAGTAGCAGCGACCGTTTCGAGGTCGCCGACGAAACGGAAGCCGCGTCCATAGATCGTGCGGATCCAGCGCGGCTCGCCCGGCGAATCGTTGAGCGCGCGGCGCATGTCGCGGATCGTGGTCGTCAGCGCCGACTCCGAGACGTGCACGTCGCGCCAGATCGCGTCGAGGAGCTCTTCCTTCGGCACGACGCGCTCCCGCCGCTCGATCAGGTAGTCGAGCACCTCGAGCACGCGCGGCTCGGTTTTCACTACCTCGCTGCCGCGACGTAACTCGTAACGGTCGAGGTCGAGCTCAAACTCGCCAAAACGGAACATTCGTCATGCGCGCAACGACATCTGCACGCTTTCCCCACATTCTCGCTCGGATTGAGGGGGAGTGGTGACGCCACATTGCAGCATCACTGGAGGATGGATGACCGTCATGGAACCAGGTATGGACCAGAGTGTGGGTGCGAGCGTGTACGCGGGGCGCATCACGCGCACCCTCAATAATGGCTTCATCGGCCTGATGATCAGCCTCGGCCACCGTCTCGGACTCTTCGACGTACTGGCGACCATGCCTCCGTCCACGAGCGAGCAACTCGCTTCCGCGGCGGGTCTGGCGGAGCGGTACGTGCGCGAATGGCTGGCCGCGATGACCAGCGCGCACATCCTCGATTACGACGAGCGCGCGGCCACGTACTTTCTGCACGTCGAATACGCGGCGGTGCTGTCGCGCGGTGCCGGGACGAACAACCTCGCGCCCGTCGCGGAGCTCCTGTCGCTGCTCGCGTCCACCGAGGACCTGGTGGTGGAAGGCTTCCGCAGCGGCGGCGGCGTGATGCCGGACACATACGACAGGCTGAACGGACTCATCTCCTCCGACAGGCGCCTGATGCTCGATGAATCGTACGTCGACCAGCTCCTCGACCTCGTGCCCGGCCTGCGCATGCACCTCGACCTCGGTGCGCGCGTCCTCGACGCCGGCTGCGGCGATGGCGCGCTGCTGCAGGTGATGGCCGGGATGTTCCCACGCTCCAACTTCCGCGGCTACGACCTGTCGCACGAAGCGATCGCCCGCGCCAGCGAAGCCGGCCTGCCGAACGCCGAGTTCGCGGTCGGCGACATCGCCAGCCTCGACGAGCCGCGCACGTACGACCTCGTGCTGGCCCTGGATACCATCCACGAACAAGGGTTCCCCCGCCTGGTCCTCCGCAACATCGCCGCGTCGCTGAAACGCGATGGCACCTTCGTCATGCAGGAGATCGCCGCCTCCAGTCACCTCTCCCGCAACATCGACCACCCCTTCGCCCCCATGCTCTACGCCCTTTCCACCATGCACTCCGTCCCCCTCGCCCTCGGCCAGGAAGGAGAAGCGCTCGGCCGGATGTGGGGAACAGAACGCGCCGCGAAGATGCTCGGCGAGGCGGGGTTCAGGCAGGTGAGGTTCGAGACGCTGGCAGTTGATGGGCTGCATTACTTTGCGGTGGCAGGGAGGTAGAATCGCAACGTGGGCAGACCGAAAGAACAAGTCCGGCAGCTTCTCGATACCCTCCCTGAGGAAGCGTCGTTCGAGGACACCCACTACCACATCTACGTGCAGCAGGCGGTCCGCCGCGGCATCGAAGCAGCGGATCGTGGTGAGCTCGTCGACCAGGATGAGATCGAACGACGGATGGCGCGGTGGCTTGGCGAGTAAGGTGGACCGAGCCAGCGTGGGAGAACGTCAAAAGCGCGGCTGAGTCTCGACCGTGAAGTTCAGATCCTCGCGTTCATCCACGGCGCGCGCGACTTGATGAAAGCGCTGGACGACTCGCGCCGTTGAAGCACGGTTCAGGATGACAGGTGGGTCAGTTAGCATTCCCCCATGCACAAGCCTTACGTCGCGCCCGAGGCGCGGCTCGATGAGTTCACGTGGCGCGGTCTCGTTCCGGGAATCCTGCTCGGCATCATCTTCGGGATGGCCAACGCCTACCTCGGATTGCGCGCCGGGCTCACGATCTCCACGTCCATCCCCATCGCCGTGATGACCGTGGCCGTGTACAAGCTCGTGCGCGGCAACATCCTCGAAGCGAACATGTCGCAGACCATCGGCTCGGCTTCGAGCTCGGTCGCCAGCGGCGTGATCTTCACGCTCCCGGCGCTCTTCCTCTGGGGCATCGAACCGTCGCTGCTGCAGATGACGCTCCTCGCGCTCGCGGGAGGCGTGCTCGGGACGCTGTTCATGATCCCGCTGCGCAAGTACCTCATCGAGAAAGAGCATGCGACGCTGCCCTATCCGGAAGGGACGGCCTGCGCCGAAGTCTTGATCGCCAGCCAGGGAGGCGGCAGGGCGCGAGGCGTATTCGAAGGACTCCTCGCGGGTGCCGCGTTCAAGGCCATCGTGGGCGGCTTCAAAGTCATCCCGGACGAGCTCAGCACGCGCATCCCGTTCCTGCGCAAAGGGGAGCTGGCGACGGAAGTTTCCGCGGCGCTCTTCGGCGTCGGCTTCATCCTCGGGCCGCGCGTCAGCGCGGTCATGGTCGGCGGCGGCCTGCTCTCCTCGCTGGTGATCATTCCGGTGATCGCGTACTGGGGCGCGGGACAGACCACGCCCTACTTTCCGGAGCTGAAACTGACCATCGACCAGATGAGCGCGGGGCAGTTGTGGTCGCGCTACGTCCGCTACATCGGCGCCGGCGCGGTCGCGACGGCCGGCATCATCACCCTCATCCGCAGCATCCCGACCATGATCGAGAGCTTCCGCGTCGGCACCGCGCAGATGCGCAAGCGCGCCACCGAGCACGCCGCCGTGCCGCGCACCTCGCTCGACCTGCAGTTCACGACCACCATCGTCGGCGCGATCTGCGTCGTCGCGCTGCTCGCGACCGTGCCGCAGGCATTCGGCACGCTGCCGGGTTTCACGCACCGGCTCGTGGCCGCGATCCTGGTCGCGTTCTTCGCGTTCTTCTTCGCCACCGTCTCCTCGCGCATCGTCGGTCTGGTCGGCGTCACGTCGAATCCGACCAGCGGCATGACCATCGCGGCGCTGCTCGGCACCGCGGCCATCTTCCTGGCCATGGGGTGGACCGACCTGGCCGGCAAAGCGGGTGCGCTCGCGGTCGGCACCGTGGTCGCGATCGCCGCCTCGATCGCCGGCGACACCTCGCAGGACCTGAAGACCGGCTATCTCCTCGGCGCCACGCCGCGCTACCAGCAGATCGGGCAGCTCCTGGGAGTGCTCACCTCCGCGGCGTTCGTCTGCCTCGCGGTGCTGCTGCTCGGGCGCGCGTACGGCTTCGGCACCGAGGAGATCCCGGCACCGCAGGCCACGCTGATGAAGCTCGTCATCGAAGGGGTGCTCGATCAGACCCTGCCGTGGACGCTGGTGGGCATCGGTGCGGCGATCACGCTCGTGGCCGCGGCGTTCCGGTTGCCGGCGCTCGCATTTGCGGTCGGCGTCTACCTTCCGGTCGCGGCGATGGTTCCGATCTTCCTCGGCGGCATGATCCGCTGGGGCACCGACCGCGGCAAGGACGCGCAGGCGCGCGCCGATCAGGGTGTGTTGCTGGGCTCGGGGCTCGTGGGTGGGGAAGGGCTGGTCGGACTGGTGATCGCCGGCGTGGCCGTCTATCTCGGACGTGCGCCGGAAGGCTTCGGCACCGCGTGGGCGGGGAGCTTCGCGACCGCCGCCGGCGTGATCGCGTTCGCCGCGCTCATTCTGTGGTTCGTCTGGTCTTCTCGAGCCGCCGCACGAGCGCAAGGAGCAGCGACGCCTCCCGCATCGTGAGCACCGCCCGTCCGGTCATCGCCTGCAGCTCGGCGCAGATCCGGTCGGGATTCTTGTCGCCGAAGTAGCCGATCTCTTCGAGCAGCGTGCGGGTGTGCGCGTAGAGCCGCTGCGTGAGGTGATGTGGAGCCGGCTCGCGCTCCGGCGGCGCGGGCCGCGCGTCCTTCCCCAGCTCGTAGCAGAAGATCGCCACCGACTGCGCGAGGTTCATGGTGGGGAACTCCGGCCACGTCGGGATGGTGGCCGTGCGCTGGCAGAGCATCACTTCTTCCCCCGACAGCCCGTACTTTTCGCGCCCGAAGACCACGCCGAGACGATGCTCCTCTCCGAGCTCCTCGGAGGCGATGCGCGCCACGTCCGCGGGCATGAGCTGTTCGTACACCTGCCGCCCGCGCACCGCCGTCGTAGCCACGGTGAGATGACAATCCGCCAGCGCCTCGGCCAGCGTGTCGACGCGCGTCGCCTTCTCCACGACGTCGATCGCCCCGACCGCCCACCACGCCGACACGTTGTCCGTCCGCTCCGTCTTCCCGCCGACGACCCAGAGATCGGTAAACCCGAAATTCTTCATCGCCCGCGCCGCGGCGCCAACGTTCCCGGCTTCCAGCGGCTCGACCAACACGATGCGCACATGCATAGGGCGCGATTCTATTTGGAGTGCGGTGACCGCAGTCACCGCTTTTACTCCCGCAAGCCGCGACTGGCGTTGCACGCAGGAAAAGCGATGACTGCGGTCACCGCACTCCAAACCGTTGGCGAGGGTAGTGGTAGCTCGTTACCGCTTCACCGTGAACACCGCCCACTCCCCCAACCGCGCTCCCAGCGACGCCTGCCCTCGCGCCTCGAACTCCAGCCCGGATCCTGCCACGAGATCGCGCACCGTGTTCGACACGACGATCTCGCCGACCTGCGCCGCCTCGGCCAGCAGCGCGCCGATCTCCACCGACACTCCGGCAATACCGGACGCCGTCAGCTCGCATTCGCCCGTATGCAGCCCGGCCGCGAGACGCACGCCGCGCGCGGCCGCGGCGTCGAGCAGGGCGCCGGCGCAGCGGATGGCGCGTGCGGGGCCGTCGAAGGTTGCGACCAGCGCATCGTGGACGCGGCCGATCTTCTTTCCCTGGAACCAGCCGATCTCGCGTGAGGCGTCCTCGTCGAGGTCGGAGAACAGCAGGTGCTTCTCGTCGACATCCGTCCGCAGAAAGAGCAGCGTCGCCAGCACCCGCGAGCGGTCCGGCACCGCATTGAGGCCGCTGACGAAGTCCTGCACCGCGTCGAGGATCGCATCCTGGTCGCCGACGAACGGGAGGTGATCGTCGCCCGGCAGCTCCAGGAAGCGGGCACCCGGGATGCGCTCCGCGATGTAGCGCCCTTCCTCCACGCGCAGGCAGCGGTCGCCGCTGCGATGGATGACCAGGGTCGGGACGCGGATGCTCGGCAGCACGTTGCGGATGTCGATCTCCGCGTTCATTCGGGTGAGAGCGGCGGCCGCGCCGGGACTGGCTCCCATGCGCAGGTACGTGCTCCACCACTTCCTGAACTCCGGATCGCCCGCCATCGACGGCGCACGGTCCTCGATCCCGACCGGTCCGCCCCATTCACGCTCCAGCGATTCGATGAACGCGTCGCGCTGCTCGGACGTCGGACCCCACGGGTAGTCGTCCGCGCGCAGGCGGCGCGCGTAGCCGCCGATGATCACCACGCCGGCCGTGTGCTCCGGATACGTCGCCGCGAAGAGGCTGGACATGGTCCCGCCCTCGGAGACGCCCATCACCACCGCCCGCGTCGAGCCGGCGGCGTGCATCACCGCGCGGACGTCGTCCATCCGCTGTTCGAGCGTCGGCAGTTGCGACACCGGCACGCTGTCCGACAACCCGGTGCCGCGCTTGTCGAACAGGATCAGGCGCGAAAAGCCGGCGATGCGCCGCAGGAAGCGCGCGAACGACGGCTCCTTCCAGAACAGCTCCAGGTGCGACACCCACCCCATCACGAACACCACGTCGATCGGACCGTCGCCGATCACCTGGTAGGCGATGTTCACGTCGCCGCTGCGCGCGTAGCAGATCTCCGCGTCGTCCTGCACGGCGGCGTCGCGCGTCACGGGTGCCACGAAGCGGTACCCGCGGCGCGGCAGCGTCTGCACGTAATCGGTCGCCGGATCGGACGCCGCCAACGCCTTGCGCACGAGGGAGATGTTCTGCGCGAGGCTGTTGTCGTCGACGTGCGCATCCGGCCAGACGCGGTCCAGCAGGTCGCGCTTCGAGATCACCGTCCCGGCGCTCTCGACGAGCACGCGCAGCGTGTCGAACGCCTTCGGCGTCAGCGGGATGTCGCCCGCATCCGACGACAGGAGCCCCTGCGCCGGATCGAGCCGGAAGCGGCCGAAGCGGAAGACATTCATCGCACTCTCAGAAAAACATCAGGCGTCATTCACGACTTACGGCAGCGGCGGCCCCAGGTTGGTGCAGGTCCTAATTCTACGGAGGTAACTGCCATGACCTGGCTCGAAATCGTACCGCTGGCGACGCTCGCCCTGCTGCCGCTGTTTCTCATCATCGATTCCGTGTACCGCGCACGGAAGTACGACACGCCGCGTTTCTGGCGCCTGCGGGCGTTCGCGGTGACGCTGCTCGCGATCGCGCTCTCGTTTGCCGTCCCGATGCTGTGGGGGCGCCTGCTCGGCACCCGCACGCTCTTCAATCTCTCCTTCCTCGGCACGGCCGGTGGCGCGGTCGTCGCCATCCTGCTGTACGAGCTTGTGCACTATTGGTATCACCGCACCATCCACAGGAACGATACGCTCTGGAAGGTGTTTCACCAGATGCATCACAGTCCCGAGGCTCTGGATGCGTGGGGTGCGTACTATCTTGCACCGACGGATGTCTTCATGTTCGTGACCCTTCAGACGCTGGTCTTCGGCCCGCTCCTCGGCGTCACCGTCGGCGCGGCGGTGCTGGGGAACCTCTTCCTGACGTTCAACGGCATCTTCCAGCACGCCAACCTCCGCACGCCGGTCTGGCTCGGCTGGATCATCCAGCGCCCGGAAAGTCATGGCATTCACCACATGCGCGGCGTCCACGCCTACAACTACAGCGACCTCCCGCTCTGGGACATCGTCTTCGGCACGTTCCGCAACCCGCGCACGTTCGAAGGAGAAGTGGGCTTCTGGAAAGGCGCCTCGGCCAGGATCGGCAAGATGCTGCTGGCCAGGGATGTAGCCACACCGCTTTGAGCATTCGCTGACAGGTGCGGTCGTCGAACGTGCGACGACCGCATCTTCGTCGGTGCTGGTGCAGCCGCGTAGAATGCACGCCGTGTACGAGGCGTGCCGCGCATGACCATCCCGAAACCGAAGGCAGGTGGTCTCGACGCCGACTCCATCGTCGACGCGTTCGCGCATCGGATGATGTACTCGATCGCACGCGACGAGTTCACGGCCAGCGACGACAATCTCTTCCAGGCGCTCGCGTATGCGGTCCGCGACCGGCTCATGGACCGCTGGTTCGTGACGCAGGACCGTTACTACCGCGAAGACGTCAAGCGCGTTTACTACCTCTCGCTCGAGTTCCTCCTCGGGCGCATGCTCAGCAACAACGTCCTCAACCTCGGTGCCGGAGATGAGCACGCCGAGGCGATGAAGCGCATCGGCTACGAGCTCGAAGACCTCGCCGACCGCGAGAACGACGCAGGCCTCGGCAACGGCGGCCTCGGACGCCTCGCGGCCTGCTTCCTCGATTCCGCGTCCACGCTGGGACTCCCGTTCTACGGCTACGGCATCCGCTACGAGTACGGCATCTTCCGCCAGCAGATCGTCGACGGCAACCAGGCCGAGGCGCCGGACAACTGGCTGCGTCACGGCAACCCGTGGGAAGTCGCGCACCCCGAGGTGCTCTTCCCGGTGCGGTTCTACGGGCGGGTGGAGTCGTACACCGACGCGCACGGCCGCTCGCGCATGCGCTGGGTCGACACGCGCGACGTCTACGCGATGGCGTACGACGTGCCGATCCCCGGCTTCAAGAACGACGTCGTGAACTCGCTGCGTCTGTGGGCGGCGAAATCGAGCCAGGAGTTCGACCTCGAGAAGTTCAACGCCGGCGCGTATGTCGAGGCGGTGGAAGACAAGACCAGCAGCGAGAACATCTCCAAGGTCCTCTATCCGCCGGACGACCAGTACGCTGGACGCGAGCTGCGGCTCAAGCAGCAGTACTTCTTCACCACCGCGACCATCCAGGACATCCTCCGCCGCTTCGCCAAGCATCACAAAGGGGAGTGGGAGCGGCTCCCGGAGAAGGTCGCGATCCAGCTCAACGACACGCATCCCGCCATCGCAATTCCGGAGCTCATGCGCGTGCTCGTCGACGAAGAAGCGCTGGCGTGGGACGACGCCTGGTGGATCTGCGAGCGCGTGTTCGCGTACACCAATCACACCGTGCTGCCGGAAGCGCTCGAGACCTGGTCGAAAGAGCTGCTCGGCAAGCTCCTCCCGCGGCACCTGCAGATCATCGAAGAGATCGACCGCCGCTTCCGCGCGAGCCTTGCCGAGGCCGCGGACGAGGCGGCGGTGCAGCGGATGGCCATCATCGACGAGACCACGAACAACGTGCGCATGGCCAACCTGGCCATCGTCGGTTCGCATTCGGTGAACGGCGTCGCGGCGCTGCACACCCAGCTGCTGAAGACGCGCATCTTCCCGGAGTTCCACCGCCTCTTCCCGAAGAAGTTCAACAACAAGACGAACGGCATCACGCCGCGCCGCTGGCTGCTGCAGGCGAATCCGGAGCTGTCGGAGCTGATCACCGAGGCCATCGGCGACCGGTGGCCGGCCGACCTCGACCGCCTGCGAGAGCTCGAGCGTCACGCGGACGACGCCGAGTTCTGCAAGAGGTGGCTGAAGGTGAAGCGCACGCGCAAGCTGGCCCTCGAGAAGTGGCTGCGGCGCTGCAAGGCGGACGTGGACGTCGATTCGCTATTCGACGTGCAGATCAAGCGGATGCACGAGTACAAGCGGCAGCTCCTCAACGTGCTGCACGTGCTCACGCTCTACCAGCGCCTGCGCGACGGCTACGACTGCGCCCCCCGCACCGTGATCTTCGGCGGCAAAGCTGCGCCGAGCTATCACGTGGCGAAACTGATCATCAAGCTGATTCACGACACCGCGAAGCTGGTGCGCGCGAACCCGTACGTCTCGCAGCGGTTGAACGTGGTCTACGTCCCGAACTACGGCGTCACCGCGGCGGAGGTGCTGTTCCCCGCCACCGAGCTTTCCGAGCAGATCTCGACCGCCGGCACCGAGGCCTCGGGGACGGGGAACATGAAAGCGGTGCTGAACGGCGGTGTCATCGTCGGCACCCTCGACGGCGCGAACATCGAGATCAAGGAGCAGGTCGGCGACGAGAACATCTTCATCTTCGGCCACACCACCGAGGAGATCGCCGCCATGCGCCCGACCTACGACCCGGCCGCGATCGTCCGCAACAACCCGGAGCTCGCCAAAGTGATCGACCGTATCGGCGCCATGAGCGGCGGCATCTTCAAGCCGATCGTCGACATTCTCCTGACCAACGACCGCTACTACCACTGCGCCGACTACACCTCCTACGTCGCCACCCAGGAACGCGCCGCCGCAGCCTGGATGCAACGCGACACCTGGGCCCGGATGTCGATCCTCAACACCGCAAGGAGCGGGTGGTTCTCGGCCGACCGGACGGTCGCGGAGTACGCGAGGGAGATCTGGGAGATGGAATGAAGCGGTGTCAGTTGTCGGGTGTCAGGTGTCTGTGGCTTCGCGGCTGACGAGACACGTGCCGCAAGCCGCAACACCCCAGACACCTGACACCCGACACCAAATCTACGGCTGCACTCCCACTGCTGGCTTCAACCGCCCAATCAAATCATCCATCCGCACACGCGCCTCCGCCTGTTCCTCCACCGTCCCCTTCGACAGCCGCGCGATCTCGGCCAGCTCCGCGATCACGTCCGGGGTGGCGTCGCCGACCATGATGTTGCCGGTGGTGGTGTTGTTCTCCGCCATCAGCCGGCGCACGCGGGCGACTTCGGCCTGTTCGGCGGTGCGTTTTTCGAGCTCGCCGGGGAGGGAGAGCAGCGACTCGTCGATCGTGTTGCGGAGCGTGCCGCGGTTGATGTCGCGCGCGTTGGCGAGCTCGCGGACCTGGAGCAGCCGCTTCACGGCCGGGAAGTAGGGACTGGTCGGATCGTCGACGAGCTTGGCCTGCACCAGCGCCACCTCCGCGACCGCTTTCTTGTCGCCGCTCTCCACGCCGAGCTCCGTCGTCACCTTCGCCGACTTCGCGATGTCCGGCAGCGCCACGCCGTTCGCATCGCCCGGACTCACCCACGCGTTCACCGGGATCTCGTGATGCGACGTCTTCCCGTCGAACCCGGTCGCGTCGACCAGCACGTTGCGCACGTAGACGCGGTTGTTGGTCGTGAACACGCCCCGCTTCTGCGGCACGGTCACCAGCACGCGATACGCGTTCGAGCCGGTGATGGAGACGTTCTTCAGCGTGGTCTCGGTGTGCACCTGCTCGACCGTCACCTCTTCATCGACGCGCCCCCCTTCCTCGCGCTGCAGCGAGGCCCAGCGGTACGTGCCGTTCTCGCGCGGCATGCGCAGGTCGCTGACGTCGCTGTCGACGATCGCCAGCATCACCTGCCGCGACCGCCCCAGATCCTCGGCCACGGTGGCGATCCGCCCGAGCGCATGCAGGTCGCTCGCAACCATGTCGATCTTCGGGTCACGCACCCCCTCCTGGGCGGCAACAGAAAGCGTCAGCAGCAGGGACAACGAAGTCAGCAGTATTCGCATGGGGGGATAGTACATAAAACGTCTGCCGAGAGCGCGCTCCCGTCGCGTTCAATGGTGTCAGGTGTCAGGTATCTGGGGCTCATCGCCCTGGCGTAAAACCCCAGATACCCGACACCTGACACCATCGAGCGACACGCCCGCGGCCACCGCACACGCTGTTATCTTCCCCCAATGCTCACCGGCCGCTTCGCCCCATCGCCCACCGGGCCGCTGCACCTCGGCAGTCTCGTCGCCGCGGTCGCGTCGTGGCTCTTCGCGCGGCGCGCGAATGGGCGGTGGCTGGTGCGGATGGAGGACATCGACACGCCGCGCGTGGTCCCCGGATCGGCCGAGGAGATTCTCGGGGCGTTGCAGCGATACGGGCTGGACTGGGATGGGGAGGTGGTGTGGCAGTCGCGGCGGACCGCGTTTTATGAAGACGCGCTGCGGCGGCTGCGGGAGGCGAAGCTGGTGTACGACTGCGCATGCTCGCGCGCGGACCTGCAACGTGCGCCTTCGGCGCCGTCAGGTGCGGAGGCGGTGTATCCCGGGTACTGCCGGAATGGGTTGCCCGAGGGGAAGGCTCCGCGGGCGGTGCGCTTTCATGCGCCCGATCGAATCATCGCGTTCGACGACCTGCTGTGCGGGCCGATCGAAGAGCACGTCGGCGCGCGCACCGGCGACTTCGTGGTGCGCCGCGCGGACGGGTTGTTCGCGTATCAGCTCGCGGTCGTGGTCGACGATGCGGAGCAGGGGGTCACGCAGGTCGTGCGCGGCGTCGACCTGCTCTACTCCACGCCGCGGCAGATCGCGCTGCAGCACGCGCTCGGTTATGCGACGCCGAAGTACGCGCACGTGCGGCTGGTCGTGAGCCCCGACGGCTCGAAGCTCGGCAAGCGCGACGGGGCGCTGCCGCTCCCCACGCTCGACGAAGCGCGCGTGCGCGAGACCCTCGTCCTGGCCCTGCAACACCTCGGAATCGAGGGGAGATTCGAGGGAACGCCGAAGGAAATGCTGGAGACTGCCCTGCGCGCCTTCCGCGTGTGAGCCGGCTCACGTTCCTGCATCCGCCGCGGCCCGACATTGCGCCTCAAAGGAGCAAGTGAGGCCAATGAATACCAAGCAGATCGAGCTCGTGCAGTCGAGCTTTGCCCAGGTCGTCCCGATCGCCGATGACGCGGCGGCGCTGTTTTACAACCGGCTCTTCGAGCTCGACCCCGCCCTCCGCCCGATGTTCCGCGGCGACATGAAGGAGCAAGGCAAGAAATTGATGTCGATGATCGGGGTGGTGGTGAGCGGCCTGAAGACGCTCGACCGCATCGTCCCGGGCATCCAGGCGCTCGGCTCGCGTCACGCGGCGTACGGCGTCCGCGACGAGCACTACGACGTGGTCGGCGCCGCGCTGCTCTGGACGCTGGCCACCGGCCTCGGCGAAGCATTCACTGACGAGGTGCGCGAGGCGTGGACCGAGGCGTATACGCTGCTGGCGAACACGATGAAGGACGCGGCTGCCGAAGCAGCGGCGTGACGGTTGCAGAATCCCGCGGCATGCCGACGTACGACATCCGCCACAACGAAGACGAGACGCAGTTCGAGACGACCATCGAGGGGCAGACGGCCTACACCGCGTATGACCTCGAGGAGCCCAACCGCATCGTCTTCACCCACACCATCGTCCCCGACGAGCTCTCCGGCCGCGGGATCGCCGGAGAGCTCGTGAAGCACGCCCTCGACTATGCGAAGGGGAAGAACCTGACCGTGGTCCCGCAGTGCGCCTACGTAGCGGCGTACATCAAGAGGCATCCAGAGTACGGCGAACTGACGCAGTAAACCGCATTTACAATCCCCCGCCATGCAGCTCACGCTCATCGCGGTCGTCTTCCTCGCCCTCATTGCGCTCGCGTATCGCCTGTACGGCTCGTGGATCGCGCGGCAGATGCAGCTGGACGACGGGGTGGCGACGCCGGCGCATGCGCTCGAGGATGGGGTCGACTTCGTGCCGACCAAACCGTTCTACCTGTTCGGGCAGCACTTTGCCGCGATCGCGGCGGCGGGACCGATCGCGGGGCCGATCATCGCCTGCCAGGAGTTCGGCTGGCTGCCATGCCTGCTCTGGATCGGCCTCGGCGTGGTGCTGATCGGCGCGGTGCACGACTTCATGGCCCTCGCGGCCTCGGTGCGCCACGGCGCGCGCTCGATCGCCGACATCACGCGCGAGCACCTCGGCTCGCGCGCCGGCGTGGCCATGATGGCCTTCATCTGGCTCGCCCTCGTCTACGTCATCGTCGCCTTCGCCGACATTACCTCTTCGAGCTTCGTGACCGGCACCGAGGAGGTGGCGGCGGCCGCGACGGCCTTCCATGCCGGCGGTGCGGTCGCGGCCGCGAGCATCTTCTACCTCCTGCTCGCGGTGATCATGGGGCTCGTGCAGCGGTACCTGAACCCGCCGCTCTGGCTCCTCACGGTCATCTTCGTACCGGCCACGTTCGTGATGGTCTGGCTGGGCACGCAGGTCTCGACCTGGTTCATCCTCGATGCGAAGTGGTGGGCGGTCCTGATCCTCGGCTACTGCTGCGTCGCCTCCATGGTCCCGGTGTGGTCCCTCCTGCAGCCGCGCGGCTACCTCGGCGGGTTCGTCCTTTATTTCGCGCTGGCGCTCGGCATCATCGGCATCTTCTTCGGCGGCTACGAGATCAAGCAGGCCGCCTTCAAAGGGTGGGACAGCGGGAAGGCCACCGGCCTGCTCTTTCCGTTCCTCTTCGTCACCATCGCCTGCGGGGCCTGCTCCGGCTTCCACGGGCTGGTCTGTTCCGGGACGACGTCCAAGCAGATCGATCGCGAAAGTCATATCCGCCCGGTCGGCTACGGCGGGATGCTGGCGGAGGCGTTCGTCGCCCTGATCGCCATGGTCACGGTGATGATCGTCGCGCAGGGAGAGCTGACGGGCCTGAAGCCGGGGACGATCTACGGCAACGGCATCGGCAACTTCATGACCCTGCTGATCGGCGAGAAGTACCGCAACTTCGCGATCACGTTCGGGGCCATGGCCTTCTCCACGTTCGTCTTCGACACCGTCGACGTCTCGACGCGCCTGGGGCGCTACATCTTCCAGGAGCTCTTCCGCTGGCCGACGCGCCTCGGCGCGTGGGTCGGGACCTTCATGACCGTCGCCCTGCCGATGTACTTCGTCGCCTTCGCACCTCCGGGAACCTGGGTGAAGTTCTGGACGCTCTTCGGCGCCTCGAACCAGTTGCTGGCCG
Organism: Thermoanaerobaculia bacterium; assembly: GCA_035630815.1. Classification (GTDB taxonomy): domain Bacteria; phylum Acidobacteriota; class Thermoanaerobaculia; order Gp7-AA8; family Gp7-AA8; genus QHVT01. Next base: position 44,400 of record DASQJY010000009.1, read on the forward strand.
CGCTGACGCTGCTCTCGATCACGGTGTGGCTGCACCAGCGGCGGGAGAAGATCGCGTACACGCTCGTGCCGATGCTGTTCGTGCTCGTGACCACGCTCTACGCCCTCGTCAAGCTGACCATCACCAACTTCTCCGGCGCGACGATCGATCCGGTGGCGATGGTGAACGGCCTCACCTGCGCGGCCCTCATCGCGCTGGCCATCTACATCGTCTTCCGGGCCATCGTGCGGGTGCGGGCGGACCGGGCGGCGGTTCCGGTGGCGGCGTAGCGATTGACGGCCCGCCCCGAAATCGTCCATAAGGCGTTCTCACGGTGACAGCCAAAAATCTTTTCGCCCGAAACTTCTTCAAGAACCCGCGCATGCTCGGCTCTGTGTTCCCGAGCTCGCGCTACCTGATCTCCAACCTGCTGCGCAACGTCGATTGGGACCGCACGCGGGTCTTCGTCGAGATCGGCCCGGGCGTCGGTACCATCACCCGCGAGATCCTGAAGCGCATGCGCCCCGACGCGGTGCTGCTGACGTTCGAGATCAACGACGACTTCGTCCGCCACCTCCGCCAGAACTTCACCGATCCCCGCCTGCGCGTCTTCCACCGCTCCGGCGGCGACATCAACGAAGTCCTCCGCGAGCTCCGCCTCGGTCACGCCGACTACGTCCTGGCCGGCATCCCCTTCAGCATCATGCCGGAAGAGGCGCGCACCGCCGTCCTGCAGAACACCCACGACGCCTTGGGCCCGGGCGGCGTGATGCTGGTCTACCAGTTCTCCGCGAAGGTCCGCGCCGACCTGGAGAAGCTCTACGGACGGGTGCACCGCCTGTACGAGCCGCGGAACATCCTGCCCGCGCATGTCTTTCACTGCGTGAAGACGTAGCTCCGCGACCGCTGTTGTCGGTTATCAGTTGTCAGTTATCTGGGCCTGTCGTCCAGGCGCAACACCGCAGACAACCGACAACTGACAACCGATAACCCGTTTCAGAACCGCAACCCGATCGTCAGCGCGAGCTCGTCGTCATCGCCGCCGTTGTCGTCGTCGTCGAGGAACTTGAAGTACTTCACCTGGGCGTACGGCTTCAAAAAGTCGAAGTTGAAATTCACTCCGCCGATCAGGTTTCCGACGATGCTGGTCTCGGCGCTGGCGTCGCCCACCTCGGAGTACGCGTAGCCGACGCCGGCGCCGACGTAGGGGGTGAGGCGGGAGATGTTGGCGATGTCGAGCGTCACGTCGAGGTTCGCCGTGCCGGCGGTGGCGTCGTCCTCGAGCAGGTACTCGATGTTCGGATTGAGGTTGATCGCGCCGAGGTCGATGAGGAGCTCGGCGCCGACGAACTCCGTCTCCGCCTCGTTGTAGCGGCCGGCGCGGACGCCGAAGTCAGCGGCGGTGAGGGCGGGGGCGATCAGGAAAGCAACTGCGATGAGCGAGAGAATGCGGATCTGTTTCATGCGCCGCCGCAGTTGCATGAGCGATTCCAGATCGCGGGCGGTTTGACGCGCCCTACCGAATCGGCACAGAATCCGCCGAACGTTAAAGGCGAGGGGTTTACGATGGCGACTACGAAATCAGGTTCTAAAGGCGGCGGCAAGGGGCTCTCCGCAGCGGTCACTCCGAGCGCCGATCTGGCAAAGATCGTCGGCAGCGAGCCGATTCCGCGCAGCGAAGTGACCAAGCGCGTCTGGGATTACATCAAGGCAAACGGCCTCCAGGACCAGACCAACAAACGCATGATCAACGCGGACGACAAGCTCCGCGTGATCTTCGGCGGCAAGGAACAGGTCTCGATGTTCGAGATGACCTCGCTGGTCAGCGCACACCTCAAGGCGTAAACCGGATCTACCGGCATTGGAGTACCGAACGGACGGCGTAAGCCGTCCGTTCTTTTTTGGACCGAATAGCGGCGTGAGTAGAGACACTATTTGACATTTCTTACATATCTCCACGAAACAGGAACGACGTCCGTATCATCTTTCCTATGCGCGGTATTTCAAAGTTCGTGGTGGCCCGTTATGTCCGAGAGTGCCTGCGGCGCGAGGATGTGCCGCGTGTATCCGAGCTGGCCGCGCTGCACGGCCTGACGCCGGAGTACGTGAGCCGCTCGTTCCGCGACCGCTTCGGCGTGCGGATCTCCGACTACATGAAGATGATCCAGATCCGGGCCGCGCAACGCCTGCTGCGCACCACGGACCTGAACACCACCCGCATCGCCTACCGCTGCGGATTCGGGACGCGCCGCTCGTTCTTCAGGACCTACCGCCGCGTGGCGGGCGCGACGCCGGCGGAGCACGGACGCAGCCAGTCGTGATCAGCCGTTCGCCAGCACCTGCTCCACGGCTTTCATCGTGGCGTCGATCTCGATGACGTTGTCCGGCAGGTAGTTCGCCTCCGGATCCTTGAGGATGTTGCCCGTGAGGACGCAGACCGTCCGCTCGTCCTCGCGCATCACCCCCGCGGCGCGGAGTTTCTTCACGCCGGCCAGGGTCGCGGCGGACGCGGGCTCGCAGCCGATGCCGAGGCGATCGATCTCGCGCTTGGCGGCCATGATCTCGGCGTCGGTGACCTGCTCGACGATGCCGTTCGTCTCCCTGATGGCCTGCACCGCCTTGTCGTGGCTGACCGGATCGCCGATGCGGATCGCGCTGGCGATCGTCTCCGCCGACATCCGGTGCCGCGTCCGGAACTCTTCCGCGTAGCTGCGGAAAAAGGGATTCGCCCCCTCGGCCTGGATGGACGCGAGCCGCGGCATGCGGTCGATCCAGCCGTTCGCGTGCGCTTCGCGCAAAGCCTTGCCGAACGCGCTGGTGTTGCCGAGGTTTCCGGCGGGGACCACGATCCAGTCGGGCGCTTCCCACTGCAGGTCCTGGAGCAGTTCCCAGATGATCGTCTTCTGCCCCTCGATGCGGAAGGGGTTGATCGAATTGACGAGATAGATGCCGAGCGCGTCGCACGCCTCGCGCACGAGGCGCATCGCCGCGTCGAAGTCGCCGCGGATGGCCAGCGCCGTCGCGCCGTACGCGAGCGTCTGCGCGAGCTTCCCGCTGGCCACCTTCCCCGCCGGGACGAAGACGATGGCCCGCAGTCCTGCCTGCGCGGCGTACGCGGCGAGCGACGCGCTGGTGTTGCCGGTCGAGGCGCACGCGACCGCGGTCGCCTTCACGCGCACCGCCTGCGTGACCGCCACGGTCATCCCCCGGTCCTTGAACGACCCGGTCGGGTTCTCCCCCTCGTGCTTGAACAGCAGTCCGTTGCGCTCGTAGAGGCGCGTGGCCCCTTCCGGATGCGTGACCGCGCGGTCGACATTCAGCACCCACTCCCGGAACCGCCAGACCCCGCTCCGGTCGATCGGCGCGCGCGAGGTGAGCCGGTCGTCGAACGTATTGCGGTCGTTGAACGCCTTCCGCTCGACGGAAAGCAGGTTCCCGCAATCACAGGTGTAGCGAACCTCGAGCGCGTCGTACTGCCGCCCGCAGGCAATGCATTGCAGCCATTCGGTCATGGAGGGAGTATAGGTTTGGAGTGCGGCGACCGCAGTCGCCGCTTTTACTCCTTGACGCGCGACTCGTGCCGCCGGGAGTAAAAGCGGTGACTGCGGTCACCGCACTCCAGACTTCGCAATCCTCCCCACATGCGTCCCCGCCACCTCGCCGAACGCGCGCACCATGGCGTCTCGGCAGGCGCGGGCGACCGCTTCGTCGGGGGCGATGGCGAAGAGGGTGGGGCCGGAGCCGCTGATGGAGCAGCCGTAGGCGCCTGCGTTCAGGGCGGCCCGTTTGACGTCGTAAAAGTGGGGGATGAGCGGGGCGCGGCGGGGCTCGGCGTAGCGGTCGTCGAGGGCGCGGCGGAGGAGGTCGCCGTCGCCGGTGGCGAAGGCGTGGGCGAGGGCGGTGGTGTTGGCCATCTGCTGGATCCAGGTGGCGCGGTCGAGGTCGGCCGGCAACAGCGCGCGCGCGGCCGCGGTCTCGATGCGCACGTTCGGCGTGACCAGCGCGATCCACCAATCCTCCGCCACCGGCAGCCGGATCACGTCGATCGGATCGACGCTGCGCGAGAGGGCGAGTCCACCGACCACGCTCGGGGCGATGTTGTCGAGATGGCGTCCGGCCACCGCCGCTTCCCCTTCCAGCGCGGCGGCGAGCACGTCGCGCACGTTCGGCGATTGCCCGAGGGCCAGGCCGGCCGCGTAGGCACCGGCGACGCTCGAAGCCGCGCTGCCTCCCATGCCGCCGGCGAGCGCGAGGCCTTTCTCGATGGTCACGATGGCGCGGAAGCCGAACGGCGCGAGGTACGCGTTGGCGGCGATGGCGGCGCAGTTCTTCGCGGCGTCGAGGGGGACGAGCTCCGCGTCGCGGCCGGTGATCGCCTCCACGCGCGAGTCACGTTTCGTCAGCTCCACGGTCACGCGGTCGCCGATGCCGTCGACGGCCAGGCCGAGCACGTCGAAGCCGGGGCCGACGTTGCCGATGGAGCCGGGGGCGAACGCGGTGGCCCTGTTCATCGCGCGCTCTTCCGCCGCTCGTGCATGGTGATGGCCACGATGTCGTTCAAGACACCCGCGGCCGTGACGGCCGCGCCGGCGCCGGGGCCGGTGACGACGAGCGGATTCGTGGCGTAGCGTTTCGAATGGATGACCACCGTGTTGTCGGTGCCGTGCAGGCGGCCGATCGGCGAGGCCGTGGGGACCGCTTCTACACCGACGCGGATGGTGCGCTTGCCGATCCTGGCGACATAGCGCAGCACCTTCCCCGCGCGTTTCGCACGCGCCACCTTCTCCGCGAAGACGGCATCGAGCGCGGTGAGGTTTTCCACGAAACGCGCCGGGTCCTCGCTATCCACCTCGGCGGTGTACAGCGACTCGAGCGCGATGTCGCTCAGCTCCAGCCGGCGTCCCAGCGTGCGGGCCAGGATCAGCGCCTTGCGCGCCACGTCGGTGCCGGAGAGATCGTCGCGCGGATCGGGCTCGGTGTAGCCGAGCTTCCAGGCGTCACGCACCGCCTCGCTGAAGCGGCGCCCGTTCTCCAGCTCCGTCATGATGTAGCCGAGCGTGCCGGAGAACGCTCCCTGGATCTCGGAGACGCGATCGCCCGCCTCCTGCAGCTTGGCCAGGGTATCGAGCACCGGCAGCCCTGCGCCGGCGGTCGCTTCGTAGCGGAAGGCCAGCCCCCGCTCCCTCGCCGTCTGCATGAGCCGGTCGAACTCGAGCTGCGGCGATGCCAGCGGTTTCTTGTTCGCGCAGACGATGTGGAACCCGTTCTCCAGCGCTTCCTGCAGCAGCGGCGCGGTCTCCTCGGCGGTGAGGTCGACCAGGATGGGACGATGCGAGGGGAGGAGCCACAGCTCCTCGCGCATCATCTTCCGGAGCTGTTCGAGCGTGAGCGTCGAGCCGTGTCCCGATTGCGCGAAGAGGCGCGCCCCCGACGCCTTCTGCTTCGCCAGTTTCTGCAGCGCTTTCGCGCTGAAGCCGTGCTCCTCGATCTTGATGCCGGAGCGGTCCGCCAGGGCCGTGACCTTGATGTCGACGCCGAGCTCCTGGCGGAGATGCTTCTCCTGCGCGATGAGCTGCGCCGCGAGCTCGCGGCCGATCTGGCCGAAGCCGAGGAAGGTCAGTTTCGACTCGCGGCCGGAGGTGTCGGCCAGCGGGCGGATGCGGTCGAGCTGATACTCGCTGTGCAGCGCCAGCAGCGCGCGCGTGGCGTCCGCTTCCGCGACCGCAATCGTGATGTTCAGCTCGGACGACCCCTGGGCGATGGCGATGACGTTAACGTGCGCGCCGCTGAGCGCGGAGAACGTGCGCGCCGCGATGCCCGGACGTCCGCGCATGCCGAGGCCGACCACGGCGATCAGCGCGACCTGCGTCTCGGCCCGGATGCGGTCGATGAACTTCGACTTCCGTTCGAAGAGGAACGCTTCCTCGAGCGCCGACACCGCGTGCGCCGCTTCGCTGTCCGGGATCACGAAGCAGATGCTCGCTTCGCTCGAGGCCTGGCTGATCATGGAGACCGAGGAGCCGGCCTGCGACAGCGCGTTGAAGGCGCGTCCGGCGATGCCCGGCACGCCGATCATGCCGCTCCCTTCGATCGAGATCATGGCCTGTTTGTGGATCGCGGTCAGCGCCTTGACCGGGTAGGCGCCCGGCTTCACGTCGTCGGCGATGCGCGTGCCGGTCGCGTTCTCGTGAAACGTGTTGCGCACGAAGAGCGGGATCCTGCGGTCGACGAGCGGGGTCATGGTGCGCGGATGGAGCACCTTCGCTCCGTAGAACGCCAGCTCGGCCGCCTCGCGATAGTGCAGCTCGGACACGAGGCGCGCGGAGGGGACGCTCTTCGGGTCGGCGGTCATCAGGCCGTCCACTTCCTTGAAGAGCGTGACCGCGCGGGCGTGCAGGCTGCGGGCGAGGATGGCGGCCGAGAAGTCCGAGCCGCCGCGCCCGAGGGTCACCAGTTCGCCGTCGGGACCGGTGCCGATGTAGCCGGGGAGGATGGCCACGCGCCCGCTCTCGAGGATGGGAACGACGAGCTTCTTCGCGTTCTTTTCGCAGCGCGGGAAGATGGGCCAGAGGCTGCCCAGGCGCCGCTCGGTGTGGATCACGTCCGGCGCGTCGACGTATTCGGCTTCGATGCCGTGCTCGCGCAGCACTTCCACGAAGATCCGCGCGAGCATCCGCTCGCCGCGCGCCACGAGCGCGTCCTGCGCGCGCGGCGTGAGCTCTCGCAGGACCGAGATGCTGTCGGCCATGGAGCGCATCTCCCGCATCGACTCGCTGACCAGCGCGCGCAGGCTCGCCGCGCGCGTGCGGTCGTCGATCAGCGCCGCGACCAAAGCGTGATGGCGCTCTTCGAAGTGCAGGGAGTGCAGCAGGTACGACTCACGGTCGCCGCGCAGCGCCGCCTGCGCGGTGCCGAGCAGCAGGTCGGTGACCCCGTTCGCCGCGGAGACGATGACCGCAACGCGAGGTGCCGCGCGGCGCACGTGCTCGACCGCAGCCCGAATGGCCTCCGGCGACCCGACAGCCACTCCGCCGAATTTGTACACGTCGATGTTGGACATAGTCAGACCGATCCCGAGTATACGAGAGAGACGACCGGGGGCCTCCGGCGGGCCGGTGTGACCGGCGGCACTTGTTTTCGCACGGACGGCGCTTGACGCGAGAGGCGTGCGTTCAGCCTTGGGCAACCAGTGCTGCCGGTCACACCGGCCCGCCGGAGGCCCCCGGTCGTTACTCTCGCACGCCGCAATAGATCCAGGCGATGCCGAACGTCAGCGGTGTGCATTCGACCGACTTGAACCGCGCCGACTCGCGCATCAGCTGCACGAATTCCTCGCCGCTGGGGAAGCGGCCGGCGGAGGTCTGGAGGTACTGGTAGGCGGCGCGGTCGCCGGTGAGGAGGCCGCCGATGCGCGGCAGGATGTGGCGGTTGTAGAACGTGTAGAGAGCGCTGAATGCGCGGTTCGGGGGCTGGCCGAACTCGAGGACGATCACGCGGCCGCCCGGCTTCACGACGCGCGCGAGCTCCGCGATTCCTTTGCGCGGCTCGTTCACGTTGCGGATGCCGAAGGAAATGCTCGAGACGTCGAACGTCGCGTCGGGGTAGGGGAGCTGCGTCACGTCCGCCACCTCGAACTCGATGTCGCGCGCCTTCGTGCGCGCCACGTCCAGCATCTCCGGCACGAAGTCGGTGCCCACCACGCGGCCCGTCGGGCCGACCGCTTTTTTTAACGCGATGGCCAGGTCGCCGGTGCCGCTCGCGCAGTCGAGCACGCTGTCGCCGGGTTGCACCTGCGCCGCGTGGACGGCGCGCTTGCGCCAGAGGTGATGGATGCCGGCGGAGAGGACGGTGTTGGTGCGGTCGTAGCGCGCCGAGATGGCGGCGAACATCGAGCGGATCCTGTGAGGGTCGGGGCCTGTGTAGTTGGTCATGCGTTGGCCATACAATGCGGCGCGATGCAGCGCGACTTCGCCTTGATCCAGACAGCGCCTGACCGGATCTTCGTCGGCTGGGGTCCGTTCGAACAGCTCCCGTTCCGGCGCGCGGAGCGGCCGGCATTCTACGTCACCGATTTTTTTCTCGACGACGTCCACCCCTGGCGTCACCCGGCCACGTGGGAAGAGCTGACGGTCGAGGAGCTGGTGACCCGCTTCGCCGGCGACGCCGTGCCGCAGGTCGAATGGGAGCCGCCGGCGCTGGCCGACTTTGCGCGCCTGTTCGAATCGGCGCACGCGGCCATGGCGCGCGGCGACTTTCAGAAAGTGGTGCCGGTGCTGTTCGAGAGCGGGCGCTTCTTGAAGCGTCCATCCGCCGACAGCAGCTGGTGGCGCTTCTTCTTCACGCGCCTGCTGGCGCTCCCGCCGGGGCTGCGCGCGTATGGCTATTCGTACAACGGCCGCGGGATGATCGGCGCGACGCCGGAGGTGCTGTTCGAGGCGGAGCTGCACGGCTACCGCACCATGGCCCTCGCCGGTACGCGTCCCGTCCTGCGCGCGGACGAGCTGCTGCACGATTCCAAGGAACGGCTGGAGCACCGGCTGGTGGTCGACGACATCGTGCGCCGGCTGGCGCCGTTCGGGAACGTGGAAGTGGGGCCGCTCGGCCTCCTGCGGCTGCCGCAGATCGCGCACCTGATCACGCCGATCTTTTTCAAGGAGACCGGCGGGAGCGAGAAGATGTCGTTCGCGGAGATGGTGCGCCGTCTCCACCCGACGGCTGCTCTCGGCGTGTCGCCGCGTACTCCGGCGGGGGAGCGCTGGCTGCGCGAGGCCGACCGCGGCGTGAAGCGCCGGACGTTCGGCGCGCCGTTCGGCATCGAGCGGGAGGACCGCTCGGCGCTGGCGGTGGTGGCGATCCGCAACGTTCAGTGGTACGGCGATACGTTGCGCGTCGGCTCGGGTGCGGGGATGCTGCCGGAGAGCGTGATGGAGCGCGAGTTCGAGGAGCTCCGCCAGAAGCGCGACCAGGTGAAGGCGCTGTTTCAGATCGAGCCGGCATGGACAACGTCCGTCGCGCAGCGCGCCTGATCGAGGAGGTCCGCGCGTCGGGCGCGACGGAGTTCTGCGTCTGCGCCGGTTCCCGCAACAGTCCTCTGCTGGCGGTGCTCGGTTCCTCGGACCTGCGTTTGTTCTCCTTCGTCGATGAACGCTCGGCCGCCTTCTTCGCCCTCGGGCGCATCAAGCTGCACGGCAACGCGGTGGCGGTCGTGACCACCTCGGGGACCGCGGTCGCGGAGCTGCTCCCGGCGGCGGTCGAGGCGTATTACTCCGGCCTGCCGCTGATCGTGATCTCCGCCGACCGCCCCGCGCGCTTCCGCGGCACCGGCGCGCCACAGTCGATCGAGCAGTTGGGGATCTTCGGGGTCTACGCGGAGACTGCGCTCGAGGCGTGGTCGCGCACACGGCCGCTGCATCTCAACATCGAGTTCGAGGAGCCGCTGCTCGATGCTCAGTTGTCGCGAGAACAACCCCTCATCCGCCCTTCGGGCACCTTCTCCCCTCACGAGGGGAGAAGGGCTACTAAGTCTCCGTCTTCCGAGGGCGACGACGCTACTGAGCTCCCCTCTCGCGAGAGCGGGAACTTAGTAGCCCCTCTCCCCGCGTCTAGCGGGGAGAGGGTGGCCAACGGCCGGGTGAGGGGCCGCGCCACAGGCGACGGACAGCGTTATCTCGTCGTGATCGGTGGATTCGCGCCAGAACACCGGGAGCGCGTTCGCACCTTCGTCGAAAACCTGAACGCCCCGACGTACGCGGAGCCGCTCTCCGGCCTGCGCGAAGATCCGTCGTTGCCGCTGATCACCGCCGGCGAACGGATGCTCGCGCGCGCGTCGTTCGATGAGGTGATCCGCATCGGCAACGTGCCGGCGCTCCGCTTCTGGCGCGATCTCGAGGATCGCGACGTGCGCGTGACGCATTACTCCGACTTGCCGTTCACCGGCCTCACGCGCGGCGACGTGCGGCGCATCGACGAACTGCCGGAGCTGGAAGGCTCGCGCGACGAGGCGTTCTTCGCCAACGACCGCGAGCAGGCCGCGCGCTTCGCGGACATCCTGGACGAGGAGCCGGAATCGGAGCTGGCCATGTTCCGCACGCTTTCCCGCGAGCTCGCGGACGGCACCCGCGTCTACCTCGGCAACAGTCTTCCCATCCGCGAGTGGGATCTCGCCGCCGCCCGCGAGCCGCGCGGTTTCGAGTACGAGGCGAACCGCGGCGCGAACGGGATCGACGGCCAGCTCTCCACCTTCCTCGGCTGGTGCGATCCCGCGCACGACAACGTCTGCGTCCTCGGCGACCTGACCACGATCTACGACCTCAACGCCCCCTGGATCGTCCCGCAGCTCGGCCACCGCCGCTTCCGCATCGTGGTCATGAACAACGGCGGCGGCCGCATCTTCTCCCGCGTGGCGTCGCTGCGCACGCTCGATCCGGCCATGCGCGAGCGCATCATCGAGAACGCCCACGACGTCCGCTTCGAGCACTGGGCCGCGATGTGGAACATCGACGTGACCGAGCTCCGCCCCGATCCGGAGGCCTCGCGCCGCGCCTGGAAGAGGTACGACGAGCTGTGGGCGTAGCCATCCGCACGCTTTCCGGCTTTCTCGGCCTCCCCTCCGACTGGGATTTTCTCCCCTGGCCCCACAACCCGGATCGCGGCGACGTCCTCCTCGGCTATTCGATGGGAGGCCGCCTCGCGCTGCAGCTCCTCGAGCAACGGCGCTTCGCGAAAGCGGTCATCGTCTCCACCGGCCTGAACGCTCCCGACGAAGAGCGCCGCAAGCGCGACGAGGAATGGGCCCGCCGCTTCGAATCGGAGGAGTGGACGTCGCTGCTGGCCGCCTGGAACGCGCAGCCGGTCTTCGGCGGCCATGCGTTGGGCCGCAAGGAAGCCGACTACGACCGGCGCGAGCTCGCCCGCCAGCTTCGCGACTGGTCCCCCGCCGTCCTCCCCCCGCCCAACCTCGAAGCCATCGAGACCCCTATCCTCTGGATCGCCGGCGAGCGCGACGCAACGTACGTCGAGATTGCCCACCGCGCCGTCGAGCGCCTCCCGCACGCCGAGCTCTGGATCTGCCCCAATGCCGGCCATCGCGTCCCGTGGGAACAGCCGGAGGCCTTCATCGAGCGCCTCCGAGTTTTCCACAGCTAGGCAATTTTTACAGCCACCATGGTTGCTGTTTCTGATGACACATGGCCATATCTCATGTGTTTTCAGTAGGAAAGCGGCGGCTGTAACAACCGGACTCAGGGGCGGTTTTTCTAAAACGTACTACTTATAGGCACATGAAACGCGGAACACAGAGAATCAGTGAACGAACACACGAATGGTGTGAACGAACACACGAACCGTGTCGACGAACACACGAAAGGTGTGAACGAACACACGAACCGTGTGAACGAACACACCAATGGTGTCAACGAACACACGAATCGTGTCGACGAACACAGAAATGGTGTCGACGTTCACAGGAAACGTGTCGACGTTCACTCCTTCGGTGTCGCGCGCCACCCCGCAGGCGTGACCGCCTTCCCTTTCCACCTGAACATCCACAAGGAGAAAGTATGGAGAAGACCCTGAATCCTGCCCCGGCGCCGCACGCGGATGCGGCCCGGGTGCTTCTCGAGAAAATCCGCTCCCTGCAGCTCGAAGTCCCGCGCATGACCACTCTGGCCCCGGAACAGACGCAGCGCTTGAGCGCGGCCGGCCGCCTCCCCGATGTCGCAATCGAGTCGGCTACCGTCCAGATCGAACGCTCGTCCCGTCTGGCGATCGCGGCGAACGCGGATGCACCCAGCGTCCGTGATGCATACGCATACTCGCTCGCGTTCGGCCAGGTGCCGAAGGAGCTGCGCGCCCTCGCACGCATGATCGAGCACTCGGTCCGCGTCGAGCGGGCACGCGCCGGACTGGCCGCGCTCGACATCTACGCGCACGCGCGCCGGATGAGCGAGCGCGAGGACGGCGCGGAGCTCATCCCGTTCGTCGAGGACATGAAGCAGATTCTCAAGAAGCGAAAGGCGCGGAAAACGAATTCGAGCCCGGATTCCGCTCCCCTCGTCCCCTCGGCACGATCCACGAAGTAAACGCAGTACCGGAGGGCAGCATCACGCTGCCCTCCGCTTTTTCACCCCGATTGCACCTCCTCCTCCACTTGCACTAACGTGCGCCGTCATGAGCGAGACGTGGCACAAACTGCATGACTTTGAAGACATCCGCTACGAGCGCACCGAGGATGGGATCGCGAAGATCACGATCAACCGTCCGGAGGTCCGCAACTCCTTCCGTCCCAAGACCGTCGGGGAGCTCAAGGTGGCCTTCGACATGGCCCGTGACGACGAGGAGATCGGGGTCATCGTCCTCACCGGCGAAGGGCCGGAGGCCTTCTGCGCCGGCGGCGACCAGCGCGTGCGGGGCAAGGGGGGCTACGTCGACCCGCAGGAGAAGATCCCCCGCCTGAACATCCTCGACGTCCAGAAACAGATCCGCTCCATGCCCAAGCCGGTCGTGGCCATGGTGGCCGGCTACGCAATCGGCGGCGGCCACGTGCTGCACGTCGTCTGCGACCTCACCATCGCCGCCGAGAACGCCCGCTTCGGCCAGACCGGCCCGAGGGTCGGCTCCTTCGACGCCGGCCTCGGCTCGTCGTATCTCTCCCGGATCGTCGGCCAGAAGAAGGCGCGCGAGATCTGGTTCCTGTGCCGTCAATACGACGCGCAACAGGCGCTGGAGATGGGCCTCGTCAATACGGTGGTTCCGCTCGACCAGCTCGAAACCGAGACTCTCAAGTGGTGCCGCGAGATGATGGCCCTCTCCCCGATGGCGCTGCGCTTCCTGAAGATGGCCATGAACGCCGACTGCGACGGCCAGGTCGGCCTGCTCGACCTCGGCGGCAGCGCGACGCTCCTCTATTACCTCTCCGAGGAGGCGCAGGAAGGGCGGGACGCATACATCGAGAAGCGGAAGCCGGATTTCAAGAAGTTCAAGAGATTTCCGTGAAGGCCTGGCTCCTCGCCGCGCGCCCGAAGACCCTCTCGGCGGCCGTCGTGCCGGTGCTGGTCGGCTCGGCGCTCGCGTCGCATGAGCCGCCTGGCGTGACGTGGTGGGTGTTCTTCTGCACGCTCGCCGCGTCTCTGTTGATCCAGGTCGCGACGAATCTCATCAACGACGCGATGGACTTCAAAAAAGGGGCGGACACCGGCGAGCGCCTCGGCCCCGTGCGCGTGACGCAGGCGGGGCTGATCTCCGCCGAACGAGTGCTGCAGATGAGTTGGATCTGCCTCTTCCTCGCCGCGATCCTGGGGATCCTGCTGCTCAATCGCGGCGGCTGGCCGATCCTGGTCATCGGGCTGGCCTCCATCCTCGCCGCCTATGGCTACACCGGCGGCCCGTATCCGCTCGCCTATCACGGCCTCGGCGAGCTGTTCGTGATCCTCTTCTTCGGCTTCATCGCTGTCGGCGGCACGTTCTACCTGCATTCGCTGCAGCTGACCCGTTCCGCGCTCCTGGCCGGCTTCGCCACCGGCGCACTCGCGGCCGTGCTGATCGTGATCAACAACCTGCGCGACGTCGCCGGCGACCGCACCAGCAACAAGCGGACGCTCGCGGTGCGGTTCGGGGAGCGGTTCGCGCGGGTGGAGGTGGCGTTTTTCGCGCTGGTCCCGTTCGTGGCGATCGGCTGGCTGGCCTGGATGCGCACGCAGTGGGGCCTGCTGATGCCGCTCGCCGCGCTGCCGCTCGCGCTGCTGGTGGTGGTGCGCGTGCAGCGCAGCCGCGGTGCGGAGCTCAATCGCTGCCTGGCCATCGCGGGCGGCCTGCAATGGGTGTTCGGCATCCTGTTCGTCATCGGCTCGCTGGTCTGATGCGCATCGACGTCCATCGCTACACGCTGCGGCGCCCGAACGGCGTCACACGCCACGGCGCGTTGCTGCGCGTCGATGGAGAGGGCTACGCGGACGTGCACCCGTGGCCCGAGCTCGGCGACGCGCCGCTGGACGAACAACTGGCGCTCCTCGCCCGCGGCGAAACGACGGCGCTCACGCGCGCCTCGCTGCAACTCGCGGCCGCCGATGCGGACGCTCGCCGGCGCGGCGTGTCGCTGTTCGACGGACTGACCATCCCGGAGAGCCACTGGCCCGGCAACGACCCCCCTCCCGGCTTCGATACCGTGAAGACGAAAGGCGTGCTGCCGGTGCCGGAGCACGTGCGCATCCGCATCGACTTCAACGCGTCACTGTCCGCCGAGGAGTTCGTGCGCATTGCCGGGACCTTGCCGAAAGAGCGGATCGACTTCATCGAGGATCCCTGTCCGTATGACCCCGCGGTGTGGGCTGCGCTGCGGGAACGTACCGGGCTGCGCCTCGCGCTCGACCGGTTCCCCGGCCAGGCCGACGTGTTGGTGCACAAACCGGCGTTGAGCGCCGACTTCCCGTCGTTCGCCGGCGAGGTGGTGGTGACCTCCTACATGGACCATCCCATCGGCCAGTTCGGCGCCGCCTGGATCGCCGCCACGCACAACGTCTCGCCGCGCTGCGGCCTCATGACGCACGTGCTGTTCGAACCGGACGCGTTCCTCGAGCGCATCGAGCGGGAGGAGGCACGCCTCCTGCCGCCGGGAGGGACGGGGGTGGGGTTCGACGATCTGCTGGAGAAGCTACAGTGGACGACGCTCGGGTAATTTGGAGTGCGGTGACCGCAGTCACCGCTTTTCCTTCGGCAGCCGCAGCTGCCGCTTGGTGCGTTCGCCGTAGCAGGCACACAGGAAAAGCGGTGACTGCGGTCACCGCACTCCATACCGCTGGCGCTACGATCCGCTTACCCGATGCACATCGACTGGCAATCCGCCGAATCCCACCTCCTCCTCAATCCGCGCATGCCGGAGGAGGAGCGGCGGATGCTCCAGTCGTTCGTCGTCGAGCTGCCGGCGCATCTCTGGCTGGCCACCTCCGGGACCACCGGCGCGCTCAAGCTCACGGCGCTGTCGAAGAAAGCCATGCTCGCCTCGGCCGCGGCGGTGAACCGGCATCTGGGGTCGACGGCAAGCGACGTCTGGTTGAACGTGCTGCCCACTTTTCACGTCGGCGGCCTGGGCATTCACGCCCGCGCCTTCCTCTCCGGCGCGCGGGTGATCACCGCGGAGTGGGACGCAAGCGCACTCGCTACGCAGCGGGAGATAACCTTGTCCTCGCTCGTGCCCACCCAGGTACGCGATCTCGTCAACGCACGCCTGAAAGCGCCGCAACAGTTGCGCGCCATCGTCGTGGGCGGCGGAGCTCTCGAGCCAATACTCTATGAACAGGCGCGCGAGCTCGGCTGGCCCGTACTGCCGAGCTACGGCATGACCGAGACCTGCTCCCAGGTCGCCACCGCCACGCTCGCTTCGCCCGAGCTCATCCTGCTCGACCACGTCGAGGCACGTACGGAACAGGACGGCAGGCTCGCCTTTCGCGGCCAGTCGCTCCTGACTGGATACGCCACGAAAGACGGCCTCATCGATCCGAAAAGCG
Organism: Thermoanaerobaculia bacterium; assembly: GCA_035630815.1. Taxonomy (GTDB): domain Bacteria; phylum Acidobacteriota; class Thermoanaerobaculia; order Gp7-AA8; family Gp7-AA8; genus QHVT01. Next base: position 59,879 of record DASQJY010000009.1, read on the forward strand.
CCGAAGGCTGGTTCATCACGGAAGACCTCGGCACCATCGAAGACAAGATCCTCAAAATCGAAGGCCGCCGCGGCGACTTCATCAAGATTGGGGGCGAATCGGTCGACCTGGCCCGTCTGGACGCCATCCTGGCCTCCATCGCCGGCCCTCACGCCGCTGTGGTCGCGGCCACGGACCCACGGCTCGGCCACGTGATCCATCTGGCGATCACACGCGCAGCGGACGCCGACACGGTCAAGGCCGCTTTCGACGCGCGGGTGCATCCATTCGAGCGGGCGAGGAGGGTGCACGTGGTGCCGGAGATCCCTCGCTCGCCCCTCGGAAAACTGCTCCGGAAGAAGCTTTTGGAAGGGCTGGAATAGGCGCTACCCCCGTGAGGTTATGCACGGTCCCGACGCGGAAACGCGCTCTTTCAAAATTGACCTTAACTCGTACGCCCGCAAGAATTTGCGGGCGCGACGGAAGCCCGAAACGGTTGGAATAGGAACCACCGGGGAGCCGTTACACTGGATACCTGACGCGGCGTAGTTGACAAGCTCGCGGGAGGGACCTAGAATCCGCGGTCCCGGCAGTCTCCTCGGCAGTCCTGATCTTTTCCAGCTTCAAACGTCGAGCAGTACACGTGTCCGGGTTAAACGGGATGGGTTCGGAAACGGAAACATCCCGCTTGACACGGACGAGGGGGTCTGGCAATCTAGCCGCCCTTTCGGCGAGGCCGGTTCTTTGACAACTGAATAGGAAAGCAACGAAGGCAAACGTGATTCCTTTGAGCGCGTGCCGCAAGGCATGCCTCAACAGAAACAAACTAAGTAGTATCCGAATAAGCAACAGTCGTTAAGACTGAAGCTAAGTTTCAAGCTTTACAGGTTAAAAACTGGAGAGTTTGATCCTGGCTCAGAATGAACGCTGGCGGCGTGCTTTACACATGCAA
>DASQJY010000010.1:0-165517 GCA_035630815.1 Thermoanaerobaculia bacterium
CACCTACAAGGCGAACGACGGAACGGCGGACTCGAACACCGTCACGGTGAGCATCACCATCACCGCGACCAACGACACGCCGGTAGCCACGGCCGACGGCTACACCGTCGCCGAGGGCGGCACGCTCAACGAGACGGCTGGCACTGGCGTTCTGGCGAACGACACCGATCCGGACGACACCTTGACCGCGGTCCTGGTGAGCGGTCCGGCAAATGCTTCGTCGTTCACGCTGAACGCGGACGGCAGCTTCGACTACACGCACAACGGCGGCGAGACGACCACCGACTCGTTCACCTATAAGGCGAACGACGGCAGCGTCGACTCGAGCACGGTCGCGGTCACGATCACGGTCACGGCAGTCAACGACGCCCCGGTGGCGGTGGCCGACAGCGGCTACACCCTCGCCGAGGGCGGCAACGTCACCGGCGCGGCCACGGTGCTGGGCAACGACACCGACGCGGAGGGCACCACGCTCACCGCGATCCTGGTCAGCGGCCCGTCCAACTCCTCGGCCTTCACGCTGAACTCGGACGGCACGTTCGATTACACCCACAACGGCGGCGAGACCACCAGTGACTCGTTCACCTACAAAGCCAACGACGGCTCGCTCGACTCGAACACGGTCACGGTGAGCATCACCATCACGGCGGTCAACGACGCCCCGGTGGCGGTGGCCGACAGCGGCTACTCCCTCAATGAGGGGGCGACGATCACGAACGCGGCGACGGTGTTGGACAACGACACCGACGCCGAGAACGACACGCTGACGGCGATCCTGGTCAGCGGGCCGTCGAACCACAGCGCCTTCACGCTGAACTCGGACGGCACATTCGATTACACGCACAACGGCGGCGAGACCACCAGCGACTCGTTTACCTACAAGGCCAACGATGGCACGGCGGACTCGAACACGGTCACGGTGAGCATCACCGTCAACGCGCTCAACGACGCCCCGGTGGCGGTGGCCGACAGCGGCTACACCTTCAACGAAGGCTCCGTGAACACCGGCGCGGCCACGGTGCTGGGCAACGACACCGACGCGGAGGGCACCACGCTCACCGCGAGCCTGGTCAGCGGCCCGTCCAACTCCTCGGCCTTCACGCTGAACTCGGACGGCACGTTCGACTACACGCACGACGGCAGCGAGACCACCAGCGATTCGTTCACCTACAAGGCCAACGACGGGACCGCGGACTCGAACACGGTCACGGTCTCGATCGTGATCACGGCCCTCAACGACGCCCCGGTGGCGGTGGCCGACAGCGGCTACACGCTCGCCGAAGGCGGCACGATCACCGGCGCGGCAACGGTCCTGGGCAACGACACGGACGGCGAGAACGACACGCTGACCGCGATCCTGGTCAGCGGCCCGTCCAACGACTCCGCGTTCACGCTGAACCCGGACGGCACGTTCGACTACACCCACGACGGCAGCGAAACCACCAGCGACTCGTTCACCTATAAGGCGAACGACGGTACGGCGGACTCGAATACCGTCACGGTCTCGATCACCATCACCGGCATCAACGACGCGCCGACCCTCGACGCGATCGGCGACCAGATCGTGAACGAGGACTCCGGCACGACGAACCTGGGTCTGACCGGCATCACGGCAGGCAACGCCGGCGAAGACGCGGCGGGTCAGACCGTCACGGTCACGGCAGTCAGCAACAACACGGCGCTCATTCCGCACCCGGCGGTGGGTGCGGTGACCGCAGGGAACGCGACGCTCAGCTTCGCCCCGGTGGCGAATCAGTTCGGCGGGCCGGTCACGATCACCGTGACGGTGACAGACAGCGGCCCGAACGGCGGCGCGGACGTCAACAACTTCCAGCGCACCTTCACCATCACCGTCAATTCGGTCAATGACGCGCCGAACCTCGGCATCGCCGGCGACCTCACCGTGCTCGACACGTCGGGCAACGTGATCGCGCCCAATTACGCGAATCCGCGGAATGCCGGTCCGGCCAACGAGTCTGGCCAGACGCTGACCTTCACGGTCACGAACGACAACAACGCCATCTTCAGCACCCAGCCGTCCATCAACGTGGGCACCGGCTTCCTCACGTTCACGACCATCACCGGCGTGAACGGGGTGGCCAACGTCACGGTCAAGCTGAAGGATGACGGCGGCGTGCTCAACGGCGGGGTCGACGAGACCACGATGACGTTCGTCATCAACGTCCACCAGATCCCGCTCTTTACCAGCGCCGACACCACCAGCTTCTCGGTCGGCCAGGCATCGAACTTCGACGTCACCGTCGATGCGCGTCCGACCGCGGTGTTCTCACTGCCGGTGCCGGGATCGCTCCCGTCGGGCCTGTCGCTCGTGGATGACGGCGACAACACCGCCCGCATCACCGGCACGCCGGCTACCGGGACGCAGGGGACCTACAACTTCGTGGTCCGGGCCGTGAACAGCGCCGGCCAGACCGACCAGGCGTTCACGCTGATCATCACCTGCCCGGTGGCGGTCTTCAACCCGGTGGCAGGCGCGCTGCCGGCCGGCACGTACAACCAGGCGTACACGCAGGCCCTCGACGTCGGCCAGCCGGGCTACACCTACGCGATCACCGCGGGGGCGCTGCCGGCGAACATCACGCTGGACGCGAACAACGGCGGGCTCTCCGGCACGCCGACCACGACGGGCAACTTCTCGTTCACCATCACCGCCACCGAGACGGCCAGCGGCTGCACCACGCCGGCCGCGTACACGCTGACCATCAACCCCGGCGCGGTCAATGACAGCTACGGCTTCACGCCCGGATCGGAGGCCGTCGGCAACACGCAGCTCGTGGTGGCCAACCACTCCTCGCCGACCACGCCGTTCGTCGCCTTCGCCGGGACGCTGCTGGCGAACGACTCGGCGCCGATCGGCGCGACCGCGCTCGCCGGCACATTCGGGACCACCGGCAGCGGCTCGGTCACGATCGCCGCGGACGGCAGCTTCACCTACACGCCGGCGCCCGGATTCACCGGCGACGACACGTTCACGTACACGCTGCAGAGCAACGGCGCCGCCGCGCTCGGGACCGCGACGGTCCGCATGGCCAACAAAGTCTGGTTCGTGAAGAACGACTCGGCGGCCGGCGGTACCGGTCTCTCCTCGCTGCCGTTCGACACGCTGGCCGAGGCTGAAACTGCATCCGCAGCGGGCGACTTCATCTACGTGATGACCGGCAACGGCGGGACCACCGGCCACGATGCCGGCATCACGCTCAAGGCGACGCAGCGCCTCATCGGCGCCGGCGTGCCGCTGGTCGTCAACGGCCACACCCTGGCCGGCGCCGGAACCAAGCCGCAGATCACGAACCTCACCGCGGCCAGCGACGCCGTCACGCTGCACGACGGCAACAGCGTCCGCGGATTGACGATCACGGGCGCCACGCGCGACGGTATCGCCGGCAGCACGCACGCCGGCTTCATCGGCGACGCGCTGACCATCCAGAACAACGTCAGCGCCGGCCTGCACCTGACGAGCATGACCGGCGGCGTCACCGTGACGAACGCCACCATCACCGGGAACGGGATCGGCCTCGACGTGAACAACGGCCTGGCGGCGATCACCCTCGACGGGACGAACACCATTACGGCGAATGCCGGTCAGCGTTCGGTCTCGGTGCAGAACCGGCCGCTCACCGCGGCTCTCATCTCGCTCAACACCACCATCAACGACAGCGGCCTCGGCATCCTGGTCAACAACAACGCCGCCGGCACGGTCACGTTCGCGGGCAACCAGACGCTGAACACGGCCGGCAATCCGGCCGTCACCCTGACCACGAACGCCGGCTCCGCGATCAACTTCACCGGCACCCTGGCCGTCAACACGAGCACCGGCAGCGGCTTCGTCGCCACCGGCGGCGGCACGCTGACGGTCAGCGGTACGGCCAACGTCACCACCGGCGCGGCAGCGGCCGGCGTGAACATCAACGGCGTCACCTCCAACGGCATCACGTTCAACAGCGTGAACACGACCGGCGCGACGACCGGCGTCGCGCTGACGTCCCTCGGCAACGGCAACGTGACCATCAACGGCGGCACGCTCGGCGCCGGCACCGGTGTCTCGCTGAACACGCTCGGTACCTCGAACGTAACGTTGAACAACGTCACCGTGACCGCCACGACCACCGGCATCAGCGGCGCGACGTTCGGAACGCTGACGATCGCCGGCACGGTCCCTGTCTCCGGTCCGACGGCGCTGGCGCTCACCACCGGTACGGTCAGCGGCACGTTCAGCAATGTGAGCTCCACCGGCGGCACGAACGGCGTTTCCCTGACCGGCGTGTCCGGCACGTGGGGTGCGACCGCGGGCTCGCTCACCGGCGCCAGCGGCCCGACGTTCAACGTCAGCGGCGGCAGCGGCAACATCACCTGGGGCGGCACGATCACTCAGGCGAACGCCTTCAGAGTGGTGTCGGTCGCGGGCAGCAACAGCGCAACGATCAACTTCAACGGCAACGTGACGTCGTCCCCCACGAGCACCGGCGTCATCCTCACCGGCAGCTCGGGTACCTACAACTTCAACGGGACGAACTCCTTCACCGGTGCCAGCGGCATCCTGATCTCCAACAATCAGTCGGGAACGATCAGCTTCTCGAACGCCACGACGATTGGCAACGTGACGAATGCGGCGTTCCAGGTAGACGGCTCAGTGGCCGCGGTGACCGCTGCGATCACCTACGGCGGCACGATCGCCAAGACCGGCGGCGGGGCGCTGATCGACGTGAACAACCTCGACTCGCCGGGCACGCTGAGCATGACCCATACGCCGGCGGCCGCGGGCAACCTGTCGATCAGCAGCAACGGCTCGATGGGCATCAGCGTCATCAACAGCTCCAGCACGAACATCACCATCGCCAACGCGAGCGTGACCTTCCAGAACGCCGCCCCGGGCTTCACCAGCACCAACAACACCGGCGGCACGATCAACCTGCAGGGTCCGTCGTTCACCGGCACCGGCATGCGGGCGGGCATGCTCCTCGCCGGTGCCGGAACGATCAACGTCACTTCCGGCGCGGCCGCTCCGAGCATCACCATGACCGGGGCGTCGACCAACGCTATCGACGGAACAACCGCTCCGGGGTTTGCCGGCACGCTCAACCTGAACAACACCGCCATCACCGGCGGCGGCGCGACGGCCGTGAGACTCGGCGGCGGTACGCTGAGCGGCACCGGCAGCACCATCGCCGCGGGAGCGCGAACGGCGCTCGACCTCAGCGGTGTCGCGCTGACCAACGGCGCCGGCATCAGCGCGACGTCCACCGGCAGCGCGAACGGCGTCATCCTCGCGAACGTGACCGGCGGCACCTACACCGTCGGCGGCTCGCTCACCGGCAACACGACGGCGGCGTGGGTCCACACCAACAGCGCCGCCAACGCCGCGACGATTACGTTCACCGGTCCGATCACTCCGGCAATCAACGCCCGTGCGATCGACATCGGTGCGGCAGGCGCCAGCACCGGCCTGCGCGGCGGCACGATCACCTTCAGCGGCAACATCACCACCACCTCGAGCGCCGCGAACGCGAACGCCGGCGGCATCCGCGTCCGCAACAGCACGGCCGGTGCGCTCACGCTCACCGGCACCACGGTCAGCATCAGCTCGAACGCGAACATCGGCGTCGAGCTGACCACGAACCCGGGGACCACCTTCAACTTCAACGGCGCGACCCAGACCTTCGCATCGACGTCAGGCAAGGCCTTCACGGCGACCGGTGGCGGCATCGTCAACGTGACCGGTGCGAACAACACCATCACCACCACTGCCGCGAACGGTCTGGAAGTGATCGGGACCGCCGGGGTGCACTTCTCCGGCGCCATCACGTTCAAGTCGATCAACGCGACCGGTGGGTCGAAGGGCGTCAGCCTGCAGTTCTTCGACGGGCCGTTCACCATCGCCGGCGACGGCACGGCATCGCTCACGTCGGGCGGCACCATCGCCACGATGTCGGCGCGCGGCGTCGAGCTGATCTCGGTCACCGGCGCGGTGTCGATCCAGAACATGACCTTCACCAACGCTGCGACGGCAAACGGCGCGGCGGTGGCCATCTGCGGCTTGCCGATGACCGGCGATACCACGCAGTGCAACGCGGCCATTCACATGGTGAACACGACGACCAGCGTCGGCCTGTCGACCATCAGCGTCAATGGCAGCGCCCAGATCGGTATCAACGCCAACAACGTCACGAACCTCACCATGACCAACGTGGAAGTGCAGAACGCCGGTAACGAGACCGACGAATCGGGAGTCATGCTCACGAACCTGAAGGGCAGCGGTTCGATCACCAACTCGAACTTCCACAACAACTACGCCCGGGCCCTGCACATCACCGGCACCAGCGGCACGCTGACGGCGTTCCCGATCAAGGGGACGACCATGTCGAACTCGACGAACAACCAGGGCCTGCTCGTCGACGCCATCAACTCCGGCACGGTGATGAACGTCACCGTCGGCGGTACGCTGGGAGGCGAGGCGTGCATCATCTCCAATACGTTCGGCAATGGCTTCGAAGCGAACGCATCGAGCAGCTCCAGCCTCACGTTCAACGTCTTCGGCTCGAGCATCACCAACACCAACGGTGTGGAGGTGCAGGGGACGACGTCGGCGAGCGTGAACACCACGCTGCAGGGCAACACCTTCGTGGCCGGTGCGAACACGGGAGCGGGCGTGATCTCGCTGGCGACCGCGACCTCCTCGACGATCACGGCGAACGTGCTCGGCAACACCATCGGCACGAACGGCGTGGCGAACTCCGGAACGGCCTGCGATGGTTGCAACGGCATGTTCATCAATCCGCACAGCACCGGCAACGCGACGTTCAACTTCCGCGGCAACATCATCCAGAACGTGGACGGCGGCGCCATCATCATCCACGACGGCAATGTGGCCGCCGGCTACAACCACACTTACGCCATCACCGGCAACCTCATTCGCGACCCGGGGCCGTTCGCGTCCACGAACCGGATCGCGCTGGAGCTCCGCAACGGCATCACCAGCGGTCCTCCGGAGGACTCCGGCTGCATGATGGTCACGCTCGGCGGAACGGTGAACTACGGCGGCGCCAGCACGAACACCGATGCCATGAACATCTTCGAGGACAGCTGGAACGGAGGGAGCGCGGACATCTTCCTCTTCACCCGTTTCTCGACGACCACGAAGTTCCCCAGCTACGCGGCGCCGTTCGATACTTATGTCCGGGCGAGGAACGTCGTTCCTTCGTCGCCGACCAGCACCGTGTCGTCGCTGCACCAGAATTCCAGCGTGGCCATTGCCGGTACGTCCTGTCCCTGATCCAGCGGTCCATTTGGTTCAATAAGAGAAAGCGGGCACCTTCGGGTGCCCGCTTTTTTTGGCGCCGCCGAAAAACAGATCCACAGAAGTGTCTTTGTGAGATACTGTCGCCCGTCCACTTCTGGTCCCCCAAGTCTATACAAGAGAATAGTTAAGGAGGTATACATGGCGGAGCCCTTCTTGTCGGAAATCCGGATCATGTCCTTCAACTTCCCGCCGAAAGGCTGGGCGTTTTGCAACGGACAGTTCATGCCCATCAACCAGAATCAAGCCCTCTTCTCGCTTCTCGGCACGACGTACGGTGGCAACGGCCAGACGACGTTCGCGCTGCCGAACCTTCAGGGGAGGGTTCCCATCCACATGGGGAGTGGTCATGCTCTCGGCGAGGCCGCCGGCAGCTCGGCGGTCACGATCACGCAGCAGACCATGCCGCAGCACCTTCATTTCCTGCAGGGCACGAGCAACACCGTAAACAACACGCCGACGGTCACCGGCAACCTTCCCGCGAAGGTGGGAAGCTCGGTCTACAGCGAGCCGACCGGACTGCAGACGCTTCGTCCGAGCTCGGTCTCGAACGTCGGCGGCTCGCAGGCCCACACCAACATGATGCCGTATCTGGTTCTGAACTTCTGCATCGCGCTGCAGGGCATCTTCCCGTCGCAGAACTAGGAGGACGACGATGGCACAACCTTTCATTGGCGAAATCCGCATGTTCGCAGGCAACTTTCCACCTGTGGGGTGGGCATTCTGTGACGGGCAGTTGATGCCCATTTCGCAGAATGACGCCATGTTCGTTCTCATCGGAACGACCTACGGCGGCGACGGGGAGTCGACATTCGGCCTGCCGAACCTGCAGAGCCGCATCCCGCTCCACTTCGGCAACGGTCCGGACGGTGTCAACTATCAGCTCGCCGAGGCGGCCGGCACCGAGAGCGTCACCCTGACCACCCAGCAGATCCCCGTTCACAATCACGCGTTGATCGGCTCGCTGACGGCGGCGAACACCGGCGACCCGACCAACAAGCTCTTCGGCACTTCCGGACAGGTCGCATACCTGATCGAGGCCGACCCCGAGGTCCAGCTCGCCGCGACCGCGGCGACGCCGGTTGGCGGCAGCCAGCCGCACGAAAACTGCCAGCCGTTCCTCTGCATCAATTACATCATTTCGCTGTTCGGGCTCTTCCCGCAGCAGACCTAAGGAGGCGACGATCATGGCCGATCCATTTGTTGCGGAAATTCGCATCTTTCCATTCAACTTCCCTCCCAAGGGGTGGGCGTTCTGCGACGGGCAGTTGCTGCCCCTCAGCCAGAACACAGCCCTGTTCTCGCTGCTCGGAACGGTCTACGGCGGCGACGGCAAGTCGACGTTCGCGCTGCCGGACCTCCAGGGATCCGCGGCGATGCATCCCGGACAGGGACAGGGACTGTCGCTGCGTGATCTCGGCGAGATCGGTGGCTCGGAGACCGTGACGCTGCTGGTCAGCGAAATGCCGTTCCATACCCACGGGATCAACGCGTTCAACACCGTGCCTGGCGATCAGCTCGGCCCGAACCAGAACGGCCAGTCGCTCCTGGCCCAGTCCGACAACGGTGCGCTGTACAACACCGGCGCGCTCGTGACCATGGCTCCGCAGGCGCTCGCGCCGGCCGGCGGCAGCCTGCCGCACAACAACATGCAGCCGTACCTGACGCTCAACTTCTGCATTGCCATGCAGGGTGTGTTTCCGGCGCGTCCGTAGGCAGGAAAGAATCGCGCACGCGGCTGTCGTGGGATGCGGCCGCGTGCGATCACGAGAGAGAGACAGTACAGGAGAAGCCCCATGAAGCAACAATCTTTGCCCAACGGTGGGATGCACCGGCGCGATTTCCTCATGCTCGGATCGGTGGCGACAGTGGGAGTCGCTGCGTCGATGTCCGCGAGCACGAACGGCGCGCTAGGGGCTCTCGCCCAGCGGCAGCAGCTCTCCGTCGGTTTCGCGGAACCGGCCACCGGCGACGCGCAGCGCGTTCGCCGCGCCGATCATCTGCGGTCCGGCGATACCGATTTCGTGGCCGCTACCGCCCGTGTCACGGTGCACGGACTGTGGCGGCCGGAGGGGCGCCGCAACACGTCTGCCAACGTGGCCGTTTCGGTCTTTCACACAGTCGGTGAGGCGACCGTTCCGTTCCTCGCCTGGCATCACACGGGACTCTCTTCGGCCGCGCGGGTGAGCTTCAACACTCCCGTGCAGCCGGACGGCACGCTGCCGATCGGCATCGAGCGCTCGCGCCCGTTCTCGATCCTGGGCGAGCCGGGTCGCCGTTTCAGCCGTCTGTTCCGCACGGTTCCCGAGAACGGCGTGGCGCTTCCCGCGCAGGAGACGCTGAACGGCTCCGGAAATCTGTGCAGCCTTGCGGCAACCGGGGGCAGCGGTCTGAAACTGCGCCGCGGAACCTACTTCGTGGCGCTGCTCGACGGTCCGTCGCACCCCCGTTGGAACGCCATCACGGCCGGCACGAGCCTGAACCCTCGCTCCGAGTCCGTCCTCCGGATCGGCGACGCGCCGGTCGATTTCGAATACCTCGTCATTTCAGTCGACCGCGCCTGAGGCTCGGTCGACGGATACGTTCGACGGCCGGTATCGCCATGGGCATACCGGCCGTTTTTACTTCTCGCGATGATTCCTACTCTCCGTCGGTTCCGCACCTTCCTCGTTCTCGCGATCCTCGTCGTGCCCGTCGAGCCGCTGTCCGCACGCGACTGGTTCGTCGACAACTCCGCCGCTGCGGGCGGCGACGGCTCGGCCAGCGCGCCCCTGCGGTCGCTCAAAGACGTGCAGTCCGCCAGCGCTCCCGGCGACGCGATCCTTCTTCGCCCCGGCTCCGGTCCCTATACGGAAGGAATCCAGCTCAAGGAGAGCCAGGCGTTGACCGGCTCCGGCGGCCGGCCGGTGATTGCGCCGCCTGACACGGACGGGATCGTCCTCGCGCCCCGTACCTCCGTCACCGGCGTCACCGTCCGTGCCGTCGCGCACGCGGCGATCCGTGGCCGCGCGGCCGGGGAGAACGTCCTGCGCGACGTCGTCATCGAGACGGCAGGGGAGGCGGATGGTGTGGTTCTCGTCGAGACCGCCGGCCCTGTCACGATCGAAGCGGGCGGTCTCTCCGGCAGCGGGAGCGGAACGGCGCTCGTTTTCGACGGAGGCGCCGCGGCCATCTCCGTTTCCGGGTTTCCGGTGACGCAAAAGAGCGGTGCGGCGCTGGCCGTTCGCAACCGTACCGGCGCCGTGACCCTGGGGAAGGGAACGCTGCTCACCGTCGCGGACGGAAGACGCGACGCGCTGGTCATGACCGCGAATCGCGGCGCGATCGGCATCGCCGAGCCGCTGCGCATCGTTACAACCGGTGCGTCCGCGTTGATCGTGCGCGACTCCGCGTCGGTGACCGTGGCCGGTCCGGGGAGCGTGCTCGCAACCCGCGGCGCGCGCGGCGTGCACGTCTCGGGGAGCGGTGTGTATGCCGATTTCCTTTCGATCTCGGTCGACGGCGGGGGCGCCGGCGTCGAGCATGGGATCGTGCTCGAAAAAATGAGCGGGCAGTTCCGCGTCAGCGGCAGTGCGGCCACCGCCGGCTCCGGCGGTACGGTCCGCGGCATCCGCCAGCGCGGGATCGTGCTGGTCGAGGCGGCCAACGTCACGTTGCGCAACATGACACTCGAGCAGGCGTCGTCCGCGAACGGCACGAACTGCGGACGTCCGGCTGCGTCGGGGGAACACCTCCGCTGCAACGGGGCCGTCTATATGAAGGACGCGGAGAACGTGGAGCTCGACGGACTGCGGCTGCAGGGGGCGGCGCAGAACGGGATTCACGGCGACACCATCCGCGGCTTCGCGCTGACGAACAGCGACCTGTCCGGCGCCGGCGACGAGGTCGACGAAGCGGGCGTGCTGCTGCGTAACGTCGCCGGGAAAGTGCGCTTCGACGGCGTCCGAATTCGCGAAAGTGCGGCGCGGCAGATCGAGATCACCAATGACACCGGCGAAGCGGCCATCGACGTGCGTCGCTCCACGATCGGAAACGGGCGGGAATCGACCGGCCAGCAGGGCATCCTGATCACCGCCGGCGGCGACTCCCGGGTGCGTCTGACGGTCGCGGAGAGCACGATCGCGAACAACGTTTCGACGGCGCTGCACGTGATCGCCGCCGGCACGTCCATGGTCGATGCGAACGTCAGCGGCACGCAGTTCCGCGACAATGGCTCGGCGCTGGTCCTGATGACCACCGATTCAGCGAAGCTGACGTTACGGATCGAGGACAACACGATCAGCGGGAACAGCACGAGCGCGGTGACGGTGACCGGGCTGTCGCGCGAGGGATGGTCGGGGACCATTGCACGCAACGTCATCGGCGTCGCCGGGAAGACCGGCTCGGGCGCGAGCTGCGGCGGCGGATGCAGCGGAATCATGCTCACCGGCGGCGGACGCGGCACCTCGTCCGCGGCCGTGACCGGCAATACGCTGCAACAGGTCGACTCGGCCATTCGCACCCGTTCCGGAGACTCCGGGACGCTGAATGTCCGCATCACCGGCAACATCATTCGCGAGCGGGCTGCCGGTTCGAATCCCGCCATCATCGTGCAGGCAGGCATGCGCCCGAAAGACGACGCGCGCATCTGCGCCGAGGTCGGTGGGACGGGGGAGTCGGCGAACGTCGTGTCCGGCGCCTGGGGCACGTCCGGCGGGGGGGCGGCAATCCAGTTTCTCCACCGCTTCCCGTCCACATTGATGTCGATTGCGGGGTACGCCGGAGACCCGGCGGCGTTCGCGAATGCCGCGAAGTTCGTCGCCGGCCGCAACCGCGGAGCGACGGTTGCCGCGGACATCACCGGCACGCTCGCACTCGCGGACGGCTGTGCAATACGCTGAGGAGATGATCATGCGCGACACCATCACGTTCCGTCCCGAGACGGACGAGGACGTCGAGTTTCTCTACCGCCTCTACGCCTCTACGCGGGAAGAAGAGCTCAAACAAGTCCCCTGGAGCGACGAACAGAAAGAAGAGTTCCTGCGGCAGCAGTTCGGCGCGCAGACCGTGCACTACAAAAAGCAATATGCCGACGCGGACTATTCGATCATCCTTGTCGATGCTGCGCCGGCCGGACGGCTCTATCTGCACCACAGGGCGACGGACGTCCGCATCATGGACATTCTCCTCGCGCCGGAGTATCGCGGGAGTGGGATCGGGTCGATGCTCCTGCACGAGATCCTCGACCGCGCCGGCGCCGAGGGCCAGTCGGTGAGCATCCATGTCGAGCAGGACAATCCGGCCCTCCGGCTCTACGAGCGGCTTGGCTTCCGGCAGATCGACACGTTCGGTGTCTATCTACTGATGGAGTGGAAGCCGGAGGCGCCGGAGCAGCAGCCCGCTACGTGAACGCCGCTTCGTAGAGGAACGTGGCTCCCCTCTGGCCGACGGGCACGAGGAAGACCGGCCACGGTCCGCCGAGGTCGTCGTGCGAGAGGTTGTACATCGACTGCGGCATGTAGACGTTGTCGGGCCCGACGAAGTAGAGGCTGAACGAATCGCGGTTCATCCGCGGCGATACGTGCTTCTCGTGGACCACTTTGACCTCTTCGAGCAGGAGCTCGACGACCCGGCTCTCGTCGAGAGTGGCGTGAAAGTTCGTACCGACGTGCGGGCGCACAGTGTCGGGTGTGAAGTCCTCGAGATTCATCTGTTCTCCTCCGGTGGATCGTTGGACGATGGCGCGTTTTAACACATCCACGCCCGCGCCTACGAAGTGTAGAAGTTCGGAAACAACGCCGCTGCGGGGCAGGTGGCGCTTGCGATGCCGCAAATCATTCCATGACAGTCGCTTACTTTCACCCTGGCTGCTCGTTGCAGCGTCACCATTCGGATAAAGATTCGAGTTCGTGCGGGAAAAAAGGACGACGCCTATCGGTTCCCGTCGTATCATCTCGCGGTCCAAACAATCAGCTTCGCAGGCTGCCGATAACCGCAATTTGTTTTCACTGCTTCAGGAGGGCATCGGATGTACGTCCCCGTACGGCAACGCTTTTTGCTGCTGTTCCTGACGATTTTCGCTCTCACGATCCCGGCCATGGCCGACGACGTGACGATCAGCGGGAACGTTAATTTCTCCTCTCTCGACGGTTCCTCGCTCGACCATGACGGCGCTGTGAACGGCGTCTTCACTGTCGATGACGGAAACCTGACCATCCTCGGCACCGTCAACTGCAACGACGACGGCGTTTCCTCCAACAGCGCGTGCAACATGAGCTTTGCCGTCAGCGGCAACCTTCTGCTGCAGTCCGGCTCGGCCGTCTATGCCGAGAACCGGAACGGCGGCGGCACGGGCGGGAACATCACGTTTAACGTCGGCGGCAACGTCGTCGTGGCCGGACCTTCCGGCGCACAGGCGGGGGCGATCGTCTCGTCCGGCAACACCGTCAGCTCGAACGTCAACGCCGGCGCGATCACGTTCAACGCGGACGGTACGGCGCTCTTCAGCGCCGGCTCGGTGATCTCCGCGGCCGCCAAGGGCGGCAAAGCCGGCGCGATTACGGTGGATGCAGGCGGGCAGATCGACGTCCGCGGCCTGATCGCCTCGGGCCCGAGCTCGACGGTTTCCACCGCCACCCGCTACGACGGCGTCGTCCTCTCGGGTGGCTCGTCTCCGGCCACCGGCGGCGACATCACCATCCGCTCCTCCAGCCACACCGAGCCGGCCATCACCGTCTCCAGCGACGCGATCATCGTCTCGCAGGGCGGCAAGGGCGGCAGCCGCGTGGTCGTCCTCGAGGGCTGCGGCATCAACATCAACGGCCTCGTGGCCACGGTCTCTCAGGAAGGTGCGAACGCGCGAGTGATCGTCCGTTCCGGCACCGGCATCACCCTCGACGCTCGCGACCTCGCGACGGCGGGTGGAACGCGCCGCGGCATGGTCCGCGCCGACGCGCTCCTGCAGGACGCGGGCAGCTACTCCGCGAACTTCTACGGCCGTGAGGCCATCAGCATCCTCGGCCCGGCTTCCGGCTCGCTCTATGCCGTCACCTCGAACGGCGGCACGACCAGCAAGGACGCCGCCGGCACCATCACCGTCATCTCCACGGGCGGCACGGCCAGCGCGAGCGGTAACGCGTTCGAAGCGACCGGCGTCAACCCGGGCGACCAGGGCGGCCACCTCGACATCGCCGCCAAGGGCGACGTCAACCTGAACACGGCCAAGGCCATCCTGGCAGGCGACTTCGCCTCCGGCCAGAACCTCGCCGCCGGCGGCAATATCGCCGTCCGCTCCTACTCCGGTTCGATCTCCTGGCAGAACGGTACGGGCGACGTCCGCCCGGTCGGCAGCGCCGCCACGGTTCCGGTGGCGCAGCAGGGAACCATCACCCTCACGTACTGCACCACGATCTCCACCACCGGCTCGTCGTTCCCGACGAACGGCGCGGCGGTCGGTGCCTTCCCGGCGACGGCTCAGTCCTGCTCGCCGGCGGCTCCGTCCCTCCCGGCCGGTGAGACGCATCCCGACTGCAACGACGCTCCGATCGTGACCGATGACGCGTACGTGGTCGCCGAGGGCGGCACGCTGTCGGTTCCGGCCCCGGGCGTGCTCGGCAACGACGTCGATCCCGACGGCGATCCGTTTACCGCGGTTCTGGTCAGCGGCCCGGCGCACGCGACGTCCTTCACACTGAACGCGGACGGCTCGTTCTCGTACACGCACGACAGCAGCGAGACGACCACCGATACGTTCACCTACCAGGCCACCGACGGCATGGCTACCTCCACGGTGGCCACGGTCACGATCACCATCACCCCGGTGAACGATGCGCCGGTCGCCAACGACGACAACTACTCGGTCAACGAGGGCGGCACGATCAACTACGCCGCCCCGGGCGTCCTCGCCAACGACACCGACTCGGACGGCCCGGCCATGGCCGCGGTGCTGGTCAGCGGTCCGGCGCACGCCTCCTCCTTCGTCCTCAACGCCGACGGCTCGTTCATCTACGTCCACGACGGCAGCGAGACGACCACCGACTCCTTCACCTACAAGGCCAACGACGGGTCGCTCGACTCGAACGTCGCCACCGCCTCGATCGCGATCGCGCCGGTGAACGACGCCCCGGTCGCGGTGAACGACAACGGCGGCACGGTTGCCGAGGGCGGCACGCTCAACGGCGCCTCGGTGCTGACGAACGACACCGACGCCGAGAACGACTCGCTGACGGCGGTCCTGGTCAGCGGTCCGGCCAACGCCTCCTCGTTCGTCCTCAACGCCGACGGCACGTTCACTTACCTGCACAACGGCGGTGAGACGACCTCCGACAGCTTCACCTATAAGGCCAACGACGGGTCGCTCGACTCGAACGTGGCCACGGTCACGATCACCATCAACGCCGTCAACGACGCGCCGGTGGCGGTCGCCGACGACGGCGGCACGGTTGCCGAGGGCGGCACGCTCAACGGCACCTCGGTGCTGGCGAACGACACCGACGCGGAGAACGACTCGCTGACGGCGGTCCTGGTCAGCGGCCCGGCCAACGCCTCCTCGTTCGTCCTCAATGCCGACGGCACGTTCACTTATGTGCATGACGGCAGCGAGACGACCAGCGACAGCTTTACCTACAAAGCCAACGACGGCTCGCTCGACTCGAATACCGTGACGGTCACGATCACCATCACCGCGGTGAACGACGCGCCGGTGGCGGTCGCCGACAACGGCGGCACGGTTGCCGAGGGCGGTACGCTCAACGGCACCTCGGTGCTGGCGAACGACACCGATGCTGAGAACGACTCGCTGACTGCGGTTCTGGTCAGCGGTCCGGCCAACGCCTCGTCGTTCACCCTGAATGCCGACGGCACGTTCACCTATGTGCACGATGGCGGCGAGACGACCACCGACACCTTCACCTACAAGGCCAACGACGGGGCGCTCGACTCGAACACCGTGACGGTGACGATCACCATCACCGCGGTCAACGACGCGCCGGTGGCGGTCGCCGACAGCCGCGGTCCGGTTGCCGAGGGCGGCACGCTCAACGGCAGCTCGGTGCTGGCGAACGACACGGACGCTGAGAACGATTCGTTGACGGCAGTGCTGGTCAGCGGCCCAGCCAACGCCTCGTCGTTCACCCTCAATGCCGACGGCACGTTCACCTACGTGCACGACGGCAGCGAGACGACCACCGATTCGTTCACCTACAAGGCGAACGACGGTGCGCTCGACTCGAACACCGTGACGGTGACGATCACCATCACCGCGGTCAACGACGCGCCGGTGGCGGTCGCCGACAACGGCGGCGCGGTCGCCGAGGGCGGCACGCTCAACGGCAGCTCGGTGCTCGCGAACGACACCGACGCGGAGAACGACACCCTGACCGCGGTCCTGGTCAGCGGCCCGTCGAATGCCGCCTCCTTCGTCCTCAACGCGGACGGCACCTTCACCTACGTCCACAACGGCAGCGAGACGACCAGCGACTCGTTCACCTACAAGGCGAACGACGGCTCGGCCGACTCGAACACCGTCACGGTCACGATCGCGATCACTCCGGTCAACGACGCGCCGGTCGCAGTCGCTGACGGCCCGTACACCGTGACCGCCGGCCAGACCCTGACTGTCCCGGCGCCGGGCGTCCTCGGCAACGACACCGACGTCGACAGCCCGTCGCTCACGGCGGTGCTGGTGACCGGTCCGGCCAACGCCACGTCGTTCGCGCTGAACGCTGACGGCTCGTTCACATACAGCAGCAACACGATCGGTAGCGACTGGTTCTCGTACTACGCGACGGACGGCACGGCGCAGTCGAACATCGTCACCGTCTCGATCAACGTGATCTCGCTCCCGCCGGTGGCGTTGGATGACGTGTTCAACACCGTCGGCAACACGGAGCTCCGTGTCGGCCTCGGCTCGTCGCTCACTCCGCACGTCGCGATCTCGGGCAGCGTCCTCGATAACGACACCGACGCCGACACGCCTCACGCGTCGCTCACGGTCGTCGCCTTCGACGCGACCTCGGCCAACGGCGGTACGGTCACGATGACCCCGTCCGGCAACTTCACCTACGTCCCGCCGGCGGGCAGCAACGCCCCCGACACCTTCAACTACACGGTCAGCGACGGCCTCAACACCGACAGCGGTACGGTCACGATCACGTTCACCGGCAGGGTCTGGTACGTGAACAACACCGCGGTGGTGGGCGACGGCCGCTCGACCACGCCGTTCGGCAGCCTCGTCGCCGCGCAGGCCGCGTCGGTGGCGAACGACTACATCTATGTCGACTTCGGCAACGGTACGAACCTGAATTACTCGTCGACGATCATCCTGCAGGACGGCCAGCGCCTGATCGGTGAAGGCGTCGCGCTGGTGGTCGGCCCGTACACGCTGGCGCCGGCCGGGCCGCGTCCGACCATCGGTTCGGTGGTTCTGGGCAACGGCAACACCGCGGCCGGCTTCAACACCACCGGCGGCATCACCGGCAGCAGCGTCAACAGCGGAACGATCACCAGCGTGGACGTCACCGGCGGCTCGACCGGTATCGCGCTGACGAGCGTTTCCGGCACCTTCACTTTGAATACCGTGAACAGCACCCCGGCCGCCGGCACCACCGGCCTGTCCGTGACCGGTACGGCCGCCATCAACGCCACGGGACTCAACGTGACGACCAGCGGCGCGACCGGCATCGTAGGTAGCGGCAGCGGCACGTTCTCGATCGCCGGCGGTACGGTCTCCACGACGAACGGCACGGCCGTGAACCTCTCCAACCACAACCTGGCCATCGGCCTGACCGCGGTGAACGCGACGAGCGGCGTGAACGGCATCAACCTGTCGAACACCACCGGCACGTTTGCGGTCAACGGCACCGGCGCAACCGGCTCGGGCGGCACGATCACCGGTATGTCCGGCCTCGGCGTCAATGCCACCGACGCGACCGGCGTGACGCTGAAGTACATGAACATCAATGCCTCGGGTGTGCACGGCGTGCTGATGACGAACACCCTTGGCGCCTCGTCGACGCTCGACGTTGCCAACTCGTCGTTCAGCGGCAACTTCGGCAACGCGATACAGGCGTCCAGCAACGCCGGCGCGCTCAATGTAACCGTCGACGGCAACACGTTTGCGAACAACAACGCGGCCGTGCTCGCCCAGGTGGTCGGGACCGGTGGCGCGATCGTGAAGATCACGAACAACGCCTCCACGTTCAACAGCGCCGCGCCGTACACCGTCACCCGCAACTCACCGGGCAGCGGCGCCGTCGAGGCGACGATCACGAACAACACGGTCGGCGCGGCGGGCGTCCCGGGTTCCGGCTGCGCGAGCTTCTGCGGTGGCATCCAGGTCCTCGGACTCGGCAGCAATACGTTCAAGGCGCTGGTCTCGAACAACACCGTCCGCCAGGTCGCCGGCACGGCGATCCTGGTTCGCGCGGGTGAAGGTAGCTCGGCCCTCAGCGCCACGATCAGCGACAACCTGATCGAGCAGCCGGTCGGTACGCCGAGCACCGGCATCCTCGTGCAGTCCGGCACGCTCGGGACGGACACCACCGCAGTCTGCGCGCACATCGTCAACAACACCGTGACCGGCTGGACGACGCACATCTTCGTCCGCAACGTCTCCGCGGGCAGCACGTTCTCGGTGCCGGGCTACGCCGGTCTCGGCACGGACACCACCGCGGTGGCGAACTTCATCAAGGCACAGAACACCGTCACGACGGTGACCGCACTGCGGAAAACCACCGTACCGGCCAACCAGTTCAGCGGTGGCCCGCTCTGCGCGACCCCGGCTCCGTAATCGCTTCTCACATGCTGTAACCGGAAAGGGCGCTCTCACGAGCGCCCTTTCCTTTTTTGGCCTGCCGGTTACACTTAGCTCAACCATGCAGGTCGTGCTTCAAGGCAGCCTGCGGCACTTCACTGCCGCGGAGCTGCTCAGGTTCCTCTGCTCGCGAGGCCGGAGCGGTACGCTCGACCTGGAGACCACCGGTTTACGGACGCGGGTCTTCTTCGAGAACGACCGCATCGTCTGGGCCGAGGGGACGAAGGAAGGGGAGCCGGCCGAAGCAGTACTCGAAACGCTCCAGTGGACCTCCGGCAGTTTCACCCTCCTCGATTCAGTCGCCGTTCCGGAGAACGTGACTCGCGTTTCGCTCGAGCTCTCCGCGTTGCTCGAGGAAGCGAAACGGCGTGCGGACACAGCAGCGATGTACGCCGATGCGACGACCTTCCGGGTCGTCGACGATCCGGCGCTGCAACAGCAGGTCAGCCTGACGGCCGACGAGTTCAAGGTGCTGTTCCGCATCGGTCCGGGCAAGACGTTCAGGGAGCTCGTTGCGGAGCTCGGCGCGCCGCCGAAGGAGCTCGGCGACCGGTTGAGGCACCTCGCGTCGGTCGGCCTCCTCGCCGTCGCGACAGCGCCTGCAGAAAGCAGCGCCGACAGGAAGCCGGAGCCGGGTGGCGACAAGACCATGGTCCCGAAGAAGAAGACCACCGTGTCGCGGAAGCGGTCGATCGTCGGCTCGCTGACGCCCGACAGTGCGCCCGACAACGTCTATCCGCTGCTCGAATCCGAGTACACGATCGGGCGGTCGTCGTCGCACTCCATCTCCATTCCGGACGGCAGCGTCTCGTCGAACCACGCGCGCATCCTCCGCACCGACAAAGGGTTCGTGCTCGAAGACCTGCAGAGCCGCAACGGCACGTTCGTGAACGGCGAAAAGCTCACCGAGCCGCGGCTGCTGGTCGACGGAGACCTCATCCGCGTCGGCAAGATCATCATGACCTTCAACGTCGCGCGTGAGGAGAAGGCAGGCGAGACGACGCAGCCGGAGGTGCGGCTGTGAAGTACGACCTGGCCATTGTGGGGAGCGGCCCCGCGGGCCTCGCGACCGCGTCGCACGCGCAGATGAACGGCCTCGCGTACGTGCTCCTCGAGCGCACGGATCACCTCTCCGACACGATCTACAACTACCAGGCGAGAAAGTTCGTCATGGCCGAGCCGGTGATGATTCCGGCGCGCGGCGAGATCCCGTTCGCCGCCGGCTCGCGCGAATCGATCCTCGACGCGTGGCAGCGCTTCGTCGAAGACCAGTCGCTCAACGTCGCCCTCAACGCGGACGTAAGGTCGATGAAGCGGGAAGGCGGCCGCTTCCTCCTCGAGACCACCACCGGCGCGAAGTACGACGCTGCGAACGTCGTGCTGGCGATGGGAACGCAGGGGAATCCGCGCAAGCTCGGCTGCCCGGGCGAGAACCTTCCGCACGTCCTCTACCGGCTCGTCGATCCGAAAGAGCACGTCGACCAGGACATCCTCGTAGTCGGTGCCGGCGATTCCGCGCTCGAGATCGCGATCGCGCTCTCGGACGAGAACCGCGTGGCGCTCGTGGTGCGCGGTCCCGAGATCGCCCGCGCGAACGAGATCCTCACGCGCGAAGTCCTCTCCCGCCAGGCCTCCGGCCGCATGACCGTGCACTTCAACACCACGGTCAGGGAAGTCTTCGACGGCTACGCCGATCTCGACGTGCGAGGCGCGCTCACGCGCGTCCCGGCGGAGCTCGTGTTCCTGAAGCTCGGCGCCGATCCGCCGCGCAAGTTCTTCGAGAGCGTCGGCATCCGCTACAGCGGTGACGGGAAGGACGCCCGTCCGATCCTCAGCCCGGTCTACGAATCGAGCGTCCCCGGCCTCTACCTGATCGGTGCGGCGAGCGGCCGCGACCTCATCAAGCTCGGGATGAACCAGGGTTGGGAGGTAGTTGAGCACCTCATGGGACGCGAGGTGGAGCCGGCCGACGAGGCGGTGCTCAAGGAGCGGCTGCCGTTCTGGGAAGGCTCCGTGCGCGAGCGCATTGCCGCCATCCGCAGCCGCGTCCCGCTGCTCGCCGCTGCCGACGAACAGCAACTGCGCGACACGTTCCTGGCCACGCGCGTGCGCGAGTACCGCAACGGCGAAGAGATCATCCGCCAGAACGATTACACGAACGACTTCCTCGTCATCGCCACCGGCCGCGTTGCGCTGTCGCGTGTGCCGGAGCAGTCGCGCACGCCGGTGCCGATCGCGGAGCTCACTGCCGGCAACTTCTTCGGCGAGATGAGCCTGATCTCCGGCCGCCGCCGTACCGCCACCGCGAATGCGGTCGGCGATACACGCATGCTGGAGATCCCGCGCAAGGCGATCCTGAAACTGCTCGCCTCCGCCCCGAGGGCGAAGGCGCTGGTCGATCAGGCGTTCCTCCTCCGTGCATTCGGCGGCTATCTCTTCCCCGGCATCGCAGAAGCACTCCTCGGCGAGCTGGTGGACAAGGCCGTCGTGCAGACGTACGGCAAGGACGCGGTGGTGTTCAAGCAGGGCGACCCCGCCGACGCGTTCTTCCTGATCCGGAACGGCATGGTGAAGATCTCGAAGCGCTCCGGCGACAAGGAGGTGGTGCTCTCGTATCTCGTCCCCGGCAACTTCTTCGGAGAGGCGGCCCTCTTCTCCGAGTCGAACCGCACCGCCACCGTCACTACGATCTTTCCGTCCGACCTGATCAAGCTGTCGAAGCGCGACTTCACGAACTTCCTGGCCGCGCATCCGGAGCTGAAGGAAGCGCCGCTGCGCAAGCTCGAAGAGCGCCGCATCGCCGGTCTGATCGCCGAGGCCACGCCTGGGTCGGGCAACATCCTCGGCGACCTCATTCGCGAGGAAGTGGTGATGGGGACGCAGACGCTGCTCATCGACGAGCACAAGTGCATCCGCTGCGGCAACTGCGTGTCCGCCTGCCAGGGAGTGCACGACGACGGACAGGCGCGCATCTCCCTGACCGGCATCAAGCTCTACAACCTCCTCGCGCCGAATTCATGCTGGCAGTGCGAGAACCCGCTCTGCATGCTCGACTGTCCCCCCGACGCGATCGCCCGCGATCCGCGCGGCGAGGTCTACATCAAGAGCAACTGCATCGGCTGCGGCAACTGCGAGCGCAACTGCCCCTACGACAACATCTTCATGGTGCACAAGGAGCCGAAGAAAACGCTCTTTTCGTGGGTGGCGTCACTGTTCAAAAAAGAAAGCGAGCCCGAGGTCGAACAGACCGTGGCCGTGAAGTGCGATCTCTGCCGCGGCATCAGCGGCGGCCCCGCCTGCGTGCGCGGCTGCCCCACCGGCGCGGCCATCCGGCTGACTCCCGAACAGTACCGCGAGACGCTGGAGGAGCTGGTGATCTCGAGAGGGGAGAGGTAGACGAATCGATTTGGTATCAGGTGTCAGGTGTCTGGGGTGCATCGGCTGACGGCGCGCCCAGGCGAGACACCCCAGACACCTGACACCTCCTAACAACGAACAAATGTCAGTCCCTCGCAGCGGACCCCTCTGGCGCAGCATCTTCGTGGTGCTCCTGATCGGCACCAGCGCCAGCTACGTCTATTACTCGCAGCGCGAGTTTCCGCACGGAGGCTCGACTTGGGGCCTCGGCTACGGCATCGCCGGCACCGCGCTCATTCTCCTGCTCGCGTTCTTCGGCATCCGCAAGCGCTGGTACCGCTCGAGGTTCGGGACGCTCGAGCAGTGGCTGCAGTCGCACATCTACCTCGGCGTCCTGGTGCTGATCGTCCTCTTCTTCCACACCGGCGGACGCTTCACCGACAGGATCGCGGTCGGGACGTACGTGCTCGTGGCCATCGTCGTGCTGAGCGGAATCGTCGGCGCGATCCTCTACGTCACCGTGCCGCGGCTGTTGACCGAGGTCGAAAGCAATCTCACTGTCGAAGAGATCTCCGACCAGTTGAACGAGCGCGCCCGCGCCATGGCCCGCGCGGCGTCGGGACGCTCCGCCGCGTTCCAGCGCATCTACGATGAGCTGATGCGCCAGACGCAGCCAGGCGGCCTCGCGGGGTGGCGCCTGCTGCTCTCACGCCTCGGACGAAAGAAGCAGTCCGAGGCAAGCGACTGGGGCCGCCTCCTCGGGCTGGTCCCGCGCGAGGAGCAGGAAGAGCTGCGCCAGATGCTGGTCATGTCCCGCCAGCGCCGCGAGCTCCTCCTCCGCCTGATCTTCCAGCAGCGCTACAAGAACGTCCTCGAGTTCTGGCTCTACATCCACGTCCCCTTCACGATCGCCCTCCTGGTCATGTCCGCCGTGCACGTGGCGGCCGTGTTCTATTACGGGAGGATGCCGTGGTGAGGCGAGGGCCGAGGGCGCGATGAGCTTTTTGCTCCAGCGCGCATCCGGACGCAGTCTCACGCTGACGCAGGTTAGCAGCGAGACGCTCCGTATCGGCCGCGGCACGAATCAGGAGCTGCGCTCCGAGAATCCCGCGGTCGCGCTCGAGCATGCGGTCATCGAGAGCGACGTCGCCGGCTACTTCATCACCGACAAGGGCTCCATCACCGGGACCTACGTCAACCGCAAGCCGGTGGAAACGGCGCGTCTTGCCAGGGGCGACGCCATCGAGATCGGGGACCTGCGCTTCGAAGTGCAGATGGCGGATCCCGCGAAGCCGCTCTTCCTGCGCATCGTCACGACACGGACCGCGAGCGGTGCGCTGTTCGAGGATGAAGAAGAGGGAGCGCAGCAGGTCGCCGCTCCCGGCGCGCGGGTGGTCAAGGCCAAGCGTTACGACTACGCCGGTGCGTACCGCCTGCACCGGGCGTGGCTGACGAAGCTCAGTGTGACCGCACTGCTGCTCATCATCACGCTGACGGTCATCGGCGAGGTGGTCGGAAGGAAGAAGCAGACCCTCTTCATGCCCGGAGGGTTGTCCTCGGCGCACGCGCGCAGCGTGGCGGCGGACTGCGACGCCTGCCACACGCCGTTCAAGAGCGTCTCGAGCGGCAAATGCCTGGACTGCCACCCGCAGCAGCCGCACGGCGAGCACGAACTGAATCCGCCGGATTGCTTCGGCTGTCACGGCGAGCACCGCGGCGCGACGAAGCTCGCCGCGCTCGCCGACCAGACCTGCACCAGCTGTCACGCCGACTTGCAGAAGCACGTGCGTCCCGCACCGGCGCAGCTCGCGTCGCTGAAGTTCGCCGAGGGGCGGTACTCGTTCGAGAACATCGCGCGGGTCACCGCGTTCGGGGAGCAGCACCCCGAGCTTTCCTATCCGCGCGACCCGGACACGCTCCGCTTCAACCACGAACTGCACCTCAAAGCGAAAGGCATCCGTAACGCCACCGGGAACCGCGAAGTGCTGCAGTGCACCGGCTGTCACGCGTCCGTGAAAGGGGAGCCGGTCGTCGCTGATTTCGAGCAGCACTGCCAGCGTTGCCATCTCCTCACCTTCGACGCCCGCTTTCCGGATGCGCAGGTGCCGCACGGCGGCGATCCGGGCATCGTCTACGGCTACATCGGCGGGATGTATTCGGGCGACCGCGAACTGGCCGGCAAGTCGGCGGCGGAAGTGCGGCGGATCCTGACCACGCGACGCCGCGTGTCGACCGACGAGCGGGCGGTGATCAACGCCGAGCAGGTAGTCAAGACGAAGTGCAGCAAGTGCCACGACATCGTGCGCGCCGGCGCGCGGGTCGCGGTCACGCCGCCCGTCATCCTGACGAGCTGGCTGAATCGCGCCAGGTTCACGCACGCGCGGCATCAGAAGGTCGACTGCGAACAGTGCCATGAAGGGGCGCGGGAGAGCTCCGCCACGAGCGACGTGCTCATGCCGCGCGCGAAGAACTGCACCAGTTGCCATGGCGTGAATGCCGGGGTCGCGCAGGCCGCGAGCACATGCGTCACCTGTCACCTGTATCATCTTCGTCCCAAGCGTCAGATTCAGAAGGCATCGCTCGCCCAGGCAGGAGTGGGCGGGCTGGGAAGCGGAGGGCGAATGCTCCAGGGGATCCTGCTCGCGGTGATCGTCATTCTGCTGCTGGTGGTGCTGGTGCCGGTCGGCATCGCGCTGTTCCAGCGGCTGCGTCCGGAGCGCGCTGCCGCCGCCCGGCGACCCAGGCCGGCGCCGACCCCACCCGCCCCGCGCGTGCAGGCGGACGTGCCGACCGACAAAGTCGCGCGCCAGAACGTGCCGCCGCCGGACCTCACGCCGCGGCCCACGGCACCGTCTCCGGCAGTTGCCTCGACGCGCGTCGACATCGACCCGGGCAAGACCGACCCGCCCGGCAGCACGGAGATGGTGCAGTGGTACGGGATGCTGCACTGCACGCAGGGCGCGCTCGAAGGACAGCGGTTCATCATCGAAGACCAGGGGCTCTACATCGGCCGCGACCCGGCCCTGGCGAAGATCGTCGTCCCCGACAGCCGCGTCTCGAAGCGGCACGTGCGCATCCTCCCGCGCGACGGCAAGGTGTGGGCGATCGACGAAGGCTCGACCAACGGCACGTTCATGAAGGGCCAGCGCATCACCGAGGTGCAGTTGAAGCGGGGGGATACGCTGGTGCTGGGGGATGAGGCGGCGACGTTCGTGTACCAGATATGAAACGCCTGACGGGTAGTTTGGAGTGCGGTGACCGCAGTCACCGCTTTGACTCGTGGCCGAGCCGCAACGCCGCTCAGTCAAGAGGGAAAGCGGTGACTGCGGTCATCGCACTCCAAATCGTCGCGGTGATCTTTCTCACCCTCAATGCCGACGCGCAGCGCATCCGCGCCGTCCGTCCCCGCGGCCCCCTCACACCCCCTCCGCAGACGGCGGTCGAACCGGCGTCATGCGCCCTCACCCCGGCCTCGCCCGAAACCTGCGCGGACGGCGGTACGCCTGCGACGTCGCTGAGCGCAACCGAGGTCGAGACCGTGATCCGCGCCGCCGCGCGGGCCCTGAACGACGACACCATGACCATTGCCGTCGTCGACCGCGCCGGACGCCCGCTCGGGCTGTTCCGCAAGACCGGGGCGAATCCGGCGAACGACGAGCTCGCGGTCGGCGTCGCGCGCACCGCGGCCTTCTTCAGCCATAACCAGGCGCCGCTCTCGTCGCGCACGGTGCGCTTCATCAGCGGCATCCACTTCCCGCCCGGCATCACCAACACCAGCAGCGCCGCGCTGTACGGCATCGAGAACACCAACCGCGGCTGCGACTTCAACGTGACCTGGAACGCAGGCAAGTGCATCCCCCGCGCGCGCTCCGTGAACGGCGGCCTCTGCGCGGCCACGCTCGGCACCGCCGGCTGCGGCCCCGGCATCGTGACCGGCAAGCAGTTCCCGGGCGATGCCGACCCGTCGAGCGTCAACGCCGGAGGGATCCCGCTCTACCGGGTCCAGGCGACCGGCGCGGTCGTCTCCAACGGCCAACTGCTCGGCGGGATCGGAGTGGCCGGCGTGAGCGGCGATCCGCAGCGTGCCGAATACGCTGCCGCGAACGGCGCCTTCGGCTCGCTCGGCACCGGCATCGTGCCGGTGCCGTTCTACCCGCTCCCACCCCCGGGAAACGTCTTCATCGACGGCATCCGCCTTCCGTTCCTCGGCAAAGACATGCGCCTGACGTTCAACAGCTCCGGCCTCCCGAACGGTGTCCGCCTCCGCGACACCGCGGCAGGGACGGACGCCGGCTCGTTCGTCCTCCTGCCGCGGCACGGCGGCTGCGCGGCCAACGAATACCTGGTCGGCCCGCGTGCGGGCGCCAACCTCACGCAGGCGGAAGTGGAGGCCATCGTGCAGCGCGCCGTCGACACCGCACGCCGGACGCGCGCCGTGATCCGCCTCCCGCTCAACCGCTACGCGCGCATGGTCATCGCGGTGGCCGACGTCGACGGCTCCATCCTCGCGCTCTACCGGATGCCCGACGCGACCGTCTTCTCCGTCGACGTGGCGGTGGCGAAATCGCGCAACGTCCTCTACTTCAGCCGGCAAGGGATCGGCACGTTCGTCCCCGGCGGCACCGCGGTGAGCAACCGCACCATCGCCTTCGGCGCGCAGCCGTTCTACCCCTCCGGCATCGACTCCGATGTCTTCGACCCGCGCCCCGGACCCTGGTACCAGTCGCTCTACGTGAACGACCTCGCCAACCCCTGCACGCAGGGAGACCAGCTGGCGAACGCGAACCAGAACGGCATCGTCTTCTTCGCCGGCTCGTCGCCGCTCTATCGCAACGATACGCTCGCCGGCGGGCTCGGGGTCAGCGGCGACGGCATCGAGCAGGACGACTACGTGACCTACTTCGGCGCCGGCGAGTTTCTGCCGGCCGAAGCGCGCTGGGCGGACCGCATCGTGGTCGACGGCGTGCGCCTGCCGATGTTCAAGTTCCCGCGACATCCGGAAGGAGTGGAGGAATGAACGCGCTGCTGGCGCTCCTCTTCTCCCTCGTCATCTTCACCGACCAGGTCCCCTTCACCATCACCGGCACCACCGACGCCGCGCCCGGCACGCGGGTCCGCCTCACGCTCGAGACCGCGGTGGCGGAAACGACGGTCGCGAACGACGGTACCTGGTCCGTGCTCTGGACCGCACCGCTGAAGACCGGCACCTACGACCTGCACATCACCATCGACGGCAAAAGTGAATCGCGCATCCTGCGCGTGCAGCTGCGCGGCAATCTCGCGCGGCAGCCGGGGTTCGAGACCGACCTGCGCTTCCCCGATCCGGAGCCGCCGGAGCCGTCGATGCAGGAGATGACGGACCGCTGGCGCATCGTCCCGCCGCCGTACGAGCTGGACGAACACTCGCGCGGCCGCTTCGACCCGTACAACCGCAACGTCCTCAAAGGCGACATCCCGATTCAGGGAAACGACACCTTCCTCGTGCTGACCGGCATCAGCGACTCGATGGCCGAATCGCGCACGCTGCCGACGCCGTCCGGCGTCAGCACCGCCCGTCCCGGGAGCTTCCGTTTCTTCGGACGCGAGGGGCAGGGGGTGTTCGTCCAGAACGTGATCGTCTCCGCCGATCTCTTCCAGGGCGACACCACCTTCCAGCCGGTGCGCCAGCGCGTGAAGGCGACCGTCGTTGCGAACCTCAATCACGTGCGCGTCGAAGAGAACGCGATCCTGAAACCGGACGTCCGCCGCGGGACGGAGCGCACCGACGGCCGGGTGTCGCTGCAGGAGATCTTCTACGAGCGAAAGCTGCGCGACCTCGGTCCGAACTACGACTTCGCCTCGTTCCGCGCCGGCATCCAGCCGTTCGCCAGCGACTTCCGCGGCTTCATCTTCTCGGACACGAACCTCGGCTTCCGCTTCTTCGGCAACTACGCGTCCAACCGCTTCCAGTACAACCTCGCGCTGTTCGACCGGCTGGAGAAGGACACGAACAGCGGCCTCAATATCCTGCACGAGCTCCGCGAGCAGCGCGTCGCCATCGCCAACTTCTACTGGCAGGACTTCGTCCGCAAGGGCTACACGCAGCAGTTCTCGCTCCATCACATGCGCGACGACGCGTCGACGAAGTACGACCGCAACGGCATCCTCGTGCGTCCCGCGCCGGTAGGGGAGGCGAAGCCGCACGACATTCACGCCACCTACGTCGGAACGTCGGGGTTGGGCCACCTCGGCCGCGTCAACGTCGACCACGCGCTCTATTACGTCTTCGGCCGCGATTCACTGAACCCGATCGCCGGCCAGGATCCCGAGCTCCGACGCGGCGACTCGGTGCGCATCAGCGCCGGCATGGCCGCGCTGGAGGTCTCGTACGACAAGGACTGGCTCCGCCCGCGCCTCGGCTTCTTCTACGCCAGCGGCGACCGCAAGCCGCGCGACCGTACGGCTAGCGGCTTTGATGCGATCTACGACTCGCCTGCCTTCGCGGGCGGCGGCTTCTCGTTCTTCAACCGCCTCGGCATCCGCCTCACCGGCAGCGGCGTCGCGCTGGTGGAGCGGGGGAGCCTCATCCCGTCGCTGCGCAGCAGCAAGGACGAAGGACAGCCGAACTTCGTCAACCCCGGCCTCCAGCTCGCGACCATCGGCTTGGACGTCGAAGTGACGCCGCGCCTCAAGGCCATCTTCACCGGCAACTATCTCCGCCTCGATGCCGTCGAGCCGATCGAGGAAGTGCTGTTCCAGGGAAACATCAGCCACGAGCTCGGCACGGACCTCAGCGCCGGACTGCGCTACCGTCCCTTCCTCAGCAACAACGTGGTCCTGGTCGGCGGCCTCGCCGCGCTGCTGCCGGGACAGGGCTTCGAAGACATCTACGAGAGCAGCGACCCGCTGTACCACGCGTTCATGAACGTGATTCTGCAATTCTGACGATGCGCAAAGCACTGCTATTCACCGCGCTCACGGCGGCCACCCTCTTCGCGCAGACCCGCGAGCCGGCACCGCCTACGCTCCTGCGCCAGCCGCGGGCGCTGGCGGCGGAGAAGTCGCGCGGCTGCGTCTCCTGTCACGAAGGCATCGAGCCGATGCACGCGTCGCCGGCCGTGAAGCTGGGCTGCACCGATTGCCACGGCGGCAACGCGGTCGCGCTGACGAAAGAACAGGCGCACGTGCAGCCGCGCAATCCGGCCATCTGGAAAACCTCGGCCAACCCGCAGCGCACCTACACGGCGCTGCTCGACGAGTCGCCGGAGTTCGTCCGCTTCATCAATCCCGGCGACCTCCGCGTGGCGCGCGAAACGTGCGGCACCTGCCACTCCACGCAGACGGCCGCGGTGCCGCGCAGCACGATGACCACGAGCTCCGTCTTCTGGGCCGCGGTCGGCTACGCGAACGGGCTCACGAGCCAGAAGCGCGCCTTCCTCGGCGAGTCATACAACCGCGAAGGGAAGCCGCAGCTCCTGCTGCCGGCCAAACCGCCGACGCCGGACCAGGTCGCGAAAGGCGCATTGCCGCAACTGCTGCCGCTGCCGCGCTGGGAGCTCTTCCAGCCCGGCGAGTACTTCCGCGCTTTCGAGCGCGGCGGCATTTTCAACAACACCACGCCGCCCGACACCGGGAATCCAATCCTGCTCGAGGACGCCGGCCGCCCCGACATCCGCCTCGGCAACCGCGGACGCGGCACCGGTTCGCGCATTTCGCCGGGCCTGATCAACCTCCACAAGACCCGACTCAACGATCCGCACCTCTCGTTCCTCGGCACGAACGATCATCCCGGCGACTACCGCTCTTCGGGCTGCACGGCCTGTCACGTCGTCTACGCGAACGACCGCGACCCGCTGAGCTCCGGACCGTTCGCGCAATACGGCAACACCGGCCTCTCGCAATCGGGCGACAAGTCGATCCCGAAGAACGAGAAGGGGCACCCGATCCGCCATCAGCTGACGCGGGCGGTGCCGACCAGCCAGTGCATGTCCTGCCACATGCACCAGCCGAATTCGTTCGTGAACACGTACCTCGGCTACATCATGTGGGACTACGAGTCGGACGCGGAGCTGCTCTGGCCGAAGGAGCAGCGCTATCCGACCGAAGCGGAGAAGCGGGCCAGCCTCGAGCACAACCCCGAGGGGGCGGCCACGCGCGGCTTGTGGACGGACGCCGCGTTCCTCGAGAACATCACGAGCCTCAACAAGGACGCGAAGCACACGCAGTTCGCCGACTACCACGGCCACGGCTGGAACTTCATGGCCGTCTACAAACGCGACCGCAAAGGGAACCTGCTCGACAGCGACGGCAAGCTCGTCTCCTTCGACGATCCCGACAGGTTCAGGAAGGCGGTACACCTCAGGGACATCCACCTCGAGCGCGGCATGCACTGCGCGGACTGCCACTTCTCGCAGGACGAGCATGGCAACGGACAGCTCTACGGCGAATACGGCGACAACATCGAGATCGAGTGCCAGGACTGCCACGGCACGCCTGCGGCGTACACGAATCTCCGCACCTCCGGCCCGGCCGCGCCTCCCGGAGGAACCGATCTGCGCGTCGGGACGACGCCGTTCGGCCGTCTCCGATTCGCGTGGGTGAACGGCAAGCTGATGCAGCGGTCGATGCTGAACAAAGGGATGGAGTGGGAGGTCCTGCAGGTCAAGGACACCATCACCCCCGGCCACGCGAGCTTCAACGCGAAAGCGCATTACGCCAAGACGATCCCGAGCAGCGGCGGCGGCATGGCCCACAGCGACGCCAAGATGACCTGCTACTCCTGCCACACCTCATGGATGACGTCGTGTTCCGGCTGTCACCTGCCGCAGGAACAGAACGTCGCCAGCCCGATGAATCACTACGAAGGGACGACCACCCGCAACTACGCGTCGTACAACCCGCAGGTCATCCGCACCGACGCCTTCATGCTCGGCGTGAACGGCAAGACCAAGGGGAACAGGATCGCGCCGGTGCGCTCGTCGAGCGCGCTCGTGCTCAGCTCCACCAACGCCCAGCGCCAGCGCATCTACATCCAGCAGCCGCCGATCTCGTCGGCCGGGTTCAGCAGCCAGGCCTTCAACCCTCACGTCCCGCATACCGTCCGCAGCAGGGAGACGCAGGCGTGCGGCAGTTGCCATGTCTCCGAGGCGAATGACAACAACGCCTGGATGGCGCAGCTGCTGTTGCAGGGGACGAACTTCGTCAACTTCATCGGCCGCTTCGCGTACGTTGCCACCGGGCATGAAGGCTTCGAAGCGGTCGCGGTCACGGAGTGGGACGAGCCGCAGACGGTCATCGGCTCGTCGCTGCACAAGGTCGTCTACCCCGACTACTACGGGCAGCACGAAGCGCGGAAGAAAGAGCTCGAGACGGCGCATCACCACCACGCGGACGACGCGCGCGCGATCCAGTTGCGCGGCGAGTACGTCTTCGTGGCGAACGGGGAGGGAGGCTTCGAGGCGTACGACGTCGCGAACGTCGACAACAAGGATTTCTCCGAACGCATCGTCAGCGCCCCGGTCTCACCCCTCGGGCAGCGCACGTACGTGAAGACGAAGTTCGCCGCCGCCTTCGCGCTCCCGGCCACCATGCCGATGGACCCGCTCCGGAAGACCGGCTTGATCCCCGAGAATCAGGAGCAGGCGATCCACCCCCTCTACCGCTACGCGTACATCGCCGACCGCGAAGAAGGGCTGATTCTGGTCGACGTCTCCACGCTCACCGACGGCAACCCGTCGAACAACTTCTTCACCCGCGCCCTCACCTTCAATCCCGGCGGCGCGCTGCACGGCGCCAACGCCATCGCGGTGGCCGGACGCTGGCTGCTCGTCGGCGCCGCGAACGGACTGACCATCGTCGACATCGACAGACCGCTCGAACCGCGCATCGTCTCGACGCTCCCCGGCATCAGCAAACCCACCGGCATCGCCGTGCAGTTCCGCTATGCCTTCGTCACGGACGCCGAGGGGCTGAAGACGATCGACATCACCGATCCAGCCAAGCCACGCATCGTTGCGAACGTCACGATCGCAGACGCCCGCAACCTCTACGTCGCCCGCACCTACGCCTACGTCGCGGGCGGGAAGCAGGGCCTGCTCATCGTCGACATCGAGAAGCCGGAGAAGCCGTTCATCGATCAGGTCTTCCACGACGACCTGCACGACGTCAACGACGTGAAGGTCGCCTCCACGAACGCCAGCACCTACGCCTACGTCGCCGACGGCGAGCATGGCCTGAAGGTCGTGCAGCTCACGTCGCCGCAATGGACGCCCGGCTACGCCGGCTTCAGCCCGCGTCCCGCGCCGAGGCTGATCGCGAGGCGCCACACCCACGGCCCCGCGCTCGCGGTCTCCAAAGGCCTCGACCGCGACCGGGCGGTCGACGAGTCAGGCAACCAGGTCTCGATCTTCAACCGCATCGGCGCCCGCCCGATGACGCTCCCCGAAATGCAGCGCCTCTACATGCGCAATGGACAGCTCTACACCGTCAGTGAGGTGAAGAAATGAAACGCCTCGCGTTCGCAGTCATCACGTGCGCCGCCCTCGTCACGGTCGCGCAGAACCCCAGTCCCGCCGACAACCGACAACCGACAACCGACAACACGCCCGCGCAGCCCGGCCACTACGTCGGCGTCGCCAGCTGCACGAACAGTGGCTGCCACGGCAGCACCCAGCCCCTCAACGCCACGCCCGTCCTCCAGAACGAGTTTTACGCCTGGCTGAACAGCGACCGCCACGCGCAGGCGTACAACATCCTCTTCAGCGAGACCTCGGCCCGCATCGTCCGTAACATGCGCCTGAAGAAGCGCGCCTACGAGGAAACGCTCTGCCTCGACTGCCACACCACCAACGCCCCCGCGAACCTCGTCGAAGGAGCGGTCGACCGCGAAGACGGCATCCAATGCGAAGCCTGCCACGGCCCCGCCAGCGGCTGGCGCGGCGAGCATGCGGAAGAAGGGTGGACGCACGAACAGAGCGTCGCCCGCGGCATGATCGACCTGCGCAGCCTCGACACGCGGGCCACGCTCTGCACCGGCTGCCACGTCGGCAACGCCCGGAAGGAAGTCGACCACGAGCTGATCGCGAGCGGCCATCCGGTGCTCGCGTTCGAGCTCGACAACTACACCGAATCGATGCCGCCGCACTGGACCCCGAATCGCGACACCCACGGCACCCGCGCCTGGGCAGTCGGGCAGGTCGTGAAGTTCCGCCAGTCGCTCGACAACCTGGCCCGCCACGCGCGCGGCGACGAATGGCCCGAGTTCTCCGACATGAGCTGCTACGACTGCCACCATGACCTGAAGCGCAGCGGCTCCCGCCAGGAGCGCGGCTGGCCCGACCGCGCCGGCCTGCCGTCCTGGTCGCCCCGCCACTGGGCCATGCTCCGCCTGATCCTCGGCCGCGCCTCCACCCAGTCGCGCAACGAGCTCGATCCCCTCGTGCGCGACCTCGCCCGCGGCGTCTCCCGCATGAACGACCCGAAGACCGTCGCCGCCAACGCCGACCGCGCCAGCCGCCTCGTCGACGAGCTCGTCCCCAAGGTCGACGCCCTCCGCTGGAACGACAGCGACGTCCGCTCGATGATGTCCACCATCGCTTCCGACCGCCAGTTCATCCTCGCCTCCGACGTCCACGCCGCCGAGCAGAGCGCCCTCGCCCTACAGAGCCTCAACAGCGTCCTCACGAGACGCAACCCCTCGCTCCTGCGCGGCAGCACCACCCGCTCCATCGACGCGCTCTTCGACGAGCTCCAGGTGAGGGACGACTACGACCCGGTGCGGTTCGCGGAGAGGCTGGCGGCGGTGAAGGCGTCGCTCTGAACGCGATAAGCTTCGGCCGCCGTGAACGTCGCTGAATTTCTCCTCGCCCTGATCGCCATTTTCGTCGCCGCGAAGCTCTTCGGGGAGCTGTCCGAGCGGCTGGGGCAGCCCGCGGTGCTCGGGGAGCTGGTCGGCGGCGTGCTGATCGGCGTCAGCGGGCTGCACCTCGTCGACCCGCACGACGTGACCATCCACCTCCTCTCCGAGCTCGGCGTCATCCTGCTGCTCTTCCTGATCGGCCTGGAAACCGACCTCAAGAAACTGATGTCCGTGGGAGGCTCCGCGAGCGCAGTGGCGATCGTCGGAGTCACCCTGCCGTTCTTCAGCGGCTTCGCGTTCGGCTACCTGCTCGGCTTCCGGGTCATGGTGGCGGTCTTCCTCGGCGCCGCGCTCACGGCCACCTCGGTCGGCATCACCGCGCGCGTGCTCTCCGATCTCGGTCACCTCAAGGACGACGAGTCGCAGATCGTCCTCGGCGCGGCCGTCGTCGACGACATCATCGGCCTCGTGCTCCTCACGCTGGTCGGCACGCTGGCGGGAGGAGGGGCGCTGACCTTTCTCGGCGTCGGCAAGATCATTGTCGTCGCCTTCGGCTTCGTGATCCTGGCCATCGTGATCGGCTCGCAGCTCGCCCCGCGCCTGATCCGTCTCATCGACCGCATCGACATGGCGCGCGGCCTCTTCTTCGCCTCCATCGTCTTCGCGTTCGTGCTCGCATACATCGCGCAACAGGTCGGCTCCGCGATCATCATCGGCTCCTTCGCCGCGGGCCTGGTCCTCGCGCGTACCCATCGCGGCAAGGACATCGAGCACGAAGTGCACGACGTCGCGCAGTTCTTCATCCCGATCTTCTTCGTCGTCGTCGGCGCGGCCATCGACCTGCGCAGCATCAACCCGTTCGACGACACCGGCCGCCGTTTCCTCTGGATCGGCCTCGGCCTCACCGCCATCGGCATCATCGGCAAGGTGGCCGCCGGCTTCGTGGTCTGGAAGAAAGGGATGCGCCGGATCGTGATCGGCGTCGGCATGATCCCGAGAGGCGAGGTAGGCCTGATTTTCGCCCAGATCGGCCTCGCCTCCCAGCTGATCAGCGGAGGCCTCTACAGCGCCGTGGCCCTCATGGTCATCCTGACCACCCTCATCACCCCACCGCTCCTCCGCCGCCTCCTCGACCCCGGCACCCCCACCCGCATGGACGGCGTCGCCTCCGAGCTGGTGATGGATGCGCCCATGGACCGCGACGAGCCATCGTGAGCGAATCGCTCGCCTGTGGCGCGGCCCCTCACCCGGCCTTCGGCCACCCTCTCCCCGCTCGACGCGGGGAGAGGGGCTACTAAGTTTCACTCTCGCGAGACACAACCTTAGTAGCCCTTCTCCCCGCGTCGAGCGGGAGAAGGTGGCCGAAGGCCGGATGAGGGGGCGCGCCACGGGCGACGGTAACCCACCGGCTGTGTCGTACGTCACACCTGTATGACACGCTGGCTGCAGTCGTTGCTCCTCGTCGTGCTTACCGCCACGGCCTCATGGCTATTGTTCGCCAATCGCGAGCCGGTGAACGCCGCCCCGCCGCCCGTCGCCGCGGCGGCGACAGCGCCGCTGGTCGAAGCGCCGCCGCCCATCCCTGCGATTCAGAGGCACGAGCCGGAACCGCGCGCGTACACGCTCCGCCGCAATCTCTTCGCGTACGCCGCGGCCGCTCCGGTGCGTGTGGAGCGGGCGGTGTTCGTTCCCGTCCCGGAGCCGCAGCCTGTGGAAGTCGTCGCGGCGAGAATCGAACCGGAAACACCGCCGCCGCCGCGTTTTCCCTACCGCTTCATCGGACGCTTCGGCCCCGACGCGAATCCGGTCGCCGCGTTCGCGAGGGACGGGGAAATCGTCACCGCGCGGCGCGGAGATCGGGTCGGCGGGTTCACATTGCGCGCGATCGGCGTCGAGTCAGTCGAAGTGGCAGGCGATGCGGGCATCACCCGCATCGCCCTCGGGCACTAAACCCGTCGCCTGATGTCCTGGAACGCCGGCTCGTCGAGCGTGCCGCGGTTTCCGATGCGGTTCGCGCGATTGCGCGCGTCGTTCACCCGTTCGGTGGTCAGCGGGTGCGTCGAGAAGAACTGTTCGACGCGTCCGGGCTGACCCTTGCTGTGCTCCATCAGCTCCTCGAACATCGTGGCCATACCCATGGGGTTGTAGCCCGCGGCGGCCATGGCCTGGATGCCGATCTCGTCCGCCTCGCGTTCCGCTTCGCGGCTGAACTTCGCCATTGCGCCGCCCGCCGCGAGCTGGGCTGCGATCTGCGCGAGCGCTCCCGGGTTCTGCCCGAGGACCGCGCCGGCGATGACGCTGAGTCCGTACTGCCGCGAGAGCTGCTCGGTCGAATGCCGCGCCAGCACGTGGCTGATCTCGTGCGCCATCACGCCCGCGAGTTCCGCGGCGTTGTCGGAGTTTTCGATGAGGCCGGTGTTGACGTAGACGTGCCCGCCAGGAATTGCGAAGGCGTTGATGGCCGGATCCTCCACGACGTGGAACTCCCACGGCAGTTGATTGAAGGGCGGCGCCGCCTGCTGCACGATCCGCATGCCCATGTTCCTGACGTAGGAGTTCACGGCCGGATCGTTGTTGAAACGCACCTGCTTCGCAACTTCCTGCGAAAGCTGGGCGCCCATCTGCCACTCTTCTTCGATCGAGATGAGGTTGAACCCGCCACCCGAGCCGCCGCATCCGACGGCCATGAAGGTGACGAGCGCGACTGCGAGAACGGAAGTGTTGCGCTTGTACATAATCGCGGCAAAAGTGCAAGACGAACGCCCGGCGCGCGAAACCGCCTGTCATCCCGAGTCGCCGGAGCCGCGGCTTCTTGCGGCGTAGGACGACGAAGGACCCCCTGCGGTGCACGATCAGCGCGCTGTCGGAAGGGGGTCCTTCGCTCCCACCGCGCCCCCGCCCTCGCTCAGGATGACAGTAGGGATGACGCCGCCAGCCCCCGTTGTTCCCCCTCCCGGCATGGTCCGCCGTCTCCTCATCGTCACGATCCTCGCGCTCACGCTGCCGGCGCATGCGGCGACGCGCTGGTTCAGCGAGCGCGCGGAGTCGCCGGTGAAGTGGCAGGAGTGGGGGAGGGCCGCGCTCGAGCGGGCGCAGAAGGAGAAGCGGCCGGTCTTTCTCTCGATCGGCTACGCCGCCTCCTGGGACGGGTTCCGCATGCAGCGCGACGCGTTCCTCGCCCCGAACGTGGTCGCGATCCTGAACGCCGACTACGTCCCCATCCTCCTCGACCCGATCGAACATCCGGAGCTCGCCGAGGCGTACGCGCACGTGCTGCGTACGATGAACGGAGCAAAGGGCACGCCGCTGAACCTGGTCCTCACGCCGGCGCTCGAACCCTTTGCCGGCGGCGGCTTTCTGTCCGGTGAAGAGCTGAACCGGCTGCTCGTCGGTGCGATCAATCGCTGGAACAACGACCAGGCGAACGTCATCGCCGAAGCGCGGGCCAACGTCGCGAAAGCGCGTGCGACGGCGGAACAGCGCTCGCCGCTCGCGGTCGACGCCGCGACCCTCGAAGCCGTCGTCGACGGCATTGCAAAGACGTACGAGCGCGACAATACCGTCGATCCGGGCGCGATCCCGTTCCTCCTCCGCTATGCCGCGCGCACGAAGCACGAGCCGCTGCGGGCGCTCGCCGTCACCGCGCTCCGCAACCGCGCGGCGTCGCGCGTGCGCGACCAGCTCGGTGGCGGCTTCCATCGCTGCGACACCTGCTTCGAGAAGCTGCTTTACGACCAGGCGCTCATGGCGCTGGCCTATCTCGACGCGTACGAAGTCTCGAAAGACCCCGACCTCGCGCAGGTGGTGATGACGACGCTCGACTACGCGATGCGCGACCTCCGCCTGCCGCGGTCTCCGGGGTTCGAGGCGTCGCAGGACGCGTACAGCCTCGTGCCGAAAGATGGCCGCGCGGTCAGCGAGAACGGCACCTTCTATCTCTGGACCAGGGACGAGGTGGCGCGCATCGTCGGGAACGACGCCGCGGCGAAAGTGCTCAGCCTCTATCCGCTCAGCGAGGGGGTTGCGAACCTGCCGCTGTTGTCGGAGGCGCGCTTCTTCGGCGAAACGTACAACGAGCTCGCCGCGCCGCTGCAGAAGATGCTCGACGTCCGCCAGAAACGTCCCGCCCCGTTCCGAGACCCGACCATCGTCACCGGCTGGAACGGCCTCATGGTCTCCGCACTTTCACGTGCGGCGATCGTGCTCCGGGAGCCGGACTACCTCGAAGCGGCGCGCTACGCGGCCACCGGGCTCACGACGCAGGCGTGGAACGCGAAGAAGCAGACGCTCGTTCGCACCGGTTCGGGCACGCCCGCGCTGGCCGAGGATTACGCGATGGCGATCGCGGGGCTGCTGGATCTCTTCGAGAGCAGCCAGGACGTGAAGTGGCTCGACTTCGCGGTCACGCTGCAGCAGCGGCAGGACCAGCTTTTCTGGGACGCGAGCCTGGGGCGCTACAGCACCGGCACGACGCTCCCCGAAACGATGCGCGGAATGCTGCTCGAATCCGACGACGAACTGCCCTCGGTCAACGCGGTCGCGGCGATGAACCTCTTGCGCCTCGCCACGCTCACCGGGAACGAGGCATGGAGCGCGCGTCCGGCGATGATCTTTCACTCGTTCGGCGGCCACCTGCGCAACGACGGAGCGCGCCTGCCGCACCTCGCGGCCGCGTACGAGCTGTCGCTCATCGCGCCGAAGATCGTGGTGGTCACCGGCAACATCGGGAAAGAAGCGACGCGCACGCTGCTGCGGTCGATTCAGGAGCGTCCGGAGCCGATGCGCGCCGTCGTTTTCCTGCCGCACGCCGGGCCGGCGCGGCAGCGCGTCGTCAAATCGCTGCCCTTCACCGGCGCGCTCGCGCCCGATCCGGACGTGCCGGTCGCGTACACCTGCGCCAACGGCGAGTGCCGGAGACAGTAAACTTCGCCCATGCGTCCAGCGAACAGCGTCGTTGCGGTCGTCGACGACGAGGACAACATCCGCGAGACCGTGGCCTTCGCGCTCCGCCGCGAGGGATACCCGGCCGAGCTTTACGCCACCGGCCTCGAAGCGTGGCGCGTCTTCCAGCAGAAGCTCCCCGGCCTGGTCATCCTCGACATCACCATGCCGGAGATGGACGGCCTCGAGCTCTGCCGCCGGATCCGCGGCGTCTCCGAGACCATCCCGATCATCTTCCTCACCTCGCGCGACGAAGAGCTCGACCGCGTCCTCGGACTGGAGATCGGCGCCGACGACTACCTCTGCAAGCCCTTCTCGATGCGCGAGCTCCTGGCGCGCGTGAAAGTGCTCTTCCGCCGCGCCGCGATCGACACCGGCGCCAAGCGGCCTGCCGCCGACGCGCCGCTGCAGCTCGGCGACCTCGAGCTCGACCTGCAGCGCTACACCGTGAGCTGGAAGGGAATGCCGATCAGCCTCACCGTCACCGAGTTCATGATGCTGCACGCCCTCGTGCGCCACCCCGGCCACGTCAAGACACGCAAGCAACTGCATCAGGACGGCTACCCGCACGACGCCTTCGTCAGCGACCGCACCATCGACAGCCACATCAAGCGCGTACGGCGAAAGTTCGAGGAGGTCGACGACGCGTTCGACCGCGTCGATACGGTGTACGGGCTGGGGTATCGGTGGAAGGAGTGACCGAAATTGAAAATTGAAAATTGAAAATTGAAAAAGAGGCAATGCCCCGGGCCGCGAAGCGCCCGTCCTCCGATTTTTCAATTTTCAATTTTCAATTTTCAATTCAAACCGCGCATGAAGCTCCGCTCCTTCTCCCGCCTCGGCGTCCGCCTCCTCGCATTCAACATCGTTCTCGTCTTCCTCCCGATCGCCGGCGTGCTTTTCCTCGGCGAGTACGAGAAGCGGCTCGAGACCGCGGAGATCCGCGACCTCACGCATCGCGCGCGATTGATTTCCGCGTCCATCGCACGCGAGGGGACGCTCGATGCGGACGCCTTCGAGGACGTCATCCACCGCGCCAGGATCGACGACATGCGGGTGCGCCTGATCGACTCGCGCGGGCGCGTGATGGCGGACTCGCGCTTCATCGTCGCGCCGGCGCCGCAGCGGCCGCCGCGCACCGACCGCCTGAACTGGCTGTACCGCGTCGGCGCGTTCCTCCTGCGGCCGATCGTCCGCTTCGTCCGGCCGCCCGAGGAGCCGCTGGAGGTCGATTACTACGCGAACGCGGTGCGCCTGGAGGGGCCGGAGATCGCCTCCGTGCTGCGCGGGCGCGAGCACTTCGACAAGAAGATCTCCGCGCAGCGGCAGCGGTCCGTGACCCTCTACCGCATCGTCCCGGTGATCGTCGGCGGCTGGACGGTCGGCGCGGTGGTGGCGTCGAAAAGCACGTTCGCGATCCTGCAGGACCTGTACGTGATCCGCCTGCGCGTGATGCGCATCTTCCTCGCCTCCCTCGGCGCGGCGATCCTGGTCTCGATCTTCTTCACCACCTCGGTCGTCCGTCCGCTGCGGCAGTTGCGCGTCGACGCGCGGGCCATCCTCGACCGGCGGGGACGCCTGCGCGGCCGGCACTTCAAAGGGTCGAAGCGGCTGGACGAGATCGGCGAGCTGTCGCGCGCGCTCGAGCGGATCATGCGCCGGCTCGACGCGCACGTGGGAGTGGTGGAGACGTTTGCCAGCGACGTCGTGCACGAGCTCAAGAACCCCCTGGCCTCGATTCGCAACGCAAACGAGATGCTGGCCGAGGTCAGCGAGCCGGCGGACCGCCGCCGCTTCGTGCGCATCATCGAGCAGGAAGTCGCGCGCATGGAGCGGCTGCTGTCCGGCGTGCGCGAGATCTCGATGATCGACGCGAAGCTGGTGAAGGAACGCCGCCAGCCGCTCGAGCTCGGGCCATTGCTGGCGAAGATCGTCGAAGGCTTCGAGCTGCGCGAAGACGGCAGACACGTACGGCTCGATGCCGGGATGGCACCGCTCACAGTCGAGGCGACGGAAGACCGCCTGATCCAGGTCTTCGAGAACCTCCTCGACAACGCCCTCAGCTTCACCGCCGCCGGCGGCACGGTGACGGTGCACGTGGCCGCCGAGAACGGCGAGGTGGTCACCCGCGTCCACGACATGGGACCGGGCATCCCGGAGGCGAACCTCGCCCACATCTTCGACCGATTCTTCACTCACCGCCCGGCGGGTTTGCGCGGTGCGCACAGCGGCCTGGGACTGGCGATCGTCAAGACCATCGTGGAGGCGTACGGCGGCAGCGTCGGCGCCGCCAACGGGGAGGCGGGAGCGGTGTTCACGGTGCGGCTGCCGCGCGCCGACCGACTCAATCCCCCTCCTTGACAAAACTTCTTGTCGGCTGCACATTACCGGCATGCCGATGGCCCTGGTCGACGAATCCGCGCGTGCTGCTTCGATGCTCCACCCGATGCGCCTGCGCATCCTGGACGCGTTGCGGGAGCCGGGGTCGGCGAGCACGGTGGCGCGGCAGCTCGGCCTGGCGCGGCAGAAGGTCAACTACCACCTGCGCGAGCTGGAGAAGGCGGGGTTCCTCGAGGAAGTCGAGGAGCGCCGCTCCGGCAACTGCATCGAGCGGATCGTCCGGGCCAAGGCCACCCATTACCTCATCAATCCCGAGATCTTCGGCAGGCTCGCCGCCGGCAGCGGCTCGGTCGAGGACCATTTCTCGAGCGCGTACCTCATCGCCCTGGCGGCGGGGACCATCCGCGACATCGCGGCGCTGCAGCAGCGCGCGGCGAAGGCGAAGAAGCGCGTGGCCACGTTCGCGCTGCAGACCGACGTCCGTTTCAAGGACGCGGCAGACCGCAAGGCGTTCACCGAGGAACTGGCGAATGCCGTGGCGCGCCTCGTGGCCAAGTATCACGACGACGAAACGCCCG
Source organism: Thermoanaerobaculia bacterium (assembly GCA_035630815.1). Taxonomy (GTDB): domain Bacteria; phylum Acidobacteriota; class Thermoanaerobaculia; order Gp7-AA8; family Gp7-AA8; genus QHVT01. Next base: position 42,159 of record DASQJY010000010.1, read on the forward strand.
GCGGGCGTCCGTTCCGGTTCACCATCGGCGCGTATCCGGCGGTGACGAGAAAAGGAGAAGAAGAGCATGGCTGACGAAAAAAAAGTCGAGGCGGAGATCGCCATCGACGCCGACGCGGCGACCGTATGGCGGGCTCTCACCGAAGGTGAAGAGCTGAAGCGCTGGTTTCCGCTCGACGCGCGCGTCACGCCCGGCGCCGGCGGCGCGGTATGGATGTCGTTCGGGGAGGGGATGGATTGGGAGGCGCCCATCGAGATCTGGGAGCCCAACCGCCATCTCCGCTCCATCGATCCGGCGCCGAGCACGCTGGCGGTCGATTACTACATCGAATCGAAGGAGGGCCAGACCGTGCTGCGCATCGTCCACTCCGGCTTCGCCGCCGACGCGTGGGACGACGAGCTCGATACGCTCAACGGCGGCTGGCGTGCGTTCCTCGCCATCCTTCGCAACTACCTGCAGCGCCATCGCGGCGAGCCGCGTACGCTGGCGTACTTTCGCCATCCGTCCGTGCCGCTCGAGCGGAAGGACGCGTTCCCGCGCATCCTCGACGCCCTCGGCGTGCCGCTCGTCGCCGAGGGAGCGCGCTTCCAGGGTGACCTGTTCCAGGGCGTGGCGGACGTCTCGCTGCCGCCGATCAACTTCAGCGGGCCGCTCGACAACCTCGGCGGCGGCTTCCTCATGATCGAGGTCGAGCCGGGACGCGGCAGCTGCCGCCCCTCGGTGTGGGTTTCGCTTTACGGCGAAACAAGACGCGAAGCGGCGGCGTTACAGGAAGAGATGCAGCAGCGCATCACCCGTGCATTTGCATGAGCCGGAGGAGGGCAGGCTATGCGGCCTGTCCTCCTTCCTCCGACGCGAATTCGCCGGGCTTCCTACACCAGGATTGCCGGTTCTCCGCTCGCTAAGCAATACCCGACCAATATCCGTCACCTTTAGTGTTGCCAATATGTGGCTTGGCGGTAATATGGTGTCGCGGATGGAAGGGTGTCCGTTCGTCCGCCCCCATCATTCCGGGTTACGCGAGCGCGCCGAGGAGGCGCCAGAGAGGAAGCTGAGGCCCCGAACTAACCGAAGGGCGTGCTCTCAATAATATGAGACGCCCTTAGTTAGGTACGGAAAGATAGACTTGGACCAGGGAAGGCAGTACACTCGTTGTCGACTTCCCGGTCAAATCCAAACAACACAGGAGTACGTGTGAGTCCTGCAAAGAGCAATCGCGGTCGTCCTATCGTTCACACTGAGCCCTGGGCGAAGATCACGGTGGTCCTGCTCGACCGCCATGTCGCCTATCTCGATCGTCTGGCCATCGACATCCGCCTGAAGCATGGAAAGGCGATCAGCCGCGCGGAGATCATCCGCGGCCTGATCGAGGCGGCTTTCCAGAGTGGAACCGATCTGTCTCAGGCGGATTCGATCGATACGATCGTTGAGCTGTTGAGCAGCTCGAAGAAAAAGTCTGCTCGATAGAGCGTTTCGAACGTCGAACGGGTGAGGTCTTGCGCAGTCGTCCTGCGGCAAGACGAGCGATCTCTTCTTCACTGCCGGCTTCGGTAAGGTCGATACCGCTTTCTTCAACGCGATCCAGGATCGTGCGGATGAGATGCGGCAGACCGAACGATTCCGGCAGTAAAGGGTTCATCTCGCGGGCAATCTCCTCGAGGTAGTCGAGGTGCCTGCCCGAGAGAACGATCGTCTCGAGCTCGTTCGGCGTTCCCGCCAGTCCTTCCGTAATCGGTGGCATCACGTGGTACATGAGACAGCTCCGACTTAGGAGTGACTGGGGGGACCAAATCCCTACCCTGAATTTCGAAAAAAAGTGGCGGCCGCGATAAACGGCCGCCACTCAATCACTTACCGGGTCAGGATTTCTCGGTCGCGCACGTTCTGGCACCCCACATGTACTCTGTCGCCACGTGAAGAGATACGACTGCGTCATCGTCGGCTCCGGCCCTAACGGACTTTCCGCCGCGATCGTCCTGGCCCGGAAGGGCCTTTCCGTTCTCGTACTGGAAGGGAAGGGGACGATCGGCGGGGGGGCGCGCACCGAGGAAGTGACGCTGCCCGGGTTCCGCCACGACATCTGCTCGGCCATCCATCCGATGAGCGTGGTGTCCCCGTTCATCCGCGACCTGCCGCTGGCGGAGCATGGACTCGAATGGGCCTACTCGCCGGCGGCCATCGCCCATCCGCTCGATGACGGCACCGCCGCCACGCTCGAGCTCGACCTCGACGCCACCGCCTCCCGCCTCGGCGAGGACGAGCGGGCCTACCGCGCGCTCATGAAGCCGTTCGCAAAACGCGCCGGCAAGCTCTTCGATGACATCCTCCGCCCGATCCTGGCGCTTCCGCCGCCGAAGCATCCGTTCCTGCTCGCGCGTTTCGGGCTGATCGGACTGCAGTCGGCCGTGCATCTGGCCAGCCGATTCAAGACCCCGCACGCCCGAGCGCTCCTCGGCGGCTCCGCGGCGCATTCGTTCATCCCGCTCGAGCGCATCGGATCGGCCTCCTTTGGACTGGCGTTGATCCTGGCCGGCCACGCCACCGGCTGGCCGGCCGCGAAAGGGGGCTCGGTCGCCATCATCGATGCCATGGCCAGCTACCTCCGCACCCTCGGCGGCGAGATCGAGACCTCGCACCCCGTGCGCTCCCTGCGCGACGTCCCGCCGTCGCGGGCCGTGATCTTCGACGTCACCCCCATCCAGCTCGCATACATCGCCGCCGACGAGCTCCCGTCGCGCTACATGAACCGTCTCGCGCGCTTCCGCTACGGTCCCGGCGTGTTCAAGATGGACTTCGCACTCGACGGGCCGATCCCCTGGACGGCAGCCGAGTGCGCGCGCAGTGCGACGGTGCACGTGGGCGGCACGATCGAAGAGATCGCGGCACACGAGCGCTCCGTGTTTCACGGGACCATGACCGACAAGCCGTTCGTGCTTGTCGCGCAGCAGAGCATGTTCGACTCGACGCGGGCCCCCGAGGGGAAACACACCGGCTGGGCGTACTGCCATGTGCCGCATGGATCGGCGGCGGATGCGACGGAGGCCATCGAGCGGCAGATCGAACGCTTCGCCCCCGGCTTCCGCGACCGCATCCTCGCGAAGCGCACCATCAACACCGCGCAATACCAGGAGCACAACCCGAACTTCGTCGGCGGCGACATCGCCGGCGGCGCCAACACGATGTCCCAGTTCCTGACCCGCCCCTTCGCGAAGCTCGATCCCTACTCCACCCCCAACGAGCGCCTGTTCCTCTGCTCGAGCTCCACACCGCCGGGCGGGGGAGTGCACGGCATGTGCGGGTATTGGGCGGCGAGGAGTGTGTTACGGCGGGTGTTCGGTAAGTAGCGCCGCGCTCCCTGCCTGTGGCGCGGCCCCTCATCCGCCCTTCGGGCACCTTCTCCCCGCTCGACGCGGGGAGAAGGGCTACTAACGGTCCCTCTCGCGAAGATGAAACTTAGTAGCCCCTCTCCCCGCGTCGAGCGGGGAGAGGGTGGCCAACGGCCGGGTGAGGGGCCGAGCCACAGGCGACGAGCCAGCTCACGCTCGAACCTCATCACGCTTCCGTTCCTGCACCATCCCCCGCACGCGCTTCTCCACCACGGCCGCATCCTCTTCGCTCAGCTTCTCCTTCTCCTCGTGCACGCCCTCGGACGTGCCGCCGCTCGCGTCGATGATGCGCTGCACGACCCCGCGCCAGTTGGCGTTCTGCGCGGGGGCGCCGACGGTTCGGACAGCCACCCAGTCGAAGAAGTTCGACGCTCGCGCGTAGACGTCCACGGCGAAGCGGACGCCGTTCGACAGATCGGCCGACCTGAACTCGACGATGCCGGCCAGCGGATGTCCTTCGATCGTGGCGAAGACCACGTGCGTCGGATCCGACACCTCGACGCGCACCTGGAAGTTCCCGCGCAGCGGGAGCGAGCCGGTGAGCGTGGCCCCGTGCTCGATCTTGTCGGCAGCACCCGGCTCGGCGACGAACTCGATCGGCATGATCTCGTTCACGCGCTCCTTGAACAGCGTCATCAGGGCCACCGCGTTGAGCCGTGTGCCGTTGATGTCGGCGTAGAAGCGCTTGTGCTCGAGCGCGCCGAAGCCTTCCTCCGGCAGCGATTCCTGCAGCGCGTCGGCGAGGAGGTTGAGCCCGCGATCGAGCGGCGTGGTGGTGATGCCGAAGAGGGCCGCGGCACTGCGGCCGCGCACGACGTTCTTCTCGTTCAGCATCGCCAGCTTGTTGTCGTCCACGGGCAGGGCCGCCGTGGGGGTGAGCTTCGCCATGAGCTGCGCCAGCGCCATCGGCACCGGCACGCGCATCGGCGAACGCCCGGTGATCTTCGCGAAGCGGCGGAGCAGGTCGTTCATCGACGTGAGCTCGCTGCCGGCAGCTTCGAGCACCTGGCTCTGCACGTCGTGGTGCTCGATGGTCTCGGCCAGGATCTTGGCCAGGTCCTCGTGCCAGATGGGCTGGAACTGCTGTTCGCCGTCGTCGATCACGGGAACGGCCGGCAGCATGCGCACCATCTTCAGGATGGTCGAGATCACTTCGTCCCCCGGGCCGTACACATTGCCGGGACGGACGATCGTCCAGTCGAGGCCGGAGCTCTCGATCACCTTCTCGGCCGCGCGCTTCGACTTGTGGTAATCGGATTCACCGCGATCCGCGCCGAGGGACGAGACGAAGACGAAGCGGCGGACCTGCGCGCGTTTCGCCTCCGCGATCAGGTTCCGGGTGCCGTCGATGTTGACCGACTGGAACGTCACCTCCGGCGGGTTCTCGGCCACGATCCCGGCGATGTGCAGGACCGCGTCGCAACCGTCAGCCGCGTTCGCGAGCGACGCCGCGTCCGCGACATTGCCGTTGAACGGCTCCACGCCCGGCCACTGCTTCGCATCGTCCTCGGCGTGCCGCGAGAGGAGCCGCACGCCGTGACCGCGCGCGATGAGCTCCGGAATGACGCCTTCACCGATGACGCCCGAACCGCCCGTAACGAGGATTTTCATACGGCGCAAAGGAGCACGCCAGGTGCCATCAAGTGCCCGTTTAGTGCGGCAATCCGAACAGGTAATACAAAGCGCACAAAGCCGCGAGCACGACCGAGCCTGCCGTGATCTCCCGCGCGCGCCCCGCCAGCAGCTTCATCACCGGATAGAGCACCAGTCCCGCCGTAAGTCCGTTGGCGATGTTGAACGTGAACACCATCATCACCACCGTCGCGAAGGCCGGCACCAGCTCCGTCAGGTCGTCGAAATCGATGTGGGCGGCGGAAGCGAGCATCAGCATCCCCACGATCAGCAGCGCCGGTGCATACGCGTACTGCAGCGATTGCATCGGCTCGAAGAGGGGAATGAAAAAGAGCGAAAGTGCGAAGAGCGCCGCCGTCACGACGGAAGCCAGTCCCGTCCGCGCCCCTTCGCGGATGCCGGTCGATGATTCGATGTAGGCGCCGCTGGTCGACGTTCCCGCGAGTCCGCTGAACATGCACGACAGCGCATCGACGAGCATCGGCTTCTGCAGGTCGCCCTTGTTTCCTGTAGCAGTATCGAGAGCCACCAGGGTGCCGAGCGTGTCGAGGAGCGACATCAGGAAAAGCGTGAGGAGGATCGGCAGGAACGCGAGGCGGAACAGCGAGGCGATCTCCAACTCGAACGCGATCGGCGAGAGGTCATACGGCAGCGCCACCACGCCGCGCGGCAGCTTGCCGGCGCCAGCCATGGTCCCCACCACCGCGGTGGTGACGATGCCGATCAGGATGGCCCCCGGGACGCGCCGGTACATCAGCGCGGCGATCAGCACGAACCCGAAAACGGCGAGGAGGACCGGCGTGCTGCGGATGTCGCCGAGTTGCACCGGCACCGCCTGCGCGCTCTTCACGATCCCGCTCTCGAACAGCCCGATGAACGTCAGGAAGAGGCCGATCCCCACGGCGAAGCTGTGGCGCATCGACTTCGAGACCGCGTCTGCAAGCCACGTCCGGACGCCGATGAGCGTGATGACCAGGAAGATGACGCCGCTGACGAAGACGGCGCCGAGGCGCTGCTGCCAGGTGATGCCGAACGCGGCCAGCCCGAACGCGAGGAACGCGTTCTCCCCCATGTACGGCGCCACCGCGATGGGGCGATTCGCGTACAGGCCCATCAGCAGGGTGCCGAAGGCGGCGGTGAGGATCGTGGCGACGGTGGAGGGGCCCTGCGGGATCCCGGCGAAGGAGAGGATGGCCGGGTTCACCACGATGATGTACGCCATCGAGACGAACGTGGTGATGCCGCCGATGGCTTCGTTGCGAACGGAACTGCCGCGCTCGTGAATCTGGAACACGAGCGGGATTGTAGGGGAGGAGAGTGGTGTCGGGTATCAGGTGTCAGATGTCTGGGGCTTGCAGCCTGACGAGACAGTTCCCGTGAGCCGCAACCCCCCAGACACCTGACACCTGACACCCGACACCATGGCCGTTCTACCGCACTCTCAATCCGCTCGCATTCACGCTGCGGACGCCTTTGACCTGACCGACGCGGGTCACGATCGCATCGCGGTCCGAAGCGCTGTCGACTTCGCCGGTGAGCGTCACGACGCCACCTTCGGTCACGTCGACGCCGAGGTCGAAGGTCTTGCCGGCCACTGCATCGGCGATCGCGCCGCGCACTTCCACCATCATCGCCTCTTCATCCGCGGCCTCGGGGAGCACACGGTTCATCGAGCACGCGCTCGCCATCAGGCCGACGAGCAGCAGGGAGAGGATCACCAGGGTCTTGTTGGTCTTCATCACAGGGTCTTGCCTCCTTCGGACTGAGCAGAGAGCAACTGTCGTTCCCGCTTCGAGATGGCTCGCTCGTTGCTCTTAATAACCGGTGAAAGCAACGCTCGAACCCCTAAGGAGGTCATATGAGCAAGGTCTTGAAAAACAGCAACTTAACTTCGCGTCCGGCAGCCCGGACGCTCGTCGCGATCTCACTCTCACTTTCCCTCGCCGCGTTCGGTTGCACGACCGACCGGACACTCGGCAATGGTGACCCCGTCACCACGCCCGGACTGCGGACTTCGCCGACCGGCGGCACGTCGTCCGGGTCGGAAAGTACTCCCTCCGTGCCCCCCTCGATGACGTCTTCGTCGAGCTACGTCGGCGCCCAGGCGATTCCGAGCGGCACGCAGCGCATGCGGCGTCTCTCGGCCGCGGAAGCGGCGGCGGTCATGGCGCAGCACACGCCGCGCGTCCGCTACCTCGGCGTGGCGTATCCGGGGAACAACAGCGGCTCCGCTACGAGCACCGTCGTCACAGGCCAGTTCCAGAACCCCGCCCTGATCACCAACCCGCAACGCACGCTCAACTCCTCGATCAGCTCGCAGCCGACCACGGCCATCTCCAGCGGCCAGGGTGAAGCAGTGGGCAGCACCGGCGGCGGCATCACCTCCGCGGCCGTCATCAACGGCACGTCGCTCGGCACGACCGGCACGGCCGACACGACCGGCGCCGCGGCAGTCTTCTCACCGACCGCGGTGAGCGGTACCGGCGTTCCGTTCGGCACGATCAACACCACCCTCAGCCCGACCGTCTCGCCGACCGCGTTCTCGTCCGTGACGCCGACCGGCGCGGTGGCAGGCTTCCCGGCCCTCACGGCCCCGGCCACGGCGACACAGGCCACGACCGCCACCACTGCGACGACCACCGCCACGACCAGCGCCACGACCAGCGCCACCGCCAATGCGACGGTCACCGCATCGAACGCGACCAGTGCCACCACCGCGAACCGCGTGGCCAGCCCGGTTCGGATCGTGCGCAACGCGAACGGCCGCGCCGTGATCACGAACGCAACGACCACTTCCAACGGCAGGAACCGCTAAACAACGATGCGCCGGCCGCATGCCGGCCGGCGCACACACGTGGAGCGTCGAAACCAATGGCAGCAGAGATCCGGATCGGAACGTCGGGGTACCACTACAAGGACTGGGTCGGGCGCTACTACCCGGCCGGCGTAAAGTCAGGGGAGATGCTGCAGCACTACCTCCGCGACTTCGACACGGTGGAGCTCAACAACACGTTCTATCAGCTGCCGAACGAGTCGACGTTCGACGCGTGGCGCAAGAACACGCCGCACGACTTCCTCTACGCCGTCAAAGGCTCCCGTTTCATCACGCACATGATCAAGCTGAAGGACCCGATGCGCGGCCTCACCAACTTCATGCCGCGCGCGGAACGCCTCCGCGGGAAGCTCGGCCCGGTGCTCTGGCAGTTGCCCCCAGGCTGGAAGGTGAACGTGGAGCGCCTCGAGGAGTTCCTCTCGATGCTCCCGCCCGAGCACCGCTACACCTTCGAGCTGCGCAACGAAACGTGGATGACCGAAGAGGTCTACGACGTCCTGCGCAAGTACAACGCCGCCTTCTGCATCTACGAGCTGGCCGGCTACATGTCGCCCATCGAGATCACCGCCGACTGGACCTACATCCGCCTCCACGGCCCCACGCACTTCAAGTACCAGGGCAGCTACAGCGACGACCAGCTCGCCGAATGGGCAGACCAGATCCGCAAATGGAGCCGGACCATGAAAGCGATCTACGTCTACTTCGACAACGACGACTCCGCGTACGCGGTCTACAACGCCATCACGTTGAAGAAGATGCTCGGGAAGCTCGCGCAGCGCAAGGCGGCGTAGCAGAGGCGGGCGCGGGCCCGCCCCTGCGCAAGTGCAAAAACTAGCGCCTGTCGCCGCCGCCGAACAGCCGCAGCAGCATCAGGAAGAGGTTGATGAAGTCGAGGTAGAGCGCGAGCGCGCCGTAGACCGCGAGGTTCTCGCGCAACTCCGGAGCCGTCGCGTACGCCTTCAGCTTCTGCGTGTCGTAGGCGGTCAGGCCGAGGAACACGAAGACGCCGATGAACGAGATCGCGAAGCCGAGCGCCGAGGACTTCAGGAAGATGTTGACGATGCTGCAGATCACGATGCCGATCAGCCCCATGAACATGAACGAACCGAGCGACGTCAGGTCGCGCTTCGTCACCATGCCGTAGATGCTCATCGCCCCGAACATGCCGGCCGCGGTGAAGAACGCCTGATAGATCGTCGTCTGCTGGTAGACGAAGAAGATTGCACTCAGCGTCAGACCGTTCAGCAGGGCGAAGACGAGAAACACCGACGCCGCCGTGGCGGGCGCCATCTTCGTGATTCGGAACGACAGGTAGAAGACCAGGCCGAGCTCCGCGATCAGCAGCACCCAGCGCAGCGGCGTGAGGAAGATCAGCCGCTGCATCGGCTCCGAATTCACGACCCACAGCGCCGCAAGCGACGTCAGGATCAGCCCGCCGAACATCCATGCGTACACCGAGCGGATGAATTCCCGCTCCCGGACCGCGGTATCTGCGGTGGGGCGGTCGATCCAGGCCGGCTGCTCCCCTCGATACGGAAATTGACTCATGTTGATGACCCTCCAGTCGCCCGATTCTAACAACGTTCATGCCCGGGCGTAGTCCTTGCTGTGTCGGAATTTACAATGTTAGACTCAGGTTTGGCAGGATAGCGAAATCTGATAGCGATGCACTCAATGCAGCGCAAGTCACAGAAGGAGAAGGAACATATGTCCAAGATCATCGGCATCGACCTCGGTACGACCAACTCGGTCGTCGCGGTCATGGAAGGAAATGAGCCGAAGGTCATCGTGAACGCCGAAGGCAGCCGCATCACCCCCTCGGTCGTCGGGTTCGCCAAGAACGGCGAGCGCCTCGTCGGCCAGGTTGCGAAACGCCAGGCGGTCACGAACCCTGAGAACACCGTCTTCTCGATCAAGCGCTTCATGGGACGCAAGTTCAATGAAGTCAACGAAGAGATGAAGATGGTCCCGTACAAGGTGACCCCGGCTTCGAACAACGACGTTCGCATCGACATCAGCGGCAAGATGTACTCGCCGCCCGAGATCTCCGCCATGATCCTGCAGAAGCTCAAGCAGGCAGCGGAAGATTACCTCGGCGAGAAAGTGGAGCGCGCGGTCATCACCGTCCCCGCGTACTTCAACGATTCCCAGCGCCAGGCCACCAAGGACGCCGGCGAGATCGCAGGCCTCAAGGTCGAGCGGCTCGTCAACGAGCCGACCGCCGCCGCGCTCGCGTATGGCCTCGACAAGAAGAACAACGAGACCATCGCGGTCTACGACTTCGGCGGCGGTACGTTCGACATCTCGATCCTCGAAGTCGGCGACGGCGTCGTGGAAGTGAAGTCGACCAACGGGGACACGCACCTCGGCGGCGACAACATCGACCAGCGCATCATCGACTGGATCATCGACGAGTTCCGCAAGGACCAGGGCATCGACCTGTCGAAAGACAAGATGGCCCTGCAGCGCCTCAGGGAAGCGGCCGAAAAAGCGAAGATCGAGCTGTCGTCGACCATGTCGACCGACGTCAATCTCCCGTTCATCACCGCCGACGCCTCCGGTCCGAAGCACCTCAACCTCGCCCTCACCCGTGCGAAGTTCGAGCAGCTCATCGGCGACATCGTGCAGAAGACGATGGGACCGCTCAAGCAGGCCTTGTCCGACGCCGGCCTGGCCGCGAAGGACATCCACGAGGTGGTGCTCGTCGGCGGCTCGACCCGCATCCCGATGGTGCAGCAGGTCGTCAAGGACTACTTCGGCAAGGAGCCCCACAAGGGCGTCAACCCCGATGAAGTGGTCGCGGTCGGCGCGGCCGTCCAGGGCGGCGTCCTCGGTGGCGACGTCAAGGACGTCCTGCTGCTCGACGTCACCCCGCTGTCGCTCGGCATCGAGACGCTCGGCGGCGTGATGACCAAGCTCATCGAGCGCAACACCACCATCCCCACGCGCAAGTCCGAGACCTTCTCGACCGCGGCTGACAACCAGACGTCCGTCGAGATCAAGGTCCACCAGGGCGAGCGCGAGATGGCCGCGGCGAACAAGCTTCTCGGCGCGTTCCACCTGGTCGGCATCCCGCCCGCGCCGCGCGGCATCCCGCAGGTCGAGGTCACGTTCGACATCGACGCGAACGGCATCATGAACGTCTCGGCCAAGGACCTCGGCACCGGCAAGGAGCAGAAGATCACCATCACCAGCTCCTCCGGCCTGTCGAAGGACGACGTCGAGAAGCTGGTCCGCGACGCGGAAGCCCACGCCGAAGAGGACAAGAAGCGCCGCGAGGAAGTGGAAGCGAAGAATCAGCTCGACTCTCTGGTCTACCAGGTCGAGAAGATGCTGAGCGAGAACCGCGACAAGCTTCAGGGCTCCGACGTGCAGACGCTCGAGGCCGCGATCGGTGACGCCCGCAAGGCGATGGAGCAGGGTGACGCGGAGGGCATGCGTGCCGCCATGGACAACCTGCAGAAGGCCTCGCACAAGCTCGCCGAGGTGATGTATCAGCAGGCTGGCGCCCAGGGTGGTACGGGTGCGCCGGGTGCGGATGCAGGCGCCGACGCGTCGAAGGACGACGTCATCGAAGCCGAAGTCGTCGACGAAAACAAATAAGGTGAAGCGGCGGGCGCAAGCCCGCCGCTTCATCCTGAGCAAAGCGAAGGACCTCCGAGGACATGGCAAGACGAAGAGCAGACGGATACGTCATGATCTCGATCATCTCGGAGCGGTACAACATCCATCCGCAGACGCTCCGGCTGTATGAACGTGAAGGCCTGATCAAGCCGGTGCGGACCTCCGGAAACACCCGCCTCTACGGCGAGGACGAGATCCGCAAGCTCGAGATGATCCTCACCCTGACCCGCGACCTCGGCGTGAACCTGGCCGGCGTCGAAGTGGTCCTGCAACTCGCCCGGATGATGAACGACGGCAACATGGAGTTCGGCCGCCTCCTAGACTTCATCCGCCAGACCATGCTCGACAAACGCCACGGCATCGAGCGCGGAAACGCGCTGGTCAAGGCAGTTCCCATGGGACTGGCGAGACGGCAGTGAAGCATCCCGCGGGTTCAACGCCGGAGGCGTGGCGGAGGGTAGCCGGTGGTAAGCGCCGCAGGCGCGCCACCACCGGTAAAATGGCGACAACGATTTGCACCCCAGCGGGGTGCCGTACGCGATCCATCGTGCCCGCCGGCTGACGCCGGCGGGCACGCGCACCTCCTTTTCTTTGATTTCGGGCGACGCCGGCCGGGCCGGGTCGGCATCCTCCGTTTCGACTTTCTCTGCCCTCACGAGGGCTTCACGACGATGGGTGAGGCGGGCTCGCCCTCCGGCGCCGCGGGACGCTTCTTGCGCTTGAAAGCCTCCTTCATGGCCGGCAGATGAGGAACCAGCGTCTCCTCTTCATCCGGAGAGCTGACTCCCTTGGCCACCTTGTAGACCTTGCGCACGCCGGCGGCGACCTCCGCGCGATACCGCTGAATGGTGTCGTACGCGCTCTCGCGAAGTACGTCCATCTCCTTGATCACGGACTGGAACGCGTCGGTGTGCTGGATGGCGTCGCGGATCCTCTCGCCGCTCATTTTCGCCGGGGCTGCGACGTCGGGATGGCTGTCGCAGGTCAGGGCGGCCGCGTGAAAGGCCTTGTCCGGAATGGACGCGTTCCTGCTGGTCTTCCGGCGGCGGCCCGGCGGCAACGGTGCGTACCCGGGGATCTTCTGCACCGCGGCGCGCATCTCCGCGATGATCTGCTCGGCGATCTGCTGATAATTCGGGGTCGGTTCGACGGGGATATTGGTCATATGTATTTCTCCTTTTTTCAGTCCGAGCGCTCGAAGCGCGATCAGCGCGGCCCCGCCGTTCCTTTCCTCTGATGAGCTCGGCTTTAGATAGTATGCGTGCGAGTTGAATCAGAGTCAAGAGATTTGAATGTGAGTCGCGTCAGTTTTCATCGGTCCGCTCACGAATTCGTGAAGGTTGCTCAGGAAATCGTGAGCGCCGCTCAGGAAATCGTGAAGGTTGCTCAGGAAATCGTGAGCACCGCTCAGGAAATCGTAAAGGTTGCTCAGGAAATCGTGAGCGCCACTCAGGAATTCGTGAAGGTGACTCAGGAAATCGTGAGCGCCACTCACGATTTCAGTGGAGACCCTTCACGATTTCCTGAGCGCCGCCAGTGAAATCGTGAGCGACTCACCTGAACATCACTCGACTTTCATTGCCAGCCTGATTCCTGTAACATCTCCTCGCATGGAAAACCCGGTACACGTCCAGATTCGCGCCGCGCGCGAGGCTCACGGACTCACGCAGCACGAGCTGGCCGCCAGGGCAGGGGTGGGCCGCAGCGACATCCAGCGGCTCGAGCGCGGCGACAACGTCGGGATCCGCCTGCTCGAGAAGGTGCTCGCCCAGCTGCCGAACCTGACCACCTTCCAGATGGGCGGGATCGAAGTGACGGGCCGGATCACCGTCGACGTCGACACCGTCCGCCAGATCGTCCTCGGCATCGTCGCCTCCGGCACCCAGGCCCTCCAGGTCCTCGAACAGGCCCGGCCGTCAGAACGCCCCGCAGAGCTCCAGGGGCCGGTCGGAGCGACGAGGTTCGTGCCCAAGCCCGTCGTCTCCGAGGAGCTCAAGGAGTACCTCCGCCAGATCGACCCGACGGAGAAAGGCCCGATCAAGCGCACCGCCAAGTCCGATCGCCCCGACGACCGCTCCCGCGCCCGGGTCGACCCCTCGAACAAGTCCGATTCGGAGCATTGAGCAAAGCTCCTCAGCAGTTTGGAGTGCGGTGACCGCAGTCACCGCTTTGGCTGGGTGCCTGCGCCGCGAACGCTCGAGGCGGCAACTGCGGCTGCCGAAGGAAGAGGTGACTGCCGGAAGGGAGTCTCAAAACCATCCGGGCTGTTTGTCACGCCGGAGGCGTGCCGGAGGGTAGCCGGTGGTAAAGCGCCCGCAGGCGCGCCACCACCGGTAATCCGCGTGCGACAACGCTTGCACCCCGGCGGGGTGCCGTACGCGCCCCCGCCGGGGTCGGAGATGAGGGCCCGGCGTGATCCGGTGGTAGCGCACCTTCGGCCTTGGCCATTCTTATGCGACCGTTCTGTCCCGCCACGCTATCCGAACCGTGGTAGCGCGATTTACGCCGCGGCATCGGTTCTCGGCTGTGCCGGGACCGGCGCGAATTTTCAACATCGGCGAGCTTGTTCGAATGTTCCGTCCGGTAGCCGATGGGCCGGAGCGTCTCAGGAGGTTTGAATGAAAACAGCCAACGCACGGCAGGCGGAGACTCCGACGCGGAGACAGACCGCCCGCCGCGATTCAGTCGGAAGTGCCGCAGCCATTCCTGCCGAGGCGCGGCGGTCGACGGCGGCCGCTCTCCTGCACGCACCGGGCTGGAGCGGCGATGACCTCGCGGATGTGATCGCGACGGTCACGGGGACTCGGACGAAGACGCGGTTCTGATGGCGTATCTCCTCACGCCACCCGCTCCGGCGCCTCCGGCCAATGCAGGGCCGCCGCGAACCCCGGCACCTCCGCCGACAGCCACTGCGCGTGCACCGAGACCAGGTCCCGCAGCTCCCGCGCCAGCACCGCGCTGACCGTCTGGCCATCCAACGCCGCCAGCCGCTCCAGCGTCACCACCTGCATCCGCGGAATCCGCACCTCCAGGTCCACGAGCCGCAACAACTCCGGAATCGCCTCCGCCAGCTCGCTCCCCAGCGTCGCCTCCACCACCTCCTGCGACCAGAACTCCATCCCGAACGACGCCAGCTCCCCCCACGGAATCGCCAGACCGTCCGTCGTCCCGATCCCCTCGATCTCCCCGCTGTTCATCCACCTGCGCAGCTCATCCACCCCCATGCCGAGCAACGCCGCCGCCTCAGGGAGGGGATAGGTAAGGTGGGGGTGGAGGAAGAGGTGGCGGATGGCAGATGGATTCGGCATCGTGACTCCTTTTAGCGTCTTAGCGACTACGAATGATACTGATAGTAGGTGGAGAGTTCGTGCCGCGCAAGCCCAAATGGGTCCCCAATGCGCGACGAGATCCTCCGCCTCTTCGGCGAGCGCCTCCGGGAGCTCCGAACCGAGCGAAATCTCTCCCAGGAAAGCCTTGCCGAGCTGGCAGGCCTCGACCGCAACTACATCGGCCAGATCGAACGCGCCGAACGGAACGTGGCGCTGGTGAACATCGTCAGGATCGCGAAGGCGCTGGAGATCGAGCCGGGAGACCTGTTCGTGCCGTTCACGACGGCGAAGGTCGCCCGTTTGCGGTAGTACCTGATCGTCGAATTCTCGCGTCCCCGCCCGCTCCTTCTGTTTCCGATGCTCACTCACATGCGAGCGGATCAGAACATTTGAGGCTGCGCGAACTCGGCGACGTGATCGTGGATGTACTCCTCGGCGCGCGAGCGAACGCCCGCGTCTGCGGACGAGAGAAGCATCGCCAGGTCGTCAGGCGTCTTTAACGTGGAGAACGTCTTGATCGGCGCGACGTACACCACCGCGGGCTTCGATCGAGCGACGAGACGCGCGACGTTTACGAGCGTACCGGTGCTCTGCCCGTCCCACAGCGCCAAACCAACGTCGGCTTCTTCGGCCATCGCTGCGTCCTTCGCAGTGAAGAAAGCGAAGTCGCGGGCGCGGTGCGGCGCATCGATCGCACGCACGGGCCAGTCGCCGATGTTGTTCCGGCAGTCGCCCGCGGTGCAGAACACGAGCACGTTCGGATAGCGCTGCTCGGCAAAGTACGCCTGAATCGCTTTGTCGGCGCCGTTCGCGTCACCGACGAGGATCGTGAGCTCGCGGCGGATCATTTCGTCGAGGCGCGGCTTAACCTCGGCCGGAAGGCGGGAGATTCGTCGAGAGCCGGAGAGGAAGACTTTCTTCATACGCGCCGCGTCTTGGTAAGAGCGAATGCAAAGATGATAGCCGCTCCCACGTGCCGAGCGCGGCGGCAACCGCGCCGATCGTGGCGCCCGAGCGGATGGGCGAGGATCTGACTTGCGTCAGATCCTCACGCGCCAAAACCGTAGGTTGGACGTGCGATCGAGAGACGTTGCGCCGATCAGGCGCAACGAAGCAGCGTATGGGTAATCCGGGTGAGCCCGGGTGGCGGTGAACGGTGATGTTCCGAGCAAAAGACCGGCTCCGGCACGCTGACGCCAAGCGGCACGAACGCGACCGGCTCCACGACGTCATATGCCCGCGGAGTTTCCTGAAGTGCTGTCTGAATACGGTTGGCCCACTCTCTTTCCGTACCGGCTTGAACATAGCCGATCATCCCGCCGTGACGCAGGGCTCCGTAGTAGCCGCGAACCAGCGCCAGCATGCCGTCCTCGCCGAGATACGCTGCAACCGATCCTGTATTCAGCAGCCGCTTCGCTTCGAAACGGAAGCGGTGCTCGGGACGAGGACTGGTGCAGCGAACGCAGACATCGGTCCGCGGCCGACGTTTGCCCGTTCGACCGCCGACAGATTCCGGTTGATCATCTACCACGGTAACGATGGTCGCCCACTCAGGAGCATCCGGCGAGTCGAGCACTTCGTTCATCGCATCGCACAGCTTTCCCGTGATCTCCGTCTCCTCGAGCGCGGCGAGATCGGCGGGCACCAGGCGAGCGTGACCGAGCCCCAGAAGCTCGTGGCTCCGTCGCGCCAGCGCGTCTTCATAGACGCTGCCGAAAGAGAGCGGGGGCGGCGTCATGCGGGAGTGGCGACTCGCTGCAAAACGAGCCCTACGACCTCCGCGGCATCCTGAATCGCCTGACTTTCGACCCAATGAAAGCGATGGAGTGGCTTGAAGAGGTAGATTCGGTCGTCGACGAACACGCGCAGGTTCCGGTTGAAGTAGTGCCACTGTGACAACTCACGATCGAGGTGCCCTCGCAGAGCGCTGACCTGCTTGAGCACATCACTGCTCGTATCAGGCGAATGAACCGTCACCCCGCCATCTCGCGCGTGCAGGTCGATGCAAATGACGCCTTGGCGCTTGTCCGTCCAGACATCGATCGCATGACGGACGCCCGTTTCGTTCCCGACAAACGCGTCGAGCACGTGCCGGAGCCGTTCCGCATAGACGCGTTGCTCCGATTCATCCGGCCGCCGGACTGCTCTTTCCTCCACCTTTCCGTCGCGAAGCCCCATCACCACGTCGATGAAATCAGTAATCCGTATTTCGTCCTCGGCGCGGAGCGACAACGCAGCATTGACAAAATGATTGAGCTGCGCGATCAGCTCGGCTTTCCGCTCCTGATATGCGCCCAGCCCAAGCGCAGAAATCGGCTTCGCATCGTGCGCCGCCAGTTCATCGTGCAGTTCCGCCCACGAGCGGATCGTCCCCTCGTCACGATCAATGAAGAATGGCGGGACGGCCAACGCACGAAGAGCGCCCAACGTCGAGACCTGCCGCTGGACTCCGGCCTGTGTCGAAGTGAAAAGCTGGTGGTACTCGACGAAATCCGAATTGAGATACAGCGTCAACGCTTTCAGGACCGGCGCCTCACCGCGCGAAGCGACGATGCCGATCTGACGAGGCGGCACCACGACGTAGTCGTCCGAATAGACAGCCCATCGCCGGCCTGCGTTCACTAGGATGTGCGGCGGATGGGAGACGCTCTCGGGAACGACAAACCGCCCTTCCCGCACGTACGTATTGTCGGACTCGATCGGAATGAGAGCGTCCTGCGGCAAGGCGAACACACGCTCCAGGCGCGAGAGAAGATCCAGGTTCAACGTCAGCCGGCCCGCCAATTCAGGATGATGCTCGACGGGTTCACCGCCGGGTTTGGGTTTGTCGCGAAGCTGCAGCCCTTCCGTCATGAAGAGCTGTCCACGGTCCTCCAGCAGTTCGAGAGAAGGCAACGCGGACGTTCTGCGGAGTATCGAACGATCCAGTTCAGAACCCCATGCGGCGAGCTTCCATACGAGCGAGCCGCCTTCCTTGATCTCGCGGGGGTCGACCACACGCATCTCGTTTTCGTTGACGACGATGCTCCACGTGTCGACCCGTGTCCCTTCGGTGCGAGGACGCGTCGCTTCCTGATTCGCAACAAGCGGCGAGAACACCGGCACGCCGGAAGTTTCGACGCTCCCAGGCCGAAAAATGAGCGCCGCGGCAGGATGTCGCGATCTTCCGGCGAACAACACTTCGGCCAAGTTCATGAAGTTTGCGACATACGTCAGTTCCGTGGCGCCGAAAAACCGTTCCCGGAACGCCTTCGACTCGGCCTTGAAAAGAACCATCGCCGGAACGAGCATGCCCGCGACACCATCCTGCTGCACGAACTCCAGCGCGCGCCACAGGAACGGCTCGGCGGCCTGATTCCCACCGGTCGGCTTGTCGCTCTTGTGTTCGACCATCCATTCGAGCACGGGTATCTCGATCGGGTCAGTCGTATCGGACTTGATTTCGTTCCACGGCGGATTGCCGATGACCCAGTCGAAGCGACGAGCTTTCGCGCTGGTGATGAAGTCATGTCCCTCGTCGAATGCATTCGCCTCGATGATGTTCGCACCCGACAAGTTGGGGAGCTTGAACTTGGTATTCGTCAGATCAGGTGGGTCGATGTAATCGAGCATCGTGAGGAGCAGCGACAGCTCCGCCACACGGCAGGCCTCGCCGTCCACATCAATGCCGAAAATGTGTCGCACCAGCAGTTCACGTAGCTCAGTCGGTCGGAGCTTTTCGGTCTTCGAAGAGCGCAGCCGGTCCTCGATCAGCTTTCGATAGCACTGCACGAGAAATGCGCCGGAGCCGCATGCGGGATCGAGCACTCGCATCCCCGGACGAAGCGGGAGGACGTCGTCCATCCGGTCGATCATGAAGTTCACGACCGGAATCGGCGTGTAGTAGGCGCCACGCTTTCTTCCCACGCTCGGCCCGGAAGGTGTAGGCCGAAGGTGGAGGAATTGTTCGTAAACGACCGACAGCGTCTCGATGGGGATGTACGAGAAGTTGTACGCGTCGAAGGCGAGATGTTGCTGTCCCAGCGCCGAATCGCCTGCGAACACCCCCGCCGCACGTTGGAGGTGTTCGGGGCCGATCTCGTTCATCATCCGGGTGGTAAGCGGGAAGACCGATCCGTTCAGCCAGTCCTCGAGGTGCGCACAAAGCCGAAGAAAGGATTTGACGCGGGCGTTGCGGCCCGCGACCTCCGGCCACGTCAGGTCCCATCTCGCCAGCCGTGCGTCCGAGAGGATGTCACGGTGACGGAGATAGTAGAGATAGAGGAGCTTCCCGATCAGCGTGTGGACGAGCGAAGAATCGCGGAGGCCTTCCTTCGTCAGCCTCTTCTCAAGTCCGGCAAGGTCCGCGAGAAGCCGCCATTCCACGCGCCGGTGCGGGTCGGCGCGCTCGGCCAGCTGGTCCCAGACGCTGCCGCTGTCGATCGCGGCCGATGAGAGAACCGCCAGACGCGATGAGACTGCCTGCAGATCCGATTCGAGTAGATGCTGGCGCGTTCCGCGGCGCTGCTCGTGTTCGAATCCTGCGTAGACGCGGACACCTTCCGGCGCCATGACGATCAGGAACGGGATGACGTTCTGATTCCAGACGAGGCGGTGGATCGCATCCGCATGCTCGTACGAATCCGCCTTGCAGACGTAGCTGACCGGAATCACCTCCGGCGGAGTGGTCGTATCCGAGGCCGGCGTTCGGAGGCAGTAGACCGCCTGAAGCCCGGCGCCGGCGATCGCGCGGCGGAAGACGTGGCCGTAGTCGGGCGCGTGCTTTAACTCATCGCCCGTCAGCAAGTTGGGCGACCCGCTGTAGCCGAGAGCATCGAGCAGAGGCTGCGTTTCCATCATTCCGCGACCGGCTCGACGGATCGAGCTGCCGGTGCCGGACGCGACCGTTCTCCGGCGAGCGCGGAACGCACGTCGCAGCGCATCTCGGATCCCCCCTCATCCATCGACGCTGATGATCCCTCGGCATCGCGCAATCCGCAAGGATTAGGCGCTCTCGACGGGAGAAGTCCAGTGAGAATCTTCGATATGTAGAACGACACTCCGGCGCTGGTCGGGCTGCGAGCACCGAGTCCATTCGATACGGGCGCTCACGCCACCGCTCGCCGCCGAGTCTCAGGAACTCGAGATGTGCGTCAAGCGGGACGAGCCGACTCGCGGCCTTCTGCAGCTCGATCGCGGCGTTACTCCAAAACCACACTTCGACCTTCCATCCCTTCCCCTTCGCGCGCTCGATCACCGGGTTGTGAGGAACACGTCGGTTATGGCGGGAAGCGTACATCGAGAGCCGAGGGCCGAGAGCCGAGGGCCGAGAGCCGAGGGTTAAGCATCGAGCGTCAAGCGTGACGCCTCTCCCTCAGCCGTCGGCCTCTGAGCCACATTGACGTCCTTATGTCACAGGCGTAACTTCGTCGTGGAGGTGGCGACCATGACTCGAAAGATTGCTTTGGAGGAAGCGTTCAGTGCCCCGTCCACGAAGGACTACCTGAAGTACACGCTCGAGCAGGTTCCGGAGGAGAACCGCCAGGAGTTCACGGACATCCTCGAGGACTTCGATGACCGGCTGCAGGCGATGGACGAGGCGGGCATCGATATCTTCGTGCTGTCGCAGACCAGCCCCGGGGTGCAGCGGGAGACGGTGGCCGCGACCGCGGTGGACAACGCGCGCGCGGCGAACGAGTTTCTCTACGGGAAAATCCAGGAGCACCCGGACCGGTATCGCGGCTTCGCGCACCTGCCGTTGCAGGACGTGGAGGCGGCGTCGCAGGAGCTCACCCGCTGCGTCAACGACTTCGGCTTCGCCGGCGCGATGATCAACGGCAACAGCAACGGGCTCTATCTCGACCACGAGACGTTCCTGCCGTTCTGGGAGACGGTGGCGAAGCTCGACGTGCCGGTCTACATCCATCCCGCCGATCCCGTCGAGCAGCCGTTCGTGCTGAAGGATTACCCGATCCTGCAGGGTGCGCTCTGGGGGTGGACGTCCGACAACTCGTCGCACTTCCTGCGCCTGCTCTTCAGCGGCCTGTTCGACCTCTATCCCAACCTGCAGATCATCCTCGGCCACATGGGGGAGACACTCCCGTACTTTGTCTGGCGCCTCGATTCCCGCTACGACGCGATGAAGGCCTCGGCCTCGCCCCAACTGGAGAAGCAGCCGTCCGACTATTTCCGCTCGAACCTGATCATCACCACCGCCGGCGTCTGTCAGGATTCGTCGCTGCAATGCGCGATCGAGGTGATGGGGGAGGACCGGGTGCTGTTCTCCGTCGACTATCCGTACGAGCACACCGACGAGACGGTCGAGTGGATCGAGAACACGCCGCTGAAGCCGGGACAGCGCGAGAAGATCTGCCACCAGAACGCCGAGCGGGTCCTGAAGCTGAAGTAGCGGTGCGGCAGCGCCCAAGAGCGGACCGACCGAGAGGCCTCCGGCGGGCCGGCGTGGCCGGCGGCACTTGTTTGCGCACGGACGGCGCTTCGTGCGAGAGGCGTGCGTTCAGCCTTGGGCAACCAGTGCTGCCGGCCACGCCGGCCCGCCGGAGGCCTCTCGGCGTTCTTCAAATAGGATTGGAACGATGGACGATCGCGACAAGCTCTTCGAATGGCTGCGCAAGATCGAAGCTCTCTACGCGGGAGCCGCGACGCCGGGGGAGCGGGACGCCGCAGCCAGCGCTCGCGAGCGGATCCGGGCGCGGCTGGCCACCGTCTCGCAGGCGGAGCGCAGCGAGGAGTTCCGCTTCACGATGGACAACCCCTGGTCGCGCAAGATCTTCGTCGCGCTGCTCCGGCGGTACGGGATCGAGCCGTACCGCTACAGCCGCCAGCGCCGCACCACGGTCATGGCCCGCGTCCCCCGCTCCTTCGTGGCCGAGACCCTGATGCCCGAGTTCGAGGAGATGAACCGCGCCCTCTCCGAGCACCTCGAGCGCATCACCGACGACATCATCTCCCAGGAGATCTCCCACGACACCTCCGAGGCGAGAGAGGTGGCGTCGATCGGGGAGTGAGAGGGTGGGCAGCGGCGCGAGGGAGTTAACGCGACGCAGGTGCATCGTGGAGCACGATCGGCAGGACTTTCTGGAAATGTACAAAGTCTTTGTCGGCCGTGAAGATGGCGAACTCATTCCGCACGGCAACGGCACAGATGAGAAAGTCCGTGTTCGAGCCCTGGATGCCCTTGTCCCGGCACCGATTGAAAAACGAGGCTGCTTCGTCGTAGTCCTCCGGCGTGATCTGGACGTCGGGGAAGCTTCGCAGAAGCTCCCGCAGACGATCGAACTGCGCGCGTTCCCTGATCCCGGAGAGCAGCTCCTGACGGATCGCACCGATCATCGCCACTCGGCCGTCCTCGACGAGTGAAGCCAGCGCAGCCCTGATCTCCCCGTTTTCAGGCTGGTTCTTGCGGCGTAAGGCCACCGACCAGATCGGCGTGTCCACCAACACCTTCATGGTTTACGGCGCTGTTTTTTGTAGTCGTACGCAGGGTCGAAATCGATGGTTCCGAAGAGCTCCACGATCTTGGCTTGCTTCCGACGCTGGATGTACTCGTGGAGAGCTTCGGTCACCGTGGCCTTCTTCGTGCGGTGGCCGCCGATCTTCTGCGCTTCCTCGAGCAGGCGGTCGTCGATTGCGAGGTTCGTAGCCATGGCTTCATTCTACACACCTCCATGTGTAGTGTTTGGAGTGCGGCGACCGCAGTCGCCGCTTTCACTCCGCGCCACCTGCGCCGACCGTGCGAACAAGCGCGAGCTGCGGCTCGCGCAGTAAAGCGGTGACTGCGGTCACCGCACTCCAAACTTCTCGGCCGGCCGCACTGGTTGCCCAAGGCTGAACGCACGCTTCTCGCGATCCGCGCCGTCCGTGCGCAAACAAGTGCCGCCGGCCACGCCGGCCCGCCGGAGGCCCCTCGTCGGTTCTCCATGCGAGGGTAGGAAAGCAGGCTCCGCCGTCACTCCTCTGATGAGAGGGAGACTCGTCCAATGGATTTGAGCTTGGCTGCGTCCTGCAGGATTCATCCGGCCATCGGCATCGCCCGGGTCGGCGGTAGTGAAGAGTTCATCATCGGACCGGAGGTGCCGGGGCAGTTGCGGCCGGCGCCGGGGCCGAACGGGTTCAAGGACGAGAGCGGGCAGTTGCTCCGGCAGGCGGCGCGGTTCCGCATCTACGCGTACGACGCGGCCGGCAACGTGCTCGGCGAGGTCACGCCCGGCGAAGGCGTGGACGTGACGTGGACCGTCGACGTCGCGAACACGAAAGCCGCGTGGTACGACTTCGACCTGGCGATGGACATCCCGGAGTTCGACGGGAGCCTCGGCACGCCGCCGATGAGCAGCGCCCTGCGCAACGCCGCGCTGGCCGACCGCGCACAACTCGCCATCACCCCCAAGCCGCGCAGCATCTCCGGACGCAACACCACCGGCCCGGAGTATCTCTTCG
This sequence comes from Thermoanaerobaculia bacterium, assembly GCA_035630815.1. Lineage (GTDB taxonomy): Bacteria > Acidobacteriota > Thermoanaerobaculia > Gp7-AA8 > Gp7-AA8 > QHVT01. Next base: position 65,399 of record DASQJY010000010.1, read on the forward strand.
ACGACGGGAAGTTCCTCGCGAAGACCGTCCCCCTCGGCGAGCTGCAGACCGACGCCGATGGCCATCTCATTTTTCTCCCCGCCTTCGGCAAATCGGCCTCCGAAGACGGTCAGCCGGCGCACACCTTCGCGAACAATCCGCTGTGGCACGACGACGTCGCCGACGGTCCCGTCACCGCCACAGTCAGCATCAACGGCAAGACGTTCGAGGCCGAGCACGCGTGGGTGGTCGTCGCACCGCCCGACTACGCTCCCGGCGTCATCGCCTTCATGACCATGTACGACGTCATCCGCGATGCCGGGTGGCAACTCGATCCGTCGCTCATGCCGGCGCGGCCGTCGTATCAGCGCGACATCATGCCGCTGTTCAAACGGCTCGCGGACAACCAGTGGGTGAACTCCGGCTTCGGCAAGTTGTTCGGCTGGCGGGGCTCCGATGATCTCGACGCCCTCCTGGCCCGCCTCGGCGACAACAGCTTGTACGCGCGTCCGTTGCGCGAGTCGTTCTTCGTCCGCTTCCGTCACCCCGATTACCTGACCATGGAGCCGGACGCCATCCCGCCGGTGTACGGCGACGGCATGGACCTCCCGCCGGCCGATCCGCGCCAGTGGCTCGCGGTGACGAAGATGCAGGACGAGATGCTGCGGCGCTGGGCGGACGGCGATTTCATCGCCGACTACAACCCGGCGCCGCCGCCGCAGACGCTGTCGAAGATCCCGCTGCAGGAGCAGCCGGAAGCGCTCGACGTGGCCGCGCTCGAGAACACGATCGGCGGACCGTTCCACCCCGGCTGCGAGATGACCTGGCCGATGCGGCAGCCGATCATGTACGAGAAGCCGTTTCGCCTGAAGCTGCGCAAGGGAGCGCCGCCCGATTACGGTCCGACGCTCGATTCCGCCGTCTGCCTCGCTCCGAACGGTCCGCTCGACGGCAGCGGGTCTGGTGACGTGAGCCGCTGGATGGCGGTGCCGTGGCAGACCGACACCTCGAGCTGCCTCTACGCCTACGTCGGCTACCAGGCCGGCGTCTTCCTCCCGACGTTCTGGCCGGTGCGCGTGCCCAACACCGTCCTGACGCAGGAGCAGTACGACATCGTGAGAGACACGACCGCGCCGGCGGCAGCGCGTCAGGCCGCCTTCGCCTACGACACGCGCCCGTTCTGGCTGCGCGCGCTCGGGCCGCGCTCGGACTACATCAACATGATCAACGGCTTCGTCGCCAAGTGGAACGAGGTCGGCGTAGTCACCGCGCAACCGGGTGCAAAGCCTTTCCCCGCCACCATCCACGTGGAGTTGGGGATGAACGTCGAGCAGCCGTCGACGGGCCTGCTCGCGAAGGCGGCAGCTGCGATCGGCGTCGGCGAGAGGGCGGAGGAAGAAGGGGAGCTGCCGAACCCGCGGCTGTTCCGATGAAGACGGACGTCGCTATCGTGGGGGGTGGTCCGGCCGCTTCGGCGGCCGCGATCATGCTCGGCCGCGCAGGGATGGCTGTGGCCATCGTCGAGCGCGGCGACGACCGCGGCGACAAGCCGGGCGAGAGTCTCGCGCCGGCTGTACGTCCGCTGCTCGAGCAGCTCGGCGTGTGGGACGACCTGTACGCCGACGGGCATCTGCCGTGTCACGGCAACCGCTCTTCGTGGGGTGCGGACGCGGTCGACGAAATGCCGTTCATCTTCACTCCGTACGGTCACGGGTGGCATCTCGACCGGCGGAAGTTCGAGCGGTTGCTGGCCGCCCGCGCCGCCGAAGCGGGCGCGCAGCGCGTCACGCGGACGTCCGTGTCGGACGTGCAGCGCGACGGCCAGCGGTGGCGCCTGCAATGCGCGGGCGGTTCGGTCATCGAGTCGCGGTTCGTGGTCGACGCAACCGGGCGCGCGGGCAGCATCGCCCGCCGGATGGGGGCGCAGCGCATCGTCGACGACTCGCTGATCGCCATGGTCGCGTTCCTGGTCCCGGAAGCGGAAGGCGACCGGGACTCGTTCACGCTCGTCGAGGCGGTGGAGCATGGCTGGTGGTACAGCGCCGTGCTTCCCGACGCGCGCCTCGCGGCGATGTTCGTCACCGATCCGGTGGTCGTCTCCGCGCGCTCCACGCGAACGCGCGACGACTGGAACGTCCGCCTCGCGTCCGCGCCGCTGACGCGCGAGCGCATCGAACGGTTCCGCTACAAGCTGCCCGAGGCTCCGCGGTGCGTCGATGCGGGCAGCGCGCGACTCGACCGCGTGGCGGGGAAAGGGTGGCTGGCGATCGGCGACGCCGCGATGGCGCTCGACCCGCTCTCCTCGCACGGCATCGCCGCGGCGCTGGCGGGCGGGATCGAAGCCGCGGCGGCGATCTCCGCCGGCGCGTCGATCGAGTGCTGCGAGCGCTACGAGCGCGTCATCGACGCGAGCTGGATCGCGTACGTGGCGATGCGCCGCTCCTTCTACGCCGCGGAGCGTCGCTGGTCCGGCACCCCCTTCTGGCGCCGGCGGACGTAGAATCCTCCTTCGTACCCGAAGGAGGTTCCGATGCCGCACGTCACGTCGCATCAACCCGGGTCATTCTGCTGGATCGAGCTCGCCACGAGCGACGCGGCCGCCGCCCGGTCGTTCTACACGCGGCTCTTCGGCTGGACCGTCAACGAGATCCCGATGGGCGACCAGGGAACGTACTTCATCCTCCAGAAAGACGGCCGCGACGCCGCGGCGCTCTATCAGGAAGCGCGCATGCCGCCGAACTGGGTGTCGTACATCGCCGTGAAGGACGTCGATGCCACGGTGGAACAGGCGAAGACGCTGGGCGGCGAGGTACACGCGGGGCCGTTCGACGTCTCCGAGTCGGGCCGGATGGCCATGCTGAGCGATCCGCAGGGAGCGCACTTTGCGGTCTGGCAGGCGCGTGCGAACCCCGGCGTCGGTGTGCGCGACGAGCCGGACACGCTCTGCTGGAACGAGCTCCAGGCGCGCGACGTCGATGCGGCGAAGACGTTCTACACCTCGCTCTTCCACTGGCGCATGAAGGATTCCCCCGAATACACCGAGTGGCACCTCGGCGAGCACGCCATCGGGGGGATGCTCCCGTCGCAAGCCCCGCGCGAGGTACCCTCGTATTGGCTGCCATACTTCGCGGTCGTCGACTGCGACGCCGCGGCGGAGAAGGCGGAGTCGCTGGGGGCCACCGTGCTCCTGCCGTCGATGGACATCGAGAACGTCGGACGCTTTTCGGTCCTGCAGGATCCCCAGGGCGCCGTTTTTGCCATCATCCGGCTCTCGATGTGACTCCGGAAATGGAACGGAAAGAGAGGCTGTTGAAACCATAGCTTCCGGGAAGATTTGCAGCACTGTGGATCTCCGTCGGGCAGCACCAGATTCAAGAAAGGAGATCCATTCCATGCGTCAGACCGGAACCGTCAAGTGGTTCAACGATGCCAAGGGCTTCGGTTTCATCACGACCGAAGGCGGCGAGGACGTGTTCGTACACTTCAGCGCCATCCAGGGCAACGGCTTTCGCTCCCTGCAGGAGGGAGCGCGCGTCGAGTTCGAAGTGACCAACGGCCCGAAAGGGCTGCAGGCACAGAACGTCACCGTCGCGTAAGCTACAGAGAACGACGAGGTAAACCGAAAGGCGGGCAGCGATGCCCGCCTTTCGTGTATCTGCCGTCCGGTTCGGCCCGCGTAGCGGGCGGAAGGGAGTAGCCCACGGCTTCAGCCGTGGGAACGGGCGTTCAGGAATCGAGTCCGCGTAGCGGCCGGCAGGATTCTGTCGGCCGCTACGCGGACTCGATTGGCGGGGCTCCGATCCCCCGGCTGAAGCCGGGGGCTATCTTCTGCAGCCCGCTACGCGGGCACCGGACACTGTCTTCCGGGGCGCTGTACTAAGCGACGCTTTCAGTGCGCCCACGAAAGAGAACCGACGAGGGGCCTCCGGCGGGCCGGCGTGGCCGGCGGCACTTGTTTGCGCACGGACGGCGCCTGACGCGAGAGGCGTGCGTTCAGCCTTGGGCAACCAGTGCTGCCGGCCACGCCGGCCCGCCGGAGGCCCCTCGTCGGTCTCTTTCCGTGGGTGGAGTGAACGCGTCCTGCCTAGTCATCCCACGGCCGTGAGATGACGCACGAGTTGATGCCGCCGACGCCCATGCTCAGCTTGCCGGTGTACCCGGGACCGACTGCGCGTCCCTTGCGGTCGACGAAGTTCTCGCTGTGCACTTTCACGTCCTCGTGCAGCTCCCCTTCGGTGAGCGGCATCGGGTAGAGCTTTCCCTTCGCTACGCCGAGGTGTTGCGCGGTCAGCTCCCACCCTCCGCCGACCGACATCCCGTGGCCGAACGTCCCCTTGCGAGCCGTGAAGATGACGTCGGGATGCAGGACCTCGAGCGAGTTCTCGATCTCCATCGCATCGCCCGGCGTGGCTGTCGCGTGCATGTCCCAGGTCGTGACTTCGCCGGCCTGCACGTCGTCCAGGGCCGCCTTCATCGCCAGCTGCGGGCCGCCTTTCGACGGTGTGATGATGTGGTCCGCGTCCGACGACGTCCCGACGCCGACGATCTCCAGCCCCAGGGTCTTGAATCCCTGCGCCCGCAAGGCCTCGGCATCGCCGACGATCCAGACGCAGGCGCCGCCGGCGATGTGCGTCCCCTTGAGGCCCGTCAGCGGGCGGGAGACGTCCGCGTCGGACGAAAGTACGTTCGCGTTGTAGAACGAGGAGATGACCATCTCGTGGGGTGGGGGATCGGTCATGCCGATCACGACCGCCGTCGCGTCGCCGCGATGGATCGCGTCGACGGCCAGCTTCGTCGCGATGCCGAACGACGCGCAGGCCGCGATCGGCGCCCACGCCGGACCGACGATCTTTCCGATCATCGAGATCTGTGCGGCCGGGATGTTGGCGATGTTCCACAGCAGGTTCGGCGACACTGCCGCCCACGGCTCTTCCGGGCAGCCGTACTGCTTGTTGAGCGCGCGGATCCTGCTCAGCTTCTGCCGAATGATCGACAGCTTGGCCGAGCCGGACGACGGCGGCACCGGCTCCCCCTGGATCACCGCCGCTTCGCGCAGGTACTCCGCGAGCGCGTCGCTCTTCGCTGCCCAGAACGACTCCCAGGCGTGTTTCGCGTCGACCCACTCCTCGGTGCCGAGCTGCAGCTCCCGCGGATCCTGAGGCGCTTCGGGCTCGACCGTGCCGGCGAGGTGCTCGCGCAGGGGCGCACAGCGCTCGGCGGCGGCCCAGAACTCGTTCCAGCGGCGGAGGGCGCGGTCGTAAATGAGGGACTGCTCCTGCGTCACCGTCACATCGCCGAGGCCGGTTCCGACGTAGATGTGGCACTGGGTGCCGAGGGACTGGAGGTACTGCTCGAGCCCGTGGTTCTGGCCGAGGGCCTGGATGAACGCCCCGATGGCGAACTGCACCATGGGGCCCATCTTCTCCTTGAGCTGGGCGAACTTCGCCGGGGGGAAGCGCTCGTCGAACCAGGAGTGGTAGGCCTCGAAGTCGAACTCCGGATAGCCGACCATGAAGTTGGACTGCCCGTAACCGGTGAACGGCGTGAGCCACGATTCCGCGTGTTCGAGGTTTTTCTCGAACGTGTTGATGTCAGGGGATTTCGGGGCCACGATGCCCCAACCGAAAATACCGACTTTCCTGCGCTCCGCCATCGGCGCCGCATTGTACCGAAATTGCATCTGGGGACATCCGCACTGATTCCAAGGGTGTAGAGAGAGGTTTTTTCGTGAAGAGATCAATCGCTTCGATCGTCGTCATCACCGCGGTGCTCACGCTCGCTTTGGCCGGTTGCAAGGGGCGCGAGCAGCGTGGCGCAGGCGGCGAGGCGACCGAGACGATCGCCCCCGCAGCACCGCAGCCGGCGCCGACCGGCACTGAAGCCATGACCCAGACCGTGGACGTCGAGGCCGGACGCTCGGAAGCGGAAGGGGGGACGCTGACCAACGACCCCGGTGTGCAGACCGCCACCGACACGGCCGCAACCGCCACACCGACCAGCACCGCTCCGACTACGACCACGACGCCCTGATGTCCGGCGCGACGAGCGCACTGTACGAGCCTCTCATCGAACGCGACCTGGAAGCGATTCCGGCCGCGGCGAGGACGTTCGTCTCGGCGAAGTCGCCTGCGAGAGCGATGGACGAGCTCTGGATCGCGGTGGCGCGTTTCGCCGTGCTGGCGTACGCGCCGTCGCAGCATTCGAAGCGGGCGGTGATGGCGGTGCGGGCGGCGTACGAGATGCGTACGTTCGACATCATTGTGGAATGCGCCCGTTACGCGGCCGAGAGCCGGCAGCCGTGGAGCGAGCCTCCGATCCTCGAGCCGCCGGAGCCCGACGCTTCGTCATCGCTGGAGGAGGTCATCGCCTCGGGCGACCGCCTCCGGGGCGACCGGTGGCTGTCCGCGCATCTAGGGCATGCGGAGCACGAGTTTCGCGACGTGGCGCGCGGCGACGCGTTGCTGATGCTCGACACCGCGCTCGCGCTCGAGCAGACGCTCGGGAGCAAGGGCCGCTACGCGCTCCTGCGCATGGTCATGGCAGAACTGATGACGCCTTCCGATCATCCCGAGGAACCGCTCGACGTGCTGGTACAGCGCGCGATCGCGTCGAACGGTGCGGTCGACGACGTGCGCGCCGTGTTCATCGCCGCTTCGCTTCCACCCCGCCCACAGAAAACCTCCGGTGGTTCTTCTCTCGTCGCGTATCGCCTGGCGCGCGATTACGCGCAGACGCTCATCGCGCACTCTGTCGCGCGTACACTCCCGGCGCGCGCGGACGAGTTTCTCCGCGCCGTGCACCACAACCTCGAGCATGGGGAGAGTTTCGCCGAATGGAGTTTCGCCTGAGGGGGATCATCGTCGCCGCGGCGTTCGTCTTCTCCGCCTGCACGACCACCATGCCGCCACAGCAGCCTGGTTCGCTGCCGGCGCAGATCGACGAGCTGCTGGACCGCGAGCCGTTCAACCGCGCGTTCTGGTCGGTGCTGATCGAGGAAGACGACGGCCGCGTGCTCTACGCCCGCAACGCTGACAAGCTGACCATTCCTGCCTCCAACCGCAAGCTCTACGCCTCCGCCTTCATCGCGAACTGCCTCGGCCTCGACACGAAGCTGCGCACCGAGATCTGGCGCGACGGCGACGACCTCATTCTCCGCGGCGACGGCGACCCCTCGCTCGGCTCCTGGCGCTACGAGCGCGACGGCGACTTCGACCGCCTCGCGCAGGAACTGCGCGCCCGCGGCATCACCCGCGTCCGCGACGTGATCGCCGACGTCTCGCTCTTCGACCGCGTCGTCTACCCCGGCGGGTGGAAGCTCGGCAACATCGGCAGCGACTACTCCGCCCCCGTCGACGCGCTGTCGTGGGGAGAGAACGAGATCCCGGTCGACCGCGCCGTTCCGGACGCCGCCATGCACGCGGCCAACGCGTTGCGCGACGCGCTGTTCCTGTGGGGAGTGGAGGTCACCGGCACGACCCGGGTGAACGTCGAGCCGCGGAGCTGGTCCGAGCGCGTGACGACACTCGAATCGCCTTTCGTCGCCGACCTCCTGCGCGCGGTGCTCAAGAACAGCCACAACCTCTACACGGAGATGCTGTTGAAACGCGCGGGAGGAGGAACGTACGCGAGCGCATTCGCGATGGAGCGCGCGTTCCTCACCACCGAGGCCGCCGTCGATCCGCGATCTTTCAACTTCGTGGACGGCTCCGGCCTTGCCCCGGATGACCTGCTCACGCCGCGCTCCACGATCCGCGTCCTGCGCTGGATGAATCACCCCTCCCGCCGCGCCTCCTGGTGGTCGACGCTCGCGCAGCCCGCGAACGAAGGAACGCTGCGCCGCCGCCTGGTCCCTCTCGAAGGCCGCGTGCGCGGCAAGACCGGCACGATCAACGGCGTCAACGCCCTGAGCGGCATCATCGCCATGCCCGACGGGCGTTACCGGTATTTCTCCATGATGATCAACCACCACCTGGGAGATGGCGACGAGGCGGTCGCTCTCATCGATCAGGTGGTGATGCTGGTGGCGCGCTGAGCGTGTTGTCGGTTGTCAGGTGCCTGGCGTGAGTTCAAGGGTGTCAGGTGTCAGGTGTCTGGGGTGTTTCGCCCGGGCGAGAAGCCCCAGATACCTGACACCTGACACCAACGAAGTGCCTAACGCCCCGCTACCCGCACAAACCTCTCCCCGAACAACACAAACCCCTCCACCTCCCGCGCCGGTGTGAGCGTGAACGGCACGTCCTCGTCGAGCGAATCGAACTTCGACTCGACGTGAAACACGTCGTAGTGCACGTGGGTCATGGGGGAGACGATGCGGTTCCACTCGAGGACCAGTTGCCCGTCTACCAGCGTGACCTTGGCCTTGCCGTGCGAGTCGCTCTCGTACTCGCCTGCGTAGCGGTCGAGCGCGACCGAGGGCGTCGTGTTCGGGATGCGCTTCGCGAGTTGCTCGTCGTGCAGGCGCGCTTCCTTTTCGTCGGCGCGGCGCTCGAGCATGAGGTAGTAGGAGTTCCAGTCGCGGGAGGGTTTGCCCGAGAGCATGTCCGCGAGTGCGTTGCGCATGGCCAGCGTCGCGTAGCCGCGGCCGACGTTGATCAGCACCGCGAACCCGGTCTTCCGCTTCGGCAGGAGATCGACGTGCGCGCGGAAGCCGTTCAGCGACCCGCTGTGCGACACGAGCAGTTCGCCGCGGTAATCCTGGATGAACCACCCCAGGCCGTAGGACATCACGTGCGTCTCGGGGTTCGAGTCGCGCGAGGAGTTCTCGAGCCGGATGACCGTGTGGGGCTGTTTGGTCTCGTCGATGGTCGGGTCTTCGCCGAGCTGGAAGCGGATCCAGTTGGCCATGTCGCGCGCGGACGACTTGATCGCGCCGGCGGATCCGAGGGTTTGCGTCTCGATCGGGCGCTGGGGGGCGACGCGGTCGGTGCGCCAGTCGTACTGATAGCCGCTCGCGTGATCGGCGGCGCGCCACTGGGCGTCGGAGGTCACGGTGCGCGTCATCGCCAGGGGCGTGAAGATGCGCGTCCGGACGAACTCTTCCCACGGGACGCCCGACGCGTTCGCGACCACTTCTCCCGCCGCGATGAACATGATGTTCTGGTACTGGTACGCCGTCCGGAACGCCTTCGACGGCTCGACCTTCCCCATGCTGCGGATGACCTCCTCGCGGGTGAGCGGCGTGTTGTCCCACAGCTCGTCGTAACGCCCCACGCCGGTGCGGTGCGAGACGAGGTCGCGCAGCGTGACCTGCGCATCGGCGCAGGGATCGGCGAGCTGAAAGTAGGGGAGGTGCTTCCGCACCGGATCGTCCCAGGAGAGTTTCCCCTCCGCCGCCAGCATGGCGATCGCGGCGGTGGTGAAGGCCTTCGACGTGGAAGCGATCTGGAACAGCGTGTCCACGGTGACCGGGTCCGTGCTCCCGAGCTCCTTCGTTCCGTAGCCCTGCACGTAGACCACCCGGTCCTCTCGCACGATCGCCACCGCCGCCCCCGGGATCTGCCACGCCTTCATGGCCGACTCGACGATCTTGTCGACCGAGCGGGTGTCGAACGACTTCGGCTGCCCCTGGAGAGACAGCGAAAGTAGGAAAGCTACGAAAACGGCAAGCGGACGCATCGGGGGGATTGTACAGGGCGGAGGGGAGCTCCGACCGGGCTCGCGCAGCCGGTGGGTGGCGTTTCGGCGACCGGGCAAAATTGAAAATTGAAAATTGAAAAAGAGGAGAGAGCCGGCACGCTCGCCGGGTGCTTTGCCGATCTTTCAATTTTCAATTTTCAATTTTCAATTTCGTCCCCCGCAGCTACTCCTCATACTCCCCCATCCTCACGATCTGATTGATCGCCGCCATCACTTTGAGCGAGCGCGCCGACCTGCCGACCGTCACCTCGGAGAGGCCGTTGGACATCAGCGCCTTCTGGCCGTGCTTGTCCCACCAGCGGCCGACGTAGACCTGCCGCCCGACTTTGCCGATGACCAGCTCGCCGGAGGCGGCGCGGCCGCGGGGGCGGAGCTCCACCACGAGGAGGTCTCCGTCCTCGATGCCCTGGTCGCGCATGTCGCTGCCGCGGGCGCGGAAGACGATCTCCCCCTGTTCCACGATTGCCTTCGGGAGCGCGACCGCCTCCTTCGCCTTCTCGTCGATCGGCTGGCCGTGGCGGATCTCGCCTGAGGTCTCGAGCTCGACCCACTCCGGCGCGTCGTGCACGGCGTCGCCGTTGCCGGGGCGCTGCGGGTTGATACGCCGGACCGGCAGCATCGGGAACGTCGTATCCGCGGCTCCGAAGCGGGAGGCCGGCCGTTCGACGCCCAGGAGGGTCTCGGCGCGGGCGAGGATCGACTGGGCCCGGTCCGCCTCGGCGCGTGCCTGACGGATGGTGTCGGCGAGGAGCGGGACGTTGAACTGCCGGTCGTCGGTCGACCGCAGCGACAGGGTACCTATCGTGATCTCGGTCAGTTCCAGCACCGCGGCCACGCGTTGGAGGATGCTGATCGACACGTTCGCCCCCTTCTCCAGGGCCGCGAGGTGCCGCCGGCTGACTCCGGCCAGTTTGGCGAGTCGGGCCTGCGTGAGGCCTTTACGGATGCGGGCTTCGCGAACTGTATTTCCGAGCATATTAAGGAACTTATACGTTACTGCTGGTTAGAGAAATGCGCAACACACGTCACTGCTGGTGAATCGGCGGTCACAGGCGTGCGAGAGCGCGGATCACTCGCGCCAGCCGTTCGGCTACGACCACTTCATGCAGACACACTCTCGCACATGGTGTGACGCGAAGGCGCTTTTCCACCCCCTGTGGATGCACATTTGCGCAACGGGCTCAAAACGGGGTTCAAGGAGGGGTCAGCAGGACAAGTCGAAGCGGGAGAGAAGCTTGCGCACTATTGTGCGCCCCGTGATGCGCCAGAAGCAGATCCGGATTGACATCCATCCTGCTCGTCTTTATAGTGCAAGATATTGCACATGCCGACACGACTCGAATCGTTTTTGAAGAGCAGAGGGATCAAACCGGCGCACCTCGCACGGGAGTCGGGCTACAGCCGCCAGCACCTGTTGCGGATACGGTTAGGGCGGATGGAGCCGACGCGGCGCTGTATCGCGGCGATCGCGGCAGCATGCCGCCGGCTTTCCGGCGAGAACGTCCGGGCTTCCGAACTGTTCGACCTGGAAGGGGAGGATCGGTAGCATCCATTGCAGCCCGCCGAGCATAGCCCTGAGCTCGAAATGTTCACAACCCGGCGGGTCGCCGTGGTGGAGGGGGACCGGCGCGCTGCGGAAATGCTGCACACATTCTTCCGCCTGATGGAGCTCGACTGCACTCTGGTAGCCCCGGATTTTCAGGCCGTTGCCACGATCCGTAGACTCGCGCCCGACGTTTTGATCCTCGATCTCGACCTGGCGGATCTACGCGCGCTGGAGATCGCCCGCGAATCCCGCCGCACCCGCCCCGACCTCCCCCTAATCTTCCTGACCGATTCCACGCCCATCATGATCCCCATCGACGCTCCGGTCCTGCCGAAGCCGCACGACCGGTTCGAGGAGCTGTTGCGGTTGTTGGAGATCGTGCTGGCGTTTGAGCGCTGAGAGCGTGTTGTCGGTTCTCAGTGGTCGGTTGTCCGTGCGTTGGCGTGGCGGTGTCGGGTGTCAGGTGTCTGAGGTGTTTCGCCCGGGCGACAAGCCCCAGATACCTGACACCTGACACCATCGCCAACCCTCACTGACAACCGACAACCGATAACGAATTGATACGATCCCGGCACAATGAAACACCTCCTCCTCCTCTCCTGCGCGTTTCTCGCTGCATGCACCACCGCCCGCCCGCCTGCGCCTGTGGCGGCGCCGCGGCCGCGGGCGTTGCTCGGGCAGCATGGATTCGAGCTGTCCGGCATCGACCGCTCCGTTTCTCCCTGCGATGACTTCGACCAGTACGTGAACGGCGCGTGGCGGGTCTCGCATCCGTTGCCGGCGGTCTATTCGCGGTACGGCCGCTTCGAGGAGGTCTCGGAGCGCAACCGGGAGACGCTGCGGAGCATCCTGGAAGCGAGTGCGAAGGACGCGAACGCGGAGGCGGGCTCCAACGCGCGGAAGCTCGGCGACTTCTGGGCGGCGTGTACGAACGAGCCGGCGATCGAGGCGCAGGGGGCGGAGCCGATCCGGCCGGATCTCGAGCGCATCGACGCCATCAGCACCCGCGCGGGTGTGGTCGCGGAGATCCACCGCCAGCAGCAGCAGGGGATCGCGCCGCTGTTCCGCTTCTCGGCACAGAACGACTACAAGAATTCGACGCAGATCATCGCCGCCGTCTCCCAGGGCGGACTGGGACTGCCGGACCGCGAGTACTACCTCCGCGACGACGAGAAGTTCCGCACCACGCGCAAGGAGTACGTCGCGCACCTCACGAAGATGTTCGAGCTGGCCGGCCTCGCGCCGGCGAAAGCGGCCACGGACGCGGAGCGGGTGATCGCGCTCGAGACGCAGCTCGCCCGCGCCTCGATGGCACGTGCCGACCTGCGCAAGCCGGAGAATACGTACCACATCACTCCTGTCTCGGAACTGCAGACGATCGCGCCGCTGCTCGACTGGAACGCCTTCTTCACGCAGGCGGGCCTGACCGACCTCCGCTCGCTCAACCTCGCGCAGCCGGAGTTCATCCGCGAGGCGAACCGCCTCCTCGATGAGGTGGCGCTGGAGTCGTGGAAGGCCTATCTGCGCTGGAACGTCATCGACTCCGCGGCGCCGTACCTCTCGTCCTCGTTCGTGAACCAGGACTTCGCGTTCCGCCAGACGCATCTCTCCGGCACGCGCGAGCTCCAGCCGCGCTGGCAGCGGTGCGTCCGCGCCGCGGACCAGAACCTCGGCGAGGTCCTCGGGCAGGAGTACGTGAAGCGCGCCTTTACCCCCGAGGCGAAGGCGAAGATGAACGAGCTGATCGACAACCTGGTGGCCGCGCTGCGCGAGGACATCCCGAGTCTCACGTGGATGGGGCCGGAGACTCAGCAGACCGCGCTCGCGAAGCTGGAGGCGTTCCGCCGCCGCATCGGCTATCCCGACAAATGGATCGACTATTCGACCGTCGAGGTGGGACGCGAGTCGTTGGCCGCGAACGTGTTCGCCTCGCGCGCGTTCAACGTCCGCCGCGCGGTGAACCGCATCGGCAAGCCGGACGATCCGAACGAGTGGGGGAACTTCACGCCGTCGACCGTGAACGCGAGCTACAGCCCGTCCCGGAACAACATCACGTTCCCGGCCGGCATCCTCCAGCCGCCGTTCTACGACCCGAATGCCGACGATGCGTACAACTACGGCGGCATCGGCACGGTCATCGGCCATGAGATGACGCACGGCTTCGACGACCAGGGGGCGAAGTTCGATCCTTCCGGCAACCTGCGCAACTGGTGGACGGCGAAGGATCTGGAGAACTTCCAGGCCCGGGCCCGCTGCATCGCCGGTCAGTACGGCCAGTGGCGCGTGGAGGAAGGCCTCAACCTGCAGGGCGACCTGGTCACCGGCGAAGCGATCGCGGACCTCGGCGGCGCGACGCTGGCGCTGCGCGCCTATCAACGCTCCCTCGCCGGAAAGCCGCGCGCCACCGTCGACGGCTTCTCGCCCGAGCAGCGTTTCTTCCTAGGTTTCGCCCAGGTCTGGGGCCAGAACATGGCCGCCGAAGAAGCCCGCCGTCGCGCCCTCACCGACCCCCACGCCCCCGGCCCGGCCCGCGTCAACCTGACGGTCATGAACATGCCCGAGTTCGCGGATGCCTGGAACTGCGTGGCGAGCTCGAAGATGGTGCGGAAGGAGGGGGAGAGGTGCGATATCTGGTAGTGAGTTTGGTGTCAGGTGTCGGGTATCAGGTGTCTGGGGTTTTTCGCCCGGGCGACACTCCCCAGACACCTGACACCTGATACCCGACACCATGAGTTACCCACTCGAACCAGACGCGCACGAAATGCGCGCGCTCATCGCGGCGGCCACCGAGCGCATCATCGCGCACATCGAATCGCTGCCCACGCAGCCGGCCGCGAACGTGGAAGGGGCGACCGAGTACGCGCGGACGCTCATCGAGCCGCTGCCGCGGAGCGGGGAGTCGTTCGAGTCGCTGCTTGCGTTTCTGTTCGAGGAGGCCATTCCTCGGTCTTTCAATGCGGCGGGGCCGGGGTATCTCGGGTACGTGCCGGGCGGCGGGCTGTTTCATGCGGCGGTGGCGGACCTGATCGCCAACGCCGTCAATCGCTACGTCGGCGTCTGCGCGGCGGCTCCGGCGCTGGTGCAGCTCGAGGCGAACGTGGTCCGCTGGTTCTGCGAGATCGTGGGACTGCCGCGTGGTGCCGGAGGCGTGCTGACGAGCGGCGGCTCGCTGGCGAATTTCACCAGCATCGTCACGGCACGCAAGGCGATGCTGCCGGACGACTTTCTGCGCGGCACTCTTTACTGCTCGAGCCAGATCCACCACTCGTTCCAGAAGGCGGCGAACCTGGCCGGCTTCCCGTACGCGAACATCCGCGAGCTGCCGGTCGACGGCCAGTTCCGTATCCGCATCGACGCGCTGGAAGAAGCGATCGCGCGCGACCGAGCCGACGGCTGGACGCCGTTCCTGATCGCCGGCAGCGCCGGCACGACTGCGACCGGCGCGGTCGACGCTCTGGAAGCGCTGGCAGGTGTCGCACGGGAAGAGAAGCTGTGGTTCCACGTCGACGGCGCGTACGGCGCGCTGTTCATGCTCACCGGGCGGGGACGCGCCGCGCTGCGCGGCATCGAGCAGGCGGACTCCGTCATCCTCGATCCGCACAAGACGCTCTTCCTCCCGTTCGGCACCGGCGCCGTGCTGGTGCGCGACGCCCGCACGCTCCGCCGCGCCCATTCGCTGCACGCCGACTACCTCCCGGACATGCAGCAGGAAGACGAGCTGGTGGACTTCTGCGAGATCTCGCCCGAGCTCTCCCGCGACTTCCGCGGCCTCCGCGTCTGGCTGCCGCTGAAACTGTTCGGCATCGAGCCGTTCCGCGAGCAGCTCGACGAAAAGTTCGACCTCATCCAGTACGCCGCCGAAGAGCTCCGTACGATCGAGGGCGTGGAAATGGTGGCGGAGCCGCAGCTCACGATCCTCGCTTTCCGCCTCGTGCTTCCAGGCGCGGACCTCAACGTCCTCAATCGCACATTGCTCGAGAAGATCAACGCCAGAAAGCGTGTGATGCTCACACCCGCGACCGTGGATGGCAGGTTCGTGATCCGGATCGCCATCGTCTCCCATCGCACTCACCGCGATCGCGTGGAGCTGGCCCTCGCGGATATTCGTGACTCGGTCGCGGAGCTTACTTGCTGATCTACCGTAGAGGGAACGACCGGAGGCCTCCGGCGGGCCGGTGTGACCGGCGGCATTTGTTTGCGCACGGACGGCGCTTCCTGCGAGAGACGTGCGTTCAGCCTTGGGCAACCAGTGCTGCCGGTCACACCGGCCCGCCGGAGGCCCCCGGTCGTTCCCTCTACGGTAGACCGGCAGGTAAGCTCCGCGACAGAATTGCGGCCGTGATGAAGCCTCTCGCCGTGCTGCTGTTGCTGTCGTTGTCGCTTACGGCTCAGGAGAAACCGGTCACGATCTCCGGTCTCGTCATCGGCGACTACTACACGGTCGTTTCGCATCACGATGAAGAAGCCGAGGGGATGAACGGGTTCTGGATCCGCCGCGGCTATCTGACCTTCGACCGCACGCTCTCCGATGACCTCTCCGCGCGGCTCCGTTTCGAAGTGAATTCGCCCGGCGATTTCCGCACCAGCGCGAACATCGAGCCGTATGTGAAGGATGCCTGGGTGAAGTGGCGCGCCCGTCCTGCGCTCGACGTGATGGTGGGCATGATGCCGACGCCCGCCTTCGAGAACGTCGAGCGTCTCTGGGGCTATCGTTCGATCGAGAAGACGCCGCTCGACCTGCAGCGCATGGCTTCCTCCCGCGACCTCGGCGTCGGAATCATGGGTGGCAGCGGGCGCCTGAAGTATCACGTCGTCGCGGGCAACGGCTCCAACACCGGCGCCGAGACGAACGAAGGAAAGAAGGTGGGCGGTGCGGTCAGCCTCGCCCCCTCGAAGGGGACGTTCTTCGAGCTCTACGCCGACACCGAAGACCGTCCCGGCGACGCGGACCGCAGCACGCTGCAGGGTTTCGCGTTCTGGCAGAACGACCGCGCCCGCGCCGGCCTGCAGTACGCGCATCAGACCCGTGACGATACCGGTGACCTCGACGTGGCGTCCGTCTTCGCGGTCTACAACCTCAACGACACGTACGCCCTGATCGCCCGCATCGACCGGATGTTCGACCCGAACCCGGAAGGCGACCGCATCCCCTATCTCCCATTCGACCCCACCCGCGAATCCACGCTCTTCCTCGCCGGCCTCGACTGGAAGCTGCACAAAAACCTGAGCATCATCCCGAACGTCGAATACGTGCAATACGCCGGAGGCGGCGACGCTGACCTGCTGCCCCGCGTCACGCTTTACTTTACGTTCTGAGCAGGGGAGAGAGACGACCAGGGGCCTCCGGCGGGCCGGTGTGACCGGCAGCACTGGTTGCCCAAGGCAGAACGGACGCTTCTCGCGATCCGCGCCGTCCGTGCGCAAACAAATGCCGCCGGTCACACCGGCCCGCCGGAGGCCCCTCGTCGTCTCTCTCCCTACCGCAGACCGGAAGGTAAGCGCGGCGAGGACAGCAGCTCGGAGAACACCGCCCAGCGTGTAGCCGCGTTGCCCGCGCTGCGGCGTTCGACGTAGTCGCGGACCAGGTCCTTGCCGAGGTTGTAGTTGATGACGTAGGCGCGATACTTGTCGAAGAAACGGATGCGCTGGCGGGCGCGGGCCGGCTCCATCAGGGCGTACGTGGTCAGCCACTCCGCCGCCTGCTCCGAGCTGAACGTCCCGTCGAGATAGCGGCGTGCCGCCTCGTTGCCCGCGTAGCCGCTGCGCGCGACGAGGTCGTGGATGCGGTAATACTGCTCCGCGCGCGCCGGATCGAACCCGGTGATCGGGAACAGCGTCTCCTTCTCCATCGCCACCCGCTCGTCCGCCGGGAACGCCACGTCGATCCCGTAGTTCGCGCTCCCCTCGGCGATCAGGGACTGCGCGGAGAAGAGCGCGTAGATCGAAAACTCCGGCCAGTTCCGGTCGCGCACGAGCGTCTTCTCGAGCAGCGCGTTGTAGACGTGGTGGCCCGGATAGCCTTCGTGACAGGCGAGATCGATCGCGCGGTCGATGAAGATCGGCAGGTCGGTGTTGACCTGGATCAGGCTCGTGAAGTTCCCCTGGTACCAGTTGTAGCCCGACCAGGCCTTGTCGGTCACGTACCCGACCGTGAACGACTCGCCGACCGGCAGCGCGATGTGCTCGGCGGTCTTCGCACGGCAGACGTCGATCGCCGCGGTGAAGACCGCGTCGAGCTTCTCGCGCGGAATCGCGAACTGCATCCGGAACGCTTCCACGCGGTCGGTGAGGGAGCCGCCGCCGGGGAGCTCCTCGTCGAGCGCCGCGTTGAGCGCGCGGAAGTAGTCCTCGCCATGCGTCGGCGCGACGGCGTCGTAGAGCGCCTGCGATTCCTCGTCGAACGTGAACTGCCGCCCCTGCAGCATCTCCGCGCGCGCGATCAGCGCGTCGGTCTGCCGGCGCAGGTAGTCGAGCCGCAGCGACTCGAGCTCGTCCGGCGGCTGCGAGGTGCCGCGCAGCGTCTCCCGGAGTCCAACGGCTCGGTCATGCACCTGCTGGAGCGGGAGACGGGCGGCGGCGACTTCATCGTGCCAGGCGGCAGGACCGTAATAGGAGTCGACGTAGTCGGCATCGTGCTCGCCCATGGCCAGCACGAGCCGGACGTATTGTTCGGCGGCGTCGTTCATCACGCCGCATCGTATTACGGGGAACCGGCCTCAGTCTTGACGGCGCGCCGGGTACGCTTTTCGCGTTACACCGGCTCATGAGTTTCTGTGCAAAGTGTGGCGCGCAGCTCGCGCCGGATGCTCGTTTTTGTGCAAAGTGCGGGACCCCGGCCCCGGAGCCGGCTCCGGTTGAGACTGCCGAACCGGCCGTGGCACCGCCACCTCCGGTCATTCCGCCGCCTATCGCGCCTGCTCCTGCGGCCACGATCCCACCGGCCTCGTCCTATCGCGGGACGGCCGACCGCCCCGTCCCGGACCACATCCAACCGGCCAAACGAAGCACGTGGTGGATCGTGCCGGCGGTGATCGTCGGACTGGTGCTCATCGCCTGGTTGCTGCTGGCCAGACTGCCGTTCGGCCGCGACGAACGCACGCGGGTCGCGGAGAACCCGGCCACCACGGACACGATCGCCGAGGGAACCAGCACGGCCCGCAACGAACCGATTACCGGCACGGTCATCGAGGTCCCGGGCATCGACCAGCCCCCCGCCACCACCGAGACCACCCCGCCACCGCTGGACACCGGAGCGGCGCCGACGACCACGGTCGCGCCGCCGGTGCAGAGGGAGGAGCCGCGGGTGATCGAGGAACCGGTCCGCACGGCCACCCAGCCGCCGCCGCCGGTGCGGACGACCCCTCCGCCCGTCCGCACGCCGCCACCCGCCCCGCCGCCCGCCACCCGTCCCGCCCCCGCGCCGGCCCCGCCCCCCGTACCAGCACGCACGGGCGAGATCAGCGATGCGGAAGGGGCGGCCACGCTCCGGAGCTACATCAACTCGAACAGCTACTACGAGGGCGTCAGCGGCGACTGCGTCCAGGTGCGCAGCCAGGGCTACAGCAACGTCGGCTACACCTACTCCGTCTGGGACGGCTGCGTGAGCGGGGGCGGCACGCGCATGCTCGGCCGCTGGCGGGTGGACTCGAAGACGAGGGAGGTGTTCCGTCAGCAGGGCGGCCGTTTCCTGCGTCCCTGAAATGTGCAGCACCCGAAGCGCGTTCAGCAGATCTCGGTTGACACGACGCGCGAGCGTCACTATGTTGACCACCTTCGCGGGGGCAGCAGGCCCGCGATCGTTCGTTGAAGTCACGCGGGCCCGTAGCTCAGTGGTAGAGCACCTGGCTTTTAACCAGAGGGTCGTAGGTTCGATCCCTACCGGGCTCACCACGCCCCACCGCACCGCGCAGCACCACACCTCGCACGTCCCTATCGTCTAGAGGCCTAGGACACCGCCCTTTCACGGCGGCGACACGGGTTCGAATCCCGTTAGGGACGCCAATTTGTGGGTTACACCCCCTTCGCCAGCGCGTGCAGCATCGCGCACGGTTCGTTGGCATCGGGGCGAAGAAGATCGCCCCGCAGTGGATCGCTCGCCGCGTGTGTCGAGCGACGACCGTCGATTCGGGCAAGCGGATGTTCCGGACCTTCTTTAACGATCTGGAGAAGCGTGACGGTATCCCGAACCCGTTCGCGAGGCTCCGCGCGCCGGCGCGTCTCGAAGGCCTACAGCGCGAAGGACTGCGCTCGCGTCGTCTCGCGGCCGAGAACCTCCCGTGGGCGAGCGAGTACGACCGCGCGCTCGCCGTCGCGCTCTTCGGCACGATGCTCTACGCCGCGCTTTGGCGCGGCGAGCCGCTGCGCCTAACTTCACGGACGTGAATACGTATGCTGGCACGATCCGAATCCTGCGCGTGAACGGCCGCGCAGGATTCGGATCGTGCCAACATACTTCGGGGGCGGAACTGCGGAGTGCTCCTGAACTGTCGCCGTGGATACCTTCGTGCCTCGGAGGCTACGCTGGTGATGTCCGACAACGATTCAAGCCGCACGCGCTTGGAAGGCGTTTTCGCGAGCGCGAAGCAGCATACGCCAGAGCGACATCGCCTCATCTGGCGGTGCCGTCCACACGTAGTCGCCGAGCCAGGCAGCTAACGAATATGCGAGCGATGGCCATGAACGAACGAGGTCGTCTACGAAGTTAGCGAGTTCTCGTGCTGACCCCAACGCGTCACCGTGGCGTGCGGAAAGACCGACCGCAATCTCGAAGAACGCCGGTCGGGTTTCGCGTAGTCTTCTTGCATCGCGCTTACCAGTCCCGAACTCCTCCGCTACACCGATCGCGATCCGTTGGACCTCTTCACGCAGCGCAGGGTCTTGAAGAGCGGCAGTCTGCCCGCCGAGGAATGCGAGCGCGAGCACGACGTCTCGATCATTTATGCTCGCACGGGTTGCCGAGTCAGCGAGCGATTTCGCGATTCTATGGATATGAGACCGCAGCTCTGCTGGAAGAGGATGATGGCGAACAATCGCGCCAGCACGAAGCCACGTGGAACTCGCGGTATTTTTGCAAGCCTCATCCAGAAGTTCGGCTGCAGTGGAGCGCAGTTCTTCGGACGTAGGCAAATCTATGGGCAGAGTTCCGACGATCGGACGAAGGATATCGGGCACCTCAGCCTCATAGATCGTTCCATCCCGGCCGCGCATCAATCCTCGATCCACGAAGAACGCGGCAACCGTGTTGGCGTCGATGAGCCGCTGCAGTGTGTCCTGAACCCCTGTTCCGATGCCCGCGGCCGTAATCACGTCGCTCGGGACGTCGCGGAGCAGCGAGCATGTGCCGACGAGGACAGTGAACTCGAACGACAAATTCGCGGGGTACAAAATGTCACTGAGATAATCAGAGTCGCGCGTCAGGAACTCGCGGGGCACGGATGTAACCCGTGTAAAGAACTTCCGCGCCTTCTGAACGTGCCCTGTGCCCATCACGTCGAGGAGTCGACCAGCGTGGCTGATTGCCAGCATGAGTCGATCGTGCGGAGACAGGCTCGCACCGTTAGCGTCGAACGACTGCCACCCGTGGACGACCACGCATATGCGCTCGAATGTCTTGAAGACGCCCTTCGCGAACTCCGGTGCCAGGGCCTTCTGAACGAGCGCGGCTCCGTTGTCTCGCAGCTCTGGAAATCTCACAGCCAGCCGGAGCATCAGCGCGGCGGTCTGCATGACGGAGAAAGGGGATACGACCGTTGACGCGACGCGCGTCATGATCGCCACCACGTCAGCGTCGTCAGCTACTGCCTTCACAAAGGCGGTCGGCAGGTAGACCGGCAGCGTCACAATGCGGCGCAGCGCCTCTTCGGTGCCGACGTCGGCAAGGAGTTGCATGGCCGCTTCTTCAGCGTTCCCTCGCCAGCGCAAGTGATCAGCAAGCGCACCTGCTGATAACTGGAATGCTGTTTCCGGCAATGTCTCTCGTGCGTCGAGTTGTGCGCGGAGTCGCGCGTAGAACGTCTGTCCGCTACCGTCGCGCAGCGTATCGGCAGTAAGCACGCGTTCACGAGCGGACTTCAGTGCGCCGATTCGGCGTCCCTCGTCACGCCGTTTCTGGCGCGGCATGTCGATGAACGTCGCGTGGCGTTCCGCCCACGCTGCGCACTGCGCAGCGCCTCCCTTCGCGAATCGTACGAACAGCGAATCTTTGATCGTGCGTTTCTTCTTTCGATACTCCGTTTCGATAGCCTCGTTATCATTCGTAGCGGTTCCTACTCGCACCTCAGCCCGACGTGGTGCCGGCTTGTCTGCGCCCCACCTTTCTACCGCCGCCCAGAAGGATTTGGCAGGTATCGCTAGGTCGTCGAGAACGATTCGGTCTGTCAGATTGAGGCCGTGACGGTTGCCAAACGCCGCGTCGGCCTTGAGCCACGCGTGCTGAAGTTCGTCAGGCAGCAGCAGAAACACGGCCGACAGGAGCGCGTCCACCACCTCGACCGCCTCGGCTTGCCCGGCAACCACCTCCCGGTAGCTGTTCGCAACGCCTGCCAGCTGTTTGCCAGTCAATGCGGCAAGAGTGGGATCCATAATGAACTGCCGATACGGGAACGCTTTCGTCAGCCAATCGATGTAGGCTGCGGCTGTCGATGCTTCGCCTTTGTCATCACCGGCAGCGACGGTGATCGCGCCGAGATACAGTTGCGCGAGGTCGAAGGCGAGGTCGCTGGTTGCGGTTGCGGCGTCTGTCTCGCGCTGGGTGCAGGCGCGTACCGCGAGCTGCCCCATGTATAAGTACGTCATGTACCACCACGAGTGCCGCCTCGCTTTCGGATGGTCTTCGCGGTGCAGCCTCCAGACTTCAGGTAGCGTATTCATCGTGACACGGCTCGCCTCCAGAAGCACGGCGATTTCTGGCGGAGCGCCTTCGCGGGTGTTGATGCGATGACTATCGAGGGCGTACGCGGCATACAATCGCGAGATTGCCTGTAGCTCTTTCGTGTCTGGTGTGGTGCGCGCTCGGGCGGTGCGTAGGTGATGTACGAGGTCGTCGCGCAGGAGCGGCAAATACCGCGCATCCGCGGTCCGCAGTTTGTGGAGCACTGTCGACATTTGTATCTCGGTAAGCTCGCCACGTCCGACAAGATCGTGAAGAACCTCACTGATGCCGACGACGCCTAGCGCTATAGCGCTGCACGCTCGGTCCTCGATCCAGAGCGCGTCGGCGTCGGTAGCCCCGGCAATCAAATCACGGAGAGATTCGAATTCCACCTGTCGGGGATCGTCGACCTGCACGTCGGCCTCGCCGACGGCGATGTACGTACCACGTTCAAACCCGCGGTGCAGCTGTTCGCGGAGCCGATCAATCCGGGCGCGCACGTCTCTCCGGCGGCGCGCCCACTCCACGGACGCACGCCCGTCATCGATCACATGTTGGGAGACCCATACCTCAGCGCTGGCGGAGAGCTGCGCGAGTCCCTCGCCCGCTGCGAGGGCGTGGGCGGCGAGTGATGACAGCACGATCGTTGGGGGTAGGGTGGCGATGTTGTCATCTGGGTCGCGGAGGCCAATCGCGGCGTCCTCGAAGGCGCTGGCATCGATGACCGCTTGTCGACGTGCCACAGCGAGCATCGCCGACAAGTCGCGCACGCGAGAAGCTACATCAGCGTTGAGCACGAGCGGTCGCATCTCGAAGTCGGTGAACGGCAGTTGATGCACAAAGACGCCCGTCTCGGCGAGGGTCGATCCCAGAAACAGGTCAAGCTCCCTGTCGCCAGTCGTTGCGCGCTCCGGCGCATGGTCGGCCGACGTGAGCGCGCGAATCCTTCCTGAATCCGCGAGAGCGACGATCCGCTCGTACATCGCGATCCGCGACGGCTGGCCTTCGCCGAGGCGCCGCTGTTGCTCGACGATGGCTGTCGCGAGGAAGCGAGAAACGCGAATCGGCGCGTACACTCGCTCGAGGACATCTAGCAGCCCCAGCTCTGCCGCGAGAAGGAACGCGGTGATGTCCATTCGGAGCGTCCGCCCGTTTAGTCCCGTGAGCTCCGACGGACGGCCACCGAACCGCACCAAGAGTGGCCGGTGGCTCGACGTCGCATCTTCTGTCCGATTCTCCGCGGGCCAGACGTGGAAGATCTCCGCGAGACTCCACCCGAATCTTTGCGCCACAGCATGAATCGGGATTTCCGCGGCGTAGTACTGCGTGAAGATTTCGGACAGCTGCTGTTGCCGCTCGGCGCCAAACTCCAGGAGTTCGGGCAAGGAGACTGCGCGGACGCCGCCGCGTCCCTCGGCGGCAAGCTGCTGCATGCGCGCGATCAACGAGGCCGTCGATCGATCTTCTCCGAGCTCGTGCGCCAGCGACAACGCCGTCCCAACGTGATCGTCGTCCACACCCAACGCCATCGCACCACGCCACAATTCGCGCGCGAGATCGGGATCATTCACGACCGTCATGTGAGCGGCGCTGAGGAGCGTTGAAGCGTCGGTACCCTGCATCGTCAGCAGGCGCCGCGCGGTAACGGACAGCGACTTGAGATCACCGACGCGGAGAAACGCAACCAGCGCGTGTGTGACGTTCGCCGGCGACGGATGCGAGCGGATGAGATCGTCCGCTGCACTGAGCGCTTGGAATGGATCGATCTGAAGGAGACAGGCGAGCCGCGTCTGCTGCAACGCCTCGGTATTCGTTGATGACAACGAGCGCCAACGGTCGATCCACGCGAGGCAGTCAGAGTAGCGCCCAGTCTCCCACGCGGCTTCACAGATGAGTTGTAGCGTCGCGAGGTTCGGCAGACCGCCGAAGAGATCGTCGGCGACCCTCAGGACGAAATCGGGTTCACCGTGCCGCAAGTGGAGGCGCGCAGCATCTGCGAGCGCGGGCACATCCCGATCCTTCACGAAGTCCTGGTACCGATCGTTCGCAACGGCACGCCAATCTTGCACGCGCGCGGCTCGTGCCGTCTGGAGGATCATCTCGGCCTCCGCGCGCGGGGACGGTTTTTCGATCAGCTCAAGAGCCTCGGCGGCACCATCGAGGTCCCCCTCCCCGATGAGAATCCGCACGCGCCAGTATGGCGGCGCGTCTTCGTCGTGCGTCCTCAGGAAGTGCTCCAACTTCGCGAGCAGCGTTCGGGCTTCTGCAGGCTTCTTCTCTTCGAGGAGCAGCAACCGAATTGCCGTCACCACGATGTTTGGGTCTGTCTCTGCGAGATCCGATTCCTGGATGGACGACGCTTCACTGACAACACGAGCGATGAACGCGGCGCGGTCGGAGATGAGATTGCGTTCGATCACCCACGGCAGCATGGGTGCGAAGAGGGTGGATTCGGCGAGCCACTCTGTCGCGACGTGCTGCGCGTCGTTCCGCGCAGCAGGATCGTTCGCGAGTGCGGCGAGGTACCACGTGCGCAACCGGCATCTCTCGTCCTGACGTTCGGCATCGGCCGCGAGTTCTCGGAACGCGGCTGCTGCAGCGCGGAGCCGTTGCAAACTGTCGTCATCCTGCCGCACCGTCTGCATCGAAACGGGGATGGGGACCGAATGCGTGGACATAGACCATTCGGAGGATGGCAGCGCCGCGAAGTAATCGATGATCGCGCTCAATTCGCGGACTCCGATCCAGCGTGGCTTCTGCGTGCGTGCCATGTCGAGGCGGTTGCGCGCCTCGTCCATATCCCCTCGAGCGAGCGCGAGCCGTGCCCTGATTCGTTCGGTTTCCGCATTCGGGATGCTTACTGTCGGCCACTCACTGAGCGCCGTGGCGGCGTCGTCGAGTCGCTCTGCGTGGAACAGGAGTGATGCGCGGAGGTTCACCGCTCCCGTGTTGGTCGGATGCTCGAGAAGCTTCAGGGCGGCATCGGTACCCCGCGTCACTCGAGCCACCATTGCGCGAACGACGCTCTCGTCGGATGCCGGCTCAGCCTCTTTCGCCTTGCGCAAGTGCACTTCCATCGTCACCGCATCGCGCTCAAGCAGAAACGACCAGAGCGCCAGTGAGCGATGAGTATCCGCAACCGTACGCGTCTCCGCAAACCGCCAGCTAGGCTGCGTAACGAGTGCACGCAACTCCGAGAACGCCGCACAGCCTCGTCCTTCCGCCCAGAGATCGCGAATGCGGTCATAGTCGCTCCGCACGCGAACGGCGACTTCATCCGCGAGCTCGCTCGCGAGCTTCCGCAGCGGAGCCTTCGCGGAGGCATCGATACGGTGTGCCTTCGGGATACGGATCGTCCAACTCTTGCCGATGACGATCGCTGAGCCATCGACCGCCGCCCAATACGGGATCTCAGCATCAACATCCACCCAGATGATCAGGACCGGCAGCGCGCACTTCCGCCAGTACTCCAGGTGCCAAAGGTTGTCGTTCCGGTAGACGAAGGCATCGTCCGTCTCCTTCTCGATGTAGCTGCCACCGGACTTGATCTGCACCTTCAGGAACCGGCCGGTGACGGCGCCGGTCACGTGATCTCTGATCTCGATTTCCGCGTCGATGCCGTAGTCGCTCTCCTGTGGCATGTCGCGGAAGATGTACTGGATCTTCTCGACCCGCGTCTTGACGATTCCGGATCCGGCTCGTCCGGTGTGGTGGGCTGCGATGGACATAGGCGGCTACCCGAGCACCGTCAGCGATTCGACAGCGACAGCGGCCGACGTGACGGATGATGACTCGTTCACGCTACCGGAATACCGAGCGCGGTTCAAACAAACAGATCGGTGCTCACTGCTTCCTGCGCCTTCTCGACGTCTCGACTCGGGCGTGGGAGCGTAACTCTACCCGTTGTAGATGCTGGCTCGGGATCAACGAAGCTGTTCTCCAGCCAGCGGCAGCGGTCCTTTCTCGCGTTGCTCCGCAAGCCCCTAGGTCGCGTGCGAGCCATCCGGTAACAGACGAGCAGCTTTGGCGATTCTGTCGCTCGTTCGTGCTCCCTTCACGTCGACATGCAGGTGGAGGGCTCACGTGACGCTGCGCAGCTCCGTTAGATGCTCCAGCTCGCGCTGAATCCGAGGAGCCCGACGAAGGCGCATGATCTCGAAACAGAACGTGTCGAATTCGCGTCCGCCATAAGCTCGCCGCGGGCACACACTCAGCGGAAACTTTGCGAGGAGACCTCTTGTTGGCGGGGACACGGGTTCGAATCCCGTTAGGTACGCCAAGCGGCGAACGCCGCCGGCGCTGTTGGCCGACCGGCGCTACTCGCCTCCGCTCCGGTTCCTGAACGCCTCCAGCCGCTGCACGTCAGGAAGATCTTTTTCCATGTTGCCCGTGGCGCGTTTCATCCGGATCAGCTCCTCTACGCCGGCGAACGACGTGGGGACGCCGAGGAGCTCGCTTTCCACGCGGCCAGTCCAGACATCGTCCCAATCGACGCCCGGAACACGGCTGTGGATCTCCACGCGCAGCAACCCGCCGAACGAAAGGATGTCGCCGGAAATGAAGTCGGCCGGCTCGTACTCGGGCTCAAAGGAGCCCCAGGCGCCGACGGCGCGACGCGCCTTTTCCGCGTTCTCGAGAGTCGGCTCGATCAGAACGTCGAGATCACGGGTGGTCCGGTACGGGATGTGGGCCAGCACCGCGATCCCCCCGATCACGACATAGGCCACGCCTTCTCTGTTGAGTGATTCCAGGAAATCGGCAAAGTCCCTCGTCACGATCGAGTCCTCTCGCGGCCCACAGGCCGTAAGCGCTGTCGAGGAGCGCAATCATCGCTTCGACCCGTTCCGCAGGCGTGGCGGCCAGTGCGTCCGACACCTCTTCGGCGACGATTGCTTCAGGGGCGCGGTTCAAGGGCGAACGGCGGCTCTGCGCGCGTCGATTGCGGTCCGGCGCGGCGATGGCGACCGGGTCGACCTCATTCCTCATACAGCAGATGGTACTTCAGGCGGCGGACTACGCGCCGCCCACCACCGCACCTCCCACGTCCCTATCGTCTAGAGGCCCAGGACAGCAGGATCTGTGTGTCGAGCAGGAGCTTCACGCGCCGCTCCCGAAGAGTGCCGCAATTTCGCGCTCGCCCATGCGGTCGAAATCGTCCGGAACCTCGATCTCGCCCTTGAGAAAGCCCCCTTTCATGTTGCGGCAGTGTGAACGTTTCGCCGGGCCTCTTGACCCTCGAACCGGTTCCAGGCCGTATCTTGCGCATGATGAATTCCGGATTGCTTCGCGTGGGCGACGTTGCCTCACGGGCAGGGGTGAGCGTCGATACGGTCCGCCACTACGAACGGAAAGGCGTGCTGCAGAACGTCTCCCGGGATGAGAGTGGATACCGCCGGTACTCCGGCGACGCAGTCCGGCGAATTCTGCTGATCCGCAAGGCCATCAGCCTCGGATTCTCGCTCGACGAGCTCGCGGCCATTTTTCGGGAGCGCGCCGCCGGTAAGCCTCCATGCGGCCGCGTGCGCGCGCTCGCCGGACGCAAGCTGGTGGAGCTGGATGAGCGGATCGACGCACTCACGGCACTGCGCGCGGCGCTTGCCGAAACCATCGAAGGCTGGGACGACCGCTTGCGAAAGACCGAGCGCGGCGGCTTCGCCCACCTTCTCGAAACCATCATTCAATGAACGGAGGATTCTGATGATCGAAGCAGTCGCACTCTCCCTAGCTTTTTTCGCCACCACCACGGCGGCCGCCGGCGAACCGATGAGCAAGTCCTGCCCGATGCACGCGCAGCACATGGCCGCGGCGAAAGCGGAAGCCGTCCAGGCGGATGGGAGCGCCGAGCACGGCCGGCACGTCGACGACCGCCACGACGCGTTCGGGATGTCCCACACGAAGTCGACTCACTCCTTCCGCCTCTTCGCCGACGGCGGCGCGATCGAGCTGCGGGCGACGGACCCGGCGGATGCCGCGACAGCCGCGGCGATTCGCGAGCACCTTCAGGCGATCGACGAAGAGTTCGGAACCGGCGACTTCTCGACTCCGCGGTTCGTTCACGGCTACCCACCGGACGGCGTCGCGCAGCTCGAGCGGCTGCGAGACCGGATCACCTATCGCTACCAGCAGCTCGACGGGGGCGGACGCATCCGCATCACGACGAAGAGCGCGGACGCGCTCGCAGCGGTGCATGCGTTTCTCCGATTTCAGGTCATCGAGCACCGCACCGCGAACAGCGGCGAAGTCGAGGAGGATGACGTCGCACCGTGATTGCGCTCGCGACGGATATGGAGTGCGGTAACGCCAGTTACCGCTTTTACTGCTTCTATTCGTCCCGAAACGCCGAACAGGTCCAGCCTTCGCTGCTGCCACGAGGCGAGATTGCACCAGCTTCGGCTTGTTGCATGAACAGAGGCAGTCAGAGCGGTAACTGGCGTTACCGCACTCCATAAGAGTCAAGGCCAATCCGGTCGCCGCCTCCGCCCGTAGAGTGCGGCGGAGGTTGCCCATGAAACGACTCATTCCGACGATGGTGCTGGTGCTGGTGGCCACGGTGGCGATGGCCAATCAGCACGATGAAAATGCTCCGGACATGTTACGGCAGCTCGATCCGCTGGTCGGGAAGTGGCAGTGCAAGGGGATGGCGTACGCGACGCCGTGGTTCCCCGAGCATCCGACGGTCGGGGAGGTCTCGCAGGAGTGGATCCTGGACGGGAAGTGGCTGGCGTACACGTACGCGGAGAAGACGACCGCGGAGAATCCGACGCCGTTCACCGCGACCGGCTACTTCGGATACGACCCGGAGGCGAAGATGCTGGTGGTGGGAGGCGTGGACAGCACCGGCGGTTACGCAACCGGCGCGAGCAAGGGTTGGAAGAACGACGTGCTGACGTTCGAGGGACCGTGGCACATCGGCGGAACGACCGCCAATGCGCGCGATACCTTCACCAAGAACGGGTCGAACGAGGTCACGCACCTGGGGGAGCTCGAATACGAGGGCAAGTGGGTCAAGCTCGGGCAGGAGACGTGTACGCGGAAGTGAATCTCCCGCCATATTTCCAGACATCAGGGTAGGAGACTCCGCGCTGGCGACACTCCTAGGCAGAGAGTAGCCGTCCGCCCGGGGTCATGTTCGAGCACGATTTCTTCATCAGCTACGCCCACCTCGACGACGAAGCGCTCATCGCGGGGGAGCAGGGCTGGATCTCCGAGCTGCACAGGCTCCTGGAGATCCGTGTCGGGCAGATGCGGGGGGAGAAGCCGAAGATCTGGCGCGATCTGAAGCTCCAGGGCAACGATATCTTCGCCGACACGATCGTCGAGCGCCTTCCGCGCATTGCGGCCCTGGTGTCGGTTCTCTCGCCGCGCTACGTGCAGTCGGAGTGGTGCAACCGCGAGCTGACCGAGTTCTGCCGCGCCGCGGAGCGTTCCGGCGGCGTGCGCATCGGCGATAAGGCGCGCATCTTCAAAGTCGTCAAGACGCCGGTCAACCGCGAGCGGCTCCCCGAGCAGGTCCAGCCGATGCTCGGTTACGACTTCTTCGTCTACGACGAGAGCGGCCGGCCGAGGGAGTTGTCGCAGGAGTATGGCGGCAAGGAGCGCGCCTTCATGACGAAGCTCGACGATCTCGCATACGACATCGCCCAGCTCCTCGACCTGATGTCGAACGGCCACGCGATCGAGGCAGCGGCAGTTTCGAAAGGCACGGTCTATCTCGCGGAGACGAGCTACGAGCTGCGCGAGCAGCGGGAGGAGATCAAGCGCGACCTGATCCGCAACGGCTACGAAGTCCTTCCCGACCGCGCGCTGCCGCTCGTCGCCCCGGAGCTCGATGAGCTCGTGCGCGAACAGCTCCTCCGCAGCAAGGTGTCGATCCATCTCATCGGGCGCAACTACGGCGTCGTGCCGGAAGGGGCGACGCAGTCGATCGTCGAGCGGCAGCAGGCGCTCGCCTCGGCAGCCGCGGCGGGCAGCTCGCCGTCGGGCAGCGCGCCGTCGGGCGGCTCGCTGTCGAGCATCATCTGGCTCCCGCAGGGGCTGGAGATCGAAGACGAGCGCCAGCAGCGCTTCGTGCAGCACCTGCAGACCAGTCCCGCGGTGCACGCCGCCGCGGAGCTGCTCGAAGTTCCGATGGAAGACCTGAAAACGATCATCTACCGGAAGCTCGCACCGCCGGCGCCGGCGGTCGTGAAAGCGGCCGCCGCGGTCGCTGCGTCCGCCAATGAGCAGGAGCATCTCCGCGTCTACGTCCTCTGCGACCAGCAGGATTCCGAGGCCACGCGGCCGCTCGAGGACTACCTGTTCGGCGCAGGCTTCGAGGTCATCCTCCCATTCTTCGACGAGGACGAAACTCAGGCCAGGCTGGAGCACGAGGAAAACCTCCGCTCGTCGGACGTGATCCTGCTCTACTACGGCGCCGGCGACGAGCTGTGGCTGCGCCGGAAGCTGCGCGAGTTGCAGAAGAGCGCGGCCCTGGGGCGGGAGAAGCCGTGGCTCGGCCGCGGCATCTACGTCGGCGCGCCGGCCACGCCGCAGAAGGAGCGCTTCCGCACGCATGAGGCCATGCTCATCCAGGAGCCGCCGGCCGGCTTCGATCCCTCAGCGCTGGCCCCGCTGCTCGCCGCCATCGCCGGAGCGCGAGGAGCATCGTCATGAGAGGCCGGCAGGACAGCTCCTCCAACATCGTCATCGCTCTCGATGCCACCGCCGACGTCAATCCCTTTCCCGGGCTGCGCCCGTTCGAGCCGGACGAGGACTATCTCTTCTTCGGACGCGAGCGCCAGACCGACGAGCTCCTGAAACGGCTGCGCACCACCCGCTTCCTCTCCATCCTCGGCCGCTCGGGCAGCGGCAAATCGTCGCTGGTCCGTTCCGGTCTCATTCCCAGCCTGCACGGCGGCGCGATGGCGCGTGCCGGCTCGCACTGGCGCGTGGCCATCATGCGGCCCGGCGAGAATCCCCTCGACAACCTCGCCGCGGCGCTCAGCGCTCCAGAGGCTCTTGGCGCCCCGGAGGGCCTCGGCGAGACTGCCGACGCGCTCCTGACGCGCGCCTTCTTCGAGACCACCCTGCGCGCCAGCCGGCTCGGTCTCCTCGAATGCGTCCGCCAGTCGCACGCGACCGACAACGTCCTGGTCCTGGTCGACCAGTTCGAAGAGATTTTCCGCTACAAGCAGAGCCGGCGCGCCAGCGGCGCCGATGAAGCGGCGGCCTTCGTCAAGCTCCTCCTCGCGGCGCGCGAGAGCGAGCTGCCGCTCTACGTCGCCATCACCATGCGCTCCGACTTCATCGGCGACTGCATGGAGTTCGGCGACCTGCCGGAAGTCGTCAACGAAGGGATCTACCTCGTGCCGCGCATGACGCGGGAGGAGCTGCGCCTGGCGATCACCGGCCCGGTTGCCGTCGGCGGCGCGACCATCGCACCGCGCCTGGTGTCGCGGCTCCTGAACGACGTCGGCGACGATCCCGACCAGCTCCCGATCCTGCAGCACGCGCTGATGCGGACCTGGGAGCGATGGCAGTCCCGCCACCGGCCCGGCGAGCCGCTCGATCTTCACCACTACGAGGACATCGGCACGCTGCACGAAGCGCTGTCGCGACACGCCGAGGAGGCCTTCGGCGAGCTCGATGAGCCGGGACAACTGATCGCCGAGAAGATGTTCAGGGCCCTCACCGACAAGGCGTCGGATCCGCGCGGCGTACGGCGTCCCGTGCCGGTCCGCGAGATCTGCGCGGTGGCGCACGCGAGCCTTGCCGAAGTCGTGCGCGTCGCGGAGAGCTTCCGCAGGCCCGGCCGCTCCTTCCTGATGCCGCCCGTGGACGTGGAGCTCGAGGAGAGCTCCATCCTCGACATCGCTCACGAAAGCCTCATGCGGATCTGGGAGCGGCTGTCGCGGTGGGCGGACGACGAAGCGCGCTCCGGCCAGCTCTATCTCGACGTCGCACTGGCCGCGCAGCGGCACGAGCAGGGATTGATCGCGCTGTGGCGCGATCCGGAGCTGCAGTTCGCGCTCACCTGGCGCGAGAAAGAGCAGCCCACGCCGGAATGGGCGGAGCGTTACGACCCGTCGTTCGCGCGGGCCATGGCCTTTCTCGACGCCAGCAGAGAAGAGCGCGACCTCAAGGCGCAGCAGCGCGACATGCGCCGCCGGCGAGCGCTGTTGATGGCGCGCGCCGTCATCGCCGTGCTGTCGATCGCCTTCCTGGCCATGGTGGGCCTCGGCTACACCGCCCTGCAGCAGAAGAAGGAAGCGCAGCTCGCGAAGGCCGACGCGGAGGAGAGGCTCGACCAGGTAATCGTTGCCCAGAAGCGCGTGCAGGCGGAGAAAGCCCGCGCCGAGGGGGAGAAACGACAGGCGGTCGCGGCACGGGCCGTGGCGGACCAGGAGCGCGAGAGGGCCGAACAGCAACGTCTCCGCGCCGAGACGCAATCGCAGATCGCGCTGCAGCAGAGCGAGCGCGCCAACAGCGAACGGCAGCGCGCCGAGACCGAAGAGCAGAAAGCGCTCGCCAACGAGCGCGAGGCGCACGCGAAGACGAAGGAAGCGGACCTCGCCCGCGGCGAGGCGGTCGTGCAGAAGGAGCAGGCGGACGAGCAGCGCACCCGCGCGCAGACACTGCGTCACCTCTCCGCGTCGCGCGCCCTGGCTCTTACGTCGCGCGAAGCGCGCACCGCCGACCTGCGCCTCGTGCTCGAGGCCTACCGCCTGAATCACGAGAACGGCGGCGATCCCGACGATCCCGAGCTCTTCGCGGCCATGCACGCGGTCGGCGCGCGCCATCCCACGCAGACCGTCGAGAAGCTGCCGCAGAAGAGCGGCGCGCTGTCGATCGTCCTCTCGTCCGACGGGCGCACCATC
This sequence comes from Thermoanaerobaculia bacterium, assembly GCA_035630815.1. Lineage (GTDB taxonomy): Bacteria > Acidobacteriota > Thermoanaerobaculia > Gp7-AA8 > Gp7-AA8 > QHVT01. The sequence continues at coordinate 98,286 of DASQJY010000010.1, forward strand.
TTCGCGAGCGACGAGACCGGCCAGATCTCCCGTCACCAACTCGATGGCAGTCGATGGCTCGCGCCGAAAGTAGTCGCACAGCTGGGCGGGCCCGTGCGCGCGCTGGCACTGCGGGACCACCTCCTCGCCGCCGGCCTGGACGGAGGGAAGATCGCGATCTGGGACCTGCGTAAGGCCGGCGCGCCGCCGCAGGAGCTGACGGCCGGCCAGGCGGCGGTGACGTCCATCGCCTTCCAGCCCTCGGGATCGCTGCTCGCCGCCGGAACTCTCGACGGCGCCGTGACGCTGCTCGATCCGCTCCACCCGGCCACGCCGGCGGCGTTGCAAGCCGCGGACAACAAGAACAGAGACAACAGGAACAGCGTCCGCGCCGTCGCCTGGAGCGCCGACGGCAAGAGCCTCGCGGCCACTCAGCGCTCGGGGGCGTTGCTCTGGGATGTTGCCCAGCAAGGCGCGCCTCCACGCAGCGTCTGCAAAGACGCGCTCGACATCCGCAGCCTGGCCTTCAAGCCCGACGGCACGGTGCTGCTCTGCGGGAGAGCGGACGGCCGCATCGTCGGCTGGCCGCTGCGGCAGGGGAGGGAGGTCACCTTCTCCGGCCACACCGCCAGCGTCAATTCGCTCCGCTTCAGCCCGCGCGGCGACACCCTGGCCTCGGGCAGCTCCGACGGAACGATCCGTCTGTGGCACATCGACAAGCCGGAGGCGCTTCCCGCCGTCATCCCTCGCCAGGAGGGATGGGTCTGGGCGGTGGCGTGGAGCGCCGACGGCAGGCGCGTGATCTCCGGCGGCAAAGAGCCGTCGATCCGCATCTCCTCCGCGCGCATCGACGTCCTGGCCGCCGACCTTTGCCGCGCCAATCTCCCTCCGATGACCGAAGAAACGTGGAGCCGTTACACCGATGAGCCGTACCGTGAGACGAACCCCTGTGCCGATCCCGGGCTGGGGTTGAAATGAGACGCGGCTCGCTGCTTGCCGCCGTCGTCCTCGTCCTGCTTGCCCAAGCCGTGCGGGCGCAGAGCCCGTGCCCCGAGGCCCTGGCGGAAGCGCAGAAGTCCTACGACAGCGGCGACTTTGCGCAGGCGGTGAGCCTCCTCCGCGACGGATGCCGCGGAAGGCTCTCACGCAGCGTGGCCGTGCAGGTGCAGTCGCTGCTGGCCCGGGCGCTGATGTACGACGAGCGGCCGGACGAAGCGCGCAAGGAGATCTCCAGGCTTTTCCGCGTCGAGCCGGGTTTCGACGATGACGCCGGCTCCCCCCGCTTCGCCGCGATGCTGGCCGAGGTGCGCCGCGAGGAGCAGACCACGCAGGTCGTCTCGGTGTCGAAGACGAGCGAGAGCCTGCGGGAGGCGCCGGCCACCGTGGTCGTCGTCACCGGCGAGGAGATCGAGCGCCGCGGCTACCTGGACCTCGAGCAGCTCCTTCACGACCTCCCGGGCTTCGACGTCAACCGCACCAACGGCGACATCTACTCGCACGTGTACCAGCGCGGCTACTACGACGAATTCAACAGCCGGCTCCTGCTGCTGGTCGACGGGGTCGAGCAGAACGACCTGACCCAGGGCACGCAATACCTGTCGCGGCAATATCCGCTCACGAACATCGATCGGGTGGAGGTCGTTTACGGGCCGGCCTCCACGATGTACGGCGCGAACGCCTACACCGGCGTGATCAGCGTCATCACCAAGGACGCCGCCGCAGTCGTGGGTGAGAACAAACGCTTCGGCGTGGCCGGACACGTGACCGCCGGCGGTTACGGCAGCGGCGCCGTCGACATGACCGCGGCCGGCGCGAGCGGCGGCGGCACGGTGGCCTGGTCGGTGGCGGGCCGCTATCAGCAGGGCAAGGAGCGCGACCTCTCCGGCTTCGACAGTTGGGATTACACGTATCGCAATCTCGACTATGCGACGCTGCCGACGCTGCAGGGCGTCAATGCGGCGGGGCTCCAACTGGCCCGGCAGCTCGATCAGGCCCTCATCCAGGAGCACGGCCTCGGCTTCGATGACCGCGCGAAAAACTGGGGCGTCAACGCCAAGCTCCAGGTCTCCAATCTGACCCTCGGCCTGCAGTCGTGGCGAAGCGAGGAGGGCGTCGCTTCCGGCTACGGCGCGAGCGAGTTCGGCGGCAGCAGCACCTACACGCCGGCACAGACCGCGCTCTATCTCCGCTATTCGGCCCGGCTTGCGCCGGGAACGCTGAACGTCTTCACGCGCTACCTGCAATCGAGCATCGATGAGAAGGCGTCGGCGTTCGATGCCCTGGCCTTCTATGCGAACGGGATCCTGACCTCGAGGGACCTCTTTCCCCGGACGTGCGGCGCGGCGGTCTGCCCGCCACGTGCCGGCATCCTCGTCCGCATCAACGGCAGGGCGCTTTCGACGCAGATTCGCAGTGAGGTCAGCATGGCCTGGCAGCCGTCGGAGACGCTGAGCGGCGTGACGGGCGTCGAATTCGCGAAGAGCACGATCCAGAGCCAGTACGACCAGTTCATCGACGGCGATCCCAGAGTCGTTTCCGCCCGCAACTACCACACCGATGCGGCGGTCTGGGGACAAGGCTCGTGGAAGCCGCGGCCGTCGCTTCGATTCATCGCCGCGGGACGCCTCAGCTACAACCAGATCGACAACAGCAGCAAGAGCGAAATCACCGGCTTCGGCACTCTCTTCACGCCGCGGCTGGGAGTGATCTATACGCCGGGGCGCCGGCATCTGGTCCTGAAAGCGATTTACTCGGAGGCGTTCAAGGATCCGACCGACACGGAGAAGTTCGGCGGCTACGTCTTCCCGCGCGTGGAGTGGGCTTCGGCTCTCAACTTCGACCTGCGTCCGGAACGGGTGCGCAATGCCGAGGTGAGCGCGGGATGGGAGCCGGACGAGGGCACGGCTGTTCAGCTCTCCGCCTATCAGGCTGATTACAGCGGCGTCATCGCCATTACGCAGCTCCCGGCATCGAACGCCTGTCCCGCTCCTTGCCTGCGGAACAAGAATCGGGACGAGATCCGCGTGCGCGGCCTGGAGGCCACAGCACGCCACAGGATCGCCGCCGCGGAGATCTGGGCCAATTACACATACGCGCAGCCGGCGCAGCGCATCCCCTCGGCAATTGATCCGGATGACACGCAGACGGTGAGGGTCCCGAACATCGCCGCGAATCAGGTCAACGTCGGCGTCGATGCCGAATGGCGCCGGCTGACGGCGGCCATCCGCACCCATTACTCCGGCGCCCGCAAGATCGGCCGCGGGACGGCGTTCCTCCTCCACCCCGAGTACCTCGGCGATCGGGTCGACGCGTATTCGACGACTGCGCTCGCGCTGACCTACCGCGACCTTCTGCCGAATATGACGATGCAGATCGCCCTCGACAACATCTTCGACAAGCAGTACTGGGCGGTCGGCTCCGAGACGCTGCCGAGCGTGTTGCAGAACGGCAGAACGGCGAGCATCCGGATAATTTATGGGATGAAGTAAAAAAAGTTATATACTGAGCGCTCAGCAATTCATACAAATCGGGTCTGTCCATGAGCATGCGCATTCGTGTTCTCTTGCGCGCCATCGTGGTGTTTGCGATGGCGGCCGCTTCCCCTGTTGCCTTCTGCGCGACCGTGACCTGGGACGGCGGCGGCCCGGACGACTGGTGGAGCACTCCCGCGAACTGGAGCACCAATTCGCTGCCCACCGCCAGCGATGCCGTCGTCATCACCACCGCCAGCGGCGCCGTCTGGCTCGACCTGAATGCGACAGTCAGCAGCATCACAGTTCAGACTGGCGCGACCCTGAGGGTCGAGCCCGGCTGGGTTATCACCGTGAACAACTCGAGCACCGTCGCCAGTGGTGGGAACCTGTACATCCCGGGCGGCACCTATTCCGGGAACGGAGCTCTGGCCGTGAGCGGCAACCTCCTCATTGAAAGCGGCACGATCAACGGCAGCGGAGCGCTGAGCATCAACAGCAGCGGCCAAATGACGATCACGTCGAATCCCAGCGCCGCGGTCATCTCCCGCGCCATCACCAATGCCGGCACGATCACCTTCTCCAGCAGCAGCACGACGGGCGCCACCTTCAACGGCGCGACGATCACCAACACCGGTATCATCCAAATTGATAACAACCACGCCATCAGCCCCGGCGCGGGCTCGCCCATCCTCAACAACAACACCGGCGGCCTGATCACGATGAATGGCGGCAGCGTTGGCGCGGCGATCAACTTCACCGTCAACAATGCCTCCGGGGCCACGATCCAGGTGCAATCCGGCATCTTCTCACTCAACGGCGGCGGCACCGTCAGCGGCGCCTATTCGATTTCCGCCCTCCACACCCTCCGCCTCGGCGCCGGCACATTCACCATGAGCGGCAACCCTACGGTCAGCGGCGGCGGCGAGCTCCGCATCTCAGGGGCGACGCTCGACGTCGGCACCGGCGTCGACGTCACCTGTCCCAAAGTCTTCCTCGTGGCGGGGACGATCACCGGCGCCGGCGCCTTCCGCGTGAGTGGCGGTTTCCAGTGGTTTGGCGGCACGATCGCCGGCAGCGGACCGAGGGTGCTGAACAGCACGTCGGTGCCAAGCTTCGGTTGTTCGTTTGGTGACGACTGCCTGTTGGACGGCGCCGCGCTCCAGCTGCAGGCCTCGGCAACGTTCAGTGATTCGGGCGGTGCGATCGCGTTCTCCAACGGCGCCAGCCTGACCATCGACCCCGGCAAAACGCTTGAGATCACCAGTGACGGCAGTTTCCCGAGTGGCGGCGGCGGCGCCAGCTTCATCGTCAACAACGGCACGATCTGGAAATCGGGCGCCGGTATGAGCACCATCGGCGTGCCCGTGACATTGTCGGGGACCTCGACAGTGGACATCGACAACGGGACGGTGCAGTTCGGCGACGACGTAAGCGTCGCCTCCGGGGCGACCATCGACATCGCGTCGGGCACGACACTCGACGTCACGGGCGGCATGTTCCAGCTCAACGGCTCGGCCTCGATGTTGGGGAGCGGCGACTTCAAGGTCAGTTCCGGAATGCTGCGCGTCTTTGCCCTCAACACCATCCCGAACCTGGAGCTGCAGGGCGGTATCATCGACGGCGCCGGCGACCTGCACGTGAGCGGCAATTTCTCCTGGCTCGGCGGCACGATCGTCGGCGGCGGCGCGAGGGTGCTGGACAGCACGTCGACGCCGGCCATCAGCTGTTCGGCCGGTCACTGCAACCTCGACGGCACCACCGCCACGCTCCAGATGAATGCCTCGGGGACGTTCAATGCCACCACCAACTCGCTCGTCTTCCTGAATTCAGCGAGTCTGGTCATCGCCTCCGGCAAGACGCTGGACATCACCACCGACGGGACCATCGTCGGCGTCGGTACCATCACGAACAACGGCACCATCACCAAGAGCGGCGGCACCGGCATTCGGTCGATCGGGACGGTCCTGCACAACAACGGCAGCGTGATCGTTACCTCCGGCGGGTTGTCGCTCCTCGGCAACGGCACGCACAGCGGCTCGTTCACCGTGACGGCGCCCGGCTCGATGCTCTTCGACGCCGGTACGCACACGATCGCCGGCGGCATCAGCGGCACCGGGATCATGGGCATCAGCGGCGGCACCGTGACTCTCAACTCCGCCGGCAACGTCGGCAGCCTTGAGATGAGCGGCGGCACGCTCAACGGCAGCGGCACGCTGACCCTGGCCAACGGCGGGACGTGGTCGGACGGAACGATGGGCGGCAGCGGCACCACCGCCGTCGCCGCCGGCAAGACGCTCACGGTTTTCGGCTTTTCCACGCTAGACGGCCGGACGCTCGGCCTCGGCACCGGCGCGATGCTCGATCTCACCAGCCAGATGCTGGACGTCCCGAGCGCCACGAACGTGACCGGAAGCGGGACGGTGCGTGTGAACGGCGGAACGTTGCGCGTGCTCTCCGGGGTCACGCAGACGATCCCGAATCTCACGCTGACCACCGGCGTCATCGACGGCGCCGGCACGCTGAATGTGAGCGGCAATTTCACCTGGTCCGGCGGCACGATCACCGGCAGCGGCGCTCGCCTGCTGAACAGCACGTCGGTGCCAGCGATCACTTGTTCCCTCGGCGACTGCCTGCTCGACGGGGGCACGCTCCGGCTTCAGGCCTGGGGAACGTACAGCGCCTCGAGCAATTCGCTCGTGTTGTCCAACGGCGCGAGCCTGATCCTCGACCCCGGCCAGGTTCTTTACGTCAGCAATGACGGCGACTTCGTGAACGGCGGCGGTGCCGCCAGCTCGATCACCATCGGCGGGTTTGGGCCGCCGGGGGTCAACGGTTGTATCGAGAAAACGACCACGGCCGGCATCAGCATCATCGATGTCCCGGTGACGATGGCGGGGTCCTTCAAAACCGTGACCGGAACACTGCAGGCCGGCGCCGGCGTGACCGTCGCCGGCAACGCGATCGTCCATGCCGACCCGGGAACGATCGTCGAAGTCACCGGCGGCGTCTTTCTCGTAAACTCCAGCTCCCTCTCCTTTCCGGCGAGCGGCGACTTCAAGGTCAGCGCCGGAACGCTGCGCGTCCCCACCGGCGTCACCATCACCATCCCCAAACTGACGCTGCAGGGGAGCGGCGTCATCGACGGCGGCGGCACGGTGATCCTCGCCGGCACGAGCACCTGGGCGGGCGGCACGATGGGCAGCGCGACCGCGCCCGGCGGCATCACCCGGATCGATTCCGGCAACACGCTGAACGTCACGGCCGCGGGGCCGTCATCGCTCACCCAAAGCCGGATCGTGCGCAACAACGGCACGCTCAACCTTCCCAACAGCGGCTCGATCAACCTCTCCGGGAGCGCCACGATCGAGAACAACGGCACCATGGGCAAGAACGCCGGCGCCGGAACGACCACGATCTTCCCGAGGGTGGAGAACAACAATGGCGGGACGGTAAGCGTCGCCGCGGGCACGATCGCGCTCTCCGGCGGCGGCATCGCGGGCGGTGCCTACGCCATTTCCTCCGGCGCCACTCTCACCCTTGTCGGCGGCACCTTCGACGTGGCCGGCACGGCCACGGTCACCGGCGCCGGCACGCTCTCCGTCGCCGGCGGGACGCTCGACTCCGGCGCCGGCGCCGACGTCACCATCCCCAACCTCGCTCTCTCCTCGGGGACGATCACCGGACCCGGCGCCGTGCGCGTGAGCGGCGATTTCAGCTGGCTCGCCGGCACGATCGCCGGCAGCGGCGATCGCGTGCTGAACGGCACGTCGACGCCAGCCATCGGTTGTTCCGCGGGCAACTGCCTGCTGAGTGGCGCCTCGCTCCAAGTGCAGGCAACGGGAACGTACAGCGCCTCCAGCAATGCGCTGGTGCTCTCCAACGGCGCCAGCCTGATCCTCGATCCCGGCAAGACGCTCAATGTCACCAACGACGGCGCTTTCTCGGACGGCGGCGGCACCGCCAGCTCCGTCATCAACAACGGCACGATCGCGAAGACGACCACGTCCGGCACGAGCACCATCGGCGTCCCGGTGACGATGTCGGGGTCGCTCGACGTCGACACCGGAACGCTGCAACTCGCCGCCGGCGCGACCGTCAACGCCGGTGCGGTCATCGACTACGCCGCGGGCACCCTCCTCGAAGTCACGGGCGGCCTGTTTCTCTTCAACTCCGGCCCGGTCTCGTTCCCGGGGAGCGGCACCTTCAACGTCAGCGCAGGAACGCTGCGCGTCCCGGCGAGCATCACCGTCACCATCCCCGGCCTGACGCTCCAGGGGAGCAGCGTCGTCGACGGCGCCGGTACGCTGATCCTTTCCGGCACGAGCCAGTGGCACGGCGGCACGATGGGAAGCGCGACCGCGCCCGGAGGGATCACGCAGATCGATTCCGGCGCCACGTTGAGCATCACCTCCGTGAGCCCGAAATCGCTCACCCAGGCGCGCCAACTGGTCAACAACGGGACCGTGAACTACGGGGCCGTGCCCCCCAATCACCTGACCATGTCCGGCAACAGCGAGATCGCCAACAACGCCTCGCTCAACCTCGACAGCACCATCACTCTCTCCGGCAGCGCCGTCATCGAGAACAACGGCACGATCACCAAGACCGCCGTCGCGGTGAACGCGGTCGAGCCGGCGCTCAACAACAACGCCGGCGCGACGTTGAACGTCAACGGCGGCACCCTCCTCTTTTACGGCGGCGGCATCGCCGCCGGCGCGTATGCGATCTCCTCCGGCGCCACCCTCACCCTCGCCGGCGGCACCTTCGACGTGACCAACACGTCCACGGTCACCGGCGCCGGCACGTTTTCCATCGACGGCGCGACACTCGATGCCGGCCCCGGCGTCGACATCACCTGGTCGAACGTCACCCTCTCCGCCGGGACGATCGCCGGCGCCGGCACCGTGCGCGTGAGCGGCAATTTCACCTGGTCCGGCGGCACGATCGCCGGCAGTGGCGCTCGCGTGCTGAACAGCACGTCGGTGCCGGCCATCAGCTGTTCCGCCGCCAACTGCCTCCTGGACGGCGCCACGCTCCAGCTGCAGGCCACGGGGACGTACAGCGCCTCCAGCAACGCGCTCGTGCTCTCCAACGGTGCCAGCCTGATCGTCGACCCCGGCAAGACGCTCAACATCACCAACGACGGCGCTTTCCAGGACGGCGGCGGCATCGCCAGCTCCGTCATCAACAACGGCACGATCGCGAAGACGACCACGTTCGGCACGAGCACCATCGGCGTCCCGGTGACGATGGCGGGGTTGCTCGACGTCGACACCGGCACGCTGCAGCTCGCCGCCGGCATGACCGTGAACACCGGTGCGGTCATCGACTACGCCGCGGGCACCCTCCTCGAAGTCACGGGCGGCGTGTTTCTCTGCAACTCCGGCACGGTCTCGTTCCCGGGGAGCGGCACCTTCAACGTCAGCGGCGGAACGCTGCGCGTCCCGGCGAGCATCACCGTCACCATCCCCGGCGTGACGCTGCAGGGAAGCAGCGTCGTCGACGGCGCCGGCACTCTGATCCTCTCCGGCACGAGCCAGTGGCACGGCGGCACGATGGGAAGCGCGACCGCGCCCGGCGGGATCACGCAGATCGATTCCGGCGCCACGTTGAGCGTCAACTCCGTGAGCCCGAAAACGCTCACCCAGACCCGCCAACTGCTCAACAACGGGACCGTGAACTACGGCGCCGTGCCCCCGAATCACCTGACCATGTCCGGCAACAGCGAGATCGCCAACAACGGCCTGCTCAACCTCGACAGCACCATCACTCTCTCCGGCAGCGCCGTCATCGAGAACAACGGCACGATCACCAAGACCGCGGCCGTGGTGAACGCGATCGAGCCGGCGCTCGACAACAACGCCGGCGCAACGTTGAACGTCAACGGCGGCATCCTCGGTCTTTACGGCGGCGGCACGCAGCGCGGCGCGTTCACCATCGCCTCCGGCGCAAAGCTGATCCTGGGCGGCGGCACGTTCACGATGCTCGGCAGCCCCACGGTCAGCGGCCCCGGCATCTTCGAGATCGACGGGTCGGTCGACGTCGGCAACGGCCCGGGCGGCGGTGCCGACGTCTTCACGGTCGGCGCGCCGTTCGATCTCTTCGGGACGGTCAATCTGAAGGATGCCACCCTGCAGGCGTCGTCGACCGTCTCGGTCTCGGGAACCATCGAACACTACGGCGGCGCGATCTCCGGCAGCGGCACCATGACCATCAACAGCGGCGGCGTGCTGAATTCCCACGGAACGGACAGCGCTTCAGCGATCGCGATCGACACCACGGTCAGCACCGGCGGTGAGCTCGACGTCATCGGCAACGTCTTCCAGCACGGCTTGTCCGGCAATATCACCGTCACCAATGACGGCACGATCGACTTCCAGGGCGATGGCGGTCTGTCGAGCTTCAGCGGCGCACCGCAGCTCGTGAACACCGGTACGCTCGAGAAAAGCGCCGGCAGCGGCACCACCGGCATTGACGTTCCTGTCGACTCGAACGCCGGCTCCACCGTGCAGGCCGCCTCGGGCACGCTCGCTTTCAACCAGGGCGGCAATTTCACAAACGTCACCATCAGCGGCGCCGGCACCGTGGCCCTGCCGGCCACGGCTGCCGTCTCCGGCACGACCACGCTCACCGGCAAGCTCCGGCTCACCGGCAACGCCGCGCTCAGCGGCACGCTCAACGCCGCCGGCACGCTCCTGCTCGGCGAAGGCGTCAACGTCACCTGGCCGAACGTCAACCTCTCCGCCACCGGCTCGAAGATCGACGGCGACGGCGCGCTGAACGTCAGCGGCAGCTTCACCTGGTCCGGCGGGACCGTGACCGGCAGCGGCGCTCGCGTGCTGCAAAGCAGTTCGGTGCCCACCATCAGTTGTACCGCCGGCAACTGCCTGCTCGACGGCGCCAAGCTCCAGCTTCAGGCCTCGGGCGAGTACAGCGCCTCCAGCTTTGCGCTCATGTTGTCCAACGGCGCCGAGCTGAACATCGCCGCCGGCAAAACGCTCAGCATCACCGGTAGCAGCGACCTCCTGAACGGCGGCGGCAGCTCGATCATCAACGACGGCACGATCAGGAAAGCGAGCGCCGGAACGAGCAGCATCGACGTGCCGGTGACGTTGTCCGGAACCCTGGATATCGACACCGGAACGCTGCAGGTCGCGGGCGGCGCGATCGTCAACACCGGTGCGGCCATCGACCTCGCCGCCGGAACGACGCTCGAGGTCACCGCCGGCGTGTGCCTCTTCAACTCCGGCTCGGTCTCCACCTCGCCGAACGGCGACTTCAAGGTCAGCGGCGGAACATTGCGCGTGGCCACCGGCACCGTGACCCTGCCCAATGTGACGCTGCAGGGGAGCGGCGTCATCGACGGCGGCGGCACGCTGGTCCTCTCCGGCACGAGCACCTGGGCAGGCGGCACGATGGGCAGCGTGTCCGCGCCCGGCGGCATCACCCGCATCGATGACGGCAAAACGCTGGACATCACCAACGACGGCAGCCAGACCCTGACGCACGGCCGCGAGCTGCTCAACAACGGCACTGTCAACTACGACGGGAGCTCGACCCTGACGCTGTCCGGTGCCGGCAAAATCACCAACAACGTGAGCTTCAATCTCACCGCCGATGGGGACGTCAACGTCTCCGGCAGCGGCACGATCGTCAACAACGGCACCCTCACCAAGAGTGCCGGCACGGGAACGAGCAAGCTCTTCCCGACGCTCAACAACGCCGGCACCGTGAGCGCTACCACCGGGACGCTCGCTCTGGCCGGCGGCGGCACGCACACCGGCTCGTTCAGCGCCACGACGGAGGGGACCCTTTCCTTCCCGTCCGGCACGCACTCGATGAGCGGCGGGTCGATCGGCGGCACCGGCACGCTCGCCATCAGCGGCGCGACGGTCACGGTCAACAGCCCCTTCACCATCGGAGCACTCTCCATCTCCGCCGGGACGGCCACGCTCGACGCGAACGGGTCGGTCGATGCGCTCGACCTGACCGGTGGCACGCTGGATGGCAACGGAACGCTGACGCTGACCAACGGGGGCACCTGGTCCGCCGGGACGATGAGCGGCAGCGGCACGACCATCATCCCTGACATGAAGACCCTCGTCATTTCCTCTCCGGTCACGCTCGATCGCACCCTGCAGAACGACGGCATCCTGACCGTGAACGGAGACATCACCGGCGCGGGCACGATCGACAACAGGAAGATCCTCAACGCCGGGAACGTCAACATCGGTGTGGCCGTGAACAACAGCGGCGATCTCGCCACCAGCGGCTCGCTGTCGCTGGCTCTGGGCGGCACGCACACCGGCACGTTCGCCATCACGGCGCCCGGCAATCTCTCCTTTTCAGCAGGCACGCACATCGTGAGCGGCGGCTCGATCGGCGGTACCGGCACGCTGACGTTCAGCGGCGCCACGGCGACGGTCGACGTTCCGGTGACCATCGGCAAGCTGTTCGTGACCGCCGGCACCGCCACACTCAACGCCACCGCCAATGCCGATGCGTTCGAGATGACCGGCGGCACGCTGGACGGCAGCGGCACGCTGACGCTGACCAACGGAGGCACCTGGTCGAGCGGGACCATGGCCGGCAGCGGGACGACCGCCGTTCCCTCGGATGAGACGCTGAACATCTCCGGAGCGGTGACGCTGAGCAGCCGCACGCTGCAGAACGACGGCACGCTGAACGTGAGCGGCGACGTGGCCGGCTCCGGCACGATCGCCAACAACAACAGGCTCGATGCCACCGGGAACAGCACCATCGGCGTGGCGCTGAACAACAGCGGCGAGATCGAGGCCACTGCGCTCCTTTCGCTGGCCGGCGACGGCACGCACAGTGGCAGCGGCACCTTCGCCGCCACGGCGCCGGGCAGCATCGCCTTCCCGTCCGGCACGCACACCATGAGCGACGGCACCTCGATGACCGGCACGGGCACGTTCGCGTTCGACGGCGCGGCCGTCACGGTCAGCGGTCCTTTCACCATCGGTGATCTGTCCGTCACTGCCGGCACGGTCACGTTCGACGCCAATGGATCGATCGCCTCGCTCAACATGACCGGCGGTACGCTGGACGGCAGCGGCACGCTGACGTTGACCAACGGCGGCACCTGGTCGAGCGGGACCATGGCTGGCAGCGGCACGACTGCCGTTCCCGCGAACGCGACGCTGGGCCTTTCGGGCGCGGTCACGCTCAACGGCCGCACGCTGCAGAACGCCGGCACGGCGAGCGTGAGCGGAGACATCACCGGCTCCGGCACGATCGCCAACAACGGCACCCTCAACGCCGTCGGGAACAGCACTATCGGCGCGGCGCTGGACAACAGCGGCCAGATCGCCGCCGGCGCGCTCCTTTCGCTCGGCGGAAACGGTACGCATACCGGCACCTTCACCGCCACCGCACCCGGCATGATCGACTTCAGCGGCGGAACGCAGACGATCTCCGGCACGCTCGCGGGAACGGAAAAAGTCCGCTTCAGCGGTGCTGCGGCGACCGTCAGCGGCACCTGGAGCGGAATGCCGATCGAGGTGGCCGGCGGCAGCGTCGCCTTCAACTCGAACGGCACGATCCCGGCGCTGACGTTGAGCGGCGGTACGCTCGCGGGCAGCGGCGACGTCACCGTCAGCGGGCCGTCCACCTGGAGCGGCGGCACGATCGCCGGCAGCGGTGCTCTCACGTTCGACACCGGCGCCACGGTCACGATGCCCGGCACCAACGCCGTCACCCTCTCCCGTCCGCTGCTGAACAAAGGAACGATCGACTTCACCGCGGTGTCGAACGGCATGCTCATCGCCGGCGTTGCGGTCACGAACGACGGCACGTTCGACATCCAGTCCTCACAGGGGATCGCCGCCACCGCCGGCACGCCGCCCTTCGTCAATCGCGGAACGCTGAAGAAGAGCAGCGGCCCGGGCGTGATGCAGTTCGCCCCGCCGCTCTCGAACAGCGGCATGGTGCAGGTCGAGAGCGGCACGCTGCATGTCAGCGGGAACTATGCGCAGAGCGACGGCACGACCACCATCCTTGCCGGCGCGACGTTGCAGACGGAGATGCTCTCGCTCGACGGCGGCTCCCTCACCGGCAACGGCAGCGTCGCGGGGACGGTCGCGAACCACGCGACCGTCTCGCCCGGCGCCTCACCGGGCACGCTGACCATCGACGGCGATTACGTGCAGTCGCCCGACGGCGCGCTCGCAATCGAGCTCGCCGGCACCGCGCCGGGCACCCAGTACGACCGCCTGCTCGTCAGCGGCAGTGTCACCCTCGACGGCACGCTCGACGTCACGGCCCTCGCCCCCACGCCGGGCAACGCGTTCCAGATCATCACGTTCGGCTCCCGGCTCGACAACTCGACGTTCGCGGTCATGAACGGTCTGAACGTCTCCGGAACCGCCCTCGTCCCGACGTTCAGTGCGACCGGTCTGCAGTTGATCGCGAGCCAGCTCCCGGTGGCCGATGTCGCGATCGGCGTGACCGGTCCCGTCTCCACGATCGCAGGAACGAAAGTGATCTACACCGTCACGGTTTCGAACGGCGGACCGGATACGGCCACCGGCGTCGCCGTGACCGCCACCCCGTCGCCGGGACTGACGTTCAGCGGCAACAGCGGCGCGTGCGTGGGGAGCTTCCCCTGCACCCTCGGCATGCTCGGCGCGGGACAGTCCGCGACGATCCATACCGCATGGGACATCGCGCCCTCTGCGACCGGTACCGTGCAGTTGACCGTCAACGCCAGCTCGGCGGCCGACGCCAATCCGTCGAACGACAGCGCCTCCGCGAGCACGATCATCGGCTCCTGCCCGATCATCACCATCGTCGCGCCCAGCGAGATGATCTCCGGCGAGACCGCCACGGCCACCGCCACGCCCTTCGACGGAGCGACGTACAGCTGGACCATCGACAGCGGCACAATCGACAGCGGCGACGGTACGCCTGTCATCGCCTTCACCGCCGGCGAGTCCGGCACGGCCCGGCTGGACGTGAACGTCACCGGCGGCGGCTGCACGCTCGGCGCGACCTTCGACGTCACGGTCAAGCCTCCTCCTCTGACGTGCGTCGGGACAGCGGCGCCCGCGGCGCCGGCGGACGACACCATCACCGCGGACGCCGTGGTCACCTTCGCCTGGAACGAGGTCGATGGCGCCAGCGGCTATCGTGTCTGGCTGCAGCAGGACGGTGCGCCGGCCCGGTACCTCGGCACGACGCTCGGTACCTCGCGCACCAGGATCATCCCGCCCGGCACGTACCGGTGGTACGTCGAGACGTTGTTCGACGGCTGCGCGTCGCACGAGTCGGAGCGGCGGATCCTGACCATCCTTCCCGGACAGGACTGCGCCAACCGCGAAGCGCCGCAATTGAGCGCGCCGGCGAACGGGGGCGCCGTCGCGAGCGCAGCCGTCGCGTTCAGTTGGAATGCCGTGGCCCAGGCCCTCGAATACGAGCTGTGGCTCGCGCCGCTGGGCGGCGTGCCGACCCTGATTCGCACCACCTCCGACACGTCGTACACCGCGGTCGTGCCGCCGGGGCGCCTGGAGTGGTACGTGCGCGGGGTCTTCGGCGGCTGCGCCTCGACCGAGTCTGCCCATCAGGTCTTCACCTGCACGCGGCCGCCCGAGTGCACCAGTCAGCGGCCGCTGCTCATCGCGCCGCTCGAGGGAGAGCGGCTCACGTCGCCGGCGTCGTTCGAATGGACCAGCGTGTCCGGTGCGACGTCGTACGAGCTCTACGTCGATGGCGTGCTGGCAGCGACCACGACTTCCCCGCATGCCTCCGGCCTTTCCGTGCCGCTGGGCGAGCGGCGCTGGCAGGTACGCGCGCGCCTCGGCGAAGGTTGCGGCGCGGTCGACTCGGCGGGGAGCCGCCTGGTCGTCATTCCGTCGCCCGCGAGCTGCGCACCGCTCGATGCCCCGGTCATCAGCGCGCCGGCGCAGATCTCCTCCGGCACTGCCGGCCGGATCCAGTGGACCTTCGTGGCCGGTGCCACTGCCTACGTGGTCGAGGTCTCCGGCGATCCGCGGTTCGCGCGCGGATCGACGAGCTCCTCCACCGTCACCGCGCGGCAACTGCCGTTCACCTTCACCAACCAGGGCAGCACGCCCATGGCGCGCTACGTGCGCGTGCACGCCGTCGACACGAAGTGCGTGCAGCCGGGCACAGGGGCGTTCTCGCCGGTGGCGGTGCTGTCCGTCCTCCCCTCTACCGGAAGCGAGGGCGTGGCGCTGCTGAGCGATCCCACGGACGTCCCGTACACGCTGAGCATCGCCGCGGACCGCGCCGGGCAGAGCTTCACCGCCACGCCCACCGTTCCCTGGCTCTCAGTCACGCCGGCGAGCGGCATCGTGCCGCCGGGAGGACAGACACTGCACGCGGTTGCGCACACCGCCGGCCTGCCCCCCGGCACGAGCACCGGCAGCGTCGAGATTGCCACCACCACCACGTCCTCCGGCGCGGTGACGGCGCTCGCGACCTCTCGCCCCGTCAAGCTGCCGGTCTCGCTCCACAACATCCCCGGCGTCGTCACGGCTCCGAAGAACACGCCGCCGCCCGACGCGCTGACCATCCCCGCTGTAGCGAGCGTGAAGAATGTCATCGTTCGCTATGACTCGGACATCTCGGTCACCAACACGTCGGCCCAGGTGATGGAGTACGAGATCGACTTCGTTCCGACCGGACCGGCGGGCATGAGCGAAGGGCAGAAGACGAAAGTCTCGATCGAGTCGGGCGCCACCATGGCCATGAACGACATCGTGGCCACCTGGTTCGGCGGCCGCAGCTCGACCGGCACGCTGGAGATCCGGCCCCTGACCGAGACCGACACGTCGATGTCCAGCGCCCCCGTCGGCGGCCTGGCGAACAGGACCACCTTCGCCTCGTCGCGCACCTTCAGCACGACGGCCGCCGGAGGCACGTACGGGCAGTACATCCCGGCCGTGCCCTACGCCAACTTCGTCTCCATCGGGCAGACCCTCTCCCTGCAGCACATCGCGCAGTCGGACGAGTACCGCACGAACCTCGGCCTGGTCGAGGGCTCCGGCGAAAAAGTCTCGCTGGAGGTGCGTATCTTCGATGCAGCCGGCACGAAGCGCGCGTCCTTCAATGTCGATCTGAATGGCGGAGAGCGCGCACAGCTGGACGCCCTGCTCGCGGGGCGTGGCGTCCCCCTCGACGACGGCCGCATCGAGGTGGAGGTGACGTCCGGCGCCGGCAAAGTGACCGCGTACGCATCCGTCGTCGACAACTCCACCAACGACCCGCAGCTCGTGCCGCCGGTGACCCTCGACCACGCGGGACACAGCAAATGGGTCGTGCCCGGCGTGGCCGATCTCGTCAGCGGCTCCGGCACCTGGCAGACCGACGTGCGCATCTTCAACGCCGGCACGGAGCCCGTCGCGCTGACCCTCGCGTACTACTCCATGAGCGGCGGCCCGGCCGTGACGCGGACCATCGAGCTGGCGGCGGGGGAAGTGCGGCAACTCGACCGCGTGCTCTCGTTCTTCGCCGTCTCGGGGGACGCCGGCGCGCTGCACGTCTCGAGCGCCGCTCCCGCGCAGGTGGTCGTCACCGCACGCACGTACAACCAGACCGAGGGCGGGGTTTACGGACAATTCATCGTCGCCGTCACGCCGGACGAGGCGGTGTCGGTCGGATCGCGCCCGCTGCAGATCCTGCAGATGGAAGAGTCGGAGCACTACCGCTCCAACATAGGCTTCGCCGAGGTGAGCGGGAACCCGGTGACGCTGGAGGTGGTGATCTTCCGCCCCAACTCCGAGGACCCCTTCGTCCTGGAAGTGAAGCTCGAGCCGAACCAGTTCCTGCAGCTGAACTCCCTCCTCGCCTCGGCCGACGTGCGCGAGATGTACAACGCCCGCATCAGCGTCCGCGCCGTCAGCGGCGAAGGACGAGCCCTGGCGTACGGTTCGCTGATCGACCAGAAAACCGGCGACCCGACCTTCATCCCGGGACAGTGAGGGGGCTACGCCCGTAACCCCTCACCCCGCTGGGCGCCTGGTCTTCGAACATCCTCCGCTCTTCATCGGACGTCGTTCGACACTGCCGCGCGCAGGCGCCCATCTCCCTCTCCCCTGAAAGGGGCGAGGGGACTCGAGGGAGTTATCGGCGCAGGATGAGCCTTGGTCACCGGTCCTCACGGCAGGTTCGGCGCGTACACGCTGACGTTCACCGAGCCGCTTTCCGTGTGCACCACGGCATTGCGCATCTCCGGTGGGTACGGCGAGATCAGCCCGAAGAAGTAGCTGCTCTCGCCGGTGCCGGGGGAGCTGCCGCCGTACACATTGTCTACGGGATTGAAGAAGGTGATGCCGTAGATGATGCCCGCGTTGGACAGACCCACCGTGCCGAGGCCGCCGGAGGTGACCACGAACACTTCGTCCGTCGCCACCGTGTCGAAGTTGTAGTCGTACGACAGCACCGTTCCCCAGTTCGGGATCGACAGGAGACTCACGTACGGGAGCGAAAGGGCTCCCACCGCGTTGGTCATGTCGATGCGGTACCGGTACACCCACTTCCCCGCCGCCGGCGAGCCGGCCTGCCCCTGGTAATAGCGCGACACGATCTTTCCGCCGTTGGCCATGGTGGAGATCAGGTCCGTCCCCGACATCGTGCACGACGGGTTGTAGACGCAGTGGATCGACGGTGCCGAGGTGTTGACGACGGTGTAGGCCATCGCGGGAAGCGACAGCGCGAGCGAGAGAACGACCAGGGAAGAGGTGCGAAGGGACCGACGCATACTTTCCTCCTAGCTTCGCCAGATAGTGCGATACGGAAGGAAATCGTTTCAAACAAATCGCAATTCCCTCTATCCTCCAGCAACCGGCGGCGAGCGTGAATCGCGCACAGCCCCATGGCACAATGCGCCCCCATGCGCCGTTTCCTTTTTCTGCTCCTCTCTCTGCTCGTCGTGTCTCCGTTTGCTCATGCCGCGCGCCGCCGCGCGGTGGGGGTGTCGGGGACGATCACCGTGGGCGGGTTGTTCTCGCTGACGGGGGATGGGGCGACGCTGGGGAGGGCCAGTGAGGCGGCGCTGGAACTGGCGGTTCGGGACATCAACGTGGAGCTGGCGGAGCTCGATGTGCGGTACCGGGTGCGGGCGGTGGTGGCGGATACGCAGCTCACGCCGGCGGGGGCGGTGGCGGGGATCGAGGCGTTGCATGAGGCGGGGGCGACGATCGTGATCGGGCCGCAGTCGAGCGCGGAGGCGGCGGCGATCCTGGAGTATGCGAACGCGCACGGGATCATCCTGATCAGCCACGCCAGCACGGCGTTTTCGCTGGCCATCGCGGGGGACAACCTGTTCCGGCTGGCGCCGAACGACCGCGTCGAAGGTACGGCGGTTGCGGCGCTGATGCGCGGGGACGGAATCGAGGTGATGGTGCCGGTCTGGCGTGAGGATGCGGGGCAGACGGGGCTCAAGGACGGGCTGGTGCAGTTCTTCACGGCGACGGGCGGAGTGTCGGCGGCAGGCGTTTCATACGCGCCGGCCACGACGGATTTCAGCGCCACCGTGGCCGCCCTCGGCGCGGCCGTTCGGGCGGCGAAGAACGCGCATCCGGGGAAGAAGGTCGGCGTCTACATCGCCGCATTCGAAGAGGGGGAGGCCATCCTCGACGGCGCGCGGCTCGATCCCGACCTCCTGCTGCAGTGGTACAGCGGCGACGGGCTGACGCAGAGCCAGGTGCTCCTCGCGAATCCGTCGGTGGCCGCATTTGCGGCGGCGACGAAGCTCACCGCGCCGGCGGTGACGCTCAGCGAGCAGACCCGCAACCGGTGGGAGCCGGTCAGCGAGGAGATCGAGGCGCGGGTGGGGTTCCTGCCCGATGCGTACTCGCTCTCCGTGTATGACGCGGCGTGGGTGGGTGTGCTCTCCAGTCTCGAAGTGGGGAATCGCCCCGCCTACCGGCGCGCGTCATTCGTGCGCAACGTGGAGCGTTACTGGGGCCTGACCGGCCCGCTCTCGCTCGACGCCGCAGGTGACCGGCGAATCGCGGACTTCGATTTCTGGACGGTCGCGGAGACGGGTACGGTCGTCGATTGGGTGCGCACCGCGTCGTATGTCAGCGGGCGACTGGTGCGGTAACGCGCCGACTTCCCGGGAGGGCCGTGCAAGTCAGCCGAAGTAACGGTGCGTACGCGTCGAGCCTTACCAGTGGTAGCATCAGGTAAGGAGACGAACGATGCCCACCTCCACGATCACCAGCAAGGGACAAACGACCGTGCCGAAGGAAGTACGCGACGCGCTCGACATCGGCCCCGGCGACAAGATCACATGGGAAGTCAACGGCGGCCGCGTCTCGGTCAGCACCGAACGCCCGGCGTTCTGGCGATGGGAAGGCTTCATCAAGCACGGGCCTACCGACGTCGTGAAAGCCGTTCACGAAGCCCGTAAGCGCAGAGGACGCATCTGACGTGCAGCGCGTCGTCGTCGATGCCAACGTCTTCCTCTCCACGCTCGTCCACCGCAACGACGAGCAACGCGCCGCGGCGAAAGCGCTCCTCCTGAAGGCCGAAGACGGCGGGCTGGAAGTGATCCTCCCGCAGTTCGTCGTCTTCGAGATCGTCTACGTCCTCCAGAGCACCTATCGCATCCCCGCGTCCGAGCTCGCCCCGATGCTCCGCGACCTCATCGCCCTCCCCGGCGTCCTCGTCATCGACGAATGCCCATGGAAGCGCGTCCTCGACTACTGGCCGTCGCCCCTCCCGTCTCTTGCCGACGCGGCAATTGCCGCGGTCGCCGCGAGCAACCGATATGACGCCATCGCCACCTTCGACCAGAAGCTCTCGAAGCGCGCGAAAGACCTCGGCGTCCCCTCGTACTGGTAACCACCAACAACACAATGTTCCACACGTTCCACGAGGCTCTTCAAATGAAATCCACGTTGCGATCGCATCGATCCCGGCCGTTTAGCCAGTACGGACCGAAGAATCGCCGCTGGATCGTGGTCTTTCCTCAGCCTCTCAACTCCGGCGGCGAACGGGAATGACCGCGGGCGGCTGCCTACCGCCGGAACATCTCGTGCCTCCCTTCCATCTGCGTGTAGCCGCGGTGTTTCACCTTCACCCATAGCGTCTCGAGCGCGTAGGGGTCGGCGCGTCTCTTGGCGATGATGCCTTCGAGGTCGGCGCAGACGGCGGCTTCGAAGAGGGTGGGGTCCTTCGTCGGCTCCACGTAGCCGATGGGGCTTTTTCTCGTGACGCGGCGGAGGAGGGTCTTGCGGCGGGAGAGGGGGAGTGGGCGAAGGTCTTCGCCGTTGAGCCAGAGGAGGTCGAAGGCGGCGTATTGCGGTGTGCCGCGGCGGTAGAAGAGGGCCCGGAAGTCGGGGCCTGTTTCCGCGGCCACGACGATCTCGCCGTCGAGGATCGCGTCCGTCACGCGGAGGGCGCGGGCCAGCTCGGCGGCGAGGTCCTTGAAGCGCGGCATCGCGTGGCCGTTCTTGGACATGAAGCTTCCGCGGCCGTTCTCGATGAAGAGCACGCCGCGGAAGCCGTCGAGCTTCGGTTCGTAGAGCCACTCACGTCCGACTGGCGCGACCTTCGAGAGGATCGGGCGGATCGGCGCGATCTTCGGCAGCGCTACTTCTTTTTTGAGCTGGTCTTCTTCGACGACGACTTTTTTGCAGTCGACTTGCTGGCCGCCTGCTTTGTGGTGGCCTTCTTCGTCGTCGACTTCTTGCTGGAAGTGGCCGTCTTCGAAGACGAGGCCTTCTTCGCAGGCGACCGCCTCACGTCGCCCTTGTCGCCCTGGCCGGGCTTCACGACCGTCTTCGACTTGGAGCGGCGATCGGCGGCCAGGGAGCGGCCGACGTCGACGACGTCCTTGAACTTTCCGCCCTTGTCGCGGCGGACGAAACGCTTGTCTCCCGGAGTCGGCTCGATCAGTTCCCGCTTGCGCGCTGCTTTCTTCGTGGCCATGAATCTCTCCTTCGAACTCAGCCATTGCGAGACGGATGCCGGACCCGTCAGCGATGCAGCGTTTGGAGTGCGGTGACCGCAGTCACCGCTTTTCCTTCGGCAGCCGCAGCTGCCGCCTTGTGCGGTCGACGTTGCAGGCACACAGTCAAAGCGGTGACTGCGGTCACCGCACTCCAAACTGGCAACATCACCACCGTCAGCGGCCTACTCTCCCACTAATGATGGCGATCCCGCTGAGGCTCAGTGCGAAGAGGATGAGCATCCACGTCGACAGCGTGGGGATGCCTTGCGCGACGGCGGGGACGATGGAGATGGTGGACGTGCCGGTGTTGTTCGCCGGTGCCGGATCGATCTGATCCGAGCTGACGGTAGCGGTGTTCTCGACCGGGCCGGGCATGGTGGGCAGCGTGACCACGAGCGTGATGGTGGCCGTGGCGCCGGCGTCGAGGAAGCCGAGGCTGCAGGTGACGGTGGTCGTGCCGCTGCAGGTGCCCTGGGTCGGGGTGGCCGAGGTGAGCGTGGCACCGGCGGGAAGCACGTCGGTGACGGTGACGCCGGTCGCGATCTCCGGGCCGTTGTTGGTGACGACGAGCGTGTAGGTGGCACTGGCGCCGGCCGGATAGGTGCCGGCGTCGGCGGTCTTGGTGATGCTCACGTCCGTGGTCGCGGCGCCGACCGCGGTGGACGTGCTCCCGCTGCTGTTGGCGGGGGAGGGATCGAGCGTGGAGGAGGAAACGGAGGCGGTGTTCTCGAGCGTGCCGGTGGCGTCGGGGGCGATGTGCACGACGAACGAGAACGTGGCCGACGAGGTCGCGGTGAGCGTGGCGATCGAGCAGGTGATCGTGCCGGTCGCGCCGATCGCGGGCGTCGTGCAGGTGAAGCCGGAGCCGGAGGTCTGCTCCGCGGAGACGAACGTCGTCTGCGCCGGCAGCTCGTCGGTCAGCGTCACGTTCATCGCGTCGGACGGCCCGGCGTTCGTGACGGTGACGGTGTAGGTGAGGTCCGAGCCCGCGGTGGCCGCGGCGGCAGCGGTCTTGGTGACGACGAGATCGGCATTCGCGCCGATCTCGGTCGAGGCGGTGGAGTTGTTGTTGGCCGGCACCGGATCCGGCGTTGTCGTCGCGACGGAGGCGATGTTGTCGATCGCCGTGCCGGTCGCGTTCGAGGCGATGCCGGCGACGAGCTCGAACGTCGCCGCGGCGCCGGCGGTGAGCGTGGCGATCGTGCAGGTAGTGGCCGCGCAGGCGAACGCCGGCCCCGAGGTCTGGGTCAGGGAGACGAACGTCGTCGTCGGCGGCAGCGAGTCCGTGAGCGTCACGTTCGTGGCGTCGGACGGGCCGTCGTTCGCGACCGTGATGGTGTAGGTGATGTCGGTGCCCGCGCTTGCCGCGGCGGGGGCGCTCTTCGTCACCAGCACGTCCGCGCTCGACGTCAACGGCGTCGAGGCGCTCGAAGTGTTGTTGCCGGCGGTGGGGTCGGTCTCGGCCGTGACGGTGACGGTGTTCTCGAGCGTGCCGGTGGCGCCGGAGTCGATGTGCACGACGAGCTGGAAGCTCGCCATCGCGCCGGCGGCCAGGGCGTTACCGGTGCAGGTGGTGGTCACGCAGTTGAACGGGGGACCGGTGGTCTGCGTGATGGAGACGAACGTCGTTCCGGCCGGCAGCGAATCGGCGACCGTGACGTTCATTGCGTCCGAGGGGCCGTTGTTGGTCACTTCGAGCAGGTAGGTGATGTCCGTGCCCGCGGTGGCGGTGACCGGTCCGAACTTGGCAGCGGAGAGGTCGGAGTCGAGTTCCAGCGGCGTCGTTTCGGTGTCGCTGTCGTTACCGGGGAAGGGGTCGGTTGCGTCGCTGGAGACCGTGGCGGTGTTCTCGAGCGTGACCATCGCGCTGGGGGCAATGTTCAGCATCAGCGTGAACGTGGCCGACGCGCCGTTGGCAAGCGAGGGGACGGTGCAGGTGACGGTGCCGTTCGCCCCCGGCGCGGGAGTGGTGCAGGCGAACGTGGGGCCGGTGTGCTGGGTCAGCGAGGCGAAGGTCGTGTTCGGCGGGAGCACGTCGGTGAGCGTGACGTTCGGAGCGTCGGACGGACCGCTGTTCGTCACCTCGAGGTCGTAGTCCACGGTCTCGCCGGCGGTGGCGGGGCCGATGTGCTCCTTCGTCACGCCGAGGTTGGCGCTGAAGACGACGGTGCTGGAATCGGTGGCCGTGTCGTTCCCGGATGCCGGATCGGTGGTCTCCGTTTCGACGGTGGCCGTGTTCTCGATCGTGCCGGTGGCGCTGGAGGGGACGTGGGCGACGAGCTGGAACGTCGTGCTTGCGCCGGCGGCGAGGGTGGCGATGCTGCAGGTGACGGTACCGTTGGCGCCGGTCGCGGGAGTCGTGCACGAGAACAGCGGACCGGTCTGGTTCAGCAACACGAAGGTCGTTCCGGCCGGGAGCGCGTCGCTGAACGACACGCTGGATGCATCCGAGGGGCCGTCGTTGGCGACCACGATCGTGTAGGTGATGTCCGCGCCGGCAGCGATGGTGGCCGGCGCGTCCTTCGAGATCGTGACGTCGGCGCTGGCGGTGATGGTGGCGGAAGCGGTGGAGGTATTGTCGGCCGGATCCGTATCGCCGGTCGTGCTCTCGACGGCAGCGGTGTTGTCGAGCGTGCCGGTGGCGTCGGATGCCACGCGGGCCACGAGCTGGAAGGTGGTCGACGCGCCCGATGTGAACGTGGGACGGGTGCAGGTGATGGTGCCGTTCGCACCCGGTGCGGGCGTCGTGCAGGTGAACGACGGGCCGCTGGTGCGCGTCAGCGACACGAACGTCGTCTGCGCCGGTAACATGTCCGTCAGCGAAACGTCCGACGCGGTGGAGATGCCGCCGTTGGCGACGGTGATGGTGTAGGTGACGTTCTCCCCCGCCACGATCGTCGGCGGCCCGCTCTTCACCACCGAGAGGTCGGCGTTCGGCGTGACCGTGGTCGTGACCGTGTCGCTGTCGTTCGTGGGGTCGGTGTCGAAGCTCTCGCTCGTCACCGTGGCGGTGTTGGAGAGCGAGGTGGTGTCGCCGGTATTCACGACCAGCGTCAGCTGCGTCATGTCCTGCGGCGCGAGCGCTCCCAGGAAGCAGGTCACGACGCCGTTCGTCTCGCCGCACGACATGACCGGTCCGCTGTCCTGCGTCAGCGACACGAAGCTCGCGCCGGCCGGGATGACGTCGGTGAGCTGGATGGTGGTCGCGACATCCGGCCCGCTGTTCATCAGGGTGATGACGTACGAGATTTCCTGGCCGGCGATGGCGGTCTCGTCGCCGGTCTTCGTGACCGCCAGGTCCACCGCGGAAACGGTCAGGCTGGTGGTCGAGGCGTTGTTTTCCTCGTTCGGATCGTTTGCCGACGACACCGTCGCGGTGTTGGTGTAGAGCGTGCCGGAACCGGAGTCGCCCGGCACGTGCGCGACCAGCGTGAACGTCGCCGACGCGCCGGCGGCGAACGTCGCCGCGGTGCAGGTGATCGTGCCGCCGGCGCCGATGGCGGGCGTCGAGCAGCTCATGGAGGGACCGTTCTCCTGCGTCAGGGAGACGAACTGGAGGTCGCCGGGGAGGGTGTCGTTCAGCTCCACGGTTTCCGCCGCGTCGGGGCCGGCGTTGCCGATCGTGATCGTGAACGCGACGTTGGTATCGGGGCCGGCCGAGCCGGGGCCGCTCTTGGCGATGAATATGTCCCCCTGCGGCGGGAACATCGTCGAGGTCGAGGCGAAGCCGGTGTCGTTCTCCTCGTTCGGGTCGAACGTGTCGCTCGTCTTCGTGACGAAGTTGCTGAACGTCGTCCCCGGAGGCGTCTGCGGCGGGATGTTGAAGACGAGCGTGAGCTCGAGCGCCGCTCCGGCGCTGAGCGTCGCGACGCTGCACGTGACCGGGCCGCCGTCGCCGACGGGGGGCGTCGAACAGGAGGCGGCGGGGCCGGAGTCCTGCGTCGCGGAGACGAACGTCATCCCGGGCGGGATGTCGTCGGTGACCGAGACGTTCAGCGCGTCATCGGGTCCGAGGTTCGTCACCGTGATTTCGTACGGCACGTCGCTGCCGGCCGCCGCTTCGGCGGGGCCGTTTTTCGTGACCAGGAGGTCCGCTTCCTGCGCTTGCGCGCGCGGCGCGGAGAGGATGACGGCGAACAGGACGAGGAGGGGGAGACCGCGAAGCGTCGACAACATCAGACCGCCCTTCTACGCGAGACCGGTCGTAAATGGCAACTGGCATATGCTGCGCGTGCGCAAAAGCGAGCGTTGTCGGTTGTCAGTTGTCGGTTGTCTGCGGGTCACGCCCACGCGGCACGGTGCAGATAACCGACAACCGACAACCGGGAACAACTTCGAAGGAGCGAAAGCGACGACATGCCGGCGCCAGGAACGCGTCCCACCGAAGACCTGCTGGTCAACGTCCCGCGGCTCGTCGCCGCGTATTACGCGGAGCGTCCCGACCCCGGCATCCGCGACCAGCGCGTCGCCTTCGGCACGTCGGGGCATCGCGGCTCGTCGCTGAACGTCGCGTTCAACGAGCTGCACATCCTCGCCACCACGCAGGCCATCTGCGACTACCGCAAGGGGCAGCAGATCGACGGTCCGCTCTTCCTCGGCATCGACACGCATGCGCTGTCGGAGCCGGCGTTCGTCTCGGCGATGGAAGTGCTCGCGGCGAACGGGGTGGAGGTGATGATCGACGCCAACCGCGGCTACACGCCGACCCCGGTGATCTCGCACGCGATCCTCACGTACAACCGCGGGCGCACGTCGGGACTGGCGGACGGGATCGTGGTCACGCCGTCGCACAACCCTCCCGAGGATGGCGGGTTCAAGTACAACCCCCCGCATGGCGGGCCGTCGGAGACGGGGGCTACGAAGGCGATCGAAGAGGCGGCCAACGCGCTCATGCTCGAGCCGGCGCGTATCAGGCGCGTGCCGTTCGCGAAGGCGCTCAGCGCGCCGACGACGCACAAACACGACTACGTCAACGCCTACGCCGGCGATCTTGGCAGCGTCCTCGATCTCGAAGCGGTGAAGAGCTCCGGCCTGCGCATCGGCGTCGATCCGCTGGGCGGCGCGGGCGTCGCGTACTGGAGCGTGATCCGCGAGCGCTATGGCCTGAACGTCGACATCGTGAACGAGTCGGTCGATCCGACGTTCCGCTTCATGACCCTCGACTGGGACGGCAGGATCCGGATGGACTGCTCGTCGCCGCACGCGATGGCGGGACTGATCGCGCTCCGCGACAAGTTCGACGTGGCCTTCGGGAACGACACCGACAACGACCGCCACGGCATCGTCACGCGCAGCGCGGGGCTGCTCAATCCGAATCACTATCTCGCCGTCGCGATCTCGTATCTCTTCACGAATCGTCCGCACTGGCGCGCTGACGCGGCCATCGGCAAGACGGTCGTGAGCAGCAGTCTCATCGACCGCGTGGCCTCGAGCCTCGGGCGCCGCCTCTACGAGGTGCCGGTCGGCTTCAAGTGGTTCGTCGACGGCCTGCTCGCCGGCACTCTCGGCTTCGGAGGGGAGGAGAGCGCCGGCGCGTCGTTCCTCCGCCGCGACGGCTCGGTCTGGACCACCGACAAGGACGGCATCATCATGGGCCTGCTGGCCGCGGAGATGACCGCGCGCACCGGACGCGATCCCGGCGAGCTCTATCAACAGCTCGCGCAGCAGCACGGCGCCCCCTTCTACGCCCGCACCGACGCCGCTGCCACGCCCGAGCAGAAAGCGCTCCTCGGCAAGCTCGCGCCTTCCCAGGTCACGGCGAAGGAGCTCGCCGGAGACCCGATCGAAGCGGTCCTCACCAACGCCCCCGGCGACGGCAACCCGATCGGTGGCCTCAAAGTCACCACCCGTAACGGCTGGTTCGCCGCACGCCCCTCCGGGACGGAGAACATCTACAAGATCTACGCGGAGAGCTTCGTGAGCGAGGAGCACTTGCGTGCGATCCAGGAAGAAGCGCAGCGGGTAGTGGGGGCGGTGGTGGGGTGAGACGAGGATTGAGGATTGAGGATTGAGGATTGAGGATGCAGAAGCGAAGCAATCCTCAATCCTTCATCCTCAATCCTCAATCCTCACCGCGAACGTCCCTGCATCCTCTTCCGCAAACCTCACCAGCTTCTCACCCTCTTCTCCCAGCGCTTTCTGCGTGCGCTTGTCGAGCTTGATGAAGGGAGTGAGCCTCAGCGTGGCGCTCTTCGACTTGCGGCCGACGGTCCAGGTGCCGGCCACGAAGCCGTCCACGAGGAACGTGGCCAGGATGCGCAGGTTCTTCGTCGCCACGCGCGGCTGGTGCTCGGCGGAGATGATGCGGGCGCGATCGTCGTGGGCGAGGAGGAGGTTGTCGAACTCGGGGAGGAAGCGTACCGGCGCGTCGACCCCTTCGTCCGGCCGCGGCGCGCCGGGGAGGTCGAAGAGCTCGCGTTTCCGCTCGCCCTCGAACGTCACGAGCTTCGGGCGCAACTCGTCGAACAGCGCGCGTCCGCCGGTGAGGCCGGACCAGCGCTCGAAGTCTTTCGGTGTGGCCGGACCGAACGCGGCCAGGTAGCGGAGCGCGAGGTCGTGAGGCTTGTCGGAAGTCTTCAACTTCCTGCCGAGGAATGTCTCGGCGACGGCGAAGGGGCTGTTGGCAGCGTACGACCAGCGAGAGTCGTCCGGGACCATCACCAGCGGCAGGTGCATGCGCACGGTGTACGCCATCAGGCGCTCGTCCCCTTTCGGGAAGAGCTCCCGCAGCTCCTCGAACGTGCACGGCCGCGTGTCGAAGAACTTGCGCGCGATCTCACACAGCTCTGCCGGGTCGTACGCCCCCTTCCCCCTCTCCGCCCCGCGCGTCAGCACCGGCTGGATCGGCATCCGCCAGGCCAGGTAGTCGTTGCGCGAGACGAGGTGGATCGTCCCCCGCATCATCGTCCCGCGGACCACGTCCTTCTTCTCGATCGCCTTCGCTAGCTGTTCACGCTCGAAGCCGTCGATGCGCGTCCACAGCCCGATGAACGGCGGCTTCGGCACCTGCGCCTGCATCCCCGCCAACCGCTCCACCGCCTCGCGGGCGGTGACCCACTGCCGCTGCAGAAGCATCTGCCGGGCGAGAGTGGCGCGATTGAGGGCGCGGAGGGTGAGCATGGTGAAAGTCTAGCGGGTGCGGTCACGCCTATGGAGTGCGGTAACGCCAGTTACCGCTTTGACTGCTTCTGTTCGTACAGCATCCGTGGAGGGTGCACCTCGCCTCGTGGCACGAGCGAAGGCTGGACCGGCTCGCGTTGCAGGACGAACAAAAACAGTCAAAGCGGTAACTCGCGTTACCGCACTCCATAACAGGGCTGTCATCCAAACCTTCAGCCGGTTACGACTTCCAGAGACGGCCCCCCCCGGGTGCGAGGGCGTCAGGCGTCAGGCCTCTGGGATGCTTCGCACGGGCGACAAGTCCCTGAAGCTTGAAGCCTGAAGCCTGACGCCTCGTCACGACATGAACGGCGGACCGCTTTTCCAGACACGCCCGCCCGGTCCGAACGCTTCGAAGCTCACGTCGTTGTGGTTCACGATGAACAGCGTCATCTCTTCGTCGCGGCCCACTCCCACGATCTCGGTGCCGGTGCGCTCCACGAGCGTTCGCGATCTCGCATCGAGGATGTATCCGGCGCCGTTGGCCGAGACGAACAGGTGCTTGCCGTCGGGCATCATGAAAATCGTACTGACCGTCTTGAAGCCGCACTCGAAGCTGCCGATCCACGAGGAAGCTCCCACTCCGATCCGGAGCAGGATCCGGCAGCGTCCGGAGTCCTCCCCCGCGGCGGGGAAGGGGAAGACCGCTTCCCCCTCCGGCGCGCTGTCGAGGAGCTCGGCCGGGACCAGGGGAATGCGCTCGCTGCGGTCATGCGCCGCGGCCTCGCGCGCCCGGCCGAAGCTCTTCTGCCGGCGCCTGTCGAACTTGTACATCTGTGCGATCCGCGACAGATGCTGCAGTTGGCGATACCGGGCCGCGGCCTCGCTGCCGGGACCATGCTCGCTCGCCAGCCGGAACGTCTCCATGAATACCGTCTCCCAGCTTTTGCGAGTCCCCTCGGGGTCTTCTTCGATCAGGCGGGCGATCTCACGCCCGAGTCGCAGGAACTCCGCGTGGAACTGCTGGCGCATCTCGTCGCGCCGTGCAGTGTTTTCGAGGATGCCCGCCAGCTGCTCCGCGGTGAAGAGATTCTTGTACCGCGGCTGGGCTTCCCCCCGCCGCAGGCGCTCGGCGCCGCGGCGCAGAGCACGTCTGGTCTTTGCCGGCACGAACGTGTCGACGGGGGAGTCGGGAGCGCTCTCGCCGCGCTGGAAGACGTCGATCACCTCGTGCAGGAGCTCCGCGATTCGTTCGGATGGGTTCTGGTTTTTCATGACCAAATGGAGCCCGGGCGCGCTTCACGAGCACGCCCGGGCTCACAACCTCCTTAGACTTTACGGTTTCGGCGTCGTCGTGGTTCCGGGCGCCGGATCCGGGGTGGGCGACTGAGGGTTCTCTGCCGCCTTCCGGCGCTTCGAGAAGCTCTTCAGCCGCTTCACTTCCTGGATGTGCGGCACCAGCACCGCGTTCGCCGGATCGCGGGCCAGCTGCGTTCCGATCGAATACGCCTGCGCCGAGATGAGCGCCAGGCGCTGGCGGCGCACCAGGTTCGCACCGTCGACGCCGTTCAGCAGGGCCCGAAGCTCACCGGCGACTTCCTTCCCGCGGCTCCAGTCGGTCTGCAACTGGCGCACTTCTTCCGGCTGTAGCCCGAGCGCCAAGGCGACGTTGTCGAGCGCTCCGAGCACGTTGATGGTGCCGGCCAGCATCTCGTCCGACTGCTTCCGAGACTGAGCGCGAAGGATGCGCTTCTGTGCCGGTGTCAGAGGGATGACCTCCTCCATCTGCGAGCGGAGCAAGCGGATCTGCTCCACGATTGCCTCGGGGTCCAGCTTGACCGTCGGCTGCGTTTCGGCCAGGGAAGCCGTCTTCGAATTGACTACACGGTTGTGCAACATAACCACTCTCCATGCCCAACGGGCGATCAGGCCGGAGGTGACGTCAGGACCCGTATACGAGTGCGAGGCGGCCACCGGCTGGAAGGTCCGGCCACACGCCGACCCTTCCGGTTGATGATTTCGAGATGTGCGCACACCTCGATCTGCCCGCGGCAGGAGGAGCAAGCTCAACTCCCGCACTCGATACGAACATCGCAACCCTTTTCAGGATCGGCGTATCGTCGTTAGCCGCGGAAATAAATTAGGGCCGAGCCCGGCGTTTGTCAAGAGCCTTTTTTTCGACTGCGCGGAAATCGCGAGCTGCGTGCCGTACACCGCGGGTGTGCGTCGGGACACCCCAGGTGTTTGCCGGGACACCTCAGGTGTTTGCTGGGACACCTCAGGTGTTTGCCGGGGCACCGCAGGTGTTCGCTGGGACACCTCAGGTGTGCGCTGGGACACCTCAGGGTGTTCGCCGAGACACCTCAGGTGTTCGCCGGAACACCTCGGGTGTTCGCCGGAACACCTCAGGTGTCCACCGGAACACCTCGGGTGTCCGCCGGGACAATTCAGGTGTCCGCCGGCACACCACGGGTGTCCGCCGGGACACCGCGAGCGTCTACCGGGACACCGTGAGCGTCTACCGGGACACCGTGAGCGTCCGAGCGGATCCTGCCCGGCGCCCGCTTCGACACTCGCGGCGCCCGCCTCGACGCCCGATGGTCCCTGCGAGGCGCTCCCGGTGCCCGGGCCGGTACTCCCAGCGTCCGCTGGGACGCGCGAAGTGTCCGGTGTGCCGCTCGCCGAGTCTGACTGGAGAAGAACAAAGCTCGGCGCCGGCATCACCGGCGCGAGGCGCCGTCTAAATTCCGCTTAGCGACAAGTTGAGCGGACGCAACGAGGGAACCCGCGCTTGTGCATCGCGAGTCGCAACACGTGATGCGTACGAGACGCGCTTCAGGCGTTTGATACGCGCCGTTGCGGCCACTACACTCTACGTCGATGCATCGGCTGGGCCGCGGAATAGCGATTGTCGGTGGAGGCGCAGTACTCCTGTGGCTCGCCCTAAGCGCCGCTATCGATAAGTTCGGCCACGTCGGAGCTCTGCTGCGTCTGCTGCCGAAACCTGCAGAACAGTTCGTCGACTCTCCCGACGGTACGCTGTTCCTCGTCCTGATCGCGGCCGTCTGCATCTCGTGGGCGATCCGCCATCCTGTTAGTCCTGCTGCGGAGGCCGGGCCGGCGGTTACCGTACAGTGGATTGGCGATACGCCCGACGGAGACCTTAAGCCTCTGCGAATTCACAATGATAGCGATATCGTAGCTTACAAGGTCACTGGCATCATTCAGCTCGACGAGCGGTACGCAATCAGAATCGATCCGATCGAGCGAGTTCCACCTCGAGGGTACGTCGATGTCACACCGATACTAGACTTCGACGGCCCGGTCCGACAGGCGAAAAACGCGTCAGAGATTCCGCTGTTCTTGCGGCAGAAGGTCAAAGCTGTATCGCCTCTGCACGTAGCCATACGACGAGACCTAAGATTCACCAAACAACTTCAGACTGGCGACTTCTTCTCGGACCGCGAGCCCGACTTGCGTGTGTCGTTCCCTGTCACGTGCTACGAGCCGACATTGAAGTGGCGCTACACGAGAAACCATGTGTTCGAGTACGTCGCTGCGGACCCTCAGATAACCATTCGCTTGGTCGGAGAACAACCCGCTCCGACTCCCGCTCCGCACGCAAGGTCAATGAAGTGAAAATGACGAAATGAGAAGCGGGATTGATGTGCCGGGGCCACAGCTTTGATCTTCGGGTTTCGTCCGCGCGACCGCGCCACGACAAGGACTGGAAGTGGGCGGGATCGGCGGTGGTGAACGTCAAAATCGATGGACAGTGGGATTGTGAGTCTGGGAGCTCTTCCCCCCGTTTTTCCTTCGTCACTCCGACAGGATGGATGAGAGATGCGTCTCATCGAAGACTGCGACCAGCTTCGCCACCTTGCAGTCGAGCGCTACGGCCAGTCGGAGCAACGTCACGAGGTTCGGCAGCTTGATTCCTCGCTCCATCGCACTGATATGCGTTTGAGGCAACCCGGCGCGTTCGGCGAGTGACTCTTGCGTCAGGTGTCGCGCAACTCTGAGGTCGCGCAGGCGTCCGCCGAATAGCTTTCCCAGCTCCGCCGAGCGGCTCACGAACGGGCCTTCCCCTTGACAAATGCGAACATCGAACGAATACTTTTATATCTACACAGGAGACACACACGATGAACGAAATCACCCGCTCCCGCATCCGCCATGTCTTCCTCTCCCCCCGACCCAACATCCCGCTCATGTCCGCGGCAGACCTGCTCGGAATGACGCTGAACCAGCTGAAACGGGAGATCGACGACGGTGCGATTGTAGCGGTTTCGACGATGCTCGGGCAGCGGGTCACACGGGAGGAGATGATCGCGGCGGCCATGAGGGTTTACGAGCAGGCGGTCGTCGAAGCGGCTCTCGGGGACGATGCGGCGGATCTCCTGCCGGAGGCGATCCGGCTGGTGGAGCTACGCGCGCGGGTGCCGTGGTATCAGCGGGAGATGTTGCGGTATCTGGCGAGGCGGGATGAGACAACCGTGGACGCCGTCCTTGCTCGGGAACTAGAGGATGTGGCGTGCGCGCATTCGGAGGAGCTCGCGGAAGCGGTGCCCGGATTCGGTACCGCGTTAGCGTGGCCGGAGGGTGGTAGCGCCACGACGAGCAGTCGTGCCGGTTAATCGCAGTCTCTCGTCCGGCTCAGGTCACCGTTTCCATCGTTCCAAGAGGAACAAGCCGTGACGAAAAGCGAAAGATTTGACCCGGCTCCCCACGCCCGAGCTGCCTACCTTTCACCAGCGTTCTATCGCAGGATGACGTGTTCCTTCGAACAAGGATCTTCGATCCCGGCTTCTTCGCAGGGGACATGTTCGACCCGTCCGTTCACAGCGGCCCAGTCGCGAACACGGATCGCGCCGCTATCGAAGAGATCCGACATCTGAAGTTCCTTCAGGTTGACATCAACATAGCTGTGTATCGCGAGTGGCCAGAGGGCAGCGACGTAATCGGGACCGGAGAAGATGCCGACCAGAGCATCCTCGTAGAAAACCGCGGCGCCACTCATTCCGTGCTCGAATTCCCTATCGAGCCGAAAGCCGGGAAACTTAGCGAATCCGCAATCCTGAACGACCGGAGAAACCGACAGTACTCGAGCCACGTCACCGTGCACATTGAAGGCGACTGTGTGCTTGTCGCCATGATTCAGAATCGTCGTCCCAGGCAGCCCGAAGATCCGAACCTGAGCCCCTACGGGCGGCGGAAGCATCTGCCACTCAAAGAACTTCTGAGTCTTCTCGACTTGCAACGCTCCGGAAGAGGTCGGCTCCGTCTGCAACGTCGTGATGTCCGTGTGGTCGGATGACAGGTCCACGAGAACGTGCGAATCGGCCGCGTCGGGCGAAGGCCATTCAAGCGGGCCCATCGCGTCTCCGGGTCGCGCATATCCGTACGGAAGTTGGTAGACGAGGGTCGAGTATTTCGTCTTGTTCACGAGCTTCCGTACGTGCTTCGGATCCAGGTAAGTAGACCGTCGGCGAGCGGCATCGAATTGGTCATCCAATAACTCGTACGACCGAGAGACGTGCCGCGCGGAAAGAGCGAAGCGCGGAGCTACGAAGATACCGGTGCCGGCCGACTCGATCGTTCGCACTTCGCCTTCGCGCCAGCCGTAGTGCCCGAACACCAAGGGCGCCAACCTGCCCACCCACTCCTGATTCTGCATCTCCACGTTCTGGCGCCGCGCGATCGCCGCCCGGCCAACTTCCGACCAGGCCGGAACCAGAATGCCGTCCACGTCGATGTACCCGAATCGCGTCACCTCATCTCGTGAACACCGAGCCTTCTCGTTGCGATTTCCTCACCCCTTTGTGAACTGACCGCCGACGACCTCAACCGTGCTGACCGCACGAGCCGGCTGCTGTTCGGCAAACGCGACGGCGTCACGGCGGGTGCAGCTCGCGACTCGGTTCTGCGAACGTCATTCGCGGCAACCGCCGCGCCGCTCCGGCTTCGGCCCGCGCGACCGGCCGCACAGCTTAGCGTGAGATCCGTTAGGTGAACCAAGGGACAGCACGCGGCCGAAACCGTGCCGATCGTCCATTCATCGGCAACGTTACAATCGCGACCACATGACGCTCGAACACCATCAACTTGAACTCCTCGCGAGAATGGTCGAGGCCTTTCGGAGTACGCCACCGACCGCACGCGTCAGTTTCCAATTCCATGAGTTAGCGGACTCGCGAACAATCCTGGATCACCCGCAATTCGAACAAGAGCTTGTACCCTACGCTGACGTGTCGATCCTGGCGCGTTCTGGTCTTCTGTCACTCCGACACACTTCCCGTGAGGGAGGGAAACTCGATGTGACGCCTGAGGGCTTTCGCGCCTATGAAGAATGGCGCAAGGCACGCGGAAAGCCGCTCGAACAGCTTGAAGCGCAGGTACTGTCATACGTCAGCTCAGAGACCTTCAAATCCGCGTACGTCGTTGCGTACCAGCGATGGATCGCTGCCACGGATCTACTTTGGAGGGGAGATACCTCAGCGCAGCTCTCCGTCATCGGCCATTTATGCCGGGAAGCGATGCAGGAGTTCGCGGCCTCGCTGCCGACTCCTCCGGACGTAACCGTCACGGCTAAAGCACAGACGGTGGCTCGCGTGCGATCCGCAATCAAGACAATCGAAAGTGCTTCGAAGCGTGCATTCCTCGACGCATTACTAACATATTGGGGCACCGTCACGGACCTGGTGCAGAGGCAAGAGCACGCCGGACAACGCGAAGGCGAAGCTACAACATGGGACGATGCGCGGCGAGTCGTGTTCCA
Organism: Thermoanaerobaculia bacterium; assembly: GCA_035630815.1. Lineage (GTDB taxonomy): Bacteria > Acidobacteriota > Thermoanaerobaculia > Gp7-AA8 > Gp7-AA8 > QHVT01. The sequence continues at coordinate 133,558 of DASQJY010000010.1, forward strand.
TACGGCTGTCGTCATGTTCGAAATCGCTCAGGCGCTTGGCCGGGGCCGGGCCACCTAACCCCGGATCATTCATGAGGCGTCGAGACGCGACATAGCGCGCAACGCCGTGAGAGACGATCTCCGGGACCAGTCTTACAACATCCACGGCAAGCCGCCGAGCTTTGTTGTTTGAACTTCAATAATTCAAAAAGAACCGCCCGACCACTTTCTACGATCCTCGGCGGAAGAAGACTCCCATAAGCGACGCTCACGAGGGAGATGTTGAGGCAGACACGTAAACAGGACTAAATCCGATCCGGCGGTTGGTAGAGTAATGTCATGGCTCGCGCGGCACGAGACCGTCTCCTGTTCATAGCGGTAGCGATCCGCCTCGTAGGCTACATTCTCCTTGTCAATCTCGTTACCGCGCTTGTCCTGGAAGAGCGGGGCGCCGCCTTGTGGTACGCGATCGGGATGGTGCTCGCCTTCATCATCTCGTCCACACTCGGCGCAGTGATAATTTATCTACAAAGAGACACCTCTAAGCGTCTAAACCATCAAGAAGGCCGCACGTCCGTATTTACTGCTATCTTCCGAAGTGCTACCGTCCGGGATCGGAGCCTGGTCATGCACGCGATCGACACCACTGTTCTCGAAGGCTACTACTACGAACACTTCTCGCTTCTCACAATCGCCGGTGTGGAGCAGTATCAGCTTACGAACGAGACCGCGGAGGACTTGGCCCACGATATCCTCGTCGCATCCCTCCACCAGGACCAGATCGACGATCCCTCCACTTGGTACGCGGCAGCGTTGAAGCACGCCGTCGCGCGGAGGAACCGTGGTTAAGCCGCCCGACGACCGCTTCTCCTCGCGGCGCATTCGCCAACACGCACAACAGTTCGGCGACGCCGCTCGCCTGCTTGAGCGCGAACGCGAGGAAGCCGCAACGGCCGTCCCTCGGATTCTCGCCGCCACCGAACGCGCGAACATCCCCGCCCTCGTCGAGCGCCCAGAACTTCGCACCTGCGGCGCAGTCGACCGGCTTGCCAAGATCCTCTCCGCGGAGCTCACGAATGACCCGGTCTATGCCGAGGCGCTCGCCAGGCTTGCCGTAGCCCTCGTAGACGTACTCCCGCCGATCTATTCACAAGTCAACATCGCCCAGATACGCTCCCACGTCTGGAAGGACCTGGGAAAGGTGCTCTCCTTCCTTGCAAGACAAGACGAGGCGATCGACGCCTACGACCGGGCCGAAGCAGAACTCGGAGACCAGGGACTCGAACACGATCTCGCCATCGTAAAACTGAACCGCGCGATCACGTACCAAGAAGTCGGCAGGTACGAGGAAGCCCTCTCCCTCCTCACGTACTGCAGGGAGATCTTCCGGGACTTCAACGACGTGAGGCTCGGAAAAATCTCCGCCTTCTACGAAGGGTTGCTGCTCCAGCGGATGCGCCGCTACCGGGAGGCCCGCGAGATTCACCTGCTCCTCATCACGTCCAACACCACTCAGATCGGCGAAGACACCACCGCCGCGCTCCACAACGCCATCGGCTACTGTTCGATCGAGCTGGGGGAGTTCGACTACGCGGAATACCACCTGAGTAGAGCTATCACCCTCTACCGGAGCCTCAGACAACCCATCGAGGCCCTGAAGGGTGAGCTAGGCCGCGGCCGGCTCCTCATCCGCCGGGGCCTCCACCAGGAAGGTGTGGCAGCGCTCCGCAAGGTGCGCCACCAGTTCCTCAAGAGCTCTCTCGCCGAAGAAGCCGGGATCTGCGGCCTCGAGATGGTCGAAGGGATGCTCCGCCTCTTCCTCTTCCAGGAAGCGGAGACCCTCGCCCGAACAATCATGAGCGAGTTCCTCGCTGCCCACCTGAACGCCCGGGCGATTGAAGCCCTCGGACACCTGAGCGAAGCGATCGCCATGAAGCAGGCATCGCCCGATATGGCAATCCAGGTAAGGGAGTATGTACTCTCGCTCCGAACAACGCCGGAGCGAGAGTACACGGCTGCACAGCTATGACGAACTCACGGCCGGGGGCCGGTCAGCCCGTCGCCCAACGACCTGACAGCCTTCTTGATGACTTTCACGATACGAGTGATCGGATCATCCTTGCCGCGCCCGACACGCTCATCATGAGTCGCGGCGGGAGTAGAGAACGCAACGAGAAGACACACCACGGCCACAGCAATGACTGAACGACGCATACAGCTCCTCCTCATCCGGCGCTAAGCCGGTCTGACGTTGTGAGGAGGGCCGGCCCTCTTCAGCCCACGGGGTGACACGAGCCTGTCCCGCGCACCCGGGCCGGTCCAAGTATCGCCGATCACGAAGGGACACTTCTTTACCCGAAGGGGGGTCAAGGAGCCGGGGTCAGAGCTTTTTTCTTCTCGTTTCACAGCCTGACCGGGCGCAACACTTGCGGCGCCGAGTACGGACGCCACCGAGGTTATCGGTGCCTCTGCTTCTCTGTAGCCTCAATCCTCCTCGGTCACTGCTACGTCGTTACTTTTTCCTCCCCACCGCCCCCGGGTTCCCTGCCTGCGACTGCATCCATGCGCGGTAGCGATCCACTTTCCTGGCGTTCTTCTTCATCCACTCCTCGGTGCCTTTCAGGCCCAGCGAGGAGAGCGCCAGGCCGGCATAGGGAACGACCAGATTCTGCTTCTCCAGGGCCATGAAGAACGGGCGATGGACGGTGAACGTGAAGTTCGGCATCTCGGACCTCGGCTTCTTCGACGCCCGTTGAGGCCCTCGTGCGTGCGGGTTATGCTGTCGCGCATATGACCAACACGAGTTCGAAAGCTCCCTGGCATCTGTGGCTGGTCGGCGTGATCGCCGTCCTGTTCAACTCCATCGGCGTCTTCGACTTCGTGATGGCCATGGCCCAGGGGGCGCAGTACATGGCCAGCGTGGGCATGAAGCCGGAGCAGATCGCCCACTACGAGAACATGCCCGGCTGGATGACGGCCGTGTGGGCGATCGGCGTGTGGGGCGCCTTCCTGGCTTCGATCCTTCTCCTGATGCGGAGAAAGCTGGCTTTCCCCATCTTCGTCCTGTCGCTGGCGGCGTTTCTGATCAGCCTCGTTTACACCTACGTGCTCACGGACGGCGGCACCGTCATGGGGCAGCAGATGGCGATCACGAGCGCTGTGATTGCGATCCTGCTGCTGTTCTTCAGCTGGTATGCGCACGCGATGGGGAAGCGCGGGGTGCTTCGCTAGCTTCACGGGTGGAATGGCCGAGACCGTGAAACTCCAATCTTGCTGACTTGTGGCGCTGCTTTATCTGCCGCATGATGTCCGTATGGAGGGGTGTCATGCGACTCGTTAACGCTGCGCTGATTGTGATGTTGGCCGTTCCCGCCTTTGCGGAGAATCCACGGGAACGTGAGTACAAGGTCCTGGCGTCGCTGCAGGGTGCCGAGCGGAAGGCTGTCTATGCCCGTTTCGATGGTGCGGCAAAAGCGGAGCTCTGGACGCTGCACCTCGCGCAGTTCGTCGCAGCGCATCCGGAACTGACGGACGAGCAGCATGCCGTCATCGCAGAGGGGCGTGCGCTGCTGGCGTCGGGCGTCCTGCAGGCGCTGAAGTCGGAATCATCCGATCAGGTCGAGGATGCGCGGCATGCCATGCTGACCTTCGAGGCGACGGCCAGGCGATCGTTCTCGCGCGAGCTTTACAGCGCGGCGTTCGTGAGGCTCGGTCCGCCCACGAAGTCCACCACGGTGCTGCGGGTCAACTCACTCCGGCCGGACTGCTACTGCAATCCGAACTACGACGAATGCGGGGGCGGCGAGTGCTACACCGGTCTCTGCTGGGTCATGCCCGACGGTTGCGGGACGTTCGGTGGGCACATGTGCACCGGGATGTGCTGACGGTTTCGGCGATTCGCAGCACTTCCTCGTCCGGCGTCGGACGAGCGGCTGAAAGTACCGGATCGAGAGTGGGGTGCGCGTCACGGGGTGAGGATCTTGTAGACGTCGTCGTTGAGGTGCGTGCTGCGGCCGTGATGGACGACGATCTTCTGCTCGGCGTCCTTGCCGACCGTGTCGCCGTGCTTCACCTCGGTGCCGGAGGTGAGGATGTAGTTCGCGACGTCCTTGGCGAGGGCGTACAGCTCCGGCGGCCCCCACGACGACCGCTCGATCTCGACCTCCATCCTCCCGAACTGCCGCATGCCGATCGTGCGCAGGCCGCCGTGCCGGTCGTCGAGGCGGAAGAGCCCGAACCGGCACCACAGCTCGAGCGGTAGCTGCGTGGGCGTGGCGAAGGCGAAGATGGCGTTGAATTTCTCGCGCGGCACCGTGACGGCGCCGGCCGGCCAGTAGACCGCACTCCCGTCGAACACGTTGAGCATCTCCGAGGCGATGGCAGTCAGGAGGAACGCCTGCTGGACCGGGCCTCCCTCCGCTTTGCACCCCACCGCCACATGAGAACGGTGGACCGCCTCGGCGGGGCCATTCGGCCACAGCGGCGTTTCCGCCGCCTGCTCCGCCTTGCCGTCCGGCACCGGCCCGGGGATGAATTGCGCGCCGGCGCGCACGTCCGGCCCCGCCACCAGCCAGGCCCCGTTCTCCTTCCGCACGGACGCCCCGGGGAAGCGCAGCCACGCGTTGCGCACCGTGTCGTCGTCGGGCGGCTCCTGGAGCCGCGTGAGGATCATGCAGCGCGCGGAAGGAAGGGGCTCGGGCGGCGCCGGCTTCTTTTTGCGGAAAAAGTCGAGGAGGGCCATCCGTCGATTGTACGTCCCGTTATGGAGTGCGGTGACCGCAGTCACCGCTTTGACTGCGGCGGAGCCGCCGATCTCGCGAGAACCGCTGCCATTCCGCGGCGAGTCAAAGCGGTGACTGCGGTCACCGCACTCCAAATCGAGCCACGCGCGTACGCGTTTGCATCCTTCCCTGCATTGGCGCACGATCGTCCGGCCCATGTCGCCCACGGCGGATCTCTTTGTCATTTTGCTGGTCCTGGTCTTTTTCACCGCCGCCATTCTCGCGCCCGTGTACGTGTTCCTCATCCGCCGCCGGGTCGTGCTGCACAAGCCGTCCGCGCACCGGCTCGTGGCCGCGCTCTGCGACGCCGCCGCCGCCGACTGAGCGCCGCCTGTCGAACCGTGCCTGGTCATACTCGTCACAGGTTTCATGAGCTCTGTCACAAACGTCTTGCGGGTTCTCCAGCGGTGGGCGAGCCTGTCTGATGGAGGTGGCTGATGACGCCATGGCTGAGGAGTGAGCTGGCGAAAGCACAGAGGAACCTGCGGGAGGCCCGACCGGGTCTGAGTGGAATCCTCAGAAAATGCGCGCATCACCTCGTGCTCGCATCGTCTGTTCTTGTATTCATCCTTTCGACAGGTGACGCGACCGCGCAGGAGCCGGCCCCCGGCGAATGGGGGATGCGGGCCCCGACGCTCGAAGCCCTCTCCGAGTTGGCGGTCGCGGAATCGAACAGCAAGCTCTACCTCATGGGCGGCTATCCGCAGGATCGGCTGACCGCCCGTACGGTCCAGGTCTACGACATCGTCACCGACACCTGGGCCTACGGTCCACAGCTCCCGGTGCGGAACAACCACGGGATGGCGGCCAGCGTGAACGGGAAGATCTACCTCATCGGCGGCCAGTTGAACGCCGATGACCCGCCGAACACGAACAGCTACGTGAACACGGTCTACGAGCTGGATCCCGCGGCCGGTGTATGGGTCACGAAGGCGCCGATGCCCACGGCGCGCAGCTCCGGCGTTGCCGTTGCCTACGGCGGCAAGATCTACGTCGCCGGTGGACGATTGCCGCGCGGATCCGACTTCGCCGTCTACGACCCGGCGGCCGATACCTGGGAGGTGCTGCCGAACCTGCCCACGCAGCGCAACCACTTCACCGGCGCGGCGATCGACGGCCGCATCCACTACGCCGGCGGGCGGCAAGGCAATGGATTGTCGCCCCTCATGACGACCGTGCACGAAGTTTTCGACCCTCAAACGCGGACCTGGACGACCGCCGCCCCCATGCTTCGCCCCCGCAGCGGCATGAACGGGGTCATGGCCCACGGTTTGTTCCACGTCTGGGGCGGCGAGGGGCCGGCCGGCATGTTCCCCGACCATGACTACTACAACCCCAGGACCAACACATGGACAGAGCTCCCCGACATGCATATGCCCATTCATGGCATTGTCGGCTCAGCCTTCGTGGACGGTCTGATCTGGGCGGCCGGTGGCGGCACCCATCTCGGGGGCAGCTCCGGCAGCACTCTCAACCAGGTGTACCGGCCAGCGGTCGCCGCCGCCGCCACGCGCCGGCGAGCCGTGCGCCATTGAGCGCCCAACCTCTTTTCCCACGCTGTTAGGCCGTCGTTCGCAAGCGGCGGTGATCCAGGGCTGCGAGGCGCGTTCGTATTCACCACAGCGGCGGCTACGTGCCCCCGCTCCTGATAGCCCGGCGGCGGCGAATCGGTGCGTCCGTCAACGTTGCCCGCCAGACGCCGCGGCCGTGTGTAAACGCGTACAGCGATCGCCCCTCGGCGGAGGCAGCGATCACCAGCCATTCAGTGACTGCGTTCGGCATTCCGTCCACTTCCGTCATCCAGTGAGCGCCACCGTCGGTCGACACCATCACACCGAGGTCCGTGCCGATGAAAAGGCGTTGCGAACGCCGCGGATCGACGACGAGTGAGTGAACGGGAATGTCGGGAATCTGACCGTCACCTTCTCCGTCGAGCGGCGCCCACGATACGCCGCCGTTCGTGCTCTTCCAGACGTGTGTTCCACCGAACCCGGCAAACGTTGCATAAACGACGTCCGCGTAATCGGGATGGTGCGTGATCGACGAGACGAACCCTTCGCGCAGTTGAACGCCGGGCCATGCGGTCGCCGGAGTCGCCGAGCGCGCGTCGTCGTTTCGGTAGATGAAGCCGTTCGAAGTTCCCGCAAGAACTCGCGGCCCCGATACGGCGATCGCACTCACTCTCCCTGTGCCCAGCGTGGTACTGGCGGCTTTCCAGCTTACGCCCTCGTTGTCGGTTCGCCACAGCTTCCGGCCGCCGGTCCAGAGAACCTGCGGAGTCTCGCGATCGATCATCAGCGGCGTGATGAAAAGGAAGTCGTCTGCCAGGCCCGCGGTTGCTTGTTTGAACGTCGATCCGCCGTTGTCGGTCCTCAGGATGTTGGCGACCTGGGACGACACGTAAAAGGTGCTCGGTTTCGCGGGATTGATCGCGAGATAGCTGCCATCGCCGCCTGCGACCGGGGTCCACCCGTTCACGCCGTGATCGTCGCGTCCGAGCAGCGTGCCGTTGTCCTGCGCGCCCGCTATGTATTCGCGGCCGTTTGGAAACACGGCGCCGTGATAGAACTGCGTGATCCCGAGGTTGCCGCTGATGTGCTGCCATGCGATCTTGCCGTTATCGGGGTTGCAGAGCGTCGTGATCCCGCGTAGCACCTCGTCGGAAGCTTCATCGGTTTTGAAAATGCCGCCGTCATTCGCGGCGAAGAGCGTGTTGTTCGTGTCTCCATTGAAATCCGGGTGAAACACGATGGCGTGCTGATCGGCATGAACGAAGGAAGGTGCAGTGCCATTCGCCCACCAGTACGACGCAACCCCCCAGTTGGCACCACCGTCGTCCGAACGGAACACATCGACGCCGGCTGCCCACACCCTGTCGGGATTCGTCGGATCCACGGCGATCGTGTTGCAGTACCACCCCATCGTGACGAATTTATTCTGGTTGCTGAACTTGCATTCGACTTCAGCAGCGGCGACGGGGTTTGTGAGAAGGAGCGTCGACAGCCGGTCGGCCGCCGTGTTTCGCACGACCGCCGTCCACGTTCCTGCAGCTCCCGCTTCGTTCGAGCGAAAGACGGCCAGCAGCGCCTGATAGGAAGGCCCTCCCGAAGCGTTGCTGGCCGACAACGCGTACACGACGTCGGGATTCGAAGGCGCCACGGCGATCGAGGTGCGCCCCATGTTGGGCTCCGAGAGCACCGCGCTCCATGCGCCGTCCGCTGCCGCATCCATGTTGCGATAGACGGTCGCCTGCCCGAGCGTCCCGCACGATACATAGAGGTAGTCGGACGCGGCACGGGGACGCGCAACGAGATCGAGACAGCCGCCCGCGGCATCGACAGAGAGGATTCGCGTCCACGATTGTCCTGCATCGGACGACCGGAAGACGCCCGTCCTGGTTGCTGCATAGATGCGGTTCGTGTCGACGGAGCTCACGAAGAGATCGTTCACGAAATGGAAATCGCCGGTGCGCGTGCTCTCGAGAATCGACCAGCTCTCGCCGGCATCCGTCGAGACGAAGATCCCGCCGCCGCGAAGCGGCAGTGCGGTGCCCCGAACGAGTTCGCGAAAGTAACCCTCTCCCGTCCCCGCGTAGAGTCTCCTGTTGTCATGCGGGTCCATCACCAGCGAGTTGATCGCGATGTTCGCGAGCGTGTCGCCAGTCGGCCGCCACGCGGCGCCCCCATCGGTGGTCTTCCAGACGCCCCCCGAGACGCCACCGGTGTACATCGTCCCCGTCTGCTGCGGATCGATGACGAGCGTACGCGTGCGTCCGCCGATGTTTCCCGGCCCGAGCCAGCTCCAGCGCGCCAGATTTAGGTCAGCTGCGGTCTCAGCCGCGTTCTCCGGAGCAAAAGCGCGCTGCGCGCGCGACGGCCGTTCCCGATCGAGCATCACCGAGTAGCCGCGCATCGACCGCAGCGCATCCTCGGCTCGCTCGTAGAGCTGCGGCGCGTTCAGGTCGGTTCGCTCACCAAGTCTTTTGAGGCGCGCGTACTCGTCGGCCTTGTCGGGTGCGTCGTAAGGGGTGCGTTCCTCCTCGTACGAAGGACGCTTTGGTGAGGAAGCCACGGTGCATGCGAGCATCGCGGGTAGCAGGAGTAACAGGAGAACCAGGGCGAGGAGCGCTCGAGCCATCTGACGAGGTTGCGCCGCCGTGGTTTGGAACAGCAAGGCCTATGTGACGAAGCTGGCGAAAACCGGGACGAATCGACGGCGTCAGACCGGGGTCAGACCTTCGATCGTTCTGGCCGCTGCGTCACGCAGGCAGCGGAACGGGGAGCGCCGGAGGCGCCCTCGTCGTCTGGTGGACGTCGATGGGGTCATAGCTTCGTTCTTCGCTCCCGCGCGGGGATTCACCCCGCTCCGCCGTCAGTAGTCTGTCGCCGCGTCAGTCGCTTTCCGTCTCGACGGTCAGGAGCGTGAAGTCGCTTGGGGGCAGGAGCTTCAGGAAATCATGGTCGAAGGTGACGAGGTGCTCCGAGGAGGATTCGGTCGCGGAGGCGATCCACGCGTCGGTCACCTCATTTCCTTTGTGACCACGAGCGATCAGTTTCGCTCTGAGAATCGGCCATTCGTCGCCGCAAGGTTGAAGCTCGACTCCTGGCGAGTCGAGGAGGGCGTCGATGAACATGACTGCATCCTCGATGGAATCAGGCTCGATGAAGACCCGCCGATTCGTGACGAGGCGGAGAAAGCCGACGATCACCATTGCCAGTAGCGCCAGGGATGTGCGCCCCTCGGCGCAAGCCACGCGCGCGCCGTCCAACCATTGGAGCGCCACCGCGTGGTGCTGGTGGTCCCGGCGAAAGGCGGCAACCCAGCACATTGACGTCGGGTGTCATCAGTCCGCCGCATCGAAGAGGGACTTGTTGCTGCGACCGTCGATTCCTTGCCGCAGTCCTCCTTTGCGCCGGGAAACGGGAAGCGGCTTCAACTGCGACGTTCGTTCCGACTGCGCCGTAGACGGAGAGTCAATCCCTCTTCGATCATCCTCGTGAGGGAAATGTGCTCTTTCGCGGCCTGCTGCTTCGCCTTCGATAAGAGATCGTCGCGGAGATCGAGAGTCGTCTTCACGGGTGACCATGATACAGAAATCTGTACGGCGTCCGATGGGATCGCCGGCCACGCGAGCTTGCGATCCCTTTCAAACGCGCCTTCGTTACTTCGCCGGCGCGACCGGCCCCAACGCTTCGACAGCTTCGCTGATGAGCGTCACCCGCCCACGCTCGACCACCACCTGCACTCCTGAGCCGATCGCGAACCCGTGCTCCTCGAGCCACCGTCCCGACATTCTCAAGTACGGCACAACAGCCTCGGGGAGGGTGCGCCGCACAATGCGCCGCGAGGAGAGCGTGAGGACGTACGGCGCCCGCGCCGGCCGCGGCTGCGGCTCTTTCCGAGCCTCCACGGGCCGTTCGATCGCTTTCCGCACGCGCTGACGCCGCGGACCGCTGAGCGCCGGAAGCCGGCGCATGGCATCGGAGAGGGGAGAGGACATTGCGCATCATCTCCAGGTCAGTTGTTTCAGGAGGCGCGGTCGCTCTCTGCTGTCTCCGGCCACGCCATCGCCTCGTCGAGTCCCGGGATGAGGCGCGCGAGCCGCTGCTGGTTGAGGTCCGTCAGCTCCTCGAACATCCGCGTCAGCATCGCGTCCACCGACTCCCGCCCGTCATCCGCCAGCACCCGCAACGCCCCGATCTGATACCGCGGCAGCCGCACCGTGAGCTTGCGCGTCCGCAACGCCGGCGGCAGGATGAGCGTGGCATCCCGCCCGAGCGCCTCTTCGATCGCCGTCAATGGCCACTGCTGGAGCGCGTACACCGCCAACTCCCGCAGCTCGATCCTCTTCCCGCTGCACGTCTCGACCACCTCGATCTCGCCGTTGCCGATGGCCGCATTCATCTCCGCGCGCGACCACCCGAGGACGCCCGCCGCGTCGGCGATCGTGACGCGGGGCTCGTGATGTAGGAAGATGGTTCGGATGCGTTGGATGAGAGTTGGGCCGAGCATGGTTGAGCGTCCTTTCGAAAGCAGCACAAGCGTATATCACGTTTTAGTGATTGTCAACGAGAGCACAGCGTGGGAGTAGGTCATACTGCCGGCGAGGTATTTGGCGCGCGCGTCCGCGAGATCCGCCAGAAGCGCGGCATGACGCAGGTTGAGCTAGGCGAACGTCTCGGGTTCCCGCAAAACCGCGTCAGTGAGATCGAGAACGGTTCCCGTTCACCGACGCTGGTGACGATCCTCCGGCTCGCGATCGCGCTGGAGTGCAAACCAAGTGCTCTTTTGACGAGCTTTGATCAGGAAGACCTTCCGAAACTGCTGCCGAAGTAGCGGCGCCGTTCACGCGTGCTGCGGGCATGCAGATAGTGATCGCGCAGCAACATGCCTCGGCTCGAGATAGCAAGTTAGCCAGAGGCGCCGGAAGCTTGCACGACGCACCGACGTTACTTACTCAGCATGGCGAGTGGTTTGACACGCCCCGAGATCTTCTCCGTCGTTAGCGGCTACATCGGTGTGGACGGCGGCTATTTGTGTGACTTCACGTACAGCTCGCACGCCGAGTTCTATCCGTACTATTGCGATCTGGACATCAACCCTCTGGAACTCGAGGGCATGACGACTCGCAACCGGTTTATCAAGATCCTCGACGACGAGTACGACGCCCGGTGGCTCGCGCACATGATGCGGCTCGGTATCCTGCCCAAAGGTTACATCTATCCGCGGGAGCAGCGCGCCGTGCGCGATCTGCTGCGCAAACGGGCGACGCTCGTGCGACAGCGCACCGCGAACATCTAAGCGTGCAGAACCTCGAGCAAAGGAACCGGGGAACGAAAATCTCGTCGAATGAGGTCAAACATCTCACCGCGGCAAGCATCGCCGCTGTGTACGACAACGAGGATCTCGCCCTCGCGCTGACGACGACCATCAAGGTCATCGAGGCGCTCACCGAACAGACGCGCGTGCTCGAACGCGCTGTGCTGAAGAAGGCGCGACTACGCGATGGGTTCAAGCCGCTGCTCAGCGTCTGGCGGATCGGTGAGATCCTGGCTCTGACGAGCATGTACGAGGCCGGCGACATGAACCGCTTCGCCTCGCCCGGCAACTTTGCTTCGTACTGCCGGTGCGTGGACGCACAACGGTTCTCGAACGGCAGGAAGGCCGACAACAACGCAAAGAACGGCAACCCGTTTCTGGCCTGGGCATTCATCGAGGCGGCGCACTTCGCCGTCCGCTTCTACCCTGAAGCAAAGCGGTGCCACGACCGGAAGGCGGCGAAGGTGAATGCGGTCGTGGCGATCAAGAGCATCGCCCACAAGCTCGCACGTGCCGTCTTTCACGTCCTGCGGGACCAGCAGCCGTTCGATTCGAAGAAGGTGTTGTTTGAGCTTGGTCGGTGCGGTCAGCCACCATTGGGGTTGGTTGACAACCACCAGCTGTGATTGGAGGCCGCACCGGCCAGGACGAGGTGGAGTTATGATTCCGCGACGAGCGCGCGAGCCACACGGGGTTGGACGCCGGCCATGGGCCGGTGAGCCACAAGTTTGTGCACCTTCCAATTGGACACGTGCTCGTCCTACCGATCCGTTTCTGGGACGCCTTGTGCGTCAGGGGCCACGCCGATCCATGATCGGAAGCCTTGATCCTGATCGGTGACTGGTGCGGAGTCATCTCCGACACCTCCACACCGAGACGCCGGGACTGCGAGATCATCACGCCACCGACCGAGAGACCCATCGATAGCAGCGGCTAAACGCCGCATGGGATTCGCCCGCCCATCTTGACAATGCCTGCTAATGGGTGCTGCCTCGGCCGGGAATCGTTCACGCGTACGCCGCGCAGCGAAGCCTTGATCTGAGGAGCCGGATGCTATAATCCCGCACGTCCGGATCTGCAGGGGGGCCGGGGCGAGCAACCTCCCCGGTCTACCCAACCAGATCGCTCCCCGCCGACTGCGCATTAGTCGCGGCAACCCGGCGCGCCGCTCAGCCGCGGCGCACCTGAAGCCCCTCATGGCTGAGTGAGAAGACGTTAGGCCGATGAAGAGCGCGTACGGCAAATCATGTACAATGTCGCTTCCGGGGTGCAAGCATGACCAAACGTTGGCACGTTGTACCATGCGCATTGTCCGCCCTGTTAAGCTTGGCGTGCGCAACGAATATCGCCGTCGATAGCGCCGCAAATATCGGATCAAGCCGGCTACCCGGCTACATCCGCGGCGATGCTGACACGAAGGCCGAGCGCGTGATCGTCTTTGTTCACGGCATCTTCGGCGATGGTCGAACGACGTGGACGAACACCACAACCGGAGCGTACTTTCCCGAATTGCTTACTGCAGACGATGCTTTCGCCGGCGCCAGCATTTGGGTTCACGACTTTCCTTCGCCCAAGGTCGCTCCGAGCTACTCGATCGACGAGCTTGCCGACCACCTACGACGGCATCTGAGCCACGACAATGTATTGCGCAACCATCGGGACGTAGTGTTTGTCGCTCACAGCATGGGCGGGCTGGTTGTGCGCGCTTTCCTGTTGAAGTACCGCGACCTACTCGCGCCCGGCCGGGTTCCGATCCTCTATTTCTTCTCTACGCCAACTACTGGCGCGGACATTGCCAGCTATACGCGCCTGTTGTCAACGAATCCGCAACTGGGCGACATGCGGAAGATGCTCACCAATCGTTCCGGCGTGCTCGCAACGTATGACGCGCAGTGGAGCAGCTCTGAGTATATGCGGGCGACGCGAACATTCTGAGAGGAGGGGCTGGGAGCCGGGGTCAGACCTTCTTTCCTCGTTTCATCTGAGAAGAACGAAGTCTGACCGCTAACCTCCGCCCTGACCCCTGACCCCTGACCACCGTCCGTGCGGCTGGGAGCCTTTCCCCCTGGTTCTCCTTCGTCACTCCGACAGGATGGATGAGAGATGTGCCTCATCGAAGACTCCGACCAGCTTCGCCACCTTGCAGTCGAGCGCTACGGCCAGTCGGAGCAACGTCACGAGGTTCGGCAGCTTGATTCCTCGTTCCATCGCACTGATGTGCGTCTGAGGCAACCCGGCGCGTTCAGCGAGTGACTCTTGCGTCAGGTGCCGCGCAACTCTGAGGTCGCGCAGGCGTCCGCCGAATAGCTTTCCCAGCTCCGCTGAGCGGCTCACGAGCGAGTCTTCCCCCTGACAAACGCCGACATTGAACGAATACTTTTATATCTACACAGGAGACACGCTCGATGAACGAAATCACCCGCTCCCGCATCCGCCATGCCTTCCTCTCCCCCCGACCCAACATCCCGCTCATGTCCGCGGCAGAGCTGCTCGGAATGACGCTGAACCAGCTGAAACGGGAGATCGACGATGGTGCGATTGTAACGGTTTCGACGAGGCTCGGGCAGCGGGTCACACGGGAGGAGATGATCGCGGCGGTTATGAGGGTTTACGAGCAGGCCGTTGTCGAAGCGGCTCTCGGGGACGATGTGGCGGATCTCCTGCCGGAGGCGATCCGGCTGGTGGAGCTACGGGCGCGGGTGCCGTGGTATCAGCGGGAGATGTTGCGGTATCTGGCGAGGCGGGATGAGACAACCGTGGACGCCGTCCTTGCTCGGGAACTGGAGGATGTGGCGTGCGCGCATTCGGAGGAACTCGCGGAAGCGGTGGCCGGATTCGGTACCGCGTTGGCGTGGCCGGAGGGTGGTAGCGGCACGATGAGCAGTCGTGCCGGTTGATCGCAGTCTCTCGTCCGGCTCAGGGTCACCGTTTCCATTGTTCCAACAGGAGCGCAGAGCTTCGATTTTTGCTCCCGCGGCCCCCGTAGCGAAGATCGAAGCTGTGACCTCCGAGCGCCGTGCGCACCTCTATTTCGGTGGCGGGTAGCCCCAGCGCTTCCCACATGACGGGGTTGTGCGTGGCGATGTTACTCAGCCCCGTCACATGGGGCCGAAGAAGCGCACGTAGAGTCGCGAAGTCCATCGGAAGGGGATTACCACAGATCGACTGCGACTTCGTCAAGGCGTGTTCCTCCGCCCATCACGAGCGGTGCGACGATCGGACCGTCCGCGAAAAAACTTTCCGCACGCTTTGCGAAAAGGAGCCGAGGTCAGCGCTTTCTTCTTCTCGTTTCATCTGAGAAGAAAGAAAAACGAGGGTCTGTCTGACCCCAATGGCCTCTTGCCTGTGGAGAAGAACGAAGCTCTGCCCCCAGTCACCCAGTCCGAAGCCGGAACCGAGGCCGGCTCGGGCGGTGTCGATCCGCGCACTGCGCGACAACCGCGCGTCAGTTCTCCATGACTGGTAAATGCGTATGATCGTCGGTGACCGCACTCCGTATTTGTTGCACGGTCAGTCCCGTGACCTTGGTAAGGTCGCAACCACGGAAGTCAGTGCCATCCAGCATTGCGCCGGTCAGATCTGATTCTCCCAGGGATGTTCCAGCGAAGGTCGCACTGGAGAGATCCGCCCAGTCAAACTGCGTTACATATTGTCCATCCGGACGAACACCGAGACGGGCACCGCGGAAGTCGCATCCGCGCAATACGGTGGCCCTAAAGATGAAGCCACGGAGGTCTGCGCCACGAAACGTCGTGCGCACGAACGTCGACTTCTCAAACGATGGACGAATGTCCCAAATCTCATCTCGGACCCCCGAAACGGCATTGAATGACACGTCGTCGAAACGGCATCCGAACATTCGGACGCCAGCGATTCTGCTTCCGTCGAACCGAACGTTCCGAAACTTACTTTCGGACCACTCTGTGTCCTGCATTCTGGCTCGATCGAACCGTGTAGCCTCGAAGGTGCAGTTTAGAAATTCGGCGTCGGTCAGATCCGCGTCGCGAAAATCGCAGTCGGTACACGTGAACCACCCGAACCTTGCCTTCCGCAAGTGGAGTCCTCTGGCACGAACGTGGTGCTGCTGGCGAGCATCAATAGCTTGCACGAAAGGACGCAAGTCCATCTGCGTGAGAACAGCGGGGACCCAGTAGCGCGCGTCCATCTCCCTGTTCCTATGTTTAGACAGGTTGTCCAGCAGCAACAGCGACGACTCATGGCGGTTTTTGTCGCTTTCGCTGAAGGACATGTCGTCACGAAAGCCACGAGCGCCTCCCCATCCGACGTTGCAGAGCAACGCGAGGACGACGATCGCCCCAAGCCAGTGCGTTGCGCGTATGGCCGGTCGCATCGCCTTTCGGTTCGCAGCATTCGCAGCCAGCCACACGACGATTAGTGATGCCCAACAAAGCACTACGGCGGTGGCGGTTATAACGGCGGACTGGTAGAGCAGTAGGCGAGCGCCAACGATGAGCGCGCCTACTGTTGAGAGGACGAGCGTCGCCCACTCCCACGATGCAGCGAGCCGAGCCGCGCGGTTGTCCGGCCCACGCACGATCGGCTGACGCACGCGGTGCAGCGTGGCGCGACCAGCGGCAATTTGCAGTATGACGATCGCTGCAAGCACGACAAGGAACCCCACCCTAGTGACCTGTGACATGCGAGAAAGCAGCAGTTGCACGTCCGTTACGGTCAACGCTGCCGCTGTGCTTACCAGCGCCACAAGCATGAGCGCCGCATGAAACCGCCACCCCCGAGCAAATGAGCTGAGGTCGATTCCCTTCGTTGCAACTAGGCGCGCGTTCGAGAAATCAGCTAACTCCGCGCCGGATACGGCGCTCAAATCGGCTCCGGTCAGGTCGGCCTCGGCGAACAACGCGCCTTTGATGTCGGCACCCGCCAGAACTGCGCGCGAAAGATCCGCGCCAGTCAGGTTTGTGTGCGAAAGGTCCGCGCCGCGGGCTACCACGCCAGCAAGGCGCGCGCGCACGAGGCGCGGGCACACCGCCGGCGCAGTCCGTCGCCACTCGTTCCAGCGATTCGCGCCCTGTCGCAGCAACTCGCTGAAGAACATGGTGGCCTGATCGACTTCCGGCGTAGCATCGATAAATTGCACCACGGCGGGACGCTTCCGGCGCCAGCCTTTCAGCACCTCGAGAAGGGCCGCGCGCGCCGGCCAGAACGCGAGGATGATCAACAACGGCACCAACGCGATGACAGCCTGAGCGATCATTAGCAAAACTCCGCAGTGGGTCGCCAACACCAGTGGATTCGTGCGCAGCATCGGAGAGCTGTCGATCATCGCGCGCATTCGCTGCGATCGCGTCGGGTGAAAGAGGCCGGCCGGCGTGTCCGCGGCAGCGGCCAGAATGCGCACGTACGCATGCGCATCGGCTGCGGTTTTCAGCGCGATGGTATCGGCGAGGTACTCGCGCCGTCGGATCAACAACACAATGATGATCCACCACGGAGCGATCATCATGATGGCAAACCCATAGGCAAACGGCAAAAAGACGGCGCGCTCCGTGAACGTTAGGCACAGCAGCGTAAGAACAACATAGAACCTGTAATCGCGATTACATATGTGCGCTAGTTCATGGCGGATGACGGCGTCTGCTTCCATGCTGTGGCTCCGGGCCAGCCTGATCAGACCATCGGATACGACCAGCATCGGCTGTCTGACGCGGTGTACGACGCGAGCGCCGATGTGGCCGTCGCCACCGGCGCGATATACGACGAGGCGCCTAGTCAGTCCGAGTTCGACGCCCACGCGTGCGATGAGCGACTCGACATCGGAGAAGCGGGCGTCGAGCGGCGTGAAGCGCAGCCGCCAGAGCGTGATCCCGACGAGGGTTGAGCGCAGAACCGCATAGACCAACCACAGCAGCACGAAGAGAACGCTCACGTCGATGAGGCGGCTAGCATCCGCATCGCCGCTACCGAGAAGATTCACTACGACAAACGCGATAAGCAGCGACGTCGTTAGGCTGCGATCAGGGACCATGCTGATCCGGGATTCGCGTCCGTTCGCATCGACTGCGGTGACGGCGTGCAGATTCAAGCAGCCTGCTTCGCTAGGCGGACGAGCAAGTCGGGCCGTGCGACAAGCGTCTTTGTGAAGCTGTCAGCGGCACGCTGTGCTTCTGGTGGTGCAATGCCATGATTGACGAGATGCGCTTCGAGTTGCTCGCCAAGCGTTTTCAGGTCGCCCGCCGCGACGCTCGTTCCTTCGCGTGGACCGTGGAGCCAAGTCACTATCTTTTTGCCCAGACGGTTGCCGATCTCCTTCGCCGCTGCTCCGAAGACGTCCTTCACGAACATCCCTAGGAGAGGCGCGAGCAACGCAATGCCAGTCTCGATGCCGAATCCCTGCATGTGATCGCCATGCGCGACCGATTTGGTCGTCCGATCGCCGTACCAGTCATCGGCGAAGTCCAGCTCTTCTGGTCGGACTTCGGCAACTACACTGCGAATCACGTCGAGAGCGGCGCCCTGATCAAGGCCCATCGGCCGGAACCTCCTAATTGTCGAGATGCAGCAATTGTACGTGAACGAATGATGCGAGTCGAATGCTTTGAACCCGCGACCTATCCAACCATGGAACTGGTGTAACCGAAGGTGTGTGGAGGTTCTACAGACAGCTCATCGCCACCTTCGGCGACTGGGTGTACAGGCCCGGATCGTAGACGCTCGTCTCGCTGTCAATGCCGCCATCCTCTGCCAGCTTTCGCAGCGCGGCGATGTCGGGCACAGCGAACTGCTTGCCGTCACGATGGACCCAGAACTCGTTCGGCGGCGGCTCGGGCTCTTTGTGAAAGGCGTCGCGTAGCTCCGCCACGTCCCGAGCGTGCGTAAATTGCTTCCGCGTCGCGTCGTAGATCTGACCGCCCGGCTTGACGCGGCCTTCCTTCGCCCATTGCACGAGCGTGGCGATGTCGGGAGCGTGGAACTGCTTGCCGTCCTGATGAATCCAGTAGTCGGGCTGCGGTTGCGGTACGACCTGACGCGCCGCGACGTGAGACTTCACGTCGCGCTGCGCGAGCGCTTGGATCGACGTGATGCACGCCTCGAACTCCGGGCTATCGAATCCGTTGGACGCAGAGGCCGAGGAGGGAGTCGTAGCTTCGTTTTTCGTTCCCGAGGACCCGCAGCGAAGAACGAAGCTGTGACCCCCGAGCGCCCCTCGAGAGCACGCGCCTGCGTCCGAGTAGTCACGAGTGGGCGACGATGATTGGAGCGGAGATCGGCGTGAATCGCCGTCGGGCTACTTGTACAGCGAATTCGCCTGGGTGCATGTCGCGTGGATCAGCGCTCACGAGGCAGCCGCTGCTTCCATCTGCCTTCGTGGCGTGCCTGATGAAGGATCGCGTAGACCATGATCGTTTCTTCTTCGGCGGTGAAGTAGATCGCGTAGTGAAACCGCGTCATCAGCGCGCGCCTTACCTGTCGGGCAATGGCGGGGTACATCAGCGGGCGCTCTTCGATTGACGAGATGACGGCACGAAACTCTTCGAGGAACGCATCGACCATGTGCGGCGCCTCGCGCTCGTACCAGCCGCGCGCGCGCCGAAGGTCCGACAGTGCTGCTCCACGAAGACGGAGCTCCCGGCTCATCGTCCGGGCAGGAGCTCCTTCCTCACCTCTTCCCACGAGACGCTGTCATCCGGGTTGCGGCGATGATCCTCGAGGCGCTCCTCGAGAACCTCCTTGTGCCAGTCGGGCACGGGCACGTCATGAGGAGGCAGGCTGTCCCAGAGCTTTTCGATCAGATGCAGCCGCTCATCCGTCGTAAGGTCGAAGATTTCCTCTTTGCTCAGCGTTCTGCCCATCGTCCTATTCTAAGACGGGTGTGAGCAACTGGAAGAACGTCTTCATGCACCCGGCGTCGTAAACGGAACCACGATCGATCCGCGCTTCGCGAATCAGTGCCGGCCGGCTCGCGCCGTCGCGCGAGGTCCGCGCGCAATTCCACCCGTTCGTCACGCCGCTGATTCCGCTCGTCACAAGGTCGTCGCCCGATCCGGACGCTGCGGGGCACGATGCGCCGCGAAAGGAGAAGCGAATGAAACTGTTTGCAACGATGCTGTTGGTTCGATTGGTTCTGGTGACAATGCCGTGCGTCACGCCGTGCTCCGCGGACGAGACTGCGATCAACAAGGCGGTGGCGAAACGGGTCTACGAAGAAGGGCTGAGCCGCGGGATCTTCACGGTGCCGTACACGGACGACTTCGTCGGACACGGCGGCTCGAGGACGTTCACCCACGAGGACGGCATGAACGAGGCGAAGGGATGGCGCTCGGCATTTCCCGACCTCGCCGTGAACGTCGATCTCATGGTTGCCGAGCGCGATCTCGTCGCCGTCCGCTGGACTGCGTGCGGCACGAATACCGGCACGGGGAACGGCATCCCGGCGACCGGCCGGAAGGTGGAGGTGAGCGGCACGGCGATCTTCCGCTTCGTGGACGGCAAGATCGCCGAGGAGTGGACCTCGGCCAATACGCTCGGCCTGATGAAGCAGCTCGGCCTGCGGTAAGTAGAACGCACGCACTTGACCCACGGATGAGGAGACGACGGGGGCCTCCGGCGGCCGGGGCCATCGGCCCCGGACCCCGTTGGTTGGCCCAGCCTCCGCGACACAGCCTCGTATCTCGCGACAGAGTGTCGCGGAGGCTGGGCCAACCAGCGGGTCCGGGCCCGCGGCCCGGCCGCCGGAGGCCCCCCGTCGTTCCCTGATCGGTTGGTGAAGTGAGAGCATTCTGCTTTAGGCTGAACACCGTGCGAGGGGCGCTGATCATCGCTGCAGGCTGGACGCTCTGCGGCCTGCTGCTCGCAGCGCAGGCGCACGTCTCGGCGGCGATGCGCGGCGAGCCGATCGGCTGGATGCGTCCGCTCGCGATCTGGCTCGCGTGGGCCTGGATCTGGGCGCTCCTCACGCCGGCGATTCTGCGTCTCACCGCGCGCTACCCGTTCGGCAGAGCACGGGCGCTGCGCAGCGTGCTCGTGCATGTAGCCGGAAGCGTCGTGGCCGTGCTGCTCAACCTCGCGATTTTCGCGCTCCTCGCTCCGCTGGTCGGGGCGAGGAGCGACGCCGGCTCCTGGAGCGCCACCTTCCTCCGGCTCCTCGGGTCGACGTTCCTGCTCGACCTTCCTGCCTACTGGCTGCTCGTCATCGTGGCCGAGACCACACGGCTCTCGCGTCTCGAAGGGCAGTTCGCCGAAGCGCGGCTGCTCGCGCTCAAGGCGCAGTTGCAGCCGCACTTCCTGTTCAACGCGCTCAACACGGTGTCCGTGTTGATGCGCGAGGACGCCGACGCCGCGGACGACGTGCTCGTGAGACTCAGTGGATTGCTGAGGAAAACGCTCGACAGCTCCGCGAAGCACGAAGTTCCGCTGCGCGAGGAGCTGGAGCTCGTCGAAGCGTATCTCGAGATCGAGCGCGTCCGTTTCTCCAACCGCTTTGCCTATCGCATCGACGTCGCCGGCGAGGCGCTCGACGCTCCCGTGCCTCCGCTCATCCTCCAGCCGCTCGTCGAGAATGCGGTCCGTCATGGCGTCGCGCGGCGCATCGCTGCGGGACGGATCGAGATCGCTGCCGCGCGACGGAACGGCCGGCTGCAGCTGACCGTGCGCGACGACGGGCCGGGGGTCGCGGCCGGTGCGCACGACGGCATCGGTCTGTCGAACACACGCGCACGATTGCAGCAGCAGTACGGTGCGCGTCATACGTTCGCTCTCGCGAGTCACCGCGACGGCGGAATGATCGTCTCGCTGGAGATCCCCGCGTGATTCGCGTGCTCATCGTCGACGACGAGCCGATCGCGCGGCGCGGCATCCGCCAGCAGCTGCGGGGCGAAGCCGACCTCGAGGTCATCGGCGAATGCGGTGATGGAGCGGCGGCGATCGACGCAATCACGGGGCTCGCACCCGATCTCGTCTTTCTCGACATCCAGATGCCCGAGGTCGGCGGCTTCGACGTCGTCGAAGCGATCGGTGTCGCGCGAATGCCTGCGGTCGTCTTCGTCACCGCTTACGACGAGCATGCACTTCGCGCGTTCGACGTGCATGCGGTCGACTACGTGCTCAAGCCGATCGACCGGCATCGCTTCCGCACCGCGGTCGAGCGCGCACGGCGGCGGCTGGCGGACGCGCCGGGGCAGCTCGACAGGCGGATCGCGGCCGCGCTCGGAGAGCTCGGACGCCCGGCGCACGACTACGCCAAGCGGCTGGCCATCAAGGGCGACGGACGCGTGATTCTCGTCGACGTCGACGAGGTCGATCGACTCGAAACGGCAGGTAACTACGTCGAGGTGCACAGCGGAGCGCGCCATCATCTCGTGCGCGAGACGATGGCCAGTCTCGAGGCGCGGCTCGATCCCGCGCGCTTCGTCCGCGTCTCACGCTCGTCGATCGTCAACGCCGACCGCGTCCGCGAGCTGCAGCCGATGTTCAACGGCGACTTCGTCGTCGTGCTGCGCGACGGCACGAAGGTCGCCGGCAGCCGCCGCTACCGTGCGGCCTTCGACATGCTCACGCGCTGACGCTGCGCTCACGGTCTCCGTCCCCCTCGGTGCCTCTGTGTCTTCGTGGTGAATACCCCGAGGACGGGAGTCAAAGCGGTGACTGCGGTCACCGCACTCCATACCGCTGCCGCGTGTAGTGCCCCGTCGGCCTCGGCGGCGCCTCACGCCGTTCAGTTGGGGTCACAGCTCCACAGGCGATGCGACGTGTGACAATCGGTCTGGTGTCTTCCTCTGCACCGATGATCCGCGAACGGTTCGAGCGCGATGGGTGGGCGCTGGTCCAGGGCTTCCTCACGCCACGAGAGGTGGACGCGCTTCGCTCGGCGAGCGACGAGCTGGCGTCGAAGGGTGCGCATCTCCTGGCCGACGCCGAGATCGACGGCGCGCGTTACCAGGTGCAGACTGCGAGCGGCCGCCGCGGTGAGCGCGCGATCATTCCCGGCGCGCTGCGAAAGATCACGTTTGCGTCGTCCGCCAGCGACGAGGTGGCCCTGCTCCGCAATGACCGGCGGGTCCTCAAGCTCATGGAGTCGGTCGGCGTGACGTCGCCGCGTTGGATCGTCGATCAGATCAACCTGAAAGCGCCCCGGGTCGGCACTGGCTTTCCGTGGCACCAGGACGTGGCGTTCGTCGCCTGGCAGCAGCGTGACGCGATCGCGAAACACGGCGGTGCGAATCTGGTGATCGCCCTCGATCGCGCGGACGAGGGGAACGGCGGGTTCGAGGTCCTCTCCGGCACCCACACCAGCGGCGCGGTGAAGTTCGATTACGACACTGCCGACACCAATGCAGGCGTCTTCGACGAGAGCCGTCGAACGCTCATCGCGCTCGATCCAGGTGACGCGGTCGTCTTCCATCCGCACCTCGCGCACGGGTCAGGACCGAATCCCTCACCGCTTCCGCGCCGCCTCGTCGCACTCTGGTTCATCGGTGCGCCAGCCATCACTCCGCGGCGTCAAGACGTCATGTCGTAGGTTCGCGTCAGTGCCTGACCGCACGGCGCCGCACCAACGGCCAATTCCGCACCTTCATCACCGCCGCGAAGAGGTCGAGGCGCGGCGTGGTGATGCCGTTCCGGCTGTCGACGATCGGGCGTCCCGTCGACTCGAGTACCTCCTCGATGGCGTCGGGCGTCAGCTGGGGATCGATCTGCCGCAGCACGGCCACGGCCCCGGCCACGTGCGGCGCTGAGAATGACGTTCCGCTGGCGAGCGAGATTCCGAACGTTTTGTATGCCGTCGGCACGCCGTAACCGGGCGCGAGGAGATCGAGCTGCGCGGCGGAGTTCGAGAAGCAGGTGACCCGATCGACTTCCGCCGGCTTGTCGGTGCATCCGAGCAGCGAAGCCGACGAGAGATTCTGGTGGTAGATCGCGCCGACGGAAATCACTCCACTGATGCAGGCGGGGGGACGGATACCCTTGGTCCACGCGTCGTTGCCGCTCGCGGCCACGAGGACGGTCCCACGGGCGCGCACGCGTGCGAGGGCAGCAGTGAGGGCGGGGTTGTCTACGTCGCAAGCGCCGTTCGACAGAAAGCCGATGGCGAAGCTCATGTTGACGGCGTCGACGTGCAGCGGGCTCGCGGCGATCCAGTCGAGTGCCGAGATCACTTGCGACGTCCAGGCGACGTTGGCGGTCCCGTCGGACAAGCGGATCGCGACGATGTTCGCTCCCGGCGCGATGCCGCGCGGCGCGACGCCGCCGCTGCCGGCGATGACCCCGGCAACGCCTGTTTCGTGAGGGAGGTCGTCGCGCGCCGAACCGCTGCCGAATTGCTCGGTTGCGCCATTCGGGCAGCATCCCTTGCCGTTCACATAGGTGCAGTAACAGCGCTCCTCGATGATGCGGTCCTTCAGGTCCGGGTGCTGCGAAACGCCGGTGCCGAGCACCGCGACCGTGCTGCCGGTGCCGTCGAAGCCGAGCGCGTGCACCCCGCCGAGGCCGATCAGCTGTCCGTTGAGGCCGATCTCCCCGGTCAAAGCCGCGGTCACGCTGCGGGAAAACCGGGGCCCGACGGAGAAGACGCTGCGTGAAGGCTTCGGCTCGACGGGGATGCCGCTGCCGGGAAGGTCGGGCTCGACGGAGAGGACGTCGGGATCGCTCAGGAGGCGCTGCAGCTCCGCGTCGTCGACCGTCGCGGCAAACCCCGGAACGGCGTGCCACCTCGCATGGATGCGTGCGGCGTTGCGCTCGATCGCCGCGCTTTCGGGCCGATTGAGGAGAACGATGACGCGCTGATCGGCGCGCGCGGAGCCGGCAACGAGTGCCGCGGCGAGGGCGGTAGCGAAATACCAGCGAAGGGGTCGGATCATGGCAGTGTTGTAGCGAGTGCAGCTTTCGCGACTGCGAGTGCGATGAGTTGCGGGTCGCCGGCAGTCTTGGCGGGATACGCATTGATGACGACCGCAATGGCGATGTCCCGATCGGTGAGATAGAGGAGAAAACTCTGGTAGCCCTCGATTGCGCCGCCGTGCCACACGGCCGGATGCCCCAGGATCGGCTGCCTGACCACACCGAGCGCGTAACCGTTCCCCACGAGCGCGTTGTTTGCGAGACGCGCGGGGGTGGTCATCGTCACGTATGAGGAGGGGAGCATGACGTAGCCGGTGGCGAGGAGGTGCGCCCAGCGAGCGAGATCGGATGCGGTGCTGCAAAATGAGCCGCTCGACCAGACCGCCGACGGGTGCGGTGGCTTCATCGTCGACAACCCCGGTACGAGCCCGCCGTACCCTTCCGGTAGCGGCAGGTTGTGCGTTCCGCACACGCCCGTGTCGATGAGGCCGAGCGGCAACGCGAATTCCTCATGGATGAAATCGGCGAACGACTTGCCCGTGACCGATTCGATCGCATAGCCGAGCAGCATGTAGCCGGCGTTGCTGTAGCTCCACCCTGCGCCGGGGGGGAAATTGAGCGGCTGCTGGTTGAGCGACTGAATCACCTGGGCACGCGTGGCGGGCCCGAAGGAGCCTGTCCCGGGCAGCTGCCAGCTGAGAGGGATTCCCGCGGTGTGGCTCATGAGGCGCCGCAGGGTGATCGTCGCTCCAGAGGTGTCGAACTCCGGTACGTATTTCTGGATGGGATCGTCGAGTGTCAGAGCCCCGCGCTCGGCGAGGCGGAGAATCGCCGCCGCGGTGAATTGCTTCGTGACCGAGCCGATCTGCATCACCGAGCGCGGTGTTGCGGCAGTCGCGTTGATTTTGTCGGTCACGCCGAACGCCGCGGAGTAGATGATCCGGTCGCGGTGCCACACCGCGATCTGCACCGCCGGAACGCCCGAGTCCATGGCCGCCTGGGCGGCCTGCTGCGCCGCCGCCACGATGGCCGCTGGCGGTACGTACGGGGACGAATGCCGCACCGCTCGCGTGCGCGCGGCGGCGACAGGAACGTGTCCGAGAATCAGAACCACGGCGAGGAGTGCTCGAGTCATTGGATGGTCTCCCATAGCGAACGCGCGCCCGCCTGCCGGCGTGACGCGCGTTCGCCGTCATCAGCGCATGGTGAGCATCTTCAGGCTGCCGTCGTTGGTGCGGTTGTCGGTGGTAGCCGAATAGAAGACTGCCGGTCCGCCGCTCGTGATCTGGATGCGGGCGAAACCGCCGGCGGGCGGCGTGACGCCGGCGAGGAACGCGCTCAGCGGGATCTGCTCGAAGTAACTGGCGGGCACAGTCCGCGCGGTTGTGCTGCCCACCAGCGCGCCGGTGGCGTCGTAGGCCGTGACCACGAACGTCGTGGACTGGCCGAGGGTGCGGATGCCCATGTTGACGCGGTAGTTCGTCAGATCGGCCGGGATCGTGAAGTCGGCGTATGCACCGCTCTTGATCGCCTCGTAGGATGTGACCATCTCTTCCGTGAACCCGGACGTCCCGGCGGCGCCGGCGTCGTTATAGACGCGCGTGGTGATTACGGGCGTGAAGCCGGTGGTCAGCACGTCTACCGAGCCGAGGCCTGTCTGTCCCATGTCGGCCACGATATCGGTGTAGGTCCGGCTTTCGTTCCCCCCGAGGTGCACGAGTATCCTCGGATCGCCGGGCTCGGCGCTCCGGTTGGCCGGGTGAAAGACGAGCATCACGCCGAACCCGAACGGGGTGGGGTTGGCGAACGCAATCTCCGTCCGGAAGAAGGAGCCGAAGGCACCGGCGAGGGAGCCAACGACGGGCACGACGCCGGCATGGCGCAACACACCTGTTTGTGCGGCGGCGTTCAACCTGAAGCCGGCACGGACGGTGGTGTTGCTCGCGCTCAGCGTGCCGCCGTTGAAGTCAGCGCTGGTCTCGTAGAGGACGTCGTCCGGGCGGCCGGCCGCGAAGCCGACACCACCACAACCAGGCTTCATCTGCGTCACCGCCAGAACGTCGCCGCGCTTGACCGAGATGGCGGGAAACGAGAGGGAGATCACGTTGTTGTCCACGATCACCCCGGGCGCTGTCCCGTTGCTCGATTCGAACGGCCCGGCTGAGCCGACCAGTTCGAGCACGCCCAGCGGCCCGCCGGCGCCGGGTCGGAAGAAGCGGATCTTGATTTGCTCGCTGCATGGAGCGTTGCTGATCCAGCGAAGCGTGGCGTGCGTGATCGTTCCGTCCATCGTCACCGGCCGGGTGAAGTCGATGTACGTGAGCGGCCCGGAGGCAACTGCTTCACCGGGTTGCCAGATGAGGTCTCCCGCCGTCGTCTGCGCGGCGAGCGGCGTGGCGGCGAGTGCGAGCAGCATGAGCAGACCGAGAGCGGCGTAGCGTCGGGTCATTATGTCTCCTGAGTGTCGAATTGGTTTTTGCGCGGATCGGCGACGAGAGGGAGCCGGCTGCGCAGGCCGCGTTGGTGACGCATCTCTCTCGCTCGTCGGCTCCCTCACGCTCGGCGGATTGTGACTGCGGCATCGCGCCCGGAGTACGCTTTGTGATGACATTGTGACCAGATGGACCGTGGCAGTGGCCGTCGCTCACCAAGCGTCTTGAACGGTCATTCCCCATGCACCACAATCAGCGTCTGTGGCGATTACCGCGCTGATCGTTGACGACGAGCCGCTGGCGCGGAAGCGGATCCGCAGGCTTCTGCGCGCGGCGACGGACCTGACGATCGTCGGCGAAGCGGCCAGCGGCGAAGAAGCGTTGCGCATCGTCGGCGAACAGGCGCCTCAAGTCATGTTTCTCGACGTGCAGATGCCGCGGATGGACGGCTTCGAGGTCGTACGACGCATGCCCGCGGAGTCGCGACCGCTGATCGTTTTCGTCACGGCGTATCAGCAGTACGCACTCGAGGCGTTTCGCGCGGCGGCCGTGCAGTACCTCCTCAAGCCCGTCGAACGAGAGTCGCTGCGGCTGGCACTGACGCGCGTGCGGGAACTGGTCGCGGCAAGATCGAATCCATCACTGACCGCCTTTCTCGAGCGCGTCCAGCAGCGGACCGCCTTCATGCAGCACGTGGCGGTGAAGTCCAAAGGACGCGTGCGGCTCGTCCCGGTCGAGCAGATCGACTGGTTCGAATCTTCCGGCAACTACGTGCGCCTCCACGTCGGCAGCGAGCGCTTTCTGCTGCGACAGACGATGAGTGGCCTCGAGCAGAAGCTCGACCCGACAGACTTCGTACGCATCCATCGCACGACCATTGTGAACGTGCAGCGCGTACGCGACACCCGCCCCGCATCGCACGGTGATCACATCGTCGTACTGCACGACGGAACGCAACTGCAGATGTCGCGTGCGTATCGCGAGCGCCTGGACGGCTCGCCGCAGGACGGCTCGCCGCAGTGAGATACGTAGCCGTCATCGCCGGCCTCGCGATGCTGCTGCTCGACGTACTGGAGCGGCTTGCATTCGGTCAGCGTCTGACTGCGGATCTCGGCTGGCTCGCGTTCGGGTGGGCCGAGTGGATCGTCCTCGCCCCGCTGGTGGTTCGACTGGCGACCGCCGTCCCCTATCGGCGCCGTCAGAGGTGGCGTTTCCTCGGCGTCCATCTGTTCGGGGCTCTCGCCTTCCATGTCGTTCACCTGGCCATTTACACACTCGTTTTCGTAATGGTCAAAGGCCCCCCGCCTTCCCCGGGACCATCGCTGTGGACGATCTTGCTGTGGTGGATCCCCCCACACATGTTGATGGATTTCCTCGTCTATGGCGTGACGGTGGTAGCCACGCAGATGTCTCTCTATCTGCGAGCGTCAGCACGGCGAGACCAGGAACGGCTCGCGCTGGAACGGTCGCTGGCGCAGGCGGCACTGGATCGCCTGAGCCTCGAATTACCAGCCCACGTCGTAAGCGAGCGGCTCCTCCAGATCGAGCGAGCCATCGCGCTCGACGCCGACCGCGCCGAAGTCCTCATCGAGGAGTTCGCCGCTTCGCTTCGTGAATCGCTGAACGTCGCCAGTGTCCAGGCAGCGATCGATGAGGTTGCGCAGGACGAAGCGGAATGGGAAGAGGAGCTTGCGCCGGCAACTCGGCAATGGTCCCTCCCGCTCCGGCTCCTGCTCTTGTTCAGCATCCTTCCCGCGTATGAGCTCTTGTGGAGCGTCATGCAGGCGCTGTTTGCCGTGTGGAGGAATCAAGCGCTGTCGTGGGGTCCGGTGCTGTGGGCTGCCACGCTGGCGGTCGAGTTCTTTCCCGTAACGCTGGCCATGGTATGGCTGGGCAGGCGCGTGCAACGCGTGTGGCCGCTCATCATCGTCGCGGTCATCCTTCCGTTGTTGTGGGGCGAAACACTCGTCAGCTTCTGGCGAGCCATCGGATTTCCGCGCGACCCCGATCGTGCGCTCTTCGGCCCACTGGATCCGATTTTCTTCCTCGGCATCGCGCTGGCCACGCTGGCGCATTCGCGCTACCGCGAGGCGGCCGCCGCGGCGGCGAAGGTCGCCGAACTCGAAACGTCGATGCTGCGTACACGCGCGATGCTTCTTCGCTTGCAGCTGAACCCTCACTTCCTGTTCAACTCGTTGAACTCCGTTGCCGCGCTCCTCGAGGACGACGCCTCCACCGCGCAACGGATGACCGCGGAACTTCGGCACTTCGTCGTGCGCGTGCTCGAGCGTTCAGACCGGGAGGAGGTGCCGCTCAGTGAGGAGCTGGATTCCCTGGCCGCCTACGTGGCAATCGAAAACATTCGCTTCGGAGGACGCGCGGAGCTCGTCATCGAGGCGAGCGACGACGCGCAAGCTGCGCTCGTACCGAGCTTCCTGCTGCAGCCTCTCGTCGAGAACGCACTGCGCCACGGCCTCCTCCCGGAAAAGGGGGGGCAGGTATCCGTACACGCGAAAGTCCGAAGCGGCGAGGTTCACATCAGAGTGAATGACGATGGTGGCGCGAATCACCGCGAGGTACCCGCGCGCGAGGGGCTGGGGCTCTCCAATACACGCGCGCGCCTGGCGCAGATGTATGGCGATGGATTTTCTTTCGACATTGCGCCGCGAGAAAACGGATTCGCCGTCACGACGGTGCTCCCGTACCGCCAGCAGGCTGCCGCGCTTGATGCTGCGTAAGACTTTGTTTGGAAGGGGTGTTCAGAGCTTTCTTCTTCTCGTTCATCTGAGAAGAAAGAAGTGGCCCAAACGTTTCAGCTGCCGAAGGCAGCACAAGATCGGTAGCCCCCGGCTTCAGCCGGGGGTACGGACGAACCCTGATCGAGCCCGCGAAGCGGGCGACAGAACCGGCTTTGCTGTGCGTGGGCAACTCCTCTGTCTTTCGCCGCCTTCGGCGGCGGGGAAAGCCTCTTCGACGTCAGCAGCTCGTCCCCACGATTACCAAGCCGGGGTCGGACCTGGTCTGACCCCCAGTGGCAGCAGACCCATCGCAGGAACTGTCTCTAGCGCAGCAGCTTCGCCTGCGCATACTTGCGGCAGGCGATCTTTCTGGAATCAAGGAGGAAATCATGAAGCTCTCCCGAGTCATCCTCGTCTGTACCTTGTTGCTGTCCGCCGCCGTCCCGACGTTTGCCGCTCCCCCCTGCCAGTATTGCCTCACTGAAGCAGGTCCGTGCGTGAACGAGTCGTTCGGCCTCCGTTGCCGGACCATCGGCGGCGTTTGCACGGAGTCGGGCGGACTCTGCATCGGATTCTCGAACAGCCCGGTGCTGAGCGAATGGCAGGTGGCCTCGATCGAGTTCACCCGTCCGGATCCCGCCACCAAAGTCCTCACCACGGTCGTGATTCGTCCGACCCCCATCGCGCAGGACGGGACACTGTTGCTCGCCGCGCGAAAGTAAGCACCCCACCACTACTGCGAAAAGGCCGGAGAGATCGCCGTTCGGATGATCGTCATGCGCACACTCGTCTACTCATCGCTGCTCGTCCTGTCACTCTCCGCATCCGCCGCCGACCTTCGGATCGCCGTGGACCGCAACGGGTTCACCGGGCCGCTCGAGCTGGCGCTCGCGCCGCGGGTGGACGGAGCGCCTCCCCAATGGTCGGCGTCGAAGACGATCGCCGCCGCGGAGTCGGCCGCCACCTTCACCGGCCTGCCGGAGGGCCTCTACCTCGTGCTGGCCCGAGGGCCGCAGCCGCTGCAGAGGCTCAGCGGGAAGGCGAACGTCGGCAGCGGCGGAGGGGCGGTGCGCCTCACGCTGCCGAAGGGGAAGACGTCGCTCCGGGTGATGCTGGCGGGGCGGGCGGTGGCTCGCGCGGAGGTCCTCCTCACCGAGGAGGAGTCGCTCTGGGAGACACGCCTGGAGGCCGGCGACGACGGCCGCTTCGCGGGTGCGCTGTGGCAGCCGGGCGCGTACACCGCCAGCGTCTGGCGCGATCGCGCCGCCGCGCCGTACGTGGCCGACATCGCGCTGTCGGCGGAGCTGTTGACCATCGATGTTCCCGATCGCCTCGTGACCGGCCGCGTGGTCGGCGAAGACGGCCGGCCGGTCGCCGGCGCGAAGGTCATCCTGCGGACGCAGGGCGAGCACCTGACGCAGACCGCCGGCACCAGCTCCGGGCCTGACGGCCGCTTCGAGTTCTTCGGCGTGCGCGAGGGCGCCCAGACCCTCCGGGCGAAGGCGCCGTCCTGGCTCGACAGCGACGCGGCCAGCTTCGAGCTCCTCGGCGCCCCCGCGCGCCACTCGCTCGAGCTCAGGCTGGCCCGCGGCACGCAGCGAACGGTGCGCGTCCTCGACACGCACGGCGACCCGGCCGGCGATGCGATGCTCTTCGCGGCTTGCGGCGGGCACATCAAGTCGACCGCGCTCACCGATGAGCAGGGGAGGGCGGAGGTGGCGCTGCCGGACGCGCGCGGCTGTTCGATCTACGCGCTGCCGAAGGAAGGCTCGCTGGCCGTGGCGCAGGTCGCCGGAAAGGGACCGCTGGAGGTGCGGGTACGCGAAGGGTCGTCGTCGCTGAAGCTGGCGCTGAAGTCCGAGGGCGGCGCGGCCTTTTCCGACATCTGGCTCCTCATGCGCATCGACGGCACGGTCGTTCCGCCCGCCATCGCGCAACAGCTCTTCACCCGCGGGCTGCGACTGATGACCAACGCCGAAGGGAGCATCTCGCTCGCGCACATCCCCCCGGGGACCTACGACTTCTGGCCCTATCGGTCCGAGGCCGAGGGGCAGATGCTGTACGACACGGGGTGGATGATGGCCGCGCCGATCTCGCTCGACGTGGTGAGCGGCGAGAACAGTGCGACCGTGCGGCTCAGGGCACGGCGCTAGGGGCAATCGCCGAGCGCCCCGACGGGGCCAGGCGGAGGATCGTCTCGACCGACAAGCGCAGGCGCCAGGACATCCGCGAGCGATTGTGTGGCTTAGACTCGCCGCATGGGACTCTTGACCTTCAGCATCAACGTCACCCTGGACGGCTGCGTCGACCACCAGGAGGGAATCGCCGACGACGAGACACACGCCTTCTTCACCCGCCTCATGGACGAGGGCGGGGCGATGCTGTGGGGCCGCGTCAC
>DASQJY010000011.1:0-26952 GCA_035630815.1 Thermoanaerobaculia bacterium
ACGCTGCGTTACACGACGTTTTTTACACTCGCAGTGGTCAATGCCATCAATTTACGCCGGCTTATTCGCCTTGCAGTGGATGCGCGAACCACGTGCCAATAGTTTTGAGACAGCCTCCTGCGGTCACCGCACTCCAAACTAATTCACCACTTCTGCCCTGACCTGCTTCCTCCCGAACACCATCACGTACGTGAAGAGCCGCGACTCCGGCGTGATGAACTCCTGCTCCCCGGTCGCGATGACGATCGGGCGCAGGCCCCATTCCGCCAGGCCGAGCTCTTCGCGCTCGTTGGCGAAGCGGACGTTGAGGATCTGGCTCGGGCCGCGGTTCGGCTCGGCCATCGTGATCTTCAGCCGGCCGCTGGTTGGGCCGAAGTCGAAGGCCGTCGCTCGCGCGCGCGCCGTCCCGGCCACCGCGACGCCGCTGCGCGTCTCGATGGTGGGGATGTAGCCGATCTGCTCGAACGAATCGCGCGGTTGCAGCACGCGCGTCGGTGCGGCCGCGAGCTCCTGCTTCGCGAGCTTCAGGTAGTTCCACCGGCCGATCGGCGGCTCGCCGACGACGACCGGGATCTGCACCTTCGCCGGCACGTCGTACTGCAGGAGCTGCGGCATCCAGACGCGGTAGATCTTCCAGGTGTGGTCCGTGACCACCCAGTTCGCCGCCTCGGGGCCGATGTCGATCGAGGCGATCAGGCCGCCCACACCGCGCGGCGCGCGCACGGCCACGACGATGCGGTTCTTCCCCGTCTTCACCAGCGAGGAGACGTCGTACGTGTCGAGCGAGCGCTCCTCACCGACGTTGCGCGTCCCGATGATCCGGCCGTTGAGCCAGATCGTGTACTCCGGCTCCCCCAGGAGCTTGAGGTGCGTGTAGACACGCCGCTCCGGGAGCTCGAAGTCGCGCGTGGCGAAGAAGACGAGCGGGAAGTCGTCGCTCATCCGGTGCGGCGCCCAGATCCACTGCGCCCGGCCGGTGACGTCGAAGAACTTCTGCGAATAGGTCCGCTCCAGCTTCGCGACCGCGGCCGTGAGAAGAAAGATCACCCCCGCGGCGAGCGCGAGGCGCCGTACCAGGCGAAGATCTCTCGGGTTGATAGAATCGGCCGCGTTCATGCGGAGCGTGATTGTAATTCCTGCGCGTTGGGCCTCGACGCGCTTCCCCGGCAAACCACTCGCACCGATCGCAGGCGTCTCGCTCATCGAGCGCGTCTACCGGCGCGCGGTGCAGTCGCAGCGCGCCTCCGCGGTCTACGTCGCCACCGACGACGACCGCATCGAGCAGCACGTCGCCTCGTTCGGCGGACGCGTGCTGCGCCCCGAGGGGGACTTCCAGACGGGCACGGATCGCATCGCCGCCGCGCTGCGGCTCTGCGGCGACGCGTACGACGTCGTGGTGAACGTGCAGGGGGACGAGCCGCTGATCGACGTCGGCAACGTGGACGAGCTGGTCGACCTCCTGACCCGCAACGCCACGGAGATGGCCACCATGGCCTGCCCCCTCTCCACCGACGAGGAATTCAACGCCCGCGACGTCGTGAAAGTCGTCGTCGACGAGCATTCGAACGCGCTCTACTTC
The DNA here is from genome assembly GCA_035630815.1 of Thermoanaerobaculia bacterium. GTDB lineage: Bacteria > Acidobacteriota > Thermoanaerobaculia > Gp7-AA8 > Gp7-AA8 > QHVT01. Next base: position 1,580 of record DASQJY010000011.1, read on the forward strand.
TCGCGCGCACCCATCGGCTCGCGCGAAACGGCCCTTCGCCACATCGGCGTCTACGCCTATCGCCGCGAGGCCCTGGAGGGCTTCGTGGCCCTCCCGCAATCGCCGCTGGAACGGGCAGAATCACTGGAACAGTTGCGGGCACTCGATCACGGCTTTAAAATCGCGGTGTTGCAAACCCCGAAGCCGCACCTCGGCGTCGACCGCCCCGAGGACGTGGCACGCGTCGAGAGCGAACTTGCGAGACTGCATGCGTAAGACCGGAGACCGCCTTTCGTGAGCTTTTTGCTCACAAGAACCCATCTCTCCCGGCGTACCACCCCTCTCTCTCCCCCACTCACAACCAAGCACGACGTAGGAGACGCCTATGAGCACGAAGTACATCTTCATTACCGGTGGTGTGGTTTCCGGCCTCGGAAAGGGCATCGCCGCGGCTTCCATCGGGGCGCTGCTCGAGGCGCGGGGCTTCCGCATCACCATCCAGAAGTTCGATCCCTACGTGAACGTCGACCCCGGCACCATGTCGCCGTTCCAGCACGGCGAGGTCTTCGTCACCGATGACGGCGCCGAGACCGATCTCGATCTCGGGCACTACGAGCGCTTCACCACCATGCGCGCCACGCGCAAGAACAACTACACCACCGGCCGGATCTACCTGAAGGTCATCGAGAAGGAGCGCCGCGGCGACTACCTCGGCAAGACCGTGCAGGTCATCCCGCACATCACGGACGAGATCAAGCGCTGCATCAAGGACGTCTCCGAGGGGGTGGACGTGGTGATCGTCGAGATCGGCGGCACGGTCGGCGACATCGAGTCGCTCCCCTTCCTCGAAGCCATCCGCCAGTTCCGCCTCGAAGCGGGACGTGGCAACGCGATCAACGTCCACCTCACGCTGGTGCCCTACATCAAGGCCAGCGACGAGCTGAAGACCAAGCCGACGCAGCACTCGGTGCAGACGCTGCGGCAGATCGGCATCCAGCCCGACATCCTCCTCTGCCGCTCCGACCGCACCATCCCGGATGAGATGAAGAAGAAGATCGCCCTCTTCTGCAACGTCGAGGACGAGTCGGTGGTGCCGGCGTACGACGTCGACTTCATCTACCAGGTGCCGCTCGCGTTCGCGCGCGAGGGACTGGACGAGCTCCTGCTCGACAAGCTCCACCTGCCGCACGAGGAGATCGGCTCGCTCACGAAGTGGGAAGAGATCGTGCGCAAGATGCGCCACCCGGAAGGGGAGGTGCGCATCGGTTTCGTCGGCAAGTACGTCGACTTCGGCGATTCGTACAAGTCGCTCAACGAGTCGCTCGTGCACGGCGGCATCGCGAACGGCGTGAAGGTGCGCATCGTCTATATCGATTCGGAGTCGCTGGAGGAAGAGGGGTACCACGGCGAGCTGGCCAGCGTGGACGGCATCCTGGTCGGACCGGGCTTCGGCTCGCGCGGCGTGGAAGGGAAGCTGCGCGCCATCCGCTTCGCCCGCGAGAAGAAGATCCCGTTCTTCGGCATCTGCCTCGGCATGCAGTGCGCCACGATCGAGTTCGCGCGCAACATGGCCGGCATGGTCGGCGCGAACTCGACCGAGTTCGACGACGAAGCGCCGTACAAGGTGATCTACAAGCTCCGCGATCTGATCGGAGTCGACGCCCTCGGCGGCACGATGCGCCTCGGCAAATACCCCTGCAGCCTGAAGGAAGGCTCGATCGCGCGCGAAGCGTACGGCGTCGACTTCGTCGAAGAACGCCATCGCCACCGCTACGAGGCGAACCCGGAGTACATCCCCCAGCTCGAAGAACGCGGCTTCCGCGTCACCGGCTCCTCCCCCGACGGCAAGTTCGTCGAGATCATCGAGCTCGAAGGACACCCCTGGTTCCTGGGCTGCCAGTTCCACCCCGAGTACAAATCGCGCCCCTCCGCCCCCCACCCGCTGTTCCGCTCCTTCATCTCCGCGGCGCGCGGCTACAAGAGCGCGAACAAGACCACGGTGTTGATGCAGCAACCGGCAGAGGTGGCGGAGGCGTAAGGCTCGCTTTCACGCCTGTGGCACGGCCCCTCACCCGCCCTTCGGGCACCCTCTCCCCGCTCGACGCGGGGAGAGGGGCTACTAAGTTCGTTACTTGCGAGAGTGAACGTTAGTAGCCCTTCTCCCCGCGTCGAGCGGGGAGAAGGTGGCCAACGGCCGGATGAGGGGCGGTGCGATGCAACAGCAAGCGAACTAGTACTCGTGCACCCCGATGTCGCGCCCCTTCCCCCGCCCCGCCCTGCGCGTGCCGAAGAAGTCGCGGGCGACGGCGCCGTCGGTGGAACCGGCGTCCATGAGCGGGGAGCCTGCCTGCAGGCGGTAATCCGCTGCGTCGCCGCCGCCGGCGTTCACGAGCAGCGGGTCCTCACGCACGTCGCCTTCGCCGCGTTTGATCGTCTCGGGGTCGCCGCCGCCGAACCAGGCGTTGTTGCGGAAGAGGAGGCCGCGCGTCGGGACTGACGCGTAGGGGCGTCCGTACTTTTGATAGAAGACGTTGTTCGCGACCACGGTCGTGTCGTGCGTGTTGCTGCGGCCGCGCACCCAGATCGAGGCGTAGTCGGTCGCGTAGAACACGTTGTTCGTGATGACCGTGTTGTGCAGCCCGCCGCCGTACTCCGACTCCGAGTAGCTGAAGCCCGAGTGGCAGCGCAGGACGATGTTGTTGCTGATGGTGAGGTGATTGAGCGGGTTCTGCTGCTTGTATTTCTCGTTCGCCGCCGCGATGCCGGCCGGCGGCTCGCCATTGCGATGAAAGGCCGTATCGGCGCTGCACCAGACCAGGTTTCCGTCCACCGTGGTCGACTGCGCGTTGTCCAGATAGAGGTTGATGCTGTAGTTGTCGCGAACGCGGTTGCCGCGGATCGTCCCGTTGTCGCTGAGGATGTAGTCGATCCCTTCGCCGTAGTTCTCGTAGACGTAGTTGCCGCTGATCTCCACCCGGTTCGCGCGGATCGCGGAGACGGCCTGCATCCAGGAGCTCTTCGCCGTCTTCGCGCGGTTAGCCAGCACGCAGCGGTAGACGACGTTGTTCGCGATCACGATGTCGTGCGTGGTTCCCGCCTTCGCATCGCCTGATGAATTCGCGTTGATGCCGTGGCCGCCGCAGTCGTGGACCGTGTTCTCGCGCACCTCGACGTGGTGCGAGTCGTAGATGTAGATCCCGGCATTGCGGCCGTTGCGGATCTCGAAGCCTTCCACACGAACGTGGGAGCTGTGGCCGATCACGATCACGCCGTTCGAGGAAGAGCCGGTGCCGTCGAGGATCGCCTGCTCCCCTGCCTGCACGCGCAGGCGGATCGGCGCCGTTTCGCGTCCGGACTTTTGCCAGATCGTGACCGTCTCGCGGTACAGGCCGCCGCGCACCACGATCTCATCGCCCGCTTTGACGCGCGCGACAGCCGCGGTGAGGGTGCGCATCGGACGCTCGAGCGTTCCCAGATTTCCCGCTTTTCCTCCCGGGGCGACGTAGTACGTGGCCGCGTGAGCAGTACTGCACAAGAGGAGGAGCACGAGGGAAGGGACCAGCCGCGACATTGCTTCCCGGAGCGGTTGCACGCTACGGGCCGGGCGTCCTGATATCCTCCCGCGCGTGATGACCACCCGTTCCATCGAGATCACGCCGGAGATTCGTTTCGGCGGCAGCAACCCGCCTCTCTTCATCGCCGGCCCCTGCGTCATCGAGGGGCTGGAGCACGCGCTGAAAATGGCCCGCACGCTGGTCAAGCTGCGCGATGAGCTGAAGATCAACCTGGTCTACAAGTCGTCGTTCGACAAGGCCAACCGCTCCTCCATCGACAGCTTCCGCGGCCCGGGAGTCGAGAGCGGGATGGAAGTGCTGCGCGCCGTAAGAGAAGAGACCGGGCTGCCGCTGCTGACGGACCTCCACGAGCCGTGGCAGGCGGAGCCGGTCGCAGCGGTCGTCGACATCCTGCAGATCCCCGCCTTCCTCTGCCGCCAGACCGACCTCATCGCCGCCGCCGCGCGCACCGGGCGGGCCGTGGGAGTGAAGAAGGGGCAGTTCCTCTCTCCCGAGGAGACGAAGAACATCCTCGAGAAAGGGGCGGAGGCCGGCAACGAAAAGGTCTTCATCACGGAGCGCGGCAGCTCGTTCGGCTACCAGAACCTGGTCGTCGACATGCGCGCCTTCCCTATCGTGCGCGGCTTCGGCGCGCCCGTCGTCTACGACATCACCCACTCGATGCAGAAGCCGGGCGGCGAAGGAAAGCAGACGGGCGGCACCCCCCAGTTCGCCCGCCCCCTGGCCCGCGCCGCCGCCGCCGCCGGCGCGGACGGCTTCTTCATGGAAGTCCACGACAACCCGCCCGAGGCGCTGTCGGACCGCACCACGCAGATCAGGCCGGACGCCGCGAGGGCGATCATTGAGGATGTGTTGAAGATTCGTCAGGCGTTGGAGCCGATCTGAATATTGGTGTCGGGTGTCAGGTGTCAGGTGTCTGGGGATTGTCGCCCAGGCGAAACACCCCAGATACCTGACACCTGACACCCCGTCTAACAAATAGATGAAGCGCACCCTCCTCGCCACCCTCCTCGCCCTCTTCGCGCTGCTCACGCTGCTCGACCGCTTCGTGTTGGTCGAGTTGTTCCTGCGGCGCGCGGGGATGCCGCTGCTGCTGGCGGCGGTGGAGGCGCTGGCGATCGTTGGCACCGGCGCGCTGCTGCGGCGGGCGAAGAGGGTCGATGCGCCGCTCGACTTCCTCCTCGGGTATCCGGTGTTCGGCACGCTCCTCTTTCTCGTCGGGACGCTGAAGATCGCGGCCTGGACGCTCGTGCCGCTGCTGGTGCTCGGCGCGCTCGCCGGCGTCGGCTACCTGCTGAAGCGGTACGCGGACGACGTCGAGAGCGAGTCGCTGGTGCTGGAGTGGCCGGCGCTGTTCGTCTTCGCCGTGCTGGCGTGCGGGTTCGTGGTGGCGCAGGCGCCGCCCGCGTCGCTCGACGAGCTGGCGTATCACCTCGCGGTGCCGCACGCGTGGGTGCAGGAAGGACGGGCACTCGAGCTGCCGCTCCTCTCGCACTCCTACTTTCCGCTCGGGATCGAGTCGGCCGATCTCCTCCCGCTCGCGCTCCTCGGCAGCATGGGCGGCGGCGTCGCCTCCCACTTTCTGCACTTCCTCGCCGCTATCGCCACGACGCTGCTCGTCGTCCGCCGGACGCAGTCGTGGCTTGCCACCGCGGCCATCGTCACCACGCCCGCGCTCGCGATCACTGGCGGCTGGTCGCTCGTCGAATGGCCTCTGGCGGGACTCTTCGTCGCGCTGTACGTCGGACTCGAAAGCGACGACCGCGACACCGCCTCGGCCGCGACCGCGGCGGGCCTGCTGACGAAGTACACCTTCCTCCCCTTCGCCCTGATCGCCTGGGCCATCAAGCGGCGCATCCCGAAATGGACCGCGCTCCTCGGCCTGGTCTTCTTCCTGCGCAACCTGCTGCTCACCGCGAACCCGTTCGCCCCGTTCCTGAGCGGCGACGCGCCGCACGTCTCCGGCTTCCGGGCTCTCGCTTTGGCTGACTACGTCTTCGAAGCGAAGTTCGTCGACGAGGCCCTCGGCGCCTCGATCCTGGCGCTGCCGGTCTTAGCCACCGGCGGCATCGCCATCGCCTCGGCCCTGCTCGCGCTCGCGCTCTTCTTCCTCGCGCCGTCGTCGCGCATCCTCGTGCCCTTTCTGGTCGTCCCGTCGCTCAGCGCCGCGCCCGCGCTGCGCCGCCGCGTGCTGTCCGCGCTGATGGCCGTGGCCATCGTGCTGCAGACGTTCCTGGTGGTCTGGTTCACCTCCCGCGGGAACGCGTTCGCGCTCCTCTCCGGCATGGCCTCGGATGAAGAGTACCTGCGCCGCGAGCGGCCGTCGTACGCCTCGATCGAGTGGCTGAACCTCGTCCTGCCGCCCACCTCCCGCACCCTCGTGGTCGGCCTCGGCGAGACGTACTGGATCGACCGCAAAGTCCGCGGCGGCGGCAACTTCGACGGCCCCCGCATCTCCCGCTACCTCGACCTCCCCGCCGCCGACGCCCTCCACGAACGCTTCCGCGCCGATGGCATCACCCACGTCGCCATCATCGCCCTCCCGCTGCCCACGCAGGTGGAACAGAAACGCGAAGAACGCCAGACGACGCTGTCCCCCGCGGCGCAGCGGATGCTCGCGCAGACGCTGGACCGGTATGCGGGGAGCGTGATCTCGAGGGGGAGCGTGACGTTGTTCACGTTGCGGTGAGCTGGCTCCCACAAAAAAAGCGGCGGGCCCGAAGGCCCGCCGCGCTAGAGAGAACGAAGAGTAACCCCTAAACCGCGACTTCCGCGTCGATGCCGGCGGCCGCGCGGAGCGCTTCCGCCTTGTCGGTCGCTTCCCAGGTGAATTCCGGCTCGGTGCGGCCGAAGTGGCCGTAGGCGGCGGTCTTCTTGAAGATGGGGCGGCGGAGCTGGAGGGATTCGATGATGCCGCGAGGCGTCATCTGGAAGTGCTCGCGGACGAGGCCGACGAGCGTCGACTGCTCGACCTTCCCAGTGCCGAACGTGTCGACGTAGATCGAGACCGGGTCGGCCACGCCGATCGCGTAGGCGAGCTGCACTTCGCACTCGTCCGCGACGCCGGCGGCCACCAGGTTCTTGGCGATGTAGCGGGCCATGTAGCAGGCCGAGCGGTCGACCTTGGTGGGATCCTTCCCCGAGAACGCGCCGCCGCCGTGACGGCCGCGGCCGCCGTAGGTGTCGACGATGATCTTGCGGCCGGTCAGGCCGGTATCGCCCTGCGGTCCGCCGATCACGAACTTGCCGGTCGGGTTGATGTGAAACTTGGTGTCCCTGTCGAGCAGCTCGCCCGGCACCACCGGCTTGATCACCTTCTCGATGACCGCCTCGCTGAGGTCGCGGTGGCTGACGTTCGGCGAATGCTGCGTGGAGATGACGATCGCGCTCACGCGCACGGGGCGCTTTCCTTCGTACTCGATCGTGACCTGCGACTTGCCGTCCGGGCGGAGGAAGTCCAGCTCGTTCGACTTGCGCACTTCCGTCAGGCGGCGCGCCAGCTTGTGCGCGAGCATGATCGGGAGCGGCATCAGCTCCGGCGTCTCGCGGACCGCGAAGCCGAACATCAGGCCCTGGTCACCGGCACCGCCGGTATCGACGCCCTGCGCGATGTCGGGCGACTGCGGGTCGATCGACGAGATCACCGCGCACGTCTCGCTGTCGAAGCCGTACTTCGCACGGGTGTAGCCGATCTCCCGGATGGTATTGCGCACGATCGACGGGAAGTCGACGTAGGTTTTCGTGGTGATCTCACCCGAGATCATCGCCAGACCGGTCGTCACGAGCGTTTCGCACGCGACGCGTCCGACCGGATCCTCCGCCAGCACGGCGTCGAGGATCGCGTCCGAGATCTGGTCGGCGATCTTGTCGGGGTGCCCTTCAGTGACGGACTCCGACGTGAAAAGGGTCCTGTAATTAGCCATGGTCGAAAGCGCTCCTTGAGGACTGCAGAAGAATCCGGCAATCCTAACATTCGCGCGCGCGTCCGCCAACCGGCCCTCCGTTTGCACAGTTCGCTTTGCTGATGGTCAAAACCCGGCACATCGGTGCCTACCGCGATCTCCTGCTGCTTTTCACCCGCTACGGGCGGAAAGACTTCCGCCTCAGCGTCAACGCCGAGGATTTCCTGGCCGCGGAAGCGGACCCGGGGGAGATCGAGCCGGACGTCAAGGCGCGCGCGGATGCCTTCGCGACCGCGCTGAAAAAGATGGGGCCGACCTACGTGAAGTTCGGGCAGCTCCTCTCCACACGCCCGGACATCGTGCCGCAGGAGTACATCATCGCGCTCGAGCAGTTGCAGGACGACCTCGAGCCGTTCTCGTTCGGCGACGTGGAGCGCATCGTCGAGCAGGAGCTCGGCGTGCGCATCTCGAAGGGCTTCCAGTCCTTCGAGGCCACACCCCTCGCCGCCGCTTCCCTCGGGCAGGTCCACCGTGCCGTGCTCCGCGACGGGCGCGACGTGGTGGTCAAGGTGCAGCGCCCCAACGTGAACGAGCAGGTGCACCGCGACCTCGAGGTCTTCACCGACATCGCCGTCGAGCTCGAAAAGCACACCGACATCGGCCGCAAGATGAACCTCGTCGCCGCCATCGACCAGGCCAGGCTGGTGATGTTCAGCGAGCTGAATTACCTGCAGGAGGCGCGCAACGCCGAGACGCTGCGCCAGAACCTCGCGCAGTTCCCGCAGCTCTACATCCCCGAGGTGGTCGACGACTACACCTCGCCGCGGGTGCTGACCACGGAGCTCGTGCGCGGCAAAAAGGTCTCGAAGCTCACGCCGCTCTCGCTCGTGGAAGGCAACTACGCCGAGCTGGCAGGCGTGCTGACCCAGGCGTACCTCAAGCAGATCTGCGTCGATGGCGTCTGGCACAGCGACCCGCATCCCGGCAATGTCTTCGTCCGCGAAGACGACGAAGGCAACCCGCAGCTCGTGCTGCTCGACTTCGGGATGGTCAGCCGCATCAGCCAGGAGTTCCAGGACGAGGTCATCAAGCTCCTCCTGGCGATCTCCTCGAACCGCGGCGGCGACGTGGCCGACGCCTGCATCCGGATGTGCGAGGCGCAGGAGCGCTTCGACCAGGTGAAGTTCACGCGCGAGATCTCGACGCTCGTGGCCGCGGTGCACGACGCCAGCGCCAGGGACATCAACACCGGGCAGCTGATCTTCACGGTGATCGGCATCGCCAACAACAACGAGCTGAAAGCGCCGGCCGAGCTGACCATGCTCGCCAAGACGCTGCTGCACCTCGACGCGATCACGAAGATCCTCGACGACGACTACGACCCGCAGCGCGTGATCCGCGACTACGCCGAGCAGCTCATGACCCAGAAGCTCGCGCAGAAGTTCCACCCGCGCAACTTCTACCCCGCCCTGCTCGACCTGAACCAGCTCGCCCTCGACCTCCCCCACCGCACCCGCGAGATCGTCGACCTGACCGCGGCCGGACGGCTGACGTTCGGCATCAAGCTCTCGCAGGCCGAGGAGTTCCTGGCCGGCATGCACAAGATCGCGAACCGGATCACGGTCGGCGTCGTGATCGCGGCCCTGCTGCTGTCCGCATCGCTGATGATGCGCGTCCCCACCCGCTTCACCATCTTCGGCTACCCCGGCCTAGCCATGCTCGGCTACCTCCTCGCCAGCGCCGCGGCGTTCTACCTGATCTTCTCCACGATCGTGCAGGACCGCAGAGACCAGGAGAAGGCGAAGTTCAAGGGGAAGTGACGGCGCGCGAAGCAAGCCGTCATCCCGCAGCGTAGCGGAGGGATCTGGGTGGGGGAACGTAATTCAGGCGACCTTCGCTCAACGCACGCTCCCCCGCCCAGATCCCTCCGCTACGCTGCGGGATGACGGCTCGCTGCGCTTGCCGTCACCTCAACTCGGTCAATTCCAGCGAGTTCAATCCCTTGCTCGACGCGATATCCCGCGGCTGGCTTTCGAAGATGAACACCTCCGTCCCGACCGGGACTTCTTTCCAGAGCAGGGCGAGCATGTCTTTCGGGAGGCGTACGCAGCCGTGCGAGACGCGACGGCCGATCGACTTCGGGTCGTTCGTGCCGTGGATCATCACCCGGTCGCCGAGGTCGAGGGCGTACTTGCCCATGGTCCCCTTCTCCTTGCGGAGCGGCGAATCGGGCGGCGGGACTTTCTTCCCTTCCTCGATGAACGCCCAGTCGGGCTTGGTCCAGACCGGATCGACGATCTTGCGCACCACCGTGTGACGGCCGCGCGGGGTGCGGAACCACCACACCCTGTTCCCCTTGCGGAGCACCTTGTCGGAGCCGGTGGCGGCCTTGGAGCTCTTCACGAGCTGGCCGTCGCGGAACAGAAACGCCTGGTTGGTGGAGACGTCGATCGTGACCACCGTGCCGGCCTTTGGAGCGTCGGACGGCAGTCCCGGATGCGCTTCCTGGGCTGAGAGGTTGAAGGATGCGGCGAGGAGTGTCGCCGCGAGGGTGAATGTTCTGGCGTTCATACAGCGAATAACCATTGCGAATGAGAAGCCAGGAAGTTGTTATTGGGTGTCAGGTGTCAGGTGTCTGAGGCTTTTCGCCCGGGCGACACACCCCAGATACCTGACACCCGACACCCGACACCACGATCTGAATTAAACTGCATCGCAGCCGGTGCTCAGCGTGACCCCGTAGCTCAGTCGGATAGAGCAGGAGTTTCCTAAACTCAAGGTCGGAGGTTCGAATCCTCTCGGGGTCACCAACTACTGCAGTTTCTTCAGCAGCGCCTCGAACCGCTCCGTCCCCCGCAGCGACGCAAAGTCTTCATCCGCGGTGAGTTGCGCCGCGTTCTTGAACCCCACCTCCGCCGCCTTCTCCAGCGACGCCAGCGCTGCTTTCGCGTTGCCGGCACGCGCGAGCGCGGCGGCGTGGTTGTACCAGGAAGCCCAGCGCTCCGGATGGATCTCGGTCGCCACCCCTGCCGTGATCGCGGCGAGCGAGTACTCGCCCTGGGCGAAGAGATCGTTGATCAGCCGGAAGGCGGTCTGTCCGTAGATCACGTTGAGCAGCCGGCGGCCGGTCAGACCCTCGTAACCGGGACGGGTGGCCCGGCGCTTGAGCTCCGAGACGCGCAGCTCGCGCGAGAGGCGCGCCTGCGACTGCCCCAGGTCGTCCTCACGGATGCGCGCGAAGAGAGCCCGTACGTTGCCGAGGACGTGCTTGTGGAAGTTGCGCTCGAACTCGTCCCACTTCGCCTCCTCCTTCCGGTCGCGGATGACGGCTGGGTCCTTCTCCAGCCGCGCCGCCGAGGCACGCGCGTCAGCCGAATCGAACGTTGCGGCCACGGCGCGATAGCGGCGGGCGGCCTCGATCTTCCTGCCTGACGCCTCGAGCTCCGCCGCGGCCGCCGCGTCGCGCGCGTGCAGCTTCGCGATGAGCGCCTCGTCTTTCGGACGGCGCCCGTCCTTCATGGCCACCAGTTCCATCCAGCCGACGGCGTCCATGGCCAGCTCCGGCGTGATCCAGCGATGCTCGCCGCTGAACACCTCGAAACGGTGCACCTTGCCGGCCTGCTCGAGCAGCGCGTCGACTTCGCGCATCTCCCGGTTGTTGAAGTCCGCGTCGCCGGCGAAGCCGTAGTGCGCGAACGAGAACTGAGCCGGCGGGAGCTCGCGGATGTTCCGGCCTCCCACGCCGATCACGCCGTGCAGGATGCCGGTGTTGATCCCGATCTGCCACGCCAGGATGGCGGTGCCCGAGAACCCGGTCGCGTACACGCGTCCCGGCATCACGGGGTAGTAGTTGAGCTCCGGGATGAGCGCCCGCACGGCGAGCTCGTTCGTGTCATCGCCGCTCCCGCTGACGGTCCCGTTCGAGCTGAGGATGATCCACCCGTACTCCTCGGCCGCGGGACGAAAGATCTCCGCCGCGGCCGGACCGTTCGCGCTCGGATCCATCACCAGCAGCGCCGGATGCTTCCTGACACCGTCGTAAGTCGACGGCAGATAGAGCGCATACGTCTGCTTAGGATCCGCCCGCGTGACCACGCTCCGGGTCAACGTTCCCGGCTCGGCAGCCGTGAGGGAGGTCGCGAAGAGCAGCAGTGCAGCGGCGAGAGTGCGCATGGGGGGAATGTACCCGGCATGCGGCCTGCCCCAGTCACGCGTCCGCAAAATTACGCGGGCGGCGCGGTGAACTGAAGAGGCGGATTGAGGATTGAGGATTGAGAATTGAGGAGACCGGGGATTGCGCGCCTCCTCAATCCTTCATCCTCAATCCTCAATCCGGTCTACTCCTTCGCCTTCGTCTCTTCCACCCTGGCGCGTTTGAGCGTGAACGGGAACCGCTCCCCCTGCTGGCCGTAGGTGCCGGTGATCGTGTCGCCGTCGAGGGTGCCGTTGAAGCGGGCGCCGCCGGGGATGTGGGCGATCTCGAAGGCGGCTTTGCCGCTGGCGGTGAAGTCGATGCGCTGCAGCGGCAGGTCGATCGCCTCCTGCGACGGGAAGTCGAGGCTTCCGCGCCAGTGGTTGTTGCGGAGCTCGAGGTTCACGATCACCTCCAGCGGTCCGGCGGCGAGCTCGATCGCTCCCGTCCAGCGGCCCTCGGCCGGGTGTGCGGCATGCGACGAGATGGCAACGAATAACAGTAGAAGGGTCAGGGACAGGCGTCTCATGGAAACGGATTGTACCTGTGCATGCTACCCTCCGCGCCGTGGAACTCTGGGCGGCGTTTTTAAATACCGGGTGGGTGGGAAAGAGTGTCCTGGCCATCCTCCTGCTGTTTTCCGTTTTGTCATGGGGCGTGATGATCGCGGTGGCCCAGCGCTTCCGCCGTTCCGAGCGCGCTTCGCGCCGGTTCATGCCGATTTTCCGGAAGGCGAAGAGACTGGCAGACGTGCAGTCGGCCCTCGGCGCTTTGCAGTACTCCTCCCTGGTCGGCCTCTTCCGCGCCGGCTTCGCGGAGATCGAAGCGCAGATCTCGCACGCCGGGAGCGGCGAGCGGCAGACCGTGCGGTCACTCGACAGCGTCGAGCGCTCGCTCATCCGCGCCTCGCGCATCGAGACCTCGCGCCTGTCGAAGTACGTCCCCTTCCTCGCCACCTGCGCCGCCGCCACGCCGTTCATCGGCCTCTTCGGCACGGTCTGGGGAATCATGGGCGCGTTCGGCACCATCGGCGCGACCGGCTCGACGTCGATCACGGCGGTGGCCCCCGGCATCTCCGAGGCGCTGATCAACACCGCCGCCGGCCTCTTCGCCGCGATCCCGGCCCTGCTGGCCTACAACCACTTCGTCGCCAAGCTCCGCCAGGCGCGCGGAGAGATGGAAGATTTCACCCTGGAGTTCCTGAATCTGACGGAGCGCAACTTTACGTGAGGGTGGCGCGTCTAACTTAACAATGGCTTTCCGATTCGGAGAATCAGAGGACCTCGGCGACATGGCCGAGATCAACGTCACACCGCTGGTGGACGTCATGCTGGTGCTGCTGATCATCTTCATGATCACGGCGCCGATGCTGACGCAGGGGCTGGACGTGTCGTTGCCCGAAGCCGAGGGAAAGAGCTTCGAGCTGGCGTCGAACAACCCCGCCAAGGTCACGATCACGGCTGCCGGGGCGGTGTATGTCGACGGAACGGCCGTCGGGTCGGATAATCTGGAATTGACACTCGGCCCGGTGCTGCGCGCAAAGAAGGTCAAGCGCGCGCTGCTCGAGGCCGATCAGGGCGTGCCGTACGGGCGCGTGGTTGCGGTGCTGGATGTGATGAACAGGGCGGGAGTGCAACAGCTCGGCATGATCACGAAACCTGGAGAAGACGGCAATGCGGGACGGCGTCGCTGATGTCCTCGCGCAACGCGCGCGGCTGAACCGGGGCGCCGGCACGGGCGTGCTCATCTCGGCCGTGCTGCACGCGGGGCTGACGGCCCTGCTCGTGTACACCGCCATGCAGACCACGGCCCCGAAGCCGGTGGGACTGGTGAACATCCGGTTCGCGCCGATCTCCAGCGCCGCCCCTGCCGCCGCTCCGTCGAAGCCGAAAGCGGCGGTGCCGAAGCCGGTGCCGCCGAAGATCGAAGAGCCGAAACCGGTAGTCGAGACCCCGGCCCCGAAAGTGGAGAAGAACACCGTCCCCGTGTCCCCCTTCGGCCAGTCGACGAAGAAAGGCTCCGAGACCCCCGCCGTGGCGAAGCCGAAGCCGGCACCGCCCGCGCCCGCCGTCCCGGGAGCCGGAGCGGCCGGCACGACCACCGACGTCCCGGATGTCCCCATCGGGGGCTCCGGCGTGACCGGCCTCGAAGGGGGCGACTTCCCGTACACCATCTACATCCAGGGGATGCAGCGCCGCATCGGCAGCAACTGGTTCCGTCCGCAGATCGCGAACGGCGCCGCGGCCGTCATCTACTTCCGCATCCAGCGCGACGGCACGATCGCCGAAGCCAAAGTCGAGAGCTCCAGCGGCAACGGCACGTTCGACCGCGCCGCCCTGTCGGCGGTGAAGAGCTCCAGCCCGCTCAACCGCCTTCCCAATGATTACGTCGGCCCCTACCTAGGAGTGCATCTGGCTTTCCGATGAAGAAAATCATCCTTGCAGTACTGCTTACCGCGGCCGCGTCCCACGCGTTCGCACAGACCGACATCACCTCCACCATGTCGCCCGAACAGGCGGCGCAGGTAATCCGGCTGGCCGTCCCCTTCCCCACGCTCGCGCCGGTCGACGCCGCGGCCACGACGGCCGTCTCGCCGCAGCGCGTGCGGGAGAACTTCTTCAGCCCGCTCACCCGCGACATCGCCTACTCCGGCCTCTTCGCGCTCGCGCCGGTTCCCCCGTCCGAGCGCGTCACCCCCGAGGTGCTGCGGCGGATCGAAGCGCAATTCCACCTGCAGCTCAACGTCTGGCAAGAGGGCGAAGAGTACGTGGTCGAAGCGCGGCTCATCGACCAGGCCGGCGCCGCGCAGTTGCGCAAGCGCTACCGCGCGCCGGAAGCGGCGCTGTCGCGTACCGCGCACATGCTCGCGAACGAGCTGATCAAGCTCTTCAACAACCGCCCCGGCGTCTTCCTCACGCAGATCGCCTTCGCCTCGAACCGCACCGGCCAGTGGGAGATCTGGCTGATGGACTGGGACGGGCAGAACCAGCGGCAGATCTCGAAGCATGGCGCGTTGTCGATCCTCCCGAGCTGGTCGCCGGACAACGAACGGATGGTCTACACCTCGTTCGCCCGCGGGACGAGCGACATGTACATCATCAACCGCCGCGGCGGCGGGAGGATGCGCATCAACAGCGGACTGGCGCTCAATACGTCCGCCACGTTCTCGCCGGTCGGGAACGACATCGCCTTCGTCGGCTCGGTGCGCGGCAATCCCGACATCTACCTGATCAAGGACGACGGCTCGAACCTCCGCCGCCTCACCTCCGCCAACTCCATCGAATCGACGCCGGAATGGAGCCCGAACGGGCGGCAGATCTCGTTCACCTCCGGACGCGGCGGCACGCCGCAGATCTACATCATGGACGCGGAGGGGACCAACGTCCGCCGCATCTCCCACGACGGCAGCTGGAACGACGACGGCGTCTTTTCGCCGAACGGCGAGGAGCTCGCGTACACCTCGCGCGTCAACGGCCGCTTCCAGATCCGCATCGCCAACCTCATCACCGGCGAGAGCCGCATCATCGCCGGCGAGGGCTCGAACGAACAGCCGACCTGGTCTCCCGACGGGCAGTGGATCGCGTTTCAGTCCAACCGCAGCGGGCGCTGGCAGGTCTACCGGATGCGCACCGACGGCACCGACCTGCTGCAGCTCACCTTCGACGGCGAGAACAAAGGCGCCGACTGGTCGAAGAAACCCGAATAGAATTCATCTCAGAACAAGAGGGAGTGGAACACATGAAGAAGTTCTCGAACGTCGTACTGATGACCCTGGTCGTCGCGATGCTGGTCGCGACGCCCGCCTGCCGCTCGAAGAAGAAGCCCGTCGTCACCCCGACCGCCACCAGCACCGACATGCGTGTCCCGGACGTCGAGCCGCCGCCGCCGCTGGATACGAATCCATCCCAGACCGTCACTACCGAGCCGGATTTCGTCGATGAGACGCCGCGGGAGGAAGTCTTCCCCGCCGACATCGAGGAGCTGAACCGCTACGTGCAGACTCGCGGCTACATCCGCGACGCGTTCTACACCTACGACGAGTCGACGCTCGACGATGCCGCGCAGTCGGCCCTCACCTCCTCGGCCAACTGGCTGAAAGGCCGCGAAGGCGCCGGCTATCACCTTCTGGTCGAAGGCCACTGCGACGAGCGCGGCACCGAGCAGTACAACCTCGCCCTCGGCGACCGCCGCGCCAACAGCGCGCGCGAGTTCCTGGTCACCCTCGGTGTCGACGGGTCGCGCATCCGCACCGTCAGCTACGGCGAAGAGCGCCCGTTCGAAGAAGGACATGACGATTCCGCGATGGCGCAGAACCGCCGCGCGCATCTCGTACTCGTGAGACCCGCGCGATGAAAATTCTCCGGTTCCTCGTGGTAACGGCCGCGGCGCTCGCCGCGGCCGGTTGCGTTTCGACCTCCGACTTCGAGGCCTCGCAGCGCCAGATCGCCGAGCTGCAGGAAGAGCTGGCGAACATCAAGCGGACCGCCTCCTCGAAAGAAGAAGTCCAGAACGTCAACGTGCGCATCGCCGAGCAGACCGAGATGCTGCTCAAGTCGAACGCCACCCTCGTGGCCAAGGTCGCGGAGATGGACAACCGTATCCAGACCACCCAGGGCACGGTGGAGCAGGCCACCTACCGGCTGGACCAGATCTCGACGCAGCTGTCGCAGACCCGCCGCCAGATGGAAGACCTGCAGGCGAACGTGACCGCCGCCGCCACTCGCGCCGCGTCCGCCGATGCCGGGGTGCCCGCCGCGTCGGGGGGCGAGATGACGGTCCCGGCGCCTCCGGTCGCGTCCGCCGACCCGATGGAGACGTACCAGGCCGCCTACCGCGACTACCAGCGCGGCAACTTCGACCTGGCCATCGAGGGGTTCCGCGACTTCCTCTCCACGGCCGCCAATTCCGACTTGGCGGACAACGCAAGTTACTGGATCGGCGAGAGTCTTTTCTCCCAGAAGAAATATCGGGAGGCCATCGAGCAGTTTGATGCCGTGGTCAACAAATACCCGAAGTCCGACAAGGTTCCGGGTGCGCTGCTCAAGAAGGGCTACTCGTACATCAGCATCGGCGAGAGAGCCCAGGGGGTTGTGCAGTTGCAGTACGTGGTGCACGAACACCCGAGGTCGCAGGAAGCGTCCCTGGCGCGCCAGCGGCTCAAGCAGTTAGGCATCGAAACGAAGTAAACTACGCGCCCCTAAAGTGGAGGACAGGCAACCTGCCTGTCCTGTTTGAATTCAAATCAGTCATCAGGAGCAGATTCATGGCGAACATTGCCTCGGCCGAGAAACAGAGACGGCAGGCCGAAAAGCGTAAGGCGCGCAACCGCGCGGGGAAATCGAACCTCCGCACCGCGCTCAAAAAGGCCCGCACGGCCATCCAGGGCGGCGACGCGGACAAAGAGACGCTCGCAACCACGTTCTCGGTCGTCGACAAAGCAGCCAAGACCGGTCTCATCAAAGAGAACACGGCCAACCGCTACAAGTCCCGCCTCGCCGGCGCCTCCAAGCGCGCTGCCGCGAAGTAACGCCGCAACCCGGCCAGGAGCCTCCGGCGACAGCCGGAGGCTTCGGCGGTGGTTGCCCCGCCATCACATCAGCGATACGAAGTAGACGTCGTACAGAGGGCGCGGCGTGGCCCGCTTGTCCGCTTCGGCGATCCAGACTTTCGACTGATAGCGAAGCGCGTTGCCCGTCGGGTCGACCCGGCCGGTCCAGTGGTACTCGAGGCTGATCGCGGTAACGCCGCTCGTGTCTAGGTGCGAGATCTCTTCGAACTGCGAGACCGCGTCATGATTCCGGTCGCGCCACAGGAGCAGTTCTGTCCAGATCGCATCCTGCGCGTCGATCAGCAGATCGTGGTTGTCGTCGAAGGCGAGGAGCGCCTTGAACCCGTTGCCGGCACGCCTCCCCCCGCTCAGCGGGGTGGCGTTCCCGAAGAACTCGGTCCCGTTCTCGATCGTGCCGCTGCCGTTGCGGTCGAGGCAGAGGAACGCCTGGTCGGTGTCCGCGGCAGTCCACCCCATCCTCAGGGAGTCGCCGGTCCCGTAGAAGTCGAACGTGACGGGTGACTCGGCTCCGGTGAGCCGGTAGCTGCCGTTCTCGAAGTTGATGATGATCGGCGTGGGAGGAAGATCCGATTCGTCGTCGTCCGTGCAGTCGATGGCGGCGGCCGTTGCCGCGCAGAGAAGGAAAAGCGTCGCAGCAGAGATCAGAATTCGCACTGACAGACCCTCCGGATGTTGCGGACGAGCAGAAGCTTCACTTGTCGAGGCGCCGCAGACCGCGGCGCGATGTCGCCTTATCACGTGGGCAAACATTCGCCCTCGCAGGCGTATCGGAAAAACGTCCCGCACCCCGAGCTTGTGAACACGCACCAGTGATTCCGGCACTCGCCGAAGCTGCACCAGTCGGAGACGACGCTACAGGTGCAATCCGGGTACTCCGACTGGGCCACAGGGGAGCGCTTCCCACGCGGTTCGGATGCCGCAACGTCGGGGCCGAGTTGCGTGAACAGCTCACGCATCAGTCCTCTGTGGTCCGGGAACGCCGCGATGATCCGATGCGTCAATGCGCGGAGCGGCCGGTCGACCCGCTCCTGCCAGCGGGGATCGGATGAACCGATCTCGAACAGCTCCGGAGTGAGCAGCAGGAGAGCCTCCTGGATGACCGCTCGCTGCTCCGTCGTGAACTCCGGATGCTCGACGAGCGTCCTGAGGAGATGGCGGCTCCACACCTCGGCCTGCGTGGCCGCCGGCATGCGCGCGACGAGTCTCCTGCGTTCGCTGGTGCGCATGGCGCGCAACTCCTCGTACATACGGTCGGCAGACTCGAGGGGCGTGTCCACCCTGGACGATGCAACCCTCTGCCGGGGACCGTCGTCCGCCACCCGCCGGGAAACCGCTGCCGGTTCGGAAGG
This sequence comes from Thermoanaerobaculia bacterium, assembly GCA_035630815.1. Classification (GTDB taxonomy): domain Bacteria; phylum Acidobacteriota; class Thermoanaerobaculia; order Gp7-AA8; family Gp7-AA8; genus QHVT01. The sequence goes on from DASQJY010000011.1 coordinate 20,146, forward strand.
GGAAGCAAGAAAAGCGAGGGAAACCACCACCGCCAAATTCAGCATCACCACACCTCGTTCGTCGAATGTCTCTACGAGCTGGCTGCAGCGGGACGTCGATTGATTGATTGGAAGCTGAACAAAACGTAACCGATCGTTCGAGCGTCTACAAGACGCGAAAATGGTTACTCGGGCAGTCCGTTGACGGCAACGTCGTTCAGCGCGCCGGCTCCGTCTGCGCCAGCCCGTAGAGCCGCACCGCGTTGTCCCGCAGGACCATCCGCGCCAGTTCGAGGGCGCGGGCGCGTGTGATCTGACCGTCGTTCATCATTCCGGTCAGGGCGATGGCGAGCGCCTCGCGCGCGGTTTCGTTCGCGAGCCAGAGCTTCTCCTCCCAATCGAAGAGCGGCGTACCCGGTTCGGGATAGGCATCGGTGCCGAACAGTACCTTCTCCGGATACCACTCCAGCCATGCGCGGAGAGTCTCGCTCAGTGCGCGCGCGGAGCGTAGGAACGTCTGCGCGGAGAAGTCGGCATACACGTTCGGCTTGATGAGCATCACACCGGCCTGCCGATCGAACGGCCAGCCGCCGTGGATCAGGACGAAGTTCGTCGAGCGCAGGCTCTTGTCGCTGACGGCGGCTTCGAGCAGCAGCGGGTTCGCGCCGCTGAGCTGAAACCATGGATCGGCACCGATGCCGGTGTGGATGTGCATCACCAGACCCGCGCTGCCGGCCTCGCGCGCGAGCACACGGAACAGGTAGTCCTGCAACCGCTTGTACTCTGCCGCGTCGGGCGCCTTTCCGCTCGCGGCGTGTGCCGCATAGATGCGGGCGGCATCGCCTGCTCCTGCCTCGGCGAAGTCCAGCGTGCGTGCGTACGCGAGCGCGATCTTGATCGCAACCGCGCCGTCTCCCCGCCAGCGTGCAACCGTGCGTCCGACATTGTTCGTGTACTCCTCGAGCGTGGCGGGACGCGTGATCGCTCCCACTTCGGGATTCGGGTCCGTGCCTCCGAACGGGTACAGCAACGAATCGGCGCTTGGCACCCACCGGAAACGCGGGCCGGTCTGCCCCGCGCCGAGGGCGGGCATGTTCACGAGTGCGGTCTCGATGGAGACGCGATCCAGCCCCTTCGCCGGATATGCGTCGCCCTGCTCGCGCATCAACTTCCGCTTCTGAAGCAGCACCGACGTCGCGTGCGGAACACTCATCCCGGCCGCCTTCGCGCCGTACAGTTCCCGCCAGACGCGGAGCCATTCCGGATTGTCGAGCCGGAGACGAACCGGATAAGGGAACGCCGTCACCCCGACCGGGTCACTCACCGCAGCCGCGTCGCCGACGGGTGCAACCGGCGGAATGTGGCTGTGGTTGTCGATCGCGCGAATGGCCCGGATCTCCGCGAGCAGCGCCCGGTCCGCCTGCACCTGCGCGAACAGCATTCCAGGAAGAAGAAGCAGAACCAGAGCGGAAACTCTCACGAGACCTCCAGCCGGTGCGTATGTTCAGGGAAGCGGCCGAATATACACCCGGGCGAGATCGTGAAACTGCCGGCCGCAGGCAGCTACTCGCGCGGCGTGGCGCGCCAGGCGAGCAGGAACAATCCGGCGAGCACCAGATCGAGAACGCCCGCAAGCAGGATCGGGAACGGCAGGCGATTCTGCGCGAAGAGCACGATCGCGGCACCGCCGAACGAGACTTTCTCGAGGATTCCCACGGGCATCATCGGACGGAACCGCACCGGGTCCTTCGCGATGAGCAAGAACGCGAACTGCCACGCCAGCGCGACGCCGATGAATCCGTAGAAGTGCTCGGCGTGCGTGACCGGCGGAGGGAAATCGCGTCCGATGCGCTCCTCCATGAAGTACTGCGGCAGGAGCACGGCCACGCCGTAGATCCCGGCGATCAGAAAGACCCGTTGCGCGAACCTCATCTCTCGTCTCCCCGCTTCATGGTAGCTCCGATGAAACGGGGAGGACGAGGGATGGGACGTGGCGCCGCGGAGAAAACGTACGCGTTACTCGTCGTCCTCCGGTCCCCCCGCCCCGCTAGCGACCGGCACGCCGCCGGCGGCGTGCCGCGCGCAGCGCGCGCCTCATGTTTCCGACGTGCACGCCCAGCGCGGTGGCCTCGCGGTCGCGCGCGAGCGCCTTGGTCACGGCGTAGATTTGCTGCGCGTCCGCGGCGAGCAGCGCCTGCTGCGCGTCGATGTCGAACCGGAGCTTCTTCGTCGCCACCTCCATGTGCTTGAGGAGCGGGATGAAGGCGTCGATGTACTGCCGCCGGATCAGCGTGCGATCCCAGTGGCCCGGATGCATGTCCCTCAACTCCGCGGCAACGACGAGAGCGCTCACGGCCTCGGTGACGAACGGTGCCGGTACGCGAAGCTTCCGCGCGATGAAGTCCTTCGTCACCCGCGCGTCGTCGAACGCTGGAACCGCGGCGCTCACCCTGCTGATCGCCGCGATGAGGGTACTCGCAAGCTCGGAGAAGGCGGCGGCGGACGAGACTACCCGCGGCACCACCCGGAGTGCTGTCTGCGACGCTGTGGGATCGTTTGACGCTGTGTCGGACATCGGCTTTCGCTCTCCTTTTCACCTCTGACGGATCGCACCGCCAACAGGTTTCGTGGCGCGGAGCGGTTGCACCGTGGCGCGGAGCGGTTGCACCGTGGCGCGAAGCGTTTGCACCGTGGTGCGAAGCGTCTGCACTGTTGCGCGAAGCGTCTGCACCGTGGCACGACGCGTCTGCACCGTGGCACGAAGCGTTTGCACCGTTGCGCGAAGCGTCCGCACCGTGGCACGAAGCGTTTGCACCGTCGCGCGAAGCGTTTGCACCGTGTCGCGAAGCGTAGTTTGGAGTGCGGTGACCGCAGTCACCGCTTTGACTGGGTGCCGGCGACACTGAGCGCACGAGGCGGCAGCTGCGGCTGCCGGAGGCACAGCGGTGACTGCGGTCACCGCACTCCAACAGATTGCGTATCATCGCGAGGCTGATGACGACCGCCAGACGCGCGCCCAGAGACATGGATGACTACATCGCCGGGTTTCCGGCCGAGGTCCAGGCGGTCCTGAAGCGGATCAGGAGCGCGATTCAGAAAGCGGTTCCCGGAGCAGAGGAAGCGATCAGCTACCAGATCCCGACCTTTCGGCTGAACGGCAAGAACCTGATCCACTTCGCCGCATTCAAGGAACACGTGGGCCTATATCCCGCACCGCGAGAGGACGCCGAGTTCAAGGACGATCTCTCCCGGTACGACGGAGGTAAAGGGACGGTGCGGTTTCCGTTCGACGAGCCGCTTCCTCTCGACCTGATCCGACGGATCGTGCGATTCCGGGTGCGGAAGAACGCGGACAGCGCGACCGTGAAGAAGAGCAGGAAGTGAGCGCTTACCGAGACAACGCACGGGCGATGGTCTGGTCGATCGAGTCGAGCCGGCGCTGCATCGCGGAGACGGCCTGCAGCAGCAGTTAGAACCCTTCCAGCAGGTTCGTGACCAGCCCTTCCGCAAACCGCACCGCGATCTCCTGGATGGCGCGGGTCTCCTGGTCGAAGGCGTCGGTGGTGCCGAGGTTCACCTCGTAGTTCTCGGTGAAGCGGTACTGGTCGTTCTTCCAGAGGACCTTGTCCTCGTTGCGGTGATCGAGCAGCTCGATGTTCGCGGTGATCGTGATCTGGTAGCGCGTGGCGCGTCCCTGCTCGAAGGCGATCGGGAAGATCGCGAAGGTGTCGATCGAGCCGCGCAGCACGACGTCCGCTTCCTTCCGGTCGTTCACCAGGCGCAGGCGGCCGCGGGAGACGAATTCCTCCCCCACCGCCTGCGTCACCCGCTGCTCGAGCTCGACGCGGGTGGTGCGGTTGACGAACGACGGCACCTCGATGGTCCGGATGGCCGGATCGAGAAAGCTGCTGCGGCCGACCAGCGCGTAGCCGCAGGAGGTGAGGATGAACAGACCGAGGAGAAGGACGCGTTTCATGCGGGGCGAATTTAGCACTACTTCTTGTACGTCACCCTCACCTGCGCGTCATCCAGCTTCTTCTCTTTCTCCATCTTCTCGAACGCCGCCATGTCGTACTCCCAGATCAGAGTGTTTCCCTCGCGGCGCGTGGCGTTGTGGGAGACGATCGTCAAGGGGGAGGTGATGCGGTATCCGACACGCATCTTGCTGAAGGCGTCGCGCACCAGCTTTTCGGTCGCGGCGTCGAGCTTCGGGCCGTCGGCGGCCTGCTCCTTCACCGACTCCGTCGGATTCTGCGGCTTGGAGCGGATGGTGACGGTGTCGCCCGCCTCGGACACTTCGAGTCCTTCGAACGGCGTGTCGATCACGTTGGCGTCGGTCGGCTCGCCCCCCTTCTTCGAGGGCAGCTTCACACCGACCAGCTGGCTGAGCTTCTCGAAGCCGAACTTGAAGTCGGTGGCCATCCCGAACTCGCGCTCCTGCACCTTGTGGCTCAGGAGCGTGACCCCTTCCGGCAGCTCCTTGGCGATCTCTTCGCGCGTCGGCTCCTTCGACTCGCTCTTCTTCGAGTTCTTCTTGAAGTCGGCCTTCGCTTTCGCGAGCTCCTCGGCCGTCATCGGGCCGGTCTTCCCTTCCATCTCCCGGCCGAACTGCGCCATGACCACGATCATCGGCTCGAGGTCGACGCCGAGATGAAAGTCGGCGGTGCCGGAAAGGTCTTTCTTCAGGTTGATCGACTGTTCGATCTCGAAGCAGCCGGCGAGCAGCACCACGGAGAGAACCGCAAGCGTTTTTCTCATTTCACCACCAGGTTCACGAGTTTACCGGGGACGTAGATCTGCTTGATTATCTGCTTCCCGGTCACCCAGGCCTGAATTTTTTCGTTCGCGCCGACCGCCGCCCACACCAGCTCCTCGGACGGCGGCGCGGCGACTTCGACCTGCCCGCGCAGCTTTCCGTTGACCTGCACCGCGATCACGACCGTGTCTTCCTGCATCAGGGCGCGATCCGCCACGGGCCAGCGCGAGGTGAGGAGCATCTGGTCGTTGCCGAGCATCGCCCACAGCTCCTCGGTCATGTGGGGCGCGAACGGGTGCAGGAGCTTGAGCAGCGCCTCGTACGGCTCGCGCGAGGGTGCCTCGCCGAGGGCGTTCGAGAATTCCATCAGCGCGGAGATGGCCGTGTTGAACTCGAAGCGCTCGATGCGCGTCGTCACCGCGTCGATGGTTTGATGCATCTTGCGGATCGCGTCCGCGGTCGGCTCCCCCTGCAGACGCTCGAACATGTGCCACACGCGCCCGAGGAACCGGTACGCACCGATGACCCCCTCGTCGGACCATGCCGCTTCCTTCTCCGGCGGCGCGATGAAGAGCGTATAGACGCGCTCCGTGTCGGCGCCGAACTTTGCGATCAGCTCGTCCGGCGGGACAACGTTCAGCCGCGACTTCGACATCTTCGTCACTTCCGGCGTCAGTTCGACCTCGCCGCGGTACGCCTTGCCGTCGCGCCACTCCACCTCGGACGGCGAGACCCAGGAGCCGTGCGGATCCTTGAACCCTTCCTTCGTGATCACGCCCTGGTTGAAGAGGCGCGTGAACGGCTCCTCGAACGCGATCAGCCCCATGTCGTGCAGCGTGTGCGTGATGAAGCGCGAGTACAGCAGGTGGAGGATGGCGTGCTCGATGCCGCCGATGTACTGGTCGACCGGCAGCCAGCGGTTGGCGAGCTCCGTGTCGAAGATCTTCGTCGCGTCGCGCGGCGTGATGAAGCGGAGGAAGTACCACGACGAGTCGACGAACGTGTCCATCGTGTCGGTCTCGCGACGCGCCGTGCCGCCGCATTGCGGGCAGGTCGCGTTCACGAACTCGTCCGTCTTCGCGAGCGGGTTTCCCTCGCGGCCGGTGAACGGCACGTCGAGCGGCAACCGCACCGGCAACTGCTCTTCCGGCACCGGGACCAGGCCGTCCTTGTTGCAGTAGAGCATCGGGATCGGCGTACCCCAGTAGCGCTGGCGCGAGATCAGCCAGTCGCGCAGGCGGTAGCGCACCGTCCCCTTCCCGACCCCGCGCTCCTCGATGATCGAGATGATCTTCTCGATCGCCTTCGGCACGGGCAGCCCGTCGATGGGGCCCGAGTTGACGGCACGGCCGTTCTCGTCCTTGAACGTGAACGCCTCCGCCATCGCGTTGTGATCGATGGAGTCGCCGTTCGCCGGCTCCACGACGATGCGGATCGGCAGGCCGTACTGGCGTGCGAACTCGAAGTCGCGCTGGTCGTGCGCCGGGACGGACATGATCGCGCCGGTGCCGTACTGCGGCAGGACGAAGTTGCCGAGCCAGATCGGGATTTCTCCGTTCGTGAACGGGTTGGTGGCGGTCCTGCCGGTGAAGCGCCCTTCCTTCCCGCTCTCCTGCCGCTCGAGCGCGGACTGGTTGCGCACCGTTGCGATCCACGCTTCGATCTCTTCGCGCTCCGGCGCGTTCTCGATCAGCTTCGGGACGTCGGGATGCTCGGGTGCGAGCACCATGAACGTGGCGCCGAAGACGGTGTCCGGGCGCGTGGTGAAGATGCGGATCGGATGGCCGAGCGACTGCACCGGGAACTCCACATCTGCCCCGAGCGAGCGGCCGATCCAGTTCCGCTGCATCAGCTTCACCTTCTCCGGCCAGTGCTCCAGCGTATCCAGCCCGGCATCGAGCCGGTCGGCGTAGTCGGTGATCTTGAGGAACCACTGCGACAGCTCCCGCTGCTCTACCAGCGCGCGGCAGCGCTCGCACCGCCCGTCCACCACCTGCTCGTTCGCCAGCACCGTCTGGTCGTTCGGGCACCACTTGACCGGCGCGCCCTTGCGGTACGCGAGCCCGCGCTCG
>DASQJY010000012.1:0-115548 GCA_035630815.1 Thermoanaerobaculia bacterium
CCTCGGCCACCGAGTAGCCGCTGTCGGCCACCGCCACCGGCGCGTCATTGACCGCGGTGATGGTGATGCTGACCGTGACCGTGTTCGAATCGAGCGTGCCGTCGTTCGCCTTGTAGGTGAACGAGTCGCTGGTGGTCTCGCTGCCGTTGTGGGTGTAGTTGAAGGTGCCGTCGGCGTTCAGCGTGAACGACGATGCGTTCGCCGGACCGCTCACCAGGATCGCGTTCAGCGTGCTTCCCTCGGCGTCGGTGTCGTTGCCGCGCACCGTGGCCCCGCCCGTGATCGTGCCGCCCTCGGCGACCGTGTAGCCGCTGTCGGCCACCGCCACCGGCGCGTCATTGATCGGGTTGACCGCGATCGTGACCGTGACGGTGTTGGAGTTCAGCGATCCGTCGTTCGCCCGATAGGTGAACGAGTCGCCGGTCGTCTCGCCGCCGTTGTGCGTGTAGTCGAAGGTGCCGTCCGCGTGCAGCGTGAACGAGGAGGCGTTCGCCGGACCGCTGACCAGGACCGCCGTCAGCGTGTTCCCCTCGGCGTCGGTGTCGTTGCCGAGCACCGTGGCCGCACCCGTGATCGTGCCGCCTTCGTTGACGGCGTAGCCACCGTCGGCCACCGCCACCGGCGCGTCATTGGCCGCGTTGATCGTGATCGTCACCGTGACCGTGCTGGAGTCGAGCGTGCCGTCGTTCGCCTTGTACGTGAACGAGTCGCTGGTCGTCTCCGAGCCGTTGTGCGTGTAGGTGAAGCTGCCGTCCGCATTCAACGTGAACGAGGAGGCGTTCGCCGGGCCGCTGACCAGGACTGCCGTGATCGAGCTATCGACGTCGGCGTCATTCGCCAGGACGCCGGTACCAGCCGTCTCGTTGAGCGTGCCGCCCTCGGCGACGGTGTAACCGTCCGGCGCGGCCACCGGCGCGTCGTTGACCGCGGTGATGGCGATCGTGACCGTCACGGTGTTCGAGTTGAGCGCGCCGTCGTTCGCCCTGTAGGTAAACGAATCGGTGGTCGTCTCGCCGCCGTTGTGCGTGTAAGCAAACGTTCCGTTCGCGTTCAGCGTGAACGAGGAAGCGTTCGCCGGGCCGCTGACCAGGACCGCGGTCAGGCTGGCGCCTTCCGGATCCGTGTCATTGGCGAGCACCGAGATGCCGTTCAGCGTGCCGCCCTCGGCGACCGTGTAGCCGCTGTCCGCCACCGCCACCGGCGCATCGTTGGCGTTCGTCACATTGATGGTGATCGTGCCGGTGCCGGAGCGCGACGGCACGCCGTCATCCTGGGCGCGCACGGTGAGGATGAACTGCGGGGTGGTCTCGAAGTCGACCGCCGACGGCGTCGCCACCGTGATCACGCCCGTATCCTCGTTGATCGCGAAGGCGCCGCCGGTGTTGCCGGCGGTGATCGAGAACGTGTGCGAGTCGCCCGTGTCCTGGTCGTCGACGTCGGGCGTGCCGACGGTCGTGCCGGCCGAGCTGTTCTCGACGACCGAGAACGTGTCATCGTCGACGCTCGGAAAGTCGTTGACGCTGGCGATCGTGATCGTCACGGTCGCGGTGTCGGAGTTGGTGCCGTCGCTGACGGTATAGGTGAAGGTATCGGTGCCGAAGAAGTTCGCGTTCGGCGTGTAGGTGAAGCCGCCGTTCGCGTTCAGGACCACCGCACCGTTCGCCGGCGGCGCGAGCAGCGACGCGGTGATCGGGTCGGCGTCGGTGTCGTTCTGCAGGACACCGGGCGCGGGGACGTTCAGCGGTTCGTCTTCATTCGAGCTGAAGGCGTCGTTGGTCGCGACCGGCGAGCTGTTCGTGCCACTCGAGACCGTGATGGTCACGATCGCGGTGTTCGAGTCCTTCGTGCCGTTCGAAGCCTTGTACTCGAACGTGTCGTCCTCGGTCGAAGCAGGATTGTCGGGGGTATAGGTGAAGCTGCCGTCCGGGTTCAGCGTCACGCTGCCGCGCGTCGCGGGGCTGACCGGCAGCGCCGTCAGCGGGAGGCCGCTCGGATCGCCGTCGTTGGCCAGCACGCCCGGCGCGGGGATGGCGAGCGCTTCGCCCGCGGTGCGCGGGAACTCGTCGTCCGTGGCGAAGGGAGCATCGTTGGAGAGGTTCGCGTGAAAGAGGAAGTAGAGCTGGTCGTTCGCGTTGTCGGTGAACGCCGTTACTTTGAGGAGGCGCAGCGAGGGAGAGCCGCCCGCGGCGATTCCGGTGAACAGCGGAGACAGGCCGGTCCAGTCGTTGTCCAGCCCGTCGAGCACGATCACGCGCGGGGCGCCGGGCGCGCCGACCGAACGGCGCTTGCCGGGCCGCGGTCCCGGGTAGACGACGGCTGTGCCGTCGGGACGGACGATCGCGGTGTGGATCGCCGTTCCCTGCACCGCCTCGATCCCGACCCGCATGTCGGACGGCATCGTGGTCGAGCCGAACGCGGAGAACGGGATGCGCGTCTCGATGGTGACTCCGCCGCTCGCGGGCTGAAACCCTGCAGGCCAGCCGCTCGTCTCAACATCGATGATGGGACCGAATCCCGCCGTGGTGCAGACCTGCCGGACCGTGCGGGTGACGGAGGCGTCAGTGTCGGTGGCCGTCACCCGGGTGGTGAAGACCTGGTCGACGCCGGGCATGCCGGAAATCGTGCAGCCGCTTGCCGCGTCGTGGTCGACGTCGAGCAGAACGCGGAACTCCGAATTGGCCGCCTGGGCCACACCCGGAAGCACGAACAGCAAGCCGAAAATCAACGCAGCAAAGAACCCACGGGGACGCGTCATCGGAACCTCATTCTCAAAGCAAAACAAACTTCGGGCGCACCGAAGCCGGTGGTGTCGCGGATTGGACGAACGGGATGGTAACAGTTTTCGGAATGTAAGGTGTTCCAGTTCTGGTCGTCTCAATAAAAAAGGACCGGCGATTGCTCGCCGGTCCATCACACCCTGCGCCGCGCCCGGGGGAGCACAGCGCCACATCCACGGGCCTCCGTCAGCCCGATTCCCGTTTATTTCGCTTCGATTTCGCGGGCCAGGATCGTCGTGGCGTCGACCCGGGTCCCTTCGGCTTTCACCTTGTCGCCGGCTGCAAGGTCCGTCAGCAAAATCGCACTGCCACGACGCTCGATCGTCGTCGCCGCGTCGGTCTGGACCGTGACCGCGCCGCGGCCGGTCTCAACCGTCAGCGCGCTGCCGGCGATCGAGACGATCCTGCCCGACACCTTCACTTCGTCCTCGGCGCCGCCGTTCGTGTTCTGCACGATGACCCGCGTGGCGGTTCTCGTCGCGCCGTCCGCGGACGTCGTCGCCTTCACATGCACGCGCCAGCCGGGCTGGATGGCGGACGCGGCCACGGGAGTGTTCCCCTTGCGGATGTCGGTCGCGGCGTCGAGGACGAACGTCACCTCGTCGCGGTGCGAGTCGCGGATGACGAGCTGCCCTTCCGCCGCGGTCAGGACGATCCCCTCGTACTCGCGCCCTTCCGGCTGGTCGTCCTCGCCGCCGTCATCGTCGTCGCTGCCGTCGTTCTGCACCATGACCAGCGTGGCCACGTAAGCGCCGTCCACCTGCTTCGCCTTGACGTGTACCCGCATCGCGGCCAGAAGGTCGGCCGGCGTGAGCGTCGTCTTTCCCTTGCGGATGATGGTCGCCGCATCGAACGCGATGGCCTGGTCCACCTGCTTCGAGGTGAAGAGCACGATCCCGGTCGGGCTCACACTGCTGATGACGCCTTCGAACTGCGTGACCGCCACGCCGCTCCCGCTGCCGCCGCGCCCGCTGCGGCGCTTGCTGCTGCTCTTCTTCGCGCTGTTCTTCGAGAGCTCGACGACCATCGGGCCGGAGCCCGGCTCGACGCGTAGCAGTGCGGAGATCCCGTCCGCGGCCCGCTCGAACGAAAGGTCCCCTTCTTCCGGGGCCCCCGCGAACGCGAACTGCCCGTCCGCACGGAGGAGGGTGGAGATACTGGTACCGCGCAGAGTCACGGACACACCGGCCGGACTGCTCCCATCCGCCATCACCACCTGCCCCGTCATCACCGCCGCCCCATACTGCCCCGTGACGGTTGCCCTCTCACCCTGGCAGGCCGCGAGTACCAGTACCGCCGCCATCAACATCCCTACCCTGATCCGCATCGATCCTCCGGAAAAAAAGAAAGGGGGGCGTCGGTACGCCCCCCTTGGTGTGCATCGCTGGTTCTGTGCGGGCGAATGATGCACCACTTGCCACGGGAGATACGTGACGGCGGTCACGCTTTCGTCCGAACGCTTTCGTCCGAACGTCGCCTCCGGCACCTCCGCGCTACACTTACGCCGCCCCTTCATGACCGAACCGGTGCCGTTCCACCTCGTCCGCGACGGCGAGACCCGCGATGGCGGGGATGCGGAACTGTTGCGGTTGCGGGCCGAGCTCGAGTCGCGGAACCGGCAGGAGATCGCGATGGCGGAGCTCGGGCAGGCCGCGCTCACCGGGGTCGATCCGCTCATCCTCCTCGGGCAGGCGTGCGCGCTCGTCGAGCTGACCCTGCAGGTCTCCCACTGCCGCGCCCTCGAGCTCACGCCCGGCGGACCGATGCACGTCCGTGCCGCCCTCGGCGCCAATGTCTCGTTCGCGCACTGCACGCTCGACGCGGACGAGGATGAGTCGCTGGCCATGGTCACGCTGCTCGCCGATGCGCCGTTCGCGTTTCCAAGCCTGGAAGAGGAGACGCGCTTCAAGGCGACCCACCTCCGCGACCATCACCACGTCCGGGCCGGCGCCGCGGTCACGATCCGGACCCAGTACGGCCCCTTCGGCATCATCGCTGTCTACTCCGATCGCGAGCGCACGTTCGCCGAGTACGAGCTCGCCTTTCTCCGCGCCACCGCGAACATCGTCGGTGAAGCGATCTCCCGCACGCGCACGGAAAACGAGCTGCGGCACGAGCTCGAACAGCGCGAGCGGCGCTTTCGTACCATCGTCGAGAAAAGCTGGAGCGGCGTCGTGCTGCTCGACGGCAACCTGCGCTTCTCATTCACCGGCTCGTCGACGCATCACCTGATCGGCTATCCCGACGAGGAGCTCCTCGGGCGCGAGCTGCTGGAGTTTGTCCATCCGCACGACCACGAGGCGGCGCGCAAGGTGTTCGACGGCGTCGTCGTCCACCCGAATCACGAGGCGCACGGCGAGCTGCGCTTCCGCCACAAGGAAGGGCACTGGGTCTGGCTGGAAGGCTTCTGCCAGAACCTCCTGCACGAACCGAGCGTGAACGCGATCGTGCTCAACTACCGCGACGTCTCGCAGCGGAAGGAGACCGAGAAGCAGCTCGAGTACCGCGCGTACTACGACTCGCTGACCGGCCTCCCCAATCGCCTCCTCTTCCGCGACCGCCTCGTCAACAGCCTGGCGTCGGCGAAACGGAACCGCGTCGGCGTGGCGGTGATGTACCTCGACGTCGATCATTTCAAGCTGGTGAACGACGGGCTCGGACACTCCTTCGGCGACCTGCTGCTGGCCGACATCGCACGCCGCCTGCACGGCTCGCTGCGCGCCTCCGACACCATCTCGCGCATCGGCGGCGATGAGTTCAGCATCCTCCTGCCGGAAGTCACCTCCACCGACGCCGTGGCCGGCGTGGCGCGGAAGATCCTCGATTCGCTGACCCGGCCGTTCAACGTCGAAGGGCACGATCTCTTCGTCACCGCGAGCCTCGGCATCAGTTGCTATCCGTCCGACGGCGACGACGCCGAGACGCTCCTCAAGTGCGCGGATGCGGCGATGTACCGCGCCAAGGAACTGGGACGGAATCAGGCGCAGCTCTTCACGGCCAGCATGAACGAACGCTACGTGCGCAGGCTCGCGCTCGAACAGCACCTCCATCACGCCATCGAGCGCAACCAGCTCGAGCTCTACTACCAACCGCTCTACGACCGCGCGCGCCGCCAGATCGTCTCGCTCGAGGCGCTGCTGCGCTGGCGCGACCCGGTGCGCGGCATCGTCGCACCGTCGGAGTTCATCCAGCTCGCCGAGGAGACCGGGATGATCATCCCGATCGGGGAATGGGTGCTGCGCGACGCCTGCCGCCAGTTGCGCGAGTGGCACGAGCAGGGGCTGCCGGCCTTGCGGGTGGCGGTGAACATCTCCGCGGTGCAACTGCAGCAACGGGGATTCGCGGAGCTCGTCCACGCCGCGATCGCGGAGAGCGGCATCTCGCCGCACATGCTGCAGCTCGAGATCACGGAAAGCGCGGCCATGCTGAGCTTCGAGCAGACCATGAAGGTGCTGCGCGAGATCCGGGAGATGGGCGTCAGCCTGGCGGTCGACGACTTCGGGACCGGGCAGTCGTCCCTGATCTACCTCAAGCACTTCCCGATCGACACGGTGAAGATCGACAAGGAGTTCCTGCGCGACGTGACCTCGGACGAGACCGCCGCCGCGATCGTGGCGCACGTGATCAACCTCGCGCACACGCTGCAATTAAAGGTAGTGGCGGAAGGGGTGGAGACCGAGGAGCAGTACACGTTCCTCCGCCACTACGCCTGCGACCTGATGCAGGGCTACCTCTTCAGCCCTCCGCTCCCGGCCGCGGAGGTGCTGCCGTACCTGCGGACCGCGTTCGTGGGACCGAAGACGCTGGAGTTCAGACGGCCGGAAGTCTGACTCCGGAGTGACGAGGGCTCCGGGGAACGGATCGATGGGTTCCCGGAACGGATCGATCGGTTCCCGGAACGGATCGATCGGTTCCCGGAACGATCGATGGGTTCCCGGAACAGCCTCCGCGGCCAGTCAAAGCGGTGACTGCGGTCACCGCACTCCAAACGGCTGGCTACCAGCCCGCCGTACAATCCCTTCGTGCGCACCGCGATCGCTCGCAACTCCCCCGCGCTGTTCACCCTCTCCGCGCTGACGCTCATCGGTGCGTCCGCGGTCATCATGCGCAGCGCGTTGTTCCAGGCGGCGCCGGACGTCGCGGCGTGGGGCGTCACGTTCGATCTCGCCATCACCATTCCACTGCTCTACTGGTTCCTGGTGGTGCGCGGCGGGAAGGCACCGGCGGTCACCATCGTGCCGGTGTGCATCCTCGGCATCCTCCTCGCCACCGCCCTGGTGCCGCGCGCGCAGCAGCAGTTCCTCGGACAACTGAAGCTGGTCGTCATCCCCGCGGCGGAGTTGCTGGCGGTAGTCACGCTCGTACGGCCGGGAAGCCGCGTCAGGACGATCGTCGGCTCCGAGCTGGCGATGTTCCATTACGCCATCTTCGGTTGGCGGAAGAAGCCCGCCGCCGTGCAGGGGCACGCATTCACCCTCCACGAGCGCAGCGGCTGGGCGACGGTGCTGGCGTGCATCCTCGTGCTCCTCGTCGCTGAATCGATCGGCATGCACCTGCTGCTCTCGCTCTGGAGCAAACCCGCGGCGTGGGTCTGGACAGGGCTCGACCTCTGGGCCATCGCCTGGCTCCTCGGCGATTACCAAGCGCTCCGGCTCCGCCCCTCATCGATCGACGACGAGGCGCTGCACATCCGCTACGGCGTACGCTGGAACGTCACCGTCCCTCTGACGTCGATCGTCTCCGTTGAAGAGGTACACGACGAAAGCACGTGGAAGCGCCAAGACGTCCTGAAGGTCGCGATCCTGGAAGAGCCGCGCTGGCTGATCCGCTTCGATCGGCCGGTCGTGGCGCAGGGGCTGGCCGGGTTCACCAAAGAGATCCACGCCATCGCGCTGCTGCCGGACGACGACGGGACGATCAGTGTCTTACGGCACGCCCTCGCCCGCCGGCGGTGCGATACACCCGCAGCGCGCCCGTGAGCGCCGCCGTGTCGTTGCCGTTGCGCACCACCACGACTGCCGACGAAGCCGGAGCCGCGGAATCGATGACGTAGGTCGCGTGCACGCAGTTGTGCATCCAGCCGAAATCGGAGATGCGCTTGAAGGCCGGGTTGAGCACCTCGAAGTTCGTCATGCCGCTCGTGAAGCCGTCGCCGGCGACCGTGATCGTCACCGTCTGTCCCGGCTTCACGCCGGCAGGCGCGGTCGAGAGGCTCACGTTCTGCCCTTCCTGGTTCACGCCGATCCAGCGCGGATTGAGCTGCACCGGCCCGGCGCTGTTGAGCACGAGATTGCCGTAAACCCGTCCGTTCTCCACGTCGATCTTTCCCGCAAAGAACTGCGTCGGAAACGACACCGCCCTCGCGCCGCGCCACGTTCCCTGCAGCGCGCCCGTATCCACCGGACCGTCGAGCGGTTCCGCGTACAAACGATAGCGGCCGGCCGGAATGCCGACCAGCGTGAACTCGCCGGCGGAGTTCGTGAGGCCCGTGCCGACCGGCTGTCCCGTCTCGTTCACCGCCACGACCTGCGCCGCGAAGATGCCGCCGCTGTCGCCGGTGATCCGGCCGCTGAGAGTCGCACCGCTCAGGGTCAGGTCGCCCTTCGGATAGATCGAGGCGATGCCGATGCGGTCATCGAAATCGAACGCCGCCGGCTCGGTACCGGAGCCGACGTAGGGATACATGATGGAAGAGAGAACGCCGGAGTGATCGAGCCCGAGGATGTGGCCGATCTCGTGCTGCATCGTCACCTGCGCGTTGAGGCTGCCGTCGAACAGGTCGGCGTCGAGGATGATGTCGGCGTCGAGCATCTCGCCGGTCTTCGTGTCGTAGCTGTACGACGTCATCGCCGCCGCACCCTGATCGGACAGCAGATCGTCCGCCATGGTGATCGAGACGCGGCCGACGGTGGCCGGCTTCACGCCGTTCACGACGCCGTTGGACTGGAACCGCAGGTTCGCGTCCGTGATGGCAGACCAGGCGCTGAACGCCTTGTCGACGATCGCCGCCGCGTTCGGATGCGCCTGCGCGACCCGGCTGTCGAGCTCGTAGTGGAGAGGAAACGACGCCTGCTTCCATTCGATCGGAGTCGGCGCTCCATTGATGTCGTACGTCATCCGCGTGGCAGCCACGAGCGGGGTACCGAGCGAGATCGCGAGGAGGAGTGCCGGGAGACGGAGCATGAGCTGTCGAGACTGCAAACCAGACGCCACTAATAACTAGGGTATCAGTTGGGCTCACCCGAGAGCTACTAAATCAATCTCCACCGCCCCACCCTTCGGCAACCCACTGGCCTGGATCGTGGTCCGGGCCGGCTTGTGGTCGCCAAAGTACTCGGCGTAGATCGTGTTCAGCGTCTGGAAATTGCCGAGGTCGGTCACGTAGACGGTGGCCTTCAGGACGCGGTCGAAGCTGCTCCCCGCCTCCTTCAATACTGCCTCCAGGTTCCGGAAGACACGGTGGACCTGCTCCTCGAACGTGCCGTCGACCAGATTGCCGGTCGCGGGATCGAGGGCGATCTGCCCTGAGGTGTAGACGAGGCCGTTTGCCTTCACGGCCTGAGAATACGGCCCGATCGCCTTCGGCGCATCGGGGGTTGCCACGTAGTCCATCTGCATGAATCCTTTCGCGCCCCACTATAATCGCCCGACCACCGGAGATCGCTGATAAACATGACTTACGCAGGCAACGCCTCATTGTCCCCCGCAGTCAAAGACCGCGTCGTCTCGACCTTTCAACAGGCGATCGCGCTCTACCACCTCGGGCGGACGGACGAGGTCGCAGCAGGCTGCACCCTGATCCTGCAGATGGATCCGACCTTCGACCCTGCCAGGAAGCTCCTCGACAAGACCCGCAACCCCGCGCTTCCCATCGACGTCGACAACCTCCTGCCGCGCGACGACCGCTCGCCCATGCAGCAGGCCCGCGAAGCGATGGCCGAGCGCGACTTCCAGCGCGTCATCCACCTGACCACGGAAGTCCTCACCGACGACCTCCTGAACGACGAAGCGCGCATCCTCGGCGACGACGCCCGCGAGAAAATGGAAGCGGCCCCGTTCGTCGAACAGTTCACCCGCCGCTGCGACGCCAGCCTCGGCTCGAGCAACATCGCCGCGGCCAAGATGGAGCTCGAGAAAGCGCGCGCGCTCGACCCGACCCATCCGGAAGTGGTGCGTCTCGCGAAAGCGATCGCCACCCGCGACGCCGGCCCCGCGCCGCCGCAGGCTCCTCCTCCCTCGTTCGTCATCGACACCCCCGCGCCCCCGTCCGGCGCCGGACGCTCGACCGCACAGGCCGCGGACTTCGGCTTCGCGTTCGAGGAGGAGAAACCGGCGGAAGTGTCGTTCGCCGACTTTTCGTTCGACACCCCCGCCGCGACCGCCGACTCACCGTTCGGCGGCGGCTTCTCGTTCGACGCCCCTTCCACCGCCCCAACCCCCGCGCCGGCTCCGTCGAGCTCCGCCCCCGGTGAATTCGATTTCACCACCGCCTCGGTCGAGACCAGCGCGGACGACCAGAAGAAGATCGCCCAGTACCTCTCCGACGGCGATCGCGCCTTCGGCGCCGGCGAGTATCAGCAGGCCATCGACCTCTGGTCGCGCATCTTCCTGATCGACGTCACCAACGACGACGCCTCCGAACGCATCGAGCGGGCGAAAGCGAAGCGGCGCGAGCTCGAGCAGAAGATCGAGCCGTTGCTCTCCTCGGGGATCACCGCCTTCGACCGCGGCGACGCCGCTCGCGCGCGTGCCGACCTCTCCGAGGTGCTGCGCCTCGACCCGAACAACGCCAGCGCGCACGACTATCTCGACCGCCTCGACGAGCCCACCGCGCCGACCGGGCCGTCGAATGCGTACGTCGCGCCGGCGCCACTGTCCGACGACGGCCTCGACATCGGCTTCTTCGACGACGACGGCGCCGCGCTCTCCGAGGCGCCGCTCATGCCCCCGGACCCGGGCGCCGCGCCCGCACCGGCGGCGACGACGAAGTCCGGCAAGCAGAAAGCAGCCACGAAAGCGCCGGCGGCCGGACGCAAGCTGCCGATGGGCGTCATCGCCGCCGTCCTGGCGGTCCTGGTCCTCGGCGCCGGCGGCTGGTTCGTCTGGTCCCGCTTCATGAACAAGCCGGAAGCGGAGCAGGGCGCGGGGCAGGCCATCATCGCGCGCGCCTCGGCGCTGGCCAGCACCGGCAAGTACGACCAGGCCATCGCGCTGCTGCAGGACATCCAGCCCGACGATCCGCAGCACGATGAAGCGCTGGTGATGATCGCCGACCTCCGCGCCAAGAAGAACACCTCGGCGCAGCTCGTCGAAGGCGTCCCAGCCGAGCAGTATTACGCCCAGCGTCTCGAAGCGGCGCGCGTCGCCTTCGAGGCGCACGACTACGCCGGAGCGAAGGCGGCCTTCGACCAGGCCGTACGCGTCAAGCCGCTGCCGCCGGACCTGAAGGCGCAGTACGACGCGGCCGCGCAGCAGGTGGCGAAGCTCGACGCCGCGAAGGCGCTGTTCGCGGAGCGCAAGTACACCGAGGCCATCTCGAACCTGCAGCCGCTCCTCGAACAGGACCCGCAGAACGCGAACGTCCAGCGGATGATCGTCGACGCCCACTTCAACCTCGGCGCCTCGGCGCTCCAGGAAGAGCGCATCCCCGACGCCATCCGCGAGTTCGACGAAGTGCTGAAAGTGAACCCGAACGACGAACTGGCCAAGCGCAGCCGCGAGCTCGCGAACCGCTACGACGGCCAGCCGAAAGACCTGCTGTACAGGATTTACGTAAAATACCTGCCGTTGCGGCAAGCGACATAGGGGCAGTACCTCCGGGAGGGTGTGATGCGCTTTGACGAGATCGAGCTGGAAGCGGTCCCATTGGGGATCGAAGACGCCGTACCGGTAGCCGCCGTCGCCGTCCCCACGCCGGACCGCGCCCCCTACTGGAAGCAACTCCTCGCCCTGCTGACGGACCTCTCCCTCTTCGCCGCCCTCGTCCTCGCCCTGACTCCCCTCCTCCCCCAGCCCTTCGACTGGACCCACATCGCCGCCCTCTCCGGCTTCGCGATCGTAGTCTCCTACTACTACTTCGTCGGCACCTGGATGCTCTGGGGAAAGACCATCGGCGGAGCCATCTTCGACGTGCGAGTGACGCCGGAGTCGGAACGAGCGATGTCGCTGAGGGACGCCTCGGTGCGCTGGGCGACGCGGTATTTGACGCTCGCGGTGGCTACGCTGATCGCGTACTTTACGGTCTGAGGGACATTGCCCCTGTCATCCTGAGCGAGGGTGGCGGGGCGGGGTGAAGCGAAGGACCCCCTGCGGTGCACGAGACGCGCGCTGTCGGAAGGGGGTCCTTCGCTTCCCGCCCTTCCCGCCGCCCTCACTCGCCCGCGCGACCTGATGTCGGTACAGACACACCGTGAACCCCACCCGAAGCCGGTCCACCCGTTGCACCGTCGCCCCGCATGTCCTTCGTCTGGATCTCCAAACGCTCCGGCCAACGCACCCGCGGAGGCGGCTGCATCGGCTGCGTCCCCTTCGGCTGCCTCCCGCTGCTCGTACTCGCCGCCCTTGCCGTGGCACTGGCGCTCTGAGTTTGGAGTGCGGTGAACCGCAGTCACCGCGTTGGCTCGCCGCGACCGCAGTCGCGGCAGTCGTGCCGATCACGCGCATTCACACGTCCGGCTGGGTCCATGCGATTCCATCGACCGCGTCGAAATGCTGATCGAAGGAGAGAAGCTCGGCACCGGACTCCATCGCGTGCGCTGCAATCCAGATGTCGTTGGTCGGCAGGGGCCTGCCCTTCCGCCGGAGAGCGGCGGCGATCCGGCCGAACCGATCCGCCGTCACCAGCGTTACCGGCAATAGCGAAACGTACGGGCTGGCCAGAAAGTCTTCGAGCTCCTCGTTGTTCGTTTCGAATCGGGAGCCGTTGCGGAATCCGAAAAGCAACTCACCGGCGACGATTGTCGAAACGAGAACCTGCTCCGCGCGGCGCACTCGCACCGCAATACCTTCGTGTCCGCGGAACAACGCGGTGTACGCGTTGGTGTCGAGCAGCACTTTCACTTCCAGAGCGCCTCGTCCACCGTCTCGCACGCAGCGATCGTCTGGAGAAGGCGGGTCTCCTCTTCCGCGGACCAGCGACCGATAAAACGATCGAGCGCATCGCCGACGACGGTAGACGACGGGCCTGCCTCGACAAGCCCCGCACCGCGACGCATGAGTAGCAGGGCGGCGTTGTTCAGAGACACGTGCTCTCGCCGCGCGAGCTCCTTGATCCTGCGCGCCAATTCCTTGTCGAGACCTTGCAGCGAGAGTTGGTCCATGGAAGCACCCGAAATGAGTCACCGAGCGACTCGCTCCGCTTCATGCTACGCGTCGGTGCAAGTTCCGGTCAATTACGGGATTCGTCCCTTCGCACGGACGATCAGATCAACTCTACGCCGCCGCCCTTTACGCCTCGTCCTTCGCGCGCTCGGCAGGCCTCGAGCTCTCAACCACCACCCCGCCCTCCGCCGGAGCGTGAGCCTCGCGCTCTTTGCGGATCCGAAGCATCTTCCCCGCCGCCTTCGTCACCTTCTTCCGGGCACCGTCGGCCTTTTCGCCCTCGAGCACCTCGCGCTTGATGACCTCCTGCTGAAGAGCGAGACGGAGATCCTCGATCTCGACCTTCGCGTCTGAAAGACGGCGAAGCTCACGACGAACCGTCTCCAGTACGGCATCGCTCAGCACCACTGCAGCGAGGTAGAACTTGTTCGTAGCCTGAAGGTGATCGTGATACGCGTAGAGGCCGGATTTGACCATGCTCTCGCGCGTGAGCAGGTACAAGCGCTCCAGGTCGCCGGCGGCTTTGTGGTTCAACGCGAGCAGGTCGATGTCCAGGACGAGCTCCGCGTCGATCGGTTTGGCGAAGATGACGCGGAACACCTTCCAGAGGTTGCCGTTCGTCAGAACCACCCACTCCACGCCCTGGTTCGCAGCGTAATCGACGGCCTGCTTGACGTGTGAATCCTTCAGTTCGAGACCGATCGCCTTCACCTCGATCAGCATCTGAAACTTACCGTCGATCCGCGTCGCAAGATCGCAGTACGTACCGCGAATGCATAGCTCGCGGGTAACCTCGCTGTACTTGTCATACCCGAAGACGTCCGCCAGCACGTCGGTCACGATCATCGAAGTGTCGGACTCGTTCACGTCGCGAGACTTGGCGGACGCGAGGATGGGCTGAAATCGTTTGATGCCAATGGCAAGCCGTTCAGAGACGCGCGACGGGATGACCATACATTCTCCCTTTCCTGCAGGTTCACTGCGCGCGCAGGACGACCCCGTCCGACGGCGCAGTTTCATAGACACCAACGGCCGGCGGGAGTGGCGGGCGATCTCCTACGACGAATGATCGGTGACCGCAGTCACCGCTTTGCCTTGGCGCGACCGCAGTCGCGGTCATTCGGGACTGCGCATTCCGAGGGAGAATGCGTCATGCCAATGGACCGCGCTGCCGAGCAGTTGCTGCTCACGAACATCAAGGCGCGCTTACCCGAACTGGACGCGCTCATGGGACGCGCCCGCAGCGACTGGCACTACGACGACTTCGTCTACCGCTTCTACCACCACAGCTTCAAGGTCTTCGGCGTGCAGACGATGACCTCCGCCATCGTCACCGCCCTCCGCGAGCTTCTCCCCGACGCGACGCTCAACGCCGATTTCGTCGGCATCGTCAACGCCGGGACCGGCCTGACGTTCACGCCTGAGATGAACGCCGCGTGGAGCGAAACGACGCGCCCTCTCCTCGAAGCGTTCTTCCACGCCCGGTTCATGCTCGAGATGGTCCTGAAGTTCGGCCGCAAGCTGGATACGCCGCCGGACGTGCTGCCAAGCGGGTGGGCGGCGGTGCTGTACTTGTACGACTTGAGGTGACGGGCGTCGGTAACAACGGAGACCGATGTCCCAAGGCACTCGCTTTGCGGCACAATGGTGAGGAAGGAGCCAGCTACGAAAGACGACATTCTGAATGTCCCGGCGTATCCGATCACGGAAGCGGCGCGCTATCTTCGTGTCTCACCTGCGACGCTCCGTTCGTGGTTCATCGGCAGGCCTTATTCCACCTCGCGCGGAACGAGTCAGTTCCGGCCGCTCCTGAAACCTGCCTGCGTCGACCCGGCCACGCTGTCGTTCTCGAACCTGATCGAGGCGCACGTGCTGCGCTCCTTGCGCACAGAGCATGGGGTCCCCCTCGCTGCCGTGAGGCAGGCACTGAACTACGCGGAACGCGAGCTACGGATCGATCACCTCCTCCTCCGGGAGGAACTCCGCACCTCGGGCGGTGCGCTCTTTCTCGAACGGTTCGGAGAGCTCGTCAACCTCTCCGCATCAGGCCAGCTCGCGGTCCGAAAGCTCTTCGAAGCGCATCTCGCCCGTGTGGAGTGGGGAAAACTGCGGTCCGCGGTGAGGCTCTACCCGTTCGTTTTTGGTGAAGCCGCCGATGTAAAGCCGATCGTGATCGATCCGACCATTGCGTTCGGCCGTCCGGTCGTCGATCGGGCGTTCGTCTCCACACGCAGCATTCTCGAACGGATCGATGCCGGGGAGAGCGTCGAGGATGTAGCCGTTGATTACGAGGTGAGCGTCAATGCGGTCGAGGAGGCCGTGCTCTTCGAGCGGGCGGCGTGAGCGTCGTCTACTTCACCGATCTCGACCTCGGGCTTCAGTTTCCGAAAATCCTCGAGGACGCCGGACTCGCAGTCGAACGCCACCGCGATCATTTTGCTCCCGACGCTGCAGACGAACAGTGGCTCGTTCGGCTCCGCCGCAGGAAAGCGGTGACTGCTGCGGTCACCGCACTCCAAACTGCCTGCGCGAGTGGTATGTAGCGCACGTGCGAGTCGCCTCGACGGTGTGAATCGCCGCTTCTCACGTGTGAACCTTCATGTTCACGGCTCTGAACAGGCGATCCGCACGCGTGAACCTCGATGTTCACGGGTGTGAACCGGCGGTCCGCAGGCGTGAACCTCGATGTCCGCGGGCGTGAACCGGCGGTCCGCACGTGTGAACCTCGATGTCCACGGGTGTGAACCGGCGGTCCGCACGTGTGAACCTCGATGTCCACGGGTGTGGACCGGCGGTTCGCACGCGTGAACCTCGATGTCCACACTCGTGAACCGGCGGTTCACACGGCTTGCGACAGCTCGAGCTCCAGCTCCCGGCGGCGCTGCCTGAGCGTTTCAAAGCGGCGGCGCGCGGAGAGGAGCATTCCGAGCGCGACTACCAGCATCACCACTCCGGTTCCGGCGGCGCCGTAGGCGGCTCGTCCGACTGTGCTCCAGAGGGCGAGGGCGAGGGAGCCAGCGGCGAAGATGGTGGTGAAGGCGACGGCCATTCGGGCGGCGATGATGCGGTGGCCGGCCAGGAGGACGCGGCGGCGGGCCAGGACCCAGGCGGCGTACGCGATCCACGACACGGCAATCGCGAGCATCGTCCCGAACGCGATCTGCGTGCGGAGCGGGAGGGATGGCTCGGTGAGCCAGAGGGAGCCGAGGACTCCGGTCATGGCCAGGGAGACCACCAGGAGGGCGGTGTAGGCGAGACGGGCCGGGAGCGAGAGCTCGCCGGCGATCAGGCGCTGCATCTCGGCGACGGACAGTTTGGGCGAATTGAGGTCGTTCATCGTTTCACTCCTTTTCTCATCAACTGGTTGCGCAACAGATGGCGGGCGCGGAACAGCCGCGATTTGACGGTCCCGACCGGGATGCCGACGACCTCCGCGATCTCGGCCAGGGTCAGCTCCTGGAGGTAGAAGAAGGCGACGACGTCGCGCTCCACGGGCGGCAGGCGCGAGAGCTCTTCGTGCAGGAGCGCGAGCTCTTCCTCCAGATCGCTCGCATCGGCGGCTCCTTCCAGCTCTACGTCGTCGGTCGAGAGGAGGGTTGGTTCCGCGTACTTCTGGCGCAGGCGATCCATCATCACGCGGCGCGCGATGCCGAAGATCCAGGGGCGCAGGCGGCTGGCGTCGCGAAGCCGCGGCAGCCCGCGGAGAACGCGCAGCCACACCTCCTGCACCGCCTCCGCCGCCGCGTCGTCGTCGCCGGTGAGCCGCCGCAGGTACTTCCACAGCGGGCCGTGCCAGCGCTCGATCAACGCGTCGAAGGCGGCCGGCTCTCCGAGCTGACAGCGGATCGCCAGCAGTTCGTCATGTTTCCGGTCGATCTCGTTCATCAATGCCGGGAGTCGGAGAAACGGGAGAAAGGTTCATCGCGACGCCGGCTTGTGAGAGGCAGGGAGAGCGGCGACTGGCATCGCCGCTCTCCCTACAACTAGGCCTCGGCTGCCGGTCCCTGGGTCAGCTTCAGCGTGCGGATTGCTTCCGCGATGATCTGTTCCGGAGGCGTGGTTGCGGTGAGGTCGGCCTGTTTTTCGACGAACTGGGCGAACTCCGCGACAGACTTGAACTGCTTGGCGATCGGCATCTTGGCTTCAGGCGGATTGGGGTCGGTGTAGTTGCAGCAGATCTCGTTGACGGCGTGGCGGCCGAGGGCGCGGTAGCTTTCGAACTGGGACTCGCTGAAGAACTGGTCGCCGGTTCCTTCGTGCGGGAAGTCGGTGCAGGCCTGGGCGTAGTTGTAGACGTCGCGGGGGAAGTAGCGGTCCTTGTAGACGCCGGGCTTGATGTAGATCAGCGTGCCGTTCTTGGCCGTCGCCCCGTCCACGGCGGTGTAGCGGATGGTGGCGGTGGCGACGTAGCGTCCCTCTTTCTCCTGGCCGCCCGCGGTGCGGGGGAACATGAACATGTGCTCGATGTCGATCGGGACGCCGAGGTCGGTGCGGATCTTCCGGATCGCGTTGCCGAGGTCCTCGAAGGCGAACTGGGGGTCGGCGCCGGCGTCGCTGAGCACGATGTAGTGGCAGCGGCGCAGGACCATCTCGTAGAGACCGAGGTTCTCGAAATGGCCGCCGTCGGAGAGGTAGACCCAGTCGTAGCTGTCGTTCGTCCGGCCGGCCGCTTCCGCGAGCATCGGCGCGAGGTTCGAGCCGGGATGCGACATCTTGTAGACCTTCTGCCCGACCGGACCGGGATTGCCGAGCCACCAGCCGAGCCGGATGTTGAAGAGCGTGAGCAGGAACGCGAGCGCCGGCGACGAGTGATAGCCCATGTTCGGGCTGGCCGCGGCGCCGGAGATCGTCACGGCGGTTCCGGCGGAGATGCCTTCCGGTCCGCCGTACTCGTGCGACGGACGGTAGCCGAGGTACATGCTGCCGGAGTGATAGGGCGAGCAGGTGAACGATTCCGCCTTCCGCTGCTGCCAGGCCAGTTTTTCACCGGCCACGAGGTTGAGGGCGATGTTGACCACGTGCATCGGCGGGCGGCGTGCCTCGTTGGCTTCCGTCCGTTCCGAAATGGGCCGCGGCATCTTCTCGATGATGCCGTCGAAGCAGTAATCGAGCACGGCGCGGTTGCGCATCACGACCGGGTACTTCACCTGGTCGTCGCGTTTCATGGTGGCCCAGAAACTCGCCGGGAGCTGGAGGTTCGGGACGTCCTCGAACCGGGTCCGCTCGTTGGCGATGAGGACGTTCAGGTTCTGCACGACGGCGTCGATCATGCCGGAGGTGACGTGGTTGCCGATCTGCAGGCGGGTCTTGCGATAGAAGCGTCCCCAGAGATGCTGCGCGAGGATGCGCCGCTGCAGCAGGTGTCCTTCGAGGCCGCCCGTGCCGTTGGTCGACGCTTCGCGCATCGTGTCGATGAGCTGCTTCGCATCCTTCACGCTGGAAGGCCAGAGCAGCTCGGCGCGAAGCTGATTCATGGCCAGGTTGTCCTTCTCGTCGAAGCCGGTGAAGGGGTGCGGGTTGCGCGAGTAGCGTGACGCGCCGAGGTACGCGCGGATCAGGCGGTTGCGATACAACGCGTGCATCGAGAACTTGTTCACGCCGATGCACGTGGAGAGGACCCACGACAGCATCGCCAGGATGCCGAAGGCGCAAAGCTCCCACACCTGCGTATTGCGGATCATGCGCAGGTGCTCGAGCGATTTCAGGAGTGGGATCGAGATGCGCGGCGCGGCGGCCGACTGGTCGATGATCTCCCTCGTGACGACGTTCGGCCCACGCGGTTGCGTGACGGGACCTTTGGGAAGTGGCGAAAAAAGCGGCTGCGGTCTCCGGTTCAGCGGAGGTGTCGCGAAATCGAACGTGGAAGCAGGAGTGGTGGTCACCGCGATTACGGACGAGAGTTGCGCCGCTTTCTCGTACTCCGCCCAGTCGACCTTGTCCTCCAGCGTGACCAGCGGCCGCACGTGATACGTGAGCCAGGTCGTGCCCTGGGAGATGCTGGCCAGCAGGAAGGCGACGAAGAGCGGGACGGCGAGGGTGAGCGCGAGGTTGCCGGCCGTCCCGGCCACGCCCGCCTGCTCCTTCTCGTGCTTGTTGGCGGCAGTTTTCGCGCTGAAACCGAGCAGCGCCGCCGCCACGCCGGCCAGGCCACCGACCGACGCGAGCAGCACCGGCGCGTGGTAGATGGCGATCGGGCCGAACACCGCGATCCCCGACAGCACGATCCAGGCGGCCGAGATGATGAGCCCCCACGCGCCCGCGCGCCCCCACCACTCGCGGTCGTGGTCTTCGTTGCGGTGGCTGGAGATGCCGACGAAGATCGTGGCCTGGACGAAGAAGACGAGCATGACCGCGGGGACGGCGAAGCAGACGTAGAGCGCCGAGACCGGGACCATGGAGACGGCGGCGCGCAGCGCCGGCGGCTCGTGCGCCGCGCGCAGCAACGGCCAGAGCGCCTGCATCGGCTCCGGGAAGATCTTCAACGCCAGCAGGAAGAAGAGCAGGACGGCCGTGGCCAGTCCTGCCACGGTGCCGATCATTTCCTGCAGCCCTTTGATCGAGAGGTGCAGGACCTGCGAGCCGAGGCTCGCGTGCGTGGTGCGCCAGGACTTGAAGAACGCAACGAGCACGCGGATGTAGTACGTGATGAACGGGACCACGGTCATGGCGATGAGCCCCGCCACCGCGGCATCGAACGTCGCCGCGCGGTCGAACAGTTCACGCCCGTGGTTGACGTCGGCCCAGAAGAGCGAGAGCGAGACGGCGGCCAGCGTGAGCGGCAGCGCGCAGCCGATCACGTACGAGAGGTCGGCGCTCATCTTCGTCAGCTTCTTCGCCGGCATGGCACCGTCGACGGGTCGTTTGAAGCCGACGTAGCCGAAGGCCCAGGTGAGGAAGAACACCGTCGACCATGCGTACGCGACGTCGGTCACCTCATTCGTCCTGCTGGCCAGATAGGCGAACAGCCGCGGCAGGGCCAGGATCGCGGCCAGGATGGGGACGAGCACGAGGAGGTTCAGCAGCACGTTACGGACGTACAGCGCGGCCATGGTCCAGGTGTCGCCGGAGAGGAGGCCGAGGCGCGGGCTGAGGTAGTTGCTGTATTCGCGGAGGTGGCGCACCGGCTTCGGCTCGGGATCGATCTTGGCCGGCAGCTCTTCGAGGCGCGTCGCTTCGAGCTCCTCGTCCGCGGCCGGACGCGTGCCGCCGACGCCGGTGTCGGCCAGTGCGAGGCTGTCCTGCACGCCGGTCATGCCGCGCGAGCTGCGGCGCGCCCACGACGACAGCCAGGCGCCGATGTAGCCGCCGCCGGAGACGGTGGAGAGGTAGTCGAACTTGTCGAGGATCCTGGCGCTGGCGAGGCCCTGCACGACACCGAGGGCGAAGGTCGCGCTGCGGATGCCGCCGCCGGAGATGCAGAGCGCGGTGCGCGGCCGGTCTTCCTCGCGCGCGGCGCGATGGAGCGCGTCGTAAACGCGCTTGAGGCGAACGTCGCGCAAGGAGATCACGGCGCCGGTGAACGCGTCGTCGACGATGCGGCGGTTCAGCACTTCGAGCTCGCCGTCCTCGGTGATGGCGTCGTTCATGGTGTTGTACTGCTCGAGCAGCGCCCGCCCGGCGCTGGTGAGCGCGGGCGACAGGAGCAGCTCGGCCGGGGGACGGGTGGTGACGTAGGAGTTCAGCTTCTCGAGCAGGACCTCGTCCGCGAGCTCGTCGAAGGCGAGGTCGCACGTGCGCAGGATGGATCTCGCCCACTTCGGGTCCTGGAGCTGTGCCTTGTCGTACCGGGCAGTGCTGAGGGGCAACGGTCCGTACATGGAGACGTACTCCTGCTCGAGCACTTCATGCACTTCGCGCGGCAAAGACATGGGACCTCCTCGGCAATA
This sequence comes from Thermoanaerobaculia bacterium, assembly GCA_035630815.1. Taxonomy (GTDB): domain Bacteria; phylum Acidobacteriota; class Thermoanaerobaculia; order Gp7-AA8; family Gp7-AA8; genus QHVT01. The sequence continues at coordinate 20,984 of DASQJY010000012.1, forward strand.
TGCGCCGTGTCGGGGACACCGTTATTGATGGATGTCTGAAAGTCTACGCGCGCTTTGCGTGGAGTGCAACGTGGGGGCTACGTGAGCGGTTCCGCCGCGCTCTTCTTCCCCGCCTCCACCCAGGCGATCCGGGTCATGAGGGAGCCTAGCAGCGTGGAGGCGGCGGCGGCTTTGCGTTTGCCGAAGAGGCGGAAGAGGAAGGGGACGGGGCCGGAGAGGGCGCCGGCGAGCTCGAGCATCGGGGAGTGGTTTTCGAGGGCGGCGGTTTCGAACGTGGCTGCGCCCAGCCCGAGGGAACGGAGGGCGTCGTTGCGGTGGCCGCGGAGCTCGAGCAGCGAGACGGCAGATCCCAGTGCAGAGGTCCCGAAGTGGACGGGGAGAAAGTGCGCGTGCTCTTTCCAGAGCGGGATGGCGGTGACGCCGAGGAGGACGCCGGTGTAGGTGGCCATCACCAGGCCCGTGGCCGCGGCGCCGATGGCGGAGAGGTCGCGCAACGGCTTGAATGGGAGCAGCACCGCGCCGGCCGTGGTACCTCCGAAGATCGCCAGGGTCCAGACGCCGACGGACATCGGGGACTGCGGCTTGAAGACGCGGAGCATGTTCAGGAAGCGCTCCGGGCGCCCGAGGTCGGAGATGAGCAGTGGTGCGGAGAGGCCGGCGCCGATGAGCGCGATCCAGCGCGCGTCGCGCACGAGCGCTTCCTCCCCTCCCGTGAGCTGCGCCGCCGCACCGAGCACCGCGGCCGCGCCGGCCGCTCCGCCGACGAAGAAGTAGACGGGGACTTCCCAGGTCCAGACGGGGGGCTTGAGGAGGGGGAGGTCGTGGTAAGTGGTCATATCGGGCGTTGGGCTTTAGGCCTTGGGCGTTTGGGGTGTCTGTTGATGCGAGCGATACACCCCAAAAGCCTAACGCCCAAAGCCTAACGCCTTCCCATCGCGAACGCGACGAGCGCGGCACCGACGATCACCCCCGCCGCCTTCGCCGCCGCCGTCCATGCCGGTTTCAACGCGGTCATAGGCACTTCGGGCGACGCGGGGAGGTTGTATTGCGCGGGGTTGCCGCGGACGAGGAAGAAGGCGTGGGTGCCGCCGACGCTCGTCTCCTTCGGGTTCCAGATGGTTGCGTCGGCCATGCCGGCGGCGTGGAGTTGTTCGAGGCGGGCGTCGGCGACCCGCTCGAGCTGTTCGAGGTCGCCGAAGAGGATCGAGCCGGTGGGGCAGGCTTTCGCGCAGGCGGGGGTGTCGCCGTCTTTCTGGCGGTCGTAGCAGAAGGTGCATTTGTGGGCGCGGCCGTCGGTGGGCCTGCGGTCGATGACGCCGAAGGGGCAGTTCACGACGCAGTAGCCGCAGCCGTTGCAGATGTCCGGCTGCACGTAGACGCCGCCGAACTCGGTGCGCACGATCGAGCCGGTGGGGCACGACTCGAGGCAGCCGGCGTTCTCGCAGTGCTTGCAGACGTCGGAGGAGAAGGCCCACGTCATCAGCGCGGGCATCATCCCGCCGGCGCCGATCGAGGTCTCCCCCTCCACGAACTTCACGTGGCGCCACGTGGAGTGGCCGAGGCCGAGGGTGTTGTCGTACGACTTGCCGGAGAACTCGTAGCCGTCGGCCGGGACGTCGTTCCACTCCTTGCACGCCACCTCGCACGCCTTGCAGCCGATGCAGAGCGTGGAGTCGGTGAAGAAGCCGGTGACGGTCATCGCGCCGGAAAGCGTACCACCGCGATGCTGCGATGACGGGCGGTCCCGCATCCATGAACGTTCTTCATCATTCCATGTGGAGATTCGATGCTCGGCTCATGGATCCGTGGTTACGATGCTGCTCATGACTGACCTCACCGCGCCGCTCCTCGCCTTTCAATCCCGCCTGCTCCACGCCATTCACGGCATTGCGGAACACGACCTCTCGCGCCTGGAGAAAGAGGGCGGCTGGTCGATCCTCGACGTCGTCGCACACCTCGGCGACGTGGAACTGCTGACGGCGTGGCGGATGCGGTTGATGCTGGCGGAGGACGAGCCGCAGCTGCCGCGGTTCTCGCAGGAGCAATGGCTGGCGCGGCTGCATGCCGGCGAGACGCTTGCGGAGCGGCTGGAGGTTTTCTGGAGCCTGCGGCGGCAGAACGTGCGGCTGATCCGCTCGCTGTCAGACGCCGAGTTGCAGCGGCATGCGCTGCATCCGCGGCTCGGGCGCATCACGGTGGCGGAGCTGCTCGAGTCGCTGCGCGAGCATCAGGAACGGCATCTCGACCAGCTCGAACGCATCAAGCGCACGCTGGGGCTGAAGGTCTCGACGGTGGTCGATGTCTCCGGCGTCGTCTCGGCCAGCCGCAATGGCGAGACCCGCAGCCCCGGACCGGGTGTGCGGGTGTACGACCTCTGGAGCGACGGCGTGCGCCGCGCGCTGCAGGTGGAGCTCGACGCCGGTGCGCAGTGGCCGGGACTCGACTACCACGTGCCGGGACCGGAAGAGGTGTTCGTGGTCTCCGGTGATTTTTACGACGGCACGCGGCGATATGAGGCGGGGACGTTCCTGCACCATCCGGCGGGTAGCTCGCATTCACCAGCCAGCGAGAATGGGTGTGTCTTGTTCGTGTTTCATGGGGAGGGTTGATCAGCCCTCTCCACTCGACACGTCAGCCCCTTCGATTCGAAGATCTTCACGTTCGGCTCCTCGGAGATCGCCAGCAGGTCGTTGACGACGTCGCCGGTGACGAGGCCGCGGCCGCCCCAGTGATAGGGGAGGCCGACCTGGTGCACGCGTTTGCCGTCGATGTCCAGCGAGGGCATGCGGGTGGTGACGAGGGCGCGGGCGCGGATGGAGCCGCGGGCGGTGGTGATGCGCACCATCTCGCCGTTGGCGACGCCGGTCTCCCGCGCGAGCTCCGGTGAGATCTCGGTGAAGAGCTCGGGCTGCAGCTCCGCCAGGTGGGACAGCGTGCGCGACATCCCGCCGGCGGTGTGGTGCTCCGTCAGGCGATAGGTGGTGAGGACGTACGGGAAGCGCTCGTCGGGCGACGAGGCGTAAGGGTTATCCGGGCGCTCCATCCGGTTCGCTTCCGGGTTGGTCTGCTGATCGTAAAGAAAATTGCGAATGTTCGATTCGAGCGGCTCGTAGTGCGTGGGGAGCGGTCCGTCCTTCAATCCCGAAGGGACCCAGAGCCAGCCCAGTCCATCGGGATGCATGATGAACGGAGCGTCGCCGGCGATCGCTTCGTCGCCGCCGTGGTCCGCGGTGGGTTTGTAGTCGGGGGCTTTACCGCGGGTAAAGTCGGCGACGTCGTGGCCGGTCCACTCGCGCGTGGCCTCGTCCCACCAGACCAGCGCCTTGCGCTCGCTCCAGGGCGTGCCGTCGGGACGCGCGGAAGCGCGGTTGTAGAGGATGCGACGGTCGAGCGGCCACGCGTAGCCCCAGCCATGCGCGTACCTCCCCTGCGGTGCGCGTGCGTTCGCTTTGTTGCTGCCGTCGAAGACGCCGGAGTAGATCCAGCAGCCGCAGCTCGTGGTGCCGTCGTTTTTCAGTTCACCGAAGTGCTTGATGTGCGGGCCGCCGTGGATTTCTCTCAGCACTTCCTCCGCATCTTCATCCTGGTAGTCCCAGGTCAGGGCGCGCAGGGCGGCGTCGCGCGGGTGGTCCGTTGCGCGCGCTTTCAGCTTGCGGCCGAGGGTGACCAGGAACTGCAACTCGCTGCGCGCTTCGCCGGGCGGGTCGACGGCTTTTTCGCGCCATTGGAGGAGGCGTTGGGTGTTGGTGAAGGTGCCTTCCTTTTCCACGTGGGACGCCGCGGGGAAGAAGAAGACTTCGGTCTCGATGTCGTCGGGCGACTCTTCCCAGAAGACGGCGGTCTCGGTTTCGACGAGGTCGCGGACGACGAGCCATTTGAGCTTGCCGAGGGCGGCGCGTTCTAGTTTCGCGTTGGGTGAGCCGACGGCGGGGTTCTGCCCCATGACGAAGAGACCGTCCAGCTTTCCGTCGGCCATGTCCAGCCAGTAGCCAAAGTACGAATGGTCGCCGGAGAGGCGCGGCAGCCACTCGAAACCGAAGCCGTTCTCCCGAGTGGCGGCGTCGCCGTAGTACGCCTTCAGCAGAGAGACGATGTACTTGTCGAGGTTGTACCACCACCCCTTTGCGGCGCGGTGTTTCTCGATGTACGAGGCGAGATCGTGCTCGTTCGAGGTCGGCATCGGGAGGTAGCCCGGCAGGATGTCGTAGAGCGTGGGGATGTCGGTGGAGCCCTGGATGGAGGCGTGGCCGCGCAGGGCCATGATGCCGCCGCCGGGACGGCCGATGTTGCCGAGGAGGAGCTGCAGGATCGCGGCGGCGCGAATGGTCTGGACGCCGGTGGAGTGCTGCGTCCAGCCGACCGCGTAGCAGATCGCGCCGGTCTTCTCGGGACCGGAGGCGCTGGTGAAGACGTCCACGATCTCGAGGAACTTCTCGCGCGGGATGCCGCACGACTGCTCGACCAGCTCCGGCGTGTAGCGCGCGAAGTGGCGGCGCATCACCTGGAACACGCAGCGCGGATGCTGCAGCGTCTCGTCGCGCTGCGGATCAGGGTCGGCGTTCGGGGTCCCCTGCCCTTCTCCGCGATGGCCGCTGTCAAACGCGCCTTGCCCGTCGCTTCCCGCGTACTTCCACGTTTCCGCGGGCGAGAAGATGCCGCCGAGGTCCTCGGTGTCGACGAAGTCGTCGCGCAGGATCACGGAGGCGTTCGTGTACGGGACGACGTAGTCGCGGAAGAAGCGCCCTTCCTCGAGCACGTAACGGATCATCGCGCCGAGGAAAATGAGGTCGCTGCCGGCGCGCAGCGGGAGCCAGTAATCGGACATCGCGGACGTGCGCGTGAAGCGCGGATCGACGTGGATGATCTTCGCGCCGTTCTTCTCACGCGCCTCGATCACCCACTGGAAGCCGACCGGATGGTTCTCGGCCATGGAGGAGCCCATGATCAGGATCGCGTCGGCGTTGGCGAGATCCTGTTGGGCGGTCGTGGCGCCGCCGCGCCCGAGGGTGGTGCCCAGACCGGGCACCGTGGAGCTGTGTCATATGCGCGCCTGATTGCTCAGGCAGACCATCCCCAGTCCGGCGGTGAAGAGCTTCTTGATGAGGTAGTTCTCTTCGATGTCGAGCGTGGCGCCGCCGAGGTGGGCGATGCCGGTGGTGTGGTTGTGCTCTTCGTCGAAGGTCCGTTCGCGCGTGGCCCATACGCGCTCCGCGACCATCTCCACGGCACGCTCGAGATCGAGGTTCACCCACTTGCGGGAGCGCGGCGCGCGGTACTTCACCTTCGTCGCGCGGCCGGGATGGGTGACCAGCTCGAAGCTGGCCGCTCCCTTCGGGCAGAGGTGGCCGCGCGAGATCGGCGACAGCGGATCGCCTTCGATGTTCACCACGCGGTTGTCGCGGTGGTAGACGAGCTGGCCGCAGCCGACGCCGCAGTAGGGGCAGATGGACCGCGCCACCTGTGCGCCGTCGTTCTTCTTGCGCAGCGCGCGCGTCGCGTCGCTCATCGCGTCGGCGCCGGTGCCGTCGGACATGCCGCGTAACTGGCGGATCAACGGCCACTTCAGCAGGAGCTCGGCGAGCATGCGCGAAGTCTATCGCGCGACGCGGAGAACGGCGTCGAAGAAGGACGTCGTGACCGAGGAGAACCATTGCGGCTGCTCCCCCATCTGCCCGATGTGGCCGCCGGTGCGCGTCTCGATGACGTGGACCAGCTCGCGCGGCTCGCTGCCGGCCCAGGCGTTCGAGACGAGCTCGCCGAAGAGCGGGTCGTTCTTCGCCACGAGGACGAGCGTCGGCACGCGGATGTCCTGCAGCCGCACCAGCGGCTCGGCGCGCTCGAGGATCTCCTGCGTCGTGGAGCCGACGAGGTTTCGTTTGGCGAGGTCGCCGAGTTAGGCACTGAAGAGCGCGCCGTCGGTCCACGAGATCTTCGCGTGCCGCAGGCGCGTGGCCAGGAACCTGCGCATCGCCTTGCGGATCACCAGGTTCCGCCCTTCCTGCGAGAACGTCGGCACGGTGTCCAGGCGCCGGAGCAGCTGCTCCAGATGGGCGGGTGGCGAGACGGCGATCGCTCCGGCGCGGAACGCCTCCGCTGCGCCGTCCATGGAGGCGGCGTGGATGACGTCGAGCGCGCCGAGGCTGAAGCCGAGCAGGCCGACGCCGGTCGCGCCGCGCGTCGTGCGCAACCAGGCCGACCAGCGTTGCAGGTCGGCTGCTTCGAGGATGCCGAGCGTGGCCGGAAACTCGTCCTTGTACAGGCAGCCGTGCCAGCGCATGTCCGGCGCGAGCACCCCGTAGCCGCTGGCGGAGAGCCGCTGCATGGCCACGCGCATGAAGCGGTTCGCGCGGCTGTCGAAGATGCCGTGCACCACGATGATGGTCGGCCTGCCGGCGTCGGGTGCGCGGTAGAACGCGTCCAGCGGCGCTTCCGTGCTTTCGACGGTGATGCGCTCGAAGCCCTTCGGCGGATTCGTGAAGCAGGCGCGCCGCTGCGACTGGTTGCGCATGCGGATCCGAACGTCCGTGGAGATGCGCATCGTGCTCCGGAAACCCGATTCGATGCGCGGAGTGCGCGGGATGGCGTCGATGCACGACCAGACCGCGCCGAGGGTGGTTGCGCTCTCACAACGCTGCTGCGGATCGGGGAGCGGACGGAGGGTGCACGCCGTCGCCGCGATACTCACGGCTGCTGCAAGGACAGCGGCGCGGTGCATGCGCATCAGCTTACGTTACTCCCGCTTGAAGCTCCTCGCGCGTTCCACCTTCGCGACGCGGGTAAAGAACTCTTCGTACCACTTCCCCCACCCGTGTCCCTGCGCGAGGCGATGCTCACCGTGCTTCTTCCACTCCGCAATCGCCTCTTCGCTTTCCCAGTAGGACACCGTGATGCCGAGGCCGTCCTCGCCGCGTGCGCTCTCGACGCCGAGAAACCCGGGCTGCTGCTGCGCGAGCTCCACCATGCGATCCGCGGTCTGGCCATAGCCTTCGTCGACGCTGGTGCGCGTGGAGGTGAAGATCACGGCGTAATACGGCGGCTCGGGCGTGCGGGCGGGGGCGGACATGGGAGGGAGTTTAGAAGATCCGCGGGTACTTCCGCGGGTTCGACTCGCGCATCAGTTCGTAGATGCTGGCGAAGATCGATTCGCGGTTCGGCTTGGACCAGTAATCGCCGTCCGAGCCATACGCTGGGCGGTGGTCCTTGGCGGCGATGACGCACGGCTCGGAGTCGAGCCAGTCGTAGCCGTGGTCGCGTTCGAGGACCTGCTGCATCATGAAGGCCGTTGCGCCGCCGGGGACGTCTTCGTCGATGAAGGCGATCCGGTTGGTCTTCTTCAGCGACTCGACGATCGCGCCTTTCGTGTCGAACGGGAGGAGCGTCTGGACGTCGATCACTTCCGCGTCGATGCCGGACTGCGCGAGGAGCTCGGCCGCATCCTGCACGATCCTGAGCGTGGCGCCGTACGAGACCAGCGTCACGTCTTTCCCTTCGCGCAGCACCTCGGGGACTCCGAGGGGCAGCGTGAACTCGCTGATGTTCGAGGGAAGCTTTTCCTTGGAGCGGTACGCGTTGAGCACTTCCACCACGATGGCCGGGTCGTCCGACTGCAGGAGCGTGTTGTAGAAGCCGGCGGCCTGGGTCATGTTGCGGGGGACGCAGAGGTACATGCCGCGCACGAGGCTGATGATGCCGGCCATCGGCGAGCCGGAGTGCCAGATGCCTTCCAGGCGGTGGCCGCGGGTGCGGATGATGACCGGCGCTTTCTGCCCGCCGGCGGTGCGCCAGCGCAGCGTGGCCAGGTCGTCGGACAGGAGCTGCAGTCCGTACAGGATGTAGTCGAGGTACTGGATCTCGGCGATCGGACGGAAGCCGCGCATGGCGGCGCCGATGGCCTGGCCGACGATGGTGCACTCGCGGATGCCGGTGTCCATGACGCGCCAGACGCCGTACTTTTCCTGCAGGCCCAGGCAGCCCTGGTTCACGTCACCGAGACGGCCGACGTCTTCGCCGAAGATCACGACGCGCGGATCGCGGCGGAGGGCGTGGTCGAAGCAATGGTTGATGATCTCGAAGCCGTTGAGCGTCTGCGCGTCATCGGCGTACTGCGGCTGCACTTCATCCACGCGCAGCGTGGCCTGCCCGCTTTCGCTGTAGAGGTGCGCACCGTAACGCGCGTCCCCCTCGGAGGTGCGTCGCGCGACCCACTGCGCGGCTTCTTCATCGCGTCTCGCAATGACGGCGGTGGCGACGGCGCGGACTGCGTCGCGGCGGAACGGCGACTGGTTGCGCTGCAGTTCCTGCTTGAGGTCATTGGCGCCGAGACGGTCGAGGATCGCGACTGCTTCCTTCACCTCGGCGTCGATCGGCGCCCGGTACGCTTCCCACGCGCGGCGCTGCGCGTCGCGCACGGCCTGGGTGTCTTCCTTCTCGTACTGGTCCAGCTCCTCCGCCGTGGCGATGCCCTGCGCGATCATCCAGTCGCGCATCTTCGTGATGCCGTCGAAGTCCACTTCCCACTGCAGACGCTCTTTCGTCTTGTACCGCTCGTGCGAGCCGGAGGTGGAATGCCCCTGCGGCTGCGTCACCTCGGTGACGTGGATGATGGCCGGGACGTGCTCCTTGCGGGTGATGGTCGCGGCGGCGATGTAGGTCTCGCACAGTGCGGCGTAGTCCCACGCCTTGACGGTGTAGATGTCGTAGCCCTGCTTCGATTTCGGGTCGCGCTGGAAGCCTTTCAGCAACTCGGAGATGTTGCCTTTGGTGATCTGGTATTCGTTCGGGACGGAGATGCCGTAGCCGTCGTCCCAGATGGAGACGATCATCGGGATGCCGAGGACGCCGGCGGCGTTGAGCGACTCCCAGAACATCCCCTCGGCGGTGCTGGCGTTGCCGATGGTGCCCCACGCGATCTCGTCGCCATTGCGGGAGAAGGTGGTCATGTCGGGGATGCCGAGCTCGCGGTAGAGGCGCGAGGCCCAGGCCAGGCCGACCAGACGCGGCATCTGCGAGCCGGTGGGCGACATGTCGGCGGAGACGTTGTACGCGTCGGTCTGGGCGATCCAGTTGCCGTTCGCGTCGAGGTAGCGCGAGCCGAAGTGGGCGTTCATCGACCGCCCGCCGGAGAAGGGATCGTGCTCCGCGTCGGCGTGGGCATAGAGCTGGGCGAAGAACTGCTCGAGCGTCGCCGCGCCGACCGCGAACATGAAGGTCTGGTCGCGGTAGTAGCCGGAGCGCCAGTCGCCGCGGCGGAACGCACGCGCCCACGCGAGCTGCGCGATCTCCTTGCCGTCGCCGAAGATGCCGAACTTGGCCTTGCCGGTCAGCACTTCCTTGCGGCCGATCATGCTCGCATGGCGGCTGCGCACCGCGATGCGGTAGTCGTCGATGATGCTCTCGCGCGTGAACTGCGTGCGCGTCTGGGTCTCAGGTGTGGACACGTGTGACTTCTCCGCTGATAAATGTTGTGCGGAGTCGACGCCCGTGGGTCGCCGCTCGGGACTCGAATCCTAGCATGCGCGAACGAGGACGCCGGCCCGCCGGAGGCCTCTCGTCGGTCCCTCGGTCGCTCCTGCTCAGGTTCGATCCAGCTCGGCCACCGCGCGATCCAGCATCGACTGCACCTGCTCCTCCGAGGGGCTCTCGCAGTAGATGCGGATGATCGGCTCGGTGCCGGACTTGCGGAAGAGGATCCAGGAGTCGTCGGCGAAGTTCATCTTCACGCCGTCCTTCTCCTCGCGCCGGGCGAACCTGGGACCGAAGGCTTCATCGAGCTCGCCGGCGCGGACGCGCTCGATGAGGCGGGCGCACTGGGGCATGGGGCGGTGGAGGTCGCGGCGGTCGTAGTGGAGCGCGCCGAACTCCTCTTCCATCCTGCGGATGATGTCGGAGAGCGGGAGGCCGTAGTACGCGACCGCTTCGGCGACCACGAGGCCGGAGAGGATGCCGTCGCGCTCGGGCATGAAGGCCCCGAAGCCGATGCCGCCCGACTCCTCGCCGCCCACCAGCACGTTGCGGGCGAGCATCAGGTCGGCGACGTACTTGAAGCCGATCGGCGTCTCGTGCAGCGTCGCGCCGAGATTCTGCGCGACCTTTTCGATGAGGCGGGTGGTGGAGAACGTCTTCACGATCTCGCCGGCGCGCTTCTTCTCGCGCACGAGGTAGAGGGCGAGTAAAGAAATGATCTTGTGCGGAGAGACGAAGCGGCCCCGCTCGTCGAGGATGCCGAGACGGTCGGCGTCGCCGTCGTTGCAGATGGCGAGGTCGTAGTCGCCGGCGAGCATCACGTTCTGGGACGCGTTGAGGTTCTCCGGGATCGGCTCCGGGTTGACGCCGCCGAAGCCGGGGTTCACCTCGCCGCGAATGCCGTCGACGATGGTCGTCTCGGGCGACGGGTCGTCGCCGGTGAGGATGCGGTGCGCGCCGGTGTAGTCGAGGCCGAGGATCTTCGACGGGAGCGTGGCGCCGGCGCCGTGAATCGGGTCGTGGAGGATGGTCAGCTTCGCGGACTTCAGCAGCTGCAGGTCGAGCTGGCCGCGGACGCCGTCGAGGTAATCGTCGAGGATGTTCTCCTCGTGCATGGTCCCCCCCTCCCGCGCGTCGCGCTGGTCGAGGCTGGAGGAGATCGCGTCGTACATCTCCGGCAGGGCGGAGCCGCCGTACCACGCCTTGAACTTGATGCCGTTGTACTTCGCGGGGTTGTGGCTGGCCGTGACCATCACCCCGCCGAGGACGCTGCGATGACGGGCGGTGAAGGAGAGGGTCTGGGAGGGCGTCGGCTTGTCCGAGAAGATGACGTGATAGCCCGCGGCCTTCAACGCCTCGGCCACCACCCCCGCGAACTCGCGCGAGAGGAAGCGGCGGTCGTACCCGACCACGAGGGAATTGCGGTCGATTCCGTCCGGCGGGCGTAAGGTCCGGCCCGCTACGGCGACCGCGTCGGCAACACGGCGCGCATTTTGGAAGGTGAACTGATCAGCAATGACCGCGCGCCAGCCATCTGTGCCGAAAGTTATGTCGCTCATGCGCGGCGATTGTAGGAGACCCTCGTGCCCATCCTGAATCGAATTCTCTTCGTGCTGTGCTTCAGCACCAGTGCCTTTGCCCAGGCCTCGTACTTTGCCGCCGCGGTTCCGTTGACCAACACCCGCTACGACGCGGTCGTGGACGGCGCCATGGAACGCGCCGCCGACCAGGAGCTCGTCGCCACCGCATCGACCGCCAACACCACCCTCATCGTCTGGAACGAGAGCGGTGACGCATACCTCGGCATCCGCGCCCGCAACGGCGCATGGCGCGAGCTGCGTCTGGCCGCCAACGAGCGCGCCGTGGCCGCGGCGGGCGAGCTCGCGATCACGGAGAACGATGCCGGGTGGATGGCGTCATGGATCGACGAGCAGGGCGCAATCGTGCGGCAGTCGCCGCGCGTGGCCTCGTTCCGCGCACGCGCCGTGGCGGTTGCCAACGACGCCGTGGTGGTCGGAGAGCAGGACGGCAACGTGATGTCCGTGCGCATCGGACGCGACGGAACCGTGACGGAGGCCGTGACTCTGCGCAGCGGCGCGGAGGATCCGGCCATCGCCACGGACGGCACGAGCTTCCTGGCGGTGTGGGAAACGGAGGCGGATGCGATCGAGGCGACGCGGCTCGATGGAACGGACGTCATCGTGTCCTACGCCGGCGCTGAAGATCCGGTCGTTGCCTTTAACGGACGCGACTACGTCGTGGTCTGGCGCGGCGGGCAGTACCTGAACGCGCGACGGGTCGCGGCGGACGGGGGCCCCGTGGACGAGTACGTGCAGATCAGCCGCGCGAACGGCGACGCGCCGACGTCGATCGCCATCGCCCGCGTCGGCGACGGGGTCGGCCTGACCTGGTTTGACGGGCGCTCGCAGATGGCGCTCTACGACTTCGCTCCCCGCTGGACCGTGCGCACGGCCCTCGGCTTCGACGCGCACGCCGGCGCCGCGCCGCGCATCGTCGCGCTGCCGGACCAGCGCGCCGCGTTCGTGCAGAGCGCGATGCACGACGCGGAACCGCATCACGGCAGCACGCGCCTGACCATGTCGGTCGCGCACCCGGCCCCCGCACTTGCTTCCGACGCGCCGCTGGTTTCGGTCAGCAAATCGGGCCACAGGCTGCGCGTCGCCTGGACGCCGCCGTCGCAGGCGGTGAACGGGTACCGCGTCGAGTACCGCATCAACGGCGGCCCCTGGCTCGAGCACGAGGGTTGGAGCGACGCCGCCACCGGCGAACTGCTGCTCGACCCGCCCAGGAGCGGGACGTACCAGCTCCGCGTGCGCGCCTGGAGCGACGGCGGCACGAGCGCCTATTCGGAGCCGGTGCAGGTGGATGTGACGGTGGGCGGGCGGCGGCGGTCGGTGCGGTAGTCAGAAAACTACGCAGGTTTGGAGGTTGCCTCATATGCCGTAACAGCATAGAATTTATGCATGCACCCTCTCATCGTCCGGTTCGCGCTCACCGTCCTCCTCCTCTCCTCCACCGCCGCCGCCCAGCCCTTTTCGTTCGGAGATGCCTTCCCGCTCACGAACACCCGGTATGCGGCGATGCCGGCGTTCCCGACGCTCGTGTCGAACGGGCAGGAGCTCCTGCTCTTCTGGCCCACGGTCTCGAACGTCCGGGTGACGAAGGTGGTCGAGGGGGAGCTGCGGGGCGGCAAGAGCGCCCTGGACAGGTCGGCGTCCAGCTTCTCGGTGGCGTGGAACGGGACGTACTTTCTGCTCGCGGCTGCGACGTCGCAGGGGATCGAAGGGCGGCTGTTTTCCCGGAGCGGAGAGCCGGTCGGCGACGCGTTCCGGATCTTCAACGCCGGCCTCGGTCCGGAGCTGGCGTGGAACGGCCGCTCGTTCCAGCTTCTGGTCCAGCTGGACGGGCGGCTCTACTCGATGCAGCTCGACGCGGCAGGCCGTGCCACGACCACCGCACAACTGCTGTTCGAACCGGCGCCGGGCGCCCACCTGGCGTCGTACGACATCGCGAGCAACCGACGCGGGTTCGCGGTGAGCATTGCCTCGCGCGCCGAGGTGACCCTGGTGGTGCTGGACAGCGAAGGGCAGGTGGTGACGGACAACACGATCTTCACCAGCCCCGTGGGCCACACGACGATCGCAAACGCCGGCGACGATTACGTGGCGGCGTGGCAGGCGGTGAGCGGAGGGGCATTCGCGATGTCGTTCTCGTCGGCCGAGGGCAGGGGCGGCGTCATCCTCGCGCTCGACCCGGGCTGGAAGGTGACGAGCCCGCTCTCGGTCGTCTGGAATGGCGTTTCCTGGCTCGTCGCCTACACCGCGACGCCCCCGGGCCCGGCCGCGGCGTCAGCCGTGCGCATCGCGCATCTGGACCCATTCGCGCAACGCGTCGAAAGGCATGAAGAGACTGCCGGCTCGAATCCTTCGCTGGCGCTCGTGAACAGCCGCGTCTACGCGGCCTGGCGCCCGGATCTCCTCGGCGCGCCGGCCGTCGTGGCGCCACTCCCCCTCGGAAGCGGCACTCCGGAAGCAGTGACCCACGCCGCGTCCTACCAGGCCGCCGGAGCCACGGCGTCGTCGAATGATGCGGCGCTCATCGTCTGGACCGAACAGGCGGAGGGGACGAAGACCCTGCACGCAGGATTGCGCGCCCGCGACGGCGGCTGGACGGAGCGTTCGATCCCCGCCACGCCGCAGGCGGAGATCATCGCCGCCGCGAGCGACGGGCGCGATTACGCGATCATCCTCCGCGACGGAGTGCAGACGGAAGCGGTGTTCCTCGACGACCGCGGCCGCGTGGTGAGGCGCGTGCCGCTGCCGCTCACGGCGGTCGACGTCGACTGGGACGGCACTTCCTATCTGCTCCTCGGCTCTGCCGGGGTCAACGGCTTCGTCGTGGCGGCGAGGCTCACGCCGAGTGGTGACGTATCGGCGCCGGTCCCGGTCGGCACGGACCCCAATCGACGCGCGATCGCGGCCGGCATCGCCACGAACGGCACGACCACCATCGCGGCGTGGATCGAGGAGACAGACTGTCCGATCCTCTGCCCCTTCACCGGCAACCTGAAGATCGCACGCCTCGGCAACGACCTGAAACGGCTCGACGCCGTCAGTCTCGTCGAGTCTCCCGTGCTGGACGAAGCGTCCGTCGTGTGGGATGGAACGCGATTCCTCGCGGCCTGGGGCGGCGAGGTCGCCACGGTTCCGGTCTTCGGCGGAGTGCAGCAAACGCTCGTCAACCAGCCGGTCGTCAGCCCCTCATCACCGCAGCTGACCGCGGTTGCTGGCGGCGTGGCGCTGACGTTGAACGAAGGTGGCAGCAACAGCAGGGTCAATCACGTCCTGCTCCTCCGGCACGACAACTCGAGGAGCAGCGTGGCCTTCCCTGAAGTGCGCAACTTCAGCGCTCCGCGCGTGGCCGCACTGCCGGACGGCGGCAGCATCCTCTACATCGAGTCGCGGCCGAACTTCGACGCGCCGCATCACGGCAGCCCGCGGCTGATGGCGCGAGTCGCGAGCATCGTTCCTGTCGTCCGTCCCGATGCGCCGTCGCTCGAGGCGACGGTGCGGAGCTCGCGCATCCGTCTCAACTGGTCCGTCCCGGCGCAGCCGGTGAACGGCTACCGCGTCGAGTACCGCCTCAGCGACGGCTCGTGGCACGAGCTCGAGCAATGGTTCGATCCGGAAGAGCGCTCCGTCACGCTGACCTGGACGGTCTCGCCCGGGGTGCCGGTGATGTTCCGCGTCCGGGCATTCAACGACGCGGGACCGAGCGACTATTCACCCACGTCCGGCATCAACGTGCCGCGCCGCCGCTCGGTGCGGCGGTAGGCAACTCACGAGAGAGAACCGACGGGAGGCCTCCGGCTTCTCTCGTGGGGAAGTGGCTACCGTCGACCGAAGCCGCCGGCCAGCACTGGCTGGCGGCGTTCGCGTTTGACCACCGTCACGCCTTCGGTGCCGCCGACGATGGCGACGCGGGTCTCGCCGGTCGCGACGGAGACTTCGGCGCGCGGCATGACCGCGGCAGTGGCGGCGACCGGAGCGTTCGGGTCGCCGTGCAGCCACTGCTCGCGGGCCATCGGTGCGAGGAGCAGTGGATCGGCGTGTGTGGCTTCCGGCACCGGCTGCGGCGCTGCTTCCGTCACCACTTCGACCGGCTTGTCCGGCGCGACGGGAGGCGGCAGCTCGCGCTGCATGAGGCGGCCGTAATCGGCGTTCGTGCCGCGCAATTCGGAACGGATCGAGATCCCGGCGAAGATCACGAAGAAGACGATCATCGCGATGGCGAAGTTCTTGAGCGTGAGGATTCGCCTGCGCTTGCGCCGATCGTGAATCGGGACGATAAGATCGGGTTTGCGGCGCATGATGATGTTATTAGTTCAAAGGCGCTGCCAACAGAGGAGACCGAATGGCAAACATTGGAATCGTCGGGACCGGTTGGGGCACCAGGGTGCAGGTGCCGACCTTCCGGGAGGCGGGCCTGAACGTCGTCGCCATCGCCGGCCATCGTCCGGAGCGGACGCGGCAGACCGCGAGCGAGCTCGACGTACGTTCGCACGACGACTGGCGCGAGGTGGTGAGCTCGCCGGACGTCGATTTGATCTCCATCGTCACCCCTCCGTCGGAGCATCGGGAGATGGCGCTCGCGGCCCTCGAGGCCGGCAAGCACGTCCTGCTCGAGAAGCCGACCGCCCTGAACGCGCGCGAAGCGGAGGAGCTCGCCGCGTCGGCGAAGCAGCATCCGGACCGCATGACGCTGATCGACCACGAACTGCGCTTCCTCCCCTCCTGGCGCGAAGCGCGGAGGCGCATCGGCGAGCTGGGGGCGTTCCGGTATGCCGAGGTGAGGTACTCGAGCCCCGCGCGCGGCGACCGGAAGCGGGAGTGGAACTGGTGGAGCGATGCGACCCGCGGCGGCGGCATCTGGGGCGCGGTCGGCTCGCACTTCGTGGACGCGCTGCGCTACTTCGGCGTCGAATTCGAGGAGGCGCTGGCGATGATGCGCACCACGATCGGCGAGCGCCCGTCGGGCGACGGAATGCGCGCCGTGACCGCCGATGACTTTGCATGCGTGAACCTCCGCACGCGCGACGGCGCCGTGGCCGTGATGACGTTCAGCGCCGTATCCACCGGCCCGGACGAATCATCGATGCTGACGATCCACCACGAAGGCGGCGCGATGCGCTTCATCGGCGAAGCGGTGCTGCTCTCGACCGGCGGCAACCCGTTCACCGCCATCGCCGGCGGGAAGATGGAGACCCGCCCCGGCAACTCCCACGGCGGAGCGTTCGGCACCGGCACCCTGCACCTCGGCCACGCCCTGCGCGCCGCGCTGGACGAAGGCCAGCACGACGCGCTGTCGCCGGCCGCAACATTCGAGGACGGCCTGATGCAGCAACGGGTGCTCGACGCCGCACGCGCGTCAGCCGCGAATGGCCGATGGGTGCGGATCTGAGCTATGGAGTGCGGTGACCGCAGTCACCGCTTTTCCTTCGCGGCGAAGTGAAAGCGGTGACTGCGGTCACCGCACTCCAAACTGCTCCTCGCGGCCTCCACAGCATCCAGATCGCGCAGACGAACAACGCCACCAGCGCGGGGCCGATGAAGTACGCGTCGTTCGGATACACCTGCTTGCGCCAGAGCAGCTGATAGGGCTCCTCGGCGATCGCCGCCAGCGCGACGAGGGCGATGACGGCCGTCACGCGGTGGCGCAGCAGCGCGAGCGCGACCGGCACGACGAGCACCATGTAGTGCAGCCAGACCACGGTCGCGGAGAGCAGGTAGATCAGGATCGCGACTCCGGCGACGAGGACATCGTCGCGACGCTTCGCGCGCCGGATCGCGATCACGGCGACGATCGTCAGCAAGGCCGCGAGCGCGTAGCTCATCGCGGCGCCGTACTGGTGAAAGAGCGACAACGCCGGCGTGACGTTGCGCTCCATGCGTGTGGGCAGCCGGTGGTAGAACTCGTTCGCGCGCGCCACCCATTGCAGCCAGATGTCGAACGAGCCGTAGTTGACGGCCGCGGCGACGAGCGCGATCGCCACGCCGATCGCGCTGCCGAGCGTCTCGAGCTTCAGCCGCTTCCAGTCCCTCATTACCATTCGCGATACCGCGAGCAGCAGCGGCACGATGAGGAGATTCGGCTTGAAGGCGACCAGCATCCCGATCACCGCGCCGGCCGCGAGCGGCGGCGAGACGAGCGCGATCCCGAGCGCGGCCAGCTGGATGGAGTTGACGTTGCCGACGCGCAGATCGCCTTCCCACCCGCCGTACCAGAGCAGCATCGCCGCGAGCAGGAAGAGCGTCGCCGCCCAGGAGAGCCGCAGCCGCCAGGCGATCAGGACGAAGCCGGCGATGAAGGTGATGAAGACCAGCACGTGGTACTGCTTCAGCGCCCGCTCGTAGTTGCGGCTCACCCAGCGCAGCGTGGTGTAGAGAAACGGGCTGGAGACGCTGTCGACGAAACGGCGCCGTCCGGAGTCGTACTTGTGCAGGTCGGAGTTGCTGCGCTGCCCCCGCTCGTAGAACTCCTCGCCGATGCGCGACTGCACGTCCGCGTCGTAGATGTTGCCGAGGTCCTCGCGTCCCGCGAGCTGCGCGTTGACGTAGTAGATGTAGAAGTCGAGCCCCGCCGCCCGCTCTGTCGCTCGCCACACCGTGACGACGGCATACAGCGCGGCGAGCGCCGCCAGCGTCGCCAGGATCGCGCGCTTCATCGACGGAGCATTAAAGCAGAAGGGACGCCGTCGCCGTGCCGGAACTGTGTCGAGATGCAGATCAGTAATTGTCTCTAGGCGTTCCTGCCCGCCGGACGCATCTTTACGCAGATCCGTCCAAGCCGGCTGCGAAGGACATTCGAACAATAAGGAGATTCAAATGAAGTCGAGCTTCAAGCTCTTCGTGCTGGTCGTGTCTCTCGTCACGCTCACGTTCGCACCGGCCGTTTTCGCGCAGTGCACCACTCCATTCGCCTCTCAACCGACGCCCCCCGGGGCGGACGAAGTCTTCATCGACGACGCGCTGCCCGGCGGCGCCACCGTCACCACCGGCAGCGTGAACTGGGACACGTCCCAGTACGCGACCGGCACGCAGTCCTTCTACCACCAGGGCGCAGGCACCAACACGCTGCGCATCGACGACCTCAGCGAAATCTTCAAGTACGGCAGCGGCAAGGCCGTGTTCTACGCGCTGATCGATCCCTGCGACCCGACCAGCGAGATCAAAGTGACGTGGTCCTCCGGCTTCCGCACCGCTACCGCGTACTGGGGCTCGAACCTGATCGGCAACACGCCGGCCAACTCCACGGTCTTCAATCGCGGTGCGCTGCCGTCGACCGGTTCCTGGGCCCGTCTCGAAGTGCCGATCGGCACGCACCTCGGCCTGCGCGGTCATGAGGTGGAGTGGATGCAGATCGAAACGTACGACGGGCGGGTGTGGTTCGATCACGTCGGCACCGATGGCGCCGGCTGCTCCGCCGCCGTCGCTTCCGCGCCTTCGATCCCGCCCGGCGCCACCGTCTGGATCGACGACAGCCTCCCGTCGGGCGCGACGCTCGACTACGGGTATTGGTGGTCCGACCAGAAAGCCAGCGGCACGCAGTCACTCGCCTACTTCTACATGAGCCAGTCCGCGACGAGCCCGGTGAAAGTGACCGGACTGAATCAGGCCACCGCCTCCGGCGACAACCTGATCCTCTACGTGATGCCGACCGGCTGCGTGGAGTTGAAGGAACTGAAGATCACCTGGTATGCAGGCTCTTCGGAGGGAGCGGTCTACTACGGCACGGTCGGCTTCCCAGCCATCGGCGGCGAGAGTTCCGCGGTCTTCATGGGCTCGACCGTTCCGGCCGCTGACACCTGGACGCGCATCGAGATTCCCGCCGCGACGGTCGGCCTCGACGGCGCGACCATCACCGGCATCCGGGTCGACAACATCGGCAGCAAGGTCTGGGTCGACTACATCGGCAACCAGGCCCCGTAATCACACCACAAACGAGAAGAGCGGGCCTCGCGGCCCGCTCTTCATTTTGTTGCTTGTGCTGTTGCTTAGATCGACGGATCGCCGCCGCCGGACTCGCCGCCACCCGTGTTCCCGCCGCCGCCGGTGTTGCCACCTTCGGGGCGCGGGGGACGAGGACCGCGGTCGCCGCCTTCGCGAGGTCCGCGAGGGCCACGATCGTCGCGGCGCGGACCGCGATCGCGGTCGCCGCCACCACCGCCGCTGCGATGACCGCCATGACCGCCGCCGCCATCGCGGCGCGGACCACGATCGCGATCTCCGCCGCCGAAGCCACCGCGCCCGCCACCACCACCGAAGCCGCCACGATCGCCGCCGCCGCCTTCACGCGGACCGCGAGGCCCGCGGTCGTCGCGCGCACGCGCGGCAGCCTGCTCCTCCTCCGTCGGAGGCGGAAGGAGCGGCTTGCGCGACAGGCGGATCTTGCCGGTATCCGGCTCGATCCCGACGACCTGCACTTCGAGCTCATCGCCCATCTGCATGACGTCCGTCACCTGACCGACGCGCGAGTGCGCCATCTCGGAGATGTGCAGCAGCCCGTCCTGGCCCGGCAGGATCTCGACGAACGCTCCGTACGGCTCGATGCGCTTGACCGTGCCTTTGTAGTTCTTGCCGATCTCCGCCGAGGCGGTAAGGCCTTTGATGATGTCGATGGCGCGCTCGGCCGACTTCGCGTCGGTCGAGGCGATCGTGACCTTGCCGTCGTCCGCCACGTCGATCTTCGTTCCGGTCTCTTCGACGATCCAACGGATGGTCTTGCCGCCCGAGCCGATGACGTCGCGGATGCGGTCCTTCGGCACCATGACGGTGTAGAGGCGCGGCGCGTACTCGGAGAGCGTAGTCGACGGAGTGGAGATCGCCGCTTCCATCTTGTCGAGGATGTGCATGCGGCCGGCGTTCGCCTGCGCGAGCGCCTGGGCCATCACTTCGCGCGACAGACCCGACACCTTGATGTCCATCTGCAGCGCGGTGATGCCCTTGCGCGAGCCCGCGACCTTGAAGTCCATGTCGCCTTCATGGTCTTCCATGCCGGCGATGTCGGAGAGGACCGCGTGACGGCTGTTGTCGTCGCTGGAGATGAGTCCCATGGCCACGCCGGCAACCGACGACTTGAGCGGAACGCCGCCGGCCATCATGGCCAGCGAGCCGCCGCAGACCGAGGCCATCGACGACGAGCCGTTCGACTCGAGGATGTCGGACACGATGCGGATCGTGTACGCGAACTCGTCCTCGGTCGGCAGGAGCGGCGCGAGCGCGCGGCGGGCGAGGTTGCCGTGGCCGATCTCGCGGCGCGCCGGACCGCGCAGGAACTTCACTTCACCGACCGAGAACGGCGGGAAGTTGTAGTGGAGCATGAAGCGCTGGAAGGTCTCCCCTTCGAAGTCTTCGATCTTCTGCGCTTCCTGCGGCGTGCCGAGGGTCATGGTGACCAGGGCCTGCGTCTCGCCGCGGGTGAAGATCGCGGAGCCGTGCGTACGCGGGAGGACGTTCAGCTCGATCGAGATCGGGCGGATCTCGTCGAAGCGGCGGCCGTCGACGCGCATGTTCTCCTGGAGCGCGAGGTTGCGGAAGATCTGCACTTCCATCTCGCCGTAGGCAGCGCTGACGGCGGCGAGACGCTCGGTGTCTTCCGGCGCGACGCTCTCGGTGAGCTGCTTCTTGACGGTCTTGATGGCGGCGTAGCGCTCGTGCTTGCCGGTGGTGAGCATCGCCTGGCGCAGCGGCTGGGAGTACTGCCCCATCAGCTCGTCGAGCAGTTCCTGCGTGAACTTCGGCTTGTACTCGACGTTCAGCTTCTCCTTGCCGGCGTCGGTGCGGAGCTGGTTCTGCAGCTGGCAGATGCGCTTGATCTCGGCGTGCGCGGCGTCGAACGCGTCGAGGACGACCTTCTCGTCCACTTCGCGCGCACCCGCTTCGACCATCACGATCGCGTTCTCGGTGCCGGCCACGATCAGGTCGAGGTCGGAGAGGTCGCGCTGCGCGTTGGTCGGGTTGATGACGATCTCGCCGTCGATGTAACCGACGCGCACCGCGCCGATCGCATTGTGGAACGGGATCTCCGACACCATCAGCGCCGCGGAGGCGCCGTTGATGGCCAGGATGTCCGGATCGTTCTCGCCGTCGGCCGAGAGCACGAGGGCGATGATCTGCGTCTCCTGGCGATAGCCCTTCTGGAAGGAAGGACGCAGCGGACGGTCGATCAGACGCGAGGTGAGGATTTCCTTCTCGGTCGGACGCCCTTCACGCTTGAAGAAGCCGCCGGGGATGCGTCCACCGGCATACGTGTACTCCTTGTAGTCGACGGTCAGCGGCATGAAGTCGCCGATGACGTTGCCGTCTTTGTAGCAGGCGGTCGCGAGGACCACCGTGTCGCCATAACGGACGACGACGGAGCCATGCGCCTGTTTGGCGATCGCACCCGTCTCGAGCGACAGGGTTTTCCCGCCGATCTCCAGTTCTCTCTTGTAAGCCATTGATTCCCTTCAGGTGGTGCGCGAGACCACTCATCACCTCGCGCTGTTGTGTAGTCGCTTGGGCCGAATGATGGGATCCGGCCGGAGGGAGTTTTGCGTGCAGGCTTCGAGCCTGAAAAACGAAAGGGCGGGCCGAAGCCCGCCCTTGGGGGGTCGCTTTACTTACGGATGCCGAGCTTGTCGATGATCGTCCGGTACCGCTCCACATCGGTCTTCTTGAGGTAGTCAAGCAGCCGGCGGCGGCGTCCGACGAGCTTCAGGAGGCCGCGGCGCGAGTGGTGATCCTTCGCGTGCGACTTGAAGTGCTCGGTGAGGTAGGTAATGCGGTTCGAGAGGAGTGCGATCTGCACTTCTGGCGACCCGGTATCGGTGTCATGGACCCGATACGTGTTGACGAGATCCGTTTTCTCTTGCTTCGTGGTGGACAAAATCCTGTCTCCTAAAAGGTTGAAACCATTGCCTGAATACACGTGTAGCTTTTGAACCGCGCACGATAACAGCGCCACCGGTCGAAATCAATCCCGCCTATACTCCGCCGCGTGTCACGGTTCGCCCGAATCGGCCTCATCGTTCTGATCGGGGCGCTGTTCTTCGCCTGGCACTCCCCGCTGCTCTCGCCGGAAGGACGCGTCCGCGGCTTCAACAGCGACGCCGCCATCATCGCCCTGATGGGGAAGAAGCTGCTGGACGGCCGCGGCTTCGATGTCTTCTTCTGGGGACAGAACTACGTCGGGCCACTGACCTCCATCTTCATCGCCGCGGCCGGCGCCGTCACCGGCGGAGTCGATCCGCTGGCGCTCCGGCTCGGCACCTTCGCGGAGGTGCTTCTGGGCATTCTCCTTACGGGCCTGGCCGTCTCCCGGCTGGACCCCCGTGGGGCCGTGGCCACCATGGTGGCGCTCGCCATCACTCCGCCGGTGATTCTGCGGATGATGATCACCCCTCTCGGCGCGGAGATGGCGTTCGTCCTCGCCTCGGCGCTGCTGGCCCTCTTCTTCTGGTATCCCCGCCCGCTCGCGCTCGGTCTGCTGGCCGGCTTCTCGTGGTGGATGAACCAGCAGGTCGTCTTCACGCTCATCGCCGGGGCGCTCGTGCTGGCGTCCCGGTCGCCGGTGGTCCGTCGCGAATTGCTGCTCGTTCGCGATCGCTGGGCCTTCCGGACCACGCCCATGCCTGGCGTCGTTCAGGCTTTTGCGTGGCTGTCCACCCGCCTCGGCCTCCTGCTGCTGATCCTGTTCGTGGCGTTCGACCTGCTCTCGATCGACGTGATCCCCTTCGTCTTCGGACGCGCCACGGACGCGCTGCTCCTGCTCGTCGTCCCGTTCCTGCTGCCGGTCCTCTTCGGCGAATGGCGCCGCTTCTCCCTCCCGCCGCTCGCTCCCCTCGCCCGTTTCGCCCTCGGCTTCGCGCTCGGCTACGCGCCGGTCTGGCTCGGTGCCCTGCTCGGCTGGTACGACCGCACCTACGTCTTCGCCTTCCGGATGAACTACCCCTCGGGCGTGCTCGAGCAGCTCCGCTCGTTCGCTCCCGTAGCCGCCCACTGGACCGGCGCCGCTCCCGGCCTCCTCGGGATCCTCTACGCGATCGCGCTCTGCATCTTCCTCGGCGCGGCGCTCTGGAATGCACGCTCCTCCGAGAGACGGGTACTGCTCGCGCTGATTCCGTTGGGAAACGTCGCGTTCTACCTCCTCGCCGAAGGCGCCAAGCCGCACTACCTCATCGCCTCGGTGGGGATGCTCTTTGCCCTCGCCGCCCTCGGCGCGGTCGACCTCTGGTCCCGCTCCCGGGCCCTCGTCGCCGTGGGAGCCGTCATCGCCGTGCTGTCCCTCGGAGTCTCTGCCCGTGCGATGCACCAGAACGTCCTCCGCGAGCCCGACCCCCGCCCCCTCCTCGCCCGCGTCGAAGCCGCCGGCTGCAAAGTCTGCTACGCCGATTTCTGGCTCGCCTACCGCTACCGCCTCCTCGACGAAGAACGCCGCGCCTGGATCCCCTACCTCAGCCAGAACCGTACGCGCGCGGAATCACGCGCCATGCAGCAACTCCCAGGGCAACGGTGTCTCGTGCGTAACGACGGCGTAGTGCAGCCGATCGCGCACGATCTGCCGCTGACCCACGAGCCACCGCGCAATTCCCGCTAAAATTGCCGAACCATGCCGACGCAACGCGAGCTCGCCATCCCGATCCCCCACGAGGAGATCGCCGTGTTCTGCCGCAAGTGGGGCATCCGCAAGCTGTCGTTCTTCGGATCCGTGGTCCGCGATGACTTCGGACCGGAGAGCGATGTGGATGTGCTGGTTGAGTTTCGGAACCGCACACCGGGGCTGAAGTTCTTCTGGGACGTACCGAACGAGCTCTCGCAGATCCTCGGCGGACGGGAGGTCGACCTGATGACGCGCGATTCGCTGAGCGACTGGATGAAACGCGAAGTCGCACGGAACGAGATTGTGGCGTATGACGAAACGAACTGACGAGATGTACCTCGCTGACATGCTCCAGTACGCGAGGGAAGCGCGTGCGCTGACGGCCGGCGAGACCGAAACCAGTTTCGTAGCAAACCGGACGCTGCAACTCGCCTTGACGTACCTCGTTCGGATTGTGGGAGAGGCTGCGACCCAGATGAGCAACGAGGCCCGCGCTGCACTCCCCGATCTGCCATGGGCGCGGATGCGCGGTATGCGTCACCGCCTCGTGCACAATTACGGACGCGTCGGCTACGATCTCGTTTGGGACGTCATCGAGAACGACTTGCCGCTCCTCATCACCGCACTCGAGAAAGTCACCCCGCCAGAACCACCTTCGGCTTGACCTCCACCGGGCCTCCCTCACGGAGCACGTTCACTACCTCGGCGATGGCGACGAGTTGGTCGTGGGGGTTGCCGAGGGCGAGGAGGTCGCCCTGTTTCACCGGGACGCGAGGGACCATGATCACCCCCTGGCCCTGCATCAGCTTGGCCTGCTGGGGCCAGTCGATGCGGACCTTTTCCAGGGGGAGGTCGATCTCGGCGAGGGACTGGAAGTGAGGGGCGGAGAGGATGGCCTCCGGCGTCGACTCCGACATCTTGTCGAAGTCGATCGACTGGGCGATGTTGAACGTGCCGATGGCGGTGCGGCGGAGGTCTTTGAGGTGCGCGGGGATGCCGATGGCCTGGCCGAGGTCGTGCGCGAGGGAGCGCATGTAGGTGCCGGCGGAAGAGCGGACCAGGAACTTCAGGGTCGAGCCGGTGACCGAGAGGATCGTGAACTCGTAGACGGTCACGTTCTTGACCTTGAGCTTGACCTCTTCCCCCTTGCGGGCGAGCTCGTATGCGCGCACGCCGTCGACCTTTTTCGCGGAGAACGCGGGCGGCATCTGTTCGATCGCGCCGCGGAACTGCGCGAGGTGCGGCTCGAAGTCGATGTGCTCGACGCTCTGTTCGACCGCTTCGCCGTTCACGGGCGTACCGGTGGCGTCGTACGAATCGGTGGCCCAGCCGAACTGGATCGTGCCTTCGTACGTCTTCTCCATGCCCATGAGATAGGCCTGCAGGCGGGTGGCCTTGCCGACGCAGAGGACGAGCAGGCCGGTGGCCAGCGGGTCGAGGGTGCCGGTGTGGCCGGCCTTCTTCACCTTCGCGCGGCGGCGGAAACGCTCCACGACGTCGTGCGAGGTGATGCCGGTCTTCTTGTCGACGAGCAGCACACCGTCGACGCTCTTCTTGATCTCCATCGCGCCGGAGAATACTTCACTCTTCCTCGAATGCACGCAGCACCTTCAGCGCGCGCTTGCGCAACGGCCCCATGAACGGCAGCGACGAGACGCGGAGGAGCTGCACGACCAGATCGAGCGTCGCCTCCACGACTTTAGCGGTGCGGCGCTGGTTCGGCGTCGCGTCGACGAGCCAGTGGTAGATCAGTCCCATGTGGTACATCCAGAGCAATCGCGGCAAGTGCGGCGCGACGTCTTTCGGGATGCTCACGTCCGAACCGGCCAGAGCGCGCTCGTACCAGGCGATGCTGTCGTCGCGCACCTGCTTCGTCTCCTCGCCGAACGGCGACAACGGATCGCGCGGATCGACACCCGTCTTGAGGAGCGTGGTGAGCAGGCTGCGATGCTCCGCGAACTGCTCGAACTTCGCCTCGATGATGCCGCGCAGCCGCTTCTTCAACTCCTTCGACGCCGCGATCGCCTGCGTGAACGCCTCGCGCGACTCCTCGTCCGTGCGCAGGTAGAACGCCATGACCAGGTCCTGCTTCGAGCGGTAGTAGTAATAGGCGGCGCCGGTCGCGACGCCCGCTTCCGCGGCGACGTCACGCATGGTGGTCTGCTCGAAGCCGCGCTCGCGGAAGAGACGGAGCGCGGCGTCGAGGATGCGCTCGCGCGTCTCTTCCGCTTTTGCAGTGGCCATCACCAGATTCTGCCTGCTCCGGTGCGGCGGCGCGAACACAAATCGCGGGCCGCGTCGGACCAGTGCGGAAACTCGAACGTGAAGCCGCTCTGGAGCAGGCGCGCCGGCACGACGCGGCGGCTCTTGAGCACGAGCTCCAGCTCGGTGCGCACCAGGAACGCGCCGACGTCGAGGAGCGGCCGGACCGAGGGCACCGAGACGTACGTCCCCCACGTCTTCTGCAGCTCTTCGATGAACTCCCGGTTGGGGAGCGGATTCGGCGACGCGAGGTTGACCGCCCCTTCCAGCTCGTGCTCGATCAGCCACTCGATGGCGCGGATGAAATCGCGCTCGTGGATCCAGGACATGTACTGCCGCCCGTCGCCGAAGCGTCCGAAGCCGAGCCGGACGTGGCGGAGCAGCAGTCGGAACGCGCCGCCGCGCTCGGCGGTCATGACCATCGCGGCGCGCAGCTTCACGCGGCGCGTGTGCGGCGTGTCGGCCGTGTCGACCGCCCGCTCCCACGCCTTGGCCACGTCGATCCTGAAGTGCCACGCCTCCGGCACGTCCGGCTCGTGGCCGCCGATGACGCCGGTGTATTCGTCGTTCTCGGAGTCGTAGGTGTGAGCGTAGATCGTGGCCGTGCTGGCCTGCAGCCAGACGCGCGGCGGACGTTTCGCGCGGGCGATGGCCTCGCCGACCACGCGCGTCGAGTCGACGCGGGACTGGATGATCTCCGCCTTCTTCGCGGCGCTGTAGCGTGTGTCGACGCTGCGTCCGGCGAGGTTGATCACGACGTCCGCGCCGTCGATGACGCTCGCCCAGTCGCCGAGCGTCCGGCCGTCCCACGGCACGGCGTGCGCTTCGACGTTGCGGCTGAGGATGACCACCTGATGGCCGGCCTCGCGGAAGTGGTTGGTGAGGAGAGTGCCGAGGTGACCGTTGCCGCCCGGAATGACGATCTTCATGTGCGTCCTCCTTCTATTTGAACGCGTTCAATTCAAAGGTAGGTTCGCTGCACCGCTGCGTCAAGCTGTTTTTTGAACGCGTTCAGTTCAAAGTAGAATCCGCGTCACCTATGGCCACGAAGAAAAGCAAGAAGCACCTGGTGTGGATCGACTGCGAGATGACCGGGCTCGATCCGGCCACGGACGGGCTGCTCGAGATCGCCTCGATCGTCACCGATTACGACCTGCAGATCGTCGCGAAAGGGCCGGTGCTGGCCATCCGCCAGAGTGAAGCGAAGCTGGCGAAGATGGACGCGTGGAACAGGCGCACTCACAAGAAGAGCGGCCTCCTCGAGCGCGTGCGCACCGAGGGCGTTTCCGTGGCCGAGGCGGAGCGGCAGACGCTGGCGTTCGTGAAGCGCTACTGCTACGCGCAAACCGCGCCGCTCTGCGGCAACTCGATCGGCCAGGACAAGCGGTTCCTCGCGAAGTACATGCCGCAGTTCCACGACTACCTGCACTACAAGGTGGTCGACGTCAGCTCGATCAAGGTACTGGTCAGCGAGTGGTACGGCGGCAAGTACGCGTCGCCGAAGAAGAAGGAGCTGCACCGCGCCCTCGACGACATCGAGGAGTCGATCGCGGAGCTCGACTACTACCGGAAGAACGTGTTCGTGAAGAGGTAGTTCCCGGAGTGGATGTCCGGATATCGGACGGTTTGCCGTTACGGAACTGACACAGGATGGCGGTTTCTCTCGGGCGAGGCGCTTGTCCGGATTCTGGACAGGAGGTAAGGATGGACCCTGCGTTACCCATCCGTAACCCATGTGAACGGTGGGACCAGCCTTCCACGGGCTCAACGGACCAGGACGTGTCCAGAAACTGAACGCCGGGTGGGTCGGCGCCAGGGGTCGGAACCTTCGACTGACCCTATCGCAGGGTCAGGTGCAGCCCAGCGACCCCTCAGGTTTCGTCCTGCCCGTCCTCGTCCTGAGGCTCCGCATCGCTCTCCTCTGCCGACTTCGGGGGGAGCACTTCCCGCAGGATGGTCTCCACGCGGAGGGCGCGCATCGCGGTCTCGTCGTAGCGGAAGTCGAGCTCCGGGGTGTAGCGGAGGTGGATGCGTTTGCCGAGGGCGTGGCGGACCTGGCCGGCCACGCGGCGGAGCTCCTCGACGGTCTGCTTGGTGTCCTCTTCCTTCAGGCCGGTGATGTGGACCTTGGCGTAGTGGAGATCGGGGCTGACCTCGACCTCGCTGATGGACGACCAGCCCATGTCGAAGCCGCGGACGTCGGTGCGCAGGACCTGCACCAGCGCGTCGCGCACGTTCTCGCCAACCCGGGAGGTTCTTCTGGTTTTCTTCATGTCAGGGATGCGTCCTCGTCAAAGTCCAGCTTCTCCTGCGTCCAGCCGGTGAGCACCGCGTTGCTGTTCGCCTCGACGTAGTTCTGGATCCTGTCCAGCAATGAGTCTGCCGAGTCGTTCCGGTCGGCGATGAAGGAGATGGCCAGGCGGGCGCGCTGATGCACGTCGTGCAGCGCGACCTCGTTGGCGGAGATGTGGAAGTGATTGCGAAGGCGGTCGCGAAGGGACTTCACGACCGCCCTCTTGTCTTTCAGAGACTCGGCGTATTCGATGTGGATCTCGAACAGCGCAACCGCGACGATCATCAGAGATCCTTCGTCGCTGCGCTCCTCAGGATGACGTGACTGAACGTCACGTCAGCGCCGCCTCCAGCTTCTCGATCTTGTAGGCCTCGATCACGTCGCCGACCTTCACGTCCTGGAACTTCTCGATGCCGATGCCGCACTCGAAGCCCTGGCGGACCTCGGCGACGTCGTTCTTGAAGTGGCGGAGCGAGCCGATCTTGCCTTCGTAGATGACGCGGTTGTCGCGCAGCAGGCGGACGCTCGCGGCACGCGGGATGACGCCGTCGGTGACCATGCAGCCGGCGATGACGCCGATCTTCGGCACCTTGAACGTGTCGCGCACTTCGGCGCGGCCCTGATGCACCTCGTGGAACTTCGGGTCGAGCAGGCCCGTCATCGCGGCCTTGATCTCATCGACCAGGGTGTAGATGACGGTGTACATCCGGATGTCGACGCCTTCCTTCTCGGCCAGATCCTGCGCGTTGCGCTCGGGACGGACGTTGAAGCCGATCACGATCGCGTCGGAGGCGGTGGCGAGCATGACGTCGTTGGTCGAAACGGCGCCCACCGAGGTGTGGATCACGTTGACCTTGACCTCGGGGGTGGCGAGCTTGGTGAGCGTATCGCGGAGCACTTCCACCGAGCCCTGCACGTCGGCCTTGACGATCAGGTTCAGTTCCTTCACGCCGCCGGTCTGCATGCGCTGGAACAGTTGGTCGAGCGACATGCGCCCGCCCTTCTGGTGCGCCGCTTCGCGCGCCTTCTCCTGGCGGAGCTGGCCGATCATGCGTGCCTGCGTGTCGTCGTCGACCACGGCGAGCGAGTCGCCGGCGTTCGGGACGTCTTCGAAGCCGGAGAGCTGCACCGGGGTCGCCGGACCCGCTTCCTTGATGCGCTGGCCACGCTCGTCGGACATCGCGCGGACGCGGCCCCAGGTCGTGCCGGAGAAGAACGCGTCGCCGATGCGCAGCGTACCGTCGTGGATGAGGACCGTGCCGACGGTGCCGCGGCCGACTTCCTTCCGCGCCTCGAGCACGACGCCCTTGGCGGGCATGTCGGGGTTCGCCTTCAGCTCGAGCAGGTCCGCGGTGAGCAGGATCATGTCGAGCAGCTGGTCGATGCCCTGCTTCTTCACGGCCGAGACTTCGACCGAGACCACGTCGCCGCCCCACTGCTCGACGAGGACGTTGTTGTCCGCCAGCTCGCGGCGCACGCGCTCGACGTTGGCGTTTGGCTTGTCGATCTTGTTGATGGCCACGATCATCGGCACCTTGGCGGCGCGCGCGTGATCGATTGCTTCCTTCGTCTGGGGCATGACCCCGTCGTCGGCCGCGACCACGAGGATGACGATGTCCGTCACCTTCGCACCGCGCGCACGCATCATCGTGAAGGCCTCGTGGCCGGGCGTGTCGAGGAAGACGATCTTCCGGCCGCGCTTCTCGACGTGGTACGCACCGATGTGCTGGGTGATGCCGCCCGCCTCGCCGCCCGCGACGTTGGTCTCGCGGATCGAGTCGAGGAGCGAGGTCTTGCCGTGGTCGACGTGCCCCATGACCGTGATGACCGGGCCGCGCGGCACGGTGCCGGTCGACTCGGTGCGTTCCATCGCTTCCAGCTCGACCGCCTCTTCGAAGGAGACGATCTCGGCGTCGATCTTCAGCTCGTGCGCGACTTCGAGCGCGAGCTCGGCGCCGAGCGGCTGGTTGATCGCCACCATGAGGCCCTTCTTCATGAAGAGGTGCTTCATCAGGTCGCTGGCCTTGATGTCCAGCTTCTCGGCGAGCTCCTTCACGGTGGCGCCTTCGGTCAGCGCAACCCTGCCGGTCGGCTTCTTGAAGTCGAGCACCTTCGCGTGCGGGTTCGACTGCCGCCGCGCGTCGCGGCGGGCGGACGCGCGCTTCGGCGCGTCCTCGTCGATGTCCGGCAGCACGATGTCCGGACCGATGTCGTCGTTGATGACCTGGGTGCCGGAGAACGGCCCCTTGGTCAGCAGTTCCTGATCGAACTCCGCGCTGCGGTTCGTCTTCGCGCCGCGCTTCGCGGTCTTCTTCTTGTCGTGATCCTCGCGGCGGTCATCTTCCTTCTTGCCGCGGATGATGTTCGCACCGGGCATGGTCGGAGGAAGCTGCTGCAGCGGCGGACGGGCGGGACCCTGGCCGGAGCGGAAACCGCCCGGACCACCGGGACCGCGCATGCCGGGACCGGACGGACGGGCGCCCATCGGACGCTGACCCATCGGGGCGCCGGGACCGCTCGGACGCGGGCCACCGGGACCGCTGCCCATCGGGCGCTGGCCCATCGGAGCACCGGGACCGCTCGGACGCGGACCGCCCGGACCAGCCGGACGCGCACCCATCGGGGCACCTGTGCCGGGGCGCGGGTTGTTCATTGGCGCGCCGGGACCGCTCGGACGCGGACTGCCGGGACCGGTAGGACGTCCCGTCGGCACGGTCTGCTGGCCGGCGTAGTTCGGACGCGGACCCTGCGGTGCGCGGGCACGAGGACCGGTCGGACCGGTCGCCGGCCGGCGTTCGGCGCCATGTCCCGAATGCGCGGGAGCGGGGCGTTCGGCGGCAGGACGCGCTGCCATCGGCGGAGCGGCAGGCTGCTGCGGATGTTCGGGCGTCGCGGGCGCCGGCGTTTCGGCAGCGGGAGCTTCGGCGTGGCCGGAGGCAGCCGGCTCGGCGGCGACCGGAACGTGCTCCGGGGTCTCGACGGCCTTCGGCCTCTCGACCGGTGCCGGCGCTTCCTTGGCGGCGCGTTCTTCGGCCTCCACGGCTTCCACGAACTCCGGGATGATCACGGCAGGCGGTGCAGCGGCAGCCGGCTCTTCTTTCGGAGCCTCTGCCTTCTTGCGCACGGGCGGCTGTACGATCGGACGGGGCGGACGGACCGCCTCCTTCTTCTTCTCCGTCACCGGCTTGTCTTCGCGCATGATCACGCTGCGCGTCCGCGTGACCAGCTTCTTGCCGGTGATGAGCGCCTGGATCACCTCCGGCTCGAGAACCTGAGTCGGATCGTTGACCTCTGCGCCGAGCGACTGCAGACGAAAGATCATGTCCTTATCGGACATGCCCATCTTCTTGGCAATGTCGCTCACTTTGATTTTTGCTGCCGCCATTCAATCTCCTTGGGACTATTCCTGCCTGCCGATGCCGCACGTATGGACTTACATTTATTCTACCGAAGCTTCCGCTTTTTCTTCGTCGGAAGCCTCGTCCCCGGTTTCGTCTTCTTCGTCGCCGACTTCGTCTTCGTCTGAATCCCCGTCTTCGTCGTCAGCGTCTTCGTCGTCTTCTGATTCAGGTGCCTCGTCGACCTGCTCGTGCTTGCGCCCGAGCTCGATCATCTGCGCGGCCATCTCCTCGTCGACGCCGTCGATGGCGATGAGGTCCTCGGTCGAGGCGTTGATCACGGAGTCGAGATCGTCGTAACCGGCGTCTTCGAGCAGCTGCGCCCATTCGTCCGGCATGTTCTCGATCTCGCGGACGCTGGTCTGCGCGCGCGACTCCGCCATCGCTTCCTGCAGCATGGCCGAAAGCGCGTCGGCGACCTCGCCCTTCACTTCTTCCTCGGACTTGATGTCGATCTTCGCGCTGATCAGCTCCGCCGCGAGGCGGACGTTCAGGCCGCGCTTGCCGATGGCGAGCGAGAGCTGGTCGTTGTCCACGATGACGTCGAGGTGCGGGCGGTGCGACGGCTCGTCGCTGGTCACCGAGACGCGGGTGATCTTCGCCGGAGCGAGCGCGTTCTGCGCGTAGTTCACGATGTCGTCGTGCCAGGGAATGATGTCGATCTTCTCGCCGCGCAGCTCGCGGATGATGGACTGCACGCGCGAGCCCTTCATGCCCACGCACGCGCCGACCGGATCGACGTCGCGCTCGCGCGACATGACCGCGATCTTCGCGCGCTCGCCCGGCTCGCGGACGGCGCCCTTGATCACCACCGTGCCGTCGTAGATCTCCGGCACTTCCATCTCGAAAAGCTTGATGAGGAGGCGCGGGTCGGTGCGGGAGAGCACGACCTGCGGTCCCTTCGGCTGCGTGTGGACGTCGACGATGACCGCCTTGATCCGGTCGCCCTGCGAGTAGCGCTCGGCGCGCGACTGGTGGTGGCGCGGGATGATCCCCTCGGTCTTGCCGTTGAGATCGATGATCATGTCGCCGCGCTCGAAACGCTTGACGTAGCCGTTCTCGAGCTCGCCCATCTTGTCCTTGAACTCGTTGAAGACCTTCTCGCGCTCGGCTTCGCGGACCTTCTGATACAGGACCTGCTTGGCCGACTGCGCGGCGATGCGTCCCAGCTCGTCGGGCGGCTTGGTGAGCGGGATCTTCACTTCATCGCCCTGCTCCACCTCGGGATCGATCTTCTGCGCCTCGTAGGTGCGGATCTGGGTGTTCTGATCCTTGACGACGTCGACCACTTCCTTGCTGATGTAGCTCAGGCGGATCGTGCCGCCGATCTCCGCGGAGGGCTCGATCTTCCGGGCCTGGTCCAGCGTCCACTGCGCCTGCGGATCTTCGATCTGATCTTCGTTCTCGACGATCTCCTTGATCGCGAAGATCTGCACGGCGCCGGCCGTGCGATCGAGCACTGCCTCGAGCGGCTCGCGCGTCCGGTAGTACTTGCGCGCCGCCGTCGAGAGTGCATCTTCGAGCGCCTGGTATACGCGGTCGACCTCGATCGACTTCTCGTACGCAAGCGCTTTAATGTCTTTGTCGTTGAACATCGTTGTCTGGTCCTTCGCTTCGCTTTGAGACTTGAGGTTCTTCGCTGCCATCAAATCTCCACTTCCAAACGCGTTTCCTTGATTTCGGCGAGAGGGATCGCGTAGTCCGGATCCTTCTTCATCACCGGGTCGGTGACGACGACCTGCGTGCCGTCGAACTCTTTGAGGCGTCCGACGATCACGTGCAGGCCGCGGATGGCTTTCGCCGTCTTGACCCGCACGAGGCGCCCGATGAACTTCTCGTAATCAGCGGTCTTGTAGAACTTCCGGTCGAGTCCGGGCGAGGACACCTGCAACTCGTACTCGGCCGGGATCGGGTCTTCGACGTCGAGCCAGGTCGAGATCTGCTGCGAGATGAGCTGGCAGTGGTCGATGTTCACTCCGCCTTCCTTGTCGATATCGACGCGCAGGATGAACTGCCGGCCTGCGCGGCGGTAGTCGATATGGACGAGCTCCAGCCCCTCGGATTCAACGATCCGCTGGATCTGGTTCTCGACCTGTTCGGGAAGTCCGGTGCTCATATTTCTTTCTAGAACAAAAAAAGCGGCCGGATCGGCCGCTTTCGAAAAGGGGCTGCTCGAAAGCCGTCGAATACTAACACACGGCTACAGGGCGTTACAACGCGGTGACGCTGTGAACCGATTCCCGGCTCAGTGCGCCGGAACCGAGAGCACGAGCGCGTCCTGCAGCTTCTCCGGATCCTTCTCCTCCCACTGCCCGTTCGCGTTGAAATAGAAGCGGTTACGGGCGAGCACCCCGAGGGTGGGATCGGTCATCCGGGCATCGTTGGCGAGGAGCGTTTCGACGGACTCGACCGCGAGGCCGCCCTCCGCCAGACGGATACGCAGAACCCGGTTCGGGTTGGTTCCATTCTGGGTCGCGAACAGCGTGGTCGCGTCCGCCGCGTAGAGACCGTCGACGCCGAGGAGGGAGACGTTCGCCGGCACGCGCAGCAGCACGAGGTCGCCGGTGCGCCGGTCGGCGGCGAAAAGGCCGTGCGAGTAGTCGGCGATGTAGAGCTTCTCCCCCCACGGGGCCAGCCCCTGCAGCGAGCGGAACGGGCCATTCAGGAACGGAACGAGAGCCTCGCCGTCGACGCGCAGGACGACCGTCCCCTTGCTGTCGCTGACGTACACCTCCCCATCCGCGGCCGCGGCGACGTCGCCGATGGCGTGGTCGCCTTCGAGCTTCAGCGTCTGCAGCACGCGTCCGCTGCGAGGGTCGATTCTCAGGACCGCCGATTCGGCCGCGGCCCAGAGCACGTTCCGCGTCCGGTCGAACGAGAGCCCGTAGACGCCGGTGGGGAGATCCTGCACGAGGACGGTGGCCCGCCCCCGTTCGTCGATGGCGAAGATCGCCTTCTTCTTGACGGTGCTGACGAAGAAGCGCCGGCCATCGAACGCCAGCCCCTCGGGGATCATCCCCCGCCCCTCGACCGAGAAGGCCTGCTTCGCCTCGCCGATGGCGCGCGCATTCGCGGCGAACTTCTCCGCGACGCGCGCCCGCACCCGGTCGAGCTCCGGCTCCTTCAGCGAGTAGACGAACCCCATGGCCGCCACCCGCTCCAGCACGCGCACCGCCTCCTCGTCCTGCCCCTCCGCCGCGAGCGCGATGGCGAGCCTCACGAGCAGCGTCGGATGCTGCGGCCGCGCGTCGGACTCCGCACGAGCCTTCGCGAGATCGGCGCCGGCGGCGGTGAGCGTGGCGGCGAGGGTGATGACGGCAACGAACAGGCGAAGCATGCCGGCAGTCTAGAGACCGCCAGGAACCCCGGAAGAAACATTCGCGCTACGGAGGGAAACGTCCCGGTGAACTGGTCCGCAAAACAAAAAGCCGCGCCTTGCGGCGCGGCTTTCGTGGATCGCTGGTGACTGAGTCTTAGTGGCGGATGGCGCGGCGGATCGGTTTCTTGCCGGCGGCCGGCGGGTAGAGCTCTTCGAGGACGGCCTCAGAGAGCTCCTTCATGAACTGCGGCTCGAGCGTGGTCGCGTCGCCGGTCACGTTGTCGAGGACCGAACCGTACGCGAGGAACGCGGGGCAGCCGCGCTCGCACGTCTCAGGCACTTCGATGCCCGGGTACGGCTGCGAATCGCGCTGCTCGACCGTCACGAAGTAGTTGGTGCCGAGCGCGACGCCCGGGAACAGGTCGCCGAGACCAGCCTGGGTGCTGCCGAGCGGCGGAAGCTGGATCTGCTTCTCCTGCTTGAAGTTGGCCAGCGTCTCCTGGTAGAGGCGCAGGACGATGGTCGTGCTCGAGTACTCGGAGGCGTTGGTCACGCCGATGTTCGTGCGGAACGTGCCGGGCTGGCCGACCGTGCCGGTGTTCTCGATGCCGGTGATGAAGACCTTGTCGAGCTCGACGTTGCTCTGCAGCTCGCTGACGAAGCTGTACCAGGGGTAGCCGGTGAAGAGCTGGCCGGTGGTCTCGTTCGGACGGCCGTTGAGGACCTGGTAGACGCGGCTCTCAACGCTGATCGGGCGGAAGTGGATGCTGTAGCCTTCCTCGTCCTGGGTTTCCGGACCGCAGTTCTGGCCCTGGCGGCAGGCGTTGAAGATGAGCTGACCGAAACGGTCGCCCTGCAGGTTCAGCCCGCTGCGGAAGAAGTCGGGGAACGCCTTGCGCTCGAACGCGCGCAGCTGAATGATGTCCTTGAACTCGGTGCCGGCGGGCTGCCCGGGTGTCGGGGAAGAGCCGAGAGCCATGTAGATGACGGTGACGGTCACCGGCTCATCGTCGAGGTTCGAGATGTAAACGTCGGAAATGAACGTACCGGCGGCACCCTGGAAGTGCGCCGCGGCCGGGATGTAGACCTGGTCGCCACCGCGGAAATTGCTCGCATACGCGCCGGCCGCACACAGCGTCATGGCCGCCGCGATTGTGAGTTTCTTGATGAACATATTTTCCCCTTTAACACCACGTGATTTGGTCAATACTACCGAACGTCGATATGCTGCCTGCGCATTCTAAACGAACCGGGGCATCTGTCGAGACCCTTTGTCACGCCCGTTATACGGTTCGTACCTCTAAAGCGTCCCTCCATCCTTCGTATACTGCCGCGCCGTGAGCGAAACCCGTCAGACCGCGATCCCGCAGGCTGCAGACGGCCTTCGCCTCGATCGCGCCCTCGGCGAGCTCTTTCCAGAGCACTCCCGTAGTTATCTCGCGCAAATCGTTGGCGAATCCTGCGTCCGGATCGATGGCAAAACGGTTACAAAGCCGTCTTACCGCGTCGAAACCGGCCAAACCGTCGAGATCGACTTCCCCGCGGCCGCCCCTTCGACCCTCGAATCGCAGGATCTCCCCCTCACCATCCTCTACGAGGATCCGGACGTGGTGATCATCGACAAGCCCCCCGGGCTGGTCGTCCATCCCGCGGCCGGCCACCCCAATCAGACGCTCGTGAACGCGCTCCTTTTTCACGTGAAGGATCTGAGCGGAATCGGCGGCGAGCTCCGCCCCGGCATCGTCCATCGCCTGGACAAGGACACGAGCGGCGTGATGCTGATCGCAAAACACGACGACGCGCATCGCAAGTTGACCGCCAACTGGAACAGCGATCTCGTGCGCAAGGAGTACCTCGCGCTCGTCTACGGCACGCCCTCCAGCGATCGCGGCACCGTCGATGCCCCGATCGGCCGCGATCCCCGCGGCCGCAAGCGGATGGCGGTGGTGAACGACGGCCGCCGCGCCCTCACGGACTACGAGGTCGCGGCCCGGCTGCGCTACGCCTCCCTGATCCGCTGCCGCCTCCGCACCGGCCGCACCCACCAGATCCGGGTGCACATGAAGCAGCTCGGCCACCCCATCATCGGCGACCCGGTCTACTCCGGCCCGCAGTGGCGCGGCATCCCCGACAAGAAGATGCAACGCATCCTCGCCGCCTTCCCCCGCCAGGCCCTCCACGCCGCAAAGCTGACGTTCGTCCACCCGCGCACGGGCGAGACCGTGACGGTGGAAGCGCCGATGCCGGAGGACTTTCGGGCGCTGCTCGACGCGCTGCGGTGAAGACGGTGTCGGGGTGTCAGGTGTCAGGTGTCAGGTGTCTGCGGCTTGTCGCCCGGGCGAAACACCCCAGACACCCGACACCTGATACCCGACACCAGCGCCCCTACAACAGCACCCCCGCAATCGTCGCGGTCAAAAAGTTCGCCAGCGTCCCCGCGAACATCGCGCGCATCCCCAGCCGGGCCAGGTCGCCGCGCCGGGTCGGGGCGAGGGAGCCGATGCCGCCGATCTGGATGGCGATGGACGAAAAGTTCGCGAAGCCGCACAGCGCGTACGTCGTGATCACGAACGACCGCGGGTCGAGGCTCGAGCCGACGCCCGGCTCGCCGAGCTTCGCGAAGGCCACGAACTCGTTGAGCACCATGCGCGTCCCGAGCAGGTTTCCGACCGTGCTCGCGTCCTTCCACGCCACGCCCATGGCCCAGGCGATCGGCGCGAAGATCCAGCCGAGCAGCACGTCCAGGCTCGGCGGGAACCAGAGGGCGTAACCGTGCACCCAGCCGAAGATGCCGTTCACGAGCGCGACCAGCGCGATGAACGCGATCAGCATGCCGGCCACGTTCAGCGACAGGTGCAGACCCTCGATCGCGCCGCGGCCGGCGGCGTCGATCACGTTCACGTCCTGCTTCGGCACGACCACTTCCACGTCTCCGCCGGTGGCCGGTTTGTCGGTCTCCGGCACGATGATCTTGGCCATCATGATCGCGCCCGGCGCGGTCATGATCACCGCCGTGAGCAGGTGGATGACGTCCACCTTGGCCACCAGGACGTACGCCGCCATGATCCCGCCCGAGATGTGCGCCATGCCGGCGGTCATGATGGTCATCAGCTCCGACCGGGTCATGTCCGGCAGGAACGGCCGGATGGTCAGCGGCGCCTCGGTCTGACCCATGAAGATCGACGCGGCGACCGACGTCGACTCCGCGCCCGACGCTCCCATGAAGCGGGACATGATCTTGGCGAAGAACTTCACGACCAGCTGCATCACGCCGAGGTAGTAGAGGATGGCGAAGATCGACGCGATGAAGATGATCGTGGGCAGCACCTGCGTCGCGAACACGAATCCGAGCTTGCTGTTCTGCGACCCGAGCTCACCGAAGACGAACTTCGAGCCTTCCTGCGTGTACCCGATCAGGCCGTTCACGACGTGCTTCATCGTCTCGAACATGTACGCGAGCAGGTTGAAGGCGAGGAAGAGATAGAGCGTGACCACGCCGAACGCGATCCAGAGCCCCTTCCGCGCGCCGGGTGGAAGGCGCTTCGCGATCTGCGCGACCACGATGGCCAGCAGGATGAAGAGCACCGCGGCGCCCCACGTCTCGAGCGGCAGCGCGATCGCGCTCAGCGCCTGCGCGATCTCCCGTCCCTTGAGCACGAAGATCGCGACCACGATCTGCAGCACGAGTCCCCAGAAGACCGGCCGCCACTTGATCGCCTTGCGATCGGTCGACAGCAGGTACGCGATTACCAGGATCCCAAAGAATCCGATCAGCGCCGTAAAACGCTCCATTCAACGCTCCCTCGCTCGTGATTTCGT
Organism: Thermoanaerobaculia bacterium; assembly: GCA_035630815.1. Taxonomy (GTDB): domain Bacteria; phylum Acidobacteriota; class Thermoanaerobaculia; order Gp7-AA8; family Gp7-AA8; genus QHVT01. Next base: position 59,697 of record DASQJY010000012.1, read on the forward strand.
GACCGGCGCTGATAGTCCTTGATGTACCTGCGGGTGTCAACGCGAACATCGTTTATCCTTCGCGGCCATGATCAACGCCATCAACGATGCCGTCGCGTACATCCGCAGCAAATCGAGCCTGCAGCCCGAAGCGGGCGTGATTCTCGGTTCCGGCCTCGGGAACGTGGTCGACGCGATCGACGTCGAGACCACCATCCCCTACGGGGAGATCCCGGGCGCGAAGGCGTCGACGGTGCTCGGGCACCAGGGCCGCCTGATCCTCGGCCGCGCGAACGGGCTGCCGGTGGTGGTGATGCAGGGACGCGTGCATTTCTACGAAGGCTACGAGATGGCCGAGGTGATGTTCCTCGCGCGCATCATCGGGCGCCTGGGGATCAAGAAGCTCGTGGTCACCAATGCCGCCGGCGGCATCAACACCGACTACAAGCCGGGCGACCTGATGCTGATCTCCGATCACATCAACCTGATGGGCGTCAATCCGCTGCGCGGCCCGAACATCGAAGACCTCGGCGTCCGCTTCCCCGACATGAGCGACGCGTACGCGGAGTCGCTGCGTAAACTGGCGAAGGAAGTGGCGGAGGAGCAGGGGCTCAAGGTGCAGGAAGGCGTCTACCTTGCGCTCTCCGGCCCGACCTACGAGACCCCGGCGGAGATCCGCGCGTTCCGCATCCTCGGCGCGGATGCGGTCGGAATGTCGACCGCACCCGAGGTCATCGCGGCGTCCCAGATGCAGATCCCGGTGCTCGGCATCTCCTGCATCACGAACATGGCCGCCGGCATCCTGAAGCAGAAGCTGACGCACCAGGAAGTGATGGACACGACCACACGCGTGCAGACGGAGTTCACCAACTTCGTCCTCGGCATCCTCGACCGTTTCGCGCACTAGCCAGGACGGAACGGAACGACGGGAGGCCTCCGGCGGCCGGCGTGGCCGGAGGCCTTTCGTCGGTTTCCCTACACCGCCTCGAGCGTGCGCCGCACGGTCACGAGCTGCCCGAGGTGATAGGCGTTGTGGTCGATCGACAGCAGCACCTCGCGAAGAATGGTCTGCCCGTCGCCGTGCGGGATACGCGCGAAGAGGTCGACCGACGGGTCGCCGGTCAGCTCCGCGAGCGCGCGGAGATCGGCGCGGTAGGCGACGACGCTGTCATCCCACGACATCTCGTCCGGCGGCGCCTGCGTGGCCGGCCAGTAGCCGGACGGGAACTCCGGCGACCCGTGGCCGGCGTCGCGCGAGAACTCGAGGATGTCCCACAGGGTGATGCGGAGATGCTCGAGCAGCTCCCACGGCGAATGCGGTCCGCCCGGCGGACGCGTCCCGCGGAGCTCCGCGGGAAAGTCCTTCACGGCATCGTCGAAGCGCAGGTGCGCGCTGTCCCAGTCGAGGGTCTTGATCAGTTGTTCGCGTAGTTCTTGACTCATGCCGGAAAGAACACGCCCTGCGCGACGCGCGTTCGCTACGTCTAGGTGCTCACAGAAATCGGCCAGGAACATCCCTTCAACGGCGTGAATGTAGCGCCGGTGAAGCCGGCCTGCCGTATGGCGCTGACGAGTGGCTCGCTGAACGCCGGCGACGTCAGCTCCTCCACGATGAAGAGATCCTCGTCCGGGAGACGCGACTCGTCGACCGCAAAATAGTCGATCGACCGAAAGACCGCGCCCGGCCGGACGAACCGGGATCGCGCCTCGTCCATCACCGGAATGTCCAGAGGCGTGTTCAGAAAGAAGTACGCGAGAGGGTCTCCCTTGCCGAGCTTTTTTCTCCATAAGACCGCCGGCCGGACCTGCAGGTGCGGCACGTCCGCACCTGCGATCAGATCTTTCGCCCGCGGCGAAACGAACAACAGAAGACCTAAATCGTGCAGGAAGTCCGGCTCCTCCCGACCCCGTTCGGCAACGACGTGAATCTCGGTGTGGGGAGCTTCCGGCATTCCGGTGTACAGCTCGAGCTCCTTCCCCGAAGGATCGACCGGGGCGCGCTCGATTCGCACGTATCGTGGATCACGGTCGGGGCTCCAGACGAGAAAGTCTTTCATGGCTCCTGTTCTACTTCGATCTCCTGAGGCTCTTCCAGATCCAGCTCCGGGTCGTCCCCGTCCTTGCCGAATTCAATCACCATCGTCGGCGTCAACCCATCGAGCCCGACCGTGACGTAGTCGTTCAGCGGCACTCCGCCGTCCCGCAACTGTTCGAGAAGGAACTTTGCAAAAATCACGTCGCCGACCGGATTCAGGAAGTCGACGGCCGAGCCGGCCCAGCGGATGACCCTCCAGTCGCTGTCCTTGGTGTAGTGCTCCGCGGTGAGCTGGTCGAGCACTTCGTCGGTCATTTTCGATTCCATATACGCATCGGCAGCCTCATCCGCCTCAGCCGCCTGAGCGTTCTGAACGCCGAGCGCGGAGCCGATGACAATGCCGAGAATCTTGATCGGCTGTTTGGCGAGTCGCGCCCTGTCGGCTGACGTGAGCGGGATCGAACCGTCCTTGAGGCCCTTTCGAAGCTCATTCTGAAGCGCTTTCATCTCCTCGAGCGCCTCCTGAGGTTTGATCTTCCCCTTCAACTCACGAGTGTAGATCGTCCGAATCCGGTCGTCGAGTCTTGCCACGTAATCGCCGATGTGTGGTCCTTGATGGATGGCTCGCTTTGAGCCTCGCACGCCGGCCGCTCTGCCGGCCTTGTTCGGCAGCACCATCAGGTTGCGGCGGCCGTCGAGGTCGAAGCCGATCTTCTTGAACCAGGACTTGTATCGTGCCTCGAACTTCTGCATCACGATGTGATGTACCTGGTAATACTCTCGAATGCCTCGTTTCTTGAGCTGCTTGCCGATCCTCTTGTACAGCGTCTGCTTCACCATCTGCCTCAGACGCTTCTTGGCCGCCTTCTTGGCGAGCTTGCTCCGCACCGACTGACCTTCCGGATCGCGCTCGTTGACCGGATCTCCGCCCGCGAACGCGTAGAGATTCGAGGAGTCTTCGTATCCGAGGGGATCGGGCGTGAGGAACGTCCCGGTCTCCGGGTCGTACCAGCGCGCGCGCACATAGTTCTTGCCGGAGAACGGATCCGCAAACGGCTGCGCGTGGAAGCTCGCCGCGAGCAGCATTTCGAATTCGCCGATGCTGCCGGACGTCCCGAGGAGCCCGAGCGATGCCACCTCGTAAGGCGTCGTCGAACCCTCGGCGTTGCTGGCGAGACCACTGATGAACGTGACGAGCTCCGTCAGCGGCTGCCGAATCTCGACCGGAAGCTCGGGAGACGAAAACACCGTGGCGCTGGCCTGCGCCCATGCGGGTGCCGGGAGGACCGGCACGTCGGACGCCCAGGCGCTCGCGCGAAGATCGAGCGTCGCGCCGACGGAAAGCGATGTACCGCCCGCACTCGTCCCCGCGTTGACGAACGCCTGCCATTGAGCCGCGGTCAGGGTCCACTCGAGACTGAATGCATCATCCGGCGCGAGAACCGCGATCACAGGTGCGGTCGCAACCTCATCCCCGTCGCCGTCGACGATGGACAGCTTCGTGCCCGCCGCCACGCTGGATCCGAGCAGCTCTTCCGTCGCACGCATGCGGACTCGCACCGTGTCGACGCTCGAGCCGGCCTTCTTCACCGTAATCGTGACGCGATCGATCGCGGCACCGGCGAGCTCGAGCGGCTGCCCGCCGTACGGATCGAGAGTGACGCCACGGCCCACGACTTCGCCATTGCGATTGAGAATTACCTGAAGGGTGCCGTTGCCGGCTTCGTCATAGACGGGATAGAGGCGCGTCATCGGCTGAGCGCCGCCCGGCGGTACGACCGGTGTGACATCGATCGTGGAGATCTCGATCGGATCGTCGAGACCGAGATCGCCATGAATGAACTGCTTCAGCAGATTCTTATACGGGTCCGTCGAGGAGGCGCTGTCGCCAGCCTTGAAGACCGACAGAAGGCGGTCCGTCACCGGATCCCAAACAAACGTCACCTCGGGCGGAACGCCGTCGGCGGCAATGACTCCCGGCCGATCTTCGAGCAGCCACAGCAGCGAGTCGACAGGCGCGGACGGACTGGCTGACGTCACATACTGAGCCGTGCGGCCGATGAGGCGATCGTTGCCGTCGTAGGTATAGACGATGCGCCGGATCGGAACGACGCTGCTGGCCGCCTTTTCGGCCACCCAGATCAGACGCTGCTTCTGGTCGTAGCCGTAACGGAAGCGATGGTCCTCGGTGCGCAACGCTCCTTCATCGGTGCCGTCAGGCTGCGTCCAGAGGAAGTTCTGCGGGGTGGGGCCTTTCGCGAACGAGTCGATCTTATGCCCCGGGCGCGGTACTGCCGTCGAGCTGGGAGGATCAACCGAGTCGGGATCGATCCCTCGGCTCTCCAGTTTCTCGCGCTGATCGGAGTCGAGCTGCTGGCTGCGAATGCTTTCCGCGCGGAAACCGGCCGGCGTGACCTTCTCCTGCGTCACGCCCGGCGCGCTCGGCGTGGGAGCGAGCGGCGGCGCAATCGGGTCCGGAGCTACAGGCGGCGTCGTTGCGTCCGATACACCCGTGACCGAACCGTAGAGACGACCGCGCGAGTCGTAGGTATAACGCGTATGCCGCGTGCCATTCGACACACCGAGAATGCGCTCTTCCTGCACCTGCAGCGTGTCCCCATGCGTGACTTTCGACCCGGCAACCTCCAGGTCACCGATCTTCGCCACCATGCCGTCGAACTGAGAGGTCTTGGAGTGATAGGAATAGGTGCGCACCAGCTCCTTGATGCAGGACGCGGTGGTGCAGCCCTCCGGCGCGATGCGTACGGTTCGCAAGTCGGGCCGTTCCTCATTGCGATATTCCCCTGTGAGGAGCGCCGTACCGTCGCGCTTCAGCTCGATGAGATTGCCTGCCGCGTCGTACCTGTAGTCCAGCTGCCGGGTCCACTCTCCGACAGGATTTCCCGGCATTTCCAGGTGGAGCAACTCTCCGTAGCCGTTGTACTCGTGCACGACGGTGTAGGTGTCGAGCACCGTCGGCGTGATCGCGAATCCGCTGCCGTCCTTGTAGCGCGTCTGCGTCGTCGTTTTGGGGAGGTCATCGACAGAGAAGTCGAAGTACTCGAGGAGCGAGTCCTTGCTCTTCCACGACTTCATCCGGCCGGCGTCGTCATACCCGATCTCGTCGGTAATCGTTCCGAGTCCGGGAAGGGGGCTCGCGTGAACGCCGACAAGCTGGCCCTTGTCGTTGTACTCGAATGACTGCCACTCGTCCTGCCGGTTCTTCGCTGCTTCCAGGCGCGGACCGTCGTAGCGGTACGCCTCCGTCGTCGAATCGGGGTAGGTGACCTTCGTCGGACGCCCCAGATAATCGGAGTCGGTTTTCGTCTCTTCCGATTCTTCATCGAGATTGATGACCTTGGCGCCGCTGGCGGCGTGCTCGTGGTGCTTGACTGTGCCGTCCGGAAGCGTCTCTTTGACCAGACGTCCGCGCGAGTCGTACTCGAATTCCGTCCCGCCGACGCCGGGCGCCTTGAGCGCGATCGTCCCGCCGTTCTGATCGAGACGACGCTCCATGCTGAACGCCTCGACGCGAACGGTCTTCGCGCGGCCGAGCGTGTCGTACGTGCGATCGATCCGATACGTCGACGGCGTGGCCGTCTTCGGCTCCGTCTCCGCGATCGTGCCTGGCAACATGGTCGTGCCGTAGTTGGAGTTCATCGTTCGCGAGAACGCCTTGATCGGCCCGGCGACCGTGCCTTCGCCCGTCTCGGTGGAAACGAGACGATTCGCGTCGTCGAACTTCATCGATGTGGCGCGTCCAGGATCGGTTGCCCCGGTCGCCGTCGAAGCAATGCGCGTGGTGCGCCCGCCCGCATCCCACTTTTCGGTCGTCTCGCGTGAGTAACCCGGACCGCTTTCCACGATGCTATGGACCTTGCCGGCCGCGGCCAGGACGGTGGTCTTCTTGTAGTACTCGTCGCCGGCGGCGTCGATCAGCGCCATTTCCGTTTCGCGATCCCATCCATCGTGGACGAGGCGCTGTTTCGTCCCAGCCAGGGTGAGGAGCTCGGTCATGCGGCCGGCGGCGTCGAACGCCGATGCGGTCGCATCCTTCTGATCCGACGAGTAGACGGCGTTGCCGCCGAGGTCGTACGCATTGACCGTGACGATGTCGTGATCGTCGTCGTAGGACTGTTTCGTTTCCTTCGTTCTTCCCAGCGAATCGATCTTCGTGGTGATCTTCGTCTGGCCCGGCGGGTCGGTGACGATCGTTCCACTCGAGTAGGACGAATAGTCAGTCGTCTCCTCGATCTCGGAGCTGGTGCCGTCGACGTCCACCTCGTCGGTCTTCACGGAAGTGATGCGTCCAATGATGTCGTGCTGACGCGTCGTCGTAACGATCTCGTTGCCCGCGTTCCCGGCCTGATGGCGCCTGTGCTCCTCGAGCCGTCCGCTGGCGTCGTAGGTGAACCATTCCTCGACCTTCAGCGTGTCGCCGAAGTTGTTCGTGATCAGGAGGCGCGTCGGCCGCTGCCACGAGTCGAGATCGGTCGTGGTCGTGTTACGGCCGTCGTTGAAGATCGTCGTGTGGTCGTCCGGATAGGAATAGGTGGTCTTGACGCCGCCCGTTCCGGCCTCCGCCACGGTCGGCAGACCGCGCTCGTGGAGCGCGCCGGAGTCCGAGGGCGCATACGTGATGACGGTCTTGCTCGCGGTCGCGTCGCCGGAGTTTCCGCCGGACGTGACAATCTCCTCCACCAGGCCGGTTTCGAGGTCGAACGTCGACGTTGTGGTGACTTCGTTGTTGGTTGACGTGAGCGTGGGTGTATCGCGATGCGGCTGCGGCATCTCCACACGCGCGCCATTCGCGGTGGTCGCCTTCAGGTACGTGCCGTCATATTCGAAGGTCTTTTTCACCACGGACGGGTCGCCGGTGCATCCGCTGGAGCCGGGAGCTCCGATTGCGGAGCACTGAATGAGCTTGCCGAGATTCTGGCCCGCGGAGATGTAGGTCGAGTGCGTCGTCGACACGCCACCAAGCGTCGCCTTTTCCGACAGGCCCTCGGCGTCATATTCGAATGTGAACTCACGCGTCTTCGTCGACACGTTTGCCTCATTCGTTTCGAGCGGATCGGGAAGCTCACCGAATTCGGCGTCCTGATACACCTCGACGCCGGGCTCCTTCATCGTCCAGATGTGCGCGCGGTCCTGCGAATACCAATCGAGCTTCTTCCCTGCAGCAGGAACCGCCGGCATCTTGAACTCGTACTTGCGGGTTTGCCCGACAACGTCAATGACGTCGACTTTCGGGTTCTGCGGGTTGGACACATCGAACGTGAACTCGGCGGTATCGCTGGCGAACGCGCCCCATTTCTGACTCTTCACATGATCACGCGGGCCGGTATAGGTGAACGACACGCGAGGGGCTCCCCCGAGGGTCGCTTCGTTCGGTTCGGTGACTGCCGTCAGGTTCGTCGACAGTTCCAGCTTGTCGGCGTAGCTGCCGGCAACGCTGGTGTCGTAGGTGTACTTCCGCTCAGGTCTGGTGAGAACACCACTGAAGGAGCGGAACTCGGGCAGTTCCACCGATGTCAGGCGACCCTTGGCGTCGTAGTTGTACTCGAGCAGACGCTTCGCAATCCGCCAGTCCTCGAATTGCTTCGCCAGACCACTGGCGTCGTAGTAGCGGAGCCGGCTCACCCGGTCGTTCGCGTCGATGATCGCGTCCAGCCGGTCCTGACCGTCATAGATGTAAGCGTTCCTGTTGCCTCTCCCGGCGGCCGTATAGAACTCGTCGCCTTCGAGAGTGACGCGCCCCCATTGATCGAAGTACGTGAAACGGCGCCTCTGGTCGGAAAGGACCCAGCCGTTGCCGGAGCGCGCCAGACGCATGAAGTAGCCCTTCGGCGACGTGTACTCGCTACCGGTGAGCCGGTACAGGAACACTTCGCCGCTGCCATCGCGATATTCGACATCGCCGGTGGGCAGGGCACGCAGGCGCTTGAAGATCCCGGAATCCCATCCGAAACCGAACGGCGTAAAGCCGAGAGTGCGGGAGCGATAGGTCCGGTCGACGACGACGTTCCAGCTCGCACGGCCGCCCGCGTCGAGATCGATCGCGCTCGTTTCGACCTCACCGCTGTGCAGATAAGTCGTCTCCTGTACTGCTCCCGTCGCCACCGGCGGGTTCTGTGCGGCAACGAGCACGTTCGCGGGCCGTACCGTGTCGGCCATGATCGTGCTCACGCGGTGACGCATGCGGCCGTTGGTACCGAGCCATGAATAGGGGCCGCCGCCGGAAGTGAATTCGGGACGGACGGTGATGAAACGGCCCGCGGTGTAGAGTTCCTTCGTGGCGGGATCGTCCTTGACGTACTTCGGAGCGACGCAGGAGAAGCAGCCGAGGTCCTCTTTCTTCTGGTAGGTCGTCGTGCCCCACTGCGCGTCGTAGTTCTTCGAGGCACGCGGATCGGCGATGGCAATGATCCAGTCGGAGACGAAGCGGTTCCAGCCGCGCTGATAGCGCAGCCACTCGATCGGCAGCGACGGATCGTCGAGCACGCGATGCAGGTTGAAGCCGCCGGACACGCCGCGCGTATCGGGCGTCCCGTCGGGCGTGTTCCGGCGTACGTGTGAAGGTGGAAGGAGGTCCGGCGTCTGCGGCGCGAGAACCTCGGGCAGACGCTCGCTCTCGATGGCGACGCCGAGTGAGCTCGGCAGCGACTCGTTGAGGGAGCCCGGCAGCGAGATCTCGATTCGGAACGCACCGAGGGATGCGCGGCAATTGTTGGGATCCGTGGCGATACGGCAATTGAGAACGTTGGCCGGCGGCTCAATGCCGTGCGGAACGACCGTATTGATCTCGCGCGGGGCTCTGCCGTCGCCGAAATTCGCGATGAAGCGCGTGCGCGGATCGATCGCCGATCCTGTCGCGACTTTCCGCGCGAGCAGTTCGCCGGTGTAGAAGATGCCGGTCTCGGGGTCGATTGCCGGAGGCACCTGGCCGATCGACAGTCCCTCCTCGGAACGCCACAACACGCGCTGATCGGGCGCACCGTAGCCGTACGAACCGCTGCCGTTGATGGCTCCGAGAGCCGTCGGGAACATCGCATCCGGCGGGAGCGGATCGCCGGCGACGATCGCGTCACGCTCGTCGAGCCGTGAGAGGTCGACGAGATGCACGGCGCCCTTGCCGTCGACCACGAGGGCCGTGTTCGACTTCTCCATGACGGTCACCGCGTACGCGCCATGCGGGAACCAGATCACGTCGGCGAAGCTCGCCTGGGTCAGCGGCAGCGCGCCGGCCTCGACGGCCAGGAGGCCGTAATCGAGCGCGGGAAGGAGCAGCCAGTCGGTCTGCGTGGTCGGATTGCGATACGCGGCAACCGAGTTGAATCGCAGAATCGGCGATGGATGGACTGCGGTGACCGCGGAGCGCAGCGCGTCGAATCGCGGATTGCCGGCCGTGAACACCGTCTGTCCGTTCGGGAAGATGGAGCCCGGCATTACCACCGCAAACTCGGCGACGCCTTTTCGCGCGTCGAGTGAATAGACCCGAATGCCGCCGCCCGGCAATCCGAGAATCGCGGAATCGGGGCTGAACGCGAGATCACCGATGGTCGCGGGGCTCGCCGCCGCCGGAGGATCGTCCACGTTCGCGCGCAGCGCGACCTGCTCGATCGGTTTCTTCCAGCCAGAGGGTGACGGCCGGTCGTTGCTCTCGATTCCGTTGACGTCGAACACGCCGAGGCCGTAGCCGAATAGATTCACGACCGCGTGCGTGGTCCTGTTGTGGGTCACGCGCAGCCGGTCGCCGGGATAGGCGACGATTTGGTCGAAGTGCGCCGGCGGCAGATCGGGATCGCTGTTGACCGCCGTTGCATCGGCGGACCAGCGCAATCCGAGCGTCAGGTTCTCGACGGTGACGCGCTGGATCCGGTACATCGGCTCGAGCGCTGGAATGTCCGCGACGATCGTCTGCGGGCCGGCCGCAGGTCCGCTCGCCGACGTCGTAAAGGGAAATGCATCTCGATCGAACTCCAGTGGATCGTTGTCCGTGACGACGATCTTCACCTTGCGCGGAATCGCCTCGACGCGATCATCGGCGACCACGGCGCTCGGCAGCCCGACACCGTAGGCCGAGCCCGGGTTCTGCGAGGTCATGGCGCCGCCGATCTGCTGGCAGACTTCGTTGGCGTAAGAAGCGTTGCAATCGGGGGCGGTCCCGAGCTTCGCCTTGATGAAGTCCTCGACCCGAAACGTCCGGAACGCTCCGAACATGTTTCCGACGCCGGTCGAGAAAATGCGGCCGTGGTGATCGACCTGCACGTTCCAGTAGGCCGTGACGCCGCCGCTGCCCAGCCCGGGCGCGAGCGCCATCGGCAAGGGGTTGCTCGAGCTGTCGAGCGCCTCCGGATTCGAGACGTCGTACGCGAGGATGCCGCCGTCGACCGCAGCGACGAAGAGAATGTTGTCGAAGCGTGCCAGCTCGCGGATGTATCCCGTCTGGACCGAACCACTCTGGCGGACGTCGAACTCGCCGAGCTTCCCTTCCGGCCCGCGTGTCTCGAACCAGAAGAACATGTCGACCGGCGCCGGGCCGATCGAAACGACGTTCCCACTCGAATCCTTCTCGCCGGCCTGGCCGAGCATGAGATCGTTTGTGGTGCGGTCTGTGATCTCCTTCTTCAGCGTGACGCGGAAACGCTCGCCCGCCGCCAGCGGCGAGGGAAGGAGGAAATTGACGCGCCGTCCGCCGGAGTCGAGCCGGAGCAGTGCACCCTGCAGAACATCGATCCCATCCGCTGCCGGTGACGGGACCTGCTCGAGCTTGACGAGCGCCTTCAGGTAATCGCTGATCGTGTCATCGTCGCCACCTGCGGCAGAGCCGAGATCGATCGGCTCGCTGAACACGACCGAGACAGGCGTCGACGGATCGACGTCATGCGCTTCGAAGGTGAGCACGATCCGATGGCCCGACTTCACGTTCGAGAGACTGATCGGCAACGGCTGCGGTTCGGTGCGCTCCCCGGTATCGACGTTCAGCGCGGCAACATCCGTTGCTTCCTCGAAGGGAGTTCCCTGCGTCAGTTCGAGCCCGGTCCCCGAAAGCAGGAACTTCACATTGCGCACGGCTTCGACCGCGATGTCCTTCGGCGGTACCTGCGCGATCTCGATGCGGGTCGGTGAGGCGAACACAGGATGGGGCCCGAACGTATCGTCTTCCGGCGTCTCGATGACGACGACCGTTCCGGGATCGCCCACCGGCAATGCGCCGTACGGTTGATCCATCAGGGTCAGTGACGTCGCGGGATCGACGCCGGTCACGCGGAAAGGACGATCCGCCGGTACGGGGAACACGACCGTCCCCTGCTCGGCCACGTACCGATGGCCGACGTACATCGAGTACATCGTGTCCCAGAACAGATCCATTGCTGTAGCAAGCCCGTCGACGAGCACCCATGCGAGCCCGCTCGTCTCCGCCACCTGGTGCATCACGAACGCGGCGTACTGCCCCTGTTCGATCGCGCCCTGAAGCATGTCTTTCGGATCGACGTCGCGCCGAACGCCGGTCAGCGTCTGGACCCTGCCATGCGCGGAGGAAGACGGCTTCCCCGTCGTGAGTCCACCGTCTTTCGAGTACAGCGTGTCGACCGCCATCATGCGCGGACCGCGAACCGATTCGCCGAGGTGACCGAGGATGAACTTGTGATCGGCGAGAGCCGTGCCGGCGGGCACAGGGAGCGAGAGCTGCAGGCGCTGCCGCGCGCGGCCTTCGAACTTCAACGTGACCGACGAAACGATGTCGAGCTCTTCGAAGACGCGCGGGACTCCAGCGAAGACAGACGGCGCGGATTTTTCGACTTCGACGAGCGTCGCGACGTCGAACGCACCCGCGGGGACGTCGACTCTGATCCCCTCGACGCTGTGGAACGTCACCGCCGTCTGAGCCGGCGCGATGAAGCTCTTGCCGTCCTCGGACACGAACGGGGTGAGGGGGATGATGGCAATGAGGGAGCCGTTGTTGTTCAGGACGCGCAGGTCGATGGTGTCGCTGATCGAGATCCGGTCGCGCGGGTTCGTGCCGATGGTGACCGAGAAGCTGGCGTCGGCCGCTGCTTCCTGGGAGTAGCGGGTAACGAAGTCGCGGTCGCGGCGGACCGGGACGGCGACCCAGCCGGCCTTCAGGGCGCCGGCGGTGCCGATCACTTTCGAGACGCCGTTGGCGTCGGGGATGGTGATGCGGATGCGCTCCGGACGCGCTTCCTCGTTCGTCACGACCGCGGCGGTGGTGAAGGAGAAGGTGTAGGCCTGTTCGAGCGGAGTGCCGTTCGTGCCGCGCACCGTCGAGGCGACGGCGGCGACGTAGCGGCGGCCCTGCTGCAGGGTCTCGCCCGGAGGCAGGGTCCAGCGGATGCCGAGGACGCCGTTCGCGGTGACGGTGCCGGGGACGGTGGTGCCGTTGGTCGTATCGATGACGGTGAGCGAGCCGGCGTTGATCGACGACGGATCGATGCCCGGCGCGATCGTGGCCTCGACCGTCGTCGTCAGCGAGACATTCGTGTCGTTGTTCGCCGGAATGGTCGACGTCACCTGCGGCGGCTGCGCAACGATCACGAGGTCGCCGACGTTGACGACCACGCCGGCGCCGGGCGATGAACCGTGCGTGTAGGTCGCGCCGTCGCCGAGGGCGAGCGTGCGCGGGACGAGGGTGAAGGGGGCGGCGGGGGTCGCGGCGACGGGAAGGCTGAAGATGCCGGAGACGCGGGAGAGATCGGCGACGCCGAGTCCCGCGGCGGACACGCGCGCGGCGCGCGCGGCGGCACCGTTCCCGAACTTCACCACGCCGCGTGCAAACGCGATCGGCGCGTTCGCGGCGAGGAGCACGTAGCGCCCTTCGCGGATCACTCCGTCGATCGGAAGGACGTTCCGGTCGATCGCCTTCGTCGTCCAGCGGCCGCCCTCGAGCGGCACCAGCTCCACGGTGAGGCGGAAGATGCGGTTGTTGAACGGGGTCGTTTCGAGCAGCTCGGCGAGGATGAGTTGCGGCGGCACTGACGCCGATTGCGGGATGGGCAGCGTCGACGCGTCGACGGTGAAGGTCGCGCGCGCCGGCTTGGAGAGCTCGACGCCGGGGGTCGGATCGGCGTTGCCGTCGCCGTCGATGTCGGTGGGCGCCGGCTCGCTCGCGCGCTTGAGCGTGAGCTGGAAGCCGCCGACGATGGTGTAGCCCGCGATCGGCCCGAGAGAGGTCGGATCGGGGAGCGACGAGGCGGTCGCGCGGAGCGCATCCTGCGTCGCGCCGGTGGGGATCTCCACCGCCACCTTGTCGTCGGCCGGCACGCGTCCCCCTTCGGGGCCGATGAGCGTGCCGCGGTCGAGGCGCCCGGGGTACGGGAGGATGCGGATATGGTCGAAGCCGACCTCGAGGAAGACCTCGGCCGCGCGCGGACTCGGCGCGAGGTTGAACGTGGCCACGCCGCCGTTGCCCGCGAGGTCGCGGTACAGCAGCAGGTCGGTGGCGAACGGCGTGGGGAGCTCGCGTCCGCCGTCGGCGAGACGCAGCTCTTCGTCGATATACGCCTGCACGGCGGTGCCGCTGGGGAAGAGGTGCGCGGCGGCGCCGTCGATGTTCAGGGTCGCGACGGTGCTGCCGGTCGGGAGGACCACGTCGGGACTGAGCGGGAAGCTCTTCGCGACCATGGGCGGGCAGCTGCCGTCAGCGCACGGATCGGCGACGCCGGTGAGCGGCCCGCCGGCGCTCGACTGCGTGGGAACGGCGAGGCCCGGACGGCGATCGGCGTAGACGAGCGCGTAGGCGCCGGGGGACGCGGCGTCGAACGACGCCTTGCCGTTCGCGATATTCACGACCGGCACGAGCACGCGCCACTCGTCGCGCGACTCGTCGTAGCGGACGGCGGCGATGGTCTGCGCGGCCGCGGTGATGGCGGCCTGCGGGACGTCGAAGGTGAGCGTCGAGGCGCCGAGCGGGGAGGCGGTGGAGACGATCTCCGCGGACGCGAGCGGAGACCAGCCGAGCGGGAGCAGGCCGGCCAGCGACTGCGCGCCGGTCGACGTCAGGGTCACCGTGGCGCCGGCGGTGATGGCGCCCGCGGGAATGGCGAGCTCCGCGCGGCGGGTGACGCTGCTGTTGCCGCCGTTGTTGTCGCCATGGACCAGCGAGAGTGCGCCGCTGTCGGCGCTTTTCGTTTCGCCGCGCCGCGTGAGACGGATGTCGATGGGGATGACGCCCCCGCCGGCGGGAACGATGATCTGGCGCCACACGGACGTGTAGCCGTTGGCCGAGGCCCGGATCGTATGCGCTCCCTCGGGGAGGCTCTTCGTGTAACGGCCGCGGGCATCGGTGGTCATCGTGACGGCCTGGGTGGCGGGCGTCAGCGCGTTCGTCCCCACTCTCCGCGCGAAGGCGGCGGTCGGGACTTCGATGGCGATGTCGGCGCCTGCGAGCGGGCGGCCGGTGGTGGCGTCGTAGACCTCGCCGCTGATGAAGCCGTAGCCGGGCTCGAGCTGCTCGCCGTCGCCGCCGACGGCGAAGAGCTGCGTGTGCACGAGCTCGAGCTCGCGGCCCTGCAGGTCCTGGACGTCGCGCGTGACCTTCAGCGTGAACGTGGCCGTGCCGAGGTTCTCGGCCGGGACGACGGTGACGTTCGCACCGCTCGCGGCGATCGCGCCGCCGACGACGCGGTCGTCCGGCAGGACGAGCTGGATCGAGCCGGCCGCGCCGGTCGTCAGCGTCGCCGGCTTGACGTCGTTCGAGAAGACGATCGTCAGCTGATTGGCGTCGCGGTCGTAGCTCGCGCGCAGCACGCGCGGGCCGGTGCAGTCGAGGTTGAGCTTCAGCTCCGCGGCGGCGGAGAGCGTGCCGTCCGCGCCGACCGTGCGGACGCGGATGACGTGGTAGCCGGCCTGTCCGGACAGCGGGATCTTGTACGAGAACGCGCCGGTCGCGGAGGCGTTGGTGGTGAAGGAGATCTGGCCGTAGTCGAGGCGGACGCGCGCGCCGGGGATGCTCGTGCCGGTGACGTCGACGAGCTGCGCGCAGATGCGGCCCGAGGCGGTGGTGATCGTCGGAGCGGTAGTAGGCGCGCTCGTGGCGACGACGAAGCTGCTGTCGACGGCGGTCTCGAGCGGCTGACCGGCGAGGTCGGTGGCCGTGGTGGTGATCCTGATCGTGTAGCGCTCGCCCGGCGTGAGGGTCGTGGCGGGAGCGAACGTCAGGACGTCCTTGTCGAGCAGGGTCTTGCCGTTGACCGGGGATCCGCTCGCGTTCTCGAGGCGGAAGGCGGCCGCGGTCGAGGCGCGGTCCATCGGCGCGGAGAAGAGCGCCAGGACGACGACGCCCGGATCGACTTCGAATGCATTCGCGGCCGGGAATGTCTCGAGTACCTTCGGCGCGTCGGAGAGTTTGTAGACGCGCAGCGAGTCGAACGCGCCCTCGCCGCCGGAAGGCTGCGCGATGCGCGCGACGACCGGGGTAATGCCGCCGGGCAGCGTCGAGAACGTGACGTCGGCGAAGAAGGTCTTCGCGGTGCCGTCGACGGTGGCGCTGACGCCGTTGACGTCGATCGTCGAGCCCTCATCGCCGCGGAACGTGCCGCTCACGCGGAACGTCTCGCCCTGCGAGGCGGGGAAGTAATCGCCGTCGGCCGGCTCCGCGATCGTGACGACCGGCGACGTGGAGAGGTAACGAATGGCCACTTCGGCGCGCGCCAGGCGGCCGGTGCGATCGCGTCCGGTGACGGCGACCGTGTTGTCACCCGACTGGAGCGGGACGTTGCGCGCGACGAACCTGCCGGTGGTGTCGCTCCAGGCGGTCGGCTCGACCGCGCCCGCAAATCCCGGGATCGCGAGCGATGACGGATCGACGTTGGAGAACGTGCCGCTGACGTCGGTCGTGGAGACGCCGCTGACGAAGCCGGGCACCGGCGAGCTGATGGAGATCGCGGGCGGGTCGGCGATGTAGGTGACGCGGCGCGAGGCGACGGCGGTGCGGCCGGCGTTGTTCCTCGCGCGTGCCACGAGCACGTTCACGCCATCGGTCAGGCGGACGTCGCTGACGGTCCAGTTCGCGCCGTTGATCGTGGCCGGTTTGCCGTTGACGTCGACGCTCATCGCGCCGTTGCCGAGCGTGCCGGTGACGACGATCGTGGCGTCGTGCGTGACGTAGTCTTCGGCCGGAGTGGTGATGGTGACGCTCGGCTCGTTCGTCACGCGCACGAGGGTGATGGTGACGGGATCGCCGAGGGGCGTACCGTCGGCGTTCGTGCAGACGATGGTGACGGTGTTCGGACCTTCCTGCGGCAGCTCGACGCTGGCGCAGAACGAGCCGTTCGACATCTTCGCCGCAACGCCGTTGACCTTGACGCCGGGCGCCCCGCCGGAGCGGCCGATGAGCTCGACCTTCTGCGAGGCGATGATCGACTGGTCGGGCGGATCGAACGCTTCCAGCCTGCAGCCGCCCACGCTCCCGGTGCCGACGTAGAACGTCCGCTCGAGACGCGCCTCGTTGCCGGCCGCGTCGCGCGCGGTGAGGATGGCGGTGTGGCCGCCGTTCGCGGTGATGGTGACCGGGGAGGCTACGGTGGCGCCGTCGATCGTCAGGACGAAGTCGATCGCCTGATTCCTGTCGGTGGCGGCGCCGCTGATGACGGCCTGTGTCCCGAAGCCGGCACCGTCTTCGAAGACGACGCCCGATTCGAGGATGCTGACGCGCGGCGGGGTGAAGTCGGCGATGACGCGCGCCTGCACGCTGGTCGATTTCCCCCCCTCGGTGGCGGTGGCAGTGACGGTCCACTCCCCTTCCTGGAGCTCCGCGCCGGTGACGCGGAACGTGCCCACCGGATCGGTGGCCACGGATGCCGCGGACGCCGGAGGCACGGTGACGGAGACGGTCGATCCCTCTCGCAGCACGCGGCCTGTGACGTCGAGCTTCGGACGGTTCGTGACGTAGTTGTCGGGCGGGAACGTGAGCACGAGGGCCGGACCGGTGCCGCCGCGCGTGACGGTGACGCTGGCGCTGCCGCTGTTGCCGGCGGCGTCGTGACCGACCGCGACGAGGACGGTCTCGCCGAAGTCGAGCGGCACGTTGGAGGCGATCCAGGACGCGTCGGCCTGCTTCCCGGCCGCGATGCCGTTCACCGCGACGTCGACCGCGTCGGCCGCGGTGACGCGGACGGCGGTGCGATCGGCGTCCAGCGCCGCACCGTTGGCCGGGGAGACGATCGTCACCTGCGGTCCGGTGCGGTCGATCGTGAAGCGGCGGGTGATCGTGTTGGTCTGGCCGAACGCGGAGTCCGTGGCCGTGGCCGTGAGGGTGTGCGGACCGGCGGCGGTGACCTCGGTGCCCGAGGTGAAGGGCGCGGAGTCGAGGGTTGCGGTCGCGGTGACGTTGCTCTCGAAGACGCGGATCTCGGGCTTCACGGAACGCGTGAAGACCATGCCCTCGACCATCGCGGCGCCGCCTTCGATGATCTCGACGAGCGGCTCCGCGGTCTTGATGCCGAGCGTGTAGGAGGCCTGGCCGACATTGCCGGCGCGGTCGGCGACTTCGAGCGTCAGCTCGTTGACGCCGTCCTCGAAACCGGGGTCCGGCAGCGTGAACGCGCCGTTCGCCGCGTGCGTGGTGATGCCTTTGTCGACTACGCGCACTTCGACGGCGTCGGCGTCGACGGTGCCCGTGAGAGCCGCCGGGACCTGGGTGACCTTCGAGCCGCTGGCGGGCGTGAAGGCGAGGAAGCGCGGCGGGGTGAGGTCGATGGTAAAGGTCTGCTCGCGCGTGAATTCGTTGCCGGCGCAGTCCTTCGCCTTGACCCGCAGCGTATGCGAGCGCTCGGCGCCGATCTCGGTGCCGCTCGTCCAGGCGGCGGCGTTGAGCGTGGCGGTGACCGTGGTGTTCGCGTCGGCGTCGACCGCGCGCACGAACGGCGTGACCTTGCGGTTGAAGATCGTGCCGGTGAACGGCGAGCCGCTCTCGGTGAGCTCGATCTCCGGCGCAGTCTTGTCGAGCGTGACCGAAGCCTGCTCCGTGGCCACGTGGCCGGTGCTGTCGGTGGCCTCGACGAGGATCGACTTGCGGCCTTCGGCACCGAGGGAGATCGTGGCGGTCCAGTTGGTGCCCGTGACCGTCGCGTCCGTGGACCCGTCGCCGAGCTTCACCACGACCTTATCGAGGTGCGGATCGCGAACGGTGCCGCGCAGCTCGAGCGAGCCGCTCTTCGTGCACGAGCCGACGGCCTGAACGGTCAGCTCCGGCGCGCGCGTGTCGAGGAAGATCGTGCGCGTGAACGTGCCGGGATTGCCGCCCGCGTCGGCGCCGGTGACTGTGATGGTGTTCGACCCCTCGAGGAGGGCCATCGCGATCGTGTAGGTGTGCGTGGCCGTATCGATGACGGCGTTGACGCCGTTCACTTTCACGGAGACGGCGTCGTCGCTGCTGCCTGTGATGGTGACGTCTCTCGCGGTGACGACCTGTCCCTCGGTGTGCGAGGTGATGGTAAGCGCGGGTCCGCTGATGTCGATCGTGAAGGCGAGCGGCCCGACCGTGGTCTCGGCGCCGAGGGCGTCCGTGACCCTGATCGAGAACGTGTGGCTCCCCTGCACGCTGTACGGCCGCTTGAGGACATACGGCGCGCCGTCGATCGTCGGATACGGGGTAGTGCCCGTGAGGTCGGTGATCTTCGCGTCGATCGCGACGGGGCGGTTGAACACCGTCCCGGCCGGGAACGGAGTCGTGCCCTCGAGGACCTGGACGGCCGGCGGGGTGTTGTCGATCGTGAAGACGATGGTCTGCGTGGCACTGCGGTTGCCGGCGGTGTCTTCCGCGTACGCGACGAGCGTGTAGATGCCGTCCGGGGTGACGGCCGTGCCGGAGAGGAACGCGGTGCCATTCAGGGTCGCGGTCACGCGGGGGGACGGATCGACGTCGTCCGCCGCGGTGAGGACCGGCGTGACCGGCACCTTGGAGAGCGCGCCGGTGAGAAGCGGCGCGCCGCCGTTCGTGATGGTGAGCGTGGGCGCGCTGTTGTCGACGACGAACGTCGTCGCCGGCGTCGTGCCACCGCACGAGCTGATCGTCACGGCGACGCTGCCGCCGGTGATCGTCGCCGGGAGCTTCACCGCAAGCTCGCTCGCACTGATCCAGGTGATGTCGGTCGCCGCGGTGCTGCCGAACTTCACGGTCGTGCCGCCGGGAACGAAGCCGGTGCCGAAGAGGCGCACTTCGGTTCCGGCGGTGACGGCGCCGGTGGGGCTGAAGAGCCCCGTGGCGCGCACTTCGGCGCAGAGACGGCGGAGGGCGTCGTTGTCTTCGTCGGCCACGTAGATCGCGCCGGCCACGCTGAGGCCGATCGGGTCCTTGAACTGCGCGATCGTGCCGGCGCCGTCGACCTGGCCGTTCTTCCCAGTGCCGGCGATGGTGATCATCGTCGCGGGGGTCGTGCTCAGCCGGATCTTGCGAATGAAGTCGTTTTCAGAGTCGGAAACGATCAGGTTGCCCGCGTCGTCCACGCCGATGCCACTGGGCCGCTTCAGAACGTTCGGGTTGCCGTCGACGCCGTCTTCCGGGTCGTCGTCGTCCCCCGTGCGCGGGAAGGACAGGACGGTCGTGACCTGGGTGCCGGCAATCCTGCGGATGGCGTTGTTCTTCGTGTCGGCGACGTACAGCGTCGCGCCGTCGGCCACAATGCCTTTCGGCTCGTTGAACGTGGCGCTGAGAAGCGCGCCATCGGTAAGCTTGTCCTTCGCGCCGGTACCGGCGAAGGTGGTGACCGCGCCGTTGGCGGCGATGCGGCGAATGCGATTGTTCTTCGTATCGCAGACGTAGACCGCGCCGTCGGAACCGACCGTCAGGCCATGCGGGTCCCTGAACTGCGCGACCACGCCGGTGCCGTCCTTGTAGCCCTGCTTGCCGTTGCCGGCGACTGTGGTGACGGCGCCGTCGAGCGCGACGCGGCGGATGTTGCCGTTGCCGGTGTCGGAGACGTAGAGCACGCGGTTCACGGGATCGAAGGTGAGGTTCCGCGGCGCCTTGAATTCAGCGGCGGCTCCCTTGCCGTCCTTCGATCCCTGTTTGCCCGAGCCGGCGAGCACGGAGACGACGCCCGCGGGGGTGACGAGCTTGATCTGATGATGCTGTTCGTCGGCGACTGCGATGTTGCCGTCGGGTAGCACGACCGCCGCGCCGTTGGGATGCTTGAAGACTTGGTTCTTGGCGTCCTTGCCGCCGGCGAGGGTCGACACGATGTAGTTCGGATCGGCGGCCACCGTGAACGGAAGTTCTTTGATGAGCGTCGCGCCGAGGGACACGCGGACGTTGCCGCTGGCCGCGGCGGAAGGGACGACGACTTCGATGAAGCGGTCGCTGCGCTGCACGGCGGATGCGGAGAGCGATCCGAAGGCAACGGTGATGGCCGGATCGGCCAGCCCGCGTCCGGACACGATCACCCGGGCTCCGGCGGGTGCGCTCGCAGGCACGAGCTCGCGCACGGTGGGAGCCGTTTGCGCCGGCAGGTGCGCCGGCAACAACAGCGTCAGCGCGGTCAGCGCCATCCAGGCAACAGTCGTCTTCTTCATCGTGGACATAGGTGCAATGCCTTCTTGTTTCTCGTGTCGGGACAGCCGGATCGGGATCATGGGTTTCACTCCCGCCGCGCCGGAACGGACAGGAGGATCGTGTTCGGCTGCTGCGACCAGACCCGGACCTCGGTGAAGACGATGGCCGCGCCGCTACCCGGTTTCTGCAGCCGGATGTAGCGAGCGGTCTTGTTCACCGGGATGTCCGCGACGGGGCGGAACGAGCCGACCCACCAGACCGAGACGTCGCTGTCCGTCAGGTTCGGCGCCAGCGACTCGGAGAACGGCTGATCGGAGGCCAGGACGTAATACCCGGTCAACTGCTCGGGACAGCAATCCGTGCGGGAGGAGATGTCGATGTTCGAGATCGGATACGACTTGCCGAGATCGACCTGCCAGTACGAGTCGAGCGCGCCGGTCGAGTGGTAAATGCCGCCGCTCGTGTTCCACGAATCCGAGGCGCTGCCGTTGACGGCATGCTCGGGGTGGTACTGCTGATACATATGGTCGGCCGGCACAGACGCCCGCTTGCCGGCCGCGACGTTGACAGGCTTGGAGCTCGCCGGCGCCCATACGAGCACCTCGGGGAGCGACAGGTAATCGGTGCCGCCTCTCCAGATCCGCACGTAGCGGCCCCGCCGTCCGACGTCGAAGGTGTACGTGCTGCCGACGGTGCCGGGGCTGCGGTAGATGCCCACTCCGCTCAAGGCCCTCGCGGCGGTGAGAGTCGTGTTCGAGTCGATCGCGCTGTCGGAGACGAACACGGTGAGATTGGACGTCTGGTTCGCGCAGCAGTCGGTGCGGCCTCGAATCTCGATCGCTTCGATCATCGGAACGCTCTCGCCGAGGTCCACTTCCCACCAGCGCTCCGAGCCGTGAGCGGTAATGCTCATCGAGCGCGGGGCCGGAGAGACGACGCCGTCAACCGCACCGCTCGCGGGATAGTCAACCGTGTAGTCGGTCAACTGGCTCGCCGGCTTGCCGAGGGCGAGATTCACCCGTCCGAGCTTGCCGCTGCGGTCGAACCACGTACGGCCGTCATAGAGCGTGAACGCCATGCCGTAAATCTTCTGTTCGTTGAGGCCGACCACGGCCGCGGGGACTTCGAGGCGGACCCACTTCCCTGCCTCGGGCATCGGACCGACGCGGTAGCGCGTCCCGCCCATGAGGTCCTCGCCCCAATAGGCGCGATGCTCCCAGCCCGAGCCGTCGTGCCACTGCAGCATGATTTCGCGCGGCGGATTGCACGGATCGATGAGGACATAGGTATAGAGGACGTCGCCCGGCTGGACCGCGACCGGATTCGGATCGTTGAAGTAATAGTGCTGATGGAACCCGGGGGCGACAGGCTCAACGTGCGACGCTGAGCCGGATGCGATCTGAGTCGTATCCCAGTTCCACACCGCCGAGTTGTTCGTGTCGTTGCGAATGGTGACTCCGGCCGGCGCCGCGTCGTCGACCGCGACGGTCTCGAACGACGGGAAGGCCGCCGGAGGCGCGACGTTCGGTGTCAGCGAGCAGGTCGCGGTACCGATCCGGTCGAGCCAGAGCTCTCCGCCGTCGGTCTTGACGGTCAGCGACTTGACGCTCTTCGACACATTGCCGAACAGCCGCGAGGCGAGGACTTCCAGCCGCACCCAGACTCCACCCGCCGGCATGCTGGAAACCCGCGTATGGGCCAGCGTGGCATCGACGAGGTCTTCACCCCAGGACGCGCGGTAGGTGGTGACACCGTCGCTCCACGCGGCCAGGATCTCGCGCGGCGGATCGCACGGATTGACGAGCGCGTAGAGCACCAGGTTGTCCGCGGGGAGGACGGAGAACGACATCCCGCTGACGGTCCATCCGGCAGGACCGGTAGCCGTGAGGGAGACCGACTGCGTTCCGGATCCCGCCTGGGCCGCGGTGAAGACGCCGTCGCCCGTGGCTGTCGCATTCGCGGGAAGCGCGTCGTCGATCCAGACGGTCGTCAGAGGCGCGGAGGATGGCGGCGCCACGGCGCCGAGCGCGGCACACGCGGTCAACGCCAACTCCGCCGACTTCGTACTGCCGTAGACGGCGGTGATGGTCGCGGTCGCCGAAGCGCCGACCTTCGAGGTCGCGATACTGAACGGCGCGTCGATCGAGCCGGCCGGGATCACGACGGTCGCCGGTACGGTGGCGAGCGAGACGTCGGAGCTGAACAGCGAGACGGTCGCACCGGACGCGGGCGCCACCTCGGCGAGCGTGACGGTGCCGTTGGCCGTGGCGCCGCCTTCGACGCTCGCGGGAGCGACCGTAACCGACGCCAGCGCGCCCGACGCGAGCAGGGTCAGCGTGGCCGACTTCGACGAGCCGTTGGCCGATGCCGTGATCTCGACGTTGGTATCGGTGGCGACGCTGGTCGTCGTGATCTGAAACGCGCCAGAGCTCGCACCGACCGGAATGGCGACGGTCGCCGGAATCGTCACAGAGGAACCGGACCTGCCGAGAGTCACCAGGCCCGCGGACGCCCGAAGGACCGGGTAGAGCATGCGCACGGAACCGATGACGGTCGTGCCGCCGGTCGCCGTCGCGGGCTGCAGCGTGACCTGCGTGACTTCGTTGACGTTCACGATCGTGCCGGTGACGTTGACGGCCGTCGAGGTGGCCGGGAGGCCGTACGAATCGGTCGCGCGGAGGGTGAACGTATCTCCCACCTCGCCCGCTACCGTGACGCGGAACGAGCCGTCACCCGCCGCGGTGGCGGTGAACGTCGCCGCGGTCCGCTTGTTCGTCGCCGTGACGACGATCGGCGGATGCAGGTCGGTGACCGCGCCTGCAGTGCCGATGACGGTGTCGCCGCCGCCGGTGCTCTGCAGCGTGAGGAGGCCGGCGTTGACCGTCGGTGGATCGTTGATGGTGATGCTCGATGAGGAGTCGAGGTCGCGCGTCGAGCGGATGTCGTCGAGCAGCCGCACCGTGGCATTGCGCAGCGTCAGCTTGTCGAAGAGGTAGACGCCGCGCCAGGAGTCGCCGGCCGCGACGTCGACGGTCTCGCCGCCGTTCGGCGCGAGAGTGAAGTTCTTCCCGTTGATCGAGGCGATGCGCCAGGTGCCTTTCCGCGCACCGCCGGGCGCGAAGACGTCCACCCAGTGACCGGCAAAGTACGCCGGGATACTTGCTGCGAGATCGGTGATGACAGTCACACCGCCGGTTCCCGTCTCCGCGCGGCCGCGGCCGAGCGACGGAAGGTCCGTCACCTGGCCATTCTTCCCGGCGTTGTCGATCGTGGCGTCACCGTACGTGGAGGTGGCGCCCTTCACATAGAAAATGCCCGGGCCGCCCTGCCTGGAGCCGGGGGCCGACATCGCCTGCAGCACCGGCACGACACTGCTCGCATCTGTGTACTCGAGCGCGAGTGCGCCGCCGCCGCCGCTGCCGTAGTTGCAGCAGTTGGTGTTGCGGCCGCTGTTGGCAGTGATCGATCCGGTGCCGGTAATCTTGCCGGCGCTGATCCAGATCGAGCCGCCCGCACCGGTCGATCCGTCCGCGTCGGGGCCGTTGGCGCGGATGGAGCCATCGACGGCGAGGGTCGCGGCCGTGATCCGCACCACCCCGCCACCGGGGCTGGAAGACAGACCGCAGCATGCGCCGTTGCCGCCTCCCGCTTCCTGGGGCCGGTAAACGCTTCCGAACGACGAGCCCCACTCACCGGAGTGGACGCCGCCTCGGCCGATGTGGGCGCCTCCGTTGAAGTCGGTCGACCGGGCCGCCCCGGGATACGTCGTATTCGGGCCGTAACCCTGCCCGCTCACGTCGATCGAGCCGCGCACGATCAGGTTCTGGGCATTGAGCGTCAACGCGTTGCCGAATTGACGGAGCACGGCTCCGGTCTCGACGGTCAGGTTGGTCGCATTGATCGCGTTCGCGCTGACCGACCCGCGGATCGTCAGCGTCTCCGCGTCCGTGCGCTTCTGGATCTCGACGTTCGAACCGGAGACGTCGAAAACGGCGCTGCGGATCGGATCGGCGCTGATGAGCTTCGCTCCGGTCAGGCGGACCGTGTCCAGCCGGTACACGCCCTGCCACTTGTCGCCCTCTTCGAGCGCGATCGTCTCGCTGCCGTTCGGGGCGAGCGTGACGGTCGTGCTGTTCGGCAGGACCGTGGCGATGCGCCACGTTCCCTTCACCGTTCCGCCGGCGCTGGTGATCTCCACCCAGTGTCCGGCGAAGTACGCCGGCACGTTCGCACTGCGGCCCGTTGCCAGGGTCGCTCCAGCCGTCCCGGGCTGCGCCGTTCCGTTGCCGAGCGACGGAAGCTCCGTCACCTGTCCGTTGACGCTGCGGTTGTCGACCGTCAGGTCGCCGTACGTGGCGCCCGGTCCTTTGACATACACCACTCCGCCGCCACCGAGGCGGCTGCTGGTGGACGCTACAGCCTGCAGGACCGGCATCACGCTCGTCGCGTCCGTGTACTCGACCGCCACCGCCCCGCCGCCACCGCCGCCATAGTTGCAGCAGTTCGTGTTCGTGCCGCCGTTCGCGGCGATCGTTCCCGTGCCGGTGATGCGGCCGGTCGTGATCCACACCGACCCGCCGGCACCCGTCGCTCCATCGGAGTTGGCGCCGTTGGAGCGGATGAGACCATCGACGACCATCGTGCCGGCCGTGATCCGGAGAATGCCGCCACCCGGAGCGTTCGCCAGTCCACAGCATGCACCGTTGCCGCCTCCCGCTTCCTGCGGCCGGTAGAAGCTTCCGTACGTCAGTCCGAGCTCGCCGGAATGCACGCCGCCGACGCCGAAGTGGCTCCCTCCGTTGAAGTCCGTCGAGCGGCCCGCGCCCGGATAGCTCGTATTCGCGGAGTAACCCTGTCCGGTGACGTCGATCGAACCGCGTACGGTCAGGTTCTGGACGTCGAGCGTCAGCGAACTGCCGAACTGGCGCAGCAGGGCCCCTGTCTCGACCGTCAGATCAGCCGCCATGATGCTGCTCGCGCTGACCGTCCCGCGCACTGTCAACGACTGCGCCGTGGTGGCGTTCTGCAGCTCGATCTCCGATCCGGAGACGTCCATGACCGCGGCGCGGATCGGATCCGCGCTGATCAGCTTCACGCCGGTGATGCGCGCCGTATCGAACCGATAAACACCCTGCCACTTGTCGCCTACCTGAAGCGCGATCGTCTCGCTGCCGTTCGGGGCGAGCGTGACGGTCGTGCTGTTCGGCGGCACCATGGCGATGCGCCACGTTCCCTTCAACGTTCCGGCGGCGCTGGTGATCTCCACCCAGTGTCCGGCGAAGTACGCCGGCACGTTCGCACTGCGGCCCGTCGCCAGGGTCACTCCCGTCGTTCCGGACTGCGCCGTTCCGTTGCCGAGCGACGGAAGCTCCGTCACCTGCCCGTTGACGCTGCGGTTGTCGATGGTGACATCGCCGTACGTAGCGCCCGGGCCCTTGACGTAGACGACTCCGCCGCCGCCGAGCCGGCTGCTGGTCGCAGCCACGGCCTGCAGCACCGGCAACACGCTCGTCGCATCCGTGTACTCGAGCGCGACCGCCCCGCCGCCACCGCCGCCATAGTTGCAGCAGTTTGTGTTCGTGCCGCCGTTCGCGGCGATCGTTCCCGTGCCCGTGATGCGGCCGGTCGTGATCCACACCGACCCGCCGGCACCCGTCGCTCCATCGGAGTTGGCTCCGTTGGAGCGGATGAGGCCATCGACGACCATCGTGCCGGCCGTGATCCGGAGAATGCCGCCGCCCGGAGCGTTCGCCAGTCCACAGCATGCGCCGTTGCCGCCTCCCGCTTCCTGCGGCCGGTACAGGCTTCCAAAAGTCAGACCGAGCTCGCCGGAATGGACGCCGCCCCTGCCGAAGTGGCTTCCTCCGTTGAAGTCCGTCGAGCGGCCCGCGTTCGGGTAACTCGTATTCGCGGAGTAGCCCTGTCCGGTGACGTCGATCGAGCCGCGCACGGTGAGGTTCTGGACGTTCAACATCAGCGAGCTGCCGAACTGCCGCAGCAGGCCTCCCGTCTCGACCGTCATGTCATTCGACGTGATGCTCGTGGCGCTGACCGTCCCGCGTACCGTCACCGACTGCGCCGTGGTGGCGTTCTGCAGTTCGTTCGACCCCGTCGCGTCCATCGCCGCGGCGCGAATAGGATCCACGCTGATCAGCTTCACGCCCGTGGTGCGGAGCGTGTCGAACAGATACACGCCCTGCCACTTGTCGCCCTCTACGAGCGCGATTGTCTCGCTGCCGTTCGGGGCGAGCGTGACGGTCGTGCTGTTCGGCAGGACCGCGGCGATGCGCCACGTTCCCTTCACCGTTCCGCCGGCGCTGGTGATCTCCACCCAGTGTCCGGCGAAGTACGCCGGCACGTTCGCACCGCGGCCGGTCGCCAGGGTCGCTCCCGCCGTCCCGGGCTGCGCCGTTCCGTTGCCGAGCGACGGAAGCTCGGTCACCTGCCCATTGACGCTGCGGTTGTCGATCTTCACGTCGCCGTACGTGGCGCCGGGGCCCTTGACGTAGACGACTCCGCCGCCACCGAGGCGGCTGCTGGTGGACGCTACGGCCTGCAGCACCGGCAACACGCTCGTCGCGTCCGTGTACTCGAGCGCGACCGCCCCGCCGCCACCGCCGCCATAGTTGCAGCAGTTCGTGTTCGTGCCGCCGTTCGCGGCGATGACGCCCGCGCCCGTGATGCGGCCGGTCGTGATCCACACCGACCCGCCGGCGCCCGTCGCTCCATCGGCGTCGGCGCCGTTGGCGCGGATGAGCCCATCGACCGCCAGCGACGCCGCGGTGATGCGTACGATGCCGCCGCCCGGAGCGTTCGCCAGTCCACAGCACGCGCCGTTGCCGCCTCCCGCTTCCTGCGGCCGGTAGACGCTGCCGTAGGTCAGCCCGAGCTCACCGGAATGGACGCCGCCCCTGCCGAAGTGGCTTCCTCCGTTGAAGTCAGTCGACCTCCCCGCTCCCGTGTAGCTCGTATTCGCGTTGTAGCCGCGGCCAACCGGATCGATGCCCGCGCCGCAGGCAACGTACAGGCCGCGCGTGGTGGTGAGCTCGAGCTTCTCGAGGCTCGCGTGGACGATCGTGCCGCCTAGGACGATCAGGCGATCGAAGGTGTGCGGGCCGCGGATCGTCACCGTACCGCCGGTAACGACCACAGTCTTCCCGTCGTACGTGGTATTCGCCGGCTCGATGGTCATCGACGCCGCGATCGGCGCGCTGTCGGCGACGATCGCGGTGAACGACGTCAGGAGGTCGGACGTCGCGCCGCCCGCGGAGGCGGCGACGGCGCGAACGCTGTACGTGCGCCCCTCCGGCGCGTCCGCGGGAATCGGGAGCGTCGCTTCGTACTGGTTGCTGCCGAGCGAGGTGACGGCGAGCGATGCCGCCGCGCCGTCGACGAACATCTCCACGGTCTGCACCGGGTTCTGCGCATTCGCGGCGATCGCCGTGACGCGCAGCTTCGCGCTCGTGCCGGCCGGGAACATCGCTCCCGTAGACGCGCAGGTCCACGACAGCACCGGCGCGTTGGCGTCGATGACCGGCGTGATCGTGAGCGCGATCGGGTTGGACACCGTCGCATTGCCGGCGTAGTCCTTCGCCGTGACGGTGAGCGAACGCTGCGTCGGCTGCTCGCCGTCGACCGGCGGAGCCGTGACGTCGGCGCGCCAGTCGCCGGCCACGAGGGCCAGCGGGACCACCGTGCCGCCGTCGATCTGGGCGAAGACTTCCTTCACCGCGACTTCCGCGTCCGTGGCGGTGGCGCGCACCGGAATCTTGCTGGACTCCTTGTACGAGCCTCCCGCAACCGGCGAGGTCACGGCAACCTGCGGGTTCCCCGCGTCCGTGAGGATCGCCACTGTCTGTACGTCCGCTGTCGGTACACGGCCGGCGAAGCCGTCACTGACCGTGACGTCGATCGTCAGCGTCGAGCCGCCCGCGACTTCGGGGGCAATCGCGACGGTGAAGACCGCGGTCGCGCTGGCGACGTTCGGCGTGAACGTCTGGGTCTTGATCGACGTACCGTTCAGCTTCGCGTCGAACGCGATCGTCTTCACGGCGATGTCGTCGGTCGCGGTGACCGTGCCGACGACGTCGCGGCCCGCATGGATGGAGTTGCCCGGCGCGACCGTGAAGCCGGAGATGACCGGCGCCGCGTTGTCGACGACCGTGTAGGTGCGCGACGGCATGGTGTACGTGCGGCCGGCCCGGTCTTTGATCTCGACCGCCAGGGTCGCCGTTCCGAGCGGCGTCGCCGGCGGCACGGTGAAGGTGAGGTTGCGGCTCGGCGTCGGCGACGGATAGTCGGTGAACGTCTCGACGCGCGGCGTCGACTCGGGCGACCAGTTGAACGTGACGCTGGAGACCCCGGCCGCCGTCGCCGCAGTGTACGTCGCGGTGAGCGGCGTGTCGCGGATGATGTTTGCGCCCGCGGCGGGCGACGTGGTCATCGTCAGGACGGCCTGCTCGTCGAGCAGCACGACCGCGGCGGTCGGATCGATCACCATGGCCGACTTGTCGTCGACGAGGCCGGCCGCGGAGGCGTGATCGTCGAAGACGAGGAGGGCGCGCTTGCCCGCGGTGATCTTGTCGAAGGCCAGCATGCCGGAGTACGCGACCGTCTGCGACGTGGCGACGTCGAGCAGACTGCCATCCGCCGCGTCGGTCTGGAGGCTCTTCGCATCGGACGAGATGCCGATGACGGTGAACGAGCGCGTGGTGCCCGGGCCGACGATCAGTTCTTCGCCGACCATCCACTTGTCGAACGTCCGCGACGTGTCGGTGAGGGTGTTCGCGGCGACCGCTGTCGAGGTGCCCTTGCCGATGCGGCCGAGCGGAGTAGGACGGCTCTGATGCAACGTCGTCGGGAACTCAGAAAGATACGACGAGGCGATGAGCTCGCCCCGCTCCTGACCCGGCTTGCGAATGTAGACCGTACCGGCGCCGCCGTTGAGGACGCTCGGTGCGTTGGTCGAGTTCACGGCGCGTCCGCCCCGCGCCTCGATGGAAGCGGCGGCATGATCGAGCTTCGCCGTCGCAATGATGGCAACACGACCACCGCCCGCGCCCCACGAGCCGGTACCCGAGCCGGTGTCGTCTCCGCCGTTCGCGGAGACCGCGCTCCGCGGCCCAAAGGAGACGTGCTTCGCCGACAGGCGCACACTGCCGCCCGCGCCACCACCCCAGCGTTGCGCGCTCGACGAGCCGCCGTCGGCGCGCACGCTCCCGGCAATCACAATGCGCGCAACATCGCTCTCGGCGTTTCCGCCGAGGAGCGCGATCGCTCCACCACCGGGCGCACCGAAACGATTTGCGGCCGGGCTTCCGCCGCCGCCGGCTCCGAGCTCCGCCGGAGCGACGATCGAGCCATAGACCGAATTGGTGCTCTTCCCGGTGGCGCTGCCTCCGAGGCCGGCGTGCGATGCGGACGATCCATCGTCCGCGCCGCCGGTGGTCGTATTGCCGACGGTGCGGCCGAACACCCCGGTGTTCTGGCCATCCGTGCTGCTGCCCCAGCCGCCCAGGTAACCCTTTTCGCTGGCGTTGACCGACGAGTCGCAGTCGACGTACGTGATGCCGGTCGTGGTGATGTCGACCTTGAACTCGCGTGTCGTCGTGGCCGCAAGCGTTTCCACGCGGGCGCCGTCGAGGACGAGCAGGTTCGCGAGATGGAGCGGCGCCTGCGGCGCGAGCACGGCGCCGCCGCCGATGAGGACGATGGTCTTGTCGTTGAAGCTCGCCGCCTCGGCCGCGGTGATGGCTTTCGGATCGGTGTAGGTAAAGTCGGCGGTCACGAGATCGAGCGTGATCGGCAGCTCGACCGTGTGCGCCGCGACCGTGTCTTCGACGACCGCGGTGATCGTCAGCGGTCCCGGCGCCGGCGTCTGCGGGAAGGTGTACGTCGCGCCGTACTCGGTGCCGGAGACGAGCGCGCCGGTGACGGTCGTGCCGTCGTTGCCGATCAGGAACTTGACCGTCCGGACGTCCTGGTCGACGACGTTCAGGCGCAGTTTGAGTTCGAAGTTGCCGGCGAGTGCCGGCAGCGCTCCGCGGTCGACGGGGCAGAGCCACGTCACCTTCGGCGCGTCGGGATCGTTCACGCCCTTATAGAGGACGTCGTGCGTGGTGGAGCGGATGTTGCCGTTGAAGTCCTTCGCCGTGACGACGATGGGGATCAGCGCGTCGTCCGCCTTCGCCTTCGCCTCGATCTGCACGGAGCGGAACTTCTGCGTGCCGGCGGTCAGGCCGGCGCTCTGCGAGGCCGTGGCGTACGGATCGCCGTCGACGAAGAAGGTGACGGTCTGCACCCCGGTCTCGGCGTCGCTGACGATCGCCTCGATGACGAACTTGTCCTTGTTGAAAAAGGTCGTGTTGACCGGAGGCGTGACGGAGATGATGTTCGGCTGGATCGTGTCGGGGGCGATGCCGACCGTGGCCGTGGCCGCCGGCGACGTGAGCCCGCGGACGTCCGAGACCGTGACGCTCAACGTGGCGCTCTCGCCCGCCTTCGCGTCGTTCGGCAGCGTGTGAGTGAACTTCACTTCCGGCCAGTTGCCGTTCGCGAGGCGCGTGTACGACTGCGTGACGTTCGTGTTCTGGGTCGTGCCGTTGTTCCGCGGCACGGAGAGGGTCATGTGCACGCTGGCGAAGGAGCCTTCGTCCTGGAAGGTCACGATCGAGGTGAAGACGGTCGACGGATAGCCGGCCTGCGTGGAAGGCGTGACCGTGACGTTCGACGGCGCCGCATTCGGCTTGACCGTCCAGGTGATCAGCGTCTTCGGTCCCTGGTTGCCGGACGCGTCGTACGCCTGCGCGCCGACCGTGAACGTGGCGCCGCTCGCCGGCGCCTCGGGTCCGAGGACCTTCGTGAAGAACGGAGCCGCCGTCACCGTGGCGAACGGCTTCTCGACGTTGTTGACGACGGTGAAGTACTCGACCTTCCTGATGTCGGCTGCGATCGAGCCGGACGCGCTGCCGTTGCGCAGTTCGAGCCGGAGCTCGTACTCCGAGCCGGAGACGAGCTGTTCGCTCGCCGCCGGGGCGACGAAGACGACGTGCGGTGCCACCTGGTCGAAGGACTCGAAGTGGAAGGTCTGCGCGGCGAGGACGTTCCCCTGCGGATCGCGCACGCCGGAGAAGACGACGCGGTAGAACGACTCCGGCAGGATCGGGTTCGCGTCCTCCGGGGCGATGAAGAGGGTCATGTTCGTCGCGGGATCGACAAAGGCTCGCGCCGCGAGCTCGCTCGCGATCGCTGCCGTGGGACCGCCCGGCGCGGCGAGCTTGTAGACGTGGAAGACGCCGTTGCCGCCGTTCTGCCACGGCGCGGGGTCGATCGGCTCGTTGAAGCGGAACTCGAACGTCGTCGCCGCGGGGATCGGGTTCACGGGGAGGACTTTCTGCACGCGCGGCTCCGCGTAATCGGAGGTCGTGAACGTGAAGCCGCGGGTGCCGGGCAGCGGATGCCCGGTCCGGTCGGTGACGCCGCCGGAGACGATCACGCGATACAACGTATTGCTGCGCAACGGGAAGCCGGACGGGGGTTGGGGCGGCGTCATCGTGATCGCGAACTTGCCGCCCTCCAGGTTGCGCGAGGTGAGCGCGCAGGCGATCGCGCCCGAATCGGCGTCGACGAGCTGGAAGTTGTTCGTGTTGATGGTGCCGCCGCTGAGCGGCTCGCTGAAGGTGACGGTGATCGTGGAGTCGGGCGAGACGCTCGTGGCGCCGTCCGCGGGGACGATGCTCTCGAGCTGCGGGGCGGTCGCGTCGAGCTTCACGCTCGGCGCTTCGACCACTCCGTCGCCGGCTTTCACACCCTTCGAGGTGCTGCCGCCGACGGTCGTGTCATCGGGGCCGATGAAGACGAGGCTGACGGTGGTCGTGTCGCTCGCCGTCGTCGGAATGCCGAGGAAGGTGTAACGGCCGGTCGAGTCGGTGCGGATCTCAGCCGTGTGTCCGGCGTAGTTCGCTACTACGCGCGTGCCGATGGACGGTCCGCCCAGCTCCGCTTCGACGTAACCGGTCACGCCGGCGTACGTCCCGAGCGCGATCGAGGCGGTCGCGGGAACCGATTGACGTGCGATGGTCGTCGAGGTCGCGCCGGTGAACTTGTTGTCGATCGACGAGGCCTGGATGTAGACGTCGCCGAGGCGGAAGTTGCGGACCACGGCCTGGCCGGAGCCGTCGGTGTAGACGGTCACGCCCGGGCTGCCGCCCGATACCGTGACCTTCGCCCCGTTCGCGGGTGCGCCGCCCTGCGTGACGGTGACCCGCACTTCGCCGTACGCGGGATAGACGTACGTGAACGGATCGGTCGACTTCCCTTTCGGGAAGCTGCCGCCCAGGTTGATGGTCGGAGCGGTGTCGCCCGGCTGCCAGATGTTGATGCCGTAGCCGCTGTTCTCCAGGACGCCGGGGAACTGCAGCGGATTGCCCTGGAGCTGCCGCTCGTAGTCGCAGTGCCGGACGTGATCGAGACCGGTCCAGCAGCGCTGGATGACTTCCATCCGTACCGGCGCGGCGAGGACGTTCGACTTGTTGCCGAAGTCGTCCGGCAGATAGGCCGCGAAGTGGAGCGTCTCGGTCGGCTCGAGCTCGAGGTTCACCGTGCGATGCGGATCGAGCACGCTCAGGGTGCGGTCCGCATGGGCGCGGCGATTGGTGAGGGTGTCCTTGGCGTCGAGCGCGAACGCGCCCTCGCGTACGCCTTTGAAGACGAAGAAGCCGGCCACGTCGGTCGAGGCCTGGGTCTGGTAGTTGGAGGCCGTGAGGCGGATATGCGATCCCGGTACGGGAGCGTTGCCGTTCTCCGGATCGGTGAGCGTTCCGTCGACCTCGCCGCTGAACTCGAGCTCGAGGCGGACCGTGCCGACGCCGTCTTTCGGGACGGCGATCGACTCGGTCTTGCTGGTCTTGCCGAGCGACTTCGAGTAGGCGGAGACGAAGTAGGTCCCGATCGGCAGCTCCGTGAACTCGACGGAGCCGGTGGCGTCGGTGCTGGCGAAATCGAACGCCTTCCCTCCGCCCGCGTACAGGCTGACCTCCGCGTTCTGGACCTCGGCGTAGGACTGGTTCGGGTCGACGACGGTGATCTTCGCCGCCCCGACGCCCCCGCCGCCCCCGGTCACGGGGATGTAGGCTTTGGGCGCCGCTTCCGCCCCTTCCTCGTCGATGCGCCCCGTCCAGTCGCCGCGCAGCTCTTCGTTGCCCGGGTCCCAGCCCGTGGCGCGCAGTGCGCCGACGAAGACGTTGTTGATGACGAACTGTCCGTTCACGTCCGCGACGAGCGGCTCGACCGAACGTCCGAAGTTGCGGTTCGGGAAGTCGAGCTCGCGCAGATAGAACTTCGCCAGAGGCACCGGCGCGTTGTCGCTGTAATCGTTCGGCGTGTCGTCGGCGATGTTGTTGGCGACGTTGTCCGCGTCGAAGCGCTTGTAGTCCTTGTAGACCACCTGCCCGTCGACGAGGCCGCGCTTGCGCAGGACCACGGCCATGTTCTCGACGACGCCGCCGTTGTCCGGCGTCCGGGCGGACGAGAAGCCGATCCGGTAGATGCCGCTCTGCGTGACCTGCGCGGTCACCGTGACGTGCGTGGAGCTGGGCTGGTCGGCGAACTCGAAGCGGCCGTCCGGTCCCGTGGTCTGCGGACCGGGGTCGCTGCGGCCGTTGTTGATGGTGACCGATGCGCCGGCCACCGGCGTGACGCCGTCGATCGCGTAGACCGTGCCGCGCACCGTCGCGAGCGTGTTGAGCTGCAGGGTGTGCTCGTTGAAGTCTCCGTCGTACGCGAGCTGCGACGTCGCGCCCGCGTATCCGTATTGCACGTGTGCGCTCGAGACGCTGTAGTTCGTCAGCGCCGGGATCCTCGTGAACACCGCCCAGTCGGCCTCGAGGTTCTTTTCGGTCGATTCTTCGAGGAGCTGGGGAACCGTCGACTGCTCGCCCTCGTACCACACCGGGTACGTCAGCTTGACCGGGGCGATGAGATCGAACTGCGAGCGCACTTTCACACGCACCGTTCCCTCGCCCGGGAGGCGGAGGGTGAGCGCGGCGATATGGCCGTTGAACTCGACCTTCGCCTTGCCGCCCGTCATCTGGTCGCCATACGGCCGCAGATCCGCGACCCCGTCCGCGGGCCGGACGCCGCTCGGCACGGCCATGATCTCGTATTCGGCGCCCACGGCGACGTTCGGCAGCTCGTAAACGCCGACCTGTCCGGGAGCGGGCCTGAGCTCGTCCGGGGGGAAGCCGGGCACGATGACGCGATAGCCCGCAACGGGACTGCCGCCGGCATTGAGCAGGCGGACGCGGATCGTTCCGGTGCCGCGGCTGAAGGCATTGATGAGGATCGCGACGTTGTTCGGACCAGCCTCCGTCAGGGTCGGGACGGCGGCCGAGTTGACGCGCTGCGTCGCCGGATCGTAGGCGGTGATGCCCTTGCCGCTGAACACGAGCGGCAGGTTGTCGTACGTGAACTTCCCTTCCGCATCCGCGGTCACGACGCGATAGCCGGCGATCTTGACGAGGGCACCCGGCACGCGCTCGGTCACCCCCGGCTGCGGCGGGTTCTCGCGGAACACTTCACCCGTGAGCGTGGTGAACTTCATCTCCGGCGCGATGAGGAAGAGGAGGTTCGCTTCCTTGATCTCGTTCGCCTTGAGGTCGAGGTCCACGGCCACCGATTGCCGCGCGATCGTCCAGTCCTCCGCGAGGACGGAGACGAATCCGGCCGGGACCTTGTCGAACTCGAAGCGGCCGTTCGAGTCCGTGAACCCGTCCGTGAGGCCGTAGCCCTGGCTGTAGACGCCGACGTGAATGCCGGCCATCGGCTCGTTCGTGTCCGAGCGGCGCACCACGCCGAAAACCTTGCCGACGCCGGGGAACGGCTGGCGGAAGATCGAGAGGTCCTGCGTGACGAGCTGCCCGGGAGTGGCGATCTCGTTGGCCGCGAAGGTGACGTTGCCCGGCTCGTCCTTCGCGCTGAAGGTGAGCGGTCCGACCGGCAGGTCTTCGATGCGGTAGTAGCCCTGCGCGTTCGTGACCGCGGTGCGGAACTGCGAGAACATCGTGCTGCCGATCGTCACCGTCGCGCCGGCGGCGATCGTGCCGTCGTTGTACCGGACGTATCCCTGCGCCGCGCCGCGGCCGAGGAACTGGAGGTTGGCGAAGTGCACCTTGCCGGGCAGGCGCACGCTCCCCTCGAGCGTCGTCTTGCCGTGGATGGAGGAGAGGCCTTCGAGGCGATACGCGCCTGTCCATCCGGCGTCGATCTGGCGGCGGACGAACTCGAAGAGGAACGAGCCGTCGGTCCGGGAGACGTCGTATTGCGGAGTGCCTTGCGGGTCGACGTTCGGATCGTTGGGCAAATACTGCGCGATCTGGACGTCCGCGCCGGCGATCGGCGTGTTGTCGCCCTTGATCACCTTGCCGTAGATCACGCCGGCCGGCGCGTCGTTGTCGATCTTCGGCGTCACCTTGTCGGGGAACGGGGCCGGCTGGTCGTTCAGCGGGTCGACGAGCGTCGCCACCGCGATCGTGTACGCGGCATTCTGCGAGAGCGTGTGCGCGAACGTCGTGTTGACGGTGCGGCCGTCCTCCTGCAGCGCGGCCGCGGAGATCGGCCGCGGGGCTTGGTAGGTCACGCCGTCGCGATTGAAATCGATCTCGCCGGTGAACTTCGTACGCAGGTCGACGCCCTGCTGCACCTTCACCGGACGATTGAAGAGGACCGAGACTTTGTGGCCGTCCTCGTCGAGGTGGAGGTCCTGGCGGCCGCCCATGATGCGCAGCGGCGCGGCCGAGACGGTGCTGATCGTGCCGACGCCGGCGATGCCGCCGTTGGCCATCGTCGCGTTGAGCGAGGTCGCGCCGCGCGTGAGCTGGATCGTGAGCGTCTCGTTGGCCGTCCCGGTCAGGTCGAAGTGGGCGCGCTTGAGCGAGCCGTCGATGGTGTCGGGATAGAGGATCTCGAGCTGGAACGCGCCGTCAGCCGCGGGCGTCACCTCGACATCGACGTCTTCGGTCCAGCGGCCGACGAGACCGAGCTCACCGTTCTCGCCGGCTCCGTTGAATCGCGAGATGTCCGAGAACGCCAGGTCGCGCACCCAGCCCGACGACGCCTCGTTCGGAATGTCGCTCCGCCGCCCGCTCCCATGGCCGGCGAGGGAGACGGCATACGGGCGCTCCCCGGCCGCGGCACCGTGGGCGAGCGCGGCGACGAAGCCCTGGCGGTGCGCGGTGGCGGCGGCCACGGCGTCGAAGAACCGCGTCGTCGTCGCTCCGTCCGCAAGGCCGGTCGCTTCCAGCTCGCGCATCACCGACGCACCGGCGACGCGTCCCGACTTCTCCTGGCGCCGGAGCTGGTCCCACTCGCGCAGCTCATAGCCGCCGTTGCCGAGGAGATCGAGAGCGAGGTGAGCGATCGAGTCGCGCTTCGCCTCGGGATTCGAGTCCGTGATGAAGATGCGCTGGCCCGCGCGCGCCACGTCGACGGCGCGCTGGAAGATGTCCGTCCTGATCACGCGCGGGAACTTCGCCGTCATCTGGTTCAACGGCGCCGTGGCCAGGCTGTAGCCGAGGCCGAAGAGCATCAGGTTGGCCGAGACCACGTCCTGATTCACGTACTGCGCGTAATGAGGCATGACCAGCGTGGCCGGCGAGAGCGGAATGCCGGTCTCGCTCACGCCCATGTGCAGGCGCACGCTCGCGCTGAGGTTGTCGGTGGAGCTCAGCGTTCCGGCCGTGGCGAAGACGTGGCCGGTCACGCCCGAGCGCAGGCGGTACTCGATCAGGCGCATGTCGCCCGCCGGAATGGTCAGCGAGTCCGTGGTCTCGCCGTTGAGGCGGCAGACGTTCGCGTTCGGGTTCTCATCGCACGACTCGACCCCCGACGTGACCACGATGGTCTGATCGGTCGCGCTCATGTTCGTGATGAACGAGTACGTCGAGTACTCGATCCCTTTGCGCACCGTGTCGGGATGCGAGAAGTTGATGTTGAAGCGCGGGTCGTGCACGACGATCGCGGCGCTGGGGGTCGCGCGCATCGGCACGTCGACCTGCCCTTCCTGCCGGAGGACGGCCCGCAGGTCGAAGTCGATGCGATGCGTTCCCGACTCCAGCCCTTCCAGCGTCCACTCCGCCTCGCCGCGCGCCTGCGCCACCAGGAACGTCACGCCCGTGGTCGGCTCGACGATCGGTACCGGCTGTCCGAACGAGACCTGGGGCACGGTCTTCACCGTGCGCAGCGCGGTCGGGATCTTGATCGTGGCCTTGATGTCTTCGAGCCGGGCAGCGCTGCCCGCGGGCGCGCCGTTGGTCACCATCACGGCTACCGCGAAGAACTGGTGCAGGACGGCAAGGCTGTTAGGGATGACGATCGCCGCGGGGATACTCGTCCGCGCGCCCTTGACCGCACGCTCCACCGGGTCTTTGCCCGGCTCCGGCAGCTCCCCCTCTTCGCCGAAGTCCATCGCGATGATCTGCGGCGGCGACCAGCGAGGCGGCTCGATCAAGCCCTGCGGCGGCAGCGAATACGGCGATTCCCCCCTCACCGGCTGCACCTCGTGAGTGCGCGGATCGATGATGACGGGGAACGGGATGACGACTTCCCTGCCGTCGATGATGAAGGTGAAGGAGTATTCGTAGACGTCGTAATTGCGCGGGTCCACCGTGATCCCGCGCGCCCGCAACTCGGCCGGCGAGAGCTGGCGCACCGTGACCTTCGTCTGCAGCAGGTCGGCGACCGTGATCACTGACGTTGCGGGGCTGGCGTACTGCAGAAATTCCGCGCCCTTCATCAGGCGCACGTTCTGGAGGTAATAGATCCCCTGCCGGGAGAGGCCGGGGATCTGGAACCGATGGCCCGGCGCGGTCGTCAGTTGAATGGGAGTGTCGATTCCCGGTCCGGTCAGGTCGCCGACCGCCATCACGCCTTCGAGGGAGACCGCCTCGTCGTTCTGCTTTCCGCCAAACTCCGTCTGGACGGTGGTCGGGAGATCGAGACTGGTCGTCACCGTCTCGGTGATGACTCTCAATCCAGCTCCCTGAATGCGGAGGCTTGTCGTGGTGATGTTCGCCTCGGCCGTCGCGGCGCCTGCCGCGAAGATGCCGAGGGCGATGAGGGTCCGGAGCTTCATGGAACGAGCCTCCTGGGAACGGGTTCTCTCTCTGTGTCGGATGATTCAGTTTCCGGACGGACGGGCGGAGCCATCGAGCTCTTCTAGCGCCCGCTGCAGGGCGACCGCCTTCGACTCGACGAGCTTCGCTCCCGGAGGAATGGTCAGCGCGTCGGTGGGCGGCAGCTCTGCGCCGATCCGCACGACGACGTTGCGCGTCTCCATCGCTTCGCCGCCCGCTTCGAAGCGGAAGACCTGCTCCAGCGGCAGGTGGTATTCCTCCGCGGACGCGGCTGCGTCGCTCGCCACTTTCTTGTCGCGCGAGCGCAACGCGCCCAGCATCACTTCGCCCGTGGCATCGGCGCGTTGGGGATACCCGATGCCGAGCAGGGCTTCGATCGCGCCACGGCTCAGCGTCACTTGCCGATCCGCCGAGATGCGGATCACGTGACGCGTGTTCTCGTCTTTCCACTCGGCCTCGGTGGTCTCCGCCGGACGCGAAGCAATCACGCTCCCGCCGCGCGCCTCGACGCGCCACTCCCTGCGTGCCGCCGCCGCTGCCACCACCGCGGGCGCGGCTTTCGCGTTCAGACGAGCGACCTGCTCGAACTTCGTCACGCTGTACGTCCCGGCGGCGAAGTCGATCTCCGTCATCTCGCCCTTCGCGTAATCCGCAATGACGGTACGGGTTCCGCTCACGGATACCACGCGGTTGCCATGGCAGTACTCGTCGATGAGCGTCGTCTTCTGCGAGACCGGATCGGAGAGCTCCCGCGTAATGTGAAGAGGTGTGGGAAACAAGACCGGCTCGGCGGCACCCAAAGGCACAGCCGAAGACACTATGAGCACCGCGGCCCACAGGAAGAATCCTGCAGCCACCTCCACCCTACCCGCCCACGACATGAACGGTCGAGTGGCAGACACAGGAACTCCTTGTTTATTGTTGGGACCGGGGGATCGGACGCTGACGAGCGGCGTAAGGTAGCACCGTTATCCCGGTAAGGCAATCCTGACTGTGCGGCAATTATGGTGAATTCACATGCAATCCGGACGAGCATGGAAGCAGGCCGGTCGTGCAGCGGCGCGACGATCCGCCAACGTCCTCCGCTCGCTGCAGCTGCTGAAAGGCAACCAGCGCGTGGCGGCCGTGAGCGTCCCCTGTACCTGAAACCGGTTCTTACCGATCCTTTGTCGCCGGCGTGTCGTCGAGCGTCAACCCGGGATCCGGCCACGGCGAAACCGCAATGCGCACAGAGCCGGAAACAGACTGCGCGGTGCGGAGAGGAATGTCATACGTGCTGTTCTGCGGCTCGATCTCGGTCCAATCGGAGGCGCGGTCGGACAGCCACAGGATCCTGACCTCCTGGCCGTCGCGGTCCGGGTTGAAGTCGCCGACGCGGATCAGCAGAGTCTCGTTATAGATGTGGCGCCCGGGATATTCATGATCCCAGAACAGGCCTTTCTCGACGCGGTGCTCGACCACGCGAATCGTGAGCGCGAACTCCGAGAAATCATTCGCCTCGTCCGTCTTTAGCGCGGTGTTGAGGAAGCCGGTATAGAGCTGCAGCGATGACGGCAGGTTCTCGCGCTTGAACCGCAGCGCATTTTCGCAGGGATCCTGTTCGCGCCTTTGCAGGTACACACCGGTCCCCTTGATGGATGCGAGAAACTCGAAGTCGTAGAAGTAGGACGCCTCCTTCCCCTGATCCTCCGTCGGGACGTTCACGTGGAGGTTCGCGAGCGAGATGGCCGCCTTGACGTCGCCGAAGAGAAACCGGTGCAGGTTTTCGTAGCTCTCATAGCTGTTCACGATCCCGCGATTGCCGGAGTGCGCGCGATGGACGTTCGCTCCATACGCAACGTCCTGCTCGCGGTAGTCGCCGGCGGGCTTGCGTCCCGCCACGACGTAGGCGCGGTCCTGCTTGACCAGCCCGTCGCTGAACCCGCCGGTGATCATCCGCGTCGCGTTGTACGACGCGTGATCGCTGCCAATGATGCAGAAGCATCGCTTCACCGGAAATCCGGAGTCACCGAGGCTGTGCGGGTCGTGCTCGGGAGTGAGGTTCAGGTACTCGCGCATCCGGCGGGGATTGAAGAGTCCTGAATCGAACGGATTGAAGGTCTTGGCCACGAAGTTCTCGAGCGCGTCGGGGACGCGGCCGAGCTCGATCCCGCCATGCGGACTGCCGATGGTCACCAGCCGGTGGATCCAGGCTTTCGGATCGATCCCTTTCTTCGGCATGATGTTCTGGATGAGCGTCCGGCAGACCAGGCCGCCCATTGAGTGCGCGACGAGGATCACCTTGAACTCTTCGTCATTCGGACCGAAATCACATCCGGTCTTTTTGAGCTTGCTCCGGAGGTCGTCCTCGCCGGCGGCGGGACCGACGATCTGGTCGTACAGCTCCTCGGCGTGCTCGACGATCGACCGCACCGATCCATGGAGGTAATCGCGGTCGTAGAAACGCGAGATCCAGATGCTGCGCGTCGGGTTCGAGTGAAAGTGGGTCAGACCCTTGTTCACCGCATCCGCGTACGCGTAATCCTTCAACTTCATCAGGCGGATGAACTGCCCCTCGAAGATGTCGACCTCGAAGTATCGGGGCGGCGGGGCGTTGCGCTTCTCGACGGACGTAGCTGAGAAACCGTAGTAGGCGTCGTGAAAAACGTCTTCCCGCTCGTTCTCCGTCATCGCATACCCACGGACGTAGACGATCGGATAGTAGGGCTTGTCGATACGGTGAGGCCCGGCAGTCGCTGGCGTGGTGGTCATGGATTCTCCCCTCTATAGGGAGAGCCGCACGCCGCCGATTTCCTACCCCTCGCTACGGCACGAACTTGTACCCGACCCGGTGCACGGTCAGCAGGTGCCGCGGCTCCGAGGGGAGGGGCTCGACTTTCTGGCGCAGGCGGGCCATGTGCGTGTCGACGGTGCGCGTGAACGCGCTGCTGTCGTAGCCCCAGACGTGGTTGAGCAGCGCCTCGCGGCTCACCACTTCGTCGGCGTGGTCGATGAAGTAGCGGAGGATGCGGAACTCGCGCGGCGTGAGCTCGATCGGGAGGCCGCCTTTCGTGGCCTGGTAGGTGCGGAAGTCGAGGGCCACGTCGCCGAAGCCATACTCGTCGCCGGCGGAGGAGCGGGTCACGCGGCGCAGGACCGCTTCCACGCGCGCCAGCAGCTCCATGAAGCTGAACGGCTTGGTCACGTAATCGTCCGCGCCGAGCTTGAGGCCGACGATCTTGTCGATCTCCTGGCCGCGCGCGGTGAGCATGATGATGGGCGTGGTGCTGCCGTTCCTGCGCAGCTCCTTGCAGACGTCGAGGCCGCTCTTCTTCGGCAGCATGACGTCGAGGATCATCAGGTCGTGCAGGCCGCGCTGGGCCAGGCGCAGCCCTTCCTCGCCGTCCGCGGCCATCTCCACCGCGTATTTTTCGAACTCGAAGCCGTCGCGCAGCGCGACCGACATCGCGGGATCATCTTCAACGATCAGGATTCTGTTGTTGTTCATGCGAACTCCGTTTCCGTGACCCGGACGTGCTCCGGCTGCGCGACCGGGAGGACGATCGTGAACGTGCTGCCGTCGCCCGGCGCGCTGACGAGCTCCACCCGCCCGCCGTGCGCCTGCACGACGTGCTGGACGATCGACAGCCCCAGGCCGCTCCCCTTGACGTCGTGCACGAGCGTGCTGCCGACGCGGTAGAACTTCTCGTAGATCTTCTTCTGCTCCGCGGCCGGGATACCGATCCCGTGGTCCTGCACCGCGATGCGCACTTCCTCATTCGTGCTGGCCACCCGCACGTCGATGTCGGCGCGGCCGTTCGAGTACTTCACGGCGTTGTCGAGGAGGTTCATCAGCACCTGCGCGATCGCGTCCTTGTCGAGCCGCAGCCGCGGCGCGGCGTCGGCGTCGAGCGAGATCGTCACGCCGCGGTCGCGCAACGGCACTTCGAACGCGGCCACGGTCTGCTCGACCAGCTCCACGACGTCGGTCTCGCAGAAGCGGTACTTCTTCTCCGCCGACTCGATCTTGGAGAAGTCGAGGATGTTATTGATGAGCTGTGTCAGGCGCCGGCTCTCGGCCTCGATGTACTCGCCGTACTGGCGGACCTTCTCCGGCTTCTCGACGCGCCCCAGGCGCATGTACTCGCCGAAGACGCGGATCGAGGAGAGCGGCGTGCGGAGCTCGTGCGACACGTTCGAGACGAAGTCGCTCTTCATCTGCGAGAGGCGCATCTGCCGCGCCACGGCGCCGATCGAGAGCCCGACCGCGCCGAGGAGGACGAAGAACGCGCCTCCGGTCCACATGACGTTGTTGCGGAAGTTCGCGGCCGCCATTTCCTCCGGACTGCTGCAGAGATCCCGCACCCCGGCGCGCCAGTTCGTGAAGACGAAGCTGAGCGGGAAGGTGATGAAGTCGCGCTCCCCGATCGTGCGCGGGAAACGCTCGGCAATCCGCACCGAGATGACGTTCGGATGCTTGCGCTGCTTCAGCACGTGCGCGCCGATGGCCGACATCGCCGCTTTGGCCAGCTTTTCGTCGAGGACCACGCCCGTCACCCCGACCACGTGCCACGACTCGTCGACGATCGGCCGGAGGATGATCCGGTTCTTCGGGTCGCGCTCGTCGACGTGCAGGGCCGGCTGCGCGACGCGCTTCCGTTCATGCGCCACGTGCCACGAGACCGTGGCCATCTTGATCGCGTCCCCCTCGGCGTACGACGCGCGCTTCGGCTTGCCGTACATGTCGAAGATGAACACCTTCGAGATCTGCTCGTCGAACTGCATCGAGAACCAGGTGCGCGCCCCCGGGACCGTGTGGGCCGCGAAATGCCGCGCCAGCGCCTGGTCGTCCTCGAGCATGTTCTCGCGCACGTCGAGCGCCGCCCCCGCGCTCTTGCGGTA
The DNA here is from genome assembly GCA_035630815.1 of Thermoanaerobaculia bacterium. Classification (GTDB taxonomy): domain Bacteria; phylum Acidobacteriota; class Thermoanaerobaculia; order Gp7-AA8; family Gp7-AA8; genus QHVT01. The sequence goes on from DASQJY010000012.1 coordinate 103,234, forward strand.
CCGCGTCTCCAGCTCCGCCGTCACCAGCTCCAGCGAGTTGCGCAGCCAGTTCCGCTCCGCCGACACGGTCTTCTGCTCCAGCGCGCGCAGGAAGCGCACCTGCAGGACCAGCAGGAGCCCCAGCGGCAGGATGACCACCGGCAGCAGCCAGAAGATGGAACGGCGGAAGATGCGGCGCATGTCGTTCGGATCCGAAGAACGCAATGGTCGCATGGGGTGTTCTGGGGTGGCTTGATTTGTCACAATTTTTCACAAGTGGGCAGCGTGCCTGCGGCACGAGGTGTCGGGTGTCAGGTATCTGGGGTGTTTCGCCTGGGCGTCCACAAGTCGTGACCCGCGAGCCGACAAGCCCCAGACACCTGACACCCGACACCCGATACCCGCGTCAGCGTTGGAACGCATAAGCCACCTTCGCGAACACATTCCTCTTGTCCGCGACGCTGTCGTCGCCATAGCCGACGAAGAAGACAGTCTGGAAATTCAACCGGTAGCCGTACAGCGCGGCGAGCGAGGTCGTCACCTTGCGGCCGGAGCCGGCGTAGTCGATCGCGTTGCGCTGGCCGGTGATCCGTACGAGCTGGCGCGCGGAGAAGATGTAGGTCGCCTTCAGCCAGTCCACCTGCGCGTTGAAGAGATTGCCGGTTGGGAGGTCGAGCCATTCGCGCGAGGTCGTGGCCTGCAGCTCGAGGTGATCGGTCGGGCGCAATGAGGCGCTCAGCGACAGGTTCGCGCCGTCGCCCTTGCGGCCCTGCGCGTAATCGAGCTTCTCGCCGAACTGCCCCTTCAGCTGGATCGCCGGCAGCCAGCGCCTCGGCGCGGCGCGCAGTGAAAAGTCGACGAACGAGTAGTCGCGGATCTTCCCCTGCACCCGCTCGCGGTCGGCGAAGCGGTACGTCACCCACCCCTCGCTGCCCCACTTCCCCTGGAAGTAGACGCCGGGATGAAACTGGCGCCACATCAGCTCGTGGCCGTCGTATTCGCGCGCATACGACACGCCGGCGTACGGCCGCAGATAGGTGAGCCCCCGCTTCGGGTAGATGCGGCCGCCGAGCTCCGAATAGACGTCCTGCGCGCCGACCATCGGGATGAAGCCGTTGTCGGCGCGGAACTCCGGCGAGAAGCTGCGCACGCCGGTGTAGAAGTCCCATGTCTTCTCGTCCTGCGTGAAGTAGACGCGCGAGCCGGTGCCGGTCGCGCCGCTGTTGTCGCTCACCAGGAACTGCCCCGCCAGCACCTGCTCCGGCGACGGCTTCCAGAGAAAGTCGGGGCCGAGCAGCCGGTTCCCTCCGCCGCTCTCGTATTCGCGCGCGCTTCCCAGGACGCCCGCGAACGAATCGCCGAAGCTGCGGCGCACGCGGCCGACGAGCACGCGCGACCGCTCGTCGTTCGGCAGCACCTGCGACCCGTACGGACCCGGGTTGATGGTCACGCCGCCGCCGCGGTCTTCCGCGACCAGGAACGTATACGCGTTCCCGCCGAGCTGTCCCGTCGCGCGCATGCCCCACGCGGGCGAGTGGATGGTGCGTGAATAGATCGCCCGTAACGGTGTCGCCAGCAGATCGACGCTTTCGAGGAAGAAGGCCCGTTTCTCCGGATACGACAGCGCGAAGCGGCTGTTGACGGCGAGCTGCGGCACGTCCGCCTCGATCTGGGAGAAGTCGGGGTTGAGCGTGGCGTCGAGCGTCAGCGCGGCCGAGGGGTTCCACTTCAGGTCCAGCCCCATGTCGGAATCGAACCGCTCCCCCGACTGCGCCGCGCTGTACGGCGTGAGGGTGTAGTGGCTGCCCGCCGGCAGCCCCTCGAAGCCGGTGACGTTCGCGGCGTGGCAGAGGAAGCAGCCGGTGTTCTTCGGGATGGGCGTGTTGCTCATGATGTAGCGGAAGTCGCGCGGGTAGTTGCGCATCATGATCACGCCCCACGTCTGCGGGTCGGACGGCGGGTAGCGAAGCGACGACAGCGGGATGCGCATCTCGGCCGCCCACCCCTGATCCGTGCGCCGCGCCACCGCCTCGTAGAAAAAGTCGGGCGAGAAGTCTTCTTCGCCGGTCTGGTCGTTCACCACGCTGTCGGTCTGCACGCCGCGCGGATTGACGCGAAAGGCCACGCCCGCGCGACGGTCGTTCGACGTGTCGATGAGGATGGCCACGTAGTCCTGGTCGCCGAGGACCTTGTCGCGGTCGACCAGCGGCGCACGGATGTCCGTTGGACGCGGATCGGTGGCCAGGAAGGCCACGTAAACCGCCTCCGCGTCATACGCGAGCATGCCGATCGTGCCGGCGGGAGGAGCGGTGTTGTCGCCGCGGAAGTACTCGACGAACCCGTCGATCCGGCGGGCGCCGTTCCATTCGGAATCGAGCACCTGCCCGTCCACCGTGATCTTGCCGGTGACCCGCGCGATGCTGAGTTGAGTCGGAATGGCCTGCAGGGGCAGGGCTACAAATAGTAGAAATACGAACGTCCTACGCATGCCGCGCACGATGCGGCCGGACGCACATCCGAGTCTGCCCCACCGGCGTTACACGATGTGGCAAGAGGTGAAAGAGGTGGCGGATGCGTGAACGCACACCTCCGCCATGACAAACGTAACTCGCCACGGTTCACGATCATCGCGATAATGGCGCCCATCCAACATGGTCGATAAAGCAACGCTCGATGACCTGCGCATCCACCGCACCGAGTCCGCTCCGCAGCGGCGCTCGCCGCTCCTGATCGGGATTCCGGTCGCGCTCATCGCGATCGCCCTGATCGCCTGGGGTGCCACCCGCGGCAGCGCGGCGGAAGTGCGCGTGGCCGCGGCCAAAGCGATCGCCTCCGGCAGCGGCAGCGGCGGTTCGGTCCTGAACGCCAGCGGCTACGTCACCGCGCGCCGCCGCGCCACCGTCTCCTCGAAGGTGACCGGCAAGGTCGAAGACATCTTCATCGAGGAAGGGATGCAGGTGAAGGCGGGCCAGCAGCTCGCGCGGCTCGACGCCTCCTACGCTTCGCGCGGCCTCGCGCTCGCGAAAGCCGAGGCCACGGCAGCGGGAAGTGCGTTGGAGGAGACTCGCGTGCGCATCCGGGAGGCGCAACTCGACTACGAGCGCGCCGAGCGGCTGACCTCGAGCCAGATCTCCAGCCGCGCCGACCTCGATCGGGCCCGCGCGCAGCTCGACGCGGTCCGCGCCCGCCTGGCCGCGCAGTCGGACCAGCTCTCCACCGCGCAAAGACAGGTCGACCTGCAGTCGCAGACGATGGACGACACCGTCATCCGCGCGCCGTTCGACGGCGTGGTCATCACCAAGGACGCGCAGCCGGGCGAGATGATCTCCCCCGTCTCCGCCGGCGGCGGCTTCACCCGCACCGGCATCTGCACGATCGTCGACATGGGCTCCCTCGAGATCGAGGTGGACGTCAACGAGGCGTACATCAACCGCGTTTTCCCGAACCAGCGCGTCGAGGCAGTGCTCGACGCCTACCCCGACTGGAAGATCCCGGCACATGTCATCACCGCCGTCCCCACCGCCGACCGGCAGAAGGCGACGGTGAGGGTGCGCATCGCCTTCGACCAGAAAGACACCCGCGTCCTCCCCGACATGGGCGTCAAGGTCTCGTTCATCACCGACCAGGCCGCGGCAGCCGCGCAGACGACCATCATCGAAGTCCCGAAGAGCGCCATCCGCCGCGACGGCGCGCAGGACATCGTCTTCGTCCTCGCCAACGACCGCGCCGAACGCCGCGCCGTAAAAGTCGCCTCCTCCCAGGGAGACACCGCCCGCCTCGTGTCGGGAGTGCGGGAGGGGGAGAAGGTGGTGGTCGCAGGTCCGGCGGAGTTGAAGGATGGGGAGAGAGTGAAAGTGACCCAGTAATGGTGTCGGATATCAGGTGTCTGGTGTCTGGGGAGCTACGCCCGGGCGAAACACCCCAGATACCTGACACCCGACACCCGACACCCGGTACGCGACACCGGCTACAACACCAAGAGGAGAGCACATGCCCAACACCCTGGTCCGCCTGTCCAACATCGACAAGGTCTTTCGCCGTGGGGCCGAGGACATTCGCGTGCTGAGCAATCTCAGCCTGGAGATCAACGAAGGGGAGTTTCTCGCGCTGATGGGACCTTCGGGCTCCGGCAAGTCGACGCTCCTCAACCTGCTGGCGGGGCTCGACCGGCCGACGAAGGGCGTGCTCGAAGTGGCGGGAGAGCGCATCGACAGCCTGTCGCGGCGCCAGCTCGCGAACTGGCGCGCGCGGCACGTCGGCTTCGTCTTCCAGTTCTACAACCTGCTGCCGGTGCTGTCCGCCGAGCGGAACGTGGAGCTGCCGTTGCTGCTGACGAACCTGTCGCGGACGGAGCGCAAAAGCCACGTCGCCACCGCGCTCGAGATCGTCGGCCTGACGCATCGTGCGAAGCACACGCCGCGCACGCTCTCCGGCGGCGAGCAGCAACGCGTCGGCATCGCCCGCGCCATCGTCACCGACCCGACGCTCATCCTCGCCGACGAACCGACCGGCGACCTCGATCGCAAGACCGGCGACGGCATCCTCGACCTGCTGCAGGGGCTCAACCGGCAGCACCACAAGACCATCATCATGGTCACGCACGACCCGCACGCCGCCGTCCGCGCGTCGCGCCGCCTGCAGATGGTCGACGGACAACTGTCCACCGAGATGGCCGCATGAAGTACGCCGCGCTGGTCCTCTCCAACTTCAAGCGCCACAAGCTGCGCACGGTCCTGACCATCCTCTCGATCATGGTCGCGTTCATCCTCTTCGCGTACCTCGCCGCGATCCGGAATGCGTTCGCGTTCGGCGCGAGCGTGGCCGGCGCGAACCGCCTCGTGGTCCGCCACCGGGTCACGCTCATCCAGCCGCTGCCGCAGAGCTACGAGCGGCGCATCGAGCAGATCCCCGGCGTCGCCGACGCCGCGCAGCAGGCGTGGTTCGGCGGCCTCTATCAGGACAAGCAGACCTCCTGGGGGCAGATCGCGGTCGTGCCGCGCGAGTTCTTCCCGATGTACCCGGAGTTCATCCTGCCGGAGGAGCAGAAACAGGCCTTCCTCAAGACCAGGACCGGGGCCATCGCCGGCCGCACCACCGCCAACCGCTATGGCTGGAAGGTGGGCGACCGCATTCCGCTCGGCGCGACGTTCCTCCGCCCGAAGAGCGGCGGCAACACCTGGACCTTCGACCTGGTCGGCATCTACGACGGCAAGTACCCGGATACCGACACGACCGGGTTCTTCTTCCGCCACGAATACATGGATGAGAACCGGATGTGGGGGAAGGGCCTCACCGGCTGGTATGTGATCCGGGTGCAGGATCCGAAGGACGCCGAACGCGTGGCGCGCGACATCGACGCCGAGTTCGCGAACTCTCCGGCCGAGACGAAGGCCGAGACCGAGAAGGCGTTCATCAAGGGCTTCGCGGAACAGATGGGCAACATCGGCGCGATCGTGCAGGCCATCCTTTCCGCGGTCTTCTTCACCATCCTCCTCGTGGCCGGCAACACCATGGCGCAGGCGGTGCGCGAGCGGACCAGCGAGCTGGGGGTGATGAAGGCGATCGGCTTCACGGACGGGCAGGTGCTGGCGTTCGTGCTGATCGAGTCGCTGCTGATCGCCGTGATCGGCGGCGCCATCGGCCTGGCCCTCGGCTGGCTCCTGGTCTCCGGGGGCGATCCGACCGGCGGAGCATTGCCGATCTTCTTCTTCCCGGCCAACGCGCGCGTGTTCGGGGCGATCGTGGTCATCCTGCTCGGCGTCGTCGCCGGCGCGCTGCCCGCCCTGCAGGCCATGCGTCTCAACGCGGTCGACGCACTCCGGAGAGAGTAATGAACGTACTTCGGCAACTGTCCGCCCTCTTCGTCTTCAACATCCGCACGCTTCGCGGCCGCCTCGGGTCCGCGGGCGCTGCGGTCTTCGGCATCGCCGGGGTGGTGGCCGTCCTGGTGGGCGTGCTCTCCATCGGCGAAGGCTTCCGCAGCGTGATGGTGGTGGCCGGCAGTCCCGACACCGCGCTCGTGCTCCGCGCCGGCGCCGACAACGAGATGTCGTCCGTCCTGTCGCGCAGCGACGTCGACGCGGTCCGCGACGCGCCGGGTGTGGCGCGCGGCGCCGACGGCAAGCCGCTCATCTCTCCCGAGCTCTTCGTCATCGTCGATCTCCCGAAACGCTCGACGAACACCTCGGCCAACGTGCCGCTGCGCGGCGTGCAGCCGGGCGGATTCGCCATCCGTCCGGAAGTGAAGATCGTGGAAGGACGGATGTTCGCCTGGGGACGGAACGAGGTGATCGTCGGCCGCGGCGCGCACGTGGAGTTCGGCGGCACCGACGTCGGCTCCGACCTCCGGTTCGGCACGAACACCTGGAAGGTGGTCGGGGTCTTCGAAGCGAAAGGCTCGATCTCCGAGTCGGAGCTCTGGGCCGATGCGGCGGTGCTCGGCCCCGCGTACCAGCGCGGCTCGTCGCATTCGATCGTGATCACGAAGCTCGCCTCCCCCGGCAACTTCAAGCAGTTCAAGGATGCGCTGACGTCCGATCCGAAGGTGTCGCTGAAGATCCAGAACGAGACCGAGTACTACGAAAGCCAGTCACGCACGCTGCGCGGACTCGTCACCGGCCTCGCGTTCATCGTCTGCAGCCTGATGGGCCTCGGCGCGATCTTCGGCGCGCTGAACACGATGTACACCGCCGTCGCCGCCCGCGCGCGCGAGATCGCCACCCTGGAGGCCCTCGGCTTCGGCGGCTTCGCGGTCATGCTCTCCGTGATCGCGGAGGCGCTGCTGCTCGCCTTGGTGGGCGGCCTCCTCGGCGCGACGCTCGCGTACCTGGCCTTCGACGGCTACCGCGCGGCCACGATGAACTGGCAGACCTTCAGCCAGGTCGCCTTCGCCTTCGACGTCACCCCCCGCCTGATGCTCTGGGCCGCCCTCTACGCCCTCCTCATCGGCCTGATCGGCGGCTTCTTCCCCGCGATCCGCGCGGCGAGGATGCCGGTGGCGAACGCGCTAAGAGAGAGATAGTTTGGAGTGCGGTGACCGCAGTCACCGCTTTCACTCGCAGAAGCACGAGCTGCGGCGTTCGGAGTAAAAGCGGCGACTGCGGTCGCCGCACTCCATACCTCTGGCAAACGTCCTCGCGCTGAGTCAGCCACAATCCTCGGACCTTTCCCGTATCATGACGCCGGGACGCCATGATTCACTTCTATCACGTGACGAAGCGCTTCGACCGCTACTCGACTGCCCTGCATGACGTCACGTTCCACATCGAGAAAGGGGAGTTCGTCTTTCTCACCGGCCCCAGCGGCGCAGGCAAGTCGACGCTGCTGAAGCTGATCCTCCGGCAGATCACCGCCAGCGAGGGGCAGATCGTGGTCAACGGCCGCAATCTCAACGCGATGAAGAAGTCGCAGCTCCCCTACTTCCGCCGCGAGATCGGGATGGTGTTCCAGGACTTCAAGCTCATCGAGCGGATGACCGTGTTCGAGAACCTCTCGTTCATCCTCACCGTCCTGAACGTCCCGCCGAAGGAGCACAAGAAGAAGGCGTACCAGGCGCTGCGCACCGTGAACCTGCACCACAAGCTGAACTCCTATCCGCCGCAGCTCTCCGGCGGCGAGCAGCAGCGCGTCGCCATCGCCCGCGCGCTGATCAACGACCCGCTCGTACTGATCGCCGACGAGCCGACCGGCAACCTCGACCCCGAGCTGTCGAGCGAGATCATCCAGATCTTCGCCGAGGCCAACCTGCGCGGGTCGACGGTCCTGCTGGCGACGCACGACCGGGAACTGATCCGCGCCAGCGGCCGCCGCTGCATCACGCTGGAGCAGGGCCGCATCGGCGACGAGCGCGCGCGCATCATCGAGCGCCCGCACGTCCGCGAAGGTCTCTTCGGCCTCGGAGGCTGATTGGGTCCGCGCGATTTCATCCCCGGCCGCCGCGAGCCGGAAGTGCCGTCCAACACGTTCGCCTACTTCCTTCGCGAGGCGATCCGCCGCATCTGGGTCTCCAAGCGCACCAGCTTCGTGGCCGTGGCCATGATCGCGATCTCCCTGCTCATCGTCGGGCTCTTCCTCCTCGTCGCCGAGAACCTCGGCCGCGCGGCGGAGGAGTGGCAGGGGAAGTCGCGCGTGATCGTCTATTTCGAGACCGAGGTGTCGCCGCACCAGGTGCAGGCCGTCGACCGTTTCCTGGCCACACGCCCGGAGCTCTCACGCCGCCAGCTCGTGACGCGCGAAGAAGCGCTGGCGCGGTTCAAGACCTACTTCGCCAACCTCTCCGAAGTGGTCGGGCAACTCGATGAGAACCCCTTCCCGCCGTCCTACGAGATCGACGTCGAGCCGCGGCTCGCGCAGTCGGCCGCGTTCCATCAGCACATCGGCGTGCTGCGCGCGATGAGCGGCGTCGACCAGGTGCAGTACGACTGGGAATGGATCGCCCGCCTGCGCCGCGTCGTGAACGTGATCAACATCGCCGGCCTGATCGCCGGCGGCGTGCTCGCCATCGCCGCCGCCTTCACGATCGCGAACGTCATCCGCCTGACCATGATGCTGTACAAGGAAGAGATCGAGATCATGCGCCTGGTCGGCGCCACCGAGCGCATCATCCGCGGCCCCTTCCTCATCGAAGGCTTCCTGCAAGGCACCATCGGCGGCATCGTCGCCATCGTGCTCCTGTACGTCACCTACGAAGCCGCCAAACGCTCCCTCGCCCCCTCCTCCTCCATCCTCTGGGGCTTCCTCTTCACCGGCTTCCTCCCCTGGCAGAAGATCGCCGCCCTGGTGGCGGGGGGGATGTTGGCGGGGTGGTTTGGGTCGTGGTTGTCGGTTCGCGAACGCGCCGGGGAGTGACGTAATCGGGTATCAGGTGTCGGGTGTCTGGGGTGTTTCGCCCGGGCGACCACCCCCAGACACCTGACACCCGACACCTCTCAACGCGCGCAGCGCGTTGAGATAGCATCCCCTCAATGCAGATCGTCGAATGCGTTCCCAACATCTCCGAGGGGCGGCGGCCCGAGATCTATCACGCGGTGGCCGATGCCGCGGCCACGGTTTCCGGCGTCACCGTGCTGAACGTCGATCCGGGTGCGGACACGAATCGCACCGTCATCACCTTCGTCGGCGCGCCTGACGCGGTCCTCGAAGCCGCGTTCCGGCTGGTGAAAAAGGGCATCGAGCTGATCGACATGACCACGCATCGCGGTGCGCATCCGCGCATCGGGGCGGTGGACGTCGTGCCGTTCATCCCGGTCGCGAACGTCACGATGGACGAGTGCGCGGAGCTCGCGCGCAAGCTGGCGCAACGCGTCGGCGAGGAGCTGCGCGTGCCGGCGTATCTGTACGAGCACGCCGCGAGCGCGCCGCACCGGCGCAACCTGGCCGACATCCGCGAAGGTGAGTACGAAGGCTGCGCGCGAAAGCTGATGGACCCGCTCTGGCAGCCGGACCACGGCCCGTGCGAGTTCGTCCCGAAATCCGGCGCGGTGGTGATCGGCGCGCGCAAGTTCCTGGTCGCGTACAACGTCAACCTGAACACGCTCGACAAGCGGCTCGCGAACCGCGTCGCGTTCGACGTGCGAGAGCGCGGCCGCATGCGCCGCGATGAGTACGACCAGCCGCTGCTCGACGAGCAGGGCAACCCGCTCTGGGAGCCGGGACTGCTGAAATCGGTGAAGGCGGTCGGCTGGGTCATCCCGGAGTTCGGCTGCGCGCAGATCTCCATCAACCTCACCGACCTCGACGTCGCGCCGCTGCACGTCGTGTTCGACGCGTGCGAAGAGCGCGCGCGGGAGCGCGGCCTGCGCATCACCGGCTCCGAGATCGTCGGTCTCGTCCCGCGCCAGGTGCTGCTCGATGCCGGCCGCCACTACCTCGGCAAGATGGGACGTCCCACCGGCGTGCCCGAGTCCGCGCTGGTACACATCGCCATCCGCACTCTCGGCCTCAATGAAGTGAAGCCGTTCGACCCGAAAGAGCGGGTCATCGAGTACCGCCTGAACCCGCTCCCGCCGCGCCTCGCCTCGATGTCGCTGCGCGACTTCATGGATGCCCTGTCGGACGAGTCGCCCGCCCCCGGCGGAGGCTCCGTCTCCGCGCTCGCTGCCGCGTGCGCGGCCGGGCTGGCGTCGATGGTCGCGGTGCTGTCGCATACGAAGAAAGGCTTCGAGGCGAAGCAGGCGGAGCTCGACCGCATCGCCATCCGCTCGCAGGAGCTGAAGGACCAGATGCTCACCGCGGTCGACGCCGACACCGCCGCCTTCGACACGCTGCTCGAGGCGATGCGCATGCCGAAGGCGACGCCGGAAGAAGAAGCGGTGCGTGGCGAAGCGCTGGCCAATGCCACGGTCGGTGCGGCCGAGGTGCCGCTGCGGGTGCTGGAAGCCTGCCCGGAGCTGATCGAGCTCAATCGCGAGATCGCACGCATCGGCATGCAGGCCTCGCTCTCCGACGCCGGCGTCGGCGCGCAGGCAGCGCGCGCCGCGGCCGCGGGTGCGTACCAGAACGTCTGCATCAACCTGGCGGGACTCTCGGACGCGGCGAGGAAGAAGGCGCTGCTCGACCGGGCCGACGCGGCGTGGACGAAGTCCCGCGAGTTGCACCTGCTGGCGGAGGAAGAGATCCTGGTGAAGCTGCGCACCGGGTTGTCATGACCACGCTCCGCCGCCACCGCGATCCCGCCGACCCGCGCGATCCGCGTGCGTCGACGCTGCTCGTCCCCTCCTCCACGTTCAGCACGGGCGACCACGTGCTGGTCGGGCTGCCGTTCGACAGCTCGATCCCCACCCGTCCCGGCGCGAAGCACGGTCCGGAGGCGTTCCGGGAGGCGCTCCCCTCGCTCACCACGTTCGGCCACGGCGTCGAGCTCTCCGGCCGCCGGTGTCTCGACCTCGGCGACCTCGACCTGCCGGCAGGCTCCATCCAGGTCGCACACGAACGCGTGCAGAAGACGTCGCGCGAAGTGTTCGCGGCGGGCGCGACGCCGTTCTTCATCGGCGGCGACAACGGTCTCACCGGCGCGATCATCCGCGGCATGGCGGAGGCGCGCCCGGAGCTGAAGCTCGGCCTGGTCGTGATCGACTCGCACTACGACGTGCGCGAATACGACGACGAAGACTCCCTCTCCAGCGGCACGCCGTACCGCCGCGCGATGGAAACACCGATCTGCGACGGCACGCGCACGTTCATCCTCGGCACGCGCGCGTTCGCCAACTCCTCGTACTACGACCGCTTCCTGCGCGAGCAGGGAGTGACCACGATTCCGGTCGACGCGTTCGACCAGGCACCCGCACGCGAGCTGGCGCTGCAGGTGCGCGAGCAGCTCGAGGCGTCGAGCGACGCGATCTTCCTCTCTATCGACATCGACGCCGTCGAGCTCCCCGGCTCCTCCGCCGCCGCCCCCGGAACGCTCACCTCCCGCGAGATGATCGCCATCGTGCGCACGATCGCCGGGTCGAAGAAGCTCCTCGGCTGCGACCTCAGCGAGCTCTCGCCGCCCTGGGACACGAGCGGGATGACGTCGAAGCTGGCGGCGCGCCTCTTTCTGGAGGTGTTCGCCCACCTGTCAGATGACAGTTAAACCGGCGGCGGCTGCGCCGGCGGTTCAGCCGGTGGCTCGCTCGCCGGCGGCTCCCCCGGTCCCTTGGCCCGATCCCTTGCCGAGCGGAACGCGTTCTCGATCTCTTTCCAGGCGCGCTCGAATCCTGCTTTCAACTCCGCGGCCGCAGGGGCGCCGTTGGTCTGCAGGCCGAGAACGACGTCCTTTGCGTGCACGAGCGCGTGGCGCAGCGTGCCGCCGATCTCGGAGAGATCGCCTTTCGCCGTCTCCAGCGACTCCTTCGCCCGCTCCTTGAACTTGTCGACGTCGATGCCCCAGTCGTTGAGCGACTCTTTCTTCGTTTCGTCGGACATAGTGGCAATAGCGTACCGCACCTCAGCAGCAGGCGTTCTGTTCGCATCTCACGCGTACAGCAGCCGCCGGCCCTTCGCCTGCGGAATCGGGCGGCCCATTTCGCGCGCAGTGTCCAACCACAAAGCGATCGCTTCCTCGGCATTTGCGAGCGCATCTGCGTGCGACGCACCATGGGCCATGCACCCAGGCAGTTCAGGTACGTCCGCGACGAATGATGCATCCTCGTCGCTCCAGAAAATGATGATCTCGTACCTGTTTTCCACGTCAGCAGTATGGAGTGCGGTGACCGCAGGAGGGTGTCTCAAAAGTCCGATTTGCGTCACTCCTTAGATGAGGAGAGGGCGAGCGGATGAGTCGACAGCTTCGAGCGGATTACACGACACAGTTTCTGTTTCCGCGATCGTTGGAAGACTGGGTCAAGCGGGACGATC
>DASQJY010000013.1:0-21624 GCA_035630815.1 Thermoanaerobaculia bacterium
AGGACGACTGGGATGGCTGGAAGAAGCTCACTGAGCGGCTTGGGGACCGCGTGCAGCTCGTGGGCGACGATCTGTTCGTCACGAACACCCAGCGGCTTCAGCGCGGGATCAAGGAGGGCATCGCCAACAGCATGCTCGTGAAGGTGAACCAGATCGGCACGCTCACCGAAACGATCGAAGCGGTCCGGCTCGCTACGCGACACGGCTACACGAACGTGATGAGCCACCGCAGCGGCGAGACCGAAGACGCCACGATCGCCGACCTGGCTGTGGCGCTAAGCACCGGCCAGATCAAGACGGGCAGCGCGTCGCGCAGCGACCGCATGGCGAAGTACAACCAGCTCCTGCGCATCGAAGAGGAGCTCGGCGACGCGGCCGTTTTCGCCAGCAAGGGGATCTTCAAGGCCGCCCTGTAATTGACATCGCCGCCCGCCGTGGTCAAGATGTTGACCATGGCGGGCGAGCGCGACCTGATCACCGGCGTCATCCAGCTCGCGAACCTCTTCATCAAGCGGCTGGCGCCGGTCTTCGAAAAGGCAAAGATCACCCCGCAACAGTGGTCGGTGCTTGCCGCCCTCGCCGACGAATCCACCTCCGTCACCCTCGTGGCCCTGGCGCGCCGCCTGGTGGTGACCAAGCAGAACATGACCGGCATGATCGCGAGGCTCGAACAACTCGGCCTGGCAGAACGGCAGGGCGATCCCAACGACCTGCGCTCTTCACGCGTGACCCTCACTCGGCGCGGGCGGTCTTTGGTCGAACGCGTGCGGCCCGCGTATGACGAGTGGGTGGCGTCGCTCGCGGGGGGGGAGGTGTCGGAAAAGGAGTTGCAGGCGCTGGCCAGGACGGTGGAGAGGTTGATCGGGCAGTTGGAGGGGTGACCGGGCGAAGCATCGCGCCGCCCGGTCATCCCGAGCGTGAGCGAGGGATCCGGGCGGGAGGGCGGCGCGAGGCACGTGCCGCGGAGGGGTAAACTGTCCCCGCATGACGCACATGTTCACAGCGGTCTTCGAAGAAGCGGAGGAAGGCGGCTACACCGCCTTCGTCGAAGAGCTGCCGGGCGCGATCTCGCAAGGGGAGACGCTCGAAGAGGCACGCGAGAACCTGAAGGAGGCGATCCAGCTTGTATTGGATGCGAACCGGGAGCTGGCGATGCGCGGCGTGGATGAGGCGCACCTGATCCGCGAGACCATCGTCGTCACCGAGTAGCGGGGATCGGGATGTCGAGCGCCTTGCAGATAGCACGAACGGTTGGCGTTTTGATCTCTGCGTGGCGTGGAACTGCCGCGACGCGGCTGCGCGAGGCATCAATGAAGAGCGTGTGATTGCCGCCTTCGCGGAACACTTCGCAGCCATGACGTCGAAGGTGAGCTTCGAGATCGCGACGTTTCATTGCTCTTGATTGTAGGGGCGATCGAACCGCGCGACGCTTCGCGTGGTTGACCTATACGTCATTGTGTTTCCGTGTCGCTTGGGGCTCGGAGTCAAAGCGGTGACTGCGGTCACCGCACTCCAAACTTTATGGGGCTGATCGGCGCGACTACGCGGTTTCTTCCCGCTTCTTTCGCCTGGTAGAGACGGGCGTCGGCGGCTTTGAAGAGCGTTTCGCGGTCGGGCGCGTCGTCCGGATACAAGGCGGCGCCGATGCTCACCGTGACGCGGGCTCCATCCGCGGGCGCGGGGAGGGCTTCAATACTGGTGCGGATGCGTTCGGCGATCACCAGCAATGCGGCGGGGTCGACCTGGGGGACGATGACGGCGAATTCTTCGCCGCCGTATCTGGCGGGGAAGTCGACGGCGCGTACGGTTTCGCGGATCGTCTGCGCGACGCGGCGCAGGGCGTCGTTGCCGGCGAGGTGGCCGTAGGTGTCGTTGTATTTCTTGAAGCGGTCGAGGTCGAGGACCAGGACGCCGAAGCGTTCCGGGTAGCGGTCGGCGCGCTCGAGCTCCCCGTCGATGCGCTCGCGGAAGGCGCGGAAGTTCGGGAGGGCGGTGAGGTCGTCGGTGCGGGCGCGGGCCTTCAGCTCGTCGGCCATGCGGTTGAACGCGACGCCGAGCGTGGCGATCTCGTGATCGCCGGCGACCGGCGCGCGGGCCGCAATGTCGCCGGCGGCGATGCGGTCGGCGGCGGCGCAGAGCTCTTCGATCGGCCGGACCACGTTCCGCAGCGTGATCTGCACGGCCGCAAACGAAAGCAGCACGAGGATCCAGGCGACGGCCAGCCCACTGGACATCATGGCCGACGTCTCGCGCTCCAGCGCCGGCAACTGCCGCGCGATCTCGGCTTTGCGCGCGGCGATGATCTCCTGCGCGTCGGCCACGATGGCCAGCGAGGTCGCGTCGACGTCCTCGCGCAGCGGCGAGGGCTCGACGACGATGGCGCGGAAGGCCTTCACTCTCGCCCGCAGTGTGCCGAGGTCGATACGGGTGAGCGATTCGTCGGAGAGATGCTGCGTGACGAGGCGGTAGCGTTGCGGTGATTCCTGTCCCGCCACGAAGCGGGCGTGGAAAGCGTTCTGCGCGCGGATCAGCTCTTCGAGCGCGGCCACCGCTTTCGTCTCGACGGAGATCAGCCTCGTCCAGCGCTGCTGCGCCTGGCGCGCGCGCCAGCTCGAGCCGAACGCGATGGCGATGAGCGCGACAGCGAACGCTCCGGTCAGGAGCAGGACGCGTGTTCGGAGGTGTCGACGTCGCACGCCGACGAGGATAATCGCCGCACGGTGGACTTGAAAGCGATCTACCTCACAACGCTCGAACGATGTGCCCCGGAGGTGCTGGTGCGGGAACACGTCGATGCCGGGATGCCGCGCAACGTCGTGGCCATCGGCAAGTGCGCGGGATCGCTGCTCGACGGAGTGGCGAGCGTGCTGGAGATCGAGAGCGCGTTCGTGGCGATTCCGGATGGATACAAACTGCCGGCGACGCAAACGGAGCTGCACACAGGCGGACATCCGCACATCACCGCGGCATCATTCGCAGCGGGGCGCGCGCTGCTCGAATATCTGCGGACGCACGAGGACATCCTCTTCGTCATCTCCGGCGGCGGATCCGCGTGTGTCGAAGTAGCGCTCGCGCCTTACACCGAGAGCGACGTCGCAGAAGCGAACGCGCGGCTCATCGCCAGCGGCATGACCATCGGGGAGATCAACCGGGAGCGGCGCAGGCGCTCCGCGATCAAGGGCGGCAGGCTGGCGAGCTACGTCCGCGGCCGCGCGGTCACGCTCGTCTACTCGGACGTCTCCACGAATGCGGCGTACGACGTCGCCTCCGGTCCGATGCCCGGCCCGATGGTGATCGCCGACAACACCACGCTGGTGCGGACCGCCGCGCAAATCATCGGTGACAACGCGGTGGTAGTGGACGAGCAGCTCGAAGGTGACGTGTTGCACACGGCGCGAGAGCTCGCGGCCCGGGCGCACACGCTGGACGGACCGCGGATGCTCGTGGCCGGCGGCGAGCCGACGGTGGCGGTGAAAGGGGATGGACGTGGCGGACGATGCAGCGAGCTGGCGGTGCGATTCGCGCTGGAAAGCGCCTGCGAGGCGCTCTTCGCGAGCTCGGACGGTGTCGACGGCAACAGCGGCGTGGCCGGCTTCTACCTCCCCCCGCGGCAACGACCATCAGCCCCTGCGGGTGCGGAGGCCGCGCTGAACGCCTCGAACTCCTACACCGTCGCCGCGCAAATCGGTGAGCCGATTACAATTGCGCCGACGGGCAACAACCTCCGGGACCTCTTTCTCGTCGCCCGCAGTCAGGCTCAGGGTTCGCAAGCAAACGCCCAAGCAAGCACCACGGTAAACCTCGCGTTTCGATGAACATCACCGACCCCGGCGATCCGCTGCTTCCGCCGCCGTCACGGCGGCGCCGCCGGAGGTCCGCCCGCGAGCGGCAGCGCCGCGGCCCGATGTTCGGCTGCATGAAGGCGATCTTCTGGCTCTTCGGCGTCGGTTTCGTGCTGATGCTGCTGATCGTCGGCGGCGGCTGGTGGTACCTCGGGTCGACCAGCTTCGCGGGCCTCGTGAAAGCGCGCATCGAGGAGACGCTCCAGAACCGCCTCGGACGCGACGTGACGATCGGGCGCGTTGAGATCGTTCGCACCCGGCCGCAGAAGATCATCCTGCACAACGTCCGCATCGACAACGCGCCGGGCGGCCTCGCGCCGGAGTTCGCGACCGTCAGCCGCGTCCAGATCACGGGCAACATCGAGTCGTTCTGGAGCCGCCGCGTCCGCGTCGGCCGCGTGGACATCATCCAGCCGAACCTCTGGTTCGAGATCCTCCCCGACGGCACGCACAACTTCCCGAAGTGGAAGTCGGGGCCGAAGAGCCCGCGCGAGATCGTGCACCTCGACATCGGGACGCTGTACATCACGAACGGCGCGTTCAGCTTCAACGACCGCAAGCACCAGATCGTGGCCGTCGCGCACGACATCGACTCGAACGTCAAGGTCACGCGCGCCGAAGGTCTGTACGAGGGGCTCATGAACAGCCCGCTCGTGCGCGTGCGGCTGCAGGACTACGAGCCGTTCGACCTGAACCTGCGCGGCGGCTTCCGCTACACGCCGGGCGTGCTCGCGCTGAGATCGATCGCGCTCAAGGGGCGTGGGATTGAGGCGTTCATTTCCGGCAAGCTCGATCCCCTGACCGAGGCGCGGTACGACCTCGACCTGCAGTCGCGGATCGAGCTGGAACGGGTCAAGGAGATCTTCCGCGTCGAGCCGCTGCTCGAAGGACAGATCGTGCTCGACACCCGGCTGCGCGGCAAGGCCGGCGACTTCCGCCTGACCGGCGGCTGGAGCTCGCCGGGCATCGCGGCGGACGTGTACGAGCTCGCGAACGTCAAAGGACGCCTCGACGTCACCGGCAATAACATGACGGTGGAAGTGGACCGCGGCGGCTACGGCGGCGGCACGATCGGCGCGCACTACGTGCTGTCCAAGTACGCGGAGCCGTACCCGATGACGGTCGACCTCCGCTACAACGGCATCGCGCTCGAGCAACTGTTCAACGACTGGGGAGTCGAAAACACCGGCCTGCGCGGCGCGGCGACCGGCAACCTCACCTACCGCTGGAACAAGGAGAAGATCCTGGAAGGAGCGGGCGAAGGGACGGCGCGGCTGGCGAAGAACGCGACGGCGTTCTCCGACGCGCGGTATCCGGTGCCGCTGGCCGGCTCCGCCGACTTCGCGCTGAACAACGGCGTGGTCACGTTCCGGCGCGCGGAGCTCGACACCGACGCCTCGCACATCAGCCTCACCGGCTCGCTGAAGATCGAAGACATCGTCACCGACCTGCGGATGACGATTCGCAGCAACGACTTCTCGGAGCTGGATCGCGTCGCATACAACTTCGCGCACAGCGCGGGGAAGGAAGACTTCGAGCTCCTCGGGCTCGGCGGCTCCGGCACGATCAGCGGCACTGTGCGCGGTCCGATCGAACGGCCGCAGGTCGTCGCGACGGTAAACGGCAGCGCGATCCGCTACAACGAAGTCCTCCTCGGCGACGGCGACCTCGCGCTGCGCTACAACGGCGACACTTCTACGCTGACGTTCGACCGCGCGCAGTTCACGGACGCCGGCGGGCGCCTCGTGCTGACCGGCACGATCGTTTTCCCCGACCGCGGACCCGGTCCGCGCTTCGACATCGCGGTGGACGCGGCCGGCTATCCGACGCAGCGTGCGATCGATGCCGTGGGACTGGACATGCAGATCGGCGCGGGGCTGGCCACCGGAAAGCTCGTGGTCACCGGCACGCCCGAAAGCGGGCGGGCCACGTTCGCCGGACTAACGATCCGGCGCGCGGATGCCACGCTCGCGCTGAACGGCACGATCAACTGGCTGCCGGGTGAAGGGAACGTCCGCTTCGACCTCGACATCGCGGCGACCAACTTCCCGGTCTCCGACATCGCGGCGTTCCTCGACTTCGCCGACATCCCGGTCACAGGCGATCTCACCGGCACGCTGAAGATCGCGGGAGCCAAGGAATCGCTCGAAGGCGCGGGCAGCGTCACCATTCGCAATGGCGCCATCATGGGAGAGCCGATCGACCTCGCCTCCGCGAACATCGTCTTCACCGAAGGACGCATGCGTGCGACGAACGTGCTCGTACGCGCGCCGGCGGGCGAAGTGCGCGGCGAAGCGGAGCTCGACCTCGCGAACGAGCGCTTCAGCTACAACATCACCTCGCAGTCGCTCGACCTGTCGCGCTTCCAGATCCTGGCCAGCCTGCGCGACCTTCTTGGCGGGAGGATCGTCCTGAAGTCGACCGGCGCCGGCACGTTCACGAATCCGGAGCTGGTGGTCGACGCCACGCTGGAAGGGGCGACGCTGCGCGGGCTCACGCTGCCCGAGGGGAGTGCGCCGCCGTCGCTGTACATCGCGATCCGGAACGGCACGCTCATCGTGCGCGGCGCGATCGCCGACATCGTCTCCATCGAAGGAGAGGGAACGGTCGGCGAGAACCTCGCGGTCGACGGGCTGGTGCGCGTCACGATTCACGACATCGCGCGTGCCGCCGCGATGACGGCCGCAACGGCGACGATCCCGGCCTCCGGCAACATGGTCATCGACATGCGGCTCGGCGGGCGGCTCACGCCGCTCGAAGCGCTGGTGATCGAAGGGACGGTGCCGACGTTCAACCTCAAGATCGCCGAACACGAGTTCACCGCTCCCGAGCCGCTGCGCGTGACGCTGCGCAACGGGCGTATCGAGTTCGACTCGTTCGTGCTGCGCCGCACGGATTCCATGTTCGCCGTGACCGGCTTCGCGGAGCTCACCGGCGCAAAGCGGCTCGACGTCGACGTGCGCGGCCTCATCGACGCGGCATTGCTGCAGCTCTTCGCGCCCGACGTGCGGGCGGAAGGGAGCGTGGACGTCGCGATCAGCGTCGACGGCACGGTCACGGCGCCGAACGTGGTCGGCACGGCGGAGCTGCGCGACGCCGAGGTGAAGTTCGCCGGGTTCCCGCAGCTCATCGACGAGATCAACGGGACGCTGCGCTTCCGCGGCGACCGCATCGAGATCGAGTCGATGCGCGCGACCGTCGGCGGCGGACAGATCGTCGCGGGCGGCAGCGTCGCGCTGAACGGCATGCAGTTGCAGAACGTGCGCATCACGTTGCAGGGCACGGACGTCTCGATCCGCTACTACGAGGGCGTCACGATCGAGAGCAACTTCACGCTCCTGCTCTCCGGGGACCTCGAACGGATGTTGCTGCAGGGCGATGTTGACGTGACGCGCGCGCTCTACTTCCGCGACTTCGACGTGCAGCAGACGCTGCTCAACGTCATCCTCGCCCGCAACCGGGTCACGCCGGTGACCGCCGCGACGTGGCAGGACCGCATCGGCCTGCGCATCCGCCTCAACGCGCCCGGCACGCTCGCGGTCGAGAACAACATCGCGGACGTCAACGCCAGTGCCGCACTCGACGTGACCGGCACCGTGGCGAACCCCGTCATCCTCGGCGAAGTGACGCTCGACGAAGGTGGACGCGTCCGCATCCAGGGCGTCGACTACCGGCTCGTGCGCGGCACGATCGGGTTCCAGAACCCGTTCCGCATCGACCCGTTCTTCGACGTCACGCTCGAAGGAACGGTGGCGGGCTTCGGCGCATCGGAGGTGGAGGGCGGCCCGTTCGAGGTGACGATCAACCTGACCGGCACGCTCGACCGCCTGACGCCGTCGATCACGAGCGATCCTCCCGCGAGCGACATCACCCTCTTCTCGATCCTCGGCTTCGGCGGGCTGGGGGGAGCAAACGGCCAGACCGGCGGCGCGGGACTGCTCGGCCAGTCGCTGCTGTACCAGAGTCTGAGCTCGCTCATCGGCTCGACCGTCTTTCCGTTCGTCGACTCGTTCGCGTACGACCCCGGCTCGCTCGACACGAGCGGGGGTGCGAGCCCGAAGGTGACGTTCGAAAAGCGCCTGTCGAACAAGATCCGCTTCCTTCTGGTCTACAACCTCGACAACCAGCAGAGCCGGCAGGTCGTCGAGTGGCTGGTCAACCCGACCTGGACGCTGCAGCTGACGCGCGACGAGGCCGACGAGTACCGCCTCGACGCGCGCTTCCGCCGCCGCTACGAGGCACACTGGCGCTGGGGCGGCGAGGACGAGGACGAGCTCGCGAGCGCCGCAGTCGTGACCGCGTCCGCGCCCGCCGAGGGCGCGGCAGCGACGACGGTCGAGGCAACTCCGGTACCGCGACCTCCCCCCGTGACCGCGGTCAACACCGCCGCGGCGGACAACCGCCCGATTACGCAGGTCAACTTCCGCGCGGACGCGCCGTTCAACACCGAGGCGATCGCGCGGGAAGTGACGCTGCAGCCGGGACAGCTCGTGACCATCCGGGAGCTGCAGTCGTCGATCAAGAACCTCTACGCGACCGGCAACTTCCGCGACGTCCGTGTGGACGCCGCCCCGGTGGACGCCGGTGTCGTGCTGACGTTCTCGCTCTTCCTCCACTTCCGCATCGACGACATCGGGATCAGCGGCCTGTCGCGCAGCGACGAGACGCGCGCGCGGCGCGAGCTGACCGTGCGGCGGGGGGAAATCCTCTCCCTCGACGCCGTCAATGACAGCGCGGCGGCGATCGAGGAGATGCTGATCCAGAACGGCTTCCTGCAGGCCACCGTCGATCCGGAGACGAACTTCGACCGCGCGCGCAACGTGGCCGACGTGCAGTTCGTGGCCACGCCCGGTCCGCTCGCGAAAGTGGCGAGCGTGCTCATCGAAGGGAACCCCTCGCCCTTTACGACCGCGGAGCTGATCGAGCGGATGAGCCGCAAACCGGGGACCGCGTTCAAGCTCGAAGAGGCGCGCGAGGACGCGGACAGGATGAAGAACTTCCTGGTGCGCCGCAATTACCGGCGCGCCGACGTCGACTTCCTCGGCCACACCTACGACGAAGCGTCGCAGACCGTGGCGCTGCGCTACCGCGCCGTCGCCGGGCCCCTCGTCGAGGTCGCGGTCACCGGCGTCGAGCGGCGCGCCGTGCGCCGCTGGCTGCCGTTCGGGCGGAACCAGGAGTACAGCGAGGACGTCGTCGACCGCGCCGCCGACCGCATCGTGGAAGGGCTGCAGGAGCGCGGTCACTACGAGGCGACCGTCGACACCGAAAGCTCGCTCGAGAACAACGTCTGGACCACGACCTTCAACGTCTCGCCGGGGCCGCGGTACCGCCTCGCCGACGTCCGCTTCAGCGGCAACATCCGCGTGAATGAGGATGAGCTGCACGGCATCGTCGCGACCACGCCGCGCGGCGGCATCCGCCGCTTCGTCTCCACTCTCTTCCGCCGCCCGACCGGCGTCACCCGCACGCAACTGAGCGACGACCGCGACGCCATCGAGTCGTTCTATCGCCTTCAGGGCTTCTCGCAGGCCACCGCCGGCGAGCCGGTGGTGCAGACCAGCGCGGACGGGACGATGTCGGTGGTCTTCCCGGTCACGGAAGGGCCGCAGACACTCATCTCGGAGCTGCTCCTCGAAGGAAACGAGAAGATCGTCACCGACGACCTGCCGCGCCCGCAGCTCGAACAGGGCGGACCGCTCAACCCGCAACTGCTGCACGACGACATCACCATCCTGCAGACGTTCTATGCGAACCGCGGCTACGTCGAGGTGCAGGTCACGCCGCGCATCACCGTGAGTGAGGACCAGACCAGCGCCACGGTCGCGTACGTGATCGCGGAAGGGCCGCAGGTGAACGTCGACGAGATCACGGTCCGCGGCAACACCTACACCGATCGCGACGTCGTGCTGCGCCGCGCGGAACTGCGCTCGGGCCAGCCGTTCAGCTACACGTCGATGCTCGAAGCGCAGCGCGAGCTGTACCGCCTCGGCATCTTCCAGCGCGTGGACGTGCAGGCGACGCAGACCGATGCGACGGTCGCGGATCGCGACGTGGTGATCCAGGTGGAGGAAGGGCGGAACCTGACGCTGACCGGTTCGGTCGGTATCCGCGCCGATCGCACCGGCGTCGGCGAGCCGACAGAGCTGCACGAGCGCGTCGCGGTCGCGGCGGCGCATCGCAACCTCTTCGGTTCCGGGCGCTATCTCGGCCTCGAGATCGTCGCCGGCCGCGATGAACAGGAAGCGTTCCTCACGTACCGCGAGCCGTTCATCAGCCGCTGGAACGTGCCGGTGCAGCTGCAGATCTTCCAGTCGGACGACAGCACGCGCGCCGGCACGAAGATCCTGCAGCGCGGCACGTCCATCGAGGCGACGAAAGTAGCGCGCCTGCAGACGCGCTGGTCGCTGCGCTACGAGTACAAGATCTCCGATTGCTACGACGGCGATCTGTGCACGGAGATCGACCAGCAGGATGAAGAGGTGCCGATCGAGGGGCTGGAGCGCTCGCTGCTGAACATCCAGATCTCGAGCATCACGCCGACGTTCTTCTGGGATACGCGCGACGACATCATCGATCCGCACCGCGGCTTCTTCACCAGCGCGTCGGTCGAGTACGCGTTCCCGCTCTTCGCGGCCGACGCGGGGTTCTTCAAGGAGTTCCTGCAGGGAGCGTATTACATCCCCGTCACTGAGCGCACCGTCATCGCTCTATCGGGGCGCCTGGGGCTGATCCAGCGCTACGCCCGCTCCGTGGACCGGATCGACGAGGAGACGGGAGAATTCATCCCCGGCGGGGCGCTGCTGCCGGTGCCGCTGTCTGAGCGCTTCACGGCGGGCGGCGAGACGACGCACCGCGCGTTCCCGCTGGATTTCCTCGGCGACCTTTGCCGCGACGACACGCCGCTCCACAAGAAGATCGACGGCTGCGAGGCGACCCTCTATGCCGAGTTCAACGAATTGACGGGGGAGCGCACCGGCCCGATTCTCCCGCTGGGAGGCAGCTCGCTGCTGCTGTTCAACGCCGAGTACCGCTTCCCTCTCTTCAGCACCCTCGGCGGCGCCGTCTTCGCCGACATCGGCAACGTCTACGCCGGCAGCAAGATCGACTTCAGCAACCTGCGCTACGGCGCCGGCTTCGGCTTCCGCTACCTCTCCCCCGTCGGCCCGCTGCGCATCGACCTGGCGCTGCCGATCGACAAGAAGTGGTACGAGGATTCGTTCCAGTACTTCATCACGCTCGGGTACGCGTTCTAGCGCAACGCCGCCCGCACACCGCCCGTGGCGATGAGCGGGCCTTCTGGCGATTTCTTCGGACGCCTAGAACGACGGTTCCAGCGACTCCGAGGCCTGCTCCGCGCGCTCCGCTTCCAACCGCGCGAGGCGGGTGCGGAGCTCGGTGACCTCGGTGCCTAAGCGGGCGAGGTCTTCGCGGACGGCTTCGCGGGCGATTTCCTGCAGGCGGGCGGTCAGCTTGGCGAGCTGGTCGGACTGGAACTGCGTGATCCGGCTGAGCGGCTCGCCGAAGACCTCTTTGAAAAGCGATTCGAAATCCTGAGCCATACGCTGGTGGTCGTGCGAAAATCGAGCCCGGCCGACCGATGGACATCCGTACGTTCGACGACTTCTGGCCCTTTTACGTCCGCGCCCACTCGCAGCGGCGAACGCGGATTCTCCACGCGATCGGATCGACGCTCGCGCTCGTCTGCATCGCGCTGGCGATCTTCGTGAACCCCTGGTTCCTGCTCGGTGCGCCGCTGATCGGGTACGCGTTCGCCTGGTACAGCCACTTTTTCGTCGAGCACAACAAGCCGGCCACGTTCGGGCACCCCTTCTATTCGCTGGCGGCCGATTTCCTGATGCTCTGGAAAATCGTGACCGGGAAAATGGACGCGGAAGTGGCTCGCTACGCTCGCTGATATCATCCGGCGCCATGGCATTGCTCGAAGGGAAGACCGGGGTCGTTTTCGGCGTGGCGAACAAGCGCTCGATCGCGTGGGCGATCGCGCAAGCTCTGGCGCGCGAGGGAATGAAGCTGGCGTTCACCTACCAGGGTGAGCGGCTGAAGGACAGCGTCGAGGCACTCACGTCCGCGATTCGCGGCTCGCTGCTCCTGCCGTGCGACGTGACGAGCGACGCCGAGGTCGCCGCGGTGTATGACGCGGTCGGCACGGAGTGGGGGAAGCTCGACGCGGTCCTGCACTCGGTCGCCTTCGCGCCGAAGGAAGACCTCGAAGGGGAGTTCGTCCAGACCTCGCGCGACGGCTTCAAGCTGGCGCACGACATCTCCGCCTACTCGCTGGTGGCGGTCACGCGCGGCGCGCTGCCGCTCTTCGAGAAGAACGGCGGCGGCTCGGTGCTCACGCTCACCTATCACGGTGCGGTGAAAGCGGTCGAGGGCTATAACCTGATGGGAGTCGCGAAGGCCTCGCTCGAGGCGAGCATGCGCTACCTGGCCGCGAACCTCGGGCCGAAGAACGTCCGCGTCAACGCTCTCTCCGCCGGCCCGGTGAACACGCTCGCCGCACGCGGGATCAAAGGCTTCACCACGATGCTGAAGCACCACGCGGAAAAGGCGCCCCTGCGCCGCAACGTGGAGCTGGAGGAAGTCGGCAACACCGGCATGTTCCTCCTTTCGCCCTGGGCCTCCGGCATCACCGGGGAAGTGACCTACGTCGACTGCGGCTACAACATCGTCGGTCTGTAAGGAGCGCTTGCTCTCGGTCGGCCAAGCCGCTACTCGTTCCAATAACCAGGACGTTTCCGGTCGTGAGCGATTGCTAAAACCGATATCCGAACCGCTTGAACGCCACGTGGTACCGGAAGGCACTCCAGAACAGGGATGACGGTGAGGAGGTCTTCCCCCTAAATCTCCCCCTCCGCCACCCCTCCCTCCTCCACCCTCACCTGCACGGTGTCTACGACGCTCATGCCGTCGAGGAGTTGCACGGTGTAGGTTCCGGGGGCGATGTTGGGGATCTGGGTGGTGCCGGGTTGTGGGACGAGGTCGCGGGAGGGGAGGGGGTTGTTGTAGCGCTGGTAGGGGATTCCGTTGGCGTCGATCAGGCGGATCTGGCGGTGCTGGGAGTGCTTGGAGCGGAGGAGCAGCGTGCCACCGGGGGTGAGGGCGAGGACGCGGGGGGTGGAGGGGGACTGCAGGACGATGTTGACGGAGGCGTAGTTGTTGGCGGAGACCGAGGCGGTGTAGGAGCCGGGGGCGAGGGGGAGGGAGAGTTGGCCGGCGTCGGTGTCGGCGATGCCGCGGAACATGCGCATGGTGTCGTACACGATCCGTCCCTGCGCGTCGTAGACCCAGATCTGCCCGTTGATCGCGCGGCCGTCGCGGCCGTCGACGAGCTTGAGGATCACGTCGTCGGCGCGGGAGAGCTTCACTTGCAGCTCTTCGCCGCGGTCGCCCACCATCACCTCGCGCGTGTCGCTGCCGTAGCTGTCCTTCGAGGTCGTGACGACGTAGGTGCCGGGCGGCACCGACTCGAGGATGAACGTGCCTTGCGCGTCGGTCGAAGCGCCGCGCGGCATGCGGAACGAGTCGGACGGGATGGCGGGATTCACCTGGATGCCGGCGTTCGGGACCGGCTCGCTCGTGGCGGCGTCGACGACCGTGCCGCGGAGGGAGCTGGTGCTGAAGTCGATGTCGAAGGTGTCGGAGCCGCGCACGGTGTAGGTGGTCGAGTAGGGGCTGAAGCGCTGCATGTCGATCACTTCGACGGTGTACTCCCCCTCTTCGACGCCGTTGAGGGTGTACTGCCCCTGCTCGTTCGTCGAGGAGCTCGCGAACGTCTGCGCCTGGCCGGTGCGCTTCGGGACGAACATGACCGTGGCGCTCGGGAGGGGCTTGCCGTTGCGGAGCACGCGGCCGCGGATGGTGATGTCGGTGCGGAAGGTGAGGTCGACGTTCTGCGAGCCGCCGGGGGCGACTTCGACGGTCTGCCGCTGCGAGGTGCGGTTGGACATGACGTCGCGCGACTGGAGCTCCGCCGTGACCGTGACGGTGCCGGTCGGCGCTCCTTCGAGGCGGTAGCTGCCCGAGGGGTCGGGATTCCCTTCGACGTAACTGCGTCCCGAGCGCGCCGTCACCGACGCCAGGGCCAGCTCCTCAGGCGTCAGGCCGATGATGCGGCCGTAGATCGTCGCTCCGGCGCGCATGGTGATCCGCACCTGCTGGTTGCTGGAGAGGTCGACGTCGTCGACGCTCCCTTCGCCGACGCCGGTCTTCGCGGCGGTGAAGCGGTAGCGCCCCGGCTGCAGCGATTCGATCTCGAATACGCCGTTCGCGTTCGTGCGCGCGTTCCCGCCGCGCATGCCGGCGCCGAACGCCTCGACGCGTGCATCGGCGACCGGCGCACCGGCTTCCGTGACCACCACGCCGGATACGCGCTCCCCCGTGGAGAGCTGGACGTCGAGTTTCGTCTCGCGCCCCTTGAGCGTGACCTGCTTGCGGGAGGTGAGGTAGCTCGCGTGCGTGAAGGCGATGGTCTCCTCCCCGGCGGGGAGTGCTTCGAGCGAGTATTCGCCGTCGGTATCGGTGACCGCGCTCGACTCCGCGCCGCGCATCGAGAACGCGCCGGTCGGCGACGGCTGGACGCGCACGCTCACGTCGGCGAGCGGCGCGCCGTTCGGCCCGGTGACGCGGCCGGTCAGCCGCACGCCGGCATCGAGCGCCAGCTCGACGTCGCCGAGGGTCTTCCCTTCCTCGACCGTGACGTTGAGGCGGCTGCTCGCGTAGCCCGGCGCGGTGGCGACGAGCGACATCGCGCCGGCCGGGACGTTCTCCAGCGTGAACGACCCGTCTTCGCTGTTGAAATCGCGCAGTTGCGGCGGCGCCATCATCATCATCCCGCCGCCGCCGCGCGAGGCCGAGATCCCGGCCTGGAACGACGTCAGCGCCTTGCCGCTGGCCTTGTCGACCACCCGGCCCGTGACGCGCCCGCCGCCCGCGAGCTCGATGACCACGTCGCGCGAGGGGGCGGTGAGGTTGCGCATCTCCTGGATGAAGTCGTCTTCCTTCCGCAGCATCACGCGCAGGCTGCCGGCGGAGAGGCCGGAGAGCGTGAAGGAGCCGTCCTGGGCCGTGACCGCGCTCGTGCTCGTGCCGGTGGCGAACGCGTTGATGTTCACCCCCTCGACGCCGGTTCCGCCGCGCACCACGCGGCCGGTGATCTCGCTCGCGGGCACCAGCGTCGTGTTGACGGTGGCCGGCGCGGAGAGGGTGACGCTCTGGCCGCGCACGGTCTTCGGCGCGTAGCCTTCGCCGCGGAAGTTGAAGTCGTACGTCCCTTCCTTCAGGCGGATCGAGAACGAGCCGTCCGAGCCGGTGCGGACCGCCTCGTCTTCGCCCTGCGGACCGCCGACCATGACCGAGCGGAAGAACATCCCGCTGCGCCCCTCCTCGGCCGGCTCGGCCACGACGGCGATGCCCGAGAGCGGATTGCCGTCCCCGTCGGTGACGCGGCCCGATACGCCGATGCCGCTCGGGATGGTCAGGACGAGCCCTGTCTTGCGGTCCCCGGAGGCGACGCGGAACTGGTCGCTCTTCGCGGGGGGGAAGCCGCGCTTGGCCGCGTTCATGTACAGCGGCGCGTCGGGGGCGACGCGGATGCTGAAGCGGCCATCGGGACCGCTGAACACCTGGTCGTTGACGGTGCGCATCATGCGCATCATCATCCGCTCCGTCGGATCGCTCGCCTCTTCGGCGGCGATCAGCGCCGCCGCCACGGGGCGCTTCTCTTCATCCACCACGCTGCCGCTGACGCGAGCCATCTGCGTCACCGCGAAATCACGCGTGACCTGCTGGCCCGGTGCGATCGACACGTCGCCGTCCGTGGGAGCGTAGGCGGGATGGAACGCCAGGACCATGTAGGACCCGGAAGGCACGACCACCGAGTACGCCCCTTTGGCGTCCGTTTCCGCGGTGAGTCCTTCCATCCGGGTCATCCGCGAAACGGCGGTGCGCACGACCGCGCCGGCCACCGGAACCTTTGATTTCGAATCGGTGATGCGGCCGCTGATGGTCGCCGCCTTCTGCAGGCGGAGCGTGTACGCCCCGGTCTTCGCGTACGGCAGTTGCGCGAGCAGTCCTTCCTTGCGCGCGATGAGGCTGCTCCAGCGCGACGGCGCGCGCGCGATCGTGAACGTCCCGTCTTCGCCGCTCTTGCCGGCGGGCCAGCCGTCGATGGTGAGCGTGGCGCCGGCGACCGGTGTCTGCCCGTCCGCCGCGACCACGCGGCCGGTCACTTTCGTCCCGGTCGAGAGCGTGCGCGTCAGGTCGCGCTCCGTCGCGGCGGGCATGAACGACACCTTCTCGTCGATCGCGAAATCGGGATGCAGGACCACCAGCGCCGTGGCGCGCTTCGGATCGGGTGCCTCGTACCGCCCCTCCGCGTCCGTCTTCGTGACGTATTCGTACGACCCGTAGTGGATCGCGACCGTGGCGTCCGGGACCGGCTTTCCGCCGGAGGTGATGACGCCCCGGCGCGACTGCGCCTTCGCGAGGACGATCGCGCCGGCGTCCTCGTCCCGCTCGACGCGCGTGCTGACCGGGCTGTAGCCGTTCGCGGAGACGAAGAGGCCGACCACCGGGTTCTTCGGCGACTCGAGCGTAAACGCTCCCTTCGCATCCGTCTGCGTCGCCGCGAGCGGCACCGCTTCCGGCGTGTCAGACAGCAGCCGTGCACGCCGTGCGTCCGGCGACTCGTATCCGCGGATGGTGACGCGCGCGCCGGCGATCGCGGCGCCGTCGCCGTTCATCACCGTACCGGTGATCGCGGCAGACGCGGGAACGGCAAGCAGGCAGAGGGCGATGACGAAACCGGCGAAACGTGCATGCATGATGTCTATATGACGACAGAAATCGCGCCGGGTTCCAAGCTGTTCCTGCAACGGATGAGACTCTTTGCGGCCTTCGCCACGCTTTTCGTCGCCTCTGCCTGCGCCGGTGCGGGTGCCGCGGCGACTTCGACGGGGGACGCCGCTCCGGGGTTCCGGACGGTCTCCAACGCGGCGTACGCGGAGAGGACGGAGCCGGGCTCCGTGGTCGCCCTCGATGAGGCGGCGTACCGGAATGCCTGGGATTCGATGATCGGCGCCGGCGAAGCGCGGGCCATCGATTTCACGACCGAGACCGCCGTGCTCCTGTTCGGCGGGGAGCGCTCGACCGGCGGCTACAGCGTCGAAGTGCGCGGCGTGACGCTCGAAGGGGACACGCTGGTCGTCGACGGCGGAGTGCAGGGGCCGCCGGCGGGCTCGATCACCACGCAGGCGCTCACCTCTCCCTATGCCGTGATCGCGGTGCAGAGCCGGGCCATCCGTAACGTGCGCTGGACGCCATGAAACGGCGCCGGCCGGTGCAGGCGGCGCTGCTGAAGAAGCGGCTGGATACGCTCGTCGAGACGTTCGACGTCAGCACCATCTCTCCCGATCCGCTGGAACTGGTGCTGCGCCATGACCAGCCGGGCGATCGGGAAGTGGCCGGCCTCATCGCCGCCGCCTTCGCTTACGGACGCGCGGAGTTCATCGTCTCGAATATCGGCGTGGTCCTGGCGCGCATGACGCCGTCGCCGTTCCGCTACCTGCAGACGTTCGACGCGCGGGAGGCGAGGCGCCGCTTCGCCGGTTTCGCGCATCGCTTCCACAAGACCCCCGATCTCGTGGCGTTCCTCGGCCGGCTCGCGGAGACGATCCGGGAGCACGGTTCCCTCGGCGCGCTCTTCGAGCAATGCTACGACCCGGACGATGCCGACATCGCCCCGGCGCTCACCCGCTTCGTCGAAGCGATCCGCGTTCCAGGTCTCGAGTACCTGCTCACGTCGCCGCGCGACGGTTCCGCGTGCAAGCGGATGAACCTCTACCTGCGCTGGATGGTCCGCCGCACCGCCCCCGATCTCGGGCTCTGGACGTTCGTCGATCCGGCGAAGCTGGTGATGCCGGTCGACACGCACATCCACCGCATCGCGACGTTCCTCGGGCTCAACGACCGGAAGTCGGCCGATTGGAAGGCGGCGCGCGCGCTCACCGACCGCCTGGCGGAGTTCGACCGCTCCGACCCGGTCCGCTATGACTTCGCCCTGTGCCGCCTGGGCATCCTCGACCTCTGCAGCCGCAAGCAACGCAAGGAGAACTGCGATGTGTGTCTGCTGCGGTCGGTGTGCAGGTTTCCGGTCGGTTGACCTGACAGAGAGAGCCGACCCTTTCCAAAAAACCGCGCGCTAAATCCAACGCATTGGAGTGGGCGCTCGGCGATCCGGAAAACCGTTCGTACATTCAACGTTTCGAATCAACGGCTTAGCGGCACATACCCCGCGGCACCTCCATTGAATGCCATCAGGACGCGACGTATGCGCCGGTCTCTCTTCATCAACGTCCTGATTGCGCTCCTCACGCTGGGAGTGATCCTCGGTGCGTTCGTTTCGTTCCAGCGCAAGCGCTCCTCCTTCGAGCGCATCGACTTCGAGTTCACCCGTAACCAGGGAGTGATCGTGGTCAAGAACGTCGATCCCGGCAGCGGGGCGGAGGCGGCGGGGCTGCGGGCGGGGGACGAGATCTGGCTGATCGGCGGGACGCCCACCTCGGAGGTCGAAGGGCTGCAGAAGACGCTGCGGCGCATCGGACAGAAGGTCCCGATGCTGGTCGCGCGCGGCGGGTCGAGCGTCCCGTTCAACGTGCAGTACACGCCGCCGCAGCTGAAGGTCGATTACGAGTACCTGATCCTCAGCTTCATCGGCTTCCTCTATCTCGCCATCGGGCTGTTTACGTTGTTCCGAGGTGAGACGGGGGAGAGCAGGCTGTTCTACTTTGTGACCCTGCTGTCGTTCGTCGTCTACGTCTACACGCCGGCGGGGGATATCGACTGGAGCTACAGAGTCCTGCAGATGACGGAAGAGCTCTCGCGCATCTTCCTCCCGCCGCTCGCGCTGAACTTCTTCCTCCTCTTCCCGCGGCCCATCATCCGCGACCGGAAGTGGATCGCCTGGATGTACGTGCCGCCGGCGCTGCTCGCGCTCTGGTCGGTCAACATCCTGGTCTTCAACAACGCGGTCCCGCTGCTGGACGTCCGCCGCTCCTTCCAGGTCATCAACTGGTGGGAGATGGCCGACTTCGCGCTGTATTTCTCGCTGGCGCTCATGGCGCTCGCGTTCACCTACCGCAACGCCGCGGCCATCGGGAAGAAGCAGATCAAGTGGATCTACCTCGGCCTGGCGCTCGGCTTCCTGCCGTTCCTCACGCTCTACGTCGTTCCGTACCTCCTCGGGCGCGACGTGCAGCCGGTGTACGTGACGCTCTCGATCCTGCCGCTCGCGTTCATCCCGCTGGCGTTCGCGGTCTCGATCCTCAAGTACAAGCTGTGGGACGTCGAGGTGGTGATCAAGGAGGTGATGGCGTACTCCGTCACCTTCGCCTTCGGCATCATCGCCTTCTCGACCGTCAACGTCATCCTCTCCGAGGTGATCGAAGAGCGCTCCGCCATGGAGCGCAACTTCCTCGCCTTCACCTCGGGGCTGCTCATCGCCGCCGTGCTGGTCCCGGTCAAGAGCCGCATCGAGTCGGTGATCGAGATGATCCTGTACCGCGAGAGCTACCGCCATCGCCGCACGATGACGGACTTTGCGCAGGAGCTCGCGACCTTCCACGACGTGCACGAGCTGATCGCGATGATGCGCGAGCGCCTCCGCGCGACGCTGCACATCGAGCGGATGAACCTCTACATGCGCGATGGCGCGACGCTGCTGGTCTACGAGCCGGAAGGGGGCATGCCCCGCCGCGCCGCGCTCGACGACTTCGGCAACATCCCGAAAGAGGGTCCGGTGGTGCTGACCATGCCCCGTCTGCCGGACGAGAGCGAAGTGCCGTGGAAGCTCCTCGGCGCCGGCTACCGCTACGTCTTTCCGCTGCGCAACCGCGGCGAGCTGCAGGGATTGCTCCTGCTGGGCACCCGCCGCGGCGAAGAGCCGCTCTCGCGCGACGACCTCCATCTCATCGGCACGCTCACCGCTCCCGTGGCCCTGGCGATCGAGAACTCGCGCCTGTACGGCAAGCTGCGCCGCCAGCTCGACGAGATCCGCGCGCTCAAGGAGTACAACGAGAACATCATCGAGTCCTCCCCCTCCGCGATCGCGGTGGTCTCGGGCGACGGGATGGTGCTGACCGCGAATCACGCGTTCTGGGAGCTCGTCGGGGCGGACCAGACCCACGAGGCGATCACCGACCTCTTCCCCCTGTACGACGAGCTGCGCCGCTCGCACGACCGCACGCTCTCGACGCAGTTCATCAACAAGAGCGGCGTGGAGAAGGAAGTCACGGTCACGGCCAGCCCGCTCTCGGCCGGTGATGTCGCCGACGGCGCGTACGTGCTGGTCATCGGCGACATCACCGACCGCGTGCGGCTCGAGCGCGAGCTGCAGGACAAGGAGCGCCTCGCGTCCCTCGGACTGCTCGCCGCCGGCGTCGCGCACGAGGTCAACACGCCGCTCACCGGCATCTCCTCGTACGCGCAACTTCTGCTCGCCGAGACCTCGGAGGACGATCCGAAATACCGCCTGCTGAAGAAGATGGAACAGCAGACGTTCCGCGCCTCGAACCTGGTCAACAACCTCCTCGACCTGATCGCGAACCGCCCCCGCTCCCGCGAGATCGTCAGCGTCGAAGAACTGGTGCGCAATACCGTCACCCTGCACGAGGAGCTGCTGCAGGTGAAGCACATCCGCGTGCGCTGCGAACTGCTCCCGGTAAAGGTGGCCGGGAACTTTCAGGACCTGCAGCAGGTTTTGACCAACATTCTGCTCAATGCCCGCGATGCCGTCGCGGACGGCGGCAACATCACCATCAAAGTCTCGGAAGACGACGAGCGCGTCCTGATCCGCATCCGCGATGACGGCAAGGGGATCCCCGCCGACATCATCGGCCGGATCTTCGACCCGCTCGTCACCACGAAGCGCGGCCAGGGGGGAACGGGTCTCGGCCTGGCGATCAGCCGTAGACTGATCCACGCCTGCGACGGCGAGATCTCGGTGGAAAGCACTCCCGGAAGCGGTTCGGAGTTCACGATGACGTTGCCCAGGGCGGAGAGAATGGCAGTCGGTATTCAGTGAACGCATGCGCATCCTGATCGTCGATGATGAAGAAGTGCTGAGAGACGTCCTGGACGTCATGCTCCGGCGCGAGGGCTTCGAATGCCTCTCCGCCGCGAGCGGCGAAGAGGCGCTGAACGTCCTCGAGACCGAGGAGGTCGATCTCGTCGTGCTGGACGTGATGCTGCCCGGCATCAGCGGCATCGACACGCTCCGCGCGATCCGCATCTCCAATCCGACTCTTCCCGTCATCGTCATCACCGCGTTCTCCTCCATCGACGGCGCGATCGAGGCGATGAAGCAGGGCGCCTTCCACTACATCCCCAAGCCGTTCAAGAACGAGGAAGTCATCCTCACCGTCAACAAAGCCCTCGAGCAACGTCACCTGACGCGCGAGAACGAGCGTCTCAAGGCCGAGCTCTCGGAGAAATTCTCCTTCTCGAACATCATCGGCAAGAGCGAGACGATGCGGAAGGTGTTCGACCTCATCAAGCTCGCCGCGCCGTCGCGCTCGAACATCCTCGTGTTCGGCGAGTCCGGCACCGGCAAGGAGCTGGTGGCGAAGGCGATCCATCACGCCAGCCCGCGCGCGCGCAACGCCTTCGTGACCGTCAACTCCGGCTCGCTCCCGCCGGAGCTGCTCGAGTCATCGCTGTTCGGCCACATGAAAGGCGCGTTCACCGGCGCGATCGCCACCAA
>DASQJY010000014.1:0-65687 GCA_035630815.1 Thermoanaerobaculia bacterium
GACCGCGATCACGATCGACAAGCCGCTCGCGGCGGTGCCCCTGAAGATCAAGGAGCACGTGATCGGCCTGATCGCCATCTACAAGCTCCTGCAGCAGAAGGACGCCTTCTCGGCGGTCGACTACGAGCTCTTCTCGCTGCTGGCCGCGCACGCCGCGACGGCGATCTTCTCGTCGAAGCTGTACTCGCAGTCCGAACGGAAGCTCAACACGATCCAGAGCTTCCTCGATCTGCTCACGACCACAAGTTAGGGAGAGGTCTGACACCAGTGGGGATGGAGAACGCGAATTTCCTGGTCGTCGAAGACTCGCCGACCATGCGCCAGTTGATCTCGTTTTCTTTGAAGCGATTCAAGAACGCGAAGATCATCGAGGCCGTCGACGGCGTGGACGCCCTCAAGAAGCTGTCCGGTCCCGACAAGATCGACCTGATCCTGACCGACATCAACATGCCGGTCATGGACGGCCTGAAGCTCGTCTCGCTGGTGCGGCAGAACGCCCAGCTGAAGAACATCCCGATCATCATCATCACCACGGAAGGCGCTGAAGAAGATCGCGAGCGCGGCCTGGCCCTCGGCGCGAACGCGTACATCAGCAAGCCCATTCAGTCGTCGCACCTGATCAAGACCATCTCGGAGCTCCTCTCCGTGTGAGCACCAGCCGCGGCGAGACTGCCCTCGCGGTCGCCGTGGTCGGGCTTTTCCTCGTCGTCCGCTTCATCCTGCTGGTGGTGCGCGAGCCGTTCTTCGACGAGCTCTTCACGGTCTGGCTGGCCAACAAGCCGCTCGGTGAGATCCTCCCTGCGTTGACGCTCGACTCCGGCCCGCCGCTCTACTACTTCCTCGCGCGCATCCCGAACGTTTTCGCGCTGCGGGTGCTCTCGCTGGTCTTCTCGACGCTCACCCTGACACTGATCCTGACGCGCAACTCCCTCGGCACGGGACGCTGGATCGCGGCGACGTTGCTCGCGCTCTATCCGCCCGCGGCGTTGTTCGCGGTCGACGCGCGTGCGTATGCGCTGTGCGGGTTGTTCGTGGCCATCGGGTCTGTCGCGGTGCACGAGAAGCGGCCGTTCGTCGCGGCGGGCGCGTTTCTGCTCGCCGCGTACACGCACTGGTACGGCGCGCTGTTCCTGCCGCTGGTGCTGCTCGTGAAGCCGCGCTCGCGCGCGTTCGCCGCGCTCGCGATCGCGTCGATCCTCTTCGCACCGGGGCTCTGGCTGGCGTCGATCCAGCCGGCCGAGGCGACCCGATGGCTGTCCGGACAGCACCCGTTCGCGGCGCTGAACGCGTTCGCCTTCGCCGGCAACTACGCCGAGTCGCTCTTCCAGCCGGCGCCGGTGTTCGTGATCGTGCTCTCCGCGATCGCGCTGGTCGTAGCCGGAGCGCGTTCCTGGTCGTTTGCACCGATGGTGCTGGTCCCGCTGCTACTCGCGATCGCCTTTGCGCTGGCGGGACGAACGGTCTACTTTCCGATGCGTTTCGAGTCGGTCATCGCCGTGCCGCTGGTGTTGTGGCTCGCGCGCTCGCTGCAGTGGTGGCGCCGCGAAGCGCGCTACGCCCTCGCGGCCGTGCTCGCGATCTGTGGGGCTCACGCCATCGTCCGCGGCGCACTCGACCACCATCGCCGCCCGCTCGATCCTTACCGCGAGGCAGCGATGGTCGTCGCCCGCGGAAACACGCCAATCGTTGCCAGCGGATTTCTGTACCTGGAAACCGTCCACCAACTCGGTGAATCGCGCGTCCGCGCGTATCCGTCGGAGCAGGGAAGGCATCCCGGCTGGCGCGTCAGTGGCCTCACACGCGAGCCCCTGCCTCCGGGCCCCTTCCTGTGGATCGGAGAGCGGGCGGCGCCAGAGCTGGCGATGATCCGCCGGCGCGGGGGGGAAGTGCTCTCAGTGAACGAGCGGGCGATGATCGTGCGGGTGCGGTGACCAGTCGAGTTACGACTGCCTGTCGAGCCATTGCGAGATCGCAAACGAGAGATCTGCAAAGGTGAGATCGCCGATGTCCAGCTTCAGGTCGGAACAGATTTCGGGCATCGTTCACGGCAAAGACGATCGCCTCGAAAAGCGGCGTGTACTCTGAATCGAAGGGGCAGTTGATGAATACGTTCAGGTCGTATTCGACGTGCCGCATCTAGGACTGCTGCTTCTTGCGCGCCAGGACGGCGTCAATCGCACGCGCGATCTTTTCGTCCCCGATCGTGCTCGGCTCGGTCGGGAAAAGGATCTTCGGCCCGATCCGTTTCCGCGTCGTGGACTTCTTTCGATCAGCGATGCGGCCCGTCCCCTTGTCGCTTTCGGTC
Source organism: Thermoanaerobaculia bacterium (assembly GCA_035630815.1). Lineage (GTDB taxonomy): Bacteria > Acidobacteriota > Thermoanaerobaculia > Gp7-AA8 > Gp7-AA8 > QHVT01. Next base: position 2,306 of record DASQJY010000014.1, read on the forward strand.
CAGTCGGAAGTCTTTGCCATTCGGTGGTCTCCTCTTCCCCCGCAGAACGTTGTAGCGCTGAGCACCATTCTAGCGCGACCCCGGCGCGTGCCACCGGCGCGTGCCACCCGTTTCCACATTCGACCGACTGCGTTACACTGCGCGAACATGCCGCATTTCATCACCGATAAGTGCATCGGGTGCACGGTCTGCGAGATCAAGTGTCCGACGAACACGATCTGGGGAGAAAGCAAGGGGCAGTACTACATCCACCCGGAACGCTGCATCGATTGCTCGGTGTGTGGCATCTACTGCCCCGTCGACGCGATCCAGAACCAGCACGGGGAGATCATCAACCGTATCAAACCAAAGGACATCCCGAAGGCCGAGGTCGTGAAGGACCTGTGTACGGGGTGCGAGTTCTGCGTCGACATCTGCCCGTTCGAGTGCATCAGCATGATCGAGCCGAACGACGAGACGCTCGCGAACCATTACAAGATCGCGTACGTCCAGCAGAACAAGTGCGTCGCCTGCCGTCTCTGCGAGAGCGTCTGCGACAAGGACGCGATCATCGTCCCCGAGGCGCCGACGCAGCTGAAGACCTACCTGCCTGACTTTGTGGTGCTGGGCACCGGGCGCTGAGTACGGATGACGAACAACTCCACCGACATCCCGAAAGAGTCGCCGAAAACCATCCTCTTCCAATTCGTCGTCTTCCCCCTCGGCATCGTGGCGATCGCGGTCGGGATCTTCTTTCTCTTCGGGCGGCTCGCCTCCGACGAGCAGACCGTTCCTGATTACCTGAACGAGGTCCGGTCCGGCGGGCGGCGGGAGCGGTGGCAGGCGGCGTATCAGCTCTCGCAGCTCATCAACGCCGGCGAGGCGAAAAAGTACCCGAACCTGGTCAACGACGTGGCCCGCGTCTACGCGGAAGCGAAGAACGACGACCCGCGCATCCGCCAGTACCTCTCCATGGTCCTCGGCAACCTCGGCGACAAGCGCGCCACGCCGCTGCTGATCGACGCGCTCGCCGACCGCCATCCCGAGACGCGCATCTACGCCGCGCTCGCGCTCGGGCGCCTCCGCGATCCGGCGGCCGTGCCGGCGCTCATGAAAGCGTTCGCCGACGACGAGCGAGACGTCCGCAAGGCGGCCGCGTACGCCCTCGGCGAGCTGCGCGATCCGCGCGCGCTGCCGGCGCTCGCCGGAGCCCTGCAGGATCCGATCGCGGACGTCCGCTACAACGCGGCCATCGCCGTGGCGCGCTTCGGCGACACCCGTTCCATCGGGGTCATCCGGGAGATGCTCGACCGCTCGCGTCTCGCCCGTGTGGAAGGGATTCGTCCCGGCCAGATGGAAGAGACGATGCTCGCCGCGATCCCCGCCCTGATGCAGATCGCGCCGGAGGAGGGGAAGGCGATTCTGGGCCCACTCTCCGAGAAGGATGAGTCGATGAGAGTCAGGTCCGCCGCGAAAGCGGCGCTGTCGCAAAAATGACCGTCACGCATGGTCGTGACCGTTGACACCGTTTCCGTTTTCACCGATAGTGACGGCACCCCGTAAAGAGCCTCAGAAACGTCCGAATGTCTGAGCAAACAACGCCATATCAGGTGGCCCCGAAAACACCCCTTGCAGGGAGTGCCGCGTCGGAAATCCGCGAGCAGGGGGAGATCACCCGGCGCAACTTTCCGGTGGTGCTCACCGCTGCCTGGACCGCCCTCGCGGCCGCCGTCGGCGGCCTGACGACGATCTTCGTCCGTTTCCTCTTCCCGAACGTCCTCTTCGAGCCGGTCCAGAAGTTCAAGGCCGGCCTTCCCGGCGACTACTCGGTCGGCGAAGTCGACGAGCGCTGGAAGGACAAGTACGGCATCTGGATGGTGCGCAGCGAGGAGATGATGTACGCCCTCATCACCACCTGCACGCACCTCGGGTGCACGCCCAACTGGCTTCCGTCCCAGAACAAATTCAAGTGCCCGTGCCACGGCAGCGGCTACTACCGGACCGGCATCAACTTCGAAGGTCCCGCCCCGCGCCCGCTCGAGCGCGCCAAGATCTCCATCGACCCCGCCGACGGCCAGATCGTCGTCGACAAGTCGGTCCAGTTTCACCAGGAACGCGGTGACTGGGTGAACCCTGATTCTTTCTTGAAGATATGAGTGGCAGGTCTTAGGTATCAGGTCTTAGGTCTTAGAGTGAGCCCCGGCGGAGCGCTAAGACCTAAGACCTAGCACCTAACACCTTCGTGAGGGGAATGGATGACCCTGAAGCAAGTGCAGGAAGGCATCGTCAACTCGCAGATCTGGAAGTCGGTCTTCCGGGTCGGCATCCCCAATACGAACCGCAAGCGCGTCCTGGCCGTCCTCGGCTCGCTGATTCTCCACCTGCATCCGGTCAAAGTCCGCCGCTCGGGGGTACGCATGTCGTACACCTGGTGCATGGGCGGGACGTCGTTCTTCCTCTTCCTCGTCGAGACGGTCACGGGCCTGCTGCTGATGTTCTATTACCGGCCGACCATCGAATACGCCTTCACGGACATCATGGACCTGCGCGAGCAGGCGCCCTTCGGGATCATGCGCGAGATGCACCGCTGGGGTGCGCACGCCATGGTCATCGCGGTCTGGCTGCACATGTTCCGCGTCTTCATGACCGGCTCGTACAAGCCGCCGCGCGAGTTCAACTGGAACGTCGGCGTCATCCTGCTCGTCCTCACCCTGCTCCTCTCCTTCACGGGATACCTGCTCCCGTGGGACCAGCTCGCCATCTGGGCGATCACGGTCGGTTCGAACATGGCCCGGGCGAGCCCCGGTGCGGGCACGGAGGGGCCCATGTCCTCTCTGATGAAACTGGGGGATGTGCCGTTGATCCATGCCGGCGACGACGCGCGGTTCGCGCTCATCGCGGGCCGGAGCATCGGGGCGGCCACGCTGCTGCGCTTCTACGTGCTGCACTGCATGGTCATCCCGCTGGCGGCAGGGTTCCTGATGGCCATTCACTTCTGGCGCGTACGCAAGGACGGAGGAATCTCTGGTCCGCTGTAGGACGGGAGCCGCGCGATGACGTTCCTGAAGAATTTCATCAACGTACTCTCCGTCGCGTCGATCTCGTTCATCCTGTTGACCGCCGTCTTCGCCTTCATCGTCTACTTCAACCTGATGGACGGACGGTTGAAGGACAAGGGAGGCATCGGGTTCGTCATCTTCGGCGCGATCTGCGTCGTGGCGGGGCTCTTCGTCAAGCCGTTGCTCTATCTCGGCGTCGCCTATTTCCTGATCATGTGGGGGCTGGCCGCGCTCGGGCCGAAGCTCTGGGACGCCAAGGTGGGGATGTGGCTGCTGATCTTCGGCCTGGCCGGATTCGCGCTCTCGTTTTTCGACCCGAACTTCAATTCGATCGCCGCGAAGCCGGACAACGTGCCGATCGGCGCGATGATCTTCCTCCTCGGGATCTTCACCTGGATCGCGCTGGCGAAGGCGTACAAGAACGACAAGGCCATCCTGGCCGGCGGCATCCCGTACGAGAAGACGGAATCGGACGAGAAGCTCTTCACCTGGCCCGACCTCGTCTACACCGAGCTGCTGTGCATGATCGCGCTGACGATCGTCATGATCGTCTGGTCGATCGGCCTGCGCGCGCCGCTCGAAGAAGCTGCCAACCCGACCACCTCCCCCAATCCTGCAAAAGCGCCGTGGTACTTCCTCGGCTTGCAGGAAATGCTCGTCTACTTCGATCCCTGGCTGGCGGGCGTGGTCCTGCCGACGCTCATCATCGTCGGCCTGATGGCCATCCCGTACATCGACACCAATCCCAAGGGGAACGGCTATTACTCCTTCCGCGAGCGGAAGTGGGAGATCGGCGTTTTCCTGTACGGCTTCCTCGTGCTCTGGTCGTTCCTCATCATCACCGGCACATTCCTGCGCGGCCCGAACTGGAGCTTCTACGGTCCGTATGAGTTCTGGGATCCAAACAAGCTCGAGCCGCTGGTCAACATCGATCTCTCGGAGCTCTTCTGGGTCAAGATGCTGGCCATGCCATTGCCGAAGCTCTGGCTGATCCGCGAAGCCCCGGGCCTGATCCTCGTGGCCGCCTATCTCGGACTCCCGATCGTCCTGGCCCTCGGCCCCTTCCGCCGCTTCTATCTCAAGATGGGCGCCGCCCGTTACTACGTCGGCGCGTACCTGTTCCTGACCATGATGTCGCTGCCGATCAAGATGGTTTTACGGTGGCTGTTCAATTTGAAGTACCTGGTGCACATTCAGGAGATTTTTCTCAACATCTAGTTGCTGGTTGTTCGTTGCTGGTTGCTGTGGTGATGTATCGCCGAAGTGGACGTCATGCGTAGAGGCACAAATAACCAGAAACCAGTAACAAACAACAACGCGAAGCGAAAATGAAACCGCAAGAACCCATTCCGCACAACTACTCGATGGGGAAGCTCAACCTCATCTTCGCGCTGACCAGCCTCGCGTTGCTGCTGGCGACGGGTGCAATGGTGTTCTACGACTATGTGCGCGGCTGGAAGTGGTTCCAGCTCGAGTTCAACCGGCTGCAGCAGGAGCGCATCGACCAGGAGCTGAACGCGCGTCACGACACGGCCACGCTGAAGGAGCTGGCGCAGCTCGAGAAGGAGATGCGCGAGGGGCAGGTCGAGGTGGCGCGGCAGCGCAACGAGTACGTCGAGGCCCAGAAGGAGCTCGAGTCGTGGGAAGGGAGGCATTACGCCGCCGACCAGGACTACCGCTTCACGAAGGCGCTGCTCGATGCGAAGCGCTATGAGACCGAGGCGGCTATCGTCCAGCACCATCACGACGCGGCGCAGAAGCAGCGCGAATACGAAGAGCTCGGGGCGAAGGTCAACCAGCTCAACGTGCGCCTGCAGCAGGTCACGCGCGACCGCGACGCCGCGGCCGCACGGGTCGGGAAGTTTCTCTCCCGCATCAGGGAGATCGAAGACCGGAAGAAACTGATCACCGCCGACATCGAGCTGCTGCAGCGGCAGCGGACGAGCGTCGAGCTGGCCTCGAACAACATCATCCTCAACGCGCCGATGCTCGACTTCATCGCGCCGACGCTGAAGATCGACCAGGTCGTGCTGAACGACCTCTTCATCGACATGAACTACATGTCGGTGCCGCGCGTCGACCGCTGCCAGACCTGCCACCGCGCCATCGACCGCCCCGGCTTCGAATCGAAGCGGGAAGCCGAGCGCCTGCTCACCGACCTGCGCACGAAGCTCGACAAGAACCTCGTGCAGCCGTCGCGCCGGACCGAGACCGAGGAGCGCGTCGCGCAGCTGCAGCGCACGGTCGACTCGAAGGACGAGATCCTCAACCCCTTCCGTACCCATCCGAAGCTCGAGACGTTCGTCGGCTCCGCCTCGCCGCATCCGCTGCTCGAGTACGGCTGCACCGTCTGCCACCGCGGGCAGGACCGGGCCACCGAGTTCGGACGCGCCGGCCATACGCCGATGAGCCGCCGCATGGAGAACCGCTGGAAGGGGGCCAAGGTCTCGCTGCTCCCCGGACCGTGGGACTATGGGAAGCGCAACTACGCCTACGCCGTCAATCCGTTCCTCGACACCCCGATGTACCCGCGCGAGTACTCGCAGGCCGGCTGCGTGAAGTGCCACGCCGGGCAGATGGACGTCGGCGAGGGGCAGGAGATCACGAAGGCGCTGCAGACCGTCGAGCTGTACGGCTGCCACGCCTGCCACAAGATCGACAACTGGCGTTTCAGCGAGCTGCGCAAGCCGGGTCCGAGCCTCGACGGCCTCGCCGAGAAGACGACGCCGGAGTGGACGTTCCGCTGGATCGCCAACCCGCCGCGCTTCCGCCCCACCACGCGCATGCCGTCGTTCTTCTACCAGCGCAACATGGTCGGCCCGGCCGTGCCGCCCGCCGAGCGCGCGCAGAACGTGAAGTACCAGGACGCCGAGATCCACTCGATCGTCAGCTACCTCTTCGCGAAGTCCTCCCGCCGCCAGTGGACCGGTGGCACTGCCGGCGACGCCGCGCGCGGCCAGGAGCTCGTGAACTCCCTCGGCTGCATGGGCTGCCACATCGCGCAGGCCACGGTGAAGGACGACAAGGGGGCGGTGCGCGTCGCGCATCGCGACGACTTCCCGCTCGAGCGCCATTACGGCTTCAACCTCACCGGCATGGGGTCGAAGACCAACGCCCAGTGGATCTTCAACTGGGTCAAGAACCCGAAGGCGTATTACGCGAGCGCTCCGATGCCGAGCCTCCGCCTGTCGGATGCGGAAGCGGCCGACATCACCGCGTACCTGCTGACGCTCCAGACGCCGGCGTTCATGTCGCAGCCGATCCGGCCGCCGGACGCGAGCGCAGTGCGCGAGCTGGCCAAGGGCTATCTCACCAGCTCCCTCACCGACCGCGACGCCGAGGCGCGCCTGGCGAAGATGCCGCTGCAGGAGCAGCTCGTCTACCTCGGCCAGCGCAGCATCGAAAAATACGGCTGCTACTCCTGCCACGAGATCAAGGGCTTCGAGGGCCTCAAGCCGATCGGCACCGACCTGACCATCGAAGGCTCGAAGAACCTCCATCTCTTCGACTTCGGCTTCTTCGGCGACTCCACGCACACGCACAGCTACGAGAACTGGGACAAGAGCGAAGAGCACGTGATGCACACCGTGCCTTCCTGGATCTACAACAAGGTCCGCAGCCCGCGCGTGTACGACGACCGCCGCACCAAGCCGTACAACGACAAGCTGAAGATGCCGAACTTCCACCTCTCGCCGCAGGAAGCGCGGCTCGTCACGACCGTGGTCCTCGGTCTGACCAAGGAGAAGGTCGCGGCCAACCGCCTCGCCTCCAACAACCCGCGCCTCCGCCAGGCAGAGGAGGGGAGAAAGCTCATCTCGCAGCACAACTGCCGCGCGTGCCACATCGTCAACCGCCGCGGACGCGCCATCGCCGCGCTCATCACCGACGAGAATTTCCTGCCGCCCGACCTCACCCCGCAGGGGGAGCGCGCGCAGTCGCCGTGGCTCTTCGCGTTCCTCAAGGACCCCACGGTCATGAAGATCCGTCCGTGGCTGAGCGTGCGCATGCCGACCTTCCACTTCAGCGACCAGGAAGCAGCGATGCTCGTGGCCGGCTTCGCGGCGGAAGGGGACGAGCCGCAGTTCGACACGCACCAGTACACGACCGTGCCGGCGAAGAACGCCGCCATCGGCCGGGAAGTCTTCACCATGCTCCGCTGCCAGCAGTGCCACGCCATGAACCCCGTCGACCCGGCCAATCCGCCGATCCCGGACACGGCCGATACGACCTCCCTGGCGCCGAACCTGACGCTCTCGAAGATCCGCCTGCGCCACGACTGGGTCGCGGACTGGATCCGCCGTCCGGACGAGCACATCCCCGGCACGCGCATGCCCACCAACTTCCCGCGCGACGGGGAGACCGGCGGGTTCCAGTCGCCGCTGGCGCAGGCGCTCGACACGCCGCAGTTCGCGGGCAACAGGGCCGCGCTGCTGCCGCACTTCGAGAACGAAGCCGCAATGAAAAAGACGATGTCGGATGCCGTCGCGCTGACGAACTACCTGCGCGACTACATCTGGAGCATCGGAATCGATAGGATGCGCGCGCCCGGTGTGGAAGGGGCGCCGCCGTTCCCGCTCGTTCCGCACCAGCAGACACCAACGACGCCTCCGGCCACGCCGGGAGTGCAGACAGACCGTGGAGGACAGGCCATCGTGCCGGTCCGCACCGCGGCAGGACCGGCGGCAGCGCCTGTCCTTCAACGATAAGGAGCCACGATGTCCCTCAGGAAGTACCTCAAACTGTTGTTCATGCTCATGCTCGTCACCGCGATGGCCTGCGGCGGCGGGAAGGAAGTCGTCGAGGAAGAAGACCTCGGCGAGGACGATCACGCCGCACCGACAGCCGCCGCCGGAGGTGAAGCGGGCGGTGGAGCTCCGGCCGCCGCCCCAGCGGCCGTCGCCGACGCCGCCACGGTGGCCGGTCTCGTGAAGTTCGAAGGCGCCGCCCCGAAAGGCGCGCCGCTGCAGATGGGAGCCGACCCGTTCTGCCAGTCGCAGCACTCGACGCCCGCCCCGAACGACGAAGTGGTGGTCGGTGCCGGCGGCGAGCTCGCGAACGTGCTGGTCTACGTGAAGAACGCACCGGCCGGCGCCGCCGTCAAGACGCCCGCGGTCCTCGACCAGCGCGGCTGCCAGTACTTCCCGCACGTCACCGCGGTGCAGGTCGGCCAGCCGATCCAGATCAAGAACAGCGACGCCACGCTGCACAACGTCCACGCCATGCCGGCCGTCAACTCGCAGTTCAACGAGGGACAGCCGGTGCAGGGGATGGTCTCGACCAAGAAGTTCGACAAGGTGGAGATGAAGCCGTTCCGCATCAAGTGCGACGTGCACGGCTGGATGAAGTCGTACATGGCCGTCCTGCCGCACTCGTACCACGGCGTCTCGCAGGCCAACGGCACGTTCTCCATCGCCAACCTCCCGCCGGGCAGCTACACGCTCGTCGCGTGGCACGAGAAGTACGGCGAGCAGGAGCAGCAGGTCACGGTCGGGCCGAAAGAGTCGAAGCAGGTGACGTTTACGTTCCAGGGATAGCTGGACGGGTTGTCGGTTGTCAGTTGTCGGTTCTCTGTGACTTGTCGCCCGGGCGGAAGGCACAGACCACTGACAACAGACAACCGACAACAAAATCGCTGAACAGCCGAGGATAACGATGCCACCAAAACGGCAGGTCCGAGTCGGGAACCAATGGATGCGGGCGCGCGATGCACAGCGCGCGCTCGAGGAAGCGATTCGCGTCGCGAATGAAGAAGACGTCCATGGCGGCGGGCATCAGCAGCCCTTCCTGCGCAAGTACGTCTTCTCCACCGATCACAAGTGGATCGGCATCCAGTACGCCATCACGGCGCTCTGCTTCCTGCTGCTCGGCTTCTCGATGATGCTGCTGATGCGGTATCAACTCGCCTGGCCGGGACAGCCGTTCCCGATGTGGATCGCCAGGTTCCTCGGCCAGTCGAACGCCCCCGGCGGCGTGATGCTCCCCGAGTTCTACAACCAGCTCGGTGCGATGCACGGCACGGTCATGGTCTTCCTGGCCATCGTGCCGCTCGCCGTCGGTGCGTTCGGCAACTACCTCGTGCCGCTCCAGATCGGCGCGCCCGACATGGCCTTCCCGAAGCTCAACATGATGAGCTACTGGCTCTACCTGCCGGGCGGGCTGCTCATGCTGCTGAGCTTCTTCGTCCCCGGCGGCGCTCCGAACTCCGGCTGGACCTCGTATCCGCCGCTGTCGGTCATCGCCACGCACGGACAGACGGTCTGGATCATCGGCATGATCTTCCTGATCACGTCGTCGCTCCTCGGGTCGGTCAACTTCATCGTCACCATCTTCCAGCTGCGCGCGAAGGGGCTGTCGTTCATGCGGCTGCCGTTCTTCGTCTGGGCGCAGCTCGTCACCTCGTTCCTCCTCCTGCTCGCGTTTCCGCCGCTGGAAGCGGCCGCGATCCTTCAGCTCATGGACCGCGTGGCCGGCACGAGCTTCTTCATGCCCAGCGGCCTGGTGGTCAGCGGCACGCCTCTCACGAACGCCGGCGGCGGCAATCCGCTGCTCTGGCAGCACCTGTTCTGGTTCCTCGCGCACCCCGAGGTGTACGTGCTGATCCTGCCGGGGATGGGCATCATCGCCGAGGTCATCGCGAACAACACCCGCAAGCCGCTGTGGGGCTACAAGAGCCTCGTCGGCGCCGGCATCTTCCTCGGGTTCATGTCCTTCGTGGTCTGGGCGCACCACATGTTCATGACCGGCATGGGGACGGCCATCAGCGCCTTCTTCCAGACCACCACCATGATCATCTCCATCCCGTCGGTGATCATCCTGACGGCGCTGATCATGTCGTTATGGGGCGCGTCCATCAGGTTTACCGTCCCGATGCTCTTCGCGCTCGCGTTCCTGCCGATGTTCGGCATCGGCGGGCTGACCGGCCTGCCGCTGGGCCTCGCGGCCGCCGACATCCACCTGCACGACACCTACTACGTCATCGGCCACTTCCACTACGTGGTCGCGCCGGGGACGATCTTCGCGATGTTCGCCGGCATTTACTACTGGTTCCCGAAAGCGACCGGCCGGCAGATGAACGAGAAGCTCGGCAAGCTGCACTTCTGGTCCTCGCTGATCTTCATCAACGGCGTCTTCGCGCCGATGTTCATCCAGGGGCTCGCCGGCGTCTCCCGCCGCCTCTACGACGGCGGCGCGCAGTACATCCACGCCAAGCCGGTCCTGCACCTGAACGTCTTCATGTCGATCTCGGCGTTCCTGCTCCTCGCGGCGCAGGTGCCGTTCATCTTCAACTTCTTCTACAGCATCTTCAAAGGGCAGCGGGTCGGCTCGAACGTGTGGGATGCCACCACCATCGAATGGGCCGCCACCACGTCGCCTCCGCTGGCACACGGCAACTTCGACGTGCTGCCGGTCGTCTACCGCGGCCCGTACGAATACAGCGTGCCGGGGCATACGGAGTCGGACTTCATCCCGCAGCACGTACCTGACGATGCAGCGCCGGCGCCGACCGCAGGCGGCGGCATGCTCGCCGCGGCCGCGGTCGCGCAGAGGGAGGCGTAATGGACGACGGGCACACCCTGGTAGCCGGTCACGATGCGCATTCCGCGCATTCGCACGAGATCGAGATCCCGTTCACCGTCCACGCGCGTCCCGATACGGGGCTGTACAACGGCAAGCTCGGGATCTGGCTCTTCCTCGCGTCCGAGGTGATGCTGTTCGGCGCGCTCTTCTCGACGCTGGTGCTGCTGCGAACCTCGGCGCCGGTCTGGCCGCACGGCTGGCAGATCCTCAACGTGCCGCTGGCCACCCTGAACACGTTCGTGCTGATCGCCTCCTCGGTCACCGTGATCCTGGCCTGGGCCAACCTGCGCCTCGGCGAGTTGAAGAAGGCGAAGATCTTCCTGCTGCTGACGCTGCTCTGCGGCTTCGGCTTCATGATCATCAAGACCATCGAGTACACCACCAAGTTCTCGCACCACCAGTACCCGAGCACGAACAACTTCTTCGGCACGTACTTCGTCCTGACAGGCCTGCACGGCCTGCACGTCCTCGGCGGCATGATCGTCTTCGCCTACCTGCTGATGACGGCCGACAAGTGGTACGCGACCAAGCGCGACCAGTTCACGAACCGCGTCGAGGTGACGGGGCTCTACTGGCACTTCGTCGACCTGGTCTGGATCTTCCTTTTCCCGATTCTGTATCTCCTGTAGGAGCGAGCGATGAGCGATACGGCCAGGCATCCCGAACAGGGCGTTCCCGACCAGCACGCCGGCGGACCGCCGCACGAGCCGCTGGGAGAGCAGGAGCACCCGACCCACCACCACAGCGGCCACGACGACAGCCCGGAGGGGATCCGCAAAGAGGTTCGCCGTTACCTGATCGTCTTCGGCATGCTGGCCATCCTGACCATCATCACGGTCGCGATCGCGCAACTGCACCTGCCGACCTGGCAGGCGGTGACGCTCGCGCTGGCCGTGGCCACCGTGAAGGGCTCGCTGGTGGCGGCGTTCTTCATGCATCTCGTTTCCGAGCGCAAACTGATCTACGGCGTGCTCGTCCTGACGGTGTTCTTCTTCGGCGTGCTCATGTGGGGCCCGTGGCACCACCGCGCCGACGCCGCAAAGTCATGGCCGGGCTACGACGTCAACGCCAGCAAGCCGGCCACCTCGCAGACCGCGAGCCCCGAGCCAGGACACTAGACCGATGTCACTCCGGGCCTTCCACATCATCTTCGTCATCGTGACCGTCGTGCTGTCGGTGTTCGTGACGTTGTGGGGCATCCGTGAATACGCCAACGAGCGCGATACCGCCGCCCTCGCCCTGGCCATCCTGTTTCTGTTCACCGCGGTGGGACTGATCATCTACGGGAAGAAAGTGTTCGCGAAGTTGAAGGAGTTGCCGTGAGAGGCGTTGCTGGTTGCTGGTTGCTGGTTCAGGATGTTTTTTTGCCTGACCGGTCACGCAGCGCGCGTTCGCCCAGGCGACAAGGCACCTCGAACCAGCAACCAGCAACCAGCAACATCTGGTTCGCCGCGGCACTGCTCATCCTGCTCGCGCCTTCGGCGCTGGCCTGCCCCGTCTGCTGGGGTGCCCCCGACGACCCGATGGTCAAGGGTGTCAACAGCGGGATCTGGGTGCTGCTCGGGCTGGTCGGGTTCGTTCAGATCGGATTCGTCGCATTGTTCTGGAGCTTCTGGCGGCGCGGGCGCGAATTGCGCCGGTTCCGCGAGTCGCTCCGCGTGATTGAAGGGGGACCGCACGCATGAGGGAATGGCTCGCTCAGTACATGCCGCCCGACTATTCCGCGCACGGCGCGGAGCTCGACGCGCTCAGCGCCTACGTCCATTGGCTGATGCTCATCCTCTTCATCGGTTGGGGATTGCTCATCGCGTACATGCTCATCCGCTTCCGCCAGTCGCGGAGCCCGAAAGCCATCTACCACGGCACCAAGTCGCACGCCTCGAAGTACGCCGAGATCTCGGTGTTCGTGATCGAATGCGTGCTCCTCTTCGGCATCTCCATCCCCGCCTGGTCGCGCTGGACCACCCGTCCGGCCACCGACAAGAAGGCCATGGAGATCCGCGTGGTGGGGGAGCAGTTCGCCTGGAACATCCACTATCCCGGCCCGGACGGCATCTTCGGCAAGGCGGACGTGAACCACGTCACCTCCTCGAACCCCCTCGGCATCGACCCGAGCGATCCGCACGGCCAGGACGACGTGGCCACGCTCAACCAGCTGCATCTCGAGGTCAACCGCCCGGTCATCATCCGGCTCGGCTCGAAAGACGTCATCCACTCCTTCTTCCTGCCCTACATGCGCGTGAAACAGGACGCCACACCGGGGATGGAAGTTCCGGTACACTTCACCCCCGTCAAGACCAGCGGGGCCGAGACGTGGGAGATCGCCTGCGCCCAGCTCTGCGGCCTCGGCCATTACCGGATGAAGGGGCAGTACCAGGTCCACACGAAGGCCGACTTCGACAAGTGGATGGCGACGCAGCCTCCGGTGGTGGCCAGCATCTCCGGTTGAATCGATGAAGGTAGCCAACGAACCCAATCACCTCCGAATCCGTCACTACACCGAACAGTCGCCCGCGTGGCTCCGCCGCTTCACGAAGCTGGTGGCCGCATCGACGCTGTTCCTGATTTTTGCCGGGGCCATGGTCACGTCGACCGATTCCGGCCTCGCCGTTCCCGACTGGCCGAACACCTACGGCGAGTTCATGTTCTCGTTCCCTTACTCGAAGTGGGTGGGGGGCATCTTCTACGAGCACGGCCACCGCCTGATCGCCTCCACGGTCGGCTTCCTGGTCATCATTCAGGCGGTCTGGCTGCAGCGCCGCGAGCCGAAGAAGTTCGTGCGCATCCTGGGCTGGCTCTCCCTCGGCGCGGTGATCGTCCAAGGCATCCTCGGCGGCGTCACCGTGCTCCTGTTCCTGCCGAAGATCGTCTCGATCTCCCACGCCGCGCTGGCGGAGATCTTCTTCTGCGTCAACGTCGCGATCGCCTTCTTCACCTCGCGCTGGTACCACGACCTGCGCACGCTGGAGAAAGGGAACGCCCCGGTCGGGATGGCCTGGATGCTCACCGGCCTCGTCTATCTGCAGATCCTCGCCGGCGCCGTCCTGCGCCACCTCGGCGCGGGGCTGGCAATTCCTGACTTCCCGCTCTCGTTCGGACGCATCGTGCCGGACTTCGTCTCCACCGACATCATCGCCGCGTACGTGCACCGGGCCGGCGGCTTCGCCGTCGCCGCGGCCGTGATCGTCACCGCGATCCGCCTGCTGCGCTACGAGCGTGACCATCCGCTCCGTTCGCTGGCGCACCTCCTCGTGGCCGTGGTCTGCGCGCAGGTGCTTCTCGGCGGCTACGTGATCTGGAGCGGCAAGCAGCCGCACATCACCAGCCTGCACGTCATGACCGGCGCGCTCACGCTCGCGCTGTCGCTCGTCCTCACGCTCTCCGCGCGCACCCTGGCGTGGAGAAGGTCCGCAACGCATGCCGCGTTCATCGAGGTGACGGCTTGACGTCGGCCGTCCTCGAGCAGCCCCGCCGCGCGAGCCTCACCCGCGACTACCTCGAGCTGTCGAAGTCGCGGATCGTGCTCATGGTCCTGATCACCACCGCGGCCGGCTACCTCTTCGCCGCCGAGCAGGTGAACGGCCTGCTGATGCTGCACACGCTGCTCGGCACCGCGCTCGTCGCCGCCGGCACGAACGCGCTCAATCAATACGTCGAGCGGAACCACGACGCGAAGATGAACCGCACGCGCACCCGCCCCCTCCCGGCGGGACGCATCACGCCGCGCGCGGCGCTCATCTTCTCGTCCGCGATCGCGGTCATCGGCACCGTCTACCTCGGCCTTGCCGTGAACTGGCTCACCGCCGCCCTCGGCGCGTTCACGCTCACCAGCTACATCTTCGTCTACACGCCGCTCAAGCGCGTCTCGACGCTCTGCACCGTCATCGGCGCCATCCCTGGTGCCGTCCCGCCGCTCATGGGCTGGACCGCGGCGACAGGGGAGCTGGGGGTGGGCGGCTGGGTGGCGTTCGGGATCCTGTTCCTCTGGCAGCTCCCGCACTTCATGGCTATCAGCTGGCTCTACCGCGAGGACTACGCGCGCGGCGGCTTCGTGATGCTCTCGACACTCGACGAGCATGGCGCCGCGGTAGCGCGCCAGGCGATCTATTACACCCTCGCGCTCCTGCCGCTCAGCGTCGCCCCGACGCTCCTCGGCATCACCGGCGTGCCCTACCTCGTCGGAGCGGTGGTCGCCGGTGCCGCCCTGCTCGCGGCGACGATCGCGTTCTTCTTCGAGCGCGACACGCGCAACGCCCGCCGCCTGTTCATGATCTCGAACCTCTACCTGCTCACGGTGATGCTGCTCCTCGTGGTCGATGCGCGCGCGTAACCTCCTGCTGCTAGCACTGCTGGTGGCCTGCAGACCGGTGCCCGAGCTCCCGCAGCTCTTCCCCGTCCCCGACGCCAAACTCGTCGACGAGACCGGCCGCGCCTTCGCGCTCTCTTCGCTGCACGGGAACGTGACGGTCTACAACTTCATCTTCACGAGCTGCACCGGCATCTGCCCGATCATGACCAACAACATGCGCGCGCTGACCCCGAAGATCGACAGGAAAGCCCCGGTGCGCTTCGTCTCCATCACCGTCGACCCCACCCGCGACACCCCCCAGGTCCTCGCCGCCTACGCAAAACGCAACCGCAACGACCCCCGCTGGACCTTCCTCACCGGCAACCGCGACGACATCGTCAAGTTGAGCGTCCAGGGCTTCAAACTCAGCGCCGGCGACCCCATGCCCGGCGGCGACCCCCTTCTCCACAGCTCGAAGTTCGCCGTCGCCGACAAGACCGGCATGATCCGCGGCTACTACGACTCAGCGGACGGCAAGGTGCCGGAGCAGGTGGCGGCCGTGGTCAACCAATTACTCGAGGAGTAATTTGGAGTGCGGTGACCGCAGTCACCGCTTTTACTCCCGCAAGCCGCACTGGCGTGGCGCGCAGTAAAAGCGGTGACTGCGGTCACCGCACTCCAAACCAACCTGATACGCTGCGCCCGATGACCGCAGTCGAGTTCTTTCCGCCGCTCAACGCGTCGCTCAACGCGCTCAGCGGTCTGTTTCTCCTGATCGCGTTCCGTTACATCAAGCAGCGGAACATCCCCATGCACCGGCGGTTCATGCTTTCGGCGTGCGCGACCTCGGTGCTGTTCCTGATCTGCTACGTCACCTATCACTCCATCCGCGGCGGGGTGGTGACGAAGTTTGCGGGGACCGGGATGTGGCGGACGGTGTACCTGTCGATCCTCACCTCGCACACGATCCTGGCGGTGGTCATTCTGCCGCTGGCGATCCTGAGCGTCTGGAACGGGTTGAAGATGCGGGTGCCGCAGCATCGGCGGGTGGCGAGGTGGACGTTTCCTCTCTGGCTGTACGTGTCGGTGACGGGGGTGCTGGTCTACTTCTTCCTCTATCATTGGTTCCCGTCGCAATGAGGAGTGTCCGTTGAGTACAGAACAACCGTGGCTCGAGAGCGATCTCGAAAAAAGTCCGTTCGCACAGTTCGCCCGCTGGTTCGAAGCGGCGAAGCAGAAGCAGCCGGAGATGCCGGAGGCGATGACCGTCTCGACCTGCGGCAGCGACGGCATCGTCAGCTCGCGCGTCTGCCTGCTCAAGAGCTTCGACGGCCGCGGGTTCGTCTTCTACACGAACTTCAACAGCCGCAAGGGGCAGCAGATCAGCGACAATCCTCGGGTGGCGCTGAACTTCTTCTGGCCGGTGCTCCACCGCCAGGTGCGCATCGAAGGGGTGGCCGTGAAGACCACCGCGGAGGAGGCGGACGCGTACTTTGATACGCGCCCGCGCGGCAGCCAGCTCGGCGCCTGGGCGTCGAACCAGAGCACTGTCATCCCCGGCCGCGGCGATCTCGACCAGCGCTTCCGCGAGCTGGAGGCGAATCACCGCGAACGCCCGGTCCCGCGCCCTCCGCACTGGGGCGGCTACCGCGTCATCCCAGTCGAGATCGAGTTCTGGCAGGGGAGGCAGGACCGCCTCCACGACCGCTTCATCTACCGCCTCCGCGAACCAAAGGACTGGGTGATCGAGCGTCTGTCGCCTTAACCCCAAAGAGACCGACCAAGGGCCACGCCGGCCCGCCGGAGGCCTCTCGTCGTTCTTTCGCGCTCAGCCGTCGACCCGCTGCACCTCGCCCACGTCCGGCTGTTTGCCGGTGATGATCCCTTTCACCACCTCGAACAGCACCACCGCCTGCGGTTTGTTGAGCTCGAGGAAGAGGGCCTGGTCGATGTCGACGCCGATCAGGACCATGCGGGGATCGTCGGGGGTGCCGTCGTTGGGGCCGCCGGCGTCGCCGAACCATGCGCGCCAGTCAGGCTGGTAGAGCTCGCGGACTTTTTCGCGATCGTCGACGATGCGGGCGGTGCCGGAGACGGAGACCCACTCGCGCGTGCGGTCTTTGTAGTACGCGAGGTTGACGTGTGGGTCCTCGCCGATCTCGATGAGCTTCTCGGAATCGCGGGAGGTCACGAACCAGAGGTCGGCGCCGGCGGCGCGTTTCTGCGTCGCCATCGGACGCGACACGAGCCGGCCGTCGGCGCGGCGGGTGGTGAACATCGCCGTCTCCAGCTGTTCAATTAAGTCGTAGAGCTTTTCCTTCGCCATCAATAGACTCCTTCCATGAAGAAACGCGTGCTGTTCCTCTGCACCGGCAATGCCGCCCGCTCCCAGATGGCCGAGGGGCTGGCGCGAGGCCTCCATGGCGACGTGCTCGACGTCGTGTCGGCCGGCTCAAAGCCTGCGGGGTGGGTCCATCCCCTTGCCATCAAGGCGCTTGCGGAGATCGGGATCGACGGCAGCGACCTGACCTCGAAATCGGCCGACCCGTTTCTGGAGCAGGAGTTCGACGTCGTGGTGACGGTGTGCGATTCCGCCGCTCAGGATTGTCCGACCTGGCCCGGCGCGAAGCGCATCGAGCACTGGCCGATCGTCGACCCGTCCTACGGTCCGGACGATCCGGCCACGAGGTTCGATCGGTTCGTGGAGACGCGGAATGAGCTGCAGCGGAGGATTGGGGAGTTGGTGGCGACGCTGTAGAAGGCGTTGGGTTGGTGTCGGGTGTCAGGTGTCTGAGGTTTGCGGCTGACGAGACATGTGTCGCCAGCCGCTAAGCCCCAGACACCTGACACCCGATACCCCGCCTAACGCCCTTCTGCTCCCGTCGCCGTCGTCTGCTGCTGCGGATCGCCGGGGCCGGCCTGTTGCGCGAGGATCAGCTCGCGGCCGGGGCCGCGGAGGGCGGGGAGGCGGAGGCTGAAGACGATCGCGGCCAGGACCGTGATTGCGCCGCCGGTGGCGACGGTGACCGGGGCGCCGAAGCTTTCGGCGAGGCTGCCGGCCAGTAAGGCGCCGAGAGGGCCCATGCCCATGAACATCATCGAGTAGACCGCCATCACGCGCCCGCGCAGCTCGTCCGGCACCATCGACTGCACCAGCGTGTTCGACGACGCCATCTGCACCATCATCGCGCCGCCGCTGAGGCAGAGGATCGCGGCCGACAGCATGAAGTTACGGGAGAACGAGAACGCCACGAGCGAGCCGCCGAAGACCGCGCAGGCGATCGCCACCCAGCGTC
This sequence comes from Thermoanaerobaculia bacterium, assembly GCA_035630815.1. Classification (GTDB taxonomy): domain Bacteria; phylum Acidobacteriota; class Thermoanaerobaculia; order Gp7-AA8; family Gp7-AA8; genus QHVT01. The sequence continues at coordinate 20,506 of DASQJY010000014.1, forward strand.
CGAGGCCGAACACGTGCGAGCGGAGGGCGAGCGCGATCGATCCGAGGAGTGCGCCGGCGCCGGCGGCGCCCATCAGGATGCCGAGGCCGCGGGAGCCGGAGTGGAAGATGCGGTCGGCGAAGATCGGCATCAGCACCGTGTACGGCAGCGCGGTGAAGCTGACCACGCCGATCAGCACCATCAGCGCGCGGACCGGCGGGGTCAGGGCCACGAAGCGGAAGCCTTCCGCGACGTTCCCCCACATCGACTTCGTGGCCGGCGCCGCGATGAAGCGCGGGACGGTCATCAGCAGCAGGCCGGCGATCACGGCGACGTAGCTGACGGCGTTCACGAAGAAGCACCAGCCCTCGCCGATCGTGGCCACGAGGATGCCGGCGATGGCGGGACCGGCGATGCGGGCGCCGTTGAACATCGAGGAGTTGAGGGCGATGGCGTTGATCAGGTCCTCGCGCTCGACCATCTGGGAGAGGAACGCCTGCCGCGCCGGGAGGTCGAACGCGTTCACCAGCCCGAGGAGCACGGCCAGGACGAAGAGGTGCCACTCGGCGATGTTGTCCGAGAGGGTGAGGAACGCGAGGGTGAATGCGAGCAGCATCGACACGCTCTGCGTGGCGATGAGCACGCGGCGGCGGTCATAGCGGTCCGCGACATGGCCGCCGATCGGGCCGAGCAGAAAGATGGGGAACTGGCCGGCGAAACCGATCGCGCCGAGGAGGAGCGGCGAGCCGGTCAGGCGATAGATCAGCCACGATTGCGCCACCTGCTGCATCCAGGTGCCGACGAGGGAGACGAGCTGTCCTGCGAAGAAGATCCTGAAATTGCGGTGACGAAGGGCACGAAAAGCATGGGGCGGCATTGCGGGAGGGGCGTTGTGCGACGAGCGCGCCAGTAACGGTGTTGTCAGTTGTCAGTTGTCGGTTGTCGGTTGTCTGTAGTGTGTCGCCCTGTCGGGTGTCAGGTGTCTGGGGCTTGCAGGCTTTCGAGACAGTTCCCGCAAGCCCTCGAGCCGCAGACACCTGACACCCGATGGCGAGGTCCCGCAGACAACCGACAACTGACAACCGACAACAAACTACAGTCCGGTCGCCTCATCCGTCACCAGCAACCTCAGCGACCTTGGCACCACGCGCACGTGCAGCTCCGCGGGGAGCGTCACCGGTTCTCCGTCGAGGTGGGCGGCTCCTGCGTCGCCACGGCGGATGGTGATGTCGGCGGTCTGGAGGGTGGTCACGCCGCGGGCCTGGTGGATGGTGCCGGAGAAGAGGCGGCCGAGGAGGAAGGCGGCGTCGAGGAGGTTCGTGTCGTTCACGATCACCACGTCGAGCAGGCCGTCCTGCAGCGAGGCGAGAGGGGCGATGCGGGCGTTGTTGCCGTACTGGCCGGAGTTCGCGATGGCCACCACAAAGGCGCGCTGCGTGAGCGTGCGGCCGTTCGCGGTCAGCTCGTATTCGTCCGGCTTGAACTCGGCGAACGCGCGCAGCCCCTCCTTGATGTAGGTCTCGAGGCCGCGCACGTTGCTGGAGGCGAAGCGGTCCGCGATCATCGCGTCGAAGCCGATCCCCATCACGCCGAGGAACGGGTGCTCGTTCACGACGGCCGTGTCGATCGTGACGATGCGGCCGGTGCGGCAGGAGTCGAGTGCGCCTGCGGGATCGAGCGGCAGGCCGATATGGCGCGCGAAGCCGTTGCCGGAGCCGATCGGGAGGATGCCGAGCGCCGGTTTGCGGCCGATGAGCCTCTTCGCCGTCTCGTGCACCGTGCCGTCGCCGCCGACCGCGAAGACGATTTCGAAGCCTTCGGTCTCGGCGCGGTCGATCATCGCGTCGAGATCTTCCTTGCGGCCGCAGGGGAGGATCTCGCTCTCGAACGCCGACGCGGCGCGGATCACGTCCGCGACGTCGAAAGCGCGCTTCTTCCCCGAGCGCTCGTTGACGATGAAGAGGGCTTTCACGGTGTACGCGGCTGCCGGTGGCGGTCGATCCACGCACCCCACGGCACGAACAGCCACGCCGCGAGCGCGGCCCAGGCGATGGCGGTCGTGCTCGGCGGCGGCGGTGAGGTGACGTTCGCGATGTAGATGAGGACCACGAAGACGACCAGCGACCAGAGCGCGATCGAGCCGGTGCGGTCGCGGGCGACGGTGGTGCGCAGATAGATGGTGAGCGTGGCGATGAAGAGCAGCGACTCGACGATGATGGTGGCCGGAACGGAGTTCCAGAGCCCGAGTCCCACCAGCGGGCCGCCCGGCCAGAGCGGAAGGTCGGGACGGTGCGTGACGAAGTCGAGCACCCAGTGGCTCAGTACCGCCGCGCCGACGACCGCCGCGCCGCTCCAGGTCTTCCGCACGATCCGGTATCCGACGGCGACCACCACCGACCAGCCGAGCACCGTCAGCAGGCTGTGCGAGATCGGGTAGTCGTAAAAGTCGAGCGGGGTAAACGCGGTATTGCCGGGATCGATGCGCACGTGCTCCAGGTCGAGCAGCAGCAGGATCGGCCAGAGCAGGTCGAGGAACATCGCCGCAAAGAACAGCGTGCCGAGCGAGACCCGCGGCGCAAAGCGCTTCCCGGCAAACCCGGCGGCGTGATGGCCGATGAACATGCGGGCCAGTTTAGCGTGCTAAGCCGCGGCTTTCACTCGACCCACGAAAGGGTACGACGAGGGGCCTCCGGCGGGCCGGCGTGGCCGGCAGCACTTGTTTGCGCACGGACGGCGCCTGACGCGAGAGGCGTGCGTTCAGCCTTGGGCAACCAGTGCTGCCGGCCACGCCGGCCCGCCGGAGGCCCCCGGTCGTCTCTCTTCGCGGGCGAAGTGAAAGCGCTGCTCAGCGCCGCTCAACTTGCCCGGATAATCTCCGTCAGTACCGGCTTGAGGCCGTTGATGATGAACTGGATGCCGATTGCGCCGAGGAGGAGGGCCATCACCTTGGTGAAGACGGCGCGGCCGCGGTCGCCGATCCAGTGGGAGAGGGGGACAGCGGCGAGCAGCACCAGCCAGCAGGTCAGGCCGACGGCGACGATCGCCACCGTCACGGCGACCTTCTGTTCGAGCCGCGGGTAAAGGTTGACCAGCAGCATGGTGGAAGTGATCGCGCCCGGGCCGGCGAGCATGGGAATGGCGAGCGGCACGACGGCGATCGAGGTGGGATCTTCCTCCGCCTTTTCGACGTCGTGTTCTTCCATCCGCTTTTCGCCGCCCAGGTTGTAGGCGCGGCGCTCGTCGCGCTCGACCAGGGTGTGCAGCGCGTTGGTGAAGAAGATGATCCCGCCCATGATCTGGAACGCCGGGACGGTGATGCCGAAGAACTGGAACACCCAGTTCCCCGCCACGAGGAAGAGCGTGAGCACGACCACGCAGGCCATGGAGGCGACCAGCGCCACGCGCGCACGGCCGGCGCGGGAGACGTTGCCGGTGAGCGCGACGAAAGACGGAATGATCGCCAGCGGATTCACCATTGTGATCAGAGTGATGAACGACAGCAGGACGACTTTCGACAGCGGCACGGGCGGATTCTAAACGCTGGGAAGCAGGAAGGCTTGCAGGCGAAGGGAGGACGCCTGCAGAGGAAGAAAAAAGGCTTCCAGCGGAAGAAAAAAAGCTTCCAGCGGAAGAAAAAAAGCTTCCAACGGAAGAAAAAAAGCTTCCGACGGAAGAAAAAAAGCTTCCGACGGAAGAAAAAATACTTTCAACGGAAGAAAAAATACTTCCGACGGAAGAAAAAATGCTTGCAAGCTAAGCGTGAAAGCTTAGTTCGTAAGCAAGTTTGCTTAACTGCCCAGCGTTTTTTCTTCCGTTTTTGCCGATTTCATTGCTGCACGAGGCGTACTTCGTCCCCATCCGGATCGATGTACCAGAGAGCCCCGCGGCAATGGCGGCCGCTGATGGCGGTGATGGCGGCGCAGTAGCGGGCCACCTGGTCGGTGTCGCGTTTCACCCGCTCCGGCTCGGCTTTGCCGCTCTTGTAGTCGATGACGAGGTCGGCGTCCGGTTCGCGCAGGAGGCGGTCGATGCGGCGCTCGACGAGGACGCCATGCTCGTCGGTAAAGCGCACCGGCACCTCGCGCCCGAGGGTCTCGGCTTTCGCGATCCGCAGCAGGAACTCGGAGCGGGCGATGGTCGCCAGGCGCTTGCGCACCCGGCTCACCGCCTCGGCGTCGGCCGCCGCTTCGACGGCGAGCTGGCGGAGGAGCGGTTCCGTGTCGGCGCGGCCGTCCCAAAGCTCCAGCACGCGGTGGAGCAGCGTCCCGGCGGCGCGGCTGCGGGAGCCGGCGCGGCGGGAGGCGACTTCGGCGGTGGTGAGGGTCGCCGCCGCCACGGCCGGTGAGGCGATGTCCGCTTCGAGGATGTCGGAGGCCGCGAGCTGCGCTTCGAGCGTGGCATCGTGCAGCCGTTTGCGCGTGCGCTGTTCCGTCCGGCCGACCGCGACCTTCTCGAACGCGACGGCGCCGATCGGCGTGTCACGCACTTCGCGTCCCCCCTCGGGCCAGAGCAGCGGCAGTTCCTTCCGGTCGATCCCCAGCGCCTCGGTGAGGCATTTCAGGAAGCCGATGTTCTTCGTCTCCTCGTGCAGGTTGCAGACGAAGACCACGTCCGTCCTGGCCCGCGTCACCGCGACGTAGAAGAGGCGGCGCAGCTCCGCCTCGTCGCGCTTGCCGGCCAGCTTCTTCAGCTTGTCCTCGCCCGTAAAACGAAAATTCGCGGAGATCGACTCGGCGCGTCCCGCCAGCACGAGGCTGCGCGGCTCTTCGACCGTGAAGAGCTGCAGCGCGTCGCTGCTGGAGGTGGGGAAGGCGAGATCGGGGAGGATGACGGTGTCGAACTCCAGCCCCTTCGCCGCGTGGACGGAGAGGATGCGCACCGCGTTCTGCGATTCGTCGACGAGGCTCGGCTCCATTTCCTCCGGCTCATCGCGGCGGCGCGTGATCTCGTCGACGAACTGGCGCACCGACCCGCCGAGGCGCTGGTCGTACTCGAAGGCGATGGCGCGAACGTGCTCGAGATGGCGGAGATGGCGCGTGCCGTCCGCGGCCGCGTCGTAGACGCGCTCGATGTTCGTCGTGGCGATGACGAGGTCGATCAGGGTGGAGATGGTCAGGTGTCTGGATGCTTCACGGAACTTGGTGATTGCTTCCTCGAAGGCGATCCAGGGCCGAGGGGCGAGGGCTGAGGGCTGAGGGGCTTCGCTGGCCGGAACGGTCTGGCCCTCGACGATCTCAATGTCGGTGAGCGCAAAGTACGGCGTCCTCGCGGCGGAGATCTGCGCGCCTTTATCGAACGGGTATGCGATCGCGCGCAGCACCGCCAGCAGGTCCACCGGGGCGCGGCGGTCGAGGAACATCCTCGTCGGCGGCAGCACGTACGCGATGCCGTACTTGTCGAGCGTATCGAGATAGTCGTCGAGCTTGGTCAGCCTGCGGAAGAGGATGGCGAAGCGCTTCAGGTTCCCGTCGGTCGCGCGGATCCACTCCGCCACCGCCTCGGCCTCGGCGAAGAAGCGGTCCGACTTTTCGTCGTGCTGCGCGTGCAGCATGGTGAACCTCGCGTCGAGCTCGCGGCGCGTCCTCGCCCGCGGCGTCAGCGCGTTGTACGCGGGGCGGAAGACGTTCGGGTCGTGCTCGCCGGGGGGAAAGAGCCGTCCGAACATCGCGTTGATCGCGTCGAGGAGCGCCGGGTCGCTGCGGTACTGGTCGGTGATCACGCGCCGCTCCGCGCCTCCGCGCGCGAGCTTCTCCGTCATCCCGTAGTACATCTCGGGATCGGCGCGGCGGAAGCCGTAGATCGACTGCTTCGGGTCGCCGACCACGATGGTCTTGCCGTCGACGTAACGGTCGTCGTTGCCGCGAGCGAGGCGGTCGATGATGCGCGCCTGCGTGCGGTCGGTGTCCTGGAACTCGTCGACGAAGATGTAGTCGAACTGCGAGCGCGCGCGGGCGAGGAGGGTCTGGTCTTCGAGCAGCGCGTGCGTGCGCAGCAGGAGGTCGTCGAAGTCGACCACGCCGAGCTTCCGCTTCTCCTCGTCCAGGAAACTCAGGAAGCGGCGCGTCAGCGCGAGCAGCGCCATGGCCGCGCGATGACTGACCAGGCGGTCGTACATGCAGCGTCCCTTGTCGCCGTTGCGCAGGATCTTCAGCGCTTCCTTCAGCACGCCGTGGCGGGGGAGGTTCGCCTCGCGGATGGCCGTGGCGATCTCGCCGAGATAGGCGATGCAGTCGTCGAGCGTGTCGATGCGCGGGGTGGTCTCGCGGACGTACGTGAAGATGCGGCGCGCGTGCTCGTCGCCGACGTCGTCGATGCAGCCGCGGATGGCGTGCAGGGCGTCCTGCAGCTGGTCGCGCACTTCGTCGTACGAGCCGAAGTCGTATTCGGTCTCGTTCAGCAGGTCGCGGCGCTCGGCCAGGCCGAGCACGAGGTCGCGGATCTGGAAGAGATAGCCGGCGTGCTGGAACAGGAGCTCCCACTCCTGCACCACTTCCTCCCGCGGATTGACGCGCGTCTCCTCGTCCAGCCAGGCGTCGTACGCCTGCCCGAACAGCAGCGAGCGCTCGAACCCCTCCACGATCTTGAACTGCGGATCGAGCCCCGCCTCGATCGGAAACGTGCGCAGCAGCGACTGGCAGAAGGAGTGGATGGTCTGCGAGCGGAGCGAGTCGATGTGGGAGAGGTGGTTTGCAATCGCGGCACGGGCTTGCTCCGGATCGCGGATCGTGAGGAGCGGGTTGGGGGATCCGACAGGCCAGCCTATGTGGTGTCTGGTGTCAGGTGTCTGCGGCTTTTCGCCCGGGCGAGACACCCCAGATACCTGACACCCGACACCCGACACCAACTCGTTCAGCTCCTCCAGCGCCCCCCGAATCCTGTCCGCGATCTCTCCCGCCGCCTTCTCCGTGAACGTCATCAGCACGATGCGCTCGGGGGCGAGGTCTTCGTGCTCGAGCATCAGCTTCAGCACCTCGGCCACGATGGCCGTGGTCTTGCCGGTGCCGGCACCGGCTTCGATGACCACGTTGCGGCGCGGGGAGGACGTGCTGTCCGTCTCGGCCGGCTTCGGGCGGGGGGCGAAATCGAAGGCCTGCTGCAGCGTCACGCCAGGTCTCCGAGGAGCGTGCGCGGGTCTTTGTGTTGCGCCACGGCGTAGCGTTCGTCGGTGTCGTGCTTGGTGCGGCAGGAGTGATTCACCGGGCAGTACTTGCAGGAGTTGAACTCGAGATCGTTCTCGTTCGGGAAGGCCGGGAAAGCGCCGGCCAGGATCGCGCGCATGAAGATCTCCAGCGTTGCCAGCAGCGCCTCGCGCTTCTCGTGCAGTGCGAAGCCGAACTTGTCGAGCTTGAGATCGGCCACCACGAGCGGCTTGATGGTCGCGCTGACCTGCTCCGGCGGCGCATCGAAGAACTCGGCGACGGCCATCGAATAGAGCGCGAGCTGCAGGCGGACGCCGCGGTCGATCTTGTCGCCGAGGTTCGCGTGGCGGCCGGCCTTGCCGGACTTGTAATCGACGATGCGGAAGCGGTCCTTCCCCGCGTCGATACGGTCGATCGTTCCCTCGACGCGCACCGCGCCGCCGCCCGGATTGACGATGAACGGCTCGGGGTGATCGGGGATGCGGTTCGGATCGTTGCGGTGCTTCGTGCCGAAGCGGTACTCGAAGTGGCGGGGGACGAGCTGCTGCGCGTCGAGGTCGCCGATGTCGTGCACGAGGAACTCGCGCAGGAGGCGCTTGGTGGCGCGGCGCTCCATCCTGCGGATGGTGGGGTTGAACGGCGGCGCCTGCTGCTCGGCCTTGTCGAATTCCTCGTCGATCAGCGTGTCGAGCCGCAACGCGAGCGCGTCGGGGAGTTTCGGGAGCGACGCCGCGGCCTGCGCGAGGTCGTGCTCGGAGGTGGCGCGGTAGAAGCGCTCCAGGATGGCGTGATCGATCGTCCCCTTGTCGCGCGGATTGATCTGCAGCTCGCGCTCGGGATGGTCGATGTCGGTGACGCCGAGGATGTGCTTGAGCAGGAACTTCTGCGGGCACTCGCCGAAGTCTTCGAGCTGCGTGGGGGAGAACGAGGAGATCGCGGTGGCGAGGGGGCCGATGTAGCCGTCGAACGGACCGGCGGTGCCGGCTTTGGCGAGGAGCTGGAGTTGCCTGTTGCTGGTTGCTGGTTGCTGGTGCCTTTGCGGCGTCGCGACGTCCGTCGGGATCGCGCGCAGGTAGCGCGACTTGCGCAGCACTTTGCCGAAACCGTCGCCGGTGGCGAAGGAGTAGTGCACGCGCGGCGAGGCATCCGAGAGCAGCGACAGCAGCAGCGCTTCTTCCTCGCGGCCGTCGCCGATCTCGCGGACGCCGAGGAGAGCGCGGTCGCTGTCGGGGAGCAGCGGATCCTCGGTGCGGCGCTGCGGGAAGACGTCGTCCTGCATCCGCACCACGAAGAGGTGCGTGAACGAGCGTCCGCGGAAGCGGAGCAGCTCACCACACCAGATCTTAGGGCCGAGGGGGGAGGGCTGAGGGCCGAGGGGCTCGTTGGTGATGGCGTCGATGACCGCGTTCAGGTCGAGGCCTTTGTTCCAGACCAGGGCGCGGCGGAAGACGGTCGCGATCTGGTCGAGCTTTTCGGCGGCGGCGAGGTCCTGTTCGGTCTCGAGGCGGAAGAGGCTGGACAGCTTTCCCTCAGCTAGTTTGTCAAGGTCGATAGCCGCGGTCAGCTCTTCGAGCTCCGTCACCAGTGCGATGTAGTCGTCGAGCGCGCGGGAGCGGTTCCGGAACGGCCGCAGCTCTTCGCTGGTGCCGCCGGCGACGCGCGCGCGGCGCGTGGCGGCATCGACGTCGTCGATGTGCAGGCGCGTCCGCACGTACAGGCCGTCGCGCACGAGCTCCAGCACCTCGGTGCGCGGGAAGCCGCGCTCCCGCAGGCGGAGGAGCGTGACCGCTCCGCGCCCGACCCGGTGCGACGCCAGCGAAATCTCGTCGGCCGTCGTGGTCGCGAAGCCCTGCTCCTCCGCGAACCGGTTCAGCAGCTTTACGTCGTACGGCTCGAGCGAGCGGGCCACGATGCCGATCTCGCGCGCGGGCGTTCCGTTCGCCAGCAGCTCTCCGACTCGCGTGCAGACGTCACGCAGCTCGTCGAGCCGGGTCTCGTACTGCGCCGCCGCGACGTCGGGCTTGCGGATCTCGATGGCCGGATCGCGCACCACCTCGGCATACGGCGCGATGGCCCGCACGAACGCCTGCGCGAACGGCTCCTCGGTCGGCACCCACATCCCGCCGATGCGCTCCGCGCGCAGGAGCGCCTCCACGAACTGCCACTGCGCGCCGGTCATGTCGTAGAAGCCGGCCAGGAGCTGCGGCTTCGCGCTGGCCGCCAGACGCGACGCCTGCGCGAGCCGGTCCGCCGCGTCGACCGCATGCAGTTGGGCGATCAGCTTCTCGTACTCACTCCACGCCCTGTAGATTGCCTCGGTGCGGCGCGCGTTGCGCAGGCCGCGGACGGAATTGGCCCGGCGGGTGAGGTCGGCGAGGGTGACGTCGCTGTCGCGCACGTCGCGGTAGGCGCGCTCGAGCATCGCCGCGACGCCGCGGCTCTCCATCATCGGGTGGTCGACGGAGCGGATGGCGGTGCGCATGGCCAGCCGCCGCTCCAGCTCCGAGGCGACGCGGGGCGTCTGCCCGGCCGCCGCCAGCAGCCGCTGCGCGAGCTCTTCCAGCGTCTGCAGCCGCACCCCGGCCACCCCTTCGGGCATCCGGGAGAGCAGCTCGGCCGACACGGCCTGGGCCACTCCGCGTGAGGGAACGATGACTTCTTCGTCCCACGCCGCGAGCGGGTCGCGGCCCGTCCGCGCGGAGGCGAGACGCGACGCAACCTCGTGAGCAATCTCTCGATAGGGGGCGAACCGGACAGGGGGCATGAAGTTATTGCGGATTGTAGCGCGGCATTCGCCGCGGGTGTCAGGAACCGCGCGCGGGGGTGTCTGGGGGTTCTCGCGAAACGCGCGCTTCTCGCGGCCGGAGTGTCTCGGGATTTCCTCCACCCAGGCGAGAAACCCCAGACTCCCGACACCCCCGCGAAGCGGCTCCCGACACCAGGCTCCCCGTGTTGGCACCTCGCTGGCAATCCGAACCCAACCGACTGATGTCTCGTTGGATAATGCATCTCGATGGGCAAACGGCAGGTGCACGTGGTCGTCGTCCGCAAGCCGGTGACGTTCGCGTTACTCGTGCTGACCATGATCGCCATGGTGGGGTTGTTGTACCTCCTCTCGGGGAAGGCGTACGCGGCGGATACGCATCCGATCCGCGAGATCCTGTCGCGCTCCCTCGGGTCGAGCCGCGGTCCGGTCTCTCGCTCCGCGGTGCTCGCCTTCCTGATGCCGGTCATCGCCAACATTCTCCTGTTCGTGCCGTGGGGCTTTCTCTCGTTCGTCGCGCTCGACTCGCCGTTGCGGAGGCGGGGGGTGACGTACGCGATCACGGTCGTGGCGGCGGTAGTCTTCGCGAGCGCGATGTTCGTCTGGCAGCTCTCCCTGCCGACGCGCGTGACCTCGTTCCCCGACACGGCCGCGAACGGGGCGGGCGCCCTCGCGGGCGCGGCCCTCGGCCACGCACGCAAAGGGGTGCGCGTCCGGTTCGACGTGTGAGAGGTGTGTCTTGATTCTCGTAGTCGAAGACGATCCGCAGGTTGCACGGCTGATCTCGCTGGTGCTGCAGCGCAACGGCTACACGTCGCAGGTGGTGGCCGACGGCGACAGCGCGTTCGACAAGGCGCGCGAGACGAAGCCGTCGATGATCTTCGCCGACCTCACGATCAAAGGAATGGGTGGCGAGCAGTTGTGCAGCGCACTCAAGGCGAACCCTGATACGAAGAACATCCCGTACGTCGTCGTGTCCGGCGACCGCGACATCGCCGAGAAGGCGCGCGTGTGCGGGGCGGACGACTACATGGGCAAACCTTTCGAGTTCGAAGACCTCATCCGTCTCGTCAATAAATATGCAAGAGCTGAAAGCCGAAAAGCCGATTGAATCCCCCGAGGGGAGCGATGCCGTGCTCCGTCTCATGGACCGCCTCGCCGAGGAGGGGTTCACTACCGAACAGGGCCCGGAATGGTGGGACGAGTACGGTGAGGTGATCTACCGCCGTCCGGAGAAACTGCCGGTCGGGGAAGGGGAGACGATTTTCATCTTCACGCGCATCCCCGACCTGAACGAGCGCATCCTCCGCCAGACCTCGGATTCAGTCGTGCAGACCTACCGCGCGCAGACGACCCTGCAGAAGGCGATGTCCGTCCTGCAGTCGACGACCGTCTACCACTGCCTCGTCTGCACGACCGACCAGCCCCACAACGAAGACCTCTCCGGCTACATCACCCGCACCGGCGGCGCGACGTTCATCCCGGTGGTGATCGTCCCCGGCATCAACGAAGTGCTCTACCCGAACGTGGAGGACAAGGTGGGCGTGGTCCGCCCCCGCGTCGAGTACCTCCAGTACCTCCTCGGCGAACGCCGCGAGACCGTGAACATGCACAAGCCCACCATCCAGGCGATGTGGGTCTCAGTGGCCGTGGTGGCGCTGCTGCTGGTGGCGGTGGTGTTCTCGTTCGTGACGTAGGGAGTATGGAGTGCGGTGACCGCAGTCACCGCTTTGACTCCCGCAAGCCGCAGCTGGCGTTGCGCGCAGGAAAAGCGGTGACTGCGGTCACCGCACTCCATAACGCTCCCGCAGCACTCGCAGGTGGTGCAGCTCGTGTCCCGCGATGTGGAACGCCAGCCCCCGCACCGACGCCTCGTATCCGTTGACCACGCCGCGGCGCGTCCACGCTTCCTCGGTCAGCGAGGCGAAGAGCGTGATGGACGCCCAGCGCACGGTACGGTACTCGCCGATGATCTCGGCCAGCGTGCGTGATTCGAAGTTTGCGGCGGCCATGTACTCGTTTTCGTCGAAGCCGGGGAGTGGGCGGCCGTCGCCGCGGGCGATGCAGAGGGCGCGGTAGGCGAAGATGCGCTCGTCGTCGGCGAGATGGCCGGCCACTTCCTTCAGCGTCCATTTACCCGGAGCGTAGGTGAGGCCGCTCGCGGCGCTCTCTTCGACGCCGCCGAGGAGGGCGAGGACGAGCTCGCGTTGCGCGGCGAGGATGGCCACGGCGTCGTCGCCTTCGACGAGATCGATGTCCACCTTCGCGTACGGCGCGTACTCACCTTCGAGCGGACGCCCCGATTTCACTGGCCGGTTCCCTGACGCAGCAGGTCGGCCACGATCTTCAGATGGTGGTGCGTGTGAATGGCGGCGAAGCGGAGCGCCTGGGGCGGAGTCAGGCCGCCGAAGCGCGGATGCGGGACGACGCGGCCGCGACGGGGCTCGAGATGCGACGCCTCCAGCTGCTCGAGCTGCGACGCGAGCACGTCGAGCGCGGCGCAGAGCTCCTCGCGCGTCGCGCGCATGCCGCGCAGGCGCCTGGGCGACCTACCGCGGCCGCGGGGGATCCACCTGAAGAGAAGAATGAGGTTCCCGAGGAAGCTGAGACGCCGTCCCGGCTCCGCGTCGAGCTGCAGCAGGCGGCCGACGATCGAGGACAGCACCTTCACGGAATGATCGAGATGCTCGGACGGCGACCAGTGCGAAAGGCCGCACGTGGCGAAGAGCTGCGCGTCCGGCAGCGAGGACAGCCGCCGCAGCTCCGAGACCTGCTCCTGCAGCCGGGACACCATCAGTGAATGTTAACCCGGGCTACAATCCCGCGCGCATGTCGTTCCCGCTCCGTCCGCGTGACATTTTCGAGGAATTGCGCAAGTCGGTGGTCGGCCAGGACGAGGCCATCCGCGAGATCTCGGTCGCGCTGGTCAAGCATTTGGTCGGGCATCCGGCGCCGAACATCCTGCTGATCGGCAACTCCGGCTCCGGCAAGACCACGCTCATGCGCGCGGTGGAGAGCTTCCTGGCGAAGACGCCCGACCTCGGCACGTACGCGAACGTGGTCCGGCTGAACGCGAACGTGCTGGCCGAGGAGCACCAGGGATACGGCAAGGTCGTGCTCGGGCGCCTCTACGCGAACGCGCGGAAGATGCTCGGGCCGGGGGCGACGCCCGACCAGATCATCCGGGCGGTGCAGAGCGGCATCGTCTTCATCGACGAGGTGGACAAGGTGCGCGCGAACGTCAGCGGCGAGCCGAACGTGCGCGGCATCGTGGCGCAGGAAGCGTTGCTCACGCTCATGGAGAACGAGAACGTCGAGTTCGAGGCCGACGGCTGGACGTTCCTCATCAACTCCTCGAACATCCTCTTCGTCGCCGGCGGCGCGTTCGAGGAGCTCTACGACAGCGTGCTGCGGCGCGCGACGCTCGGCCAGGACGTGGTGCCGATGAAGCCGGTGGTGGTCGTCTCGGCGTCGGGCGAAGTCCGTGAAGAACTCCCGTTCCACCTCGGCGACTACCTCAAATACGACGATCTCTTCCGCTACGGCATGACGCCGCAGTTCATCTCGCGCTTCGAGTCGATCGTGGTGCTGCAGGACCTCGGCGAAGGCGACCTCGCGCGCATCTTCGTCGAGCCCGATGCGTCGATCTTCCGGACCTCGCGCGAGTACTTCCGCCGCTTCGGCATCGACCTGCAGATCACGCGCGGCGCGCTGCTCGCAATCGCGTGGGATGCGGCGCGGCAGAAGCGCCTCGGCGCACGCGCGCTGCGCGAGACCTATCGCCGCGTCATTCGTGCGCTCGAGTTCGAGCCGCGCGAGAGCGGCGTGCTGACGGTCGATGAAGAGATGGTGAAACGCGCGATCGCCGCGCGCGAGCAGGGGACAGGCGCGAAGCGATAAACCATGGGCGAACCTAAAAAATCACTCTTCGACAAACTGAAACGTGGGCTCTTCATGACCCACACCGAGATCATCGAGAAGGTGAAGGAGGCGATCACGCCCGACCTTCCGATCGATCAGGGCGCCATCGACGGCCTCGAGGAAGGACTCCTCGGCGCGGACGTCGGCGCCGAGCTCACCACGGCCATCGTGGGAAGGCTCGAACAACGCGTGCGCGACGAGAAGATCACGAGCATGGACCGCCTGAGCGCGGTCATCCGCGAGGAGACGCGTGCGCTCATCCCGCGCCGCGAGGCGGCCACGATCGACATCTCGCGCGCGAAGCCGTTCGTGGTGCTGGTCGTCGGCGTGAACGGCACCGGCAAGACCACCACCATCGCGAAGCTGTCGCAGCGCTGGAAGAACGAAGGAAAGAGCGTGGTCCTCGGCGCCGCCGACACCTTCCGCGCCGCGGCCATCGAGCAGTTGCAGATGTGGGCCGACCGCATCGGCGTGCCGCTGGTGAAGCACAAGGCGGGCTCCGATCCGGCCGCGGTGGCACACGACAGCGTCGCGGCCGCGAAGTCGCGCGGGGCGGACGTCGTGATCATCGACACCGCGGGACGCCTGCACAACAAGTCGCACCTGATGCAGGAGCTCTCGAAGATCCACCGCGTGATCGACAAGGCCGTACCGGGCGCGCCGCACGAGACGCTGCTCGTCATCGACGGCACGACGGGGCAGAACGGGGTCAACCAGGCCGCGGCGTTCCTCGAAGCGGCGAAGGTCACGGGGATGGTCGTGACGAAGCTCGACGGGACCGCGAAGGGGGGCGTGATCCTCTCGATCATGCGCCAGTTCGACATCCCGGTGAAGTTCGTCGGCGTCGGCGAAGCGGCCGACGACCTGATCCCGTTCGATCCGCAGGCGTACGTGGACACGCTGTTCCAATGAAGCGGCTGGCCCTCCTCATCCTCCTTACGCTGCCCTTGCGCGCGGCCGACGTGGAAGTGGGCATTCACCACGTCGCGACGATGATGACCCGCGACGGCACGTACGACGGCGCGGAGCTCGAGGTGGAGCCGAGCCGCGGATTCGCGGTAAGCGCGGAGGTGTTTTTCTCCGCGCGCGTCTCGACCCAGCTCTCGGCCACGTTCGTCAATCCCGTTGCGGTGATCAACCCCGGCGACGTCGACCTGAACACGATCAGCCTCGACATCTACGCGGTCACCGGCCGCTGGCACTTTGCGCCGCAAGCGCGTCTTTCCGGCTTCGCCGGTGCCGGCGCGGCGTTCGTGTCGCTCGGCAACCTCGAGGAGCGCTTCGACGATCGGATCGAGCTCGAGTTCGATCCGGAAGCGACGTACCTCGTCGAAGCGGGGCTGCGGTATCGCTTCCGACCGCGGATCATCTTCACCGGCTCGCTGATGTACATGCCGCTCGAAGCGGAGTCGATCGTGATTCGCGACGAGAGGCCGGATGTGGCGTTGCCGGAGCGCGTGTCGCTCGATCCGGTGACGCTGAGCATCGGCGCGGCCTGGCGGTTTTAGTTTGGAGTGCGGTGACTGCGGTCACCGCACTCCAAACTTAACTCCGAGGATCAGTGACGAGAAGTTCAGCCCCGGATTCCGCGGCCCATACCCCCCGTTCGAGACGTGCTGGAACCGGTAGCCGGCGATGAGCGGAAACCGCGACCGCGGCATGAGCACCATGCCGAGCCCCGCATGCGACACGAAGTTGAAGCGCGACGTGGACGCCGGCACCGCTTTCTCGGCCCACATCGGTCCGGTCCCCAACTCCCCGTAGAGGTGCACGCGCGACGAATCGCGGTTGAACGTGCGGCGCAGGAGGAGCGAGCCGGCGAGGGCGCGGACGCGTTCGTTACCGTCGCCGAACTCGTCGCCGAACCAGCTGCGCGGCTGGTCGAAGGACATCGGCGAGAAGACGAACGCCAGGTCCGTGCGCGGCGAAAGCGCGTAGGCGAGCTCGATGTTGATTGCCTGCAGGTCGGCCTGGCCGTGCCACGTCTCCGGGCTTTGTCCGGCCATGCCGTAGACGGAGATCGTCTGAGCCGCCGCGGTGAGGGGGAACAGCGCAAGCACGAGCGTTGCGAGTCGCATCAGAGCTCCAGTTCGAGATCGGGTCGTTTCGGGCCGTCGCCCGTCTCCGCGTCGTATACGGCTCTCGCGATCTGGCGGTTCAATCCGGAGTACACCGTGCCGCCCGGCTGCGCGACCATGTTCGGGCCGTAGTCGCAGAGGTCGAGGCAGGAGACAGCGCAGATGCGCACCGTCGCCTTGCGGCCGAGCTTCTTGTTGTGGTCTTTGAGCTCTTCGCGGATCTTCTCACCGCGCTCGTCGCCATGTTTTTCGTCGTTGCAGCGGGCGCCGGTACAGACGAGCAGGAGGGGGTTGAACGGATACTTCATGCAGCGGGGGCGACGAACTTCCTTCCTGCATCGATCACGTGTTTCAGGTCCTTCGGGCTGCAGGCCTCGGCATACACGCGCGCCACCGGCTCGGTCCCCGACATCCGGAACAGCAGCCAGGTCTGATCGTTGAAGATCAGCTTCACGCCGTCGGTGGTGTTGACGTCCGTGACCTGCATCCCGTCGATCTGGTCCGGCGGATTGGCGAGCTTCGCCGCCACCGAGTCGCGCAGTTGCGGGGTCAGCTTGAGGTCCACGCGCTTGGAGTAGTAGTGGCCGAACTCGTGATGCATGTCCTCGATCAGCGCGCCGATCTTCTTTCCCATGACCGCGACCATCTCCGCCACCAGGAGGCAGGCCAGCACGCCGTCTTTCTCCGGGAGATGGCGGTACATCGACATGCCGGCGGACTCTTCTCCGCCGAGGGCGATCTTGTCGTCGAGAATGAGCTCGCCGATGTACTTGAAGCCGACCGGCGTCTCATAGAGCGGGATGTCGAGCTTGCGCGCGATCGCGTCCATGAGGTGCGTCGTCGCCACCGAGCGCGCGAGGCCACCCGGGATTTTGCGGTGACGCTTCAGGTAGACCGCGAGGAGCGCGAGGATGATGTTCGGCGGGACGAAGCGGTTCCGCTCGTCGACGATGCCGAAGCGGTCGGCATCGCCGTCCGTGGCCAGGCCGAGGTCGAACTTCTCGGCGCTCACCACGCGGCGCAGCTCGCCGAGGTTGCGCTCGTTGCATTCGGGGGAGAAGCCGCCAAAGTACGGGTCGCGATAGTTGTGGATGATCTTGACCTGCACTCCTGCCTCGAGCAGGAAGTAGTCGAGGTAATCGCGGGAAGTGCCATAGAGCGAGTCGATGGCGATGCGCAGGCCGCTCTTGCCGATCGCGTCGACGTCGATCTTCGACCGCAATTCGCTGAGGTAGCGGTCCTTCGGGTCGATCTGCTCGATCAGCTCGGTTCTTTCGTACACGTCCAGCCGTTCGTTCTTCTGCTGGACGGCGTGCACTTCGCGCTCGATCTGCCGGGTGACCTCCGGCATGGCCGGAGCGCCGTCGGAGGTCGAGAACTTCAGCCCGTTGTACTCGGGGGGATTGTGCGAGGCCGTGAAGTTGATCGCCCCCATGGCGCGGCGGCGGACGATCTCGAACGAGACGCACGGCGTCGGCACGTCGCGCGTGCAGAGGAACGCCTTGATGTCGTTGAAAGCGAGGATCTTGGCGGCTTCGGAGGCGAACTTCTCGGAGAGGAACCGGGTGTCGTAGGCGACGATGACGCCCGTCCCCTGCTGGTTGGTTTTCTTGAGGTAATTCGCGACGCCCTGGCTGGCGATCCGGACGTTCTCGAAGGTGAAATCCTCGCCGATTACACCACGCCAGCCGGAAGTACCAAACTTGATCATCGAGTCTCTTTCTCCGCCGCGCAGGCCGGAGGGAGAGAAGGTAGCACATCACGTTCCCGAGGGTGTGGAAGCGGTTTCAGTGAGAGGGCTCTGGCTATGACACTTTGCGATGAGTCTTCACCGGAGGCCGGGGC
Source organism: Thermoanaerobaculia bacterium (assembly GCA_035630815.1). GTDB lineage: Bacteria > Acidobacteriota > Thermoanaerobaculia > Gp7-AA8 > Gp7-AA8 > QHVT01. Next base: position 38,232 of record DASQJY010000014.1, read on the forward strand.
TCGCGAGTGACGACACGGTCCGCCACCTCGCGTTCCAACTCCCGGATGTGCTCCGCGTAACCCGCGGATCCACCGTACTTTTCGAGCAACTTCGCGCGTGTCTCATGAATCTCTTCTACGATCGGGTCTCTAAAGCTCATAGGACTCTCCTAACAGCTCGAACGGAGTGCAGACCAGGGGTGGCTCATAACCGGCTGCACGACAGACTTCGTAAACCAGCGGCAGCAGCAGGGCGATCTCCTGCAGGAACCGAAGGCGCTCGGCCGCGAGGGCAGGGTCACCATCCGCTGCTTCGTCAAGGACGACGGCAGACGCGAATAGCGCGAATTCCGTGCGCCGTGTAGCCCACCAGCGTCGCGTGACCTCCTGATGAGCGGCAACCTGCAGATCGTTGCGGTTGAGCCAACCAACGAGGTAGCTGATGACCGAGGTTTCAACGTAGACGCTCGGCTGCACGGACCAAGCTTACCTCTACTACTGCACCGTTGCCCCGGCCGCCCCGCGATGCGCCAGCTCCACCCTCTCCGCTTCCAGCGCGCGGAGGATGTCCAGGTTCACCGCCTGCTGCATATCCAGGAACACGCCGTAATCCGGCGTGGTCACAGAGTACGAGAGCTCGAATTCGTACGCGATGTCGCCGAAGGCGATGAAGTGGGCGCGGTCGAAGCGGGCGTTTTCGTGTTTCTCGACGGCGGCCTGCAGGAGCAGGGGGATGCGCTCGAGGGCGGCGACCGGCGTGCCGTGCGCGATGGAGACGCGGGTCACGGCGCGGCGTTCGGACATCCGTTTGAAGTTGCGGATGCGGCTCTTGAGGAGCTCTCCGTTCGAGATGATCAACTCTTCACCGCCGGAGGCGCGGAGGCGGGTGGTCTTGAGGCCGATGTGCTCGACGGTGCCGCTCTGCGTGTCCACCATGATGGAGTCGCCGAGGACGAACGGCTTGTCGACCACGATCGAGAGCGAGGCGAAGAGATCGCCGAGGATGTTCTGCGTCGCCAGCGCCACCGCCACGCCGCCGATGCCGAGGCCCGCGACGAGCGTGGTCACGTTGAAGCCGAGGGTCTGGATCGCGGCGATGATCCCGAACGTCCAGATGGCCGCCACCGCCGCCAGGCGGAAAACATTCATCGTCATCACCGCCGAGGGATCGGTGTCGATGCGCGTGCGGCGGTAGCGGCGGATGAAGAAATCGACCACCCCGCCAGTCCAGAGCGCGACCTGCGCGATGAAGGTCAGCTTCGCGGCGAGCTTGATCAGCGTGCGCAGCTCGTCCGGAACCTCGAGCGCGCGCATGCCGAGGAAGAGGGCGGGGAAGAAGAGGAGGAAGAGCTTCGTGCGGAGCGTGACCTCGAGCAGGAAGTCGTCGACATCGCTGACGGTGGCGCGCACCGCCTTGATCTTCTGCTTCGCAATCGTGCGCACCAGCCAGACGAGCAGCAGTACGCCCGCGGCAATCGAGGCAGCCACGATCACGTCCTGCGCGGTGTTCCCCTGGAAGGGATGAGGCATTCGCACGCGGGCAGGATGCTATCGCATCGCTTTTCCTCTGGCCTGTTTTCCGCAATGATGGTGGGACAAATATGTCCCGGCCGGTCGTGCTGATTGCCGATGATGACGAAGAAGTGGCGATGTTGCTGCGGACGTATCTGCGTCCGCTCGACTGCGAGATCCTGACTGCCCGCGACGGCGAGGAAGCGCTGGCAATCGCGCAGCTGCGCCTTCCGGATGCGGTGCTGCTCGACGTGATGATGCCGAAGCGCAGCGGCTGGGAAGTCTGCCAGGCGCTCAAGGCGGTGCAGCGGACGTCCGGCATCGGCGTGATCCTCGTCACCGGCCGCGGCGACGTGAAGGACCGCCTCACCGGCCTGCAGGTCGGTGCGGACGACTATCTGGTCAAGCCGTTCGATCGCGCCGAGGTGACGAAGCGCGTGCAGACGGTCCTCGGGCGTGCCCGCGAGGAGCGGCAGGAAGCAGCGCAGGCGGGGCGCTCGCTGTTCGAGGCGATGCTGCTCGACCGGGCCACCTCGCTCCCCACGCTCCCGGTCGTGCTCGACCGCATCAAGGAAGTGCTGATCGAGCAGGGGGAGATCGGCATCGTCTACATCGACATCGAACAGTTCGAGGCGGTGGAGGCGGAGTACGGCTGGGCGTTTTTCGACGAGGTCCTCCGTCATGTGGGCCAGGTCATCGAGGCGGAATCGAAGACGCGCTTCGCGAATCCGCTCGTGACCTGCCATCGCGCCGGCGGCTCGAGCTTCTACGTCTTCTATGAGACGCGCGGACTGGACCTGTCGGCGGAGAACGCGTCGGAGAAGATCGCGAACGACCTCCGCCAGATGCTGATCGACACGACGCGCAAGCGCTTCGCGCAGGTGCACGCCGAGGAGATCGGGTTCTTCGTCGGGATGACGCGCATCGACTACCGGCCGCAGATCCGCCTGGAGCGGCAGCTGTACGCCGGGATGCGCATCGCCGCGGACGCCGTGCGCGACGCGGAACAGCAGCGCAAGAAGCAACTGACGCGCGAGTTGCGCGACATCATCCGCAGGAAACGGGTGACCACGCTCTTCCAGCCGATCGTCTGGGCGAAGGACCTCACCGTGTTCGGCTACGAGATCCTCACGCGCGGTCCGGCCGGCTCGTCGTTCCGCAATTCGGACATGCTCTTCTCGTTCGCCCGCGAGGCGAAGCTGGCGTGGGCGCTCGAAGCGATCGCGCTGGAAGGTGCGCTCCGGCGGCTGCGGCAGGTGGACCTCGGCGACCGGAAGTTCCTGCTGAATCTGGAGGCGGAGATGTTCGAGGAGTCGGAGTTCCGCATTCACGAGATGGTTTCGTACTTTGCGGAGCACAAGGGGAACTTCGTGTTCGAACTGACCGAGCGCGCGGCGATCGAGGATTACGCGCAGTTCCGCGAGTTGCTGAACGAGTTCCGCGAGAAGGGGATCGAGGTCGCGATCGACGACGCCGGCTCGGGCTACGCGTCGCTCGAGGCGATCGCCGCGCTGGCGCCGGATTACCTGAAGATCACGAAGAGCCTCGTCTCCACGCTGGCCGACGAGCCGATCAAGCAGGACCTGGTGAAGATGCTGGTGGAGCTGGGGGGGAAGGTGGGTGCGAAGACGCTGGCCGAGGGCATCGAGACCGAGGAGGAGTACGTGGCCTGCCGCGACCTCGGCATCGACCTGATCCAGGGCTACTACTTTGCGCACCCTCAGGAAGATGTGGGGATGGGCGACGCCGAGGTGTCGCAGTCGGTGGCGGCGCGGGCCGCGCTCATCGCGTCCTGATTCAGAGGACGACGAGAGGCCTCCCGGTCGTTCTCCTGTGGCAGGATGACGACCGTGATCCGTGCTGCGATCGTTGCATTCACCGCCTCCTTCTGCACGCTCGTCATCGAGCTCGTGGCGGGGCGGGTGCTCGCGCCGTATGTCGGCGTGTCGCTGTACACGTGGACCAGCATCATCGGCGTCGTGCTCGCGGGGATCAGTGGCGGCGCTTACGCGGGTGGGAAGCTCGCCGACCGGCGTCCGGCGGATTCGACGCTCGGCTGGCTGCTGCTCGCGGCGGGGATTGCGTCGATCCTGATCGCACCGGCTACGAACCTGCTCGCCAGTGACGACGGACTGCTGACGTCGATGGGGATCGCCACCACGCTGCTGCAGCGCGTCGTGCTGCTGTCGTTCGTGCTCTTCTTCCTGCCGGCGTTCTTTCTGGGCATGATCTCGCCTGTGGCGGTGAAGCTCGCCGTGAAAGATGTGGAGACGGCGGGGAGCGTGGTGGGGAAGATCTACGCGCTCTCGACGCTCGGCTCCATCGCCGGGACATTCGTGACCGGCTTCTATCTCGTGGCGCGCTTCGGCACGCGCACGACGCTGGTGGGTGTCGGGGTGGTGCTGATCGCCTCCGCGCTCATCTTAGGCAGCCTGTTCGGGAGGCGTGGACGTGCGGCCGCGATCCTCGTGCTGGCCGTAGGTGCGGCGTACGCGGGACTCTGGCCCGGCGCGTTGCCGCCGCCGGAGCAGGATACGCTGCTGGAGTCGGCGGAGACAGGGCAGATTCATTTCGAGGAGAGCCAGTACTACACGATCGCGGTGGACCGCACGATCCGGGAGGACACCGGCGCGCCGATGCACGCGCTGCATCTCGATCACCTCGTGCACTCGTACGCCGACCTCGAGGACCCGTCGCACCTCGAGTACGGCTACCTGCGCACGTTCAACGACGTGATCACCTGGACCGCGCAGCAGCGGCCGGTCTTTCGCGTGCTGTTCATCGGCGGCGGCGGATACACGCTGCCGCGCCTCATCGACACCCGCTATCCGGACGCGCAGGTGGACGTGGTGGAGATCGACCCCGCCGTGACACGCGTGGCCGGCCGTTTCTTCGGGCTGGAGCGCGACGCCGCGATTCGCACCGTCAATGCCGACGCGCGTTGGTTCGCGATGCAGGCCAGGGGGCCGTACGACGTCATCTTCATCGACGCGTTCAACGACCTCTCCGTGCCGTATCACCTCACCACGCGCGAGTTCACGTCCCGGCTCAAGAAGCTGCTCACGCCGAACGGAGCGCTGGTGGTGAACGTGATCGACGACTTCAACGACGGCCGCTTCCTGGCCTCGTACACCCGTACGCTGCAATCGGTGTTCGGCGAGCGCAATACCGGCGTGCTGATGGACGACGCGGAAGACATGGAGAGCAGTCGCTCGACGTTCGTGGTGCTCGCGTCGCCGCAACTCGCCGATCTCGAGGCAGGCAGCGCGGCCTATGCGCTGCCGCACGCCGACCTGCAACGCTACCTCGCGCGGCGGCAGGCCATCGTTCTCACGGACGACTTTGCACCGGTCGACAACATGCTCGCGCCGCTGTTCGCGGAGCGGTTCGTCGACGAGTTGCAGGAGGAATGACCGTCCCCTATAATCCGCGCTCCCGGCTGGAATGCAGCAGAAAGCCGGGTGGTTAGCAGCGGTACTTTGGGGCCATAGCTCAGTTGGGAGAGCGCCTCGTTCGCAATGAGGAGGTCGTCGGTTCGATCCCGTCTGGCTCCACCAAAACGATCCCAAATCACGACGGCGGCCGAAAGGCCGCCGTCGGTGTTTAGGGGTGGACCGGTAGCCCTATCGTCGTGATGAGTTTTCTCAGTCGGCTGTCGATCGTCACAACCGCTGCCCCCTCCCGCCGAGCGAGAACCACGTAGTAGAGATCGTAGACGGAATGGCGCCGCGCCGACGCTTCACGGAGGACTTCCTGCGCGAGCGCCGGCTCAGGATGGTACCGATCGACCAGCTTCAGAGCGGCGTCCAGGCGCTCCGCTGCTACTTCGAGCGTGAGTTGCCTTGCGGAGACGTATTTCCAGAGGCCGCTCGTTACCTCGGCGACGAACAGCTCGGGCGCGATGACCACGGCGGCCGAAGCCAGAACATCGAGAACGGCAGGACCTGATTCCTGCCCCACGACTGCCGCCAGCGCTGCAGAAGCGTCGAGGACGACCTTCACCGGGTTCGGTCTTCGCGAACGATCGTGACCGGATCGAGCGCTTTCTTTGGCAGGATCGGAGCGGAAGCGCGAAGCTCCTCAATCACTGCCTGACGTGTCCGCCGCGCCTCCAGCTCCGGAATACGAGCAAGGTCGGCAATTGCCTGCTGTGCGAGACTTCTCCGCTGCCGGTTTGCCCGCTCGGCAAGCGCGTCGTACACATCTTCAGGGATTTCCCGTATTTGAAGAGAAGGCATGTTCACCGAAACGCATGCACTCCGTGTAGCCATTCCAGACGAGAAGCAAGAACGACCGGATGTCTAAAGACACCCGGTCGTTCTCGTTCTATGCCGCGGGCGGCGGCGGGAAATACAGGTCGAGCTTCATGAGGACGTTGTCCTTGATGAGGTCGTCCGCCATACCTTTGTACGAGATGCCCCAGTCGTGACGGTTGATCGTGAACTCGCTCGTGGCGCGGACGCCGTCCGCCGACTGCTCCGCCTTCACCGGGATGCTCACTTCCTTCTGCACGCCGTGCAGGTCGAGCGTGCCTTTGAGCAGGTGAGTCGTTCCTGCCGGGGAGCCGGCCGGGGCGGGGGTGAGGGAGGTGGAGGTGAACGTTGCCTTCGGGTATTTCGCCACGTCGAAGAAATCGGGGCTCTTCAGATGCGTGGTGAGGTTGTCGGTGTCGGTCACGACTGAGCTCAGGTCGATGTCGAACGAGATCCGGCTCGGCTGCGCGCCGGCGTACTCGATCGAACCGTCGAAGTTCTTGAACTCGCCGGTGTGATCGCGCGTCACTTTCGCGCCGACGAAGTCGATCGAGCTCTTCTCCTTGATCACTTTGGCGGTAGTCACGCTGCCGGCCGGCTGCGTGGCCGTGGCGGCAGCGGTGTCGGTGGTCGCGGATACCGCGGAGGTATCCGAGACCTCGGCGGCCGGTTTGTCGGAGATCTCACTCTGGCATGAGGGGAGGAAAACGACGAGGGACAACATGAGGAATGCACTACCGAACTTCATGTACTTCTCCTTTTCGATGGTCTTTGCAGCGCTTCGAAGCATCTTCTGCTGTTTCACAACTCGTGCTAGATGCCGAACGGGCGCAGCCGCAAGCTCCTGCGGATCAGGACGTTAGCACGCAAAACATGGGTTCACTGCTTGCACTGAACGCAAGGGACTGCATTCAGTCGCGAGGAGAGTTTTCAGTATGAGAGCGATGACCTATCGTGGTCCTTTCCGCGTCAGGGTTGAGGACAAACCCGAGCCGGAGATCCAGCATCCCAATGACGCGATCATCCGCGTCACCCGCGCCGCCATCTGCGGCTCCGACATCCACCTCTATCACGGCCTGATGCCCGACCTGCGCATCGGCGAAACGTTCGGTCATGAGTTCATCGGCATCGTCGAGGAGGTCGGCTCCGCGGTCGACAACCTCAAGGCGGGCGACAAGGTGCTCGTGCCGTTCAACGTCTGCTGCGGCTTCTGCTACTTCTGTTCGCGCGGCCTGTCCGGCAATTGCCACAACACCAATCCCAGCGCCACCGCGGTCGGCGGCATCTACGGCTACTCGCACACCTGCGGCGGCTGGGGCGGCGGACAGTCGGAGTACGTGCGCGTGCCGTACGCGAACTTCGGTCCCGAGATCATCCAGGAGGGGATCTCCGACGACGATGCGCTGCTCCTCACGGATGCCTGTCCGACCGGCTACCACGCCGCGATCATGGGCGACATCAAGGAAGGGCAGACGGTCCTGATCTTCGGCGCCGGACCGATCGGCATCTTCGCCGCGCGCTCGGCATGGCTGATGGGCGCGGGACGCGTGGTCGTGACCGACCATCTCGACTACCGCCTCGATTTCGTGAGCCGCTACGCCCCGGCGGAGACGGTGAATTTCTCGCACCTCAAGGATCCGGTGGTCTACTTCAAGAAGATCTCCGAGCACATCGGCTTCGACGTCGCGATCGATGCAGTGGGCTGCGACGCGTCGGGCAGCGCGATGCAGGCCTTCACCGGCTTCGGCCTGAAGGCGCAGGCGGGCAACGCCGTGGCGCTGCACTGGGCGGTCAACTCGGTCCGCAAGGGCGGGACGGTGGTGATCATCGGTGCGTATGGCCCTCCGATGAACCTGGCGCCGGTCGGCAGCATCTTCAACAAGGGGCTGACCATCCACGCGAACCAGTGCGCGGTGAAGCGGCATCTGCCGCGTCTCTACGAGCACGTCCGCGCCGGACGCATCAAGCCGAGCGAGATCATCACGCATCGTTTCTCCCTCGAGGACATCGCCGAGGGGTATCGCGTCTTCACGAGCAAACTCGATGGCTGCATCAAACCGGTGGTGATTCCCGACCGCGCGGCGGCTTAGAAGGAGGAGGACGTCATGACCATGCGTTTTTATAAAGAAGAGCTCAAATGGACGCCTTCCGATCCTTCGGTGAAGCGTGCGCTGGGAGACGATCCGGTCCCGGCGCCCGGCCATTCGGCGGCGAGCGTGCCGGAGAACTACAAGGAGGTCCACGGCTGGGGGGCCGATCTCGATCCCGCCAACCGGCCGATGGTGCCGCGCGAGTTGCCGTCGGACGTGACTACGGTGCGCGGCAACGTCGGTGCGCGGCAGGTGCCGACGGAGAAAGTACACGTCTCGATCGAGCATCCCGACCTGACGCCGGTGTTCGGCAACTCCTGCCCGCCCCACGGGCTGAGCGGCATGTTGCGCGACTACGCGTTCCAGTTCGGCGAAGCGTCGAACCGCCACTGGATGACGCTCATCCTGGCCGACCGCGTGGACATGGTCGAGCACCTGTTCGGCGACGCGCTGCGCGGCAAGCCGGACAACTACATCAAGGAAAAGGGCTGGCCCGCGTACCTGAAGTACAACCCCGGCCGTAACCGCCGCTGGCTCACCCTCGGCGCCCTCGCGCTCGGCGCGGTGGCGGTGGGGGTGGCGGTGAATCAGTGGAGGGGGCGGGACGACTAGAAGACTGGTGTCGGGTGTCGGGTGTCAGGTATCTGCGGCTTAGCGGCTGGCGGCACATGGCTCGTCAGCCGGAGAGCCCCAGACACCTGACACCTGATACCCGACACCAACTCAACTGCCGCAACCGATCCGAGCTGATCCCGTACAATCCGCGTCGCTCATGGCCGACTCCGACGACGCGTTCCTGCACGCATTCGGCGAGCGCATTCGTGCCGAGCGGGCGCGGCGCGGGATGAGCCGGAAGCTGCTCGCGTACCATGCCGGGATCTCCGAGCGGTACATCACGCAGATCGAGTCGGGGAAGGGGAACATCTCGATCGTGCTGCTGCGGCACGTCGCGGCGGCGCTCGGGTTGCCGCTGGCGCGGCTGGTGGAGGATGAGAGCCCGACTCCGGAGATGACGCTCGTACGCCAGTTCCTGGCGCGCCTCTCGCCGGCGCAACTCGAGGAAGCTCACGCGTCGCTCGCGGAGCGGTTCGCGTCCGACGCCAGCGGGTTGCGCACGCAGAGAATTGCGCTGGTCGGCCTGCGCGGGGCGGGGAAGACGACGCTCGGTGCGGCGCTGGCGCGGGAGAAAGGCATCCCGTTCTTCGAGCTCGATCGTGAGGTCGAGCGTCTCTCCGGCACCTCCATCGGCGTGATCCTCGAGCTGTACGGCCAGCAGGCATATCGCCGGTACGAGCTGCAGGCGCTGCAGGAGCTCCTGGAATCGCATCCGCGCTTCGTCGTCGCTACCGGCGGCTCGCTGGTCTCCGAGACCGCGACGTACGAGTTGCTCCTGCGGCACTGCTTCACCGTCTGGATCCGCGCCACGCCGGAGGAGCACATGGAGCGGGTGATCGCCCAGGGCGATCGCCGCCCGATGGCCGGCTCCGGCCAGGCGATGGACGACCTGCGCCGGATTCTGGAGGAGCGGACGCCGCTGTACGCACGGGCGGATCTGATGGTTGACACCACCGCGAAGTCAGAAGCAGAGACGGTGCGCGAGCTGAGCGCTCACGCGAAATAGTTCGGCACCGCATTAGCATTAGGAACTATAATGCCGAGTCTTCGGAGGAGTCCTCTTGATCACATTTGACCGTGATCCCAACACGTACCAGCACTGGAAGCTGTCGTTCGACGGCCCCGTGGCCACGCTCGCGCTTGATGTCAACGAAGACGCCGGCATCGAGCCCGGCTACAAGCTGAAGCTCAACTCGTACGACCTCGGCGTCGACATCGAGCTGCGCGATGCTCTCGAGCGCATCCGCTTCGAGCATCCGGAAGTCGGTGCGGTCGTTCTCGGGAGCGCCAAGGAGCGGATGTTCTGCGCCGGCGCGAACATCTACATGCTCGGCAAGTCGAGCCACGCCTGGAAGGTGAACTTCTGCAAGTTCACGAACGAGACGCGCAACGCGATCGAGGATTCGAGCGAAAACTCGGGCCTCAAGTTCCTCGCGGCCGTCAACGGCACGGCGGCAGGCGGCGGGTACGAGCTCGCGCTGGCGTGCGACGAGATCCTGCTGGTGGACGACCGCTCCAGCACGGTCAGCTTCCCCGAGGTACCGCTGCTGGCGGTGCTGCCCGGGACCGGCGGGCTGACGCGGCTGGTGGACAAGCGGAAAGTCCGGCGCGATCTTGCGGATGTCTTCTGCACGACCGCCGAGGGGATCGGCGGGGCGAAAGCGAAAGCGTGGGGGCTGGTCGACGAGGTCACGCCGCCGCGCACGTTCACGGACAAAGTGAAAGAGCATGCGGCGAAGCTCGCTACCATGACCGACCGTCCGGCGGACGCGCAAGGCATCGCCCTCACGCCGGTCGAGCGCACCGTCGACGAGCGGGGCGTGCATTACCGGTACGTCGACGTCGCGATCGAAGAGAACGCGCGCACGATCACCATCACGGTCACCGGTCCCGCCGCGGACGAAGCGGACGAGATCGACGCCATCGTGGCGAAAGGGGCGCAGTGGTGGCCGCTGGCGATGGCGCGCGAGCTCGACGACGCGATCCTGCATCTCCGCACGAACGTGCGCGAGGGTGGGATCTGGGTCTTCCGGACGAAAGGGGACATCGAGGCGATGCTGCGGCTCGACGCGGCCCTGGAGCGGCACGCGTCGCACTGGTTCGTACGCGAGACGGTCGGCCTGATCCGCCGGACGTTCGGACGCCTCGAGGTGTCGTCGCGCAGCATGTATGCGGTCATCGACGAAGGCACCTGCTTCGCCGGCACGCTGTTCGAGCTGGCGCTGGCCGCGGATCGTTCGTACATGCTGGCGGCGGAGAACGGCCCGAAGGTCGTGTTGAGCGCGATGAACTTCGGTCCGTACCGGATGCCCAACCGGATGACGCGGCTCGAAACGCGTTTCGGCGGCGAGACACACGAGACGGTCGAAGCGCTGCGCGCGCGGATCGGCGAGCAGCTCGACGCCGAGGCGGCGCTCGAAGCGGGACTGATCACCTTTGCGCCGGACGATCTCGATTGGGAAGACGAACTGCGTCTGGCCATCGAAGAGCGGGCGAGCCTCTCGCCCGACGCGCTGACCGGTATGGAAGCGAGCCTCCGCTTCGGCGGCAGGGAAACGATGGCCACGAAGATCTTCGGCCGCCTGACGGCGTGGCAGAACTGGATTTTCATTCGTCCGAACGCGGTCGGCGACGAAGGCGCGCTGAAGCTGTTTGGCAGCGGCAGTAAACCGAAGTTCACCTGGGAGAGGGTTTGACACCATGTCCATGAATTACGACGAGAAAATCCCGAACAACGTCGACCTCTCGACGAACAAGACGCTGCAGCGTGCGCTCGAGCACTGGCAGCCGCGCTTCATCGACTGGTGGAAAGAGCTCGGTCCCGCCGTCTATCAGGGCAGTGACATCTACTTGCGCACCGCGACCTCGGTCGACCGCGAAGGGTGGGCGACGTTCGGCATGGTGAAGATGCCTGAGTACCGCTGGGGCATTTTCCTGGCCGAGCAGGAGCAGAACCGCACCATCGGCTTCGGAGACAACATCGGGCAGCCGGTGTGGAACGTCGTGCCGGGCGAGCATCGCTCGACGCTGCGCCGCCTCATCGTGACGCAGGGCGACACCGAGCCGGCGTCCGTCGAACAGCAGCGCGCCCTCGGCACGACCGCTCCGTCGCTGTACGACCTGCGCAATCTCTTCCAAGTCAACGTCGAGGAAGGCCGCCACCTCTGGGCCATGGTCTACCTGCTGCACGCGTACTTTGGCCGCGACGGCCGCGAGGAAGCGGAAGGGCTGCTCGAGCGCCACTCCGGCGACGCCGACAAGCCGCGCATCCTGAGCACGTTCAACGAGCCGATCAACGACTGGCTCTCGTTCTACATGTTCGCGTACTTTACGGACCGCGACGGCAAGTTCCAGCTGAAGGCGCTGGCCGAGAGCGGCTTCGACCCGCTCGCGCGCACCTGCCAGTTCATGCTCACCGAGGAAGCGCATCACATGTTCGTCGGCGACAGCGGCATCGGACGCGTCGTGCGGCGCACGGTCGAGGTGATGAACGAGATCCGCAGCGAAGATCCGGCGAAGATCCGCGCCGCCGGCGCGATCGACCTGAACACGATCCAGAAGTACATGAACTTCTGGTTCAGCTCCGCGCTCGACCTCTTCGGCTCCGAGGTCTCGTCGAACGCGGCCAGCTACTTCGCCAACGGGTTGAAGGGGCGTCCCGACGAATCGCTGTATGAAGACCACGTCGCGAACGGCGAGTACACGCTCGAACAGCCGGACGGCAGCGGCGGCATGCGCACCGAGACCGTCTCGATGCGCAATGCCATGAACGAGATCATGCGCGCCGCGTACGTGCGTGATTGCGAGAACGGCGTGAAGCGCTGGAACAAGATCATCGAGAAGGGTGGGATCAAGTTCGAGCTGCGGCTGCCGAGCCCGCGCTTCCGCCGCACGGTTGGAAGCTGGGCCAACATCCCGACCGATCCGGCCGGCAAGCCGATCTCGCAGGAGGCGTTTGCGGCTGGTGCGTCGAGCTGGATTCCGACGCCGGAAGATCAGGCATTCGTCGCCTCGCTCATGAAGCCGGTGCTGGAGCCGGGGAAGGTGGCGAGCTGGATCGCGCCGCCGGAGCGCGGCATCAATAATCTTCCCGTCGACTACGAATACGTGCGGGTGGCGTAAGAGGGAAATTCTTCGCGCGCCGTGATCCAGCGGACAGGCGAGCCGGCCGCGATGCGAATCGCGGCCGCCGCCCGGTGCCGCGGCGTCGGCGCGAACGAGGTGAATTGCCAACCCGCCGCGTCGTCGAACTCGGGGGCGCATTCGAGGCGCGGCCCGTCCTCCGTGAACCCGAACGCCTTGAGGTCGAGCGACAGCCCCAGGCCGCGCGCCTTGATGTACGACTCCTTGAGCGTCCAGTGGTCGAAGAACCACTCCGGATCGCGCTTCCAGGCGCTGATCTCGCGCTCCGTGTAGACGCGCTTCGCCAGCCCTTCGAGGTCGCGCTCGTCGATCCGTTCGACGTCCACGCCGAGATCCGCGGTGGCGGTGATCCCGACCAGCACCAGGCCGCGCGTATGCGACAGGTTGAAGCGGACGCTCCGGTCCCGTAGCTCCGGCTTCCCCTTCTCCATCTCCACAAACGTCAGCTCCGAATCGGTATAGCGGGGGAGGAGCGTGCGCAGGAACGCGTGCGCGGTCGCAAACAGGACGCGATCGGGCTCGAACCGAAACCGGTTCGCGCGCGCGAGCTCCTCCGCGCTGAGGAGATCGCCGATGCGCGACAGCAAGGCGTCATAGCCATCGGAGGGAACGTCGATCCAGTGGAGATGAACGTCGGTCATAGCGATCTATGCGCGGTCAGATGCTTTCGCCGCTTTCGGCAGCAGCACCCGAACGAGCCGTTCATCTCTTGATCGCCTGCAGCGCCTGCCTCAGCGTTTCGCGAGAAAGATCGCCTTTGTAGATCACCGCGGCGGCGTGCTCCAGCAGCTTCGCTCGGTCGGCTTCGCCGACCTGGCGCGAGGTGACGATGACGACCGGGATGTCGCTCGTCTCGACCGTCTCGCGGATCTTGCGCAGCACCTCTTCGCCCGGCGTGCCGGGGAGGGTGAGGTCGAGGAGGACGAGGTCAGGGCGCGTACGGCCGATCAGCTCGAGCGCGGCGTCACCGGTCTCGGCTTCCGTGACGTCGGCGGGGTCGAGGAAGGCGCGCATGATGTAACGCGCGCGCAGGTCGTCGTCGACGACCAGCACCCGCGCAAGCGGCCCCTGCGCGCCGACGAGGCCGTTGACGGTGCCGACGAGCTGTTCGATGTCGAACGGTTTGTGGATGAGCGCCTTGACGATCTTCGGGTCGAGATGCTCGGTGGCCGCGCCGCGCGCGGCGGTGCAGACGACGACCGGGATGCGGCGCGAGGTTTCGTCCAGGAAAGCGACCACGGCGTGGCCGGCGACGACCGGCATCATCAGGTCGAGGATGATCAGGCTGTAGTTGCGCCGGCGGAGGAGGTCGATCGCCTCCGACCCGTTGCCGGCGACCTCGGTCACATGGCCGAATCGCCCCAGCAGCGCTCGCAGGAGATTCTGCGTCGGTACGTCATCGTCAACGATGAGAATCGGAAGAGTCACGGCGTTTTTGGTAACCGGGCGTACCTTTTCATGAAGGGTAGGATTTAGCAAACGAACTGATGTAAATCCCGTATATGGGGATCGTATGAAGCACTGGATTCCTTATCTCTTCGTGCTGCTCGTCGCCAGCACGCCCCTCGACGCCGCGGCGCGCCGCCGGTCGGTACGCATCCCGTCCACACCGTGGCGCGCTCCGCAGTGCGAGCAGGTGACCGGCGTTCCGAGCGTCGGCGTGAGTCTCGACGGCGGGGCCACGGTCTTGCCGCACGCCGAGAACGCGGACGACTTGCAGGTCTATACATTCGGGCTCGCGGCCACGCAGCGGCCTAACCAGCTCATCGCGGCCACGGACCGGTTGATCCTGGAGACCATTGATGCAGGCTGCTCGTGGGACCTCACCGGGTTCCAGCTGCCGCACACCGGGTACAGCTTCGCCCCGGGGCCGGGCGGGGTGTGGGCGTGGTCGCGGCTCGGGCCGGAGTTGTTCCGGTTCGGCGTGAGCGCGACCGAGCAGCGCACCGCGCCGATGCTGTTGCCGCTGAGCTTCTACGCCTCGCCCTCGTACCCGAACCAGCTCGCGATTGCCGACGACCAGAGGGCAATCTGGTGGTCGGATGACGCGGGCGCAACGTGGGAGCCGATTGCGAACGCGCCGGGACGGCAACCGTTTTACGCGATCGAGCTCGCGCCGTCCGTGCGCCAGCACATGATCGCCGCCGGCCTGGCCGACGGTGCGCACGTGACGTTCGACGGCGGGCGAATCTGGACGCGCTCCGCGGGGCTGGACGGACTGAACGTATTCAACATCGCGTTCTCGCCCGTCGCCGCGAACGTCATCTGGGCGCTGGGCGTCGACCCGCGCGGGACCGGCATCACCCGCCGCGCGATCTACCGTTCAGCGGATGGCGGCGAGACGTTCACGCGCGTCCTCACCGCTTCCGCCGAGGTCGACCTGACCAGCGCCGTGGACCTCGTGCCGTCGCCGCAGGACCTCGGGGTGGTCTACTTTGCGCTTCCGGGAACGACGCTGATCGCGCTCGATCAGTCCGGGTCGGTGCGTCAACGCTCGACGCTGCCGTATCGCGACATCAACGCGATCGCCTTCTCGCCCGCGGGACCGGAGGTGATGTATTTCGGCTTGAAGCTGAGCGACATGACCGCGGGGCCGCGGGCGGAATAGCAGCTAGCGGAGGGGAGTGGGCTTGCTCGTGAGCTCCGCGCGTTCGCGGAGCTCTTCGAGTTCTTGAGGACCCTGGCTGTTTCGTCGCCACGCGTCGTGTTCTGACGGCGTCGAGATCCTTCCGCTGCCTGCGCAGCGCCTCGGATATTGCGTCGAGGTCATCCATGTCCGACGTTGACAAAGCAAATCTCCTGCCTGCCGGGCGCGGCCTTGCAATGCCGATAGGATGGTCTAGGATGACCGGCAGTGATTTCGTTTCCGGGCGTGTTGATCGTCGAGGATGACGTTGCGATCCGCAACCTGCTCACCTCCGCGCTGGAGCGGGAACCGCTCCGCGTCGACAGCGCGCCGGACGGTGTTGCGGCTCTGGAGAAGGTGAGGGACGCGCCGTACGCGGTGCTGCTCGTCGATCTCATGATGCCGCGGATGAACGGGTTCGCGTTCGTTCAGGCGCTCCGCGAGCTCGGACTGCCCAACCCGCCCGTGGTGATCGTCATGACCGCGTTCGACGAGGCAGCGATCCGGCAGCTCGACTCGACGCTCGTGCACGCCTGCATCCGGAAGCCGTTCGACGTGCCGCTCGTGGTCGAGCTCGTCCGCGACTGCGCCGAGCTGATGACGGGCGTGCGCGCCCGTCAGGCCACGCGCGACGGGTTCACGATCGGCGACGCGTCCGAGAACTGAAACGCCGCGGCCGGCCCTTCGCCCCGCGCGGTCGCGTGGACGCGGCTGCGGAGCTCGTCGAGATCGAACGGCTTGCGCAGGACCGGGAGGCGGTGGAACGAGCGCGCGTCGTGGAGCGCAGCCGCGGTGATGACGATGACGCGGGAGAGTACATCGTCGTTCGCGGCGGCGAGCATCGCGATCAGGTCGGCACCGCTGAGGTTCGGCATCATCAGGTCGAGCAGGATGACGTCGTACCGGGTTGTGCCGAGGCGCTGGAGTGCGGCGGTGCCGTCACCCACGCACTCGACGGCGAATCCCTCTTTGGTGAGGATGGTCCGCAGGAGTGTCTGAATACCGGGATCGTCTTCGGCGACGAGAATGTTGAGCATGTGTCGGGGAATCACGCCCGCCCTCCCATTGAAACACTGCGCCGGGTCGATGCAAATCGCGTGCAGCAGGGCCGGACTCGGCAGCGCCGTTGCACTAACGCCACACAGTCATGAGTGAGATGCCTGCCGCACCAAACACCGGCGCCGAGGTGCTGGTCGTCGAAGACGATGCCGCGATCCGCCGCCTGCTGGCCGTGACGTTCAAGCACGAAGGCCTGAACGTGACCACCGCCCGCGACGGCATCGAGGCCCTCGAGGCCCTCAAGAAACAGCACTTCCGCGTCCTCGTCCTCGATCTGATGATGCCCCGCATGAGCGGCTGGGAAGTGATCGAGTGGCTGAAACAGGCCCGCGCCCAGAAACCTCAATCCGTGATCGTGGTCAGCGCCACCAACCGCGACGTGATCAGCCAGCTCGAGCCCGAAGTGGTCAACGCCATCGTCTTCAAACCCTTCGACGTCAACGAGCTCACCGGCTACGTCAAAGCCTGCTGCGGCCCGGCCGACGACGACCGGAGGTCGAAGAGGATGGTGGGGGCGGGGTGAGGCGACCCGATCTCTGGCATCACGCTCGAAGTTGAAGGATACTCAGTGTGATGAAGAGCGCCGTCGTGATGTCTTCGCCGGAGGTGATGGGCGGTACTCCCGTCTTCGCAGGGACGCGCGTTCCGATCGAGAATCTCCTTGATTACCTCGAGGGAGGCGAATCGATCGAAGACTTTCTGGAAGGGTTTCCCTCGGTCAGCCGCGAGCAGGTGATCACGTTTCTCGAGGAAACCAAAGCGCGCGTTCTTGCTGAAGCCGGATGAAGATCCTCATCGACGAGTGCGTGGATTGGCGCTTGCTTCGGGACTTTCCAAACCACGACGTCAAGACCGTTCGCCAGATAGGCTGGGCCGAAACCGTCAATGGCGCGTTGCTCAGACTTGCAGAATCGAGTTTCGACGTTCTTGTTACCACTGACAAGAATCTGTCGTTTCAGCAGAATGTCCCGCGTTTCAAGATTGCCGTGATTGTTTTGCGGGCGCGCTCAGCACGCCTGCGCCATCTTCGCGAGCTGGTACCAGCGCTGCTGAAAATACTTCCTGACGTCAAAGGTGGCGAAGTTCACACGCTGTCGTGGCGCGACCTCACGTGATCGCCTGCGCCGCGCCGACCGCACCGGCACCTGCCCGTTCGCGTTTCACTCGGAACCTCGTTCTATGCGTTTCCGTCACTCTCGGCGCACAGGGTGAGGATGGCTTTCGTGAATTCATCGACGTCGAACGGTTTCGAGATGACGAGCTTCACGACGTCGAGGTCGAGCTTCGTGAGTGCCTGCTGTGAGACCGCGGAGACGACTGCGACCGGCAGACCCATCTTCTCGTTCTTGATGAATTCGATGATCTCGAAGCCGTTCAGCTCCGGCACCATCAGGTCGAGGACCAGCACTGAATAGCGGGAAGTACGCAGTTTTTCGAGCGCCGTCCGCCCGTCGGACGCCGTGTCGATCTCGATCTTGGAGCGCGTCAGCAGTTTCTCGACGAGCCTCCGGATGGCCGGGTCGTCTTCGACCACGAGCGCTCGGTATTTCGGTGCTGCATCGACGGCGGCGTCCGTCATGGAAGTCGGTACAGTGTAACAGTTTGCGGAGGGTGCTCAGGTAGACTCGCGCCATGCGAATGCTTCTCTTCACGATCGTCGCGGCGATTCTCTGCGCCGGCTCAGTATCCGCCCAGGAGCTCTCCGCCGAGGACCTCGACCGGCGCAGGAAAGCCCTGAGCGACCTGCTCAACGAGCAGTGGGAGTACACGCTCAGGACTTCTCCCGAGTTTGCGTCGATCCTCAGCGACCGCCGCTACAACGACCAGGTCAGCGACGTCTCGGAGCGCGCCGTCCGCGCCGACCAGGCGCAGACGAAACGCTTTCTGACACGGTTCGAGGCGATCGACACGCGAGCCTTCTCGGACCAGGAGCGCCTGAACCGCGACCTGATGGTGCGCGACCTGCGCATCTCGCTCGAGGGGGCGAAGTTCAACAGCTGGCAGATGCCGGTCAACCAGATGGGCGGCATTCACCTCTTCGCCGCGCAGCTCCCCTCGTCCCTGCCGTTCGCGACGGTGAAGGACTACGACGATTACATCGTCCGTCTCGGCAAGTTCCCGAAGCTGCTCGACGACACGATCGTGAACATGCGCAAGGGGATGGCGGCGGGGCTGATGCCGCCGCGCTTCCTGCTCGAGCAGGTGACGGGGCAGGCGCAGGGGATCGCGGACGCGAAACCGGAAGACTCACCGTTCGCCGAGCCGCTGAAGAACTTCCCGGAGACGTTCGCGGAAGCGGAGCGGCAGCGCATCCGGACCGCGATCGTCTCTGCGGTCGGACAGCACATCATCCCGGCTTACCAGCGCTTCGCCGCCTTCGTGCGCGACGAGTACGCGCCGAAAGGGCGGACGGAAGTCGGCGTCTGGTCGCTGCCCGAGGGGCGGGAACGCTATGCGTTCCAGGTGCGCAACATGACCACCACGAACATGCAGCCCGAGGCCATCCACGAGCTCGGACTGCGTGAAGTGGCGCGCATCGAAGGGGAGATGCTGCAGATCGCGCGGAAGCTCGGCTTCAGCGATCTGGCCTCGTTCAACAAGTCGCTCGAGACGAACCCCGCCGCGAAGCCCACCTCGGGCCAGCAGATCCTCGATCTCTACCGCAAGTACAACGACCAGATGTACGCCCGCCTGCCGCAGCTCTTCGGACGGCTGCCGAAGGCGCGGCTGGACGTGCTGCCGGTGCCGGAGTTCCGCGCGGAGGGTGCGCCCGCGGCCTCGTACGAGACCGGTTCGCCGGACGGTGCGCGTGCGGGACGCGTCTACGTCAACACGTCCGACGCCACCTCGCGCAGCCTCCTGCCGACCGAGTCGACCGCGTATCACGAAGGCGTTCCGGGCCATCACATGCAGCTCTCGATTCAGCAGGAGCTGACCGCCCTGCCGCCGTTCCGCCAGCAGGGGGGGACGACTGCCTTCGCGGAAGGGTGGGCGCTCTACTCGGAGCGCCTCGGCAAGGAAGTCGGTTTCTACCAGGATCCGCTCAGCGACTACGGACGCCTCAACGACGAGATGCTGCGCGCGATCCGGCTGGTGGTCGACACCGGCCTGCATCACAAGCGCTGGACGCGCGAGCAGGTCGTGCAGTTCTTCCGCGACCACTCCGCGATCGACGAGGTGGAGATCCAGGCGGAGACCGACCGCTATATCGTCTGGCCCGGCCAGGCGCTCGCCTACAAGATCGGGCAGCTGAAGATCCTGGAACTGCGGGAGCGCGCGCAGAAAGCGCTCGGCGCAAAGTTCGACATTCGCGCCTTCCACGACGTCGTCCTCGGCTCCGGCGCGCTCCCGATGGACGAGTTGGAGAAGAGCATCGACAAGTGGATCGCAGTCATCAATGCCCGAGCTTCCTGAAGTCGAGACCTACACCCGCTACTTCACCCGCCATGCGCTCGAGCAGAAGATCGCGCGCGTGGAAGTGCGCGATGAGCGGATCCTCGGCGAGATCAGGAAGGAGACGTTCGTAAAGAAGCTGCGCGGCGGTGCGTTCAAGAGCGCGCGCAGGCACGGCAAGCATCTGTTCGCCGAGGTGGGCGGGAAAGCGACGTGGCTGCACCTGCACTTCGGGATGTCCGGCGATCTCGCCTACTCGGCGGATCGCGAAGGCGAGCCGCGCTTCGCACGCGTCGTGTTTCACTTCGACAACGGCGAGTGGCTCGCGTTCGAAGACATGCGCCTTTTCGGCGTGGTGGAGCTGGTGCAGTCGCCGGACGAGTACATCGCGGAGCACAAGCTCGGACCCGATCCGCTCGATCCGAAGTTCACGTTCGCGCGCTTCGCCTCGCTGCTCGAACGGCGCCGCGGTGCGATCAAGTCGCTGTTGATGACGCAGGAGATCCTGGCCGGTCTCGGCAACCTCTACGTCGACGAGACGCTCTACCAGACCGCGATCCACCCCCGCCGCACGGTCGACGAGCTGTCGAAGGCGGAAGAGAACGCGATCTTCACGACCATGCGTCGCATGCTCCGCGACGTCATCACCCGCCACGAACGCGGCGCCGCCCTGCCGTCCCAGTACCTCTACCACCACCGCGAAGAAGGGGAGCGCTGCCCGAAATGCGGCGGCACGATCCAGCGCGCGGTGGTGTTCGGGAGGACGACGTATTTTTGCGGGAAGCATCAGCGGTGAGGCGCGGCATTCGCCGCGGATGTCGGGTGTCAGGTGTCTGCGGTTTCTCGCCTGAGTCACACGCGTCCTTTGCCGCAAGCCGAGGAACCGCAGACACCTGACACCCGACACCCGCGCCGCAGGCGCGCTACAATCCCCGCGCCCATGTCCGACCGCCTGCAAAGCATCGAGCGTCACGTCGCGGAGATCCTGCGCGGGAACGTGGCGGTGGCGGCGCGTGCGGATGGGGCGAACGTCGTCACGGCGGAGTCGACGCCCGCGGGGCGGGCGATGCGCGTCGTGCTGAGCGAGCTGCGCAAAGACGTACCGTACGACAGCTGCTCGGTGCAGGAGCTGCGCGATTCGAGGCTCGTCATCGTCGGCGGTGTCGGCTTCGCGGACCTGGACGTGATCCTCGGCGAGTCGTTCGAGGTCGACAACGTCGACATCCCGAACGGGGAAGTCATCCATCGCCGCCGTGCGCTCGTCGTCGGCGACACCGAGCAGTACCGCGCCTTCCGCCGCGGTCTGCACGTCGGCGCCGGCATCCGCTCGTGGCTGGGCGTGCCGATGCTCGATGGCGGCCGCTGCACCGGCATGCTCGCGCTCGACAAGGCAGAGGCGGACTTCTACACCGCCGTGCACGTCGAGACCGCCACCGCGTACGCTTCGCTCGTGGCCAGGGTCATCAACGACACCGCCGCGAACGACGAACAGTCCTACGCGTAGCCGGCGAGTAACCGCAGCGTAATCTGACCCCCGTACTCTGATCGTCGGAGGAAGAAGCGTATGAACCCGCTCTATCAGCTGCGAGGCACCATCGAGGCTCTGAACTGCCAGACCCTCGACATCCAGAAACAGGAGCTCCTGTCCCTCATCGAGGCGCTTGCGCCGAGTAACGGCAACGGCAATGGGACGCACCAGCGCCTCTCGCCGCGCGAGAACGAGATCATGACCATGATCCTGGGCGGGCAGCGGTTGAAAGAGATCGCCGCCAGGCTCGACATCAGCGTCAAGACCGTCACCACTCACCGGTCGCGCCTGCTGCGCAAGCTCGGTCTGGAGGACAACCTCGGCCTTTACCGCTACGGCCTCCGGAATGGCCTGATCAGCATGTAATGCCTCGAAACGGACCGGGGAAGGGGCCGGCGCTCGCGAAGTGGCTGTTCGCGCGTTGACGCCCCGTCCGCCTTCTCGTACCCTTCCGCGCCGTGACCGTCATCCGAAGCGCGATCGTGTTCTCGCTTCTTTACTCGCTCAAGATCCTGAGCCGGATCTTCTACCGGCACGACTGGGAGTGGGTGGGGACGGTGCTGCCGAACCCGTGGAAGGGTCTGCGGCTGGTCGTCTTCCTCAACCACACCTCTCTCTTCGAGCCGGTCTTCCTCGGCGTGCCGCCGGGAAGCTTCATCTGGCGCCTGGCGCGGCACGGCGTGGTGCCGGCCGCGGATAAGACCACCGACCGGCCGCTGGTCGGCGTGATCTTCCGCTTCATCGCCCATGAGGTCATCCCGATCACCCGGCAGCGCGACGACACCTGGGCGCAGGTGCTGAGCACGATCGAGCCCGATTCGATGGTGGCGATCGCGCCGGAAGGGCGGATGAAGCGCGCGAACGGCTTCGACCTGCACGGCAAGCCGATGACCGTTCGCGGTGGCGTCGCCGACATCCTCCTGGCCATGAAGCAGGGGCGGATGCTGCTCGCGTACAGCGGCGGCCTGCATCACGTGCAGGTGCCGGGACACGTCCCGAACGTCTTCAAGACGGTGCGCCTGCGCGTGGAAGTGCTCGAGATCGCCGACTACGTCCGCGAGATGATGCAGGACGGCGGCGAGGAGCTGTTCAAGCGCAACGTGATCCGGGACATGGAACGGCGGCGCGATCTCTACTGCCCCGAAGAGAAGCCGGCAGTCTCCGAATCGCCAGCGGCCTGAAGTACACTGTTCCCAACCAAACAATTCGGGAAGAGGAGAGACTCATGGTCATCAGACGTGTCGGACCCCTCTCATTGGCAAAGGTCAGCGGTGCGCTCTACGCACTGATGGGCCTGATCTTCGGTGCAATCATCAGCCTCATTTCCGTCGTCGGCAGTGCGTTCATGCCGAAGGACGCGGGCCTCAGCGGGATGCTGTTCGGCGTCGGCGCGATCGTGGTGCTTCCGATCTTCTACGGCGTGCTGGGCTTCATCATGTCCCTGATCATGGCGGGTCTGTACAACCTGATCGCGGGCTGGGTCGGCGGCGTGGAGATCGACCTGCAGTAGGCAGCGGACCGGGTCACTGACCCGGTTCACTACGGCGATAACGCGATGAACCGGGTTGCTGACCCGGTTCACCGCGACGTCGGCAACTCGAATCATCGTGACGCCCGCAGCGGACGGGGCCAGAGCTTCGTTCTCGCGCTCACGCGAGCAACGCTATCGAAGATCGAAGGTGTAACCTCCGACCTCCCCTCCGGGGGTAGGACAATCCGCACTGGCGACCCTCCTCAAGTATGACGGCGATCGACAACGCTCCCCTTCCGCCTGTTGCAGGGGCCGCTCCCTCCACCGTCGTAGCCCGGCTGATGCGGCAGCCCACCGACTGGCTGGCGGCGGTGCTCATCTCGTGGATTCTTCCTCTCGAGTTGCTGGGATTCCCCTCCACGTATCTGACCAGCCTCGCGTTCTGGCTCGTGCCGGTGATCCTGCTCCTGCCGCGGCTCTATCATGAGACCGACGCGGGCGGGCGGCGGCGGCGCGCCTTCTGGCTCACCACCGCCTTCATTTTCGTCGCCGGCTGCGCGCTCGACTTCGTGTTCGGCGAATGGATCCTGGAGTTCGATTCAGCGGTGCCGGGACCGTACGTGTGGCGCTTCCCCTTCGGCCAGCAGATCCCCATCGAAGAAGTCCTCTTCTACCTCCTCGGCGGAATGGCCATCGTTCTGGTCTACATCTGGGCCGACGAGTACTGGATGAAGGCCTACAACGTGCGGCAGCGGCGGACGAATCAGGATCTCTTCGGCGCTCTGTTCCGGCTGGTCGAGTTCTCACCGCACGCGCTGGCCGTCGGTGCGGGACTCTTCCTCCTCGGCATGATCCTCAAGTGGCGCTTCACCGGGCAGTTCTGGCCGCCGCCGTACTACTTCACCTTCCTGGTCCTGCTGTCCTTCGTCCCCGCGGTCCTCGTCTACCGCAACGTCAAGCAGGTGGTGAACTGGCGCGCGTTCTCGTTCACCTGCCTGTGGGTCCTCGTCACCTCGTGCATCTGGGAAGTGACTCTCGGCATTGCGCGAAGCTGGTGGTGGTATCAGCCACCGCCGTCGATCATCGGCTGGACGATTCCGGCGTTCGGCTCGCTGCCCGCGCGGCCCTATCCGATCGAGGCGCTGCTGGTGTGGCTGGCGGTGTCGTTCAACACGATCTTCGCCTACGAGTTCCTCAAGGGCATCACCTACGATGAACGAAGCACACGGGAGGCCATGCTCGGCTGATCCGATGCAGCAAGATCGAAGGTCTGACCCCAATGGCCTGAGTCGTCACGCCTGTTCCGCGTCCAGCAACTGCTCGAACTTCTCCACCGGCATCGGCTTGCTGAAGAGGAAGCCCTGGATGTAGTCGCAGCGCTGCTCGAGGAGGAAGTCGAGCTGTTCCTGCGTCTCCACCTCCTCGGCGATTACTTCGATGCCGAGGTCGCGGGAGAGGGAGAGGAGGCTGGCCACGAGGGCGCGGCAGCGGCGGTCGTCCGGGAGCGGCTTCACGAACGTGCCGGGGAGCTTAATGCCGTCGACAGGGAAGTGCTGCAGGTGGGTGAGGGCCGAATGGCCGCTGCCGAAGTCGTCCAGCCAGAGGCTGATGCCGAGCTTCTTCAGCGCTTCCAGCGTCTCCATCGTTTCTTTGGGATGCTCGATGTAGCTCGTCTCGGTCAGCTCGACGTTCACCTTGGTCGTATCGATCCCGCACGAGGTGATGAGCTCCGCCAGGCGGTCGAACAGCCGTTCCTCGAACTCGCGAGGGGAGAGGTTGACGTTCAGCCGCACGCCGGGATGGTTGGCCTGCCAGCGCGCGGCGTCGGTGTAGGCCTTCTTCACCAGGATGTTGTCGAGCGTGAACAGCTCGCTTCCGCAGCTGTCCTCGGCCGCCTCGTGGATGATCGAGGCTTCGCGCACCTCGCCCGATTCGCGCCGCTGCCGCAGGAGCGCCTCGGCGCTGTAGATCGCGCGGGTGCGTGCGTCGTGGATGGGCTGGTAATAGAGGACGAGGTCTTCGCTCTCGTCCAGCGCGCGTTCGAGGGCTGCTTTACCGACTTCGTCCGACACGTCACTAAGAGCGCTTGTAGAACTGCCAGCTGGCCAGGGCGATGCCGAGGAGCGCGAGCGCCACCAGCGTCTTGTTGCTCTGAATCTGATACCAGAACGACGCTTCCTGCTGGCGTTTGCGCATCATTTCCATCTGGTAGCGCTGCCGCTTCTCGTGCGAAGCGCGGACGCGCGCTTCGAAGTCGCGCATGGGCCGCGCGTCTTCCGGCGCGACTGCCATGCCGCGCTGCGTGTCGACGAGCACCGCGCTCGAGACCAGCGGCTGCACTATGCGCTGGCCGCCTTCATCGACGACCCGGTAGGCTCCCTGGTCGAAGTAAAGCACGGTCGGGCCGACCGAGGTGTTGCGGACGAACACCACGTGCTCGTCGCCGACGCGGAACCGCGGTACGCCGACGAACTCCTGCGCGACGTCACCGACCACGCCTCCCGGCGTGACGATCGTCGTCTGCGCGGCCTGCGCTCCCTTCAGCGTCTTCTCGACCTGGAAAGTGGAGTAGGTGAGGATCCGCTTCTGCCCGGCGTCCCAGCGCGATTCCTGGGAGACGACCTTACCCACCACGATGGCCGCCGCTTTCTCGACCTTCTGGTCGAACTCCATGGCCCGCGAGATCGTCGCGTGGGCTGAAACGGGCGCAAGCGCCAGAACTGCAGCGAACGCGAGAGCGATTCGAGAGTTATTAGCGGGCATGGTGAGCTTGACCTTAGCAATCGGTACGCCAGCCGGCGCAGCCGTACAATCGCCTTCATGTACCGAACGCTCCTCCTCTCGCTCCTCTTCCTCTTCGCGACCACGCTCGCAGCCCAGACCGAGCCTCAGTCGCTCCGCAAGCTCATCGACGAGGAGTGGGAGTGGCAGCTTCGGGACGATCCGGAGAACGCCACCACCCTCGGCGAAAAGCGCTACGACGCGCTCGTGACCGACCGCTCCCCGGCCGCGTTCGCCAAACGCCGGGAGCACCATCGCCAGACGTTGAAGCGCGTCGAGGCCATCGACCGGGCCAGGCTGAGCGACGACGACAAGCTCAACTACGACCTCTTCCTGCTCCAGGCGCGGATGCAGGTCGAAGGGGACCGGTTCCCGGAAGAGCTCGTAACGGTCAACCAGATGGGCGGCATCTACAGCCTCCTCAGCGAGCTGGCCCAGCAGATCTCCCGCGACACGGTCAAGGACCATGAGAATTTCATCGCCCGGCTGCGCGCCTACCCGAAAGCGGTCGACGAGACGATCGCGCTGCTGCGGCAGGGGGTGGCGCAGGAGATCACGCCCGCGCGCATCGCCGTCCGCGACGTGGGTGAGTCGATCGCGAACCAGATCGTCGACGATCCCGCGAAGAGCCCGGCCTACGAGCTGGCGTTCACGAACTTCCGCTCGTCGATCCCGGCCGCCGAGCAGGCGCGCCTGCAGAAGGAGGCCACGGAGGCGCTCCGCACCGCCGCCCTTCCGGCGCTGCGCAGGCTGCACGCGTTCTGGACGAACGAGTACTACCCGAAGACGCGCGAAGCGATCGCTTGGACGTCCGTGCCGCAGGGGAAGGAGTGGTACGCGTTCAACGTCCGCCTCGAGACGACCACCAGTCTCACCCCGGACGAGATCCATGACCTCGGCCTCGCCGAGGTGAAGCGCATCCGGGGAGAGATGGAGCGGATCAAGGAGTCGACCGGCTTCAAGGGGACGCTCGAAGAGTTCTTCACGTTCCTGCGCACCGATCCCCGCTTCTTCTACAAGACGCGCGAAGAGCTGCTGGTCGCCTACCGCGACATCTCCAAGCGCATCGACCCGGAGCTGACGCGCGTCTTCGGGCGCATCCCCCGACTCCCGTACGGTGTGATCCCGGTCCCGGCGTACAGCGAGAAGACGCAGACCACCGCGTACTACTACGCCGGTTCGCCCGACTCCCACCGCCCGGGCTACTACTACGTCAACCTCTACGACGTGAAATCGCGGCCGAAGTGGGAGATGGAAGCGCTCTCGCTGCACGAGGCGGTGCCGGGCCACCATTTCCAGATCGCCCTCGCGCAGGAGCTGGAAGGGCTGCCCGCGTTCCGCCGGAACGGCGGCGCCACCGCGTACGTGGAAGGGTGGGGCCTGTACGCGGAGTCGCTCGGCCCGGAGCTCGGGATGTACACCGACCCCTACTCGGCCTTCGGCCAGCTCACCTACCAGATGTGGCGCGCCGTCCGCCTGGTGGTCGATACCGGGATGCACGCGAAAGGGTGGAGCCGCAAGCAGGCCATCGACTACTTCGTCGCCAACTCCAGCAAGTCGCTCCTCGACATCGAAGTGGAGATCGACCGCTACCTCGTCTGGCCCGGCCAGGCTCTCGCGTACAAGGTCGGTGAGCTGAAGATCAAGGAGCTGCGCGCCCGTGCGGAAAAGGCGCTCGGCGATAAGTTCGACCCGCGCGCCTTCCACGACACGCTCCTCGGCGCAGGCCCGCTGCCGCTGTCGCTGCTGGAGACGCGGATGGACGAGTGGATCCGGAAGCAGTAGTTTGGAGTGCGGTGACCGCAGGCGGTCACCGCTTTTCCTCGCAGAAGCACGAGCCGCGGCTCTCGGGAGTCAAAGCGGTGACTGCGGGAGGGTGTGTCAAAACCCAAATTCGCGAAATTCAAGTGGGCGAAACGCTGCGTTACACGACGTTTTTTACACTCGCAGTGGTCAATGCCATCAATTTACGCCGGCTTATTCGCCTTGCAGTGGATGCGCGAACC
>DASQJY010000015.1:0-28132 GCA_035630815.1 Thermoanaerobaculia bacterium
ACTGCGGGAGGGTGTGTCAAAACCCAAATTCGCGAAATTCAAGTGGGCGAAACGCTGCGTTACACGACGTTTTTTACACTCGCAGTGGTCAATGCCATCAATTTACGCCGGCTTATTCGCCTTGCAGTGGATGCGCGAACCCCGTGCCAATAGTTTTGAGACAGCCTCCTGCGGTCACCGCACTCCATAAAAACGGCGGCTTCGTGCGTCCACGAAGCCGCCGTGTCCTGCCGGTGAGATGGATGGGTGCGGGGTACGAGCCGGCAGGATTCCAGAGGAGTTTCGTTCGTTAGATTTTTCCTCCTTTCACGTTGAATGAGGCGTTTGCGGAGTTGTTCGACTCGTTCGACTCGACGACGCTGTTCGCGTCGTCGGCCGTGACGGCGATGGTGTGCTGGTCCTTGAGGCCGTGCGTGTTCCACTGCACCGTCACTTCGACGGAACCGCCCGGCGCGAGCTGCGGGGTGGCGATCGCGCCGAGGGTGGTCGTGCCGTCGAGCGTGAATCTGGTCTGCGTCGCGGCGGCAGCGGCGTTGCCGTTGTTCCTGATCACCGCGGTGACGGTCACGCGCGCGGAGGCGTTGCCTTTGTTGTTCTGCGCACGGATCGACGAGACCACGAGGTCGGCCTGCTTCGCCGGCGGCGGGGTGTACTCGACTCGCGTCGAGACCACGTTCGACCAGGGGCTCGGCACGCCGGCCGGCGCGGCGCCGTATGCCGTGCGGACGCGGTAGTGATACGTGCCGGTGGTCACGCCGGTGCGGGTGTAGGAGGTGGCGGGCGTCGACCCGAGGTCGTACCAGTTCGCGGACTCGATGCGGATGTCGTCGACGTACCACCCCTGCGGAATCGAGGCGGGACGGTTGTCGATGCCGGCGATGACGCGGAAGCGGATGCGGATGTTCTTCCCCTTGTACGCGGAGAGATTCACCGACTGCGGCGTGAGCGGCTCTTCGAGCAGCGCGAACGCGACTTCTTCCGCCGGGGCGGGGCGCACGCCTTCGTAGACCACGCTCCAGGTGGTGTCATCGTCGGAGACTTCGATCACCACCTTGTCGTCCCCTTCGTTCATGTACCAGTCGGAGAACAGCAGCATCGCGGTGCCGGCGGACGGAATCGTCACCGCCTGCCCGAGGGTGAGCGTGGTGGTGGAGTTGGTCGAGCCTTCCAGCGTGCGGCCCCAGAACGAATAGCTGCCGGAGCTCTGCTTCGTCTCCGAGACTTCCCAGGCGAAGGCGCCGACGCCTTCCGCGGAGGTGGTCCAGTTGCCGAGACCGTTCTCGGCGTCGTCGTTCAGCAGCGTCTCGAGGAGCGTGGCTTCCTGCACTTGATCGAGACCGTTCGCTCCCGCGGGGCGATCCCAGGCCAGATCGATGCTGCCGTCGGTGTCGGGGTCCTGATGGCCCGCGCCGAAACGGAGCACCGGCGGGGCGTTGACGATCGTGCAGTCGGGCTGCACGTCGGCAACGACGGTCGCGACCGCGTTCGTGGTCGAGCCATCCGCGGAGAGGCCGCTCAGGCTGGCCAGCGTGAGCTTCACGCCGTTCGGCAGCTTCCACGTGGCGGCGCCGGCGGGGATGTAGTTGTCGACGTGCGTGCAGCCGTCGAACTGGTCGTCGCCCGGTGAGGCCGTGAACGCGGCGTCGTCGAGGTTGGGGTTCTCGTTGCCCGGCTGCGGCTGCGAGTCGACGATGGTCTGCGCGGGCTGGTCGGCCGTACGCGTGTTGCCGTAGCCGTGGTTTTCGTCGGTGTACAGCACGGCCAGGCCGGGCGCCCACGTCGGCGCACCGCGCTCGCTCTGCCCTTTACCGTCCTTGTCCCAGCTCACGCGGTCGCGGACTTCGACGTAGTACGCGTGGTCGACTTCGATGCCATCGGCGGAGCTGATGCGCGTCCACCCCTCGCCGAAGAGGCGTGTGTGCTCGTCGGTCTCGAAATCGCTGCGGTAGACGTCGCTGCCGTCCGCGGTGACGGCGATGTCGTCGATGAACCAGCCGCGTTTGGTCTCGGCCGGATCGGTAAAGTACGAGAAACGCAGCAGGACGTTCTGACCTTTGAATTCGGTCAGGTCGAACTCATCCTCGATCCATAACGGCTGCGGATACGCCGGCGCGACCGGATTGCGGTTGATGTTGGTCAGCGTGTTCGGTTCGCCCGAGACGCCGGTGATGCCGTTCTGGTACTGCGCGTAGCACTCGTAGTTGTTCGGGTTGTGACCGCTGAGGGTGGTCCCCTTCCTCGACGGGAGCGACTTCCAGGTCCTGCCGCCGTCGGTGGAGGCGAGCACGAAGCCGAAGTCCCAGTCCCATTCGATCTCGTAGAACGACTTGAACTTCAGCGTGACGTTCGACGCATTCGCGTGGTTCTGCAGGTCGGGCAGGAAGACGTCGAGAGTGTGGCCCGGGCAGCCGAACTCGTCGCCCGCGCCGGAATGCCATGCGCGCGTGCCGGACGGCACGCTGTCGATGAGGATCTTCTTCGGCAACTGCACGCGCAGCGCGTCGGCGTTGTGGATCCCTTCGCCGGTGAGCGTGTACGGCGTGCCGTCGGGACGCTTCCACTGGATGGTCTTCGTGTCTTTCTTCGACTCGCGCAGCGTGTGCACGCCGCCGGTCGCCTCGACCGGAACGATCCACCCTAGTTCCTGACGGGTGAAGACGGTCATGAACTGCGCGTGGTCGGAGGCCATCAGCTCCCACGAGCCGAACGTGGAGCGGCTGCCGGTCGAATAGAAATCGGGCAATCCGAGGGAGTGGCCGTACTCGTGCGCGATCACGGACATCAGCTCCACCGCCGACTCCGGATTGACGTTGTACGGACCGACGCGCACGAAGACCGGGATGCCGGTATTCGACGCCGTCATCTTCTTGCGCGTCGAGTCGGCCCAGTACATCAACTGCCCTTCGTGGTTGCGGAGCTGGTCGTTCGAGACGTAGCCCGTTTCCTTGTTGCCGTCTACGAAGTAGTAGCGGAGATCGGACTTGTGCGGCCAGACGTTGTTGAGACCCGTGACCGACGTGCTGCCGTTGCCGCCGTCGCCGGCGAACATGAGGTTGAAAAAGTCGACCACGCCGTCCTTGTCGGTGTCGAAGTCGTTGTAGTCGAGGTCGGGATCGGCCAGCGACGCGGCGTCGTAGACGATCTTGCCGGGAGCGCCGCAGGCGTCGTCGATTCCGAACAGCAGACCCTGCCCCGTCACCGATCCGAGGAGCGCGTGGCCGGTGCGGTCGGCGCCGTACCACCCCTGCGTGCCGGGGAGGACGTACCAGCCGTTCTCGACGCGGTTCGGATAGAGCGGCGTCGCTTTCGCGGGGGCGAGGGTGGTACCGGTACAGAGGCCGCCTTGGTTCTTGGTCGGGTCGATGTTGGTGTAGCTCGAGAATTTGTGCGGATAGGTCGGGTCGAACGCTTTCGTGCTCGAGCCCACTACTGGCCGAACCTGCCCGTCCGGCGAGAGCTGGCCGAACGACATCTCGCTGTAGAGCTGCCAGAGGCTCTTGCCCGAGGTGCGCGAGTTGACGGCCGCGTCGAGCGCCTGCGCGCTATGGTCGCCGGTGCATTCGGGATACGGATCGCCGACGCCTTTGCAGCGCTTGATGTCCTGGTACTGCACCATGACCACCGGGAACGGCCGCTCGCCGTACCGCGCGGTCGTGAGCGTCGTCACCTTCGGACCCATGGTCTTCGCGGTGACCTCAGGTTGCGCGAGGCCGCCGACCGCGGCGGTCAGGCGCGCGGTCGCGGAGATGTCTTTCCAGACGATCTCCGGATCCTCGTCGACGCCGAGCGCGCGGGCGCGGATGAGCAGGCGCCCGGAGGCGTTCGGGGCGAGCAGGCCGAGGTTCCAGGTCAGCGGCGCGCTAACGCTGCCGTTCCCGGAGGCCGGCGCGGGACTCGCGCTGACGAACACTGCCGACGGCGGCAACGTGACTTTGACGGTCGCCGCCGTAGCGCCCGCCGCACCCGCCTGGTACTGCACGAAGAACGGATACGTCTCGCCCGGCTTGACCCAGCCGTAGGCCGAATTGAACTTCGCTGTAAGTTTTACCGCTTGCGCGAACACGGCATTGCCGAAAAGAAGAAGCACTCCCAACCCAAGCACCCGTATGGAGTTACCCCGCGTCGAAGCTTTCATTTGCTGCACCCTTTTCTCTCTTTCTCCTGTCGCGGTAGTGTTACTACCACCGGACAAAGCGGAGGAGAGCAGAGGGTGTGCCAGAAGGTTGGGGTGGCGTGATGTGGATCACTCGTCGCGAGAAGCTCTGAGCGTCATTCCGTCAGTGGCCGACGCTTCTTCTCCGCTTCTTCGCCGGCATTCTCTCGGGCACCGCCGCTGCCGCCGCGGCGTATGCGTTGACGAGACCGTAGCCGTACACCGGATCGCGGCCGGCATCGCCGAGGTCCGTGGCGGTAGATGCGAGGAGGGCGAGGAGCTCATCTGCGCTGAGGCCGGGACGCAGCGCGAGCACGAGCGCGGCGACCGCCGCGACGTGCGGCGCGGATAGCGACGCTCCGTCGGATGCGTCGTAATCGGTGACGTAGGAGTCGACGAGCACGCTCGCGCCGCGCTCGCGGATGATCTGGCCCGTCTGGCGGGATACGCTGACGGCCACCAGCCATGGCGCGTCGTCGGACCCGAGCGATCCGCGCATCGGCATGTCATCGACCGCGGAGTTGATCACGACGAGAGCCGCGGCCTGCGCGGCGACGGCGTTCGTCGCCTTCACCGGAATCGAAGGCGGTCCCTGGCGTAGAACGAGGGCGACGTTCTGCGCGGTCGCGGGCGGGAAATCGGCCGGCTTGCCGCGGGCGCAATCGACAGGCATGCCCACGACCGCTCCCGATTTCGAATCGCTGAATGGGTGCGCCGGGAACGACGTGCCGTCGTCGAGGGTGATGCTGCCGATGTGGCCGCTGCCCGAGACGATCGTGGACACGAGATCGACGCCCGGCGCGACGAAATCGACTTCGGCACCGGTGTTCGAAAACGATGCGATGCGGTGCGTGCGATCGATCGCTCCCACACCGACCACCGATGGATACGCTGCGGGATAGCGAACCCACGACGTGTTGTTGCCGACCGCTGCGATGACGAGCACGTTCGCGCGGCGCGCGCGAGCGAAGGCCTCTTCCTCGAGCTTCGACGGCGTTTCGCCGCCGAAAGAGCAGCTCACGACGTCGAGCTTCTGCGCGATTGCCCACTCGACGGCACGGATCACGTTCGACGTCAACGCCCCGCCGCTCCTCGGGAAGATCTTCAGTGCATACAGCGAGACGCCCGGGGCCGCGCC
This sequence comes from Thermoanaerobaculia bacterium, assembly GCA_035630815.1. Lineage (GTDB taxonomy): Bacteria > Acidobacteriota > Thermoanaerobaculia > Gp7-AA8 > Gp7-AA8 > QHVT01. The sequence continues at coordinate 5,292 of DASQJY010000015.1, forward strand.
GATGAGACCGAAGCCGTTGTCCGACGCGGCGATGATGCCGGCCATGCGCGTGCCATGTGCGAAGCCGCCGCCTTCGGCCTCCTCTTCCGGAACGGCGTCGTTGTTCACGAAGTCATATCCGCCGCGATATGCCCCCTGCAGATCGGGATGCCCGAGATCTATTCCGGTGTCGATGATCCCGACGCGGACGCCCTCGCCGCGCGTGAGGAACCATACCCGCGGCGCATGGACGCTGATGACGCCCCAGGGAGTCATCTGCATGACGTCGAGGTGCGGTGAGGGCATCGCGAAGACGAAACGCTCCACATCCGGCTCCACGTACCGGACCCCGCTCGTCGCGGCGAGCACCTTCGCTTCCTCATCCGAGAGGTCGACGGCGTAACCGCCGACACCGGCGAAGGAGATGTGGCTCCTCTTCCCGAGCATTTCCTCGCGAAAGGGCCTCTCCGTTGCGACGAGATACTTCCTGCGCGTTGGTTCCGCGTGCACCGGGCCCGCGATTGAAACGACAGCGACGCAGACGACGATCAGGTTCTTCATGCACCCGTTAGACAGGTGCAGCGCCGGAAATCCTTCGTGCCGGGCGCACTCTCCCAACCTCCGGCGTGACAGGGCGGAGGGCTAACGCTTCCCATGTTTCTCACAGGCCTGTTCTGCGGCCCCGACTCGGGAGAGTGCGCTCGTCGGATGGCTCCCCGCGGCCGGAGTGTATTACCCTTCCAGTCATGACCATGCAGCCGAGCGTCCGGCTCACCGCTCAGGAATACCTGCGCATCGAGCGCAATGCGGAGGAGAAGAGCGAATTCATCAACGGTGAGATGTTCGGCATGGGAGGCGCGTCGTTGCGGCACACTGTCATTGCCGCGAACCTCGTCCGCGAGCTCGGCAACCAGTTACGAAACACACCGTGCATGGTGGCCTCCGCTGACCTGCGTGTGGCGACGGACCGGCATCGCCACTACACCTATCCCGACGTGGTGGTGGTCTGCGATCCGCCGCAATTCGTCGACGGACACCTCGACACCCTGACCAATCCAGCCTTCATCGCGGAAGTCCTCTCCGATTCGACAGAAAAATACGACCGTGGAGCGAAGTCCGAGCACTACCGGGCCATGCCTGCGCTCTCCGAGTACCTGCTCGTTTCCCAGGACCGCATCCACGTCGAGCTCTACACGCGGTCCAACGACGGTTGGTTGCTGCACGAATGGATCGACGCCGGTGCGACCGTCGATCTGGCGTCGCTCCACTGCGGCATCAGAATCGCCGAGATCTACGCGAAGGTGGCCTTCGAGACCTGACCTCGGCGCGACCGCCCAAGGAAATCACATAGTTAGCGAGACACGCCTCGATCACCGGAGAAATCGGACCGGCTCTTCGTACCACGGCAGGGCGAGCGTGGAGAAGGGTCTACCATCGGATTTGCAGAAAAGCAAAGCCCTGCACCCGTTAGACAGGTGCAGCGCGGGAAATCCTTCGTGCTTGGCGCACTCCCTGATTACCGCGCGTCGAGGTGCCAGCCAGGATGGAGCCATCGGCCGTCGCGTTTGACGCACCTCGGTCAGCCGCCCGCGCACCCGCTCTTCCGTGGTGCCGGTGCCGATCGTCACTTCGTAGCTGCCGTAGAAAACGACGGTATCGCCGAAACGCTGGGCGCGGGTTTCCGGAAAAGAAAGCGAGACCAATCGGCCTCCCGATTCCTTGAAAGCGCGTGAGGACGCAATGGTCTTGCCGCGGTCGGAGATCTCCGCGCCTCCCCATCCGATGGCGAGGAAGTCCTCAGGCAGCATGGAGAGCAATGCTGCCTCGTCGCCGGCAAACCAAGCCCGCCACGCCGACTCGCGTAACGCGAGCACCTCGGGATCGATCGGCTCAGCACCATGGAGAGGAACGGAGAGAATTGCCAGAAGGATGAGCAAAGACACGAACACTCGCCGATCACCGGTTCCGAGCCCGATTCTCCCGCGGTGGCCGCTGCCGTCGCCACGTCCCAGTTCTCGCGAATGAGAAACGAGGACCTCAGCGGCCGCCGAGAGGAACGATTCGGTGATGCGATAACTCCCGGGACCGAGCCGACCCATTGAGCTTCAAAACGCGCAGAGGCGTCGTCGGGGGCTGGCGCGACTATTTCGATGAGGGCGACGTCGACTACGCCGTGGCGGTCATGAGCCGATTCCGAATTTCAGTTAACGGACGGTCCGGGCCTACGGCTCAATCCGCGAGATCTTCACCGTGATCTTCCCGACGGCTTCCGTCGGAAACTCAACGGGCTTCTGATTGATGGTCAGGTACAGCGGCCCGGCCACGGTCGCGGTGACGATGGCCAGTGATCCGACGGCGAAGGGGCCTTCCTTCGTCACCGTGGTTGCCGTGCTCCCGCCGAACCTGCCGATCAGCGCGCCGAGGAGTGCGCCCTCGAACGGAGCGGTCGCGGTGGCTTTCGGGTCGCCATCGGGCGCGCACGTCTGCGTCGGGCCGGTCCCGTACTGCCACGAACCGCTGGCCTCCAGCTTCAACACCGTGTCGGCCGACACGTACTCGACGGCCAGCGTCCAGATTCCTGCCGGCCGTGACGGAATGTCCAACTCGGCGATCTTCGTCCATTCTCTCTTGCTCATCGTGCCCTCGCCTGCTTCTGCTACGACGGTGAGTGACAGCTCCTTGCCCAGGCGCGCCGCGACGGCCTGCGGCAGCCGCACCAGCGCGCTGCACGGCGGCGTCGCCGTGCAGCGGACGGCCACGACGCGGCGCTGGATCGCGATTGCTTTTCCGTCGGAAATGACGTCGACGACCGTCTCCGCATCGACGGCGTTCGAAGGAAGACTCGCCGGGATCGGCACCGGAACGGTCGTGAACCCGGCCGAGGTCGATATGTCCGGCTCCGCCAACGTGCCGGGAAGAGCGATGCTTTGGCCCTTCGCGACCTTCGCGCTCAGATACCTTCCCTCGAGCGACACCGCAGGCAGCAGACGCCACTCCTGCGGCGTTCCCTTGATCCCCGGCGGCAGCACGAGATCGGCGGCAACGATCCGGTGATTGCGAGGGAGGTCGCGCGCCGCGATCCAGTCCGGCTGATCGGCGTGCGCGATTCGATAGTTGCGGACGCCGACGAACGCCGTGGCCGCGAGATACACGACGACCGCGGCGATCGCGGCCTTCACTCCTGCCGGCACGCGTTGCGGTTCCGCGCCGGTCATACAACAGCCCCATGGCTGTAGCGCACGCTCGTCTCCTCGCCGTATGCGGTGCGGGTGCTGAGATCCTCCCAGATCTTCCGCTCTTCGACCGGTCCCTCGGGCAGAGGCAGGTGCAGCGCCGTGAGGAGCTTGAACCGGTACAGATCGACCGCGCTCCGCAGCAGGTCGTTGAACCCGCGATAGCTGGTCAGGATCAGCGAATAGAGCATCGCGCAGAGCGCCGGGCCGCCGAGGGAGACGGCGACGAATGACCAGAACGAAGCGGTCCCGCACGCGAGCGCGATCCACCACCCTACGGTCGTCGCCGCGATCAGCCAGAACAGCGCGATCAGCGAGTCCAGCTCCGCCTTCGCGCTCTGGATCGTCGCGTAGTACGGATCGCTCTGCAGCACCTGCTGCAGCCGTGTCCAGAACAGGTCCATGCTGAAGCGGTACCGCCGCCACGCGTAGCTCGACACCGCGTTCACCATGTTGCCGGCGGCGGTCGGCGCGACCGACTGCTCGCCGAAGACCAGGTCGCGGTGCTCGTGCAGCTCGATGAGCTCCATGCTCACGTGCCGTCGCGCGTATTTCGCGAGCTCCTCCAGGTCGGTGACGTCGGCGTCCAGGCGGCGGGCATGATCGGCATTTGCGAAGCCGTTCGGAAGGTCGGCAAAGTTTTCCCTCAGCACCGCCATCAACTCCGCGGCGACGTCCTCCAGATCTTTCGCACCGATTGCAGCGCCCTTCTCCCGCAGCACCCGCAGCGGCTCGAGCGATGCGAGCGAAGCGGGATAGTTGCAGGTAGTCGGATGATCCCTTTTGCCGACCTGCCGCGCCTCGGTGAGCTGGTCCGACAGCTTTTCGGGCAGGGTTCTGAACTGCCGGCGCTCCTTTTTCTTCTGCGCGATCTTCGTGGAGAGGGCGTTCTTCCGGCGGTGCTGGAGAGGGATCGCCAGATTGCCCAGCCAGTCCGGCCAGTGTTTGCCCTCGACGAGCTCGCGCAGGAGCTGCGAGATCGTGGACAGGACAAACGCGGCGACCGCCACGCCGACGGCGACCGCGGTCAAATTGAAGACCGACTCCATGTTCGCTTCCGGCTTCAGGTCCTTCAGCCAGCGCCTGAAGGAAAGCGAGTTGTGAAACAGCAGCACGAGATTGAGAAACGTGGCGATCAGCACCGGATAGACGGAGCTGAGAAGCATGTACTTCGAGAAAATCGTCTCGATCTTGCCCAGTACGGTGCTCAGCATGGCCGCTTAGAAGCACTCCACGGCGGCGCCGTCACGGCGGCAGAATTTCGGAGGCGGCGACGGATAGCCATGCTGGCGCGGTCCCGTGCAGTAACAGTCAAGTGGTTCCGGTCTTTCGCCTTGATCGCCCAACAGCCACGTCAGCTCGTTCGATTTCGCCGCGACAACGACCGTCTCACCGGTGAGCTCGACCACGGCGTATTCGCTGCCGGCGCGACGGAACAGTTTCTCCCGTTCCTGCGGACGCGCATGCGCCGCTGCCTCCACGGCGCGAACGATCTGCCGCTGCTTGTTTTCATGCGGCAGCGACACCTCGATCGACTTCACGTCGGCCAGCGTTCCGGCGTCGTAGCGAACGGCCCGGAGGATGTCCGGCCTGCGCACGAGCCGCGGCCTGGCGTCGCGATCGAAAACGATCGCGCCGGAGCGGTGCGACTCGTTCAGCGTATTGAGCACCTGCCGCAAGGTCATGCCGCTGTCGACGACCGGCAGGTCGATCGTGCCCTTCAGCGGTAGCACTCGATCGTCTCCTGATCTTTGTCACACATGCCGGCATGCGGGTCGTCGTACTCGTGCTGGCGGGGGCCGTTGCAATAGCAATCTTTCGGCGGTATTTCGAGCTGCTGCGCGAATTTTTCGCTCTTCGTCAACACGAGCGCTGAGCCGACGCCGAGCCGCACGAGCGCGTAATCGCCCAGCTTCCCGCCCGCTGCGGTGGACCACGGCGGCGGCAGCGCATCGAACCAGGGGTCACCGGACGGGAGGGCTCGTTTGCCGCACTTCCAGCTCTCACACGAAACCTCGGTCGACTCGAACGAGATGAGCGCTGTGGAGATCGGTGTGCCGGATAGCTCTCCGATCGTCCTACCTGAGCCCTTCTTTAACGCCCGGAGAATGTCGGCGGTACGAATCAAACGAATCTCGTCCCCCGACACCGTCACGACGCCGGAGCGCCTCGACCAATGCATCACGGCCAGGGCCGACCGGAGCGGCGTGTCGTCCGGGAGAGCGGCCAATTCGATCTGGAGCATCTAGAGCCTCCTCATTAGGTGTGACATTTCTGACCGATTCCCTACCCTGCAAGCCGCGAGTGATGGCCGCAGAAAACATGAAAGCCGCCGAAATGGCGGCTGATGATGCTTTAGATTGGCGGGCTCGACGCCGCTCGACGCCGCTTTCGCGATCAGCGCTCGTCCCGGCGAGGTAGTTGCTGCAATTCAGCAGGAACGAGAGGTTGCTTCCGTTCGCGATCTCGCCCAGCGCGGGGTAGCCCGTTCCGGCGTCAGCGAGAGGCCCGAGCGCCCGGCCATGACGGTGGAATGGAATCATGGAAGCGCGCGAGGTCGATTGGGAGCAGCCGCCGGAATCCGAAGGACGTCGAGGCCATCGCGAAGGAGTACGAGGCCTTCAGCGAACTCGAACGCGGTCGCGGTCTCTACGAGATTCGCGTAACCGGTGCCGATGCAGTCGAAGAAGCCGGTGGAGGACAGGCAGGATTGCATGTCCTCCACCGGAACTATCGCAAGCGCAACGTCGGGTCCCCGAACAGGATGAACGTCCTTCGCACGTCCAGGTCGTTGACCGACTGCTTCGCTTTGATGATTGCGTCGCCGATGGGCATGGTGAAGACGTGGCGGTAGAGCTCCGCGTTCATCTGGGTCTGGAGGTGGGGGGCGGTCAGGGCCGAGCTAGCCCAGACGCTGACGGCGCCGCCGTTGGGGTTGCGGAGGAGGGCTTCGCCGAGGGAGTCGGTGTAGAGGTCGTGGAAGTAGCCGTTGAGGCAGTTCATCGCTACGACGAAGGGGAGCTTGGTGCCGTTCGTGAGCGAGGTGGCGCTGTAGGAGCTGAAGAGATTGCTCCAGATCTCGACCGAGCCGTGGCCGGTGTAGTTGACGATCAGCGAGCCGTTGTTGAACGCGCCGAGGATGGCGTTGGCGGCGTTCGGGGTGGAGGCGGCCTTGATGTGCGAAGTCGTGAGTGACGACGGCACCTGCTGCGCGACGTGGGCACTCCCCTGCTCGAAGGACATGCCGCCCGAGGTGTAGTCGCTGACCAACGTGACCGTGCTGTTCGTGGTGCGGGTGGCGGTGAGCTTGGTCACGACGCCGTTGGCGTCGGCGAGGGTGCGCACCGGGATGCGGCCGATGGCGAGCGAGGCGATGCCGTCGTCGTCGAAGTCGGCGAACCAGTCGTCGGAGGCGGTCTTGATGTAGCCGGTGGGGACGAGCTTCGTCGGGACGTAGTCGACGTTGCCGATGCCGTAGTAGTTGCGCGGATCGAAGCTCGAATCGCCGAGGAGGATCGCGTAGCGCGGAGCCCGCTTCCAGCCCTGGGTGCGCTTCAGGAAGTCGCGGATGGGCTGCGGGCCGCGGTGGCCGAACGCGAACTCGTCGTACACGTTCTGCACGTCCACGATGGTGGTGGCGATGCCCTGCGCGTCGCGGGCGGCTTTCAGCGTCTTCGCCGCAACGGTAAGGCTGCTGTGCGTGAGGATCACCAGATCCGCGGCGTTCTTGTTGTCGTTCCAGGTGGAGGGGGCGTTCAGCACTACCTGCGCCGGGGCGGCGATGCGGTTCGCAGCGTAGACGAAGATCGTGCGCACGCCGGTGTCGGGCGCGATGACCGTAGCGGTGCCGTTGCTGAACGTCACGTTGAGGCGGACTGGGTCTTCCGGATTGGTGAGATCGACCGCGGCGACGACATCCGTCGCGGCGAAGCCGGCCACCGGCACTTCCGTCCCGCCGTTGACAGTGAACGCGAGCGCGCCGCCGTCGGCGCGGTAGAGGTGCGGATATGTGAGGCGCACCGCTTCGACGACGCTGACGTCTTCCCACCCGTTCTCCGCCGTGAATTCGAGCGCGTTCGCGCCGTTCACCAGCCACGACGTGGGGATGGAGAGCGTAGTGACGTAACGGGTGAGATCGCGGAAGCGGATCGTGCCGGCCGCGTGACCGTTGAGGGTCACGGAGACGACGTGCTCCATCCGGTCGCTGCCGCCCTGCATGACCAGCTCGAGCTGGGCGTTGCCGCCGGAGGTGGTGGCGAGGTTCTCGACCGCGAGCGGTTCGGAGACCGGCCACGACGTGACGATGGCGCCGAAGAAGTTGTCGTTGTCGCCGTTGTTCACGAGACCGCTGAAGAAGACCGTGCGCTCTTTGCGCCAGTAGCTGTAGTTGAAGCTGGCCGGTGCAGCGGTGCCCTTCTTCGGACCGTTCTGCTGGCGCAGGCGCGCACCGCGGCCCTTGTCGTTGACGATGAAGTAGACGCGGCCGCCGCTGGTGGCGGTGTCGATGCCGGTGCCGAAGAACTCGACCGTGTCGTCGGCGTCGAACTTGCCGTCGCCGCCGTCGCGCACGTCGACCGCGATCTCCTGACCGTCGGTGAAGACGGCCAGCGCGCGGCTGTTGGTGCCGGGATCATAGCCGGCGGCCACGAGGTCGCGCTTCTTCACGCTCACCCAGCCCGCGGTGGTGACCACGACCTTGGCCGCCTTCTGCGCGGCGATCTTCCACTGCTGATTGAGCCGGTCGGTGGCCGGGGCCGCCTTCATGGTCAGCGGCAGGACGCCGATGCCGCGCGGCGACTCGAGAATGCCGCCAACCGAGCCGAGGCCCGGATCGGGATCGGTGCCGCCGCTGCTGCTGTCGTCGTCATTGCCGAGCTTCGGCGTGACCGGACCGTGCATGGTCTTCGTGCCGCGCAGGTCGATGTCCTCGACCCAGTACTGCGCGAGTCCCGCGGGCACCTTCGTGTCCTTGTAGCGGTAGTTGCGGCCGTCCTCGAGGCGCCTGGCGGTAAAGAGGGTGGAGCCGGTGATGATGTGGTTGTTGATCTTCTCCGGCGCGCCGCTGCCGGTGCTGCGGTAGACGTTGAAGCCGAGGTTGTCGGCCTCGAAGCTGGTCTGCCAGCGGACCGTCACGCCGCTCTTCGACTGCGTGGCGTCGAGCGAGAACAGCTCCACTTCCGTCGGCGCGAGCACCGACACCATGGAGCTCGACTCGTTGTTGTCGTAATCCGACTCCACCTCGGTCGTGGTCACGTTGCAGACGTTCGTGAACTGCACCGAGTCGACCGCCACCGTGCCGGGGATCGTGATCGTCGCGATGGCGTCGTTCGTGAGCGAGCCGACAGTACAGGTGACGGTACGGGTGCCGGCGTTGTAGCCGCAGGTGCCCTGCGTCGACGTGGCCGGGTTGGTGGTGTGGTCGTAGTCGAACTGCGCCGGCAGCGTGTCGGTGACGGTGATGTTCGTCCCGAGCGACGGACCGTTGTTCGTGACCACGATGGTGTACGTGAGCGGCGTCGCGGCCGGCGGGTTGCCGGTGTAGAGGAAGCCGTCGCCGTACGGGAGGATGAAGGCGTCGTTGTCTTTTACGACCATCACGTCGACTACGCGGCTGACGAGCGTCTCCGCCGACTTCGTGTTGTTCGCGGGCGACGGATCGACTTCCTGCATCGTGACCGTCGCGACCTCGGTGACGGTGGAGCCGTCCGCCAGCGAGGGGCTGGTGGCGAGGACGAGCGTGAAGTTGCCGCTGGTGGCGTTCGCGGCGAGCGTGTTCGCGTCGGCGGTGCAGGTGATCGCGCCGGTGCCGCCCGGTGCGGGCGTGATGCACGACCAGCCGGCCGGCGGAGTCATGGAGACGAACGTCGTCCCGGCAGGAGTGTTCTGCGAGAACACCGGCGCGGTCGCGGCGACCGGTCCGATGTTCGTGACGCGCTGCGTGTAGGTGATGTTCTCACCTGCCACCACCGGATCGGGCGTGTCGTCGTTGACCGTCACTTCGAGGTCGGGCGTGCACGAGACGGTGAGCAGCGCGGAGTTGGAGGTGATGAGGCAGCCGGGGCCGCGCGTGACGATCACCCGGAAGAGCTTCCCGTTGTCGCCGAGGACGGCGTTGAAGGCGTAGGTGGTGGCCGTGGCGCCGGTGATGTCGGTCCAGAGGCCGCCGCCGTTCGTCGACACCTGCCACTGGTAGGCGGTCGCTTCGTCGGCGACGACGCTGAACGAGGCCAGCGTGCCGGCGCAGACGGTGTCGTTCTGCGGATGCGAGGTGATGGTCGGCGGGCCGACGATGGTGACGGTCTCGAGCGACGTCACTTCGCAGGCGTCGGTGTCGTTGCTGAATTCGCGGGTGACGGTGACGGCGAGGTCGACCGTGCCCATCGCGCCGGCGTCGTAGACGATGCCGGTGCCGAGGACGGCCTGGGCGAAGGCGTCGGCGCCGCTGCCGTTCGGGGTGACGACCACCATCGGGAGCGAGGTATAGCCGCTGCCAGGGTTCGTGACGGTGATGGCGGTGATGACGCCGCCGGTGACGGTCGCGATCGCGGCCGCGCCGCTGCCACCGCCGCCGGTGAAGGAGATGCCCGGTGCGATGGCGTAGCCGCTGCCGCCGTAACCGATCGCGACTTGATGGACCGTACCGGTGGTGGGAGTGGTGATCGTGCCGTTGCCGTTCGTGATCGCCCAGACCACGACCGACGCGGGCTGCGCGAGGATGGAGGCGACGTTGCCGGACGAGCCGCCGCACGCCGGAGGGGCGGAGACGATCGGCGGCGGGACGCAGACCTGCACGTCCTCGTCGGTCGTACCGAGGAAGTCGAAGTAGAGCGAGGGGATGCTGCCGTTGACCGCGATCTCGTTCTGATAGAGACCGGCCGGGACGTTCGCGTCGATGTCGGCATCGAACTCGATGGTGAGCGTGCCGCCCGCCGGGATCGTGAGACCCGACCACTGCGGTGAGGACACCGGATCAGAGACGGACGCGGTCGCAGCAGCAGCGCCGCTGCTGAAAATGACCGTTGGAGCGCTGGTGTAGCCGAAGCCGGGGTTGGTGATGACGATGTTCGTGACCACGCCCGCGGTGAGCACGGCTTTCGCCGCCGCCCCGCTGCCGCCGCCGCCCGAGAAGGAGATCGTCGGGGCGGTCGTGTAGCCGCTGCCGCCGTTCGTGAGCGAGATGCCGGCGACGTACAGGCCGGCGGGATCGGCTGCCGGCGAGCCGTTGATGGTGGTCGAGCCGGGCTGGTAGGTGAAGCCGGCCGACAGCTTGTCGATCACGGCCACGTTCGTGGCGGGCGTCGCCAGCGGGTTGCCGACCGTGATGACGTAGTGGGCGACGTTGGTCGGCGCCTGGTTGATGATCGAGGGGGTGGTCGTCACCTTCCACGGGTCGAGCGCGCCGAAGGTGTTCGTGGCGCTGTCCGACGCGTTGTAGGTATTGAGCGTGGTGCCGTCCTCGATGCGGACGGTGTTCGTGTAGGTGCCGGCCGTGGTCGCCCACGCGACGTATTTGAGGATGCCGGTGCCGCCGTTGGTGAGCGGGCCGATGTTCCACTGCACGGTGCCGTTCGCGCCGATGGCGGGGGCGAACGTGGGCTCCGGATAGTCGTCCTCGGGAGTCGGGGAAGGGGGAATGTTGTTCGGAATGCCGCCGTACACCATGCCCGGCGGCAGGTTGTCGTAGACGATGACGTTCGTGCCGGCGGCGTTGCCGGTGTTCTCGTAGACGATCGTGAACTCGATCGCCTGCAGCACGTTCGTGCCGCTCGGTGCGGTCACTTCCGTGTTGAGGACGATCTGCGTCGCGGTCTTGTCCGTCACTTTCGCGACGGTGTTGCCGATGGCGACGTACGTGCCGATGTCGATGAGGCGCGTCGAGGTGACGGTGACGGTGGTGGAGGCGCTGGCGTTGGCGGAGAGCGTCGCCACCGGCCACGGTTCGAGCGTATCGTCCGGACCCTTGGCGATCGCGTACGCCGGAGCGGCGCCGGTGTTGACGGTGGTGGTCACCGGCGCTGGGGGAGCAGCGTTCGTCGAGGTGGCGCCGCCGTTCGTGGTCAGCGGCGTGACGCCGGCCGGCAGCGAGGAGCCGACGGTGACGGTGTATGTGAGCTGTGTCGACGCGCCCGGCGCGACCGTGACCGGCGACGACGTGACGGTGTTGATGCTGAACGTCCCGCCCGAGGTCCAGTTCGTGTAGTTCGGGATGACGTCGAAGATCGTCACGCCCGTGGCGTCGGCGTTGCCGGTGTTCGTGGCCGTGAGGAGGTAGGTGATCGTGTCGCCGGGGCCGGGTCCGATGGTGGCGGCCGCCGTGGCGCCGCCCGCTCCGGAGCCGCTGAACACGACACTCGGGGCCGACGTGCAGCCGGTGCCGGCGTTCGTGATCGTCACCCCGGTGATCGTGTAGTTGCCCGGCGTGCCGGTCACGCTGACCGTGCCGGTGGCGCCGCTGCAGCCGCCGCCGGTGAAGCTGACGGTCGGAATGGTGGTCCAGGTGCCGCCGGCGGTGACGTTGACGTAGACCACCCGCCGGTCGGACGGCGTGGCCGTCTCGACGAGGGTGAGCACCGGGTTGGCGGTGAGGTTGACGATCGCCGTGGCCACGCGCGGCGTCGTGTTGTAATTGTCAACGACGCTGGCGCTGTTCGTCAGAGGCGTATCGCCCGCCGGGATCCCGGCGGTCTGCACCTGCACGGCGATGGTGAACGACGCCGTGGCCCCGGCCGCGAGCGTCCCTACATTAAAGGTGACGTTCTGTCCGGCCACGCTGACCGCGGCGAGCTGCGAGGTTGCCGCCGCCGCGCCGCTGCTGAACGAGACCGACGGCGCGCTGGTGTAGCCGGTGCCGCCGTTCGTCATCATCACGGCCACGACCGAGCCGCCGGACAGGATGGCCGTTCCGGCCGCCCCCGTCCCGCCGCCTCCGGCGAAGGAGACCGTCGGCGCGGTGACGTAGCCCGCGCCGCCGCTGGTGACGTTCACGGCCGCGACGGTGTTCGTCGCACCGGTGTAGTTCGTGGAGCTGATGTAGCTCGGGAGCGTGTCGGTCATGACCACGCCCGTGGCCGTGGCGTTGCCGGAGTTCACCACGTCGATCGTGTAGCTGAACGACTGGCCGGGCACCACCGCGGTGATGCTGGCGCGCTTGGCGATGCCGACGATCGGCCTGATGAGGTACGTGGTGGCGGAGGCGTTGAGCGCCGCGGTGACGTCGTTCGTCAGCGTGGCGGTGTTCGTCACGAGCGAGGCCGACATGCCGGTGGTGGTGCCGACCACGACGGTGATCGTCCCCGACGCGCCGCCCGCGAGCGTGCCCAGGTTCCAGGTCAGCGTGCCGTTCGTGCCTACCGCCGGCGCCGTGGTCGGCGGGAGCGAGGAGCTCGTGTAGGTCAGCCCGGCAGGGAGGATGTCGGTGATGACCGCGTTCGGGATGTTGCCGGCGCTCGGGTTCGCGTAACGGATGGTGTACGTGATGGAGTCGGTGCCGGGGATCGCGGTCAGCCTGTTGGCCGACTTCGAGATCGACGGTCGGATCGTGGAGAGGCAGACGCGCGCGCCCGACGGCGAGCCGGTGCCGTCGTAGCGGAGGGCGACGTTGTTCGTCTGCGAGGCGTGGTCGCTGCGGTATTCGACCACCCAGAGCAGCTGGTGCCCCGCCGGCAGGACCGTGCCCGCGGTGATGGTGAACGTGGTCACGGTGTCGAGGGCGTTGGTCTTGTTGCCGGTCACGCCGCCCGTCAGGCCGCTCCCGATGAGCGTCGAGGTGGGGCCGACCGGGTTGTAGTCATAGAGGAGGACGCGTCCGGCGATCTGCGGCGCGCCGTCCTTGTCCATGTACAGGCCGGCGATCGGGGTGAGGCTCGTGTTCGTGACGGCCGTGGCGTCGGTCGCCGAGATGACCGGCGTGAAGAAACGGGCGATCTCGGTGTAGGCCGAGCCGATGACGAAGGTCGAGGTCACCTGCGGTACGCCGCTGACGGGGGCGGTCGTGTTGGCGACCTGGCCGGCGTGGAAGTAGTAGGTGGTGTCGGTGCAGGTGTTGTTCGTGACGAGCAGCGAGTAGGTCGTGCTGGCCGACAGGGCGTTGCTGGCGTTCACCGTGGCCGTGTTCACCGAGGGGCTCGGTGCGGCCGTGGAGACGGTGAATCGGAGCGTACGCGTCAGGCTCGCTCCGGCCGTCAGCGGTGCGCTGACGGTGCAGGTGATGGTCGTGCCGGCCTGCGTGCAGCCGGCGGAAGTCGGCGCGCCCGCGACGAGCGTAAAGCCGGTCGGGACGACGTCCGTCATGGTGGTGACGTTGGCCGTGCCGTCGCCGACGTTCGCGAACGTGATGGTGTAGTCGACGGTGGCCGGCGCGGCCACCGAGCCGGCCGTGGCGGTCTTGCTGATGGCCAGGACCGGTCCGGAGACGAAGACGTTGGCCGAGGCGTTGACGGTCGGCGCCTCGTTCGAGGTGAGCGTGGCGGTGTTCGTGAACGAGCCGGCCACGCTGGCCGTGGCGGTAATGGTCCGGGTGAAGGGGCCGGTGTTCGCGGCGATCGCGCCGATGGTCCAGGTGACGGTGCCGTTCGCACCGACTGCCGGAGCGCTCGTCGGCGCCGGGCTGGCGCTCTGGTAGAGGAATCCGGCCGGAAGGATGTCGGTCAACACCGCACCCGTGACGTTCGTCTCGGAGTTGTTCGAGTACGTCATCGTGAACGTGACGGTGTCGCCGCGCTGGACCCTCGTCGACGAGGCGGTCTTGCCGAGGTTCAGCGTGGCCGTGCGCACCGAGACGCCGGTCGAGTCGGCCCCGGTGATCGTGCCGACGCTCGTGATGGCGCTGGCGGTGTTGTAGAACGACCCGTTCGAGGTCCCGGCGTTGACGTTGATGAGGAACGTGCGCGAGGAGGAGCCGGGGACGGTCGTCCCGCCGGGGAACCCGAAGGAGATCGTGCCGCTCGCCCCAACGGCGGGCGACGAGCTCGGCACGCCGAGCGTGCCGCCGGCCACCGACTGGTACGTGAAGCCGGGGGGGAGGGTGTCGCTGATCTGCGAGACCGTGATCGTGGTGCTGGAGGTGTTGGTGATGGTGAGCGTGTACGTCGTACTGCCGTTGCCCTGGACCTGCGCCGGCGAGGCGCTCTTGGTCATCGTCGGCGGCGGCGCGCCGCACGGCGGACCGACCACCACTTTCGTGTAATTCACGCCGGCCGTGTTGCCGAGGCCGTCGTTCGGGAAGTTCGTGTAGATCGAGCCCGGCACCGCATCGGCCTGTTCGATCCAGGTGCGGGTGGTGTGGCCGAACCCGTCCTCCATCTCCAGCGCCACCAGGTACTGGCCGCGGATCAGCGTCGACGTATCCCAGCTCGCCGTGACGGTGGTGCCGGTCATGGTGGTCGGGATGATGTCGGTCCACGTGCCGCCGTCATCGGCCTCGCCGTTGCCGTTCGCGTCGTAGTAGTACTTGAACTGCGCGTCCACGAGCGTGGAGATGGTCTGGCAGTTCGTGACCTGGATCGAGTCGAGGATCTGCGCCTTCAGCGGCACCGCGCTGCACGAGCCGGAGCCTGAGGTGATGGACGTGGCGATGGCCTGCTCGATGATGCCGCTGTTCAGCGTCATCGGGTCGCCGAACGGCGCCGGCGACGTCGGGGGGCAGACGTAGACGCCGTCGAGGACGATGTCTTTCTGGAACGGGTTGTTGAGGCTGTTCGCGGTGGCGAACATGAACGAGAACGGCGTGTCGGGAGTCAGCGCCGGACCGCCGACCGCGGTGGCGTCGAGCATGGCCAGCGGGATCTGGTAGTCGACGTAGTACTCACGGCAGCTGGTGGTGGAAATGTCGGTCGCCCGGGTGGTGCCGTAGTCCCAGACCGTCTCCGAGGAGCCGTTCGGCCACTGCACACTGGTCGGCGCACCGTCGCCGTCGAACTGCAGGATCTGGTTGTTCGTACCGATGAAGGCGGTGTACTGCGACCCGACCACGTGTACGTTCGGGTCATTCTCGTAGTCGAGGGTGTTGGAGAGGGTCGGGCTCCAGATCGCGTTCAGCACGTCGATCGGCGCCGAGGGGCTGCCGGTGGAGCCGTTGAGATGCGCGGCGAAGTCACGGAAGCCATCGCCGTTGAGGTCGAACATCACCGTCCACTGCGCGGAGTTCCACGGATTGGTGCTGCCGAACGACCCGGGGCTCGGGCCGGTGCCGTAGTTGTTCGGACCGTTCTCGACGCGCCAGCGGTAGAAGATCACCTGGCTGCCGGCGTCATAGAAGTAGTAGACCGAGGGGAGATCCTGGTCGTCGCAGCCGGAGGAGACGTTGACGTACGCCTGCGGGCTCGTGCCGCCGTTGGACGGGTCCTGCGTCCGCTGGTCGTTGATCGAGCTGTTGGCGTTCGTGTACGCGACCCACTGCGCCTCCGACGGCCACGGCGCGGGGGTATACGTCACGGCCGGCCCGGTGCCCCCGTTCCAATACGGCGGGGCGGCAGCGTGCACGACCGGCGCGAGCGTGACGACGCTCAGCAACACAAACAGCGACAGTCGGACCGTGGAGGCGGTCGGCGAGCAGTTCTTCACGTAGTTCTCCCTCTAGGACTGGACCCCGTGGACGATGACGGATTCGATTTTGGGGGCGGACCGTGCCTGAGAGCGTCAGGCAGACGTGAAAGGTACGCGAAATGAGCACGTTCGGCAAGAGTTATTAGAGGTTTCGTGACGTCATGCCTGCTACTTTGCCGCAATGCTCGGCAATCCGCGCTTCGCGGCGTCCATCGCGGTGATCTTCTGGGGCATCTCTTTCGTGGCCACGAAGACCGCGCTGCGCGACGTCTCGCCGGTCACGCTGATCACGACGCGCTTCGTGATCGGCGCCGCGGTGCTGCTCCTGATCGTCCGCGAACTGCCACCGCGCGCCGCCTGGAAGCCGCTGGCGCTGATGGGCTTCTGCGGTGTCTTCGTCCACCAGATGCTGCAGGCGTTCGCTCTGACCATGACCACCGCCACCAACACCGGCTGGCTGATCGGGATCACGCCGCTCTGGTCGGCCGCGCTCTCCGCCATCTTCCTGCGCGAGCGTTTCGGAGGGTGGAAGATCGCGGGGCTGGTCGGAGGCTTCGCCGGAACGCTGCTGGTGGTCACGAAAGGCGAATTCAGCGTGCGCGTCCTCGGCACGCCGTCCACGGTCGGCGACCTGCTGATCCTGCTCAGCACCGTCAACTGGGCGATCTACTCGATCCTCGGCCACACCACCATCCGCACCCTCGGCCCCCGCCGCGCGACCTCCGGCGCGATGCTCTTCGGCGCCCTGATGCTTCTGCCGTTCTTCCTCGCCCAGCGCGGCTGGAGGGAGCTGCCGCGCTTGAGCGGTCCTGGCTGGTCGGCCGTGCTCTTCCTCGGCATCGGCTGCTCCGCCCTCGGCTACCTCTTCTGGTACGGCGCGCTGGAGCGCATCGAAGTGTCGCGCGTGGCAGCCCTGCTCTACGCCGAGCCCCTGATCACCTTCGCCGCCGCCACGATCCTCCTCGGCGAACGCGTCACCGGCGTGGTGATCGTGGGCGGGTTGCTGGTGCTGGCGAGCGTGTTCGTCTCGCAATACGCGCCGGAGCCGGGGCGGGCGTGATCGGCGTCCACGGAGACACAGAGGCACAGAGGGGGACGGAGAGGATCGCGTGCGAGTTCAAGCTGAAGGAACATGCGGTCCGGTCGTTCGAGGTGATTTACACGGGCTGGTCGAAAATCGAGGTTGGCAAATTGCCGGCGAAGCTGGTCGAACACAAAACCGCTCTCGCGGAGGCGAGCGCACGTCAATGCAGCCTGTATGGCGGTGGACTGGGAGGGCGCGGGCAGTTCCTGACCCATGAGCAGCGCGTGTGGGCCCCAGGGGAAGTGATCGTCATCAACACGCAGCCGTGGTGGGAGTGAATCACCCCTCGCGCCACCTGTATGGAGTGCGGTAACGACAGTTACCGCTTTGACTGCTTTTGTTCGTCCAGCAATCCGAGGCTGGTAGTCTCGCCGGGTGGCACGAGCGAAGGCTGGACCTGCTCGGATTGCAGGACGAACAACAACAGGAAGAGCGGTAACTGTCGTTACCGCACTCCATAACTCTGCTGGTGCTGGCGAGTGTGTTCGTGTAGCACACGCGCCGGAGCCGGGGCGGGCGAGAACGGTTGCGGGTTGCGGGTCCAGGGAGCATTGACGGCCTGGATCAGCCGCGTCGGTGTCTCCTATCGCGCAGCGCGACAAGACGCGCGCATCTCCTCGTTGAAGATTTCGACGAGCCCGACGTGCGTCCCGTTCGCCCGGCCCTTCGCTCTCGAGTTGTCCGCGGATTACCACCATCTATTCCAAGACTCGAAGGCGCGATTCATCACCGCGCAATTCGGAGTGCTCTTCCGGTAACGACGTGCACGCGCGCACCGCTTCGCCGTCAGGATCGTGGTGAGCGCAACCGCGTTCCTCGTTCCCGCGGCAGCTCACTCGCTTCCAATCACCCATTTCGCCTACGCCTCTCCCGGCAGCGCACACAAAGCGTGAAATCCGAGCGGGCAGGGCACTTCACAATCGCCAAATCATTCCCCTGTGGCGGCGGAGAGCTGAAAGCCGCCGCCGACGCCTGAATGCAGTACAGTAAGCGTCTTCCACAATGGACGACTGGTACGCGTTCGACGACGACTATGTGCGACGTCTCCGCGAGGGTGACCCGTGGACGATCAGGCACTTCTTCCGCTACTTCGACCCGCTCCTCACAATCAAGTTGCGGTCGCGGCTGCGGCCCGATGTCGTCGAAGACGGTAAACAGATCGTGTACGTTCGCGTGCTCGAAGCTGTGAAGGCCGGTAAGATCCGCGACGGCAAGGCCTTCGGCGCCTTCGTCAGCAGGACCGGCGACCACGTCAGCCAGGAGCTCCTCCGGACGAACGGCCGGACCGATCCGCTCGAGGACAAGCACCTCGGCATCCCTTCCCCCCACTCCACCGACGAGCTCCTCATCGATCACGAGACGCAGGAACGCGTCCACAAAACCCTGGCCGAGCTGACGGACCGCGACCGCGACCTCCTCGTGCGGTCCTTCCTCCGGGAAGACACCACCGCCGAGCTGTGCGAGCAGTTCCAGGTGAAACCCGAGTATCTCCGGGTCCTGCTCTTCCGCGCCCGGCAGCGCTTCAGGTCCCACTACGAAACCGGTCCGCCGAAGAAGTTGCCACCGGATGAAATGGAAAAGCCCTGACTGACACTACCCCCTAGAGACACCGAGATGGAAGACCAGCACCAACAGGCAATCCGAACCCTCGCCGCCGAGCGGTACATGCTCGGTCAGATGACCGACGCCGAGCGCGAGACCTTCGAAGAGCACTATTTCGACTGCCGCTTCTGCGTCGAAGACATCAAAGGAATCGACGTCATGAGTCGCGCCGTCCGGCAGCAGCCGAAACAGCAGCCCGTCCGGAAGTGGCGCCCGATGACCGTCGCCCCCTGGGCCGTCGCTGCCAGCCTGGCCGGGGCGCTCGCCCTGCAACCGATCGTCATGCGCACGGCGCCGGTCATCCCACTGGCGGAGGTGGAATACGTTTCTCCTGTTCCCCTGAAGCAGGTAACGCGTTCCGTCGCCGCCCCCACGAAACTCCCGGCCGGTCGACGGATCACTCAGTACCTGGAGATCGTTCACGACCCGCTGTACACGCTGTACCGCTGGGAGCTGCGCGCGGACGAGGCGAAGAGCCTCGGCTCCGGCACGGTGACCCCGGACAAGACCGCGGATCCTATTCCTATAGGGCTCGGCCCATTGCCCGCCGGCCTCTATGAACTGGTGGTCGAGGGTGTCCGCAAGGACGGCAATCGCTCGCCGATCATCATCTATCCCCTGGTCGTCGGAGGTTCTTGACGGTTCACGCACGAAGCGCCCGAGGCGCAAGCAAGGAGAGAGAGCCATGTCTTCAGACCTGATTTACACGTTCAACGCCAGTGCGATTGCGCTGGGTGGGGTCGTCAATAACCCGTCGCGCACGGTGATCCCCAGTCTCGCGTCCATCGCCCTCGCCCCGACCGGCGGTCTGGGCTCGATGGTCGTCACGAGCTACAACCGCGACGGAGTGCTGTTCGACACCGCCTACAGCTCGGTGCGCGGCGAGATGATTGCCGAGGATGTCTACAGCACCGTGGCCGAGGTGGCCATCGACAACCTCACCGTCTTCGACACGCTGCACGTCGACGCCCTGCGGGCCACGGTTCGCTCCCGGCGCGACCTGAACGCGGGTGACGATGCCGAGATCACCTTCCACGCCGAGTACTCGGGTCTCTTCGTCGACGGCTTCGAGATCGCGCCGGAGCTCGACCTGGAGCTCTTCGAGAAGTCGCCTACCTATCAGAAGTTTCTCGATGAAGTGACGGAGGACATCCAGGGTCAGGGCAAGAAAGCCAAAGACCATTACCGGGAGCGCTTCGAGTGGAAGGACGGCGACGTCCCCTCGCCCCAGGATCTGACGGCGAAGCCGCTGCGGGCCTCCGTTGCCAAGCCGCAATGGCCCTTCCGCGGCTACAAGCTCAGCATCCCGAAGTTCGGCAAGATCCGTCTCGGAGAGGTCCTGCTCAAGCCGGGCCGGCGTCGTCTGAGCCTCCTGCAGATCGATTTCAACAAGAAGGAAGGCTTTCCGATCTTCAACATGGCTGACGACGGCTCCACCGGCGAGACCGAGCTGCTCCAGCAGCAGTTTCAGCCCTCCGCTTTCACCGGCAGTACGAGCAACCGCTTCCCCGACAGCGGTACGATGAGCATCGCATCGGTGGAAGGGAATGGCACTCCGATCTGGCCGAGGTCCGGCGGCGGGTAAACGTCACGTCACGCCGCTGCTGCTTCTCATCGCTTTCGTGGCGATGGAAGCGGCGGCGGCGCAGTCCCCGCGCGAGCAGGCCTACCGCGACGCACGGATGATGGTCGAGCGCGCCGATGTGCCCCGGGCACTCGCCGCCGCGGATGCCGTTCTGAAGGCGGCCGGCAATGCGGAGGATGAGTGGACCTGGGCCCTTCGCGTGTTCCGCGCCGAGCTGCTCGCGCAAAGCGGAAAGCCCACAGAGGCGCTAGCGATCCTGACCCCGCCGTTACCGCGGCGATTCGCCACGAGCGAGGCCGCAGTACGACGGGTGCTCACGCTGGCGATGCTCGATGCGATCGGAAGCGACCCCGCCTCCGCGCAAGCCCGCTTCACCACCGCCCTCGATCTCGCCACGGCTCACCACCCCCATCTGGTTCCCGAAGTGCTCATCGTCGCGGGGATGGCCGGAGACGACCGTCAGAAGGAAGCCAATCTTCGCCGTGGCATGGCTCTGGCCAAAAAACACGGGAACACCGCGGCGGAAGTGAAGAACACGGCTGCTCTGCAGTTACTCCTGACGGCTCAGAGCAGATTCTCCGAAGCGATCTTCCTCGGCGAGAAGATTCTCGACCGTGCCGGGCAACTCGGATTCGCGCGGACGGCGACCGGCATCGAAACGAATCTCGGATGGGCCTACATCAGCATCGGCGATCTCGATCGCGCCCTGGAGCTGTTCGTCTCCAGCGAAGCGTCGGCGGCGAAGCAGGGCCGGACGCCGCCGCGGATCGTGGCCCTCACTCAACAAGGGAACGTCTTCTTCATGCGGCGCGACCTGGCCACGGCGGCTGCACGTCACATGAAAGCGCTGGAGCTCGCCCGGGCAACCGCGGATCCGAATATCGGCGACGTCCTGCGAAGCCTCGCCGCGATCGCGCTGGAGCGTAAGGACCATGCCAGGGCCCGTCTGCTCCTGGCGGAAGTACTCCGGCAGAAGATGACGCTTGACGATACCCTTCGGTCCCGCATTCTCGAGGCTCGTATCGCCCTGCCGGCGGCACCTCGCACGGCGGAGAACATCCTCAAAGAGGTGGAACAGCAGGCGACCCAGGCGACCGAGGTGACCCAGTCGACCCGGTGGGAAGCACAGGGCCGGTTGGCCGAGGTCTACGTCGCGTTGCGCGATCCCGTACGGGCGGAGAAGCGGTTTCGCGAAGCGATGGCTACGGCCGTGAAGGCGCGCGAAAGCATCCCGGCGAAACAATTCAACCTCCGTCTCTCGTTCATGGCCGTCTTCGCCGATCTCTTCGCCTCTTACCTCGACTTCCTCGTCGCGGCGAATCGCATCGACGACGCCCTTGCCGCCACGGAGGCTCATCGCGCCCGGACGCTCGAAGAAGGCCTCGGGCTCGACACCTCCACCGCGGTGCTCGACGCCCGTAGCCTTGCCAGGAAGACGAACGCCACCATCCTCTGCTACTGGCTGGGGCCGAAGGTCTCCTATCTCTGGATCGTGCGCCCGGGCGGCGTCGAGTTGAAGAAGCTCCCGCCCGACACGGTCCTCAACGCCGAAGCCGACGCCTACCAGCGTGCACTCCTCGGATCGCCCGGCACACTCGCGGCCACGGCATCGAAGGGACAGAAGCTCTACCAGCTTCTCGTGCAGCCGGCGAACATCCCGAAGAACAGCCGGGTCATCGTCGCTCCTGACGGCCGCCTGCACGCACTCAACTTCGAGACCCTCGTCGTCCCCGGTACGCCGCCGCACTACTGGATCGAGGACGTCACTCTCATGACGGCAGGCTCGCTGCAACTTCTCGGTCGTGCGCCGAAAAAACCCATCACGGCGCCGTCACTGCTTCTCGTGGGCAATCCTCCGCAGCCCGATCCCGCATTCCCGCCCCTGCCGCACGCCGGCGCGGAAGTGGAGAAGGTCGGCCGCCAGTTCGCGAAGAAGACCGTCCTCGAAAAACAGCACGCGACGCCCTCGGCCTACCAGAGCGCGGGACCGGGCGCGTTCGATTACCTCCACTTCGTTGCCCACGGCGTGACGGCGCAGAAGCCGCTCGATTCGGCGATCATCCTCGGCAGCGACGCCTCGAAGAACTACCGCCTCGTGGCCGCGGAGATCATCAAGACCCCGCTCCAGGCGCGCCTCGTCACCATCTCCAGTTGCCACGGCGCCGGCTCGCGCACCTACGTCGGCGAAGGGTTGGTAGGACTGGCCTGGGCGTTCCTCCGTGCGGGCGCCGGCGAGGTCGTGGCCGCGCTCTGGGAAGTGGACGATGCCGCCACTCCCGGCCTCATGGAAGCGATGTACGGCGGCATCCGCAAAGGGCGCGACCCCGCCTCGGCGCTACGCGAGGCGAAGCTCTCCCTCCTCCGCTCGAACAGCATTCACCGCAAGGCCTCGTACTGGGCCCCTTTCATTCTGTATTCGGGAAGATGACCGCGCACGATGATGCTGCTCCGAGTCAGCGCGCGCGCCGGTAGTGCATGGCGACCGCGCCGCTGCGGAGCGGCTTCGCCGAGACCAGCTCGAGCCGTCGCGTGCTGGGCAGCCCGCTCTCGTACAGGGTCGGGCCGTGGCCGGCGATCCTGGGCTGGACGAGGAATTGGTACTCGTCGATCAGATCCAGCCGGTCTAGCTCGGTCGCGAGCTTTCCGCTACCGAGGAGCACGCCGGCCGGGGTTGCGTCCTTGAGCTTCTGCACGGCCGTGCGCAGGTCGCCGATGATGTGGTGGCTGTTGGTCCACGGGAAGTTCGTTCGCGTCGACGAGACCACGTACTTCGGCTTGGCCTCCAGCTTGACCGCCCACTCGCGCATGGCTGGCG
>DASQJY010000016.1:0-54945 GCA_035630815.1 Thermoanaerobaculia bacterium
ACGCGCGCGTGACGATCGCGCGTACGGGCTACACGGGGGAAGACGGTTTCGAGATCTTCGTTCCGCCGAGCCAGGCGGAAATGGTGTGGCGCGGGCTGCTCGAAGCGGGGCGCTCGGTGGACATCGTTCCGGTCGGCCTCGGGGCGCGCGACACCCTCCGCCTCGAGGCAGGGATGCGCCTCTACGGCAACGACATCGACGAGTCGACCACCGCGCTCGAGGCGGGTCTCGGCTGGACGCTGGGCTGGGACACCGACTTCATCGGCCGCGAGGCGTTGCGGGAGCAGAAGGCCGCGGGCCTGACGCGCAAGCTCGTCGGCTTCGAGATGATCGACCGCGGCATCGCCCGTCATGGCTATACCGTCGTCGACGGCAAGGAAGAGATCGGCGTCGTCACGAGCGGGACTCACTCGCCGACGTTGAAAAAGGCGATCGGACTCGCTTATCTTCCGCTCGACAAGTCGGCCCAGGGCAGCGAGTTTTCCGTCCTCATCCGTGGCAAAGAGACCCGGGCGCGCGTCGTCCCAACCCCGTTCTACAAGAGATCAAAGTGACGCGCAGCGTCATGAGGAGATAACGTCATGAGCACCCCCGAAGACAACCGGTACGCGAAGAGCCACGAATACGTTCATGTCGAGGGCGGTGTCGCGACGATCGGCATTTCCGATTACGCCCAGAAAGAGCTGGGCGACGTCGTGTTCGTCGAGCTGCCTCAGGTCGGCAGCGAGCTCGAAGCCGCCGACGAGCTGGGAAGCATCGAGTCGGTCAAGGCGGTTTCGGAGTTGTTCTCGCCCGTGTCGGGCGAGGTCGTCGAGATCAACGAGGCGCTGGCCGAGAATCCCGCGCTCGTGAACACCGATCCCTACGGCGACGGCTGGATGGTCCGCATCCGCCTCAGCGACGCGACCGAGGTCGACGAACTGATGACGGCCGAAGAGTACGACGAGTACATCGAGAAGGAATCGGGACACTGAGGGATTGAGGATTGAGGATGAAGGATTGAGGATGACATCAGCAATTCTCGATACCTGTTCATCACGCTCAATCCTCAATCCTCAATCCTCAATCCTATGAGCCTCCCCAATCCCACAGACCCCTCCAACTCCCACCGGTACATCGCGAACGCCGGCGAAGACATCCGCGAGATGCTGGCGGTGATCGGCGTCGATTCGATCGACCGCCTCTTCGACACCATCCCGGCCGACGTGAAGCTCGACGGTCTGCTGGACATCCCCGGCCCCTGGTCGGAGATCGAGACGCGGCGCTGGTTCCGCGGCCTCGCGGCGCGCAACGTCACCCCGGCCGACTACGTCTCGTTCCTCGGCGGCGGCGCGTATTCGCACTACCAGCCGGCCATGATCGACCAGTTGCTGACGCGGTCGGAGTTCCTGACCGCGTACACGCCGTATCAACCCGAGGTCTCGCAGGGGACGCTGCAGTCGATCTTCGAGTACCAGACACACCAGTGCCTGCTCACCGGTCTCGACGTCGCGAACGCGTCGCTGTACGACGGATCCACTGCACTTTGTGAGGCGGTCCTGCTCGCGGAGCGGCTGGTCAAGGGGAAGCACAAGGTCGTCCTCGCGAAATCGATCCACCCGCACTACCTGCAGACCGTGCGCACGTACGTCCAGAACCTCGGACTGGAGATCGTCGAAGTGGGCTGGGGAGCGGATGGCCGGATCGATCTCGACGAGCTGCGCACCGCCAGCGCCGACGCCTTCGCGGTAGCCGTGCAGTCGCCGAACTTCCTCGGCGTCCTGGAGGACTACGACGCGGTCGCGCAGGCGGCCGGCAACATCACCAAGATCTCCGTGGTGGCGGAGGCTACGTCGTTCGGACTGGTCACGCCGCCCGGACAGCACGGCTTCGACATCTGCGTCGGCGAAGGGCAGGCGTGGGGCATCCCGACGCAGTTCGGCGGCCCGTACGTCGGCTTCATGGTCGTGCGCGATGCGCTCAAGCGCCACATGCCGGGACGCCTGGTCGGTGAGACCGTGGACGTCGACGGCAAGCGTGCCTACGTCCTGACGCTGGCGACGCGCGAGCAGCACATCCGCCGCGGCAAGGCCACGTCGAACATCTGCACCAACCAGGCGCTGATCGCGCTCGCCGCGAACATGTACCTCTCCCTCCTCGGCAAGGAAGGGCTGCGCGAAGTGGCGCTCCAGTGCGCCCGGAAGGCTGCCTACCTGCGCAAGAAGCTGCAGGCGATCGGCTCGATCGAGCTGCCGTTCAGCGGCCCCGTCTACAACGAGATGGTCGTGCGCACGCCGTTCCCCGCGACCGAGATCCTGAAAGACCTCGAGCACGAGAAGATCCTCGGCGGGATCCCGCTGGGCGAGTTCTTCGCAGGGCACGAGCGCGACTTCCTCGTCGCCGTCACCGAGCTGAATACGCGCGAGCAGCTCGATCAATTCGCGGCCGCGCTCAGCGCCGCGATCTCCCGGGAGCGCCGATGACATCGATCCTCGAACCTGAAGCCGCACAGAAGGACGTCGCGCAGAAGTCGGCCATGGAGCCGCTCATCTTCGAGCGCTCGAAGAAAGGGCGCCGCGGCTACCAGCTGCCGGCGCTCGACGTTCCCGAAGTCTCGCTCGACGAAGTGATCCCGGCCGCGCTCCGCCGCGACGAGATCGCGGACGAAGTGGAGGTCTCCGAAGTCGACGTCATGCGTCACTTCACGCGCCTCTCCAAGCTCAACGTCTCGATCGACGCGGGCCTCTACCCGCTCGGCTCCTGCACGATGAAGCACAACCCGCGCATCAACGAAGAGATCGCGCGCACCCCCGGCTTCGCGCACTCCCATCCGATGCAGCCGGAGCATCAGGTTCAGGGCAACCTCGAGCTGCTGTGGCACCTCGAGCAGACGCTGAAGGAAATCTTCGGCATGCCGCGCGTCACGCTGCAGCCCGTGGCCGGTGCGCACGGCGAGCTGACCGGCATCCTGATGGTGCACAAGGCGCTCGCGAAGAGCGGCAACGCGCGTAAATACATCCTGATCCCCGATTCCGCGCACGGCACCAATCCGGCCTCCGCCGCGTTTGCGGGCTACGAGATCCGCGAGCTGAAGTCGAACAACCGCGGCACCGTCGACCTCTCGACGCTCGAGCAGGCGGTGACGGAAGACGTCGCGGCGCTGATGATCACGGTCCCGAACACCCTCGGCGTGTTCGAGTCCGAGATCAAGGCCATGGCGGACATCCTTCACGCGAAGGGTGCGTACCTCTACTGCGACGGCGCCAACCTGAACTCGTTCGTCGGCATCGCCCGCCCCGGCGACATGGGCATCGACGTCATTCATTCGAACCTGCACAAGACCTTCTCGACACCGCACGGCGGCGGCGGTCCGGGTGCCGGTCCGGTGGGGGTGAGCGAGGCGCTGATGCCGTTCGTGCCGACGCCGACGGTTGAGCGCCACGAGGACGGGTCGTTCTACCTCGACTACGACCACCCCGACTCCATCGGCCGCATGCGCGCCTTCCACGGCAACTTCAACGTGCTCGTGCGCGCGCTGACGTACATGCGCTCCATGGGCCCGACCGGCCTGCGCCGCATCGCCCAGATCGCGGTGCTGAACGCGAACTACATCCGCGCGCGCCTCAAGGGCCACTACCACCTGCCGTACGACGCCCCGACGCTGCACGAGGTGGTCTTCTCGGACAAAAACCAGACCCCGAAGGACGTGCACACGCTCGACATCGCCAAGCGGCTGATGGACTACGGCTTCCACCCGCCGACGATCTACTTCCCGCTGATCGTCTCCGGCGCGCTCATGATCGAGCCGACGGAAAGCGAGCCGAAGGAAGAGCTCGACGCCTTCTGCGAGGCCATGATCGCCATCGCCCGCGAGTCGCAGGAGCGCCCGGAGCTGGTGAGAAGCGCCCCGCACACCACGCCGGTGCGCAGGCTGGACGAGGCGCGGGCGGCGAGGCAGCCGGTATTGCGCTGGAAGAAGTAGCGCTACGCGTTGCTGGTATCGGGTGTCAGGTATCTGGGGTGTTTCGCCCGGGCGACAAGCCCCAGACACCTGACACCCGATACCCGACACCACTGATCGGGCAACCGCGTTGCAGTAGACTTCGATAACGCGTGCCGACCTACGACGACGAAGATACCGATCAATTCGACAGAACGCTGTCGATGCGGCGGATGCCTCCTCGTCCGCAGCCGGAAGTGGCTGACAAGCGGACGGTGGACCGCCGCCAGTCGAACGCGCGCATTCTCATCGGCACCATCATCGTCATCGCGGTGCTGCATCTCGCGCGGCCCGTGGTCGTGCCGGTGGCGCTGGCGGTGCTGTTCGCATTTCTGCTGACGCCGATCGTGGTCCGCCTGGAGCGCACGTTCCTGCGCCGCTCCGGCGCGATCGTGCTCTCGCTCGGCCTTATGACCGCGGCCCTCGGGTTCGGCGGCTGGTGGATCTATCAGCAGTTCAGCGCCGTGGCGAGGGAGCTCTCCAGCGCCGCGACGAGCAAGAACGTCGAAGACAAGCTCGGCTTCCTCCGCCGCAGCGGCGGGGGGACTTTTGAAGTGGTCGAGCGTACGCTGCAGCGCGTCGCCGAAGTGCGCGACCGTCCCGAGCGCGCCGACCTGAAGGTGCGCGTGATCCCGGAGCGCAAGACGCTCGGCGAGCGCTACGAAGAAGTCTCGCCGACGGTCGAAGGCGTCGCGGCGACGTTCCTGGTCGTGGTGGTCGTCTTCTTCCTGCTGCGCGACCGCGAGCAACTGCGCGACAAGCTGTTGCGCGTGGCCGGCCGCGCGCACCTCACGGTCACGACCCAGGCCATCGGCGAGACGTCGCAACGCATCAGCCGGTACCTCCTCACGATCGCCCTGCTCAATTTCGGCTTCGGTCTTCTGATCGGCGTCGGCCTGTGGCTCCTGCACGTGCCGCACGCCGCGCTGTGGGGCGTCCTGGCCGGCCTGCTGCGCTTCATCCCGTACATCGGCGCGGTGCTGAGCGCGGCCGCGCCGACGTTCCTGGCATTCGCCGTTTTCCCGGACTGGTACACCGCCATCGCGGTGCTGGGCCTGTTCGTCTTCAGCGATCAGCTGGTCGGCAACTTCATCGAGCCGATCGTGGTCGGCCACCGCGTCGGCGTCTCACCGATCGCGCTGCTGTTGGCGGCGATCTTCTGGGGCTGGTTGTGGGGACCGGTCGGCCTGCTGCTGGCGACGCCGATCACGGTCTGCCTCACCGTCGGCGGCGAGTTCATCCCGGCGCTGCGGATCTTCTCGATCATGTTCGGCAGCGAGGACCCGCTGGAGGGCTACCTCAGCTTCTACAACCGTCTCCTGCTGCGCGACCGCACCGGCGCGATCGCCATCGCCGACCGCTACGCGGAGAGCGCGACGATGGAAGAGATGTTCAACGACCTCTTCATCCCCACGCTCTCGTTCGCCCAGGAAGAGCTCGACCGCAAGCGCATCACGCCGGCGCACGACCACTTCATCAAGGACGTGGTGCGCGAGCTGATCATCCGCTTCGGCGACCGCAACGCCGGGACGCCGAACCCGGAGCGCCACATCATCGGCGTCTCCGTCGCGGCGGAACGCCTCACGCTCGGCACGCTCATGCTCACGCAACTGCTGCGCGCCGAGGGGTATACGGCGGACTACTTCACCGACCTGCCGGAGCAGGAACTGGTCGCGTTCATCAACGAGGTCAAGCCGGAAGCGGTGTTCGTCTCCTGCTCCCACGCCGAGCACATCGAGCAGGGCTACGCGCTGCTGCAGCTCCTCTCCGCCAACTTCCCCGACCTCGCCATCATCGGCGGCGGCTCCGCCTTCACCCGCGACCGCGCCCGCACCCTCGCCGCCGGCGCGACCTACGTCCCCTCCACGCTCCGCGAAGCCAAGGAAGACTTCCTGGCCCAGCGCCGGGGAGCACGCCGGAAGAGCGGAAGGTTGTCGTCGACGTTCTCAGGCACGCGGTTCAGGGTGCCACCGCCGGCGTAGAGAATCGAAATTGAAAATTGAAAATTGAAAGATCGGACACGGAGCAAGCACGGCGTCCTCTCCGATTTTTCAATTTTCAATTTTCAATTTTCAATTTCATCTCTCCATCACCCCGGCGGCCACGTGAGCCGCCTTCCCCCCAGCAGGTGGAAGTGGATGTGGAACACCGACTGTCCCGCCCCTTCGCCGTTGTTCACCACCAGGCGGTAGCCGTCGGCGTCGAGGCGGAGGTCGCGGGCGATCTGGGCGGCGCGCACGACCGTGGTCCCGATCGTCGCCGCATCTGCCTCGGTCATGTCGTTCAGTGACGCGATGTGGCGGCGCGGGATGATCAGCACGTGCGTCGGCGCCTGGGGGTCGATGTCGTGGAAGGCCACGACGTCGTCGTCCTCGTGGATCTTCTTCGCCGGAATCTCGCCGCCGGCGATGCGGCAGAAGAGGCAGTTCGCGTTACTCGGCATGCGCGGATAATACGACGACGCGCGGAATGCCGGCGAGGTCGGGCAGGAACGCGTCGACCCGGAACCGCTTCTCCTTCGCCAGCGCACGGATCGCCTCCTCCTGCCCGTAGCCGACTTCGAGAATCACGGACCCATTCGGACGCAACCGTGTCCGTGCTTCGTCCAGCAGACGCTCGATGATCTCCGTGCCGCGCGGGCCGGGCGTGAGCGCGATGACCGGCTCGTGAATGCGCACCTCGGTCGTAAGCTCCTCGTACTCCCGCAGCGGCACGTACGGCGGGTTCGAGGCGATCACGTCGAACTGTCCGTCGATCGCCGACAGCAGGTCCGAGGCCGCGAAAGCGACCTGCGATCCGAGCCGCTCGCGGTTGCGCGTCGCCACCGCCAGCGCGTCCACGGAACGGTCGACGCTGAACATGTGCAGGTCGGGACGCTCGCGCTCGATCGTGATGGCGATGCAACCGCTCCCGCTGCCGACGTCGATCACCCGTCCCCCGCGGGGCGCCCGTTCGAGCGCCGCCTCGACGAGCAGCTCCGTCTCGGGGCGGGGGATCAGCACCCGGTCGTCCACGTAGAACTCGCGCGAATAGAACTCGGTCCTGTGCCGGATGTACTGCAGCGGCTCGCCGTCGTAGCGCCGCGCGAGCAGCGCTTCGAGCGGCGCGGCGTCGATCATGGTCTCGCCGTACGCGACCAGCCACGCCAGCGGCTTGTCGAGCAGGTCGGAGAGCAACAGGTCGACGTCGCGCGGGTTGATGCCGCGCTGCAACGCGTCCTCGCGGTGGTGCGAGCGAACGTCATCCAACCGCTGCATCTTCATCGAACGTCAGCTCGAGGAACACATCCTCGAGCGCGCTCTCCTTCTTCAACTCGGCCGTCGTGCCGCTCGCCACGATCCGGCCGCGATTGATGATCGCGATGCGGTCGCACACCGCTTCCGCCACGGAAAGGGTATGCGTCGTCAGGAGCACGGTCTTCCCCTCGTCCGCGAGGCGGCGGAAGAGGCGCTTCACCTGGCGCTGCGCCAGCGCGTCGAGGCCCACCATCGGCTCGTCGATCACCAGCACCGCGGGATCGTGCACGAGTGCGGAGACGATCACCAGCTTCTGTTTCATGCCGTGCGACAGGTTCTCGATTCGGGCGTCGATCCAGTCGCCGAGGCCGAAGTAGCGGAGCAGCTCCACCGCGCGCGGCTCGCATTCGCCCCGGTCCTTGCGGTAGAGGTCGGCCACGAAATGCAGCAGCTCGCGACCGGTCAGCTTCTCGTAGAGATAGGGGCGATCGGGGATGAAGCCCATGATCGCCTTGGCCCGGACCGGCTCCGCGATCACGTCGATGCCGGCCACGTGTACGCTGCCGCTGGTGGGGAGCGAGAGGCCGGAGATGATGCGGATGGTGGTGGTCTTCCCGGCGCCGTTCGGGCCGAGGAACCCGAAGATCTGGCCCGCGTCCGCGCGGAGGCTGAGGCGATCGACCGCCGTGAAATCGCCGTATCTCTTTGTGAGATCGTGGATTTCGATCATCCGGACGGCAGGGTATCATCGCCGTTGGCAACCTTTGGCAGAGGAACCTCGTAAAACGGAATGGCAGAACGTGACCAGCTCGACGATCGCTCTCTCGTAGAGCGAATCCTCGGCGGCGAGAGAGATCTGTTCACCATCTTGGTGAAGCGTTATGAAAAGCGCCTCGTCAATTACGTGTACCGGATCACCCATCGCTACGAAGAGGCACACGATCTGGCGCAGGAAATTTTCGTGAAGGTGTACCTCGCACTCGACCGTTACGATCCGAAGTACCAGTTCTCGACCTGGCTCTTCCGAATCGCGCAGAACAGCGCCATCGACGCCCTGCGCAAGAAATCGATTTCCGAGGTGCCGCTGGCGCGGACCTCGGACGACGAGCCCTCCGGGAAGGAGCGCGAGTTTGCCGACGACGGCATCTCGCCGTACCGGGCGCTCAAGAACAAGCAGCTCAGCGCCGCGATCGACGGGGCGGTCGATAAGCTGCCGCCCGATTACCGGGAGCTCATCCAGCTCCGTCACTTTGCAGAGATGTCCTACGAGGAGATCGCTTCGATGAAGAAGCTCCCCCTCGGCACCGTGAAGAACAAGCTGTTCCGAGCGCGGAATTTGCTCAAGGAAGCGCTCGGCTCTTTCGTGGAACCCTTATGACCTGCGACGAGTACTTCGAAGATCCGGAGCAGAACGCGGCCCATCTGGAGTCGTGCGCGGAGTGCCGTGCCCTTGCAGAAGGAATGGCGACAGAGCTGGACGACTCGACCGACGTCGAACATCGTCCCATCCACGTCGACGCGCTGCCGCTCGCGCCGTGGGAAGGCGCTTCGCACCGCACCTGGCCGCTGGTCGCGGCCGGGGCGGCCTCGGTGCTGATCCTGGCGGTGGTGCTCTTCCTCGCGGCCGGCACGCCGCCGCTGCGCGGCATCGCCGGCGCCTTCACGTCCGGCGTGATGTCGTTCGAGACCACGACCAAGTTCTTCCAGCACTTCGGCCCCGGCCTGCACAGCGCGCCGGCCATGGTGCACGTGGTCATCGGCGTCCTGTTCGTGGTCATCAATACCATCCTCTTCCTCCTGCTGCGCCGCGCGCCGAAAGGGCTCGATGTATAGGCGCCTGCTCATGCCGCTGATGGCGGCCGCCGCGCTGGTCACGCTCTTCTGGGCGGTCCTGCCGACCGGCGCCACCGGCGCGGAGCGGCGGCTCGCGCGCGACACGTACGTCTTCAACGGCGACACGGTGATCCGCGAGCGGGTCCTCGGCAGCGTGCAGGTGTTCGGCGGAAACGTGACCGTGGCGAACGTGATCGAAGGCGACCTGTTCGTCGTCGGCGGGACGGTGAACTTCATCGAGGCCGGCCGGGTCGAAGGCGACCTGATATACGGCGCAACCCGCGTCGCGAACGCGGACGACCGCATCCGCGGCGGCATCTACTCCCTGCTCTCGCTCGAAGGCGCCGCGGCGTCGATCACGAAGAGCGCGGTCGTCGCCTCGCTGCTGCTGGCGTGGCTGGTGGTGGCCGTGGTCGTGACGCTGATGAGCGGCCGCGAGATCCGCCTGTCGTCCGCGGAAGTGCGGACCAGCGCGCTGCACTGCTTCGTGGTGGGGCTGGTCGCGCTGACGAGCTTCGTCCTCACCGCCATCGCATTCAGCTACCTCGTCCCCTACATGATCGGGATCCCGCTCCTCGCCGCCCTCGGCGTCTTCGGCATCCTGACCAAGGCCTACGGCCTGATCGCCATGTTCCACGCCATCGGCACCCTCGTCGCCGGCTCCCGCTCCCGCAACCAGCTCGCCTCCCGCAAATGGCTCCGCGGCGACCTGGCCATGGTGATGATCGGCTTCCTCATCCTCGGCGCCATCCGCTTCATCCCCGTCATCGGCACCATCGTCTGGGGCCTGGCCTCGGTCTTCGGCGTGGGGGTAGCCCTGGCGACGAAGTTCGGGCGGCGGGACCCGTGGTTTTTGCAGTTCAGGACCGCTGAGGCATAGGCGTCTTTCGGAGAGCCACGCTCGTAGCCTGGGGCGCGCCCCCTCATCCGCCCTTCGGGCACCTTCTCCCCGCTCGACGCGGGGAGAAGGGCTACTAACTTCACGTCTCGCGAGGGGGAAAATTAGTAGCCCCTCTCCCCGCGTCGAGCGGGGAGAGGGTGGCCAACGGCCGGGTGAGGGGCCGTGCCACAGGCGATATGCCCGCCTACCTCACACCCCGTCGAACGCGTTCTCCAGATCCGCGATCAGGTCCTCGAGGTCCTCGATTCCGACGCTGATGCGGACCAGGCCGGGGGTGATGCCGAGGTGTTTGCGCATCTCGATGGGGACGGAGCCGTGGGTCATGGATTCGGGGTGGGAGATGAGGGATTCGACGCCGCCGAGGGATTCGGCGAGGGCGCAGAGGCGGACGCGGTCGAGGAACTTTTTGGCGTTCTCGAAGGAGCCGAGCTCGAAGGAGATCATCGAGCCGAAGCCGTTCATCTGGCGTTTGGCCAGCTCGTGCTGCGGGTGGTCGGGGAGGCCGGGGTAGTAGACCTTGCGGACCTTCGGCTGGTTGACGAGATAGTTCGCGACGGCGTTGCCGTTGGTCTCGTGCTGCTTCATGCGCACGGCCAGCGTCTTCACGCCGCGCAGGACGAGCCAGGAATCGAACGGCGAGAGGATCGCGCCGACGGCGTTCTGCAGGAACCCGATCTGTTCCGCGATCTCGTCCGAGTTGGAGACCACCACGCCGCCCACCGAGTCGGAGTGGCCGTTGAGGAACTTGGTGGTGGAGTGCACCACGATGTCCGCGCCGAGCTCGATCGGGCGCTGGATGTACGGGGAGCAGAAGGTGTTGTCGACCACGACCAGCGAGCCGTTCCTGTGCGCGGCGTCCGCGCAGGCGGCGAGGTCGGTCACGGTCATCATCGGGTTGGTCGGCGTCTCGAGGAAGACGATGCGCGTGTTCGGCTGCAGCGCGTTCCGCACCGCGTCGACGCTCGACGTGTCGACGTAGGTGAACGAGAGGCCGTACTTTTCCAGCACGCGGCTGAAGAGGCGGTACGAGCCGCCGTACATGTTCTCGCCCGCGACCACGTGATCGCCCGACTTGAGCAGGCGGAAGACGGTGTCGGTGGCGGACATGCCGGACGCGAAGCAGTGGCCGTACTTGCCGCGCTCCAGCGCAGCGAGGTTGGCTTCGAGCGCGGAGCGGGTCGGGTTCTTCGTGCGCGCGTACTCGTAGCCCTTGTGGCGTCCGAGCTCGGGTTGCACGTAGGTGGAGGTCTGGTAGATCGGGATCGTCACCGCACCGGTGTGCGGCTCCGGCTCCTGGCCGGCGTGGATGCAATCAGTTGCGAATGCCATTCGTGAACCTCAGACGGCCGGGTCGGCCGGCGTTTCCTTGCGCCACTTCGAATAGATCCCCTTCGACATGTAGCGCTCCGCGGCGTCGGGGATGATGGTCACGACGCGCTTGCCGGGACCGAGGCGTTGCGCGACCTGCAGTGCGGCGGCGACGTTTGCGCCGGACGACGAGCCGCCGAGGATTCCTTCCTCGGTCGAAAGGCGCGCGACCATCGCGTACGCCGGCTCGTCATGGATGGTGATCACTTCGTTCGAGAGCGTCATGTCCAGCACCGGCGGGATGAACGACGCGCCGATGCCTTCGACGTCGTGCGGCCCTGCCTGTCCGCCGCCGAGGACCGAGCCCTCGGGTTCGACAATGAAACACGGCAGATCGGGGATCCGTTCGCGGAGGTAGCGTGCGACGCCGGTGAACGTGCCGCCGCTGCCGGCGCCGGCGACGAACGCGTCGATGCGCCCATCCATCTGCTCCCAGATCTCGGGGCCGGTGGTCTCGTAGTGCGACTCGCTGTTGAACGGGTTGCGGAACTGCTGCGGGATGTACGAGTTCGGGATCGTCGCCGCGAGCTCTTCCGCCTTCTCGATGGCCTTCTTGATGCCGCCGTCGCCGGGGGTGAGGACGACCTCGCCGCCGAGGGCCTGCATCACTTCGCGCTTCTCGGTGGAGAAGTTCTCGGGGACGCAGAGGATGACCCGGTAGCCCTTCTGCACGCCGGCGAGTGCGAGTCCGACTCCGGTGTTGCCGGCGGTCGGCTCGATGATCGTGCCGCCCGGCTGGAGCAGCCCTTCGCGCTCGGCGCGCTCGATCATGCCGAGGCCGATGCGGTCCTTGACGGAGAAACCGGGGTTGAAGAACTCCAGCTTCGCGAAGATGTCCGCGGCGTTGCCGCCGCTGATGCGGCGCAGACGCACCATCGGTGTGTTGCCGATGAGCTCGAGGACGGAGTCGACAGGGCGGGCGTTGGGGCGAATCAAACGGCGCGGATTCTAGTGCAAAACGCGCGGGGCCGCGGGCGGCGTTCCGGAAACAAAAAAGGCCCGCGCTTTCACGCGGGCCCTTTTCAGTTCGGTCGGTTTGTCGAGGTTGGGGGTCGTTTGCTTACGCCCAGCTCGAGCTGCGGCTGTTCGAGCGGCGCTGGTTGTAGCAATCGCGGCAGTACACCGGCTTCCCGCTGACGGGCGTGAACGGCACTTCCGTCGGGATGCCGCAGCTGTCGCAGGTCACACTGACCATCTGGCGCG
Source organism: Thermoanaerobaculia bacterium (assembly GCA_035630815.1). Lineage (GTDB taxonomy): Bacteria > Acidobacteriota > Thermoanaerobaculia > Gp7-AA8 > Gp7-AA8 > QHVT01. Next base: position 12,521 of record DASQJY010000016.1, read on the forward strand.
AGCGGCCTTCGCCACTCCCACCATCGCGGGACGTCTTACGCTTGTCGCGGCAGTTCTTGCAACGCTTCGGTTCGTTCGTGAATCCGCGCTCGGCGTAAAACGCCTGTTCGTTCCGGCTGAAGATGAACTCCTGGCCGCAGTCAGCGCAGTTGAGGGATTTATCGTTGAAAGTGTCCATGAAACCTTGATCTCCTAAACGTTTGTTGCGTGAAAGTCGTTGCCGCAGCGTTGGCATGGGCGGGGGGCCGCGACACTGACCCCGCTAGTCTTGGATGGTGACTACGAGTTGCTACGAATCGACCCCCTTCCGAACTTCGGAAACAAAACACTTCCCCGAACGAACGCCGCTGTCCGAATGTGGAAGTGTCGTATTGATCCCGATGGCTGGCCTTTTAGCATAGATTTCGAGAGGAAGGCAACGCGGAAGGATGTAACTGCAAATAAGAACGTCAAGGTGTTGACCATTGAAAACAGCCAATAAAATCAGGGTCGGCCCGGCCGGCTGGAGCTACACCGACTGGGAAAACGTCGTCTATCCACCCCACGGCTCGAAGTTCGACCACCTGGCGTATCTCTCCTCGTTCTTCGACACGATCGAGATCAACTCCCCCTTCTACCGCATCCCTCCGCCCACGCACGCGAAGAGCTGGGTCCGCCGCGTATCCGCCAATCCCGACTTCAGGTTCACGACCAAAGTCTTCCGCGGCTTCACCCACGAAGCGGCCAAGCTCGCGCCGGACGACGTGAAGGCGTTCCGCAACTACCTCGACCCGCTGATGGAGGCGGACCGGCTCGGCGCGATCCTGCTGCAGTTCCCCTGGAGCTTCAAGAACACGCCGGAAGCGCGGGAGAAGCTGACGAAGCTCTTCGCCGAGCTCGACGAATATCCGAAGGCGCTCGAAGTCCGCCACTCCACGTTCCAGAACAAGGAGTTCTTCGACTTTCTGAACGAGCACGACGTGGCCTGGGTGAACGTCGACCAGCCGCTCTTCGACAACTCCGTGAAGCCGGCCGAGACGGTCACCGGCCCGATCGCGTACGCGCGCTTTCACGGGCGCAACTACGAGAAGTGGTTCGCGCACCAGGAGTCGTGGGAGCGCTACAACTATCTCTACTCGGAGAAAGAGCTCGAGCCGTGGGTGGAGCGCATCGAGACGATGGCCAAGGCGAGGGACACCTACGTCGTGACGAACAACCACTTCCGCGGTCAGGCCATCGTCAACGCGGGCGAGCTCCGGGAGTCGCTGGGGCTGGAGAACAAGATGCCACCGCAGCTCAAAGAGGTGTATCCGGACCGGGTCTGAACGAACGAATGTAGGATTCGCGCGGCATGACCCGCAAGAAACGCGTCATCGGCACGGCAGGGCACATCGACCACGGCAAGACCTCGCTCGTGCGCGCGCTCACCGGCACCGACACCGATCGTCTCCCCGAAGAGAAGCGCCGCGGCATCACCATCGACCTCGGATTTGCGAGCTGGTTCACCGACGAATACCAGATCGGCTTCGTCGACGTCCCCGGCCACGAACGCTTCGTCAAGAACATGCTCGCCGGCATCGGCGGCATCGACAGCGCGCTGCTCGTCGTCGCCGCCGACGAATCGATCAAGCCGCAGACGCGCGAGCACTTCGCGATCTGCCGGCTGCTCGGCATCCCCACCGGGCTCGTGGCCATCACCAAGAGCGATCTCGTCGATCGCGACATCCTCGAGCTGGTGCGCCTGGAGATCGAAGATCTCGTGGACGGCAGCTTCCTGGAAGGAAAACCGATCGTGCCGGTCAGCAGCACGACCGGCGCGGGACTCGACGACCTGCGCGCCGCGATCGTGGCCTCGGTGGCGGAGGTGAACGACCGCGACGCGACGACGCGCGTCTTCCGCCTGCCGATCGATCGCGTCTTCACGATGAAAGGCTTCGGCTCGGTGATCACCGGCACGACCTACGCGGGACGGGTGCGCATCGACGACGAAGTGGAAGTGCTGCCGAGCGGGAAGAGCAGCCGCGCGCGTGCCATCCAGGTGCACGGCGAGCCGCGCGAAGAGGCTTCCGCCGGCGAGCGGACGTCGATGAACCTCGCCGACGTCGGACTCGAAGAGCTGCAGCGCGGGCAGCAGGTGCTGCATCCGAATACGCTCCGCCCGTCGCAGGTCCTCACGGTCCGGCTCGAGCTGCTGCCGGATGCGAAGCCGCTGAAGGAGCAGACGCGCATTCGCTTCCACCATCTGTCGGCCGAGGTGCTGGGGACGATCCGCTTCGTCGACGGCACCGGCAGCGAGCTGAAGCCGGGTGAAGTCGCGGTGGCGCAGGTACGGCTCGAGTCGCCGGTCGTGGCGGCCGCGGGCGACCGGTTCGTGGTGCGGCGTTACTCCCCGATGTTCACGATCGGCGGCGGGACGATCCTCGATCCCCACCTGTCGAAGCTGAGCCGCGGGACGCGTCCGGAGATCCTCGACACGCTCGCCTCCGGCACGCTCACCGAGAAGGTGGAGCTCCTCGCAAAGCTGCAGGGGCTGCGCGGCGTCTCGCTCGAAGAGCTGCAGGCGCGCACCGGCATCCGCGCGGAGACGCTCGCCAAGGAGCTGCGCAACGTGGTGAACGTGCAGAAGACCGGCACCACGTTCCTGCACAACGACGTGATCGCCGAGTTCCGCCGCCGGGCCATGGACTTCCTCGGCAGCTACTTCGTCGGCAACAAGATGGCCATGAGCGTCCCCAAAGGGGAGTTCGTGCAGAAGCTCATCCCGAACGGCGCGCCGGTCAACTACCTGCTCAACGACCTCGCGAAAGAGAAGATCGTGAACGTGCAGGGGGACGCGCTCGACATCCCGGGCCGTTCCAAGGACCTAGGCGGCGCGGAGGGGGAGCTGGCCCGCAACATCGAGAAGGTCTACATGGATGCGGGACTGCAGACGCCCGCCACTTCCATCCTCATCAAGTCGATCCATCAGCGGCCGAAGGTCATCGAGGGCGTGATCGGCTTCCTCGTGAAGCAGGGGACGCTGGTGCGGCTGGCGGAAGGCGTCTACCTGCATCGCGACGTGGTGGCCGCGGCGCGCGAGAAGCTGGCGGAGAAGAAGGGGCAGACCATCGACGTCGGCGCGTTCAAGGATCTGTTCGGCATCTCCCGCAAAGTGGCGATTCCGTTGCTGGAGTTTTTCGATCAGGCGGGCGCCACCAGGCGTCAGGGCGACGCGAGGCTGGTACTCTAATAACAATGATGACCCGGTTCCTTGCCGCCCTGGCGCTCCTGCTCGCTTCTGCCGTACACGCCGCCGACAAGCCCGCCCGCATCGAAGTGCCGCGCGCGCAGAAAAGCCCGGTCGTCGACGGCAAGGTCAATACGGTCGAATGGACCAAGGCGGCGCGCGTCCCCCTCATGGACGGCGGTCACGCTCTCCTGCTGCACAACACCACCTATCTCTTCGTGGCCTTCGTCGGACGCCGCCCGGGGATCGGCAGCGTCTGCACCACGAACCAGGACCGCGTCCGCGTGCTCCACGCCTCCGCCGGCCTCGGCACCGCCTGGTTCACGAAAGAGAACGCGAAATGGACGCTGGCGCAGGGCTTCACGTTCACAAACCGCGACACCGGCAACTCCGCCGCCGCGAAGAAGGAGCGGAAGGAGTTCCTGGCGAAGGAAGGATGGTTCGCGAATACCGATCCAGCCGGCCTGCCGCAGCGCGAGTTCCAGATCCGCCTCGACGACCGCAGCGAGCTCCCGATCGTCCTGTCGTTCATGACCTTGGTCGAGCCGAAGGCCTTCGACCTGGACGTCTGGCCCGAGACCGTCGTCGACGGCTGCGCCGAGCTTGACCTGGCCGGCGGATGGACCGATCGCGAGTACACGTTCGCCCCGGAGACGTGGGGTATGGCGGTCTTGCAGTAGCGCGAACGCGACCTCGTGTTCCGTCCGCTTGCTTTCCATTAGTGAGCGGATATATAAAGCCGCCATTCCGCGACGCAGTCCTGTCGATCCTCATGGCCGGCCGGAGGTGTGTCAAAAAAAACCGCTATAGGAAGGTATTCATGTCCAGGTCCCATCGTTTACTTCTCATCGTCATCGTTTGTTGTCTTGCAATCACGCCGGTTTTCGCTGAGAAGCCGGCTCCACCCAGCCAGGCACTCCTCCAGGATGCTGCCGCCTACGCCGCGCAGAACGAGGTCAGCCTCGATGAGGCGGTGCGCCGCCTCGGTCTCCAGGCGGAGATCGGCCGTCTCGACGCGACTCTGACCGACCAGGAACCGAGCTTCGCCGGCCTGTGGGTCGAGCACAAACCGCAGTTCAAGCTGGTCGTCCGCTTCCAGGACAAGTCTGCCGAAGGGCGCCTGCGCACCCGCCTGGTCACCACACCGCTCGCCGACGTCACGGTCGAGGTCCGGCACGCGGCAGCGTCACTGGCGCAGCTCGAGACGCGCCGCGCCGCTGCCAGGCAGCGCATCAAGCGCCTCGGGATTCCCGTCGACACGGACATCAACATCCAGGAGAACCGCGTCGAGATCCAGTCCGACCGCGCGCAGCAGGTGCGCGCCGCGATCGCGGCCGAGCGGGCTCCGCTTCCGGAGCGCGTCGAGATCCTCGCCGTGCCTGCGCTGGCCAAGCCCTCCGTCCTGCGCGGCGGCGACGGCGACCCGGGCATGTGCACGGGCGGCTTCACCGTCCGCGACTACTACGGCAGGGTCGGCATCACCACCGCCGCCCACTGCAGCAACTACACGACCTTCCAGGGGTTCGCGCTGCCGTTCGTGACCGAATCCTTCTACGACTCGGGTGACGTGCAGTGGCACCTCGCCTGCCCGTATACCGAGGTCACCAACGAGTTCAACAGCGGACTCGGATACCGCGGCTGCACCGGCGCGCGCGGCCGCGCCGACCAGACCGTCGGCACCTACGTCTGCAAATTCGGCACGGCCTCGGGGCGCACCTGCGGCTACATCCAGTCCCGGCATGCCGAGCCGAGCTACGTCCCGAACAGCGACGACACGTTCGTGCGCGTGAACGGCTACGGCGCCGTCCTGAGCGCCCCCGGCGACAGCGGCGCCCCCTGGTTCCTCGAGACCATCGCCTACGGCATCAACAGCGGCGCGTACAGCGACGGCGACGCCATCTACATGCCCATCAACTACCTGGAGCGGATCGCTGTCTCGGTGCTCACCTACAACCCGACGCCTGCCTGCGTCGCGGCGCCGGTGGCGACCTTCACCTACTCCGCTACGGGCACCTCGGTGGATTTCAACGCCTCCGGCAGCTATGACCCGGACGGCAGCATCGTCAGCTACGCCTGGAACTTCGGCGACGGCACGACCGGCACCGGAGCCACCATCAACCACGTCTTCCCGTACGAAGACTACTTCACCGTCACGCTGACGGTGACCGACAACTCCGGCTACACCGGCCAGTCCGTGCAGAGCGTCTACGCCGGCACGTACTACGATCCCTGCGGCGGCGACCCCTGCTGCGGCACGTACTGCTGCGGCAACCCGTACTGCATCGAGCCGTAACCCGAACGATGAGTGGAGCGGCGCGGCGGAAGCCGCGCCGCTCCATTGCATCGCCACTCCGCCAGGCCGGGTAGGGATTCCGGATGCCGCGACGCTCCTGGGGGAGCCTTCTCGTTCGACGCGGCGGCGGGGCTCGTTCGGTGGCACGTAGCAACCCCGGCTGAAGCCGGGGTCTATTTCCTGGAGCCGCCTACGGCGGCAGACCTGCCCGCGTAGCGGGCTTCAGGAAATAGCCACCGGCTTCAGCCGGTGGAATGGGGTCGATCCTTCATCGAGCCCGCGTAGCGGGCGACAGTCATGCAGGTCGAAGCCTGGCTTCAGCAGCCTGGTTACAGTCTGTGAACGGCTTCAACCTGCCGATCGAGGACTGAAAAATGGGTTCGGGGGACTGCCGGCAGTCCATCGAGGACTCGCGGCTGGCTTCGGAGGACTCGAACCAGGGTGCCGTTGACTCGCTTGTGACAGCCGAGACCTGCCGGCAGTCTCCGAAAGACTGGAAAATGGGTTCCGCGGACTGCGCCCAGTCGTTGGTGTCCAAAAATCAGACACCTGAGGGGTCGGCCGCAATTCGTGATCGCATTTAGTCAGTCGTACCACGACTAAATCCAGTCCTCGGAGACCCTTGGCTTTTGCCTTCCGACCCTTGGGTTCGAGCCTGACGAACCCGGATTTTTGCCTGCGGAAGACTGGTGCATGGCCAACGTAACCTCCGGTCAGCCCTCAGGAGGCTGATTCGAGTCTTCCGATCCCTGGGCGGAGTGTTCCGACCCCTTTCACAAGCGTTCCGAATCCGTGCCCCAGGGTTCCGCGGGCAGGCGAAGGAGGTCGCAGGGCTGGTGTGCGGGTTCGGACCCCTGGACCTTGCCAACGGAACCCTCCGGCCTGGGGTCGTAAGCCTGCGGCGAAGCTTGCGAAGGCAATCCTTTGGTTCCGGGAGCCTGGCTCCAGTCCAGTCGGGGCATTTCGCAGTCCTCGGAACCCTCGGGCGCGGGTTCCGGGCCGCAAAACTCACCCCGCCGAGGGGATCGTTTTCATCTCGGCCGGCCCGCGCACCACGAAACGGAGATCGAAACTGTGACCCTCTGCCGAAGCCTCGCGCAACTGGACCGTGGCGCGGCAGCTCCTGGCCAGACGTAGCAGCACCGGGGTAGGGATTCCGGGCGCTGCGACACTCCTTGTGTGAAGCGCCGCATGCTTCCGAAGGAGTTCGCCATGTCGGAGAAGCTCTCGTTCAAGATTCAGCCGCCGTTAGTTGTAAACCAGCAGTTCGGCGACAGCGGCGGCAATTGGCAGTACGTCGGTGCGAACGCAGTGGAGGAGGCAAGCAACGAGGCCGTGAAGCTGATCGCCACCAAGCGAGACAACAGCTGTTGCGGCGCGAGCTTCGCCGCATCTATGCTCACGGCAACCGTAATGTATTCGTCGAGCGAGAATGAGGCGCCTGAGCATCTTACGCTTCAGGGAGTTCACGATCTCCAATCGAACAACGAGATTGGCAGTGTCAGTTCCGCCTCGTCACGATTCGCGGACTACATAGGGGGAGGCTTCTCGTTCGACGCGGCGACCGGTATTCTCACTGTGTTCCCGCGCGGTTGGTGAATGGATTCCACTCAAGTAGGAGCGCGAGGATCAGCAGCGCGCCGCGCGTCTTAGCGCTTCTTCTTCGCCGCCACCGGCTTCGGCGTCAGGTCCTTGTAATCGCGCGGCACCGTGAGCGCGTTCTCCGGGACCTGCTTCTTCTCGATCGCCGTCACCGCCCGTTCCACCACCATCTTCTGCTTGCCGAACGTGATCTCCGCGCGGTCGACGAGTGGGAACCCGCGTGCGGACAGCAGCGCTTCATCGACGGCGCGCATCATCGGGGCGAGGGGGGACGACGGGTGTTCGCTGGCGTGCATCATGGCGAAGAGGCCGCGGGGGATGGAGGGGTGCTCGGCGAGCCAGAGTTCGCGGCGGTAGCCTTTGCCTTCGATCACGCTCTGTTCCGCGTTGACGCCCTGGAGCGGTTTCTTCGTGCCGGTGCGGCGGACCTGCAGGCGCGGGTAGTGGGGCGGCAGGGAGGCCGCGAGGGCGGTGCGGCGCTGGTTCACCTCGTCCTGCAGTTTCTCGACGCGGTAGGTCTTGGCCACGTCGTCGACGAAGGTGACGGTGTCTTCCTTCGTGTCGAAGAGGCGCCACGTGTCGAGCTCGCCCGTGCTGCGGGCTCGGTCGCCGATCACGATGAGGGTGTGCGTGTGCGTCTTCTTTGCCGGCTCGACGTTCGTCCGGATCGTGACCACGGTGGCGTTCACCTGCGGTCCGGCGGACGCGGGACGGGCCTGTTGGGGCGGGGGCGCCTGTTTACAGGAAATGCAAACGGCAACGACGAGGATCGCGAGACGTCGGAACATCACTCCTTAGCGTCGAACCATCTCTTCCCGTAGTGCGCGTCGACCGCGAGCGGTACGGCGAGCGGGAAGACGTTCTCCATCGTCTCTTTCACGATCCCGGCCACCTCGGCCGCGCTCGGCTCCGGCGCCTCGATCACGATTTCGTCGTGTACCGTCAGCAACATGCGCGCGCCCGAGCCGTGCTTTGTCAGATTTCTCTCCAGCGCGATCATGGCCATCTTCAGAATGTCGGCCGCCGTGCCCTGGATCGGCGCGTTCGTGGCCATCCGCTCCGCGTTGCCGCGCACGGTGAACGAGCGGTTCTGGATCTCCGGGATGTAGCGCACGCGGCCGAAGAGCGTCGTCACCTTGCCGGTGTCGCGGGCCTCGTCGAGCGTCCGGTCGAGGTACTCCTGGATCTTTGGATACCGCGCAAAGTACGCGTCGATCCAGTCCTTGGCTTGCCCGGTGGAGATGTTCAACTCGTTCGACAGGCGGAACGACGACATGCCGTACAGCACGCCGAAGTTGATCACCTTCGCGGCGCGGCGCTGCTCGGCCGTCAGCTCCTCAGGCGGGATGTTGAACATCTTCGAGGCGGTGGCGCGATGGATGTCGTCGCCGCGGCGGAAGGTCTCGATCAGCGACTCGTCGCCGGAGATGTGCGCCAGGATGCGCAGCTCGACCTGGGAGTAATCGGCCGAGATCAGCACCGACCCTTCGTCGGCGACGAAGGCTTTGCGGATCTCGCGGCCGGCCTGCGTGCGGATGGGGATGTTCTGCAGGTTCGGATCGGAGGACGACAGCCGTCCCGTCGCCGCCACGGCCTGGTTGAAGGTGGTGTGCACGCGGCCGTCGCGTCCGACGAGCAGCGGCAGCGCGTCGACGTACGTTCCCTTCAGCTTGTGCAGCTCGCGGTGGAGGAGGATCAGCTCCGGCACCTTGAACCCGTGGCTGGCCAGCTCCTGCAGCACCTCGACGCTGGTGGAGTAGCTCTTGGTGGTCTTCGTTTTCTTGAGGACCGGGTACTGGAGCTTCTCGAAGAGGATGTGGCCGAGCTGCATCGGCGAGTTGATGTTGAACTCGGTGCCGGCTTCCTCGTAGATGCGCGTCTCGAGCTCGGCGAGCTGCGTGCCCATGGTGTTCGACATCTGGCGCAGCAGGTCGACGTCGACGCGGATGCCGCGCTCTTCCATCACGCCGAGGACGGGGAAGAGCGGCATCTCGATGCGTTCGTAGATGTCGGCGAGCGCGGCGTCGCGGCGGAGCTCCGGCTCGAGCGCGGTGCGCAGCGCGTAGAGCACGTCGGATTTTTCGCCGAGGTATTGCTGGTAGGGGGCGAGGCGTGAGGAGCCGATCTCGTGATCGAGCTCGAACAGCGGCGCGGTCTTCGCGACGTCCTTGCGCGCGAGCACGTCCTGCTTGAGGCGGTCGCGGGCGATGTTCGGCAGCGCGTGCGAGGGCAGGCCGGGGTTGATGACGTACGACATCAGCATCACGTCGACCCACTTCGCCGGCTCGGGCAGCCCCGCCGACCGCAGGCGGCGCGCCTGCGCCTTGGCGTCGTAGGTGATGACCTCGCGGTCGCCTTGCAGCACGTCCCGCAGCGCGGCGGTCAGCTCGTCGTTGCCGCCCAGGTTCTTCGCGAGCGGGACGAGGAGCGAATCGGAGGCGCTGATCGAGAGTGCGGCTGCGATCGGCGCGTCGAACCCTTCGGGCGTCTCCGGCTCGAGCCAGAGCGCGATCGCGTCGCTGCCTTTCGTGTACTCGCGGATCTCCTCCGCGGACGCGGCCACGCGGAACTCCTTGTGTACCGGCGGAGCCTCGGGGAGGAACTCCTGCATCAGCGACGCGAACTCCAGTTGGGAGAACAGCTCGTGCAGCTTCGGGCGATCGGGCTCGGTGCGCTTCAGCGTCTCGAACTCGATGTTCAGGTCGAGATCGCACTTGATGCGCGCGAGGTCGCGGGAGAGGTACGCCTTGTCTTTGTGCTCCTCGAGCTTCTTCCGCAGCGCACCTTTGGTCTGGTCGAGGTTCTCGTAGACGCCGTCGAGGGAGCCGAACTGCTGGATGAGCGACTTCGCTCCCTTCTCGCCGATGCCGGGCACGCCGGGGATGTTGTCGATGGCGTCGCCCCAGATGGCCATCACGTCGACCACTTTCTCCGGCGGCAGGCCGAACGCTTCCTCGACGCCTTTGGCGTCGTACAGAACCTCGCGGCCGGTGTGGTAGAGCTTGATGCCGTCGCCGACGAGCTGGAAGAAGTCCTTGTCGCTGGTGGCGATCACGACGTCGTAGCCGCGGTCGCGGGCGGTGCAGGCGAGGGAGCCGATGAAGTCGTCCGCTTCCCATTCGGACGCGCGGATGACCGGGATGCGGAAGCCGTCGAGCACGTCGTAGACGAACGGGATCTGCACCGACAGGTCGTCGGGCATCGGCTTCCGGTCTTTCTTGTAGTCGGCGAACGTCGACGTGCGCGCCGTTTCCTGCCCTTCATCGAACGCGACCGCGATGCAGTCCGGATTGTGATCCTTGAGCAGCTTCCGCAACGTCGTCACGAAGCCGTACACCGCGTTCGTCGCGAACCCGGAGGAGTTCGTGAGGTGCCGGATGGCGTAGTACGAGCGATAGACGTTGTTGGAGCCGTCGATGATGAAGAGGGAGGGGCGCTTCTTCGCGGGCATGTCTGGCGGGGGATTCTATCGCCGGGGGACGCCTTCGGCGTGGGTGTCGGGTGTCAGGTGTCTGAGGGCTCTCGCCTGGACGTTACCCGGCAGCCGAGAAACCACAGACACCTGACACCCGACATCATCCGTGCGGCTCGCGTGATGCTCGGGAAGTCGCTGTCTGCATCAATCCCCTATAAAGCACTAAACGGAGCCTTTCGGCTCCGTTTGTGGTACATCGAGTTGGACCGCTGCGGCCAGTTGGTAGGGTTCAAGGAAGCTAAGTGAGTAATCGTCCAAAATCGGTCCAATAGTCAAGGAGGGAGCCCGCAGCGGCCACTGTGCGCAGGCAGGGTAGATGGGACCCGCGCAAGTGCGGTTTCGGTGTATCTGTCGAAACCTGTTTCATCGTGCTCTCCCTCACTGCGAAGGGCGGGCCAACTTTGGCCGGAAACGCTCAATAACCCGAATAATCAATGCTCGCTGGCGGCTGCAACCGTAGAAGTCTCAGGAATCAAGAGGGATACGGGTTTCGCTTGTGAAAATTGGTGCATGCGGCGACGCGACGTTTTCCGTGGAAACTTTTTCCATCGCTGGCTCCACGGTTGCAATTCTGACATCCGTCATGATGAAAAAGTTGACCTTCGCCGCTCTTCTGCTTGCCTCAGCCCTCCCTCTTGCAGCGCAGAACTGGAGTTTCGGCGCGGCCACCGGCCCCTTTGTCTTCGGTGACTTCTACGAGCGGCGCCTCCGTCCCGGCAACGAACAGGGGCCCGAGGGACCGCAGACCCTGACGCTCTCTGCCGCAACGCGCGCAGGACTCGCGCTCGACCTGGAGCGCTCCCTCGGCGACCGCTGGGCCATTCGCGCGGAAGGCACGTTCACCCGGGCGCCACTGACCATCCGCCAGAACGGCGACAGCGACGGCGTGGAGATCGATGCGGGCGAGATGGACGTCAGCACGTTCATGGTCCCCCTCGTCTTCCGGCTGAATCCGCGCGGCACGTTCCGTTTCCACATCCTGGGCGGCCCGGCGCTCGCCGCGTATCGCCTGGAGGGGCGCGACAACGCTTCCGGCGCCGAGCCGGCCTTCGAGGGGACGCAGCTCGAGTGGGGTGTCGCGTTCGGCGGCGGCGTGGCCTGGTGGGTCAGCGACCGCTTCGCCATCGAAGCGAACCTCACCGACACGATCACAACCTCCCCGATCGACGAGGAGAGCTTCGCCGACGTCCCGGGCATCGACACCCCGAACCCGCACAACGCCCACGGCACCCTCGGCGTGCGCTGGCGGTTTTAGTTCGCCAGCAGCGCGTTCAGGTCGCGCAGCAGGTTGTCCAGCGGGATGCGGTAGCCGTCCGCTACTTCCCGCAGCGTTTCGGTGGGGGAGCGCTCGCAGGATTTGCAGCCGCCGAGGTGGTAGGCGGCGAAGACCCAGCGCGTTTTGGGATGCATGGCCAGTGCATCGGCGACGATGGTGTCGGGCTGGAACATGGGACGGGAGATTGTACCGATAGAATGCGGGCGATGAAGGTCCGGCTCCTCTTCTTTGCCGTGCTTCGCGACATCGCCGGGAGCGACGAGCGCGAGCTCTCGCTCCAGGAAGGGACCACCGCGCACGAGGTCTGGCAGTCGCTGCGGAAGAGCTACGCGAAGCTGGCCGACTACACACAGCCGCCCATGATCGCCATCAACGAGACCTACGCCGCCCCGGAGGCCGTGCTGCGCGACGGCGACGAGCTGGCGTTCATCCCTCCGGTGGCCGGCGGATGAGCTACCTCACCAGCTACCTCACTGACAAGCCGATCGATCCGCGGGCGCTCGTTGCCGGCGTGATGCGCAGGTCGGACGGCGCGTACGTCCTTTTCGAAGGGGTCGTGCGCAACCATCACGAAGGGAAGGCAGTCGAATCGATCTTCTACGACGCCTACCGTCCGATGGCGGAGAAAGAGATCGGGAAGATCGTGCGGGAGCTCGAAGCGCAACTCCCCGAGGTGGCGATTGCGGTCGTGCACCGGCTCGGGCAGCTCGTGGTGGGGGATTCGTCGATCGCGATCGTCGCGGCGTCGCCTCATCGCGCCGAGGCGTTCGCGGCGTGCAGGATGGTGATCGACCGCATCAAGGAGACCGTCCCGATCTGGAAGAAAGAGCGCGGACCGGACGGCGAGGAGTGGGTGGGATGGCAGGGGAGATGTTGATCGAGCCGGTTCCGGCCGCGAGCGTGTTGGTGCTGCGTGACGACCCCTTTGAAGTGCTGCTGCTGCGGCGTAACGAGAAGAGCTCGTTCGTCCCCGGCGCGTGGGTGTTTCCCGGCGGCGTGGCCGACCAGAGCGACGGCGGCAACCTGCGCGTGACCGCGGTGCGGGAGACGTTTGAGGAAGCAGGGGTGACGCTCGACCCGCAGGCGCTGGTCTGGACCTCGCGCTGGATCACGCCGGTCGGGTTGCCGAAGCGCTTCGACACGTATTTTTACCTGGCCAGGATCGCGCGCGAGGTGCCCGTCACCATCGACAACGGCGAGATCGCCGATTCGATGTGGATCGCTCCGGGCGAGGCGCTCGCGCGGCGCGACCTGAAGCTCGTCTTCCCGACCATCAAGAACCTCGAAGCGATCGCCGGCTTCGCGACAGCGGACGCGGCCATCGAATCGCGCCGCGGTGCGATCATCGAAGCGGTGCTGCCGGTGCTCGTCGACGGGAAGCCGACGCTGCGATGAACATCCGCCGCATCACCGCGCCGAATCCCGGTCCGCTCACGCTCAGCGGCACGCAGACTTACCTCCTCGGCGAGACCGCGGTGCTCGACCCGGGCCCGAACATCGCGTCACACGTCGCCGCGATCCGCGACGCGCTGCCGGACCTCGACACCATTCTCATCACCCACCGCCACGCCGACCACGCTCCCGCCGCGGTGCCGCTCAAGCAGCTGACCGGCGCGAGGATCATCGCGCCGCGCGACGTGCTGGACGAAGTCGATCAGCGCGTTGCGGGCGGCGAAGTGCTGACCATCGAAGGTGAGCCCCTCGAAGTGATCGCCACGCCCGGCCATACCAACGAGCACGTCTGCTACCTCACGGCCGGCGGCGACCTCTTCACCGGCGATACCGTCCTCGGCGAAGGAACGACCGCCATCTTTCCGCCCGACGGCCACATGGGCGACTACCTGCGGTCGCTCGCCCTGCTCCGCTCACGCAACCCGAAACGCATCTACCCCGCGCACGGCCCGATCCGCGAAGACGCGGTCGCACTGATCGAGCAGTACCTCGCCCACCGCCTGGAGCGCGAGCGCCAGGTGCTCGAGGCCGTCGAGAGCGGAGCAACCTCCGTCGCGGAGATGCGCAAGCGGATCTACCCGGAGCTGGACCCGCGCCTGAACCGCGCCGCCGAGATCCAGATCGAAGCGCATTTGATCAAGCTGCGCGAAGAAAAGCGGGTCTCTTAGGTTAGCTGCCACCGGCGTAGCTTATGGAGTGCGGTAACGACAGTTACCGCTTTGACTGCTTCTGTTCGTGCAGCTATCAGTGAAGGCACAACCTCGCCTGGTGGCACGAGCGAAGGCTGGACCTGCTCGCGTTACAGGACGAACAGAAACAGTAAGAGCGGTAACTGTCGTTACCGCACTCCATAAGCTGCGCCGGATGACAGCGGTTTCTACCGGGGGATGACCACCCGGATGAACTTCTTGTTCACGAAGTACGTCTCCCCCTCATCGTCGATTCGCAGGAACGCTTCGCGCGCGTCGTTGAGCACGTCCGAGATGCGGGACTGCTCGCGGGGGCGGTCGATCGGCACCATGCCTTCGATGCGCGTGCCGTCGGAGAGCTCGACGATGGTCAGCCGCTCCACCATCGTCGACTCCTGTTCGACCAGCGACGGGAGCTTCTCGTAGCGCAGCCAGAGGACCTGGTCGCGGTTGATCATCTTCGGCACGCCGCCGCCCAGCATGGGGAAGAAGCGGCGGGTCCCGTTGACGTAGTCCGCGACCGTCTCCGGCCCTTCGCGCCGGTCCGAGTAGGGAGCGAGGTACAGAAAGTGCTCCTCGGCATCGAGGCCGTGCATCGCGACCATCACCGCGACCTCGATCATCGGGACCTGGAAGGTCACGGCGCGATCATAGATAGAATCAGGAATGTATGCGACATAAAGACTTCATCGAGATCCATGACTACACCGCGGACGAAGTGCTCGAGCTGTTCGAGCTCGCCCGCGACATGAAAGAAAAACCGAAAAAGTTCAACACCGCGCTCGAAGGGCAGACGCTGGCGATGATCTTCGAGAAATCGTCGACCCGCACGCGCGTCTCCTTCGAGGTCGGCATGTACCAGCTCGGCGGACACGCGCTCTTCCTCTCCGCACGCGACATCCAGCTCGGCCGCGGCGAGCCGATCTACGACACCGCCAAGGTCCTGGCCCGCTACGTCGACGGGATCATGGCCCGCACGTTCGCGCACAAGACCGTCACCGACCTCGCCGAATACGCCTCGGTTCCGGTCATCAACGGCCTTACCGATCTCTCCCACCCCTGCCAGGCCATGACCGACTACTTCACGGCCTGGGAGAAGTTCGGGGGCGAGCTCAAAGGACGCAAGATCGCCTACGTCGGCGACGGCAACAACATGGCCCACTCGCTGATGTTCGGCGCGTCGAAGGTGGGGATGGACATCGCCATCGCCTGCCCCGCCGGCTACGCGCCCGATCCGCAGGTGGCCGCGCAGGCCGGCGCCGACGCGCAGGCGGCCGGCACGAAGATCCTGATCACCACGAACATCGACGAAGCCGTGCGCGACGCCGACGTCATCGAGACCGACGTCTGGGCCTCGATGGGACAGGAAGACGAGGCGGAGAAACGCCGCCGCGACTTCGAGGGGTGGATGGTCGACGCGCGCATGATGGCCAAGGGGAAGAAAGACGCGATCTTCCTGCACTGCCTCCCCGCGCACCGCGGCGAAGAGGTCTCGGCGGACGTCATCGACGGGACGCAGTCCGTCATCTATGACGAAGCCGAGAACCGGCTGCACATCCAGAAGGCGATCATGCACGCGCTGATGAAGAAGTAGATGGCCGACCCGAAGACACGCCACACGCGCGGCCTCTGGATCGTCATCCTCCTGGCCGTGATCTTCTTCACCCTGCTCGCCCTGATCATCCTGAAGACGGGTGACGGGCCGGCGGAGAAGCAGGTCACGGCCAACGAGACCCTGACCGTGCTGCCGGTGCGGATTCGCGTCCGCACCGAGCCGCACGCGCGGGCGCCGGTCGTGGCCACCGCCACCAGCGGCGAGCGCGTGACGCTGCTCGAGGACCGCGGGGCGTGGGTGCGCGTGCAGACCGGCGACGGCCTCTCCGGCTGGGCCGAGCGCGCGAACCTCGAGCGGACGCTCGAGCAGAAACGCCGCCTCGACCGCTACGCCGCGATCCGCAACCTGCCGCCGCTCAAAGGCGAGGTCACGCAGCGCGCGCAGTTGTACGCGGGACCCGGCATCTTCTATCCGCTCGTGGGCGAGCTCTCCGAGGGGGCGGACGTGACGGTCTTCACCCGCGACCACGACTTTTACGCGGTGCAGATCGGCAACTCGATCGCCTACGCCGACGTGGAAGCGATCGACATCAGCGCCTCGGGGACCCAGTTCGACGTCCGCACCGCCAGCACCGATACCGTCGCGACGATCACCGATCCCGCGAGCACGTCCACCGCCGTGCCGCCGCAGACCGCGAGCGCCGAGCCGCCGCCGATTCCGGAACCGGAGCCCGAGCCTGCTCCCGTCGAGCCCGCACCGGTCGGGACCGGCGTCTACAGCGCCGTCCCCGCGGGAGGCACGCAGCCGCGCGAGCTCGAGCGCGTGGTGCCGCGCTACCCGCAGTCCGCGCGCCGCCGCGGCATCGAAGGGGCCGTGGTCGTCCGGGGCATCGTCCGCCGCGACGGCAGCATCGACAACGTGGAGGTGATCAAGGACCTCCCCTACGGCCTCGGCGACGAAGCCCGCCGCGCCGTCAGCCGCTGGCGCTTCCGCCCCGCCACCTACCGCGGGGAGGAGATCGATGTGTATTACACGGTCACGGTGAACTTCAGGCTGCAGTGATATGGAGTGCGGTAACGCGAGTTACCGCTCTGACTGCTTCTGTTCGTGCAGCAATCCGTGGCTGGTGCAATCTCGCCGTATGGCACGGGCGAAGGCTGGACCTGCTCGCATTGCAGGACGAACAAAAACAGTAAGAGCGGTAACTCGCGTTACCGCACTCCATAACAGGCATCGGGATGACATCCTCGGTCGCCCCTGTTCTCCCCGATCCATGTCCCGTTTCCGCTTCCCCGACGTACCCGGCGACCTCATCGGAGCGCACCTTTCCACGAAGGGTGGCCTGCACACGGTGTTCGAGCGCGCTGCCGCGATCGACGCCGGGGCCGTGGCGTTGTTCGCGAAGAACGCGGCCCAGTGGAAGGGGAAGGAGCTGAGCGACGCGGACTGTGCGCAGTTCAACGCGCTGCGCAACGTGCGTCCGATGCTCACGCACGCCTCGTATCTCATCAACCTGGCCACGACGAATCCGGAGTTCCATCGCAAGTCGATCGCCGCGATGGTCGACGAGCTCGACCGCGCCGAGCGCCTCGGCATTCACGCAGTCGTGCTCCATCCCGGCGCCCACCTCGGTGCCGGCTCCGACACAGCCTGCGACCAGATCGCACGCTCCCTCGACGCCGTGCACGCCGCGATCCCCGGGCACCAGGCCGTGACCCTGCTCGAGACCGCCGCGGGCCAGGGCTCCTGCGTCGGCTGCACGTTCGAAGAGCTGGGGCAGACGATCGCGGCCATCGACGACAAGTCGCGCGTCGGCATCTGCATCGATACCTGCCACATCTTCGCCGCCGGCTACGACATCCGCACGCGCGACGGCTACGAGCGCATGGTGGACGAGATGGAGCGCCACGTCGGCCTCGAATACGTTGCCGCGTTCCACCTCAACGACTCCAAGAAGCCCCTCGGCTCGCGCGTCGACCGCCACGAGCACATCGGCGACGGCGAGATCGGGCTCGATGCCTTCCGCTTCATCCTGAACGACAAGCGGTTCGCGAAGATCCCGAAAGTCATCGAGACCCCGAAGCCCATCGAGAACGAGTCCGACCGGAGAAATCTGCGCACGCTGCGCTCGCTGATCCAGCGGCCTGTAGCACGCCGCGCCCCGCGCCCCCGCGCCGCCCGTGTTGCGACGGCGTAGACGTTTTCGCTAGAGTGCGCCCGCTATGGCGAATCGCATCGCGCACCCGACTTCCGGCACCCGCATCGGCTACGAAGAGAACCAGATCGTCGTTCCCGACGACCCGATCGTCCCGTACATCGAGGGCGACGGCACCGGCCCCGACATCTGGCGCGCGACGCAGTACACGATCGACGGCGCCGTCGAGAAGGTCTACGGCGGCAAGCGCAAGATCCACTGGCACGAGGTGTTCGCCGGCGAGAAGGCGTTCGCCGAGTTCGGCGAGTACCTGCCGCAGGAAACGCTCGATCACCTCGCGCACTACCGCGTCTCGATCAAGGGCCCGCTCGGCACGCCCGTCGGCGGCGGCATCCGTTCGCTGAACGTGACGCTGCGCCAGGTGCTCGATCTCTACGCGTGCGTCCGCCCGGTGCGCTACTTCGAAGGTGTCCCCTCGCCGGTGCGCGAGCCGCAGAAGGTGAACATGGTCATCTTCCGCGAGAACACCGAGGACGTGTACGCGGGCATCGAGTGGCCGGCGAATTCGGACTTGTCGAACCAGGTGATCGAGTTCCTCAACTCGATGGAGCGCCGCACCGCGGGCAAGATCCGCGAAGGCTCGGCGATCGGCATCAAGCCGATGTCGGAGTTCGGCTCGAAGCGCCTCGTGCGCAAGGCCATCGAGTACGCCATCGCCGCGAAGCGCGACTCCGTCACGCTCGTGCACAAGGGCAACATCATGAAGTTCACCGAAGGCGCCTTCAAGGACTGGGGCTACCAGCTCGCGAAGGACGAATTCGGCAGCGTGACGATTCCCGAATCCGAGGTCGGCCCGAACGGCGCCGAAGGCAAGATCGTGATCAAAGACCGCATCGCCGACTCGATGTTCCAGCAGGTCCTGCTGCGCCCCGCGGAGTACTCCGTCATCGCCACTACCAACCTCAACGGCGACTACATCTCCGACGCCCTCGCCGCCCAGGTCGGCGGCCTCGGCATCGCCCCTGGCTCGAACGAATCCGACGAAGTGGCGATCTTCGAAGCCACGCACGGCACCGCGCCGAAGTATGCCAACCAGGACGTGATCAACCCCGGCTCGCTCATCCTGAGCGGCGTGATGATGCTCCGCCACATGAAGTGGTGGGAAGCCGCCGACGCGATCGAGACCGGCATCGCGAAAACGATCCAGCAGAAGAAAGTCACCTACGACCTCGAGCGCCAGATGGAAGGCGCCACCAAGGTCAAGACCAGCGAGTTCGCCAGGTACATCGTCGAGAACATTTAGGGACGACGCGCTACACTCGGAGCGATGCCCGACATCTCCGATGCCCTCCCCGGCGCCGACCTGATTCGGAAGGGACTCGCCGACCTGGAAGCGGGGCTGGAGTCAGTGGAAGCGCTGCTGGTTCTCGTGGGAGCGCCACGGTTGCGCCGCCTCGGACTCGACGTAGTCGACACTCCATACTTTCCGGAAGATCGGCTCTACGCGGAGCTGCAGCGCGTGCACGGCGACGGAGCGCACTCGCAATACAACGCTCTGATCCGGCGCCTGGTCAGCTTCGAGCGTGCTGCGGAATGCGTGAAGCCGTAAACGCGGATCGCCTCCAGCAGTTCATGCGACTGCTTGCGAAGCTGTCCAATGCGCAGGGCCGCGTCTATCTGGTCGGCGGTGCGACCGCCGTGCTGTTGAAGTGGCGCGAGAGCACGCTCGACGTCGACATCAATATTTTTCCTGAAGACGATCGCATCCTGCGCGTGCTGCCGGAACTGAAGGAGCGCCTCGACATCAACGTGGAGCTCGCGTCACCCGCCGACTTCATTCCGCCGTTACCCGGCTGGCAGGATCGAAGCGCGTTCGTGGCGCAGGAGGGTAACCTCTTCTTCCACCACTACGACTTCTACGCGCAGTGCCTCGCCAAGATCGAGCGCGGTCATCGCAAAGATGTCAAAGATGTGCGCGCGATGATCGAGCTCGGTCTGGTCACGCCGTCAGGGTTGCGGAAGATGTTCGCCGAGATCGAGCCGATGCTTTACAAGTACCCGGCGATCGATCCGGCCACCTTTCGTGACGCCGTCATGGCCGTGACCGGGCTCGGGTAGCGGACCACATACAATAGCCGCCGCATGTTGCCTGTCGCGCTGGTCGCGCTTGCGTATCTGATCGGCTCGATTCCGTTCAGCTTTCTCATCGTCAAGCTCGTGGCGGGCAAGGACGTCCGTGAGCATGGGAGCCTGAACGTCGGGGCGACGAATGTGGCGCGGACGGCGGGGAAGGTTCCGGGTATCGTCGCGCTCCTGCTCGACATCGCTAAGGGATACGCCGTCGTGGCGATGGCGCGGTATCTCGTCTCGCGGCCCGAGTGGCCGTTCGAAGCCGGCGTGTTGCCGTGGCAGTCGCGCGAATTCTGGGTCGCGGGGGCGGGACTGCTCGCGGTGCTGGCGCACATGTTTCCGGTGTGGCTGCGCTTTCACGGCGGCAAGGGGGTGGCGACCGGCATCGGCGTCGTGCTCGCGCTCGATCCGCTGGTCACGCTGGCGGTGTTCATCCTCTTCGCCATCGTGCTGCTCGCGTTCCGCTACGTCTCGCTCGCGTCCATCATCGGCGCGGCCTCGATCCCGCTCTTCTTCCGCTTTCTGGGGAACGGTGCGCCGTTCTGGTGGGTGATCATGAGCATCGGGATCTCGCTCGCCGTGATCATGAAGCATCACGGCAACATCGCCCGGCTCGTCCAGGGCACCGAACGGCGCCTCGGACAGAAGAAGGAGCGCGGATGAGGATCTCGATCATCGGCGCTGGCTCGTTCGGCACGGCGATGGCCATCACCGCCGCGCGCGCCGGAAACGACGTCACGCTCTGGGCGCACGACCCGGAAGTCGCGGCCACGATCCGCGATACCGGTGCGAATCCCGATTACCTCGGCGGCATGCCGCTCAGCGAGCGGGTGCATGCGACGAACGACCTCGCGGAAGCGGCCCGCTACTCCGACACGATCTTCATGGTCGTGCCGAGCCATCACTACCGCGAGGTGCTGACGAGCCTCCGGCCGCATTTTCGCGACCGCGTGAAAGTCATCTCCGGCACCAAGGGGATCGAGAACGAATCGCTCGACCGGATGTCCGAAGTGACGGTGCACGTGCTCGGCGAACAACTGGCCGCGTTCGCGGTGCTCTCCGGGCCGACGTTCGCCCTCGAGACCGCACGCGCCGATCCCACGGCGGCCGTCATCGCCTCGAAAGACGTGGAATTCGCACAGGAAGTGCAGCAGGTGATGTCGTGCGCCGCCTTCCGCCTGTACCACTCCAGCGACGTGGTCGGCGTCGAGCTGGCCGGGTCTCTCAAGAACGTCATCGCCATCGCGGCCGGCGTCCTCGAAGGGATGGGCCTCGGCTCGAACACCACCGCCGCGCTGATCACGCGCGGCCTGCACGAGATGACGCGCCTCGGACTGGCGCTCGGCGGCCGGCTCGAAACCTTCGCCGGCCTGGCCGGCATGGGCGATCTCGTCCTGACCTGCACCGGCGCCCTCTCGCGCAACCGCACGGTCGGCGTGCTCCTCGGGCAGGGAAAGACTCTCGAGGAAATCCTGCGCGACTCGAAGTTCGTGGCCGAGGGGATCAAGACCTCGAAATCGGCGCGACAGATGTCCGAGCGTCACGGCATCGAGATGCCCATCGCCAGCGAGATGCACCGCATCCTCTACGAAGGGGAATCGCCGCGGGGCGGACTCCAGCGGCTGATGACGAGAGCGCTCAAGGCCGAGCACGCGTAGACGGCCCAGCTCGCGACGCCGGCGTACAGCAGATACGACAGCGGCATCACCACCGCGACCGCGAGCCAGCGGCTGCGCTCCATCAGTGCCACCGGCACGAGCGTCAGCCAGTACCAAGGATGAATGGCGGGTGAGCAGAGCAGCAGCGCGGCAACCGCCGTGGTCGCACGGCGCGCGAGCACGATCGCACCGATGGCGAGGATGCCGAGAATCGCGCGGGTGACGAAGTCGGGGTAGACGTACCGGTAGACGAGGTCGGAGATGAGCGCGAACCGCAATGGATGCTCCGTCCAGATCGCCTTGGTCGGGATCCGCGACACGATCGCGAACACCAGGTCGTACAGCGGCGAGTTGAAGATCCAGCGCGTCGCGTAATCGCGGAAGCCGGGCATGATCGGCCCGCCGAGAAACGGCAGCACCGGCAACAGCAGCGCCGCGAAGAAGGCGGGCAGCGGCATGCGCCGCCGGAACAGCACCGGCACAGCCGCGAGCGGAATGATCTTCAGCCCCACCGCGAATCCCGCTGCCAGCGACGAACGGCGCGCGAACGCGAACGCCAGCACCACCGCCGCCAGCGCGTCGATGTGACCGCTCCACGTTCCCTCGATGATCACGAGCGGGCAGGCCGCGAACGCCAGCGCGCCGCGCCGCCGCAGCAGAAAGATGGACGCGAGGTCGGCCGCGACGATCAGCAGCCGCCACGGCGTGAGCTCGTGCACGAGCGCGAACAGGAGCTGCGCGTGCGGCGGATAGATCGAACGGATCTCCGGATGGTTGATGCGGGGATCGGACGGGGTGTAGGTGTACGGATTCCCGCCGCTCGCCACGACCCGCCCGTCCGAGAGGTACCGGTAGACGTCGCCGGAGAGCACCGGATCGTGAAAGAGGAACATCCCGCGCAGCACGATAGCCAGCGCGATCGTGACGCCGAGGGGGAGCGTGAGACGCAGCAGCGGCAGCCATGCGAGCACGGCCACCGCATAGCTGGCGACGAACCCGGGAAAGCCGTAACGCTGTGTCACGAACGGCGCAAGCGCGAGCGCGGCGGCGAGTAGAATCAGCGCCAGCCCATGAACGCTGCCGAAGCGGGCGTCCTGACGCTGTATTACGCCGTTCTCAGCGTCCTCGCCGTCTACAGCATCCATCGTTTCTATCTTGTCAGATTGCGGCGGCGGTCGCCCGAGCCCCCGCGCGCGATCGCGGACGTCTATCCGCCGATCACGATCCAACTCCCGCTCTACAACGAGCCGAACGTCGCCGCACGCCTGATCGAGGCGGTCTCACGGCTCGACTACCCCGGCACGCTCGACATCCAGGTGCTCGACGACTCGACCGACGAAACCTCGGCCATCGTCGCCGAAGCCGCACAGCGCGATCCGCGCATCGCGCACATCCGCCGCGAGACGCGCGAAGGCTTCAAGGCCGGCGCGCTCGCGCACGGCCTCGCGCTCAGCCACGCGGAGCTCTTTGCCGTTCTGGACGCCGACTTCGTCCCGCCGCCGGATCTCCTCCTGCGCATGGTCCCGTACTTCGCGGACGCGCGCGTGGGGATGGTGCAGGCGCGCTGGACGCACCTCAACCGCAACGAGTCGCTGCTCACACGCGTGCAGGCGCTCTTCCTCGACGCTCACTTTGCCGTCGAATCGGCGGCGCGCAATTTCGGCGGCCGCTTCTTCAACTTCAACGGCACCGCAGGCGTGTGGCGCCGCGCCGCGATCGAAGAGGCGGGCGGCTGGTCGTCCTCGACGCTGACCGAGGATCTCGATCTCTCGTACCGCGCGCAGCTCGCGGGGTGGCAGTTCGTGTTCGTGAACGACATCGAAGTGCCGGCCGAGCTTCCCGCCGCGCTGAGCGGCTTTCAGGACCAGCAGCACCGCTGGGCCAAGGGCTCCATCCAGACCGCGCGCAAGCTCCTCGGCGGCATCGCCGCGAGCGGGCTCCCGCGCGCGACGAAGGTCGAAGCGCTCTTCCATCTGACCAACAACGCCGCGTACCTGCTGAGCGTCATCCTCGCTCTGGTGATCGTTCCGGCCATGCTGGTCCGGTACGAGCACGACCTGCAGTGGACCTTCGCGATCGACCTGATCCTCTTCATCGCCTCCAGCGGCTCCGTGCTCCTCTTCTACAGCGAAGGGCAACGCTGGGCAGGCCGCCCCGCGCCGCGGCTCCGCGAGTTGCTGGCCGTACTACCCGTCGGCGTCGGGATGGCGGTGCGCAACGCCAGCGCGGTCATCGAAGGGCTGTTCGAGCACGGCGGCTACTTCAAACGCACCCCCAAAGTCGGCGACGGAAAGCGGACCATGCGCCGGATGGAAAGACGAGCGGCCGTGGCCGAGGCCGCGCTGGCCCTCTTCTTCCTCGGCACCATCGTCAGCTTCGCCGTTGCGGGGTACTGGACAGCGCTCCCGTTCCTCTCCCTCTTCGCCAGCGGGTACACGTCGTTCGCCTACCTGAACCTGCGCGAATCGCGCGACGCTTATGGAGTGCGGTAACGCCAGTTACCGCTCTGACTGCCTCTATACGTGCTGGTCACGCAGCCCGCCAGAATCAGCGGAGCCGAGTGTGTGCGTTCGGCAGCACAGGCACGAATAGAAGCAGTAAGAGCGGTAACTGGCGTTACCGCACTCCATAAAACGCGCTCCCGAGTGGCCCCTTCATTGCAGTAAATAACAATCTGGAAGGAGGGCAAATGCTGAACATTCTCAAAGGAATCTTCGCGTTCAAGATGGGGCAGTCGGCGACTCGGGGGACTGCCCGCATGATCGGCCTCGGCCGTCTCGGTGTCGTCCTCGGACTCATCGGTGGCTACCGCGCGTGGAAGCGCTCGCGCGTCGGAGCCTACCGCACCGTCTAACGCAACCCACAACGCCCTCTCCCTGCCACGCGGGGAGAGGGTACGATGTGCCGCGCATGCACCGGCAGAACCTGGGCGAAATGCTGATCGCGGCGAACCTCATCGACGAGGTTCAGATGCAGATCGCCCTCGCCGAGCAGAAACAGACCGGAAATCGCTTCGGCTCCACGCTCGTCGACCTCCAGTTCATCGACGAAAACGTCCTCGCTGCCTTCCTGTCCAAGCAGATCGACATCCCCTGCATCAGCCTGCTCCACGTCGACATTCCTAAAAAAGTGCTGCGCAAGCTCAACCGTGCTGTCGCGCTGGCCTGCAAGGCCATCCCGGTCCGGATCGAAAGCGACCGGCTCGAGATCGCGATGGTCGATCCGACGGACGTGGAGGTGCTGACGAAGCTCGAGGACGCGGCGGGCATGACGGTCACGCCGCTGATCGCGCCGGAGAGCTCGATCCGGACGATGATCGAGCGCTGCTATCCCGCGGAAGTCGACGCGGACGAGACCCTCAGCCGCAAGCAGACCGGCCCGAGGAACATCCCGAACGATCCGATCTTCTGGGACATCGTCGCGGAGCTGGAGAGCGGCGACTTCGACGCGCGATTGACGCGTCTCGAGGAGAAGATCGACCAGGTGTGGGTGCTGCTCGAAAAAATCCTGCGCACGATGGAGCGGGAAGGAGTGCACCGCGCGTAGCGGTGACGGCGTGCCGGTCCTGCGACTACAGCGGCGGCTTCGGGTCGCCCGCGGTTTCGGCGGCGTGCTCGGCAACGGCCGGATCGCCCATCCCCTCGGGATCCTCGTACAGCCCTTCCTCGGCCTGTTCCGCCGCGTCGCGCCGGAGCTTGCCACGGTGCTCGGCCGCTTTCCGCGCCGCCTCGGCGCGCGCATCCTCGATCCGCTTCCTGTCGGCGGCGCGCTTGGCCATCTTCTCCCGGAGCTCCTGCTCCGGACCGGCCTTCGGTTCGGGGACGTTCAACGGTGCCTGCGCGGCGGTGGTGGTGATGTGCCCTTTGCTGCTGCGGAGGGTCTCGTTCGTGATGAGGATCGTCCCCTTCTTCGGGTTCCGGCGATTGGCGCGCTTGGCCGCCTGGACCATGAGCGAGTCGCCCGCCGCGGGGGCAACGGCCTGCGTTTCGGACTGCGGCTGCGCCTCTTTCTTCGGCTCATCGGCGAAGATGGGCAACGCGAGTGCACCCGTCAGCGAAATGATCAAGACTCGTCTCATCGGTCGTCTCCGTCTGGCTCTAATGTAACTCCGATGCCCGGCAATTTCCCTGTCGCCCTGATTCTTGCAGGCGGACTGTACTGAATGTCGCCCGAAAGCCTCCTCGAGCAGTTCGGATACGTGGCCGTTTTTCTCGGCACTTTCCTGGAGGGAGAGGCGATCCTCGTCGCGGCCGGCTTCTTCGCGTCCCGCGGCTATCTCGACATCTGGTGGGTGACGGTGGTCGCGTTTCTCGGTGCGTACGTCGGCCACATCTTCTGGTTCTGGCTCGGGCGGGTGCACGGCGTGAAGCTGCTGGACCGCTTCCCGGCCATGAAGCGCTCGTTCGGTCCGGGCGTGCGCGTGTTCGAGCGCTACGGGGCCTCGGCCATCATCCTCACGCAATGGATCTACGGCCTGCGCATCACCTGCGCCGTGATCATCGGGATGTCGCGCATCTCGCTCGTGAAGTTCCTGGCGTACGAGGCAGTGAGCTGCGCGGTCTGGGCCGCCGTGATCACGGCCCTCGGCTATTACTTCGGCCGCGCCATCGAGTCGGTCCTCGGCCGCGTCGAGCACATCGAAAAGTACGGCCTCGCGATCATCATCCTGATCGCCATCGGCTTCTGGCTCTACCACCGCAGGAAAGAGCGGAAAGCGGCGGAGTAACCGGCGGAAACGCAAAGCGGCGGGCATCCGCCCGCCGCTCTTCTCAACCAGACGAGCGCTTACGACTCGATGCTGATCGTGACGGCTTCCTGGCCGTTCGCGACGACCCGGACGCGCTGGCCGTTGCTGAGGAACGACTTCTTGGCGCGCGCGCCGAGCGAGTTGTAGACGTAGGTGCTCGAGGTGAGGTTGTACGTCGTGGCCTGGCCGTTGGCGTCGACCGTGACGGTGTTGTCGCCGACGGCGGTGATGACGCCCGACGTTGCGGCTGCGGTGCCGGTGCTGGCGCAAGCGGCGGTGACGAGAAGTACGAGAACTGAGAGAGCGATGAGACTGCGCTTCATTAAGTGATCCTCCTGCGCGTACTAACGCACCACACGCGAAGAGGTTTGGGTTGCCGTGCAACGAAAAAGCAAACGGACTGTGACGACCGCGGAGAATCAGAAACGCGCCGCCGTCACCACCGTCGCCTGCTGCGCTTCGAAGGTCCTGCCGTAGTTCGCCATCAGCACGATCCGCGTGAGCACCTGGCGGTTGCCGGCGGGCCCGATGACCTTCACCTCGAAGCCGGACGGGAACCCCGGCAGCGCGGCCTGCGGCTTCGCAAATACGGACAACGGTTGCGGAATCGGGAACGTGGCGAAGGCGACCGAGTAGGCCATCTTGCCGCTGATGTGCGCGCCGATCAGACCGCGCAGCAGCGTGCGCGTTTTCGCAACGTCGATGTCGGGTTTGTTGATCGCGGGATCGAACGTACCGTCAGTCGCTGCCGACAGCGCGTAGAACGCCTGGTTCAGCGGCTTGCCCGGATCCCAGGCGCGCTTCAGCCCTGCCGCGATCAGTTTCGATACGACGGTGCCGGGCTTCGCCTTGATCGCCGCAAGCTGGAAGTAGTCGGCGTACTCCGCGCTGGTCGCGAACATCAGGTCGGCCGACTCGCCGCTGCCGGCGAACGACTGGCGGGTCTCGCGGCGCAGGTAGATGTACTCGAAACGATAGCGGTCCGCGAGCAGCTCCACCTCCGGCGTGCCCGCTACGCCGTCGTCGTCGTACACGATCGAGAGCGGCGGCATCTGCCGGACGAACAGCAGCGAATTTCCGGTGAAGCGGTCCTTCGCCGTGTCCGGCTTGAAAACGGCGGTGGTCGAATCCATCACCGGCAATACCGAGGACGTCCAGACCGCGGCGGGACTCGCGAACTTCAGCGCGGTGCGGTAGGCGTTGCCGGTCGCGTCGTCCTCGTACACCAGCTTCGTCTGCAGCAGCTCGGTCTGGATCGCGTTCACCGCCTGCTGCGACATCACCGCGAGATCGTTGTGGCTCTCGTTGAAGAGCGTGGCGGTCATCGTCTCCTGGATCATGCGGTAGGTGAGGATCATCAGCGCGCTGACGATCGCCAGCACCACCGTGATCTCGACCAGCGAAAAGCCTCTCTGTCCGTTGCGTACTGTCGATCGCATGGCCTCACCTCTTGATGAACGCGCGGTATTGATGAAACGCGTAATGCAGCGGCACTTCGTCGCGGTACGCCTCGATGCGGATCAGGTAGTTCCCCTTCGGGAACTTCGCCGCCGGCAGGCTCCAGTTGAACGACGCCGCGGTCTGCAGATACCCGGCGTCATCGGGACGCACGCCGGCCGTCGCGGTCTGGTCGTCCTTCATGTGGAGCCACGCCCGGCCGTTGTCGCGGCTGTACAGCACCGAATAGCGGATGGTCGTGTCCTCGGTGAAGTTGTTCGGATACGACGGCGTATACGGCAGGCCGTCCCACCGCTTCCACGCCGACTGCCACTGCACGTTGAGCGTGGACGGGTCGTCGATGTCGACGTCGTCGTTCGGATACGTGATCTCGACGCGCGGCAACTCGCGCACGCGCGACGCATGCGGCACGCCGCCGGGGCTGAAGCGCCCCGCCTCCATGAAGCTCTGCACGAGGCTGAGGAACGACCAGCGCGCGATGAACGCGGAGCCCGACTCGCCGGTGGGCGAGAGACCGTTCACCACCACGAAGGCCGTGTCGTTGCCGTTGCGCATGGAGAGCAGCGCGCTGCCGAGGATGTTCGTGGAGTGGCGGTAGAACTCGGCCTGCGTCGCGAGCGTGGTCGGTGCGCCGTACGCGTTCTGCAGGAAGTGATCGGGGTTCTCGTTCGCGGAGTTGACGTTCAGCGCGAACGGGCGGCTGTTCGCGATCGCCGGCGGCAGCGGCAGCTTGTACGTATCGGCGATCGCATCCCCGCCGGCCGCGCGGCTTCCGTCGGTCCCATCCTCGTACCGGTGGTGGAACGTGCCCGCCGCGATGCCGCTCCAGAAGAACCCGGTGCTGCCTTCCTCCTGCGTGCGGCGCACCGCGTTGGTCGGCGCGGTGCCGTCCGGCAGACGCGAGTTGATCGTGCCGCGCTGCACGCGTGTGAAGCGTCCCGCGATGTTGCCGGCCGGCAGGTTGCCGGTCGCGATCCACGTGTTCCACGCGCTGTCGGGCGCGAGCTCGCCCAGCCACGACATCGACCACCAGTAATTCGCCGCCGGAGCGCTTTCGCGAACGACTTTCACGCCGTCATCCGTGATCGACTGTTCGAAGCGCGTCCCGGTCGCGCCGGTAAACGGGAGCGAGGAGACCGGGATGCTGTTCGTGAAGCCGTTCGACGCGTCGTACCCGATCTCGCCGCCGATGCCGACGTAGTAATACGAGTAGCCGGTCATGGTCGTGTAGACCGCGTGCGAGCGCGTGACCGCCGACCGCAGCACCTGCATCATGCGCGACGCGTCCAGCTCGATCCGGCCGCTGCGGCTGTCCCAGCCGTCGTTGTTGCTGGTCGTGTCGGCGCCGTTGTTCTTGATGCCGAACCAGTCGCCGCCCGCGGACAGGTACGACCAGCCGGGCCAGGTTGCGCGGGCGTTCACCGCGGCGTGGAAGTCATCGAAGTAGCGGTTGTAGCCGAGGCCGAGTGCGTCCTGCCGCGCGAGCCCGGAGCCGAGGTGCGGCAGCTTCGAATCGGCGTACGGGCAGTGGCGCGGATCGCCGATGAACTGGAACCGCTCCGTCATCGGCAGATGCCCCTCGTTCGCCGCATCGCCGAAGAGCCACAGGTCGGTGCCGCGCCAGGCGTACGTGCGCGACACGTTCGACGGCGCGGGGGTGGCGTCGCCGATCACCGTCTCGATCGCCACCACGGCGTTCGACGGCAATGCGCTGGCCGGGATCGACAGCACCCAGCGGGCGGTGTTCTTCACGCCCGTCCCCGTGTCGGCGAGATTGGTCTCGAACGCGCCGGCCGCCGTCGTGGCCAGATCCTCCACGGGAGAGGGGATGTACTCGAGCGCGTAGAGGCGCTTCGACGCATCGAGCCCGCCGCGGTCGCACGGGTTCGTCTCCATCGCGCACGGTGTCTTCAGCGGCGAGTTGTAGAGGCGGATGATGGTGTCGTTCCCGCTGATCGTGGACGACCACCACATCTCCTGAGCGCTCATGGCGGACGCCGCGGAGCCGGCCTCGTACTCGTCGGCTGTGGCGTCGTTGTTGAAATCGACTCCCCCCGCGATCGAGACCACTTCGGTCGACGTCGGAGTCCACTTCACGTTGCGCACGGTGATGGTGATCGGAACCGCGGCGCCCCCTTTGCCGAGCCAGTCCGGCACCGCGGCGAGCGTGGTGACGTTCGTGTGGTACGAGTAAACGCGCAGGTTGAGCGCCTCGCCGTTTGCGTAGCGCAACCGTTCCGGATGCGTCACCGCGCGCACGTGCGGCCAGGTGGCCGGATCCTTCGCCGCGTCGGAGTAGTTGCGCACCGGCGGGAACGGGAACAGCTCGCCGTGCAGGTTGATCACGATGGCGTTCCGGTAGCGTCCCGGCCGCAGGATCATGTCGTCGAGCAGCAGCCGGAACGTCGGCGCGTCGGCGCTCTCCTGTCCCGACTTCACACGCGCTTCGAACAGCGCACGCTCGTCCTCGTAACGCATCCCGTGGTTGTACTGATCGGCGAGCGTGTACGGATTCGGGTTCAGCGTGGCATCGAAGCCGTTCGCCGGCACGCCGTCGACCGCGATCCTGCCATTGAAGAAATCGGGCGGATAGTAGTTCTCGACCGCCGATCCGGCCGGCATCTTTCCGGGGTAGAAGTAGACCGACGGGATGTCGGCGTTCGAATCCTTCTCCTCGTTCACGTACGGCGTGTAATACGGGTCGCGTCCGTACGACAGCTTGCGGATCCAGTGTTGCCGGAACTGCAGGCCGGGATGGCGCGCCTCGAGGTCCTGCATGGCCCCCTCGACGAACGGCACGATGTTCTGCATGTACAGCCACCAGCCGGGGACGTTCTCGATCGCGATCAGGTAGACGTCGTAGACCTGCGTCGGCGGGGTGTTCTGGCCGATCGTGCTGAGCACGCCCGCCACTTCCGCCAGCAGGCGCGGACCGTCGCGCTCTTCGACGAATACCTTCACGTTCACCAGGCGCAGGTCGCTCGCCCCCTTGATCTTCTGCACGCTGATGCGCCGGCTGTAGAGCCACGAGCCGCCCGGGATCTTGCGGTTGCCGCTCGCGGGGTCGCCGGGATCGGCGATGGTGTCGTGCGTCGTGAGGAGCGCGACGTTGGTGGTGCCGTTGTCGTAGTCGTCGAGCACGATGGTGGTCGAGCCGTTCTGCGTCTGGATCAGCCCGCGCAGCTCCTCCAGCATCGAGATTGCCTTCTGCGTGGCGAACTGGCGGTTGACGTTGTCGCGCGTGCTGCGCGTGGCGCTGGAGACGAGCGTGACGGACATGGCGATGATCGTCGAGACGATCGCCAGCGACACCAGCACCTCGATCAGGCTCATGCCTCGTTCATTGCGGCGCATGTCAGCTCCCCTGCTTCTCGACGATCCACGGACTGCGGCTGAAGAGGTAGTTACCGAGCTGCAACCGGATCTGGTCGAGCATCGCGGCGTCGTAATTGATCTCCGCGACCTCGGAGCCACCGAGGACGTGGGCGGTGCCGTTGGCCACGACGGCACCGTTGATGATTCCCGGAGGCGCGAGGCTGAAGTTGCCGCCGACGTAAATCAGCCCGCTGTAGAAGGTGTCGGACTGCGGGTTGAGGATCAGGTTGCCGAGAACCACGAGGATGCCGCTGCCGGTCAGCTTCTTCTGCGGATTGAAGGTGGCGTTGCCGCGGATGACGATCAGCGACATGTCCGGGATCGGGTCGGGGAGCTGGCTCTCGTCGTCGACGACCACGTCGGCCATCGACAGCAGCTCGGTCTGCGTGACGCCGAAGACGCCGTCGATCGTGAACGGCAGCGTGGTGGTCGTCTTCGCCGGATTGCCGCTGATGGTGCCGTTGCCTTTCGTCGTGCCGGTGGAAGGCTTGTACGCGACGCCGTTGCCGATCGCGCCTCCCTGGATGCGGGAGGGTTTCGTGACGTTGATGCCCGAGGCATTCGGTGCTGCCAGCGCGGCGGTCGGCGCCGGGGTCTGGATGGCGAGGCGCTGGATGTCGACGCGCATCGTGCGCCGCGCCAGGACGTAGTTCGATCCTTCGCCCGGTCCTTTCGACGCTTCGTTCCGCACGTACACGATCCCCTCGGAGTCGAGCTTCCAGACCGCACCGGCGACCAGTTTCCCGCGCCGCTTGCTGATGTCCTCCACCGCGGTCCTGCGCACCTCATAGCGGCCCCAGACGCGGCCGCGGCCGGCGATCTCGTACGAGCGCACCACGCCGATGGCCGGCTGTTCCGATTCCAGGACGAGCGGCACGTGCTTCGGGATGTGCGTGCAGACGCCGCCGGTGTCGCTCTTCGGGTCGAACGCGGTGACCGGCTGCTGCTTCTGATGAACGAACCACGACAACCCCTCGGTCAACCCGGCCGCCGCGGCACTCGTGGCCTGCCCCTGCGTCTGCAACTGCCTCACGATGGTGCGTCCCGAGTTGAACGTCATGACGTGCACGGTCATGAGCAGCAGCAGGATCAGCGTCGACGCGAAGATCACGAGGATCAGCGCCGCACCGCCCTCACTGCGTTTCTGATGCTTGAGGCTTCGCATGACAAGACCTCTCCCATGGCCTCGCAAGGCGAGGCTGAATCGAGTCTTTTTTTGTAGGGCGATCGAGAACCGGCGTTGCTACGTCAGAAATAGAAAAAGGGGCTGTACGCCCCTTTGTTGGTATCGAGTACCCCGCTTCAAAGTGTGTTGTGCATCACACAATATTCACGACGCGTATGCATCGCGCACGGCAATCGTCAGCAGCCCGTGAAAAAACGGAGGTTTAGGGGGGAGGGTGGAGATATTTCGTGGCGGGGGTGCGGCGCCGTCGCCGACAAGCCTGTCATCCTGAGCGAGGGTGGCTGGGCGGGTGTGAAGCGAAGGACCCCCTTCCGACAGCGCGCTTCTCGTGCACCGCAGGGGGTCCTTCGCTTCCCGCCCTCGCCCCCACCCCCGCTCAGGATGACAGCGTAGCCCTCACCCCTCGTAGTGCTTGTGCTCCAGCTCCGCCTGCGCGGCCGCGAGCCGCGCCACCGGCACCCGGTATGGGGAGCAGGACACGTAGTTCAACCCGCACGCGCGGAAGAAGCGGATCGAGTCGGGGTCGCCGCCGTGCTCGCCGCAGACGCCGACTTTCAGGTTCGGGTTCGCGCTGCGGCCGCGCTCCGTGCCGAGCTTCACGAGCTGGCCCACGCCTTCCTGGTCGATCGACTCGAACGGGTCCTTCGGCAGGATCTTCTTGTCCACGTACTCCGGGAGGAACGTGCCGGCGTCGTCGCGCGAGTAGCCGAACGTCATCTGCGTGAGGTCGTTCGTGCCGAAGGAGAAGAACTCCGCGGTCTCGCCGAGCTTGTCCGCGATCAGCGCCGCGCGCGGGATCTCGATCATCGTCCCGACCAGGAACTCGATCTCGATCCCCGCTTCCTTCATCACGTCCGCGGCCACGCGGCGGACCATGTCGCCCGTCAGTTGCAGCTCTTTGGTCGTGCCGATGAGCGGGATCATGACTTCAGGCTTCACGTCGACGCCGTCCTTCTTGACGTCGCAGGCGGCCTGGAAGATGGCGCGCACCTGCATCTCGTAGATCTCGGGATAGGTGATGCCGAGGCGGCAGCCGCGGTGGCCGAGCATCGGGTTCTGCTCGTGAAGCTGAGCCACCTTGTTGCGCAGCTCGACGAAGCCCCAGTTCATCTCGCGGGCCACGGAGGAGATCTGCGACTCGGTCTGCGGCAGGAACTCGTGCAGCGGCGGATCGAGCAGGCGCACCGTGACCGGCATGCCGTCGAGCTCGCGGAAGATCCCTTCGAAGTCCGCCTTCTGGAACGGCAGCAGCTCGTCGAGCGCGCGGCGGCGTCCCTTCTCGTCGCGCGCGAGGATCATCTCGCGCACGCGCAGGATGCGCTCTTCCGCGAAGAACATGTGCTCCGTGCGGCACAGCCCGATCCCGGCGGCGCCGAAGAGCCGCGCCACGCGCGCGTCGTTCGGCGTGTCGGCGTTCGTGCGGATGCCGAGGGTGCGGATCTCGTCCGCCCACTTCAGCAGGCGGTCGAAGTTGCGATAGGTATGCGACTGCTCCGGCTTCATCGAGCCTTCGAGCAGCACCTGCACGACCTCGGACGGCCGCGTCGCCAGCTTGCCGCCGATGATTTCGCCGGTGGTGCCGTCGAGCGACAGCCAGTCGCCCTCTTCCAGCGGCTCGTGTCCCTCGCTGCGCAGCTCCCCCTTGTTGTAGTCGACGCGCAACGCTCCGGCGCCGACGACGCATGGCCGTCCCATGCCGCGCGCGACGACCGCCGCGTGCGAGGTCAGCCCGCCGCGCGTGGTGAGGATGCCGGCCGCGCTGTGCATGCCGGCGATGTCTTCCGGCGACGTCTCGATGCGCACCAGGATGACCGGATCGTCCTTCGCCATCCGCACGGCGTTGTCGGCGTTGAAGGCGATGCGTCCCGTGGCCGCGCCCGGGCCGGCGGGGAGGCCGCGCCCGAGGACGCGCCCGCCGCTGATGGCCTTGTTCTTTTCCTTCGTGTCGAACACCGGCGCGAGCAGCTGGATGATCTGGTTCGCTTCCACGCGCTCGATCGCTTCCGTGCTCGAGATCAGCCCTTCGTCGACCATCTCGCACGCGATCGTCACGGCCGCGAAGCCGGTCCGCTTGCCGGTACGCGTCTGCAGCAGGTACAGCTTCCGCGACTGGATCGTGAACTCGATGTCCTGCATGTCGCGGTAGTGCGCTTCGAGCTTCTCGTAGACGTCGACCAGTTGCGCGTAGACGTCGGGGAACGTCTCTTCCAGCGATTTCTCGTCACCCACGGCCTGCGCCCTGGAGATCGGCAGCGGCGTGCGGATGCCAGCCACCACGTCCTCCCCCTGCGCGTTCGGGAGGTACTCGCCGAAGAACTTCTTTTCGCCGGTGGAGGGGTTGCGCGTGAACGCGACACCGGTCGCGCAGTCGTCGCCCATGTTGCCGAAGACCATCGACTGCACGTTGACGGCGGTGCCCCAGTCGTCGGGGATCTGGTTGAGCTTGCGGTAGGTGATCGCGCGCTGGTTGTTCCACGAATTGAACACCGCGCCGATCGCGCCCCAGAGCTGTTCGTGGACGTCCTGCGGAAAGTTGTGTCCCAGTTTGTCGCTGACGATCTTCTTGTACGTCGCGACCAGCTCGCGCAGCCGCTCGGCCGGGATCTCGGCGTCGGTCTTCACTTTCACGCGGTCGCGCAGCGCGAACAGCTCGTGCTCGAAGTGCTCGCGGTCGATCTCCAGGACCACGTCGCTGTACATCTGGATGAAGCGGCGGTAGGAGTCGAGCGCGAAGCGCTCGTCACCGGACGAGGATGCGAGTCCCTGTACGGTCTCGTCATTGAGCCCGAGGTTGAGGATCGTGTCCATCATGCCGGGCATCGAGGCGCGTGCGCCGGAACGGACCGAGACCAGCAGCGGCTTCTTCGCGTCGCCGAACTTCCGTCCCACCGATTCCTCGACTTTCGCCAAATTCGCCGCGACGGCGCTCTTCAGCTCGGGCGGATAGCTCTTGTCGTGCTCGTAAAAGTACGTGCAGACGGCGGTCGAGATCGTGAACCCGGGAGGGACGGGCACGCCGATGTTCGTCATCTCGGCGAGGCCGGCACCCTTCCCGCCGAGGACGTCCTTCATCTTCGCGTTGCCCTCGGCCTGGCCATCGCCGAAGTAGTAAACGTACTGACTCGTCATTGCCGCGGGATTATGTTGTGTCATCGAGAGGGAAGTCGAGTTTTGGTGTCGGGTGTCAGTTGTCAGGTGTCTGGGGCTTTTCGCCCGGGCGACACACCCCAGATACCTGACACCCGATACCCGACACCATTTATTGCAGCTTCAAATCAACCCTGCTCCAAAGCAACCGCTGTACCGCGAACACCGGCTCGGCGACTTCCCACTCGTCGCCGCTCGGAGCCATCTCCACGCGCGACCAGTCGATGCCGCGGGCGTCGAGCGCTGCCCGGAGCGAGGCGATGCGGGTGACGGTACGCTGGCGGTTCTCGTCCTTGCCGTACCGGAACTCGTGCGAGAGGATGCGGAAGCGCTGCTCCGGCGCGAGCTCGATCAGGGTCACGAGCTCGTCCAGCGTCGAGGCGCTGAGCGCGGGGATCAGCTGCTCGCGGTCGTCGAACGCGAGCCCGGACATCGTCCACTGGCCGGAGCGGTTGAGGAAGTGCACCGGCGGCGCGGTCACGACCTCCAGCTGCGTTTCGCAGCGCTCCCCGAACCATGCCTGCCCGACGTAGCCGGTGAGCGGGTTCTGATGGAAGGTCAGCGCGCTGAGCACGCGGCTGTCGGCGGTGAGGGTCGCCGCGGCGAAGCCCCACTGCGGTCCGCGCATCCACATCAGCCGCGCCACGCGCCCGTCGGTGCCGCCGTCGATGACGGTGAGCGGATCGCCTTGGATCACACCCGTGATGCGCGCGCCGCGCTGGATCAGCCTGGCCGGCTGGCCGTTGATCACCCAGCAGCCGTCGAACGACTTCAGCTCGGCGGGATAAATCTCGGAACCGAGCGCCTGCACAGACGTGACGTGCGCGTACATCTCGGTGGGCTCGACCGTTTCGAGGCGGAGGAAGTTCGCATCGAACGGGTCGACCTGTTTCAGGTACGTGTCCCCCTGTCCCCCCTTCGCTTCCATGACGGTCACGTCCCGCCAGGTGCGCGCGTCGGAGGAGGCGGAGAAGCGGAAGCTCCTCGGCGTCTCACTGGCGGGTGCGGAGGTCGTGAACCCGACCTGCTCCACGCGCACCGGGGCGCCGAACGAGAAGACGAGAGTCTGGTTCGCGTCGCCGGGAGGCGAAGTCCAGCGCGTGGTGCTCATTCCGTCGATCGCGTGCAGAGCGGACGATTCGAGATCGAGCTCGCCGGTGCGCGACAGCACCGCGGCGCCGGAGGCGATGTTCAGGAGGTTGTTCGCGTCGCGGTCCGTGTGGCGTGCCGGCTCGGGCGCCGCTTTCGTCTGTGACTCCGGCCCGGGCGTGCGGTTGCACGCGAGCGCGCCGGCAAGAAGGAGGATGACGAGCGCTCTCCGGATCACGAGCGGTAGTCGCGGCGGTCGACGACGATCTTCGTCACGTCCGCGATCTTCAGCGCCGCGCCGCCCACCTTGCGCAGCAGCGACATGCGGTTCGCGCGCACGCGTTCGTCGTCGACGTTCACCATCACGTCCTTGAAAAAGGTCTCGAGCTCCGGCGCCATCGCCGCGAACGATTCGAGCGCGGCGCGGTACTGCCGCCCCGTGGCCAGCTCGGCGATCTGCTCGGTGACCATGTCCGCGAGCGTGGCCAGCCGCCGCTCGGTTTCGTGCTCGAGGCGGGAGGCGTCGACCTCGGTCGACGTGTGCTTCTCGGTGATGTTGGCGATGCGCTTCGCGGAGTCGAGGATGGAGAGGAAGTTCGACTCGTCGCGCATCGACTTCAGCGCCTGGACGCGGTCGACGAGATCGGTGAGCGACGACGCCCAGCCCGATTCCATGGCCGCCGCGATCTCGTCGTAGGCGAACTGCCACGCCGACGCTTCGAGGATGGTCCGGACGCGCTCGGCGATGAAGGCGAGGAGGTCGTTCTTCAGCGCCTGATCCGTGACGCCGTGCGCTTCGAGCGCCAGGTCGATCAGCTGGTCGACGCCGAGCTTCACCTCGCGCTTGTCGCGGTTGAGCAGGATCTGCACGATGCCCTGCGCGGCGCGGCGCAGCGCGAACGGGTCCTTCGAGCCGGTCGGACGGACGCCGGCGCTGAAGAAGCCGGCCAGCGTGTCGATGCGGTCCGCCAGCGAGAGCACCGCGCCGATGCGCGTGCGCGGCAGCGGATCGTCGAGGTTGGCCGGGAGGTATTGGTCGTAGATCGCCTGCCAGACGGACTCCGGAAGGCCTTCTTCGCGCGCGTAGATGCCGCCGATCTTCCCCTGCAGCTCGGTGAACTCCTTCACCATCTCGGTGACGAGGTCCGCCTTCGACAGCTCCGCCGCCTCGGCGGCTTCGGGCTCGTCGCAGAGGCGTTCGACGATGAAGCGGATGCGCTTCGTCTTCTCGCGATAATCGCCGAGCTTCTCGTGGAACTGGAGGTGGGAGAGCTGCTCCGACCGCTCGCTCAGCGGCTTCCTGCGGTCGGTCTCGTAGAAGAACTGCGCGTCGGCGAAGCGGGCGTTCGTGACGAACGAGTTGCCGTACGCGGCGTGCCCTTCCGGATCGCCCTCGTTGTCGAGCACGGCCAGGAACGAGTTCGTGAGGCGGCCGTCGCGGTCGCGGATCGGGAGCTGCTTCTGGTGCACGCGCATCACCGTCACGAGCACTTCTTCCGGCAGCGCCAGGTAGTCGCGGCGGAACTCGGCGCGGACGAGGCCGGGGTATTCGGTGAGGTACTGCCACTGCAGCCAGATCGACGGATCGTCCGACGGCGCGCCGCCCGCGTCCCGCGCCAGCAGCAGCGCGCGCTGGGCCATGATGTCGCGGCGGCGGCGCGCGTCGACCACCACGCGCGCGAGCTCCAGCTTGCTCACGTACTCGCTGTACGAGGTGACGTCGAAGCGCTCGCGTGCGAGCGTGCGGTGGCCGGTGGTGCTGATGCCGGAGGGGATGCCGAAGATGGTGATGGGGAGATGCTCGCGCTCGAACACCGAGACGACTGAGTGAATCGGGCGGATGTACGAGTGCTCGCCGTTCCCCCAGCGCATCATCTTCGGCCAGCGGATCCCCTCGACGATCTCCGGGACGCGCTCCTTCAGGATCTCGGCCGTCTCCCGGCCGGGGATGCTCTTGCGGATCAACACGTACGCATCGCCCGAATCGAGGATGTCCTCGATGGCGGCGTTCTGCTTTTTCAGGAAGCCGGCCAGTGCGGGCGTCGGCTTCCCGTCCGCGTCGTAGGCGGCCTTCTTCGGCGGACCTTTGACTTCCTGCTCCCGGTCTTCATCGCGGAGGCGGAGGTTCTCGAGATGGAACGCGATGCGCCGCGACGTCGCCTCGACCGCCTTGGCCGACCCCCCGAGCTCGCGCGCGACGCTGCCCAGCCGCTCGCGGAGCGTGCCGAGGGCCGTATCCAGCATCCAGGCCGGAATCTCTTCGGTCAGCAGTTCGAAAAAGTAATCAGCCATTTGCTTTCAGGAGCGGAAAACCAAGCTCGCGCCGCGCTTCCAGATAGCCTTCCGCGCAGCGCACGGCGAGGTCGCGCACGCGCTTGATCACGCCTACCCGCTCCGTCACCGAGACGGCGCCGCGGGCGTCGAGCGTATTGAAGACGTGCGAGCACTTGAGCGTCCAGTCGTACGCCGGCAGGACGAGTTTCGCGTCGAGGCAACTGCGCGCTTCCCCTTCGTACAGGTCGAAGAGCTGCCAGTGCAGGTCGACGTTCGCCTGCTCGAAGTAGTATTTCGAGAACTCGTACTCGTCGTGCTTGCGCACCGAGCCGTACGGCACGCCCGCGGTCCACTCGATGTCGAAGACCGAGGCCTCGCGCGCCAGGAACATCGTCAGCCGCTCGAGGCCGTAGGTGATCTCCGCGGAGATCGGCGCGAGGTCGATGCCGCCGGCCTGCTGGAAATAGGTGAACTGCGTGATCTCCATCCCGTCGAGGAGGATTTGCCAGCCCACTCCCCACGCGCCGAGGGTGGGGGACTCCCAGTTGTCCTCCTCGAAGCGGATGTCGTGCTTGGTGAGATCGAGCCCGATGGCGCGCAGCGAGTCGAGATAGAGCTCCTGCACCTCCAGCGGCGACGGCTTCAGGATCACCTGAAACTGGTAGTGCTTTCCGAGTCGGAACGGGTTATCGCCGTAACGCCCGTCCGCCGGACGGCGGGAGGGCTGGACATATGCCACGTTCCACGGCTCGGGCCCGAGCACGCGCAGGTAAGTGGCCGGGTGCATCGTCCCGGCGCCCACCTCGAGATCGAGCGGCGTTTCGAGGATGCAACCCCGCTCGGCCCAGAAGTTCTGGAGCTTCAGAATCAGCGACTGGAAGGTTACCCGCGACACAGGGCGGGCATTCTAGTGCAGAACAGTTTGGAGTGCGGCGACCGCAGTCGCCGCTTTAACTCGCAGAACGGACGGTCGTGGCACTCCGGAGTAAAGCGGCGACTGCGGTCGCCGCACTCCAAATTAACGCGCCGGTGGCGGAGGCGGCGGTTCTTCCGCCGGCTCCTCGTCCTGCGGCTCTTCCTGCTCCGGCTCGGCCTGTTTGGGCTTCTCGCTCGGAGGAGGTGCGGTGTTGGTGGGAGGTGGCGGAGGCGCGGTGTTCGTGGTCGCGCTCGTGTCTGTATCCGGAGCCGGTCCCTCGGCCGGTTCTTCCACCGGCTGCGGAGCCGTGTTCTGCGCCGGCGGCGGCTGCGGGGCCGGACGCGTCGACGAGGTCATCGGCGGCGGCACGTAGGTCTGTCTCTGCGGGGCGGGCGAGGCCGCGCGGGGCGACGGGTTGTACGACGGGCTCATGCCTCCGCTGTACACCGGCTGGCTCGGAGGAGGCATCGTGCCTGCCACCGCGCCGGACGGCTGCGGCGACATGGAGGCTGCGTTCGGATCGAGGGCGAACGCGCTGGTGGTGTCGGCGTTCGTGTTCGTGATCGGCGGGAGAGTTTCACCGGGTCCTGCGATGCTGGACGTGACCCCGGCCGCCGATCCTTCCTGAACCGTTTCGTACTGCTGGCCGGCCACGGTCTTGCCGTCCTCCCCATCCCCGCCACACGCCGCCGCGAATACGACTACAACGATTGGGTAGATCAGCTTGCTTTTCATAGAAACCCCTTAGTTACCGGGTCTATGTTGCGATCCGCTTGCCACTTAAGGCCGCCGGATGCAACAGATTCGGCGCCGATCTTGCGACTCCGGAGGCAGGAGGATCAGATGGCAAAAGACAGGACAAATTCCGGTGGTCCGACCCAGTCTCCGAAGGACGAGCCGACCGACGACCGCGACAATCGCAAGGTGCAGAGCCGCGACGAACTGCAGGAGAGATCCGTCTCCGGCGACCGTCCCGGCGACGGCAGACGCAACGGTTCGGACAAGGCTCCCCGCGGCTGATCCAACACGCGGAATCCCTCTGAATCGGCATCGGTTGTGGATACCGTACCAACGTGGTACTGTTTCCCGGCGCCTCGGCACTCCCGTCGTGGCGCCACCCCGCAACCGCCATGCTGAAGATCTCGAAACTCACCGACTACGGCCTTCTTGCCAGCGTTTATCTCGCCCGGAATCCGGGTGAGGTCACGAACGCCCGCGAGATCGCCGAGTTCTACCACCTCCCGCTCCCCGCGATCACGAAGGTGCTGAAGGCGCTGCACACCAGCGGCGTCATCCGTTCGCATCGCGGCGCCGGCGGCGGCTACTCCTTCGAAGGGGACGCCGAGACGGTGACGCTCGGGCGTCTCATCGAAGTATTCGAAGGACCGTGGGATCTGGTCGAGTGCGAGACGCTCGACGACGACGGCCACGCCACCTGCGCGATCCGGGTTGCCTGCCCCTCGCGCCGGTTCATGTTCGGGATCAACCAGGCCGTCAAGGGCGCGTTCGAACAGGTCACCCTCGGCGACCTCACGCGCGGCGGCACGCCGCTCCCGGTCATCGACAAGCAGCAACTGGCAGGCAGAGAGGCATCATGAGCAACGCAGCCATCGAAGAGATCGCAAGACAGGAATACAAGTACGGCTTCGTCACCGACATCGAAGCCGACACGGTCCCTCCCGGGTTGTCCGAGGAGATCGTCCGTTTCATCTCGGCCAAGAAAGAGGAGCCGGAGTGGCTGCTCGAGTTCCGCCTGAAGTCGTTCCGCCACTGGCTGACGATGAAGGAGCCGACCTGGGCGAACGTCAGCTTCCCGCCGATCGACTACCAGGCCATCAGCTACTACTCCGCGCCGAAGCAGAAAAAGAAGCTCAACTCCCTCGACGAAGTCGATCCGGAGCTGCGCGACACGTTCACGAAGCTCGGCATCTCGCTCGACGAGCAGAAGCGCCTGACCGGCGTGGCCGTCGACGCCGTGTTCGACTCCGTCTCCGTGGCCACCACATTCCGCGGCGAGCTGGCGAAGCTCGGCATCATCTTCTGCTCGTTCTCCGAGGCGGTGAAGGAGCACCCCGAGCTGGTGAAGAAGTACCTCGGCTCGGTCGTGCCGTACACCGACAACTTCTACGCCACCCTCAACAGCGCCGTCTTCACGGACGGCTCGTTCTGCTACATCCCCAAGGGCGTCCGCTGCCCGATGGAGCTCTCGACCTACTTCCGCATCAACACCGCCAACACCGGCCAGTTCGAGCGGACGCTGATCGTCGCCGAGGAAGGCTCGTACGTCAGCTACCTCGAAGGCTGCACCGCACCGATGCGCGACGAGAACCAATTGCACGCGGCGGTCGTGGAGCTGGTCGCGCTCGACAGGTCGACCATCAAGTACTCGACGGTGCAGAACTGGTATCCGGGCGACAAGAACGGCAAGGGCGGCATCTACAATTTCGTCACCAAGCGCGGCGACTGCCGGGGCAGGGGCTCCAAGATTTCCTGGACCCAGGTCGAAACCGGTTCCGCCATCACCTGGAAATATCCGAGCTGCATCCTGCGCGGCGACGACACGGTCGGCGAGTTCTACTCGATCGCGATCACCAACAATTTCCAGCAGGCCGATACCGGCACCAAGATGATCCATCTCGGGCGCAACACCCGCTCGCGCATCGTCTCGAAGGGCATCTCGGCCGGTCACGCGCAGAACACCTATCGCGGTCTCGTCAGCGTGCACCCTCGCGCTCAGAATGCG
>DASQJY010000017.1:0-77665 GCA_035630815.1 Thermoanaerobaculia bacterium
CGGAACCCTGTCCCGAGTGGTCGGAAGGCACGGGCGAAGCTTGCGAAGACAATTTTTTGGGTTCGGTGGGCGCGATCCAGCCCACCGTGGGCATTTCGCAGCCCTCGGAACC
The DNA here is from genome assembly GCA_035630815.1 of Thermoanaerobaculia bacterium. Taxonomy (GTDB): domain Bacteria; phylum Acidobacteriota; class Thermoanaerobaculia; order Gp7-AA8; family Gp7-AA8; genus QHVT01. The sequence goes on from DASQJY010000017.1 coordinate 113, forward strand.
CATTGGCGAGGGTCCCGAGGACTGCGATTTCCCCAACTTATCCTGGGTCGAGCGGCACGACGAATCTGGAGTGCGGTAACGCCAGCCAGTTACCGCTTACTGCTTCTATTCGTCCTGAAATGAGAGGGCGTCCCACGAGGCACGTCCCCTCATCCGGCCGTTGGCCACCTTCTCCCCGCTCGACGCGGGGAGAAGGGCTACTAACTTTCAGTCTCGCGAGAGGTTAACTTAGTAGCCCTTCTCCCCTCGTGAGGGGAGAAGGTGGCCAACGGCCGGATGAGGGGTTTTCTTCGCGACGACCGTAGCTGCGTGAGCGGGGACAAGTTAGGGTTGACGGGCGCGTCCACCACGCGCCCGTCAACCGGTTCTCTACGCCACCACCCCCGCAACCTTGAGCAGGTCAGCCATCGTGAACTTGCCCGCTTTCGGGCCGAGGTCGGGCTGCCATTCGGGGTTCTGGCGGAGGAACGACATCCTGTCGCCTTCGAGGAGGCCGTACAGCACCTCGGCCACGATGCGGCCGCCGACCGGGCCGAGCGTCTTGCCGCCGCCTTTCACTTCCGCTTCCGCCAGGACGTAGTACCAGAGCGGGGTCTCGACGTCGAAGCCGAGCGGCTGGACCTTCACCAGCTCCGCCGGCGTGAGCGGCGTCTCCTTCATTTTCTTCGCCACCGCCTGTCCGGACGGCAGTCCGAACGTGAGATGACGGAGCAGGTTGCGCGTCGCCAGCGAGCGCGGGTTGTCGGGCGTGCCGGAGAACATCGGCAGGTCGAGCAGCGGCGGCGAGATCTTCGTGTCGATCGCCTTCCCTTTGATCGCCGCGCCGGCGGGGGTCACGTCGAAGAAGCGGGTCATGTCCACCACGTCGGCCGCGACGAGCGGGCGACCGCCGGAGAGATCGATGCGCGGCGCCGGCGGTACGGCGGGACGGCCGGCGAAGATCGGCAGTCCGGCCGGGATGGTCAGGTTGATCCGGTACGCGGCGCGCACCTGGCTGTGGCCGAAGCGGTACGCCGCCACCGCGAACTCGACCGGGATGAACGGCTCGTTGCGCCACTTGTAGAACTTGCGGCCGTTCTTCACGACGTCCTTCACGATCGAGTCGCCGACGGTCTTCGGCAGGAACTCGTTGAGCACGATCCACTGGTAGTGCCAGCGCACTTTCTCCTGCGCCACCTCGAACACGGAGCGGCCGGGGACCGGGCTCGCGCGCACGATGTCGACCACGGCGTTGTGGAACTTGATCATCGCGAGATGCACCTGCGACACGATCACGTTCTCGTCATTGCGCGGATCGCCGAGGAGCGCGGTGCCCTCCTGGTTGCGCGGGAGATCGATGCCGTCGGGGCTGATCAGCAGCTTCGCCGAATCGGCTGACTGATACAGGTGCGGGCTCGCTCCCGGACCGCTCCCGTACATGTTGTCGAGCTCCAGCGCGGGCGTGCGGAAGTTCGCGATCGCCTCGGGGTCGGTCTGGCGTTCGAGGATGGAGGTCGGGTCGAACGTGATGTCGTGATCGATGAACTGGCCGAGGAACGTGAAGCCGGCCGCGAGCCCGGCCGGGTTGTCGGGATTGTTCGCGGCGTCGGGGCCAGGATCCATCGGCCCGCCGGCGTCGCCGAGCTGCCGCAGCTTCGCCGGATCGGCGTTGAACGGCGGGAGGCCGAACATCCGGCCGAAGAAGCCGTCCTCGAAGAAGTGCGAGCGCGGAGCGTTCATGCCCCGCAATTCGGCCGCGCCGTGGTGGCGCATCTCGCCGCCGCGGTTGTGGGCCGAGCGCGCGTTCGCATCACCTGCCGCGCTGGTCGAAAGAGAGGATCCTGATTGCTGTTGGGTGTCGTCCTGCATGCTTCCTCCTTGTGTACGTACAGGAGGTAGTGAAGGCAGGACGGAAAGCGTTACAGCCTCACCTCAGAACGTGCCGCGGTACAAGCCGCCGTCGATCTGCAGCGATGCGCCGGTGACGTAGGCCGCGCGTTCGCTGCAGAGGAAGGCCACCACGTCCGCGAGCTCCGAGGGCTTGCCGAAGCGGCCCATGGGGATGAGCTGCTCCGACTTGCGCAGGTACTCCTCGGGAGTGATGCCCTGGTCTTTGGCGCGGAGCTCGGCGAGGTGCGTCTGGCGGTCGGTCAGGAAGTGGCCCGGGAGGACGGCGTTGACGGTGATGCCGTCCCGCGCCACTTGGTCGGCGAGCGTTTTCGTGAGGCCGGAGAGGCCGGCGCGCAGGGTCGAGCTCACCGTGAGCAGTTCGACCGGCTGCTTGGCCACAAACGACGTCAGGTGGACGAGGCGTCCCCACTTCCTTTCCTGCATCCCGGGGATGACCATGCGGGAGAGGCGGACGACGTTCAGCAGGGTCGAGTCGATGCCGCTCTGCCACTGCTCTTCGGTCAGCTTCATGAACGGCGCGGCGGGAGGGCCGCCGGTGTTCGTCACCAGGATGTCGACCTGGTCGAAGCGGGCGACCGTCTCGTCGAACCAGCGCTGCAGGTCGTCCGGATTCGAAACGTCGCAGGCGACGGCGAGCGTTTCTCCGCCGATCGCGTCCCGGACGGGCTCGAGGGTGTCGAGGGAGCGGGAGCAGATCGAGAGGCGGCAGCCTTCGGCCGCCAGCGATTCCGCGATCGCGCGGCCGAGACCTTTGGAAGCAGCGGCGACCATCGCCACACGGTTGCGAATGCCGAAGTCCATGACCTGCCGACGATATCATCGCCGCATGCTCGCGTGTCCCAACTGCGGATCGGAGAGAGTGCGCCGCGGCGGCACCACGATCTGGCTGATCTACGTCGTGCTGATCGCCGCCGCCATCCCCGCGGTGCTCGTCCTGAAGCTGAACGCCGCCATCGTCGCCGGGATCATGCTCGCGGCCGTGGCGATCGCCCATCTCGTCCTGAATCAGCGGGTCTGCGTCGATTGCGGGCACCAGTGGCCGGGATGACAATCCCTTCTTTTCGTGTTAATTGCCCGCTGACACGTAATGGCCGATCCTCAGTTCATCCGTAATTTCTCGATCATCGCGCACATCGACCACGGCAAGACCACCTTGTCGGACCGGCTGCTCCAGCAGACCGGGGCGGTCGAGCAGCGCGAAATGCACGAGCAGATGCTCGACGACATGGATCTCGAGCGGGAGCGCGGCATCACGATCAAAGCGCGCGCAGTCACCGTCCAGTACCGCGCGAACAACGGGCAGGACTACGTCTTCAACCTCATCGACACGCCCGGCCACGTCGACTTCAGCTACGAGGTCTCCCGCAGCCTGGCGGCGTGCGAGGGGGCGATCCTCGTCGTCGACGCCACCCAGGGCGTCGAGGCGCAGACGCTCGCCAACAGCTATCTGGCCATCAACAACAACCTGGCCATCCTGCCGGTCATCAACAAGGTCGACCTCCCGTCCGCCGATCCGGAGCGCGTCCGCGAACAGATCGAGAACGTGATCGGCCTCGACGCGCACGACGCGGTGCTGGCGTCCGCGAAGGCGGGCATCGGCGTGGCCGAGATCCTCGAGAAGATCGTCACGCACATCCCCGCGCCCAGCGGCGATCCCTCCGCACCAACGCGCGCGCTGCTCTTCGACTCCTGGTACGACTCGTACCGCGGCGTGGTCTGCTTCGTCCGCATCGTCGACGGCCACCTGCGCAAAGGGATGAAGGTCAAGTTCATGTCCACCGGCCGCGAGTACGAGATCGCGGAGATGGGCATCTTCACCCCCAAGCCGAAAACGGTCGAGTCGCTCGGTGTCGGCGAAGTCGGGTTTTTCTTCGCCAACATCCGCGACATCGTGCTGGCAAAGATCGGCGACACGATCACCGAGGCGAAGCAGACGCCCGAGATGCTCCCGGGCTTCCAGGAAGTGAAGCCGATGGTGTTCGCCGGCCTTTTCCCGATCGTCACCGAAGAGTACGAGAACCTGCGCGACGCGGTGGCCAAGCTGAAGCTCAACGACGCTTCGTTCTCGTTCGAGCCGGAGAACTCGATCGCCCTCGGGTTCGGCTTCCGCTGCGGCTTCCTCGGCCTGCTGCACATGGAGATCATCCAGGAGCGGCTGGAGCGCGAGTTCAACCTCGAGCTGCTGACCACCGCTCCCGGCGCGAGGTATCGCGTGACGCTGACGAACGGCGACGTGATCGAGATCGAGAACCCGCAGAAGCTTCCCGATCCGGCCAACATCCGGATGATCGAAGAGCCGTTCTTCGAAGTGACGATGCTGACGACCGACGAGTTCGTCGGCCCGATCCTGGCCCTGGCCATCGACCGCCGCGGCATCCAGAAGAAGCTCGAATACGTCTCCGCGAACCGCGTGATGATCGTGTACGACATGCCGCTCAACGAGGTGATCCTCGACTTCTTCGACAAGCTGAAGTCGATCTCCCGCGGCTACGCCTCGCTCGACTACCAGTTCATCGGCTACCGCGAGAGCGATCTCGTGAAGATGGACATCCTGGTGAACGGCGAGCCGCTGGACGCGCTGTCGCTGATCGTGCACAAGGACAAGGCCTTCCCTCGCGGCAAGATGCTGGTCGAGAAGATGAAGGAGTTCATCCCCCGCCAGATGTTCGAGGTCGCGCTGCAGGCGGCGATCGGCAACCGCATCGTCGCGCGCGAGACCGTGAAGGCGCTCCGCAAGAACGTCCTGGCCAAGTGCTACGGCGGCGACATCTCCCGCAAACGCAAGCTCCTCGAGAAGCAGAAGGAAGGGAAGAAGAGGATGAAGCGCGTCGGCAAGGTGGAGATCCCGCAGGAAGCGTTCCTGGCGGTGCTGAAGATCGATTAGTGACGCCCGTCACGCGTCTCAAATAACTGGCACGCAAGCGGCGAGAGGCACCGGGTCGGAGGCGCGACCCATGAGGTCAACCAGACTCTTTTATGCACTCTTCGCAGCCATCGTCCTGATTCACGCCGCCGCGGCCTCGGCGGCCGGGCCGATCGACATGGACGACCCCCGCCGCGTGGTCGGCCGTGAGAACAACGTCCGGGTCGACGCCCTCCTCGTGCAGGACACCATCACTCCAGGCTCGGTGGTCGGGATCACCTACCAGATCCAGAACCTCAGCGACGAGCCGGTCGCGGTGGCGAGCAAGCTCGTCGCCGCCAGCTACGACAGCGACTCGCGCACGATCACCCTCGCCCTCGGCGCCGAGGTGCCGCAGGACGGGAAGATGCCGCAGGTCGAGCTGATCGCGCCGGGCGAAAAGAAAGTCTTCCGCGGCGGCGCCACTCCCGTCCTCAGCCTCGGCGCGTTGCGAACCCCGCACGCGGCCCCGCGGTTCGTGCAGGTAAAAGTGTCCGTCCTGCGCAACCTCACGCCGTTCACCGCGGTCAACAGCGGCCAGCTGCTGAGCGACTCGCAGTTCGACCAGTGGTTCGAGGCGAACGACACGATCTTCCTGAACACGATCCCGGTGCGCTTCTCACCGCGCCGCTCGAATGACCAGAGTGCGGAGCGGGCGGACGCCAGCATGAGGTTCTGAGCTGTTTGGAGTGCGGTGACCGCAGTCACCGCTTTTCCTTCGGCAGCCGCAGCTGCCGTCTCGAGCGTTCGGCGTCACAGGCACGCAGTCAAAGCGGTGACTGCGGTCACCGCACTCCAAACCACGGGAACGCCCCTGCTTGTGCCCCGGTTCTCTCTCCCGTGATGAAACCGCCGCTCGTTGTCCTCGCCCTCCTCCTCGCCGCCTGCGCCTCTGCTCCGGTCGACATGGACGAGCCGCGGCGGATCGTCGGGACCGAGAATGCGGTTCGCGTCGATGCGCAGGTGCGCGGGGACCAGATCCGGCCCGGGTCGAAGGTTCAGGTGACGTACGAGATCACGAACATGCGCTCGACGGCGATTGCGATCGCCGAGCTCGTCCCGGCCACGAGCTACGACCAGGAGACGAACACGTTCACCGTGGACGTCGGCTCCGAGGTGCCGGGGAACGAGCTGCTGCCGCGGCTGATCGAGATCGCGCCGGGGGAGACGCAGACGTTCCGGCTCGTGGCGAACATCCAGCCGATCATGCCGCCGCGCAGCCTGGCTACGGAGCTGCCGCCCGCGGGGTTCCGCCTGAAGGTCAACTTCCTCGGCGACACGAAGCCCTTCCGGGCGCTGATCGGGATTCCGGAGCGGGCGGTCGCCGACAGCGCGCTCGCCGATGCGCTGTTTCCGCTCTGGCTCGAGCGGAACGAGATCGTCTACACGAACTCGGTCCCGATGAGGTGGGGGCCACGCAGGCCGGAGCCTGTCATGCGGCGATGAACGGTGGAGCGGCTGGTGCCGCTCCACCGGAGGCGTTCAGAAGCTGGCGACCGCTTCGCGCTCGTTGTCGTAGACCTCGAACACGGTGATGAGCTGCGTGACGTGCAGCAGCTCGTTGAGCTTGGCGGGGAGGTGGAGGAGCTTGAGCTTGCCGCCGCGATTGGTCACGGTCGTGTACGACCCGACGAGCTCACCGATGCCGGAAGAGTCGATGGTCGTGACGCCCGAGAGATCGAGCAGGACGTTGGTCTTGCCGGCGCTGACCGCGTTGCTGATCACTTCGCGCAGTTGCGTGTCGCCAGAGCCGATCGTGATCTTGCCCTGCAGGGCGATGATCTCGACGTTGTCGACGGTCCGGTTGGTGGCTTTCATGGTTCGTTTCTCCTTCTTCGGCGGAAATCAGGCTTTCGTGCTCGCGATGCCGTTGCCCTTCGCCAGGTTTTTCGTCATCACCAGCGACGTGCCGCCGCTGGTGTTGAACGTGTAGCTGACCTGGTCCATGAACGTCTTCATGTAGAAGATGCCCCGGCCGCTGGTTTTCATGAGGTTCTGCGGATTGAGCGGATCGCTCACTTTCTCCGGATCGAAGCCCTGTCCCTCGTCCGAGATCGTGATCTCCAGCTCATATCCCTGCAGCTCGAACGTGGCGTTCACCTTCTTGCGCACGTCGAGCTTGTTGCCGTGCTTGATCGCGTTGGCCACCGCTTCGCGCACCGCCATCCCGATCCAGTGAGAGCCATCCTCGTCCACCCCTGCGTTTTCACAGAGATGTTCCGCGATGACCTGAACCAGTTCGATGTTCTCGAAGCGGCTGCTGATCGTGATCTCGATACGCTCGGTGTCGCCGCGCTCCATGGGCTGAATTGCGCGGCATTCTACATAAAACGGAGCCTCGCGCGACCATCGTCCTCGGAATGGTGCATACGCGAGGTTCGTTCCGAGCCGCATGACCGCGCTCCGGGCCTCACGGCTCCTCCTCATTTTCCTACTCGCTTCCTGCGCGCAGGCCTCGCCGCTGGCCCCGGCCATGAAGGCGGTGGAAGCGATCCGCGGACGCGAGTTCGCCCACGACGTCAAGAACGTCACCATCGACCGCGCCGACCTCGCCAAGCACCTGCGCAAGCAGATGGAGACGCTGACGCCGTACTCCCTCGAGGACTGGGGGACCATGCTTCGCGCGCTGCAACTGGTCGACTCGGCGAACGAGGACCTCGTGCCGCAGCTGCTCTCGCTCTACGAGGCGCAGGTGCTGGCGTTCTACGATCCCCAGACGCACACCTACTACTCGATCAAGCAGCTTCCGAAGCTCCCGGAGGGGGCGGCCAAGCTGGCGGACCCGAAAACGATCGAAGAGACGGTCATGGTGCACGAGCTGATGCACGCGCTCCAGGACCAGCATTTCAAGCTCTCGGAGCGCGAGAAGCAGCTCATGACCGACACCGACGCGAACCTCGCCTACCACGCCGTGCTGGAAGGGGAGGCGGTGCTGGTGATGCTCGCGCACATGCTGCAGAAAAACAATGTCGACTTCGCCGAAGTGATCAAGGACGACGCGATGCTCGCCCTGATCAGCAACGCCGCGCAGGCCGAGCAGATGATGGACCCCTCCACGCCGAAGTACTTCGCGGAGATGCTGAAGTTCCCGTACCTCGAAGGGCTGAAGTTCGTGGTGGCCGCGTATCGCCGCGGCGGCTGGAAGGAGCTCGACCGCGTCCACGCGAACCCGCCCCGCACCACGCGCGAGATCCTGCACCCCGAGGAGTACTTCGCGGGGACGTTCAAGCCGGAGCCGTTCGACGCGAAGAAGAAGCCTGCCGACGCCATCTCCGCCGAGCACCTCGGCGAGTTCCACTGGCGCTTCCTGGTCGGCAAGGAGAATGCCCGCGGCTGGGTGAACGACCGCGCCTACGTCACCCCCGCCGGCAAGGTGGACGTGGAGACGAAGTGGGAGTCGGAAGCGAGCGCCACGAAGTTCGCCGATGCGTACGGCGCGTTCCTGAAGAAGCGCGGCGTCGAGGCGAGCGTCGTCCGCGACGGCGTGACCGTGAAGGCAACCTACACCTCGAAATGAACGTCGATTACACCACCCTCGAAGACGACCTCGAGTCCGGCACGTTCCGCCAACGCCTCGAGGAGGAGCTCACCCACGGCTTCCGCCAGATCCACCAGACCGGCGAACGCCTCCCCACCGCCTCCCACTACGCCGCCCAGATCGCCGAGATCATGAACCGCGACGTGGAGCTCGACGCCGACACCAAGTACAACCTCTACCAGGAGGTCCTCCTGGCCGTCGAAGCAGCGCGCACGACGGTGCTGGCGGAAGCTGTCGCGCCGAATTAGCAGCAGTTTGGAGTGCGGTGACCGCAGTCACCGCTTTTACTCGTTGCGAGTGGCGACGGTCGTCGCGCTGCCAGGAAAAGCGGTGACTGCGGTCACCGCACTCCAAACTGCCTGGCGCGCGGCCCGCGATAAGATCAGCGCCGTGAAGCACTCCCTGCGTCGATATCCGGCCCTGTCGTCGTTCGCGACGACGGGTGGGTGAGCGTGCAAGCTGGGTCAGGATGACCTGCGCTCGATCCTTTCCCGACTCCCCTCTGCTGAAGGGGCCGGGGATCTTCTTGTCGGAACGTCGACCGCCGACGACGCGGCGGTGATCCGCATCTCCGGCGACATCGCCATCGCGCAGACCGTCGACTTTTTTACGCCGATCGTCGACGACCCGTACCTCTTCGGCCAGATCGCGGCCACGAACTCCATCTCCGACATCTATGCGATGGGAGCGACTCCGATCATGGGGTTGGCCATCGCCGGCTTCCCGACCGACAAGCTCCCGCTGGACGTGCTCGAGCAGATCCTCCGCGGTGGCGCCGACAAGGCCGTCGAGGCCGGGTTCCCGGTGGCGGGGGGGCACACCATCATCGACGACGTGCCGAAGTACGGCCTCGTCGTGACCGGCGTCGTCAGCGCGGCCAAGCTGGTGCGGAACTCGACCGCGCGCGCCGGCGACCTGCTCTACCTCACCAAGCCCATTGGCAACGGCATCCTCGTCAGCGCCAACCGCAGGAAAGGCTTCTTCCGCAAGCCCCCCTCCCTCGACGAATCGATCCGGTGGATGACCATGCTCAACCGCGACGCCTCGAAAGCGATGCTCGCCGCCGGCGCCAGCGCGGCCACGGACGTCACCGGCTACGGTCTCATCGGACACCTCCTCGAGATGTGCGAAGGAGCGAAAGTGGGAGCGGAGCTCAGCGTGGGAGCGGTCCCGGTGCTCGACGGCACCCGCGAAGCGCTCGCCCGAGGACTGCGTCCGGAAGGAACGATGCGCAACGCGGTGAGCTTCAAAGGACGGGTGCGCTTGTCGGTTCCGGAGATCGAATACACATTGATGTGTGACGCCCAGACTTCGGGCGGGCTGCTGATCGCGATTGCGCCGGGGCGGGCGGAAGCGCTCGAGGACGCCTTCGCCGAAAGCGGTCTGTTCTATGCAAAGGTCGGGAGCGTGAACGCAGACAGCGGTCACATCACACTGGTTGCGTAAGGAGTGAACTGGATGCCTGATTCGACGAGACCCGATATCCCGGAGAACGTGAACACCGTTCCGGCCGAAGACGGCACGACCTGGGTGGAGATCGCCAGCACCGGTGCGGAAGACGAGGCGACTCTGCTCGCCGGCTTTCTCGAGGCGGCCGGCATTTCGGCGAACATCGAGAACGTCAAGTTCGCGATGGAGCCGATCAACTTCGGCACGATGGGCGACATCCGCGTATACGTGCCGGCCGACGAAGAGCAGCGCGCGCTCGAGTTGCTGCGCTCGCGCGACCGCCAGGCCGAACAGCTCGACGACGACGAGGAGACGCTGGTGACGGACGAAGGTCCCGCGCTGGTCGACGAATCGTCGCAGACGGAAGACGATGACGGAGCCGCAAACTCCTGAGCCGCCGCACCTGAGTGGCACCGACCCGGACGGCGGCTACGAGCCGGCGTCACCGGGCATGCCGCGCTGGGTCCCGGTGCTGATCGGCGGGTTGCTGGTCGTGCTGGCAGGCCTGGCCGTGTTCACCGGGTTGCGCTACCGCGACTCGAACACGATGAGCGAGCACGTGCAGCCGCGCCGCGAGAAGTCCCAGGTGTTCGCCCCTCCCGGCGAACCGGATGCCGGCGCCTCGCGCGTGATGCACGGAGAGGCCGACGTCACCCCGAACGCCAACGCCCCGGTCACAGGCCAGGCCCGCGCCGTGATCACCGGCGGCCCGGGCGGCGTGCAGACGACGGTGCGCATCTGGGCCCGCCGTGGCATGGTCCTCGAGGTCACGCCCCCCGAGGCCATGGTCTACGTCAACGGTCTGCTGATCGGCCACGCCAACCAGTTCGACACCACCGACGAAATCTACGACTTCGCGGAGCCCGGCAGCTACACCGTGCGCATCGTCGCCCCGAGCGGCACGGAGAAGACCTTCATCGTCACGGCCGCCACGGAAGCGGAGCAGGACGTAGCGCGGATCGAGGCGAAGCTGTAGCGCACTCCAGAACTGTGCAGTCAGTGCGCTGCCGCCTGAGCCTCTTTCGCCTTCTTCGACTCCGTGATGATCTTTTCCTGCAGGTTGCGGGGCACTTCCTCGTAGTGGGACATCTCCATGTGGAAGCTGCCGCGGCCCTGGGTCAGCGAGCGGAGCGTGGAGCCGTAGGTCAGCATCTCGCTGAACGGCACGCGGGCGTGGACGACCTGCGCGTCTTCTTCGGCATCGACGCCTTCCACGCGGCCGCGGCGTGAGTTGAGGTCGCCCATGATGTCGCCCACGTACTCGGCGGGGGCGTAGATGTCGACGTGCATGATCGGCTCGAGCAGCGTCGGCCGGGCGTTCTGCATCGCTTCCTGGTAGGCCAGCGAGCCGGCGATCTTGAACGCCATTTCGGACGAATCGACGTCGTGGTACTGCCCGTCCTTCAGCCGCACCCGGAAGTCGACCATCGGGAAGCCGGCCAGGTAGCCTTTCACGCGGGCGTCCTGGATCCCCTTCTCGACGGCGGGGATGTACTGCCGCGGGATCGAGCCGCCGAAGATCTCGTCGACGAACTCGAAGTCGCCGCCGCGCGGGAGCGGCTCCACCGTGATCTTGCAGTCGGCGAACTGCCCGTGGCCGCCCGACTGCTTCTTGTGCCGGCCGTGGGCGTCGGCGGCCTTGGTGATGGTCTCGCGGTACGGCACCTTCGGCGGATGCAGCATCACGTCGACGTGGTACTTCTTGTGGAGCTTCGCGACCACGATCTCCACGTGGAGCTGACCCTGGCCGCTGATCAGGAACTCCTTGGTCTGCTCGTCGCGCGAGAACTTGATGGTCGGGTCTTCCTCGATGATGCGGTGGATGGCCGCGCCGAGCTTGTCCTCATCGCCGCGGGCCTTCGGCTCGACCGCGAACGCGATCGCCGCCTCGGGGTAGTGGATGTGCTGGAGCGCGATCGCATGATCCTTCGCCGCGATCGTGTCGCCCGTGAAGGTGTCCTTCAGTTTCGCCACCGCGCCGATGTCGCCCGCGCGCAGCTCCGAGACCGGCAACTGCTGCTTCCCCTGCAGCACCTGCAGTTTCCCGATGCGCTCTTCGTGATCGCGGGTCGTGTTCCAGTACGCGTGGTCCGACTGCACCGTGCCGGAGTAGACGCGGAACAGCGACACGCGTCCCGAGAACGGGTCGGAGAAGGTCTTGAACACCAGCGCCGCTGGAAACGCCTCGGCGCGCGCGTCGAACTGCAGCGGCTCGCCCTTGCGGTCCTTGCCGTCGACCTTCTTCACTTCGTCCGCCGCCGGAAGCATCGAGACGAAGGCGTCGAGGATGAGGTGGCCGCCGATGTTGTGCGACGCGGAGGCGATCATGACCGGATAGATCTGATGATGCGCGACCTCGCGCCTGAGGCCGTCCATCAACTCGTCCTGCGACAGGCCGCCCTGGTCGAAGAAGCGCTCCATGAGCGTGTCGTCGCCTTCCGCGACCTTCTCGATCAGCGTCGCCCGCGCCGCCTCGGCTTCATCCTTCAGGTCCGCGGGGATGTCGATCGGGTCGTACTTGCCGGAGCCGTCGGCCGCGTAGCGGTACGCCTTCATGGAGACGAGGTCGATGATGCCGGTGAAGTCTTTCTCTTCGCCGATCGGCATCTGGATCTGGACCACGTTCTTGCCGAACTTCTTCTGCAGGGATTCGAGGGCGCGCGGGAACGAGGAGCGCTCGCGATCGAGCTTGTTCACGACCAGGATGCGCGGCAGCGCGTACTCCTCGGCGAACTTCCAGACCTTCTCGGTCGTCACTTCGACGCCCGTCACGCCGCTGACGACCACCACCGCGGAGTCCGCGACGCGCATCGCGCTCTTCGCTTCCATGATGAAGATCCCGAACCCCGGCGTGTCGAGGAGATTGATCTTCGTGTCCTTCCACTCCGCGAACGCGACGGCGGTGGAGATGGAGTGCTTGCGCTCGATCTCGTCGACGTCGAAGTCGGTCGTGGTGGTGCCGTCGTCGACACGTCCGAGCCGGTTGACTGCGCCGGCGTTGAAGAGGAGTTGCGAGACCAGCGTTGTCTTGCCGGTGTCGTTGTGTCCGACGATCGCCACGTTGCGGATCTCGGAACCCGAATAAACCTTCATGTTCTCGACTCCGTAAGCGAATTCACCTGCAGGCGTGACATCATAAAGTAAAAGACGGGCAGGCGAGCGCGCCTGCCACCGCCGCGGGAGAGGCACAGGAGTTATCATTGTCGGCTCATGGTACGAGTGCCTCCGGAGAGAAAAAGCTCTTGAAGCTGGGCCGCTACGAGGTCGTTCGCGAGCTCGGCAAAGGCGCGATGGGCATCGTCTATCTCGCCAAGGATCCGCTCATCGGGCGGCTGGTCGCGCTGAAGACCATCCGCATCAACGCGCATGCGGATGACGACGAGGCGAAGGAGTTCCAGCAGCGCTTCATCCGCGAGGCCCAGGCCGCCGGGATCCTCAACCATCCCTCCATCGTCACGGTCCACGACATCGGGCAGGACGAGGAGAGCGGCACGTCCTTCATCGCCATGGAGTTCGTGGAGGGGAACAACCTCAAGGAAGTCCTCTCGCAGGGGCGCACGCTCAACTTCGAGCAGATCGGCGACATCATCGCCCAGGTGGCCGAGGCGCTCGACTTCGCGCATGCGAAAGGGATCGTCCACCGCGACGTCAAGCCGGCCAACATCATCCTGATCGAAGGCAACCGGGCCAAGATCACCGACTTCGGGATCGCCAAGATCGCGTCCGGCGGCGCGAACCTCACCACCACCGGCCAGTTCCTCGGCACGCCGAACTACATGGCGCCCGAGCAGATCAAAGGCGCGCCCGTCGACGGCCGCACCGACATCTTCTCCCTCGGCATCTGCCTCTATGAATGCCTGACCCGCCGCAAGCCGTTCGGCGGTGATTCGCTCACGTCGATCTCCTACAAGATCGTCCACGAGCCGTTCCCGCCGCTGAACGAGATCAATCCGCAGATCCCGATCGGCTACGAGGACGTGGTGGCGAACTGCCTCGCCAAGGATCCCTCCAAGCGCTACCAGCGCGCGAAGGATCTCGCCTCGGCATTGCGCGCCGTGATCCGCGGGGAGCGCCCGGTCCGGCCACCCGATCCGATGCTCGCAGAAGAGACGATCGTCACGCGCAACGTTTCCGCGGAGAAGACGACCGAGCGAGACAAGATCCCGGTGAACGCGCCGATGCCGACTCTCGAGGTGCCGTTCCCGGAAGCCGTGACCGCCTTCCCACCGCCGGCGGCCGAGCACGACGAGATCGGCAGCAACACCCGCGCGGTGCCGGTAAAGCCGGCAGTGGCACCGACGGTGGCCAGGACGCCGCGCCCGCCGGTGTCGCAGCAGTTCCGAACCACGCTTTCGAACGTGCGTGCGCTGCCGTTGTGGCGCAGGCGAATCCCTCCCGCGATCTTCATCGGGATCGTGGCCATCCTGGTGGCGGGCCTCATCGGCGGCGTGGCCGCGGTGCGCAGCCAGCAGTCGGACATTCCGCCGGTCAACCGCGCCGTCGAAGCGCGCCGCGCCGAGGAGAAACGCCTCCGTGAGGAAGCGCAGACGCTGCTGCAGCAGGGGCGCAACGCCGAGGCGCGCGTCACGCTGCAGAAGCTGCAGCGCCTGGCACCGCGCTCGCCGTACGTCGCCACCACGCTGGGAAGGCTGAACGAGATCCTGCAGCAGGAAGAGATCGGCAAGCTGCAGCAGGCGCAGGCGCAGGCGAAGTTCGATGAAGGGCTGCTGCTCTTCAACGACAAAAAGTTTGCCGAGGCGGGTGCCCGCTTCAAAGAAGCGCTGGCCATCAACCCGAATCACCTGCAGGCCAACGAGTACGTGCTGCTCGTGCAGGCGGAAGAGCAGAAGCTGCTCGCCGCGAGGAACGCGAAGAAAGCGGCGCCGCGCGTCGTGGCCACGAACACCGCCACCGCGGTGCAGGAGACCACCGGCACGACCGCCACGCAGGCGCCGGCAGCATCGTCGACCGCGCAACTGACGACCATCTTCTCGCATTCGCTCACCGACGGCCGCATCGTCGTGCGCGTCGGCGCGGACATCGTGACCAACGAGCGGCTGTACGACGAGCGTCCGGCGCGCTTTCTCCGCCGCGCCTCGCGCACCGCGAAACCGGTGAACGTGACGAACGAGTTTGCGGCCAAGAACGCGGACGTGCAGGTCTGGGTCACGGTGCCGGCGGCGCAGATCCAGGAGTATCACAAGATTCCCGCCATCCGCTTCGAGCCGGGCTCACAGCACCGCCTGACCGTGCGCTTCAATCCAACGAGCAAGCAGTTCACGTACGAGATCAATTGACGTGCACTTTGCGATCGCCACGCGCGACGAGCTCTGGCTCCGCGGCCGGCTGATCGAGCAGCGCCTCTCCCACGGTGAAGCGTTCCACGACGGCGAGACGATCGTCGCCACCGACGCGCGCAACGACGCCCTGGTCGCGCAGTGCGACGCGGCCATGGACGAGCTGCGCCGCTGCGTCATCCCCGAGCTGCGCATGCGCCTGGTGGCCGAGGCGCGCCTCGATGGCATGACCTCCACGATCACCGCGTCTGTTGGCGGTCACTCCATCGTCACCACGCCGGAGCATTTCGAACGGGACGTGCAACTGGTTTGGAGTGCGGCGACCGCAGTCGCCGCTTTCCCTCATCGCGAGCCCGCCCTTCCGTCCTTGCCACTGCTCTGGCAGAACGGCACCGCCGCCGTCCTCCTGCACGAAGCCGCCGGCCACGCCGAGGAACATGGACAGACGCCCATCCTCCCTCCGTGGCTCATCGTCGACAACCCGCTCACCCTCCGCCGCGCCACGTTCCGGGACGTCCCGCTGCCGCGCATGACGAACCTCGTCGCCCGCCAGCGCGGCGCCCCGTTCGAGCTCCCGAACCCGCGCGTCGAGGTGCTCCTGGTCGACAGCGGTCATTACGAGCCGTTGACCGAGGTCGTGACCCTGCGCATCGCGGCGGCCGACCTCGTCGAAGGTGACGCATCGCGCCGCCTCCCGCCGTTCGACTTCGTGCGCCACCGCGGCGCGATCGCCTTCCTCGGCGCCACCGGCGATCCGCTCCGGTACCCCGGCGTGATCTGCTCCCGCGAAGGGCAGGAGCTCGTGGTCGGCTCCCACGCCCCGGTCATGGTGACGGCATGATCTACCGCAAACGCGGCCACACCATCCGCTGGGAGCACGGCACGAGGATCGAGGTCACGGAAAGCGGCGTGGCGTACGAGGAAGGGGAGCGGTTCATCTGCGAGCCCGCGCACGCCAGCGGTATGGAGTGCGGTGACCGCAGTCACCGCTTTGACTCGCTGCGGAGCGGGAGCGTTCCTCGCGAGAGCGGCGGCTCCGCCGCGGAAAAAGCGGTGACTGCGGTCACCGCACTCCAAACCGCTGTGGTCGAGCGCTGGATCGCCGTCGAAGGCATCGCCGAGCACGAGTACGGCGAGCGCACCTGGAGCGAGCACACCCAGCGCCTGCACGTCGCCCTCACGCACAAGCGCGAGCGTGCCCTCATCGACCAGGCGAGCTTCGATACCACCCACATCCAGCGCATCGCCGCCGCGCTCGCGCGTTGCGAGCCGGAGCGCGAGGCGCCGCCACGCCTCAGGCTGGCGGAAAACGTCACCGCCGCCCTCCTCCCGACCCTCCTCGAGCTCGCGCCGCCCAACGTCCGCGTCATCCAGACTGCAGGAGGGATCGACGGAAAAGGGGAGGACATCGTCGAAGCGGCGAAGGAGTGGCCGAACTGGTACCGCCCCTCCTACCGGATCCGCCCGGTCAAAGCGCCCCTCAACCTCCGGCTCGAGTGCGAGGTCACCGAGCTCGACCCGTCGCGCCCGATCGCCATCGCGCTGCTCGCCCCCGTCACCGGGCTCACCTTGCGCGTGCTCGTCGAGGACGGCGCGCGCGCTTATCCCGCCACCGTTCGCGTCACCCGCATCGACGCCGTCTCGAACGAGCGCACCTGGTACCCGTACGGAGCCGGTTCCTTCGGCGCGGAGATGATGCTTTAATGCCGCGCCAGTGAGCGCCACCGGCAGACGCGTCGAATTCCTGGCCCGGGCCATCGTCAACCGCCTGGAAGACCGGGGCGTGGTCGAGTTCGTCGACGCCGAAGCCGGCATCCTCGTCGTCACCCGCGCGCTCGAGGAAAACTTCACGGCCGTCGAGCTGCTCGAGCGCGCCGCCCGGCAGAAGCTCGGCAACCGCGCCACCGAAGAACAGCTCGAGCACGAGATACGCCGCATGGCGGCTGAACGGAACGTCATCCTCTAATGCCCATCGAACAGAAGCTCGAAGAACTCGAGCGCCGCAAGCAGCAGAGCGAGCTCGGAGGCGGTCAGGCCCGCATCGACCGCCAGCACAACGACGGCAAACTGACCGCGCGCGAGCGCATCGCGCTGCTCTTCGATCCGGGCTCCTTCCAGGAGCTCGACCAGCTCGTCACCCACCGCTCCACCGACTTCGGGCTCGACAAGCAGCGCGTGCCCGGCGACGGCGTGGTCACGGGATACGGCACGGTGCAGGGACGGCTGGTCTACGCGTTCGCGCAGGACTTCACCGTCTTCGGCGGCTCGCTTTCCGAGACCCACGCCGCCAAGATCGTCAAGATCATGGACCTGGCCATGAGGAACGGCGCGCCGGTGGTCGGCCTCAACGACTCCGGCGGCGCGCGCATCCAGGAAGGGGTGGTTTCCCTCGGCGGCTACTCCGACATCTTCCTGCGCAACACGCTCGCCTCCGGCGTCGTGCCGCAGATCTCCGCGATCATGGGACCCTGCGCCGGCGGCGCGGTCTATTCGCCCGCCATCACCGACTTCATCCTGATGGTGAAGAAGACGAGCTACATGTTCGTCACCGGCCCGGAAGTCATCAAGACCGTCACGCACGAAGAGGTGACGAAGGAAAAGCTCGGCGGCGCGGAGACGCACAACCAGGTCTCCGGCGTCGCGCACTTTGCGGCCGAGTCGGACGAAGACTGCATCGCCCTGATCCGCGAGCTGCTCTCGTTCATGCCTTCGAACAACCTCGAAGAGCCGCCGCGCGTCGAGACCACGGACGACGTGAACCGCGTCGACACGCAGCTCGACTCCTTCATCCCCGAATCGCCGAACCAGCCGTACGAGATGCGCGAGGTCATCAAGACCATCGCCGACGAAGGGCACTTCCTCGAGGTGCACCAGCATTACGCCCGCAACCTCGTGGTCGGCTTCATCCGCCTCAACGGCTACTCGGTCGGCGTGGTCGCGAACCAGCCCGCCTTCCTCGCCGGCGTGCTCGACATCGACGCCTCGCGCAAAGGGGCGCGCTTCGTCCGCTTCTGCGACGCCTTCAACATCCCGCTGCTCGTGCTCGAAGACGTCCCCGGCTTCCTCCCCGGCACGGGGCAGGAGTACGGCGGCATCATCATCCACGGCGCGAAGCTGCTCTACGCGCTCGCCGAGGCGACCGTCCCCAAGGTCACGGTCATCACCCGCAAGGCCTACGGCGGTGCGTACTGCGTGATGAACTCCAAGCACATCCGCGCCGACATGAACTTCGCCTACCCGATGGCCGAGATCGCGGTCATGGGGGCGGAAGGGGCGGTGAACATTCTCTACAGGGGCACGACCGATCGCGAGGCGAAGGTCGCGGAGTACAAGGAGAAGTTCGCCAACCCTTACATCGCCGCCGAGCGCGGCTACATCGACGAGATCATCGAGCCCCGCTTCACGCGCCGGAAGCTCATCACCACCTTCGCCATGCTCCGCAACAAGCGGGACCGGAACCCGCCGAAGAAGCACGGCAACATCCCTTTGTGAAGCGGAATTGAGGATGCGCCCCTCCTCCGATTTTTCAATTTTCAATTTTCAATTTTCAATTCCGCTCTCGCTGCTCCTGCTCCTGCTCGGCTGCACCCGCGCCGAACCAAAGCACCCGAACGTTCTTCTCATCACCCTCGATACCTTCCGCGCCGACCGGCTCGGGGCGAAGACGCCCAACCTCACGCGCCTCGCGGCGGAGGGAGTCCGCTTCGAGAATGCGCAGTCGCCTGTCCCGCTGACGCTTCCCGCGCACGCCACGATCCTGAGCGGCCTGCTTCCGCTGCACCACGGCCTTCGCAACAACGGCGCGGGTGCGTTTCCGGCCGACAAAGAAACGCTGGCGACGCTGTTCGCCGCGAACGGCTATCGCACCGCTGCCTTCGTCGGCGCCTTCGTGCTCGATCGCCGCTTCGGCCTCGACCGCGGCTTCGAGACCTACGACGACGACATCGCGCGCGATCCGGCCTCGGACGTCACGCTCGAAGCCGAACGCCTTGCGAGCGACGTCGTCGATCGCGCCGTCGCCTGGCTGCGCGTCGCCGACTCGCGTCCGGCATTCACGTGGGTGCACCTGTGGGACGCGCACGCGCCGTACGCTCCTCCCGCGCCTTTCGAGCAGAGTTACGACGGCGAGATCGCCTACGTCGACGCGCAGCTCGGCCGCCTGCTCGCGGCCATCGACCGCACCAACACCGTAGTCGTCGTAGCCGGCGACCACGGGGAGTCGCTCGGCGAGCACGGCGAGTCGACGCACGGCCTGCTCCTCTATCAGACGACGCTGCACATCCCGCTGCTCATCGCCACGCCTGAGTTGAAACCACGAGCCGTCCGCGAGCCGGTCAGCTCCGTCGACATCGCCCCCACGCTCGCCACGCTTGCCGGCATCACCATGCCCAAAGGCGACGGGCGCGATCTCGCGGAGGTGCTCCGTGACGGCGATGCGATCGCGGAAGCCGACCTCTACGCCGAGACGCAATACCCGCTCACCTTCGGCTGGAGCGAGCTCGCCGCGCTCCGCCGCGGGAACCTGAAACTCATCTCCGGGCCGGCCGCCGAAATATTCGACGTGCAGCGCGACCCACGCGAGACCACGAACGTCCTCGCGAACGAGCGGCGCGCGTTCCGCGACCTCACTGCGAAGCTCGACGCACTCCGCGCCACCGCCATTGCCTCGACGCAGGCGACGGTCGACGAAGAGACGAAAGCGAAGCTCGCCAGTCTCGGCTACATCGCCCCGGGCCCGTCCGCGAAAAGCTCCGCAGACCCGAAAGCGATGGCGCCGCTCTTCCTGCAGTTCGAAAAAGCGCTGGCGGCGAAAGACGCAGCTTCGCTCGCCGACCTCGTGCGCCGCGATCCGGCGAACCCCGTCTTCCGCTCCACGCTGGCCCGCTTCCAGCGCGAGCGCGGCGCCACGAAGGAGGCGGTCGCGCTCTACCGGCAGGCGGTCGCCCTCACCCCGAACGACGCCGACGCCTGGTACAACCTCGGCGTCGCCGCCGCCGAATGCTGCGACCGCGAAGAGGCGCGCCAGGCGCTCACCACCGCCGCCCGCCTCGATCCGAAGCGCGCCGCCACGCACAACGCGCTCGGTATCCTGCAGATGGAAGCCGGCGAACCCGAAGGCGCCGTCCGCACGTTCCAGCAAGCCATCGAGAGCGATCCGCGCGACGCCCGCGGCTGGAACAACCTCGGCAACGCGCTCCGCACCCTCGGACGGTTAAACGAAGCCGAGACCGCGTACCGCAAAGCCACCACCCTCGCTCCCACGTACGCCGACCCGTTCAACGGTCTCGGCGTCCTGCTCGTCCAGCAGCGCCTTCCGCGCGAAGCCCTGCCGTACTTCGAAACGGCGATCCGGAACCAGCCCGACTTCTACGAAGCGCAGCTCAACCGCGGCATCGCCTTACAGGAAGCAGGCGACCGGGCAGGCGCGGTGGCGCAGTACCGCGCACTGTTGGAAAAGCTCCCCGCCGGACCCCGCTACGACACCCAACGCGACGCCGCGCGGACGCTCCTGGCCAGTCTCGCACGGTAGCGGCCGGTTCACTTCCCTATTTATTGCCGTAACCATTTCGTCGCAAAATATAAACACACAGCGGCAGGCTGCCGTTCGTAGACTGCTGCAAAACCAACATCCCAAACGGAGCGCGAGGAGGTTTCTCTATGGTTTCCCGGTCCCGACGTGCACTGCTGCTATGCATTGCACTACTACTCACCTTCTCGTCTGCCGTCTTCGCTCAGGGGACGTCGTCTGCCACATTGTGGGGACGCGTGACTGACGAAACGGGGGCCGCCCTTCCGGGCGTCACCGTGACGGCGACGAACAATGCCACCGGTCTCAGTCGAAACACCGTCACCGAAGCGGACGGCACGTATCGCTTTCCGAGCCTGCCGGCCGGCACGTACACGGTCGTGTCGGACCTGTCCGGGTTCGGTACGGTCACGACACAGGACGTCGTCCTGAACGTCTCGCGCGAGCGTGAGATCAACATCACGCTCAAGCAGGCCGCCGTCAGCGAGTCCATCACCGTCACGGCCGAAGCGCCGCTCATCGCCACCGGTCCCGCGATCGGCACGTCGGTGAGCCAGGAGGAGCTCGAGAACCTGCCGCTCAACGGCCGCCAGTTCGCGAACCTCGGCTCGCTCGCGCCGGGAACGCAGCTCAATTACAACGCCGACCCGACCAAGCCGGGCCAGCTCACCATCGCGCTCAACGGCGGCATCGGCCGCAACGTGAACTTCATGGTCGACGGCGGTGACAACACCGACGACACGATCGGCGGCGCGCTGCAGAACTTCAACCTCGAAGCGGTGCAGGAGTTCACGATCCAGACGCAGTCCTACAAGGCCGAATACGGCCGCTCTTCCGGCGGCGTGCTCACGGTCGTCACGAAGACCGGCACCAATGAATTCGCCGGCAGCCTTTACGGCTTCTACCGCGAAGACAGCCTCAACTCGCTGACCGAGGCGGAGCGCCGCGGCGGCGGTGAAAAGTCGGCCTACGAGCGGAAGCAGTACGGCGCCTCGCTCGGCGGCCCGATCGTGCGCGACCGCGCGCACTTCTTCGCCACGTATGAAAAGACGGAGCGCCCGTCGAGCTACATCATCAACACGCAGGGCATCTTTCCCGACTTCGACGGCGACGCGGTTGCGATTCCTTTCAGCGACGAGCTGGTCACCGCCAAAGGCACGGTGAACATCTCGGCCGCGCAGTTCCTGCAGGTCCGCTACGGCTACCAGAAGAACGCCGACAAGTACGGCGCCGGCCAGCTGGCGCTCCCCTCCTCGCTCGGCACGCTGACGAACGAATACGAGTCGTACCTCCTCGGCCACACCTGGACGATGGGCGGTTCGCGCGTGAACGACTTCGTCTACCAGTGGACGAGCTTCAACAACGCCATCACCGCCGACTCCGACGATCCCGCGCTCCTGTATCCGAGCGGCGTCACGGCCGGCCAGAATGTCAACACGCCGCAGACGACCGTCCAGGAGAAGTCGCAGTTCAAGGACGACTTCTCCTGGTCGACCAACATCGGCGGCCGCCGCCACGACTTCAAGACCGGCGCCGCGTGGGTCCACGAGCCGATCCTCGGCGGCAGCTTCACCACCGGCACGGCGGGGCAGTTCACGCTGCGCGACAACAATCCGAACTCGCCGGTCACGCAGATCACCGTGAACGGCGGCTTCGCCGGCTTCTCGACTCCCGTCGAGCAGTACGGCCTCTACTTCCAGGACGACATCCAGCTCACGCCCCGCCTGACCGTCAACGCGGGCGTGCGCTACGACCTCGCCACCGGCTTCGATCTCGACCAGGGCTCGAACCCGGTGCTGCAGATGCTGTCGACGCAGACCGCGTTCAACGACGCGTACTACCTGAACGACTTCCGCGGATGGGACGGACAGCTCGAGAACGACACGAACAACATCGCGCCGCGTCTCGGCTTCAGCTTCGACGTCCTCGGCAACGGCGATCACATCGTGAGGGGCGGGCTCGGTCGCTACTACGACTTCCCGTACACGAACGCCACGATCCTCTTCCCGGCCGAGGCGGTCATGTCGAACTTCGGCACCGTCTACAGCCTCACCAACCAGGACGGCATCCGCAATCCGGACGGCACGTTCTTCCGTCCCGGACAGCCGCTCCCGCCGGGCGGCGAGACCCCGATCGGCGAGGCGCTGCCGGGCAACGTCGCCCATCCGTCGATCACCAACACGCCGTACTCCGACCAGCTCTCGCTCGGCTACTCGACCGAGCTCACGAGCTGGCTCGGCGTCAACGTCGACGTGACGCACATCGAGTATCGGGACATCCCGTACCGCTTCCGTTTCAACGGCTTCCTCGACAACAACGGAAACCCGATCGCCGAACGGCGTTTCACCCCGTTCGGCGTCGACAACAACAACCGCATGTGGATCGGCGACGGTGAAGCCGACTACGACGGCATCAACCTCGGCGCCCGTGCGCGCCTGTCGAATCGTTTCGAGATGCAGGGCTTCTATACGCTCTCGCGCGTCGAAGGCAACGTGCTGGCCGGCGCCGACGAGTTCCGCCTGACCAACGGCGGCCACCAGCCGGATCGCGTCGGCGACGTCTCGACCGACTTCCGCAACCCGCTCTGCGACGCCTGCTTCGGGCCGCTCGACACCGACGCCCGCCACAAGGTGACGCTCAGCGCGCTGTACCGCGCGCCGTTCGGCATCAACATGTCCGGCGTGCTGCGTTACCGCTCCGCGCTGCCGTACAGCGAGCGTTACGGCGTGGACGCCAACGAGGACGGCTTCGTCTCCGACCTCGCCCCGGGAGTCACGCACGTGAACAGCCTGCGCGGCGACTCGTTCTCGCAGGTCGACCTGCGTCTCTCGAAGGACTTCAGCATCATCGGCGGGCTCGGGATCGAGCTGATCGCGGAGGTCTTCAACCTGTTCAACGAGATCAACCCGACCGCGTTCAACGGCCAGCGCTCCAGGCTGGAGGAAGACGAGAACACCGGAGAGGTCACCATCGTCCCGAACGAGCTCTTCCGCGAAGCGACCGCCTTTGCCGGCGACCCGCTCCAGGGAGAGCAGCGGCTGATTCAGCTCGGAGCGCGCTTCCGCTTCTAGCCTCACCTCATCGAAGCAACGGGAAAGGGCGCCTTCGGGCGCCCTTTTTCATTTTCCCGTACGGGTTCGTACAGAAAAGCGAAGAAGCGGGTTTCGGCCGCCCGCTGCCGGAAAACGCGCAAACGACGCCAGCCATACGGGGTTACGCCTCGTTGTGCCATGTCAACCCCGCCTGCGCCCGAACTTGCAACGAACCGTCGCAGTTGTAACGTTTCGGTCAAAGTCGGATAAACTCCCCGCAACTTCCCGGTCCAAGCGAAAGGAGACGATATCGTGCGTTTGCGTTCCAGTTTTTCGCGCTTCGCCTCGATCGTCGGTGTGCTTCTGTTGATGGCCTTCAGCGCCGTTGCACAGGAACAGACTGCATCGATAGAGGGTACGGTCAAAGATGCGTCGGGGGCAGTGCTGCCCGGCGTAACGGTCGAGGCAAACAACTCGACCCGCGGCGGCACATTCACTCAGGTCACGGATTCGACAGGCGTGTACCGCATGCCCAGCCTGCCGGCAGGGCGTTACGTGGTCACGGCCACGCTCGACGGGTTCAATCCGAGCACGGTGAGTGGAATCAATCTGACCCTCGGTCAGATCCTCAAGGTCGATCACACGATGCGCGTCGGCGTAGCGGAATCGATCACCGTCACGGCGGAAGCACCGCTCGTCGACGTCAAGCAGAGCGCCTCCTCCACGAGCGTTCGTGCTGAAGAGTTCGAGAAACTCCCGGTCGGACGCGACTTCGCCTCGGTGGTCACGCTGACGCCGGGTGCGAACCGCGAGCGCGCCTCGGGCGGCATCTCGGTCGACGGCGCTTCGGCGTCGGAGAACAAGTTCATCATCGACGGCGTCGACACCACCGACATGCGCGACGGCTCGCAGGCCAAGACGCTGATCACCGACTTCGTCGACGAAGTGCAGGTCAAGTCGGCCGGCTACGCGGCTGAATTCGGCGGTGCGACCGGCGGCGTCATCAACGTCGTCACCCGCGGCGGCACGAACCAGTTCAAGGGCGAGGTTTACGGCTACGCGACGCAGGATTCGTTCAACGGCGCCGAGCGTCCGCAGCTTCAGCTCGTGAACGGTTCCACGACCGTGGCCGAGGCCCCGGTCTATCGCAAGGACGACTTCACGCAATACGAGCCGGGCATCAGCCTCGGCGGCCCGATCCTCCGCGATCGTCTCTTCTTCTTCGCGGCCTACCAGCCGCAGAACGTCACCACGAACCGCACCATCGACTATGTCGGCGCGAACCAGGGCACCTCGCGCGAGTTCGAGACGACGATCAAGACGAACTACGGCACGGCCAACCTGAACGGCACCGCCGGCAGCAAGCTGTCGTACAAGCTCTCGGCGAACTTCTCGCCGGCGGAGCGCCAGGGCTTCTCGTTCGCGACCTTCCCCGGCGTGGTCGACGCGGCGCAGCTCGCCGCGATCAACCGCAACGGCCGCGGTTCACCGACGGTAAACGCAGATGTCGGCCGTGAGTTCGACAACGAGTCCTACTCGCTCTTCACCGATGTTTTCCCGACCGAGAACCTGCTGTTCGGCGTCCGCGCCGGCCGGTTCACGAACGACTACCGCGACACCGGCATTCCGAACGAGATCCTGCACGCGTTCTCGGGTGGCGGCGATCCGGCCCAGTTCCCGGACATTCCGGCAAACCTCCTCCGTTCGCCGGGCTTCACCAGTGTCGCCTCGAACACCGCCGTTGCTCGCGACAAGTACAACCGCGACTCGGTCTCGGTCGACGGAACCTGGTACCTCCGGGCCGGTGGCGAGCACGCCATCAAAGCCGGTGTGCAGAAGGAAAAGATCACCAACGACGTCTTCAGCGGTGAGCTTGCTCCGCGCATCGATTACTACTGGAACCTCGCCCACGCCGGTACGGGCCGCCGCGGCACGTACGGCTACTTCACCGTCCGCCAGTTCGCGACCGTCGGTGACGTCGAGCAGGACACTACCGGTATCTTCCTGCAGGACGCCTGGACGATCAAAGACCGCCTGACGGTCAACTTCGGCGTCCGCGCCGAGAGCGAAGACGTTCCGCAGTACCGCGCCGGCGCCGGCACGTTCATCAAGTTCGATTTCGAGGACAAGATCTCCCCGCGCCTCGGCTTCGCGTACGACCTCACCGGCACCGGCCGCACGAAGGTGTACGGCAGCTTCGGTACGTTCTTCGACGTCACCAAGCTCGAATGGCCGCG
Source organism: Thermoanaerobaculia bacterium (assembly GCA_035630815.1). GTDB lineage: Bacteria > Acidobacteriota > Thermoanaerobaculia > Gp7-AA8 > Gp7-AA8 > QHVT01. Next base: position 25,985 of record DASQJY010000017.1, read on the forward strand.
CGGCTCATCGGGTGGCGACGTCTGGGTCGACTACCACTTCACGCTGGACAATTTCGACTGGACCAAGAACATCTGCGACGTCGGCAACAACACGACCGCGGATCGTCCGAACTGCCCGGCTGGACAGTTCATCGCCGCCTCCGACCGCCGCTTCTATGATCCGGCCACCGTCCAGGAGACGCTCGATCCGAACATCAAGCCGATGGAGACGCGCGAGTACACCCTCGGCGGCGAGCATTCGCTGACCGCGACCACCTCGATCGGCCTCCGCTACATCCACAAAGAGCTCATCCGCACCATCGAAGACATGGGCGTGCTCGTCGGCGACGATGAAGTCTACGTCTACGGCAATCCGGGCTCCGGCCTCTCCACCAGCCTCGGCGCCGTGCCGATGCCGAAGGCCATCCGTGACTACGACGCCGTCGAGCTCGAAGCGACCAAGCGCTTCAGCAGCGCGCTGTCGGTGCACGGCAGCTACACCTGGAGCCGCCTGTACGGCAACTACTCCGGTCTCGCCAACTCGGACGAAGTCATCGCGCGCACCGTCGGCCGCCGCTCGCCGAACGTCAATCGTTCGTTCGACGGTCTGGCGCAGGCGTTCGACCAGAACCTCGACCCGACCTACGGTCTTCTCCCGACCGACCGCCCGCACCAGTTGAAGGTGCAGGGTACGTACACCGCGCCGTTCGGCACCACCGTCGGCATCAACCAGTACGTCGGCAGCGGTACGCCGCAGAGCACCGAGGTCAACCTCTATCCGACGCTGCCGTTCTTCCCGTACGGCCGCGGCGACATGGGGCGCACCGACATGCTCACGCAGACCGACCTCACCGTGCAGCACGAGATCAAGCTCGGCAGCCGCTACTCGGTGCAGTTCATGGTCAACGTGCTGAACCTGTTCGACGAAGACACCGAACTGTATAAGTGGAACCGCCTCCTGCGCGCCGACCTGCCGCAGTCGACGGGTCTGACTCAGTTCACGTTCTTCAACGCGCCGTTCGATTTCAACCAGGTCCTCGCGAACAACGCGGCCGCGGTCGATCCGCTCCGCGACCCGCGCTACGGCAAGGGCTACATCTTCCAGGACCCGCGCCTGGTCCGCCTCGGCGCGCGCATCCGCTTCTAACCACCGCTTCATCACCACAAGCCGGCGAGGACTCGCAAGGGTCCTCGCCGGTTTCGTTTTATCCTCCATCCATTGAAGAAAGCCCGCCGTCCCGTCCGGCCTGAAGCTGTCCGCCCGTTCCGCGACTTTCTTCGCGATCACCGGAAGCTGCTGCTCGTCGTGCTCGCCGTCTTCGCGCTCACGGCCGACGACCGCCACGCCGGCATCGTCCCCGACGGCCGCCAGATGATCTGGACCGCCGTGGCCATGACGGAGACCGGCCAGCTCGGCCAGGCGCGAGGACGCGATTTCACGATCCCTCGTGACGGCGGCGATTCGGTGTCGCGCTACGGCATGGGGATGACCCTCGCGCAGATCCCGGCCGCGCTGCTCGCACCTGCCGTCGAGCGCCGCTTCGGCGCCGCTTCCTCGCAGCCGCTGTTTCTCATCGCGCCGCTCCTCCTGACGCTGCTCGCCGCGATCTTCGCCGGACTGGCAACGCGGCAGCTCGCCGCGAATCGCACCGCCGAACGCACAGCCATTCTCCTGACCGCCCTCGGATCGCCGCTCGCGGGCTACGCGGCCATGGAGTTCTCGGAGCCGCTGCAGGCCGCCGCGCTCGCCGCTGCCTTCGCCTTTGCGCTGCTCGCGCACGAACGTCCGCGATACGCGTTCGCCGCAGGATTCGCCGCGGGGGTCGCTGTGCTCGCGAAGTCCGTGCTGCTCGCCGTCGCGCCGCTCGCATTGCTGCCGTTGCTGGCGACGCGCAAGCGCATCGTGAACGCAGCCCTCGGCGCCGCACCACCGCTCGCCCTCTGGCTCATCTTCGAGCTCGTCCGCTTCGGCCGCCCGCTCGCCGGCTATGGCGGCGAGCGTTTCAGCCACGACCTCTTCGACGGCCTCTGGCGCCTGCTCGTCAGCCCCAACAAAGGCTTCGTGTGGTTTTTCCCGACGCTACTGGTGTGCCTCTGGGGAACAGTGCGCATCGGTTTGGAGTGCGGTGACCGCAGTCACCGCTTTGACTCCCAGGAGCGCGAGCTGCGGCTCTCGGGAGGCAAAGCGGCGACTGCGGTCGCCGCACTCCAAACCGGTGCCGCGTTCCTGACTTTCCTCGCCCTCCTCTTCATCGCCGCCAAATGGTGGGCGTGGCACGGTGCGGAAGGGTGGGGCCCGCGCTTGCTCGTCCCTGCCGTGCCGCTGCTCGCCGCAATCGCGGCGCCGCTCATCGCCACGTGGCGAACGGGCATCCAGTATGCGTTCATCGCACTCTCGATCGCGGCGAACGCGCTGCCGCTGCTTCAGCATCCGACGCCCATCGCCACGCTCGTCAATTCGTCGACGTGGCCGGTGGTCGACAGCAAAGCCGCGGCGCGCGTGGCCGATTACGCGCGCCTCGGAAACCGCGTCGCGCCCGATGGCGTCCTCGCCACCATCCCCCAGGCTTCGCCGTGGATCGTCTATCCATGGTTCATCCGCACGACCTGGGGTGCGGTCGAGCCGGCGGAGCTCGCGGCGCCGCCGTGGCTCGAGCGGCGTCCGGACATCCGCCCCGAGGTCGCCCCGCTGCCGGCCGTGTTCCGGGTGATCAGCCCGCGGCAGTGGCGGTTTCTCGGACGCGGCTTCTTTCCCGATGAACTGCAGCCGCGGTACGCTGCGGTGTACGACGAAGCGCTGCTCGACCAGATCGCGCGCGCGCACCAGCTCGGGCGGGGGAACGAAGCGCTGGAGCTCGCACGCAAGCTCGATTCGCTCGCTGCCGGTGCAGACTCCGCGGTCATGGTCATGGAGTCGTACCGCATCCTCGGCATGCAGACCGCCGCGCAGTACTACCTCGGCGACCTGCCGCGCGAGCGCCGCGGCGACCCGCGCATGAACCTCGTCATCGCCCTGTTCGAGCGCGAGAAAGGCAACGAGGAATCGGCGCGACGCTTCCTCGAGGATGCCGCGCGCTCGCTTCCCGGCACGCCCGCGGCGGTGGCCGTCTCGCGGCCGATGAGCGAGTGGCCGAAGTCGCTCGCCGACATGACCGCGGCACCAGTGGAGGGAGCGCAGTGAAGTTCATCGAAGCCGCGTGCGTGGCCGTGCTGCTGGCACTGTTCGTCTTCTTCGCCGGGACGGAGATCGCCTCGACCTCGCCGTCGTACGACGAGCCGGTGCACATCGCGGCCGGCTACAGCTACGCGCAATGGGGAGACTATCGCCTCAACCCGGAACACCCGCCGCTGGTGAAGCGCATCGCCGCGCTGTCGCTCCGTGATGTCACGCCGTATGAGGTGCCGGACCTCGTGCCGCCGGACGAGCCGTCGCTCCACGAGCTCGCGGCCGACTGGAAAGCGGCGCTCGCCGATCCGAGCGCGGAGTGGACGTTCGCGCACAACTTCCTCTACGGCTTCCGCGGCTCCGCGCTCACGCGCCTGGGGAAACGCAGCGGCTTCGAAGTCGAGGGGACCGCCGCGGTCACGCGCGCCGACTTTCTCAACGACGCCGACGCCATCGTGAAAGCGGCGCGCTGGATGATCGTCCCGTTCGGCGCGATCCTCGGACTGCTCGTCTTTTCCTGGTCGCGCGAACTGTTCGGCGCGGCCGGCGCGCTGCTGTCGCTCGCGCTGTTCGCGTTCGAGCCGTCGCTCGCCGCGCACAGCGCCGTCGTCACGACCGACGTCCCGATCGCCTGCTGCCTTTTCGGCTCCGTCTACTTCTTCTGGCGGGCCTCGCGGCGCTTCACCTGGTGGGACGCGGTTGCCTTCGTCCTCTTCACCGCCGCCGCGTTTCTCGTGAAGTTCACCGCGATCGTGCTCGTGCCGCTGCTCGCGTTGCTCGTGCTCCTGCGTCGCAACAGGGTCGCGTTCGCGCTCCTCGGCGCCGCGGCGCTGACGACCTACCTTGCCATCTGGGCCGCCTACGGCTTCCGCTACTCGGCAGCCACGGATGCCGTCGCCGCCGCGAGCGACGAACAGCGCGTTGCCGCGACGCGCCCGTTGCCCGGGTTGCCGGACCGCGTGGGCGGACACTTTCCGCTCGAATACTCGCTGCGCCGCTATGCGGCGGACGCGCGGTTCTTCGAAGACAACCGCCGTCCGCCGACGCAGGACGAGGCGATGACCGCGTTCAACTACGCATCCATCCGCGGCCTCGGCTCGGTGCTGCTCGAGCTCGATCGCATGCACCTCTTCCCCGAGGCCTATCTCTATGGTGCGGCGTTCGCGCGGGAGCGGTCTGTGTTCCGGTCGTCGTATCTGCGCGGCCAGTACTCGGACACCGGGTTCGGCAGCTACTTCTTCTGGACGTTCCTGCTGAAGACGCCGCTCGTCACGCTGCTCCTCATCGCGTGCGGCCTCGTGCTGGTCCTGCTGACGCGCACGCACCGCTCCGCGACGCACTTCGTCTGGATCCCGATCCTCATCTATCTACTGGTAGCGGTCCGCGCGAACCTCAACATCGGGCACCGGCACCTGCTGCCGATCTACCCGTTCCTCTTCGTGCTCTGCGGCGTGCTGGCCGTGCGCTGGCTCCGGTTCCCGGCGCGAGTGCGCATCACTGCCGCGGCAGTGGTGCTCGTGCCGATCGCGCTCACCGGCCTCACGCACGACCGGCTCTCGTACATGAACCAGCTCGGCGGCGGCCCGGAGAACGGCTACCGGCAGCTCGTCGACTCGAATTACGACTGGGGGCAGGATCTCGTCAAGCTGCGCCGCTGGCTGGATGAGAACAGGATCGCCGAGCCGATCAACCTCTGCTACTTCGGCACGGCCGACCCGCGCTACTACGGCATCCGCCACCGCAATCTCTTCCTCGGGTACGAATACGAGCCGGACAACGGCTTCGCCGCGCAGGTGCCCGGCGTGCTGGCCATCAGCGCGACGAACTACGCCGGCAGCGCGTGGGACGCGCAGGCGAGGGAAGAGTGGAAGCGTTTTCTCGAGGCGACGAAGGCGCGGCCGATCGGCCGCGCCGGACAATCCATCCTGATCTATCGCCTCAGTCCGTAAGTCTCAACGGCGGATCGTCGCCTCGCCCGCTCCCGCCAGTACCTTCGTGGCGTAGGCCTCCTCGGCCCGCTGCAGCACGCCGACGCCGATGCCTTTCTGCGTCACGAAGCGGTACTGCACGGCGCGCTTGGGGATCTCGATCGGCAACTGCTCGCTCGAGTAGACCCACAGCTCCATCGTGCCGTCGACCATCTCGTGCAGCACCTTCACGTTGTCGCGGTTCATCAACGCGCGGCGCTGCACCATCGACGGCGCGCCGAGCAGGACGAACATGCGGCCGCGGTCGCTGAGGGCCCCACGCTCCCCGTCGGTTTCGAAGGTCCGGTCGGCGAACGACACCCGGCGCTCGAACGCATCGCGGAACTCGTTCGCCTCGGTCGTGGTATCCGGGTCGCGGCGCTGCCAGAAGTCACGGATGAACTGCGCGCGCGCGGCGGGGGCGAGGATGTCGTTCCACTCCCGCTTCTCGCCGCGCGAGGCGAGCAGGATCAGGGCCACGTTGTCGCTCCAGACCGTGTCGTCGACAGGGATGGTCGAGGTCCGTGTCACCGGTGCGGACGTTACGTCGAAGCCGGGATAGAAGCGGTCGAACGTCACGCCATGCTCGTGCCCTTCGCGCTCGCGCGCGGCGAGCTCCTGGAACAGCGACACGAACATCCGCGGATAAAGGGACGTGTTGCTGAGACGGGCGGTCGGGGTGATGTCGAGGAACTTCTCGAGCTCGCCGCGCGACTTGCGCTGGTCGCCGAGGTGGTAGTGGGTGAGCGCCGAGTAGAAGTGAACGGCTGAGAGCGCCGGCTCGCGATCGCTTTCGGGGAGCGTGGCGATCCCCCCGTGCGCGCGTTGCAGGGAGTCGAGGGCCTTGCGGTACTGTTGCGCGTCGATGAGCTGTCTGGCGTCCGCGAGATCCTTGGCCGGATCGGCCGCCATCGCGGGTGAGACCAGTGAGAGAATCAAAAGAACTGACGCAACGTAACGCATAAGAGCTCCTTCCGTCGTTGCCGAACGTTCATTGTACGCCCGCAGCAAGACTGGCGCCGGACTCGGGGCGCGTATCGCCTGGGGCACGGCCCCTCACCCGGCCGTTGGCCACCCTCTCCCCGCTCGACGCGGGGAGAGGGGCTACTAAGTTCACTCTCGCGAGGTGGGGTATTCGTAGCCCTTCTCCCCGCGAGCGGGGAGAAGGTGGCCGAAGGCCGGATGGGGGGCCGCGCCACAGGCGATAGCGCACGCAAACCAGGAATAGCCCGTACACACGTCCGGTTGTCTGCCGGGCACCCCAAAGAGCAGTCCTTGGGGCAGCGTGCGTGCGGCGCCGGTTTGACGGAGTGTCGCCACGTGTGCTAAATCACGCATTTCCAGTTTCTTGGAGGCATTGTGTACGCCATCATTAAGTCCGGTGGGAAGCAGTATCGTGTGGCCGCGGGCGATCGCCTGAAGGTCGAGCGTGACGTCCTCGGTTCTGCCGAGCAGGACAAGGTCACCTTCAGTGAAGTGCTGATGATTGGTGGCGACCAGCCGAAAGTCGGGCTTCCGACCGTCGAGGGTGCCTCCGTCGTCGCGACCGTGATCAGCGAGCTCCGCGGCGAAAAGATCATCGTCTTCAAGAAGAAGCGCCGCAAGAACCACACGAAGCGCACCCACGGACATCGTCAGGACGTCGTCGAAGTCCGTATCGACAGCATCAACGTTTAATCGCGCCGCTCGTTCGGCAGGGGAGGTCTTCCATGGCTCATAAAAAAGGACAGGGCTCGTCGCGCAACGGTCGCGATTCGCAGCCGAAGATGCTCGGCGTCAAGCGCTTCGCTGGTCAGTTCGTGACCGGCGGCTCGATTCTGGTCCGCCAGCGCGGCACGCGGTTCCAGCCGGGCGTGAACGTCGGTCTCGGTCGCGATCACACGCTCTTCGCCAAGATCGACGGCATCGTCCAGTTCACCGACAAAGGCGAGCGCGGCCGCTTCATCAGCGTTGCCCCGGTCGCCGTGACCACCGCAGAGTAAATCCGGCTCTGCCGTTGTTTCGAGCACCGCCGCGCGCGGTGCTTTTTCTTTTTGCGGTGGTACACCGCTCGCAGTAAAGGACCATTTGATGTTTATCGATCAGACGACCATCCACGTGAAAGCCGGCGACGGCGGCCACGGCTGTGTCGCCTTCCGCAGAGAGAAGTTCGTTCCCAAGGGCGGTCCGTCCGGCGGCGACGGCGGCACCGGCGGCTCCGTCTGGATCGTCGCGTCCCGCCGCCTCAACACCCTCTACCACCTCAAGTTTCAGCGCGAGTGGAAGGGCGGCCGCGGCCAGCACGGCATGGGCTCGAACTGCTCCGGCCATGACGGCGACGACGTCACCATCGAGCTTCCGATCGGGTCGGTCGTCCGCGACACGCTGACGAACGAGGTTCTGGCCGACCTCAAAGAGGATGGCGAGCGCGTGCTCGTCGCCAAAGGCGGCCGCGGCGGCTGGGGCAATCAGCACTTTGCCACCGCCACCCGCCAGGCCCCCCGCTTCGCGCAGGACGGCAATGCCGGCGAAGAGCGCGAGCTGTTCATCGAGCTGAAGCTGATCGCCGACGTCGGCCTGATCGGCCTCCCCAACGCCGGCAAGTCGACGCTCATCTCCGTGATCAGCGCCGCCAAGCCGAAGATCGCCGACTACCCGTTCACTACCCTCATCCCGAACCTCGGCGTCGTCAGCGCCGACAACTCCCAGACCTTCGTCGTCGCCGACATCCCCGGCCTCATCGAAGGGGCCCACGAAGGGCACGGCCTCGGCGACCAGTTCCTGCGCCACGTCGAGCGCTGCTCGGTGCTCGTGCATCTCGTCGACCTCTCCGCGAACGAAGATCCCGCCGCGGATGCGGAAGTCATCGCGCGCGAGCTCGAGCTCTACTCCGAGCTGCTCGCGAAGAAGCCGCGCATCATCTGCGGCTCGAAACTCGATTCCGAGGTGCCGGGGAACAGTGAGAAACTGAAGGAGTATGCGGACCGGAACGGATACGACTATCACGTCATCTCCGCAGTCGTGGGAGACGGCGTGAAAGAGCTCGTCCGCAAGCTCGCGCGCCTCGTGCGCGAGCACGAGGAAACCCGTGTCTTTCCGAGCCACGATGACGGCGGGAAATCCGCGTCATCGCTCGGCATCCCGCCGCACGAGCGGGACGACACGCGAATCGCATGAAGATCGGCATCTGCGGAGGCACGTTCGACCCCTTCCATCGCGGCCATCTCGACCCGATCCTCGCGGTGTGGGACCGCGTGGGGTGGGACCGGGTCATCTACATCCCGGCGTACATCCAGCCGTTCAAGCAGGACCGCGACACCGCTTCCGGCTACGACCGCTTCGCCATGATCTCCCTCTCCATCCTCGAGGAAGAGAAGCTGTTCGTCTCCCCGATGGAGCTCGAGCGCGGCAACGTTTCGTACACCGTCGACACGCTCGAAACGGTGCGCCAGTTCTATCCGAACGCCACCCTCGACTGGATCATCGGCGACGACAACCTCGCCAAGCTGCAGGAGTGGAAGTCCATCGACCGCATCTTCAAGCTCGCGAACTTCGTCGTGCTCACGCGCGGCGGCGCGACCGTTCCGCCGGCCATGCAGATCCGGGTCACCACGCCGGAAGAGCGGCGCTCGCACGGCTCGATCATTCTGGCGGAGAACCCGACCGTTCCGATCTCCTCCACCGAGATCCGCAAACGCCTGCGCGACGGCAAATCGATCGAGGAACTGGTTCCTCAGCCGGTCTCGCGCTACATTCATCATTACGGACTGTACCGAAAGGGCCAATCGTGAACGATTCTTCGATTGAATCCCGCGTCCGGCTCGCTGTGGCCGCGGCGCTCGACAAGAAAGCTACCGATCTCGACGTCCTGTCGGTCGGCCAGCTGACGTCGATCGCGGATTACTTCATCCTCTGCTCGGCCGGCAACGAGCGGCAGGCGCAAGCCATCGCCGACAGCATCCTCGACCGCCTCAAGGCGGAGCTGAACGTGAAGCCGCTGCTCGTCGAAGGGACCACCCCCGGACGCTGGGTGCTGCTCGACTTCGGCGACTTCATCGTGCACATCTTCACCGAGGACGTTCGCCGGTTCTATGGGCTCGAACGGCTCTGGGGCGACGCGCCGAACGTCACGGCGGAGTACACCGGAGAAGCCGAGCAGCGTGCCTTCAAGAAAACGTCGTGACGCACGGCTCCGGGACTACTTCCCCACGCGCAATGCCGCGATGCGGAACGTCCTGGATACGGTCGCGAAAGTTCTCGATCACGACGTCAGCATCCTGATCCTCGGCGAGTCGGGCGTCGGCAAGGACTACCTCGCCGCCGCCATCCATGCCTGCAGCGCGCGCCGCGACGAACCGTTCGTCCACATCGAGTGCGCCAGCATCCCCCCCGACCTCTTCGAGACCGAGCTCTTCGGCCACGAGCGCGGCACCTTCACCGACGCCCAGACCCGCAAGGTCGGCAAGCTCGAAGCCGCCCGCCGCGGCACCGTCTATTTCGACGAGATCTCCGCTCTGACGCCGCAGCTGCAGGCCAAGCTGCTGCGCGCGATCCAGGAGCGCCACTTCTCCCGCCTCGGCGGGACGGCCACCATCCCCTTCGAAGCGCGCGTGATCACCTCGTCCAACACGGAACTGGGCGAGCTCCTCACCAGCGGCGCCTTGCGCCGCGATCTCTACTACCGCATCAACGTCGTCACCCTCGAGCTGCCGCCGCTGCGGGAGCGCGGCAAGGATGTGCTGGCGCTGGCGGAGGAGTTCCTCGGTCCGACGAAATTCCGCCACTTCTCCGCCGACGCCAGGCACCTGATCGCCAGCTACACCTGGCCCGGCAACGTGCGCGAGCTGCGCAACGCCATCGAGCGCGCGGCGTTGCTCGAGGAGAGCGACACCATCACCGCCGCCTCGCTCCCGGTCCGCGACGAAGAGCTCGTCCCCACGGCCGCGCGCGGTTCGTGGACGCTCGAAGAACTCGAATCCCACTACATCCGAGAAGTCCTGCTCCGTACGCGCAGCAACTACTCGCGCGCCGCGGAGATCCTCGGCATCAATCGCAAGACCCTGCTCGAGAAACGGAAAAAGTACGGCCTGGAGTAGCCTCTTTACGGATGAAATTTCGCTTTATCTGGGGTGGTTCCCATGCCGACGCCGAGCTCGGCGCGGCAGCGGAGCGGTACCTCAGCCGGATCAAGCATTTCTACCCGGTCGAGGTGCTCGAAGTGGCGCCCGAGCGCGGTAGACAAGCTCAGAGCGATGTGGCTATCATGCGCGCTCAATCCGCGCGCCTGCTGGCCGCGATCCCCGATCGCGGGTACGTGGTGGTCCTCGACGAACGAGGGCAACTCCTTGATTCTTTGAAGTTTTCGAAGTGGGTCGAGAAGCTGACGATCGACAGTCCGTACGGCGTCAACTTCGTCGTCGGCGGCGACGTCGGGTTCGATGAATCGGTCAGGAAACGGGCGGACAAATTGCTCGCGCTCTCGCCGATGACCCTCCCGCATCAGTTCGCGCGCGTCATCCTGCTGGAACAGATCTACCGGGCCTGCACGTTGATCCGCAACATTTCGTATCACAAGTAGTTCACGAGGCTCCCGAATGGCGAAAGCGAAGACCAAGACCAATCCGTACCAGCAGCACGAGGATGCTCTCAAGATCAAGCAGCGCCAGCTGCTCGACTCCTTCCAGCGCGACAAGGCTGCCGGCAACACCGCCGTCGACGACGGGATCCAGGATCTCGCCGACAAGGCCTACAGCGCGTACTCCAAAGAGCTCAACTTCTCCCTCTCCGACGGCGAGCGCAACCTGCTCATGCTCATCGAAGAAGCCTTCACCCGGATGAACGACGGCGCCTACGGCACCTGCACCAACTGCGGCACCGTCATCGGCGAGAAGCGCCTCCAGGCCGTTCCCTGGACGCCGTTCTGCATCGATTGCCAGGAGCTGCAGGAAAAGGGAATGCTGCAGTAAGCTGAACGCCTCGCGTTCATGCCCAAACCTCTCCAGACCGTACTCGCACAAATCACCCAGGGGAAGCCGCCGAGAGTCCTGCTCATCGGCGGCTCCTCCGACTTCCTCTCCGAACAGGCCTTCCACCAGGTCCGCGACGCCATCGTCGCCGCCAACCCCACCATCAGCGTCGAGTCCTACGAGCCCGGCACCGACCTCGGCTCGATGCTCGATTCGTATCGCACCATGTCGCTGTTCGGCGGCGCGCGCCTGCTGATCGTCCCCGAGGTCAACGCGTTCGTCTCCGCGAAAGAGATCGCCTCGCTCTACGACAAGGCGGTCGCCGACTGGAAGAGCGCCAAGACCGACCGCAAGCGCGCCTCGTCAGCGGCCAAGTTGCTGCACGTGATGGGAGTGGCGGGCGCGGACCTCGACATGAAGGACCGCGCCATCGCCGACTCCCTCGGCGTGACGCTCGACGCCACGCTCACCGACATGCTCGCCTTCTGCCGCAACACCGGCAAGAAAGCAGGCCGTGGCGAAGACGACGCCGCGCTGCTGATGGAAGCGATCGCCCGCGGCGGAGCCCCCGGCACGATCCTCCTGATGCGCACCGGCGAGATCCCCCGCGACTCCGCGACCATCGACCTCGTCGACAAGAACGGCGCCGTCATCGTGGCCGACCTGACCAGAGACGGCTTCGTCGCCGCCCTCGACCAGGCCATCGCCACCATCGCGGCGGAAGGTAACGTCAGGTTCGACCAGCCCGCCATCGTCCGCCTGCGCGCGCGCATGGGCTTCGAACGGATGCTCGCCGACAAGTTCTCGAAAGACGTCCCCGAGCTGCGCGGCGCCCTCAACGAAGTCGAACGCCTGGTCACTCTCGCCGGCCCCGGCGGCCGCGTGACCACCGAAATGATCGACCGCGAGATCGCCGCCGTGGAAGGAGGCGCCCGCTACGAGCTCGGGTCGCTCTTTACGGAAGGCAAGATCCTCGAAGCCATCACCAAGCTCCGCGACCTCGTCGCCCAGGGCCGCCGCGAAGACCCGAAGATGCCCCTCGACATGCACTACGGCCGCTTCCTCTTCCCGTTGGCCGACGAAGTCCGCCAGATGATCGGCATCCACTCCTGGGCGAAGGTGAACAACGTCAACCTGAAGCAGTCGATGAACTACAACCGCTTCAAAGACACCATCGCCGACCGCCTCGGCGACTACATGAAAGCCCACGCCCTGGTCCGCCAACGCCCCCACCCCTTCCCGTTGCTCAAGAAATGGGAAGCCGCGAGGACGTACAGCGAGGCAGATCTCTTCCGGGCGCTGTCCTCGCTCGCCGATCTGGAGATCAAGCGGAAATCGGGCGGGTTGCCCTCGGACTTGGCGGTAGAGACGTTCCTCCTGCAACGCCTCCGGACGTGATCTCTTCACACGCTCTGAGGCGAGCGTGCGGAGTCAGTGATTGTGCCTCTCCACGCCCGCGTAGCGGGCCGGCAGATCAATAGCCCCCGGCTTTCAGCCGGGGGAATCGGGGCCTTTCCAATCGAGTCCGCGTAGCGGCCGACAGAACTCTTTCGGCCGCTACGCGGACTCGATCTTGAACCCACCTTTCCCCCGGCTGAAGCCGGAGGCTATTGATCTCACGCCGCCTACGGCGGCTAGTCACGCGCCACGACCGCAGTGCCTCCACTCGGGACAAACCGTCCGGGTCAGGCGTTCTTCGCTGCCGCTCGAATCGCCTTCGAAACCTCGGACCACGCCGCATCCCGATCTGCGGCGCTGGCCACCGGCTTCAGATCCTTCGGAAACCCCTGCAGCTTCTCGAACGGAGCGCCGCTCCAGTCGCATTCGCGGAGCTTGATCGGAATGACGGTCGCCTCTCCGGCCCGATGGCGCTCCATGGCCCGCTTCACTTCCTTCCCCCAGATGTAGTCGGAGGCGAGGAAGCCGGCACTGACGAGCAGCAGGATGATATTCGCGGTCTCCAGCCGGCCGTCGATCTCGTCGTCCCATTCCTGCCCGCCGAGGATCTTCCGGTCGTACCAGGTGGTGATGACGTGCAGGCGCTCCAGCAGTTTGAGGTGCGTCTCGAGCTCGTCGCGCAACGCCTCGTCCCTGTGGGAGTAGCTGAAGAAGAGAGTCTTCGGTTGCACGATCGGGCCGGCCGGAATCTCGCGTTGTTCGCGGAGGTCGATGCCGTTCAGCAGCTCGGCCACATTGACCTTGATGATCTTGTCGCCGATCAGCTCGGGGAACTCCGTGACGCCCTGCTGCTCGAATGTCCTCAGCTTCCTGTAATCGATCGCGACGGCCGGGTCCTCTTTGAGTGGCACCTTCGCCTGCGCCTCGAGGCGATCATTGAACTCCGCGTTGATCCCCTCGAAGTCGTAGCGGATGAGCGCGAGGAGGCGCCGCCGCGCACCGGCATCGCCGTTCTTCACCCGCACGATGATGCGCCGTTCGGCGGGAAGTGCCGTCACCAACGCCTTGCAGTCCTCATAGGCCAGGATGACGCCGGAGCGCCACCGCGCCTGCCCACGACTGAGTGTGTGCGAGCGCACGATGAAGCGGGGGATGAGCCCTTCGGGCAGCACTCCGTAGTGGTACTCGAAGTTAAGGCAGTCCAAAGGAGCGAACTCGCGCGTCTCCGCCGGCTCCTCCTTCCCCAGCAACTCCGGAACGAGGTATCGGTCAGTCTGGTCGGGAAAGGCGAAGCAAAGGCTGAACTTCCGCATCAGCTCCAGCAGGAAGAGGTGCTTGTCGACCGGATAGCGCTCCTTCGGGAGGAGCTGTTTGAGATCGTCTAAGTGGAGTTCCCCCTGCTGCTCCGCGAGCTTCGTCGCGTTGAGGATGCGGTAGATCCCCTGGGTGACCCACTCTGGTTTCAGGACACTGGTCTCGCGGAGCCGCGGGTCCTGCCGGTAGTTGAGCGCGATGCCGAGGCAATGCAGCACCGCGGCGAGCGTATCGCGGTCGGCGTCGTCACCGACGCCTTCATCGCGGCAGAACTGCCGGAACTGTTCATAACTCATGAACTCGTCGGGCATCGTCTCCAGCCGCTCCTTCACGGAGAACCAGTCAGACGGAAAGTCCATCGCCATTTCAGGCATCTTCTTCACGACGTTCCGGATCGCTGCGCGAAGCTCCTTCAGGCCCGCTTTCGTGCTGCAGTCGGTCTTCACGAACTCACGGATCTGCGGATAGCGCCCCTGCAGACCGCGGTAGTTGAGGTCGAATGGATGCTGCCCGATTTTGTTCTGCACCACGATCACCGGCGATTCGCCGCCGAAGCTGTCGATGTGCTTCAGCCAGTACTCGGCATCGAGATCCTCGCCTCCTTCGCGGCCGTTGAGCACGAGGAGGTAGAGACTGCGCTCGGTGAGGAAGAACTGATGCGTGGCATGCATGATCTCCTGCCCGCCAAAGTCCCAGATGTTCAGGCGGTAGGTGGTCGAGCCGCACTTGAGCGGCCAGTTCGTGATGTTGATCCCCTGCGTCTTCGACTCGTCGCCGGAGAATTTGTTCCTGACAAGCCGCTTTACGAGCGATGTTTTTCCGACTTCTCCGCGTCCGACGAGAATCAGCTTCCCCTCGTTGAGCGGACGGGATTCACCGGCGGCGGGGAGGGTGCGTTCTGTACCGACGGTGTTGTGGACGAATTGCGCCAACAGTTGCGGGAGAAATTCAACCAGATGTGAACTTGGCGATACGATATCGTGGTCTTGAAAAATGTGGGCTCGTGAACCTTCCAACACTCGTACAATTCGGTTAGAAACACGTTGATCGAACGTAATTGCCACCGGCAGCGTGGCACTCGACGCGACGACCTGAAGCGAGGCGGTGAATGAGCCGCTGCGAAGCGCACTTGGCGTAACGATGAAAATGATCGAATCGGAAAGGTCACTGATCATGCGCAGAGTGCTGATCCACCTATTTCCGGAGCCGAAATCCCACAGTTCGACGTTCGGCGCGTCGAGGATGAGTGCGATACGCCTCGCGTATTCAGCGCCGTCGGCCGCATGGACGATAGAAATATCGTGAGGCATTGCCGTCTGTGCGGATTGTTTCGCCGACGCTGTCTTCTTCTTACCCATTGTTGGTACCTCTCGCGGGAATGCCGCCATCGTACCTCCCGTCGTCGGATAATGCGCCCCACCGATGACTACTTTCGAAGGTGTCAACAAACAAGCCTGGCGCGCACTCTTCGCCGCGCAACTCGGCTGGATGCTCGACGCCATGGACTTTCTCCTCTTCACCTTCGCGCTGCTCCCGATCCAGCACGAGTTCGGCCTCACCAAGTCGCAGATCAGTCTCCCCATCGTCACGGCGCTCGTCGCCAGCGCCATCGGCGGCATCGCCTTCGGGCGGATCGCCGACCGCATCGGCCGCGTGCGCGCGATGACGTACAGCATCCTCCTCTACTCCGGCGCCACGGCCGGCATGGCCACCGCGCAGAACCTCTGGCAGCTCATCGCGTGGCGCGTCTTCGTCGGCTTCGGGATGGGAGGGGAGTGGTCGTGCGGCTCCGTGCTCGTCGCCGAGACGTGGCCGGCCAAGCATCGCGCGAAAGCGATGGGCATCATGCAATCCGGCTGGGCCATCGGCGCGCTCATCGCGGCTGCGCTGTCCGCGCTCGTGCTCGAGCGCTTCGGCTGGCGCGTGCTCTTCCTCATCGGCGCCGCGCCGGCAGTGCTCGCGTACTTTGTGCGCAAGCACGTCGAAGAGCCGCAGGTCTGGCGTGACCGCGACACCACGCCGTCGCGCTGGAGCGAGATCTTCGCCCCCGAGTTCCGCAAACGCACCGCCCTCGCCACGCTCGTCGCCAGTTGCGTCCTCGTCGTCTACTGGGGCGTGACCTCCTGGCTGCCCGCGTTCCTCGCCTCGCCGGTGGAGCAGGGAGGCGCCGGCCTCACGGTCACGAAATCCGCCGCCTGGCTGATCGTCCTGCAGCTCGGCGCGTTCCTCGGCTACATCAGCTTCGGCTGGATCGCCGACAAAATCGGCCGCCGTCCCGCCTTCACACTCTTCATGCTCGGCGCGACCGCGGTGGTCCCGATCTTCGCCTTCGGCGCCCGCTCCGCGATGACGCTGCTCTTCATCGGACCGCTGGTCGGCTACTTCGCGCACGGCTACTTCTCGCTCTTCGGAGCCATGCTCGCGGAGCTCTTCCCGACCCGCATCCGCGCCAGCGCCCAAGGCTTCTGCTACAACGCCGGCCGCCTCGTCTCCGCCGGCGCGCCGTACGCCATCGGCGCCGCCGCCACGACGTACGGCCTCGGCTTCTCCATCGCCGCCGACGCCGTCTTCTTCGCCCTCGGCGCAGTCCTGATCTGGCTCCTCCCCGAAACGAAAGGCACCGAGCTTTGACCCTCGACCTCAGCGCCGACCTCGGCGAAGGCTCCCCCGGCGAAGACGAGCTCTGGTCCCTCATCACCAGCGCCAACGTCGCCTGCGGCGGCCACACCGGCGACGCGGAGTCGATGCGCGAAGCCGCGCTTCTCGCCAAGCAACACGGAGTCCGCCTCGGCGCCCACCCCTCTTACCCCGACCGTAAAAACTTCGGCCGCAAATCGGTCGACATGACACCCGACGCGTTGCGCGCCTCCCTCATCGCACAACTCAACGCGTTGCGCGCATTCGCGCCGATCGAGCACGTCAAGCCGCACGGCGCCCTCTACAACGACGCTCACAAAAACCGTGCACTCGCGGACGTGATCATCGATGCAATGCGCGACGTCGATCCCGCACTCGCCCTCGTCGCGCCGGACCACTCCGAGATGTCCGCCGCCGCCCGAGCCGCCGGCATTTCCGTAATCCGCGAAGCCTTCGCCGACCGCCGCTACGAGCCCGACGGCTCACTGACGCCGCGCAGCATCCCCGGCTCAACCCTCACGATCGAAGAAGCCGCCGCCCAGGCCGAGCTCCTCGCAAACGAAGGCGCAGTCATCGCCCGCGACGGCTCCCGCATCACGATCGGCCTCGACACCCTCTGCATCCACGCCGACATGGAGGACGCGGTGGAACGGCTGCATGCGATTCGCGCGCGTCTAGTCTGATCCACCTGCACTTCAATCTCTTGTCACACGGTGCGACGTATTTGCCTCCTGCGTTCAGCGCGGTTTAGACAGTCTGCAACGCTACGCCGCCAATGGATCGAAAAGAGACCGCTCGATCTCTCCTAACGCGACCTGAGACAGCCATCGCGGAACTGTGGTCAATCGTCCCGACGAGACCCACCACGTATATGCGCTTGCAATGATCATCGACCGCGTGGTGATCTCCTCCGGGTTGGGATGGAGAAGAACGATTCGTTTGCGCGGGTCGTCCATCCACGTGTCCAAACGGAGATTGATTGCGGCATCCCCCCAGCCGTAGCCGCACATCAGCATCACGTCACAACCGCGTAGGACCTCCTGAAAACGGAACAGCAGGTCGAGGTAGATGCCGTGCTGATAGCGGATGGCTTTGTTGCCGCCCGTCAGGAACGATGCGCCCTCGATCCAGCGCTGCAGTTGCTTCCCTTTCCCGTCGAAGAGCTCACCGCCATCGCTGCGCCGAACGACCGCTGTTCGTGGCAGTCCGTCGTCAACGAACCGGTACCAGCTGATCGAACCGTGAAGCTTGAACAGCCGTGCCGGTGTGCGGTACGTGTCGTAGAGCCGATCGTCATACCAACGGATATCTCCGTCAGGAGGCCCGAACCCGTCGATCAGCTCGATGTTGTTCTCCTCCATGAGCTGCTCGACGAGCGTGTCGTGGTTCAGCGTCACGATGTTCAACTCTGCGATCCGTTTGCATCGCGCCAGCTCGACGATCAGCTCCAGCCCGGTTGGCGTCCCTGCGCGCAACATCGTTGTCGTCACCGACTGGATCCACAGTCGTGCGTCTCGCGCCAGCAGTCCGAGATCGTTGAGCCGCGCCGCCAGATTCGCGCCGCTGAGAAGCGGCCGCGCCCGATGTTCGAGCGCTTTCATGAACGACGTGAGAGCGGAATTGTCCGCCAGACCCATTCGCCAGTTGGTCATCTCCTCGCAGAGGTGAAAAAGATCCTCGTAGGAGATCGGCCCGCGGAAAAGCGCGTTGGTTCGCTTCGCATCACGAGTTTCGAAGTCGCCCATGATTCGCAGCAGGCCCTTGATCCGTTCTTGAAGCTCAGGGTCTCGTAATCGGGGATTGAGCGCGTCCGCGGCTTGGGGGAGCGCCGGTGAGCCAATGATCGCTTCCGTCAACTCACCCGCCAAGGGCAGTCCGGACGCCCTCGAGATACCGGAACCGAGAAACAGGATCAACTTCACTTGACCCTCATGCAGGTCGAGCCCGACTTCTGCAGCAACGAGCCGAGCCGTAAACTCACCGCCGCCCCACCGCCCGTCGTCGCGTGACCGGCGGCGCATCGCCGATGGCCCAGAGCTCGCGGCCCTTGTTCGGTGCCTCGGCGGAGAAGAACAGGCGTTCGCCGGCGGCGGTGAGCTCGTCCGGGTCCGAGCTGGTCCGGCCCGGAAAGAGGTCGGCCAGGAGCTTCGTTCCGGCGACCGTGCCGTCGCTCACCCATGGTTCCCAGCCGTGGGTGGCGTCATAGCCGGGGAAGTAGACGCGGTCGCCGAGGGCCACCACCTGCACGCAGGGGGGGAAGCGGGAGACGTTGCGGACCTCCATCGTCACCAGCTTCGTCGTGCCCTCGGCGGTTCCGTCCGAACGCCACACGCTCAGGCGCGAGGAGGTGAACGTCGTGAACACCAGTGCGTCGCCGAGCGCAGCGCCGCTGGCGATGCAGGGATCGGGGGCGGGCAGCGCGATCGTCCCCTCGGACGTGCCGTCGCTGCGATGGAGCATCCTTTCCATCGTGAACCAGAAGAATCGCTCCGAGCGGCCGACGAGCTCCGGGAGCTGACTGTTGGAGGTGAGCGCTTTCACGACGGTCGGCGCCGCGGTGGTCCGGTCGGAACGAAGGAGCCGCGCTTCGGACGACCCGTCGCTGAACTGAAAGAGATAGTCGGCCGCGCCGAGGCGCGTCGCTTCGTAGACCCCGCCGCCCCAGCCGCCTGCCGGCGGCATGACCTCGGTCGTTCCTGCCGCGGTGCCGTCCGTCGTCCAGACGTGGAACCGGCTGGCGAGCCACGCCCGATCGCCGGTCGGCAGGATGCGCACCCCCGCGAATGCGTCCACCGCGTTCAGCACCGTGTGCGTACCCGCGATCGTACCGTTCGAAAACCACACGGCGTCCTGCCCGGCGAACAGCACGCCCTCGCGGAACGCATACGGCGTCGCCGGCTCCGGGTGAATGCCGATCGTTCCGCCGAGCGTGCCGTCGCTGGCATAGAGACCGAATGGGTCGGTCTCGCCCGACCGCAGGAAATAGCGGCCGCCCGCCGCGGCATAGCCGACGATGAAGGGGTTGTCGATCAACGTGGTGGACGTGCCGGTGCGCGTCCCGTCGGAGACACCGATCGAGTTCTCCCCGTCGTACGGATCGGCCATGAAGAACACGAGGTCGCCGGTCGCGCGGAGCCGGTGCGGCGACGACCCGTGGACGCCCCCGTCCGAGGCGAGGTTCGCGAGCAGTCGCGTTCCTGCCGCGGTTCCGTTCGTGATCCACGGCTCGCGTCCCGTCTCGTAGTGCATGCCGGGGAAGAACACCGTCCCGTCCGGGCGGACCGCGACGTCGAAGCTGTCGATCCCGTCGCGATACCCGGGGTTCACATCCGCCACGAGGCCGGTGATCGTGCCGTCGGTCCTCCAGAGCTCCATGCCGTGGATCCCGTCGTCGTGGCGGAAGTAAAAGTGGTTGCCGAGCACGAACCCGTCGCCGTGCCCTACGGTGTTCCCGTGGTCGACCGTCATGATCGCTCTCGTCGTCTCCGCCGAGCCGCGAGTGACGAAGAGCGTCGTCTCGAGCCCTCCCGCGAAGAAGTAGAAATCGTCTCCGATGACGCCGCCGGAGTAGACGCTTCCTGCGTCGTCCCCGACGATGTTCGTC
This sequence comes from Thermoanaerobaculia bacterium, assembly GCA_035630815.1. Taxonomy (GTDB): domain Bacteria; phylum Acidobacteriota; class Thermoanaerobaculia; order Gp7-AA8; family Gp7-AA8; genus QHVT01. The sequence goes on from DASQJY010000017.1 coordinate 45,995, forward strand.
CGCTGTGTTCCCGCGGGTGTTCCGTCCGTGGTCCAGATCGAACCGTGTTCGGCGAAGAGCAGCCGGCCGCCGAGCACGGCCATCGGCTGAAACGTCTGAACCTCCGCCACGACCCCTGTGCCGGCCGCCGTGCCGTCCGTGGCCCAGAGCGCGGATGGACGGTCTCCTCCATCCCATCGGAGGTAGAACAGCAGGCGCTGCCCGAACACCGTGACGTCGCCGACGTCGTTCGCCAGGTCCTCGGCGGACAGCGGCAGGAGGAGCGTCGTGTTGGCGGCCGTGCCGTCGGTTCGATGCAGGCCGCTGCCCTGCGCGGTGACGCCGAAGAAGTAGATCCAGTCGCCGATCACATGCAGGTTCTTATGCGACGAAAGCGTGAGCGCACCCTGCTCGCCCGAGGCAATGTCGACCAGGGTAGTCCCGGCGGGGGTGCCGTCGGTCCGCCACAGGTTCAGCGGGTTGCCCGCGGCGGCTGGGAAGTAGAGGAAGCCGCCGCGCATGACGCCTGGGATCGAATCCGCGGTACTGGCGCGCGCGAGGAGCACCGGCGCGCCTCCCGCCGTATCGAGTGCGAACAGGCCCTCCCCGCCGGCATCCGAGCCGCCGTAAATGAGCTTGCCGCCGATGACGCCGAGGAACGAGCCGGCTCGAGATGCGGTGGGGGCGCCCTCGCCGTACGTCACGCGCGCCGTTCCGGCGGCCGTTCCGTCCGATTTGAAGATGTCGACCTGCGTCGAGGAGGTGTGCGCGACGAACCAGGTCGTGTTCCCGACCGTGGTCCAGAAAGTGTGGCGGTAGCCGATCGAGTCCGTCACCGCGAAGCCGGGAAGGTCACGCACCAGGTACGGCAGATCCTCCGCGTGAGCGGCGAGCGAAAAGAGGATGACGAGCACAACCAGGGCACGAGGCATGACGGAATTCTACGCAAGGCGCGGACCGGCACAGGTACGCGAGCGGGAAAGAAGGCGTTCCGCCGCCACACCTCCAAAACCAGCCTTCATCCCGCGCTTTCGCACGCTCGAACCTTGTGACCGCCCCGTTCGCGGAGCGCGTGCTACGGTCGGCGCAGATCCATGAATGTTGTGAACGCGGAAGAGTTGCTTCGGCAGTATCTGAGTGTCGAAGACGAGCGTGAGGCCGAGCGGCAACTGGCGGTGATCCTCGCGGACCTGGCCACGCCGCTGATCCGGCGCATCGTCGACTCCGTGGTGCGGGACGGCGATGCGGACGACGTCGTCGCCGACACGCTGATCGACGTGTTGCGGCGGCTGCGTGGCCTGCGCGGCGAGGTGTCGCATCCGATCCACGACCTGCGCCGTTACGTCGCGCGTTGCACGTACAACCGTTGCCACGAGCGATTGCGCGAGCGGCATCCGGCGCGGAGCCGGCTCTGGAATCAGGTGCGCTATCTCTGCAACCACGACCCGAACCTCGCGCTCTGGCGGAGTCCTGACGGCGCGGCCGTATGCGGCCTGCGCGAGTGGGCAGGACGCGAGGCGGATGGTGGCGAATGCCTGGACGGCGTCCGGCTGGCGGCGCGCAACGATCCGGCCGCGGAGAACCGGCCGCAGGTCGCGGCGCTCGTGCTCGCGCTGCTCCGCCACGCGGGCGCGCCGCTCACGCTGGACGTGCTCTCGGCCGCGGTCGCGCGCACGATCGGCGTCAGCCAGCGCCGCGCCGAAGTGCCGCTGAGCGAGCTGGAGGTCGCGAAGGAGCAGGGTGCGGACGAAGCGCTCGACAACAGGATGACGCTCCGCGACCTCTGGGACGACGTCCGCAAGCTCGCGTTGAAACAGCGCCTCGCGCTGCTGCTCAATCTGCGCGACGCGCATGGGCAGGAGTGCCTGACCATGCTGCCCCTGACGCGCACCGCGACGATCCCCGAGATCGCCGCCGCGGTGGGGATGGATGCGGAGGCCTTTGCGGCCCTGTGGCCGAAGCTGCCGCTGAGCGACGCGGCCATCGGGGAACTGCTGGATGTGACGCCGCGGCAGGTCATCAAGCTGCGGCGGCTCGCGCGCGAGCGCCTGCGCCGGATGGCAAAAGGGCGCGGCAATCAGAACCTCGGGCGCGATCTCGCCTCTTCATCAAAAGGAGCTACCATTGTGACAAGGCGATGAGCGAGAGGGAACTCAGCACTGGGAATCACCTCGATCCGGACGCGCTGAACCGCTACCGGCAGCGTCGCGCCGTCTCTCCCTCCGAGCTCCTCGCCATCGACGCGCACATCGCCTCCTGCGACTCCTGCTACGACGCCGTCCGCGCCGACACCGACACGATCGACCTCCCTGCCGATGACCATCTCTCCTACGAAGAGCTCGAGGCCTTCGTCGACGGCAGCGCCGATGCCGTCGACCGCGAGCTGACCGCGGCGCATGCCGCGTCGTGCGCGGTCTGCCACGACAAGCTCACCGACCTCGGGGCCACGCGCGATTCGCTGCGCTCGCGCCTCGTGCGCGCGGTCCCGCGGGACGCCGTGCGCAGGCCGCGCACGTAACGGTCGTCTTTTTCTTTCCTCCCATCAGAACCTCCCGGTCGAATTTCCATCAGTAGTGAGTAATGGCGCGGCACAGGGCCGCGTCCAATCGTCCAACTGATGTCCCAGGAGGTTCTCTCATATGAAGAAGTCCAAGCTGTTGCTGTGCTCATTGATGCTGTCGCTCGCAGCATTCTCCGCCGGCGCGACGACGATCCTGCCCGTCGATCTCGGCAAACTCGTCGACGACGCGGAGATCGTTTTCGTCGGCACCGTCATCGGCAGTGAATCCGTTCCCACCGCGGACAACACGTATGCATTCACATACGTCACGTTCGACATCGACCAGACGCTGAAGGGCGCGGCCCGCAGCGGAAAGACGATCACCCTCCGCTTCGCCGGCGGCGTTGCGGGAACGAACGTGTTCGAAGTCTCGGGCGCACCGACGTTCCAGGTCGGCGGCAAGCACCTGCTGTTCGTCGAAGGGAACGACAAGCTCGGCGTGCCGCTCGTCGGCTGGTACCAGGGCAAGCTCGATCTCGTCTCGAACCCCGTCACCCAGCAGCCGATGTTCGTCGACCATGCCGGCCGCGCCATCGACGGCGTGAAGGACAACCGCTGGCGCCGCGACGGACTGCGCCTGAACAAGGACGGCTCGCTCAAGACCCTGCCCGCGGCAGCGCAGGCGGCGGTCGTCAGCCAGGAAGGCGTCCGCATCGAGCTCGAGAAGCCCGCACAGGCCGTCGAGCAGGCCGCCCCGATCGGCAGCGTCCTCGCCGAGCTGCGCGCCCTCATCGGCAAGCGCAAGGGGTCGTCGGCCTCGTTCCGCAACACGCAGTTCGTCGAGTCCGCGTCCAAGTCCAACGTCCCTGCCACCTTCGGCTACACCAACGCCCGCGCGAAGTAATCCAGGAGCCATTACATGATCCGCAAATTCACTTTTCTTCTCACCATCACGCTCGCACTGCTGGCCGCGAAGCCGGCGGCCGCCTACGTGTTCATCGAAGACTGCCGCGGCGGCGTCAAATGGAACAACAGCGGCGTCACCTGGCGCCCGTCCCTGACGTCCTTCCCGCAGAACAGCGCGTGGTACTACTCCGTCGACGCCATGCGCGTGGCGTGGAACGCCTACAGCCCGGGCGGCAACTACCGCATCAACCACACCTGGGAGACCAGCACCAGCACCTCCAACACCGACAACCGCAACGGCATCGTCATGCCGTCGGCCTCCAGCTGGTACTGGGGCAGTGCACTCGCTGTGACGCAGCCGCGCCGCTCGATGTGCTACGTGTGGCCCGGCCCTGACGCGAACTGGGTGGAGATGGACATCGCCTTCAACCCGAACTACACCTGGGACACCTCGGTGAACCCGGTCGCGCCGGAAGGCTCCCCGTACAACTCGACCCTGGTCGGCATCCACGAGCACGGCCACGGCATGGGCCTCGGCCACGAGGACGACCAGCTCGCGACCATGAACTCGTACTACCCGAACGGCGGCGTCATCGGCACGCGCAACGACGTGCACCCGCACGCCGACGACACGCGCGGCAACCGCGCTCTCTACGGCACTGCCGCCACGCAGCCCGACCTCGCGTCGTTCGCGTACCGCATCCACCCCTCCTCGCCCGGCGACTCACTCAACCTGCCGGCTCCGGCCTCCAGCGACCGCAACGCGCCCCTCGCGTTCCAGTTCGCGATCGAGAACCGCGGCACGACCACCCAGAACTCGGTCCCGGTCTATTTCTACCTGTCGTCGACGCGCAACGTCACCACGTCGAGCACGCTCATCGGCTCGGCCACCTTCTCGCTCAACGTCGGCGCCACGATCACCCCGACCGCCTACGTCACGATTCCGTCGACCGCTCCGACCGGCTACCAGTACCTCGGCTGGATCATCGATCCGTTCAACAGCGTCGTCGAAACCGATGAAGGCAACAACGGCGTGACGCTCGCGTCCGCGACCTACATCAACACCAACCGCGTCCCGACCGCCTGCATGAACGCCACACCGACCCACGGCAACTCGCCGCTGTACGTCAACTTCAGCGCGAGCTGCTCGAGCGACCCGGACGGCGGCACGCTCTCGTACTTCTGGGACTTCGGCGACGGCGGCACCGCCACCGGCGCCACGGCCGCGAACACCTACTTCACCACCGGCTTCTACACCGCCACCCTGACCGTCACCGACTCCAACGGCCAGAGCTCCACGACGTACCAGCCGATCTCCGTCACCTGCGGCAGCAGCCGCTTCTGCCTCGAAGAGCCGCTGTAGCTTCGCCCGTTGTAAAACGCCGTAAAGGAACGCCGGCAGTTGCCGGCGTTCCGCTTTTGTTTTTCTCGCTGAACCCCACTGGCGCCACCTCTCCAATCGTCATCACGTGGGTGCGCCGTTAGCCGCCGTAGGCGGCGAAAGATCAATAGCCCCCGGCTTCAGCCGGGGGAACGGACGTTCAGGAATCGAGTCCGCGTAGCGGCCGGCAGGATTCTGTCGGCCGCTACGCGGACTCGAATGGAGGGGCCCCCGATTCCCCCGGCTGAAAGCCGGGGGCTATTGATCTTTCGCCCGCTACGCGGGCGAGGAGCCGCCGGAAGACTTCCTTAGAAGCGTCGAGGGACGACGATCCTCACTCCGTGAGCTCGCGCACCACCCTGCACGGATTCCCCGCCGCGAACATCCCTTCCGGGACGTCGCGCGTGACCACGCTGCCGGCGCCGATGACGGAGCGTGACCCGATCCGCACGCCGGGGAGGATGATCGCTCCTCCCCCCACCCAGACGTCGGAGCCGATCTCCACCGGCTTCCCGAGCTCCTCCCGCCGCCGCAGCTCGGCGTTCAGTGGGTGCATGGGCGTGTAGATCTGCACCGCCGGACCGAAGAGCGTGAAGTCGCCGATGCGCACGCGGCAGACGTCCAGCACGACGCAGTTGAAGTTGAAGAAGACCCGCTCGCCGAGCTCGATGTTCGAGCCGTAGTCGCACCAGAACGGCGGCTGCATCCACACCGTCTCGCCGCCGGCCCCGAACAGCTCGCGAAGAATGCGCCGGCGCCCTTCCTGGTCCGCCTCGCGCGTCGCGTTCAGGTCCTGGCAGAGGTCACGCGCGCGCCCCCGGCCCGCCAGGAGCTCTGCGTCCATCGGGTCGTACAACTCGCCGGCCAGCATCTTTTCGCGCTCGGTTCTCATGGGCTTCTATGTACCACGCGCTCCTCGAGGCGAGCTGTGGGAGAAGAGGAACTGTGTTTGCACGCCATCACAGCGGAGGGCCCACATGGAAAGCAGAGCCAAAGTCTTCGGGCATCCCATCCACCAGATGTTGGTCGTGTTTCCGCTCGGCGTCCTGGCGATGTCACTCGTGTTCGATCTCATCGCGCTCTTCGCCGAGCTGCCGAAGCTCCACGAGGCGGCGTACTACATGCTCGCGGCCGGGATCATCAGCGGCCTGGTGGCGGCCGTCTTCGGCCTCATCGACTTCCTGGCCATCCCGAGCGGCACGCGCGCGAAGCGCATCGGCGCGCTGCACGGCGTCGGGAACGTGGTCGTGGTGGTGATCTTCGCCGCGAGCTGGCTGTTGCGGCGAGACATCCCGGCGCGTCCGGAGATCCTCGCCATCATCCTTTCGGCGGCGGCGGCCGGACTGGCCACGGTCACCGGCTGGCTCGGCGGCGAGCTGGTCGACCGCCTCGGCGTCGGAGTGGACGACGGAGCGAACCTCGACGCGCCCAGCTCATTGCGCGGACCGGTTCCAGTCAGTGGCAGCGCCGCACCAACCCGCGCCTGAGCTGGTGCGCATTCGCCCGCGGCCGGATGCAGTGCACATCGGCCGCGGACGGAGCGTGCTCGCCACGGCGCACGATGGACTGATCGGAGAGCATCCCGATCACGGGCTGTTCGTGCACGAGACGCGCATGCTGTCGCGGTGGCGCTACTCCATCGACGGAGAACAACCGTCGCCGAACGCGTTCTCCGCGGTCCGCCAGAACCACTGGGCCGGCTACTTCGTGATCGCCGCGCCGGGCGTCACGCCGCCGCCGCGGGACGACGGCAGCGGACAGGTCCCGGACGAGTCGCGGAACTCCCTCGAGCTGCGCGTCACGCGCCTGATCGACGACGGCCTTCATGAAGACCTCGACCTGACGAATTACACCACCGAGACCACCACCTTCGTGTTCGCGATCGAGGTCGACGCAGACTTTGCCGATCAGGCCGAGACCCGCAAGCGCCAGCAACAGGGAGAGCGAACTACGCACTGGGATCCGGCCGCACGCTGCCTGACGTTCGACTACGTCGCGCGGAACGGCTCCACCACGCTGCGCCGAGGAGTCGAGATAGCGGTGGAGCGCGCCACGAGCCCCCCGTCGCATGCGGAGGGACGGCTGTCGTTCGCGGTCACCCTCGCGCCGCAAGAGCGCTGGCATGCGTGCCTGCTCCTGACCGCGGTCGTGGACGGGGAGCGGTTGCTGCCGCCGCCCGACTGTTACGCCGCGCAACCGCATACGGCCTCGCACGAGGAGTCGGTGCGCTTCTTTCTCGACGAGACGACGCGTTTCGAGACCGGCGAATCGTCGACCATGACCGCGGACGTGACCGTCACGCTCGAGCAGGCGCGCTCCGATCTCGCGTCGCTGCGGCTCTTCGACCTCGATCGCGGCCCGCGCGCCTGGACCGTCGCGGCCGGGTTGCCGCTCTACGTCGCGCTGTTCGGCCGCGACACGCTGACCACCGGCTGGCAGGCCGGTCTCCTCGGGCCGGAGATCATGAGCGGCACGCTGCACACGCTGGCGGCACTGCAGGGAAATTCCGTGGACGACTGGCGCGACGAGCAGCCGGGGAAGATGCTGCACGAGGCGCATACCGGGCCGCTCTCGATGCTCGGCTGCAACCCGCGCGGCCGCAGCTACAGCTCCATCACCACCTCCGGCCTCTACGCGTTCATCGTCGCGGAGCTCTGGCACTGGACCGGCGACAAGGAACTGGTGCGGCCCTTCATCGAGCCGGCGCTGCGCGCGCTGCAATGGCTGGAGCGCTACGGCGACCTCGATGGCGACGGCTTCTACGAATACCAGCGCCGCTCGCCGATGGGGCCCGTGCATCAGGCGTGGAAGGACTCCCCCGACGCGATCGTGTACGAGGACGGCGCTCCGGTGGAGCCGCCCATCGCCACGTGCGAAGAGCAGGCGTTCGTCTACGTCGCGAAGCTGCACCTCGCCGAAACGATCTGGTGGCTCGGTGAGCCCGACCTGTCGCGCAAGCTGTACCGGGAGGCGGCCGAGTTGAAGCAGCGGTTCAACGAAGCGTTCTGGATGGAGGAAGAGGGCTTCTTCGCGCTCGCGCTCGACGCGCAGAAGCGGCAGGTTCGCTCCATCGCCTCCAACGCCGGCCACTGCATCGCCGCCGCGATCGCCGACGCGGCGCTCGTCGAGCGGACGGCCGACCGCCTTTTCGCGCCGGACCTGTTCAGCGGCTGGGGCATCCGCACGCTCTCCTCCGACCACCCGCGGTACAACCCGTACAGCTATCACCTCGGCTCGATCTGGCCGGTCGAGCACGGGACGTTCGCCCTTGGGTTCTGGCGCTACGGCCTGCACGACCGCGTGCAGCAGATTGCCCGCGCGCAGTTCGAGGCCGCGGCGCTGTTCGAGTATCACCGCCTGCCGGAGCTTTTCGGCGGCCAGCCGCGGGACGCGCAGCACCCCTTTCCGGCGATCTACCCGAACGCCAATCCGCTGCAGGCATGGTCGTCCTCGTCCGTGTTCGCCTTGCTGCAGGCGATGCTCGGCCTTTATCCGTACGCGCCGCTGAAGCTGCTCGTCGTCGATCCGCACCTGCCGGAGTGGCTTCCGGAACTCACCGTGCGCGACCTGCGCGTCGGCAAGGCGAGCGTCACGATCCGCTTCCGCCGTGGGGCGGACGGACGCACCGGCTACCGCATCGTCGACCAGACGGGAACGCTCCACGTCGTGCGGCAAGCCACGCCCTGGTCGCTCACCACCCAACCCGCCGCGCGCCTTCGCGACGCGCTGGCCAGCCTGCTGCCGCGCCACTGACAAAGGAGAAACCATGACCCAGGAAGCACGCGTCGTCGTCATCACCGGAGCATCGGCCGGAGTCGGCCGCGCCACCGCGCGCGCGTTCGCGGCACGCGGCGCGCGCCTCGGCCTCATCGCCCGCAATGCCGAGGCGCTGGAGGAGGCGAGAAAGGAAGTCGAAGCACGCGGCGGCGAGGCGGTCGTGGCGATCGCCGACGTCGCCGATGCCGACGCCGTCGAGCGCGCGGCGCAGACCATCGAGCAGGCCTACGGCCGGATCGACGTCTGGATCAACAACGCCATGGCCTCCGTGCTCGGCCCGATCAAGGAGATCACGCCCGCCGAGTTCCGCCGCGTCACGGAAGTGACGTACCTCGGCGTGGTACACGGCACGCAGGCCGCGTTGCGGCGGATGCTGCCGCGCGACGAGGGAGTGATCATCCAGGTCGGATCTACGCTTGCGTACAGAGGCATCCCGCTGCAGGCGCCCTACTGCGCGGCCAAACACGCGGTGCAGGGCTTCCACGATTCATTGCGCTCGGAGCTGCTGCACGACGGGAGCAATGTGAGCGTCTGCATGGTCAACCTGCCGGCCGTGAACACGCCGCAGTTCCGCTGGCTCCGCAGCCACATGCCGCGCAAAGCGAAACCGTTCGGCACGATCTTCGAGCCCGAGGTCGCCGCGCAGGCGATCGTCTGGGCGTCGGACCATCCCCGCCGCGAGCTGAACGTCGGCTGGGGCACCACCCAGGCCATCCTCGCCAACACCTTCGCCCCCGGCCTCCTCGACCACTACCTCGGCCGTATCGGCTTCGACGCCCAGCAGGGCGAAGAACCGGAGCCCCCCAACCGCCCCGACAACCTCTTCACCCCCGTCCCCGGCGACGCCGGAGCCCACGGCGTCTTCGGCGAACAGGCAAAATCAATCAGTCCCCAACTCGTCGCCAACACCCACCGCGGCGCCATTGGCGCCGCGGTCGCGGTGATCGCAGTGGTAGGGCTCACGCGGTTGCTGGCGCGACGGGAGTGAACACCCGCCGCACCTGTTGCTCACTGCTCGATGCAGCCGTAGCTGGCAGACGTGGAGTAGGCGCTCGTCACACCCCACTGGCTCTCCAGTACGCCATTGCAGTTGTAATAGCGATACCCCACCTGCGTGGTGCGAGCGGCGGTGCTGTAGTACTTGATGTGCGTCCCATGCGCTGGCTCGGCCTCGGCGGTAGTAGGCGCCAGAAGCGCGAGGGCCCCCATTGCGAACGGAAACAGCGTCAGCATGGTCGCCAGAGTGAGTGTCGCGGACGAGGATCGAAATTTAGCCATGAAGGCAGCATACCCTACTTCCATCCATATGGATAGCCGCGCACCAACAGTATGGAGTGCGGTAATGCCAGTTACCGCTCTGACTGCTTCTGTTCGTGCGGGCAAACCGAGATGGGTGCAATCAGCGAAGCGCTACAGGGCGAACAGAGACAGGAAGAGCGGCAACTCGCGTTACCGCTCTCCATACTGCGCCGGGTCATTCACGCGCTCGCTCGCTAGCACTCCCCGCCGTAATCGATCGTGTACCACTGCGTACGGCAGCCGCCGGAGTAGTTCGTGCCGCCGCACGCGATGATGCGGTAGCCGCACGAGACGGTGTAGGTGCCGTCCGTGTAGTAGGTGTACTCGATGATCTGCGGCGGTCCGGCCAGGAGGCCGAAAGCGCCGATCACGAGCAGCGCGAGCATGAGGGTGATGCGGATTCTGCGGGTCATTCTGTCTGTCTCTCCTTTGGTGGATGGTCAACTGCATTCTTCGACCGAGCGGCAGGTCCGGACGACGATGCCGCGGTCGACGATGAACGTCTGTGGGTAGTGGTGCAGCTTGCGGCCGAGCTCACCCGGCGTGCCGGCCGGCAGGGAGTAGGCGAAGTGGGCGATGCCGCCTCGCTCCATCAGCGGCCGCGTCTCCTCGGCCGAGGCGACGGAGAGCACGCGCGCGCCTGTGGCCCCTTTCAATGAGCCGACCGTCGTCTCGCACGATGCACAGTCGGGATTGACGATGGCCACGAGCGTGCGCGACGTCCGGAAGTCGAGCGTGATGGGACGCCCGGCGAGGTCGACCGCCTGGACGACGGTCAGCGCGTCGCCGGGAGCGAACGAGGCCACCGCGCCGCGGGCGGGCGCCCCGGCTCGCGCCTGCGCAAGCTCACGCCGCAGCGCGACGTTGTTCCAGGCGAGGGCGACGAAAAGGATCACCACCCCGAGCTCGAGAGCCCGGGTGGCGAGACGGCTGCTGGATGTCTGTGCCTGGGACGTGGCCGTCTCGGTCATCGGCCGCGATCATAACTCATCCCAGACGGAAGTAAGGATCGCTGTCGTCCCCAACGAAAAACGCCCGCCTTGCGGCGGGCGTTTCCCTCGGGCGTTCGGTCAGCAACAGGTCACGGTGCAGGCTGGACGACGTAGAAGTGGACGGAATCGACCGTGGCTTCGATCGTGCCGGTGTCGTTCAGCGAGAACTGCGGGAAGATGTACTGGAGCTGGCGGTCCTCGGTGTCGAGGGGGAGATAGACGTTGACCACGTTCTCGTCATCGACCGGGAAGCTGTCGCAGACCGACGATGGCTCCTGGCTGTCGAAGAAGTAGGCGATCGTGCAGGCGGTCAGTTCCCTGCCGGAGAGGGTCGAGCTGTCGACGCGGAGTTTCGCGGAGAGCGTGACGGAGCGCGCGAACGGCCCCGATCCGTAGCCATACGGCAGCCACGCCGAGACGCGGCCGTAGCTGTTGACCGTGATCTTCAGGCTTCCGTCGCCGATGATCGGGTTCTCCGTCGTATGAGCGACCGAGCCGTCGTACTCGCTGAACGGCTCGAACCCGAGGTCATCCTCGGAATTCTCGAAGCCGTTGTTGACGATGCGGTCGACGCGCACGAATCCTGACGGCACTTCCGGCAGCTGGGCCTCTTCGACGTGGTAATGGACGTCGTCGACGGTCGCTTCGATCGTACCGGTATCGTTGAGCGCGAACTGCGGGAAGATGTAGTTGAGCTGCCGGTCGTTGGTGTCCAGCGCGAGGCGGACGTCGACCACGTTCTCGTCGTCGACCGGGAAGTTCCGGCAGTACGAGGACGGCACCTGGCTGTCGAGGAAATACGCGATCGCGCAGGCGGTCAGCTGCCGGCCGGGGATGGTCGTGCTGTCGACGCGCAGCTTTGCGGTGAGCGTGACGGAGCTGGCGTTCGGGCCTGAGCCGTATCCGTACGCGTAGTAGTGGATGACGCGGCCGTAGCTGTTGACCGTGACCTTGAGACTTCCGGTGCCGGCGATCGGATTCACGGTGGTCTGCTCGACGGAGCCGTCGTTGGTGCTGATGGCGGCGAAGCCGAGGGCCTCGTACGGATCCTCGAAGTCGTTGTTCGTGATGATGTCGACGGGTTGGGCGTTGGCGATGCTGGGGAGAGCGAGGATGCTCAGGAGGACGGCAAAGAACATGGTTCTGGCCCGGGTGGCAGCGGACATTCTGGTGATACTCCTTTCGTCTGTTGCGTCGATGTTTGGACAGGACGCAACTTAGGCGAAAGACGGCCGTCAGTTATGGCGGAAATATGGAGACTTCCGAGGGATGGGGTGAATCGCGTGAATCAGTGCCGGTAGTAGATCAGCGTTGCGCCTCCGGCCGCGACCAGCGCGCCGATCGCGGCGAGCACGGCGAAGTGTTTGCGGCGAACGCCGTCGAGCAGCGGCGCGAAGACGAAGCGGATCGGCCGCAGGAACGCGGCGCAGAAACCGGCCGCGATGATCCACCACGATCCGTACAGCACGCTGCCCAGGCCGAGCACGAAGCGGACCTCGCCGGCCCTGGAGTGGGGGATGTCGAGCACCTGCTCGAAACCGTCGTCCTGGAATGCGAAGGCCAGCGCCGGCAGCGGCGGTCCGACGATGAGCAGGCCGACCGCGAACGCGAGCACGATCGCGATCGACGGATAGACCAGCCACCGGCGCGCGCCGAGGGGCTCGCCGCGGTCGCGCGAGAGCTCGATGTAGGCGCGGCTGACGATCATGGCCGGGATGATCAGCAGGATGCCGCCGACCGGGAGAAACACGATCGACGCGAGGAACAGCCCGAATGCGAGATACGCGAGACGCCAGTCCTCCGGAGCGGAACGGACGTGGTCGAGCGCCCGGCGCCACATCGGCCGCTCTTCGTCGGCCAGCCAGCGCTCGGGCGGGCCGAGCCGGTCGAGCACGCCGATGACTTCGGTTGCGCCGACGGGAGCGTGCGCATCCGCGAGCGCGATCTCGATGTGCTCGCGCACGCTCTGCTCCACTTCGTCCGCGACCACCGCTCGCGTTCCGCGCAGCTCGCTGCGCATGCGCTGCAGGTAGTTGTCCAGCCGCTCCCGTGCTGCAGGCGTCATCTCGATCATCGCTTCCGTTCCTTTCTGAGACCGCCGATCGCCTGGTGCAGGCTGTCCCAGTGTTGATTCATCCGGTAAAGGTCGTCGCGGCCGCGCGCGGTCAGCCGGTAGTACTTCCGCGCCGGTCCTTCCTGCGACTCTTCGATATACGTCTCCACGAGCCCACTGTTTTTCAGACGGCTCAGGATCGGGTACACCGTCCCCTCGGTGATCACGAGGTGGTCGACGTCGCTGAGGCGGCGGACGATGTCGTAACCGTACAACGGCGCGGGTGCGATCGTGTTGAGGACCGCCAGCTCGAGGAGCCCCTTGCGAAGCTGCGTCATCCAGTTGTCGAACGAAAGATCCGTCACGACTACAACGTGGTGCCTTGCAAGGTACTTGTCAATGCATGGTAGTGTTACAGATAGGGAGAGGCGAGAGCTTCACCTCACCCGGATGCGGCTGAAGTCATGCCCGAAACGCGGCTCCCGCGGCTGCGGGTCCGCCATGCGCATCACCTGACCGGACGCCGGTCCTTCCTGCTCCTGGGTGGGCGCCCGAGGTGGATACACCTCGCAGGAAAGCTTTTTGAGGACCATTGAGCCGTCTCTGCCGGCGCAGTGGTATTCGTACTTGCATGAAGGGACGTCATCGAGCTGCGACGGCGACGTTCGCCAGATCGTGAGAGTCCTGTCGCGGCTGGTTCTCGTGACCGAGACGGTCATTCCGCCCTCATAGGTGACGATGCACAGACCCGCCCTCGGCTGTCCATCCGGGCTGATGAAGGGAGTGGTGCATTTCACGGACTTGACCGCGGGCGGCTGGCGGCCCTCGGTATCCAGCCAGTACTGCCTGGCCGCCCTGGTGCAGAAACTCTCGCAGTCCCGCTCCCAGCCCGAGCAGTCGCCCCGGTTGTCTGCCGGTTCAGCCTGTCTCTGAATCACGCCTGTCGCGCGATGAATCAGCCCAGGTGCAGCCAGGCCGGGCCGGGCAAGACTGGAGAGCGCCAGCCTCGGGGCTTGACTCCGCTTTCGTGCTAAGGCTCGCATTCTCCATCTCCTGGTTGTCGCGGCGGCGCGGCCTGGGCTCGTGGCTGAGCGGATTGTACGCCCGCGGGTGGGGTTACACTTTCGACACGGACCCATGTTCGAGACCATCACGCGCAGGCCGCCGATGAGCCGCGGCTTCCGTTGCGCGCTCTTCGGGATCGCCATGACAGTCATCGCCCGCGTGGGACCGTGGGCCTGGCCCGGCTGGCCGGCCGTGAAGGTCCTCGATTTTGCGCTGGCGCACAGCGCTCCGAGCGTAGCCGGATCGGTCTACAAGGGCCTGGGCCTGGTGGTGCTCATCCTCGTGAACGCCGGATTCTGGGCGGTCGTCGCTTACGCCGCGGTCTTCGCGTGGAAGGCGCTGCAACCAGTCGCGCATCGGCGGGGCTAATACTCTCCGTCCCCCTCTGTGCCTCTGTGCCTCTGTGTCTCTGTGGTAAATACGAACGCCAGGAAACCCTGAAATTCACCACAGGCCTGACCGGCGGTTGCGGACCACCGTTGACCAAACTGGGGTTGAAAAGCGCGGGCCAGACGGTGTACCTCTGGCGTTGCTTGAAGACGCGTAGAGACCGATTTCTCTGTGGAGGTTTAAAACCCCGCACCACAGGCTGGCCCGCGCCGTATAGAGGTACCACTATTTGTTGCTCCGCGCCAGCGCAAGCACGCGCAGCAGAGTCGACACAACCCTCGGTGCATGCGTCTTCAAGACATTTTTTCGAGGAGGCGACATGGAGGTTCTGGTTGATCGAGGAGCAGGGATCGATGTGCACAAGGATTCGGTGACGATTTGCGTGATGACGACCGAAGGGCGAAAGGTGGTCAAGACGCTGATGAAGTTCACCACTTTTCACGATGATCTCGAGGCGATGCGGGACTGGCTGCTGGAGATGAAAGTGACGCACGTGGCGATGGAGTCGACGGGCGAGTACTGGAAGCCGGTCTACGAAATGCTGGAGGGGTTGTTCGTGCTGATCGTAGCCAACGCCCAGCATGTGAAGAACGTGCCGGGCCGGAAGACCGATCCGCAGGATGCCGAGTGGCTCGCTCGGCTGCTCCGGCATGGTCTTCTGCAGGCAAGCTTTGTCCCGCCGGCGCCGATCCGCGACCTGCGCGATCTGACGCGGCTGCGGCGCAAGACCATCGAGATGGGTGCGCGCGCGTGGAGAACCGCGCTCAGAAGGTGCTCGAAGCCGCGGGGATCAAGCTCGGATCGGTGGTCACCGACGTCTTCGGCGTCACGGGCAGGGCCATTCTCGGGAAGCTGGCCGACCACAAAACGGATCCGGCGGTTCTGGCCGAGCTCGCGAGAGGCAGCCTCAAGAGCAAAAAGCCGCAGATCATCCGTGCGTTGCAGGGATCGTTCACCCGGCATGATGCGTCGTTGCTCAAGCACCAACTGATTCTGCACGAGCAACTCAAAGAGCGCCGCACGGCACTCGAGTCGCAATTGGCTGACGAGGTCAAACCGTACGAGCCCCTGATCTCACGGCTCGACGAAATCCCCGGAATCAACCGCGACGCTGCCATCGAGATCCTTGGCGAAATCGGCACCGACATGGCTCCGTGGGCCACCGACCGCCGGTTCGCTGCCTGGGCGGGACTGTGCCCGGGAAATCACGAGAGCGCGGGCAAACGCAAGAACATCGGGGTCCGCAAGGGCAACCAGTTCCTCAAATCCATTCTCGTGCAGGTTGCAACCGCGGCGGTGAAGACCAAAGGCACGTACTACCAGGCCAAGTTCCTCCGGCTCAGCAAACGGCGCGGCTACAAGCGAGCCATCATCGCCATCGCCCACAGGATGCTCATCGCGATCTATCACATGATCCGCAACGACAAGCCTTACCAGGAGCTCGGCGCAGCGATCTTCGATCAGCGCTCGGCTGAGTCGAAAAAGCAGTCTCTGGTCAAGCAACTCGAAAACCTCGGCTACGCGGTCGAGCTCCGCACGGCCTGAGGCCCGACAGATGTACGCGTGCGTCTCGCCCGCGCACGCCTCCAAGCGGGTCATTTCCCCCGCACAGGAGATGTGTGTCTCCCGGTTGCGAAGAGTTTCGCGGCAGAGACACAGAGGCACAGAGGGGGACGGAGAGCATCAGGGTTGTGGCTCCGCGGCTCCTTCGGGCTCCTGCTTCTTCGCCTTCTTCCGCCCCTTCTTCAGAGTGTTCAGGTAGGCGCGCTTCATGTTGTCGTAGTAGGGGCGCATGAAGGAGCGGTCCTCCCCTCGGAGCTGTGTGCCCACCACGCCGTAGATGAGCAGGATCGCTGCGCCGAGGCGATGCTTGCGGTCCAGGTTCGCGGCAGCGATCCCGGACATGAACGCCTGCAACTCGACGAGCGTCCCGTCCCACCGGCGGATCTCCGCATCCTCCTCCCGGAGCTCCTCCGCGCTCCGCCCGACGATGCTTTTCGTCTCGGGCCAGACCTCGGCGGTCTGGAGGCCGGCCTCCATGAACTCCGGGTCGAGATTCGCCGCCCGCGCGCGCGACCGCTTCTCCCGCACCGTCAACTGCATGAACCCCGGAATCCTCTGCTGCAGGTACCGGAGCCCCTCCGCGAGCATCTGCGCCTCCACCAGCACCGGCGGTACCGCGGGAGCGATCGCGAGCAGGTCCGCCGGCTCCACCGTCGCCATCTTCACTTCGGACATGAGCTTCTCATCTTCGCTGGACATGCGGGTATGACGGATGAGGCGCGATGGAGGTTTCGCGCGACGATGTCGAGCTCCGGTGACCTCGCCGCCGCTCTCGCGGACGCACGGACGACTCCCGACGTCCATTCGTCGAGACCCGGTGACCTCGGCGCGGCTCCTTCCGAACGGCCGCCGATATCAGTTCATCTCGACGACCCGCCGCCCGAAGGCAGTAAATCGTCCGCTCGTCGATTCGTCCATATCAGGTGACCTCGGCGAATGTGCCCGCGGACGCAAAGACTGTGCGGAAAGAAGCGACGTCGATATCGGGTGACCTCGCCGACCCCTCCCGCGGACGCACCGAGACGCCGAACGACGCCCCATCGAGATCAGGTGACCTCGACGACGACCCGTTCCGTACGTCCGTCGATATAGATCACCTCGACGTCGCGTCTCGCGAACGCGAGAATCGACCGGCTGAAGATTCGTCGATATCGGGAGACCTCGACGAAGGCGTCAGCCGAAGCGTTCGATGCTTTCACGGGTGCGGGTGAGTCGCGAACTGCTCCGGCGGAGCCACGAAACCCTGCTCGTCATCGCGATTTCGCCTGGCGATTGACCGGCGGCGGTCCGGTTCGCGCTGACCCCGGACGGATAGCCACGTCCCGTTCTCTCATTGCCTCCAGCATCCGCAGCTTCTCGGCGACCGGCGTGCCTGCCAGCTCGCGTCGCAGCGCGCGTTCGCTCTCGAGGATCTGCGTGAGGTCGGCGGTCATAGCGTGTCCGGCAGAAATTGTCGTTCAAATCGTGCCCAGGCCTCAACGAGGCCGTGGCGGTGCACGATCGCCTGGAAGCGCGAGGGATCGAGTGCTCCTTCCTCGATGAACTGCAGCAGGCGCGCCTTGTTTTTTGCGCGACCCGTCTGCAACGCGATCGCGGCGAGGTGTTCGGCGCCGAACACCCCCGCCCGCACTCCGTCAACGTCCACTTCGACGGCCTCGGCGAGCGCTTCCTCACCAGCGGACCAGTCGGCGGCAGAAACTGCACCGGCCAGCCGGCGATCATCACGTACTCGCCTTCCATCGACCAGCCACCTGCGGCGAGATGATCGAAGATCGGCTTCGGGCTGGCGAGGAGTTGCCCCGGCTCGGAGCGAAAGGCCACGAAGACATCCACGTCCAGTGTCGCCATCGGCTCCAGATAGAAGGTCGCGCCGACCGCCCCGCCGATCGCGTAGCGATGAGACATCGCGGATACTCATGCCGCGACGCCATGTTTCGGTTCGTCCGGCAAGCTGCTAACTCGTGCCCCGTCATCTCGCTCCAGCGCGTCACGACCATTTTTCTCCGGAAGCGCGAAACGCAGAACCACAACGGGCATCCGTCGCTGGCGTCTGCCGTCGTTCTCTCCTGTCGTCATACGTTTGGGTGGACGAGAGGAAGCGCCGCAGCAGGCAACGCTCCCCGTCCAGACTATTCGTATACTGCCGCGTATACATTTGGCGACTCTCACCGTGAACATGTATACTGCGACTGGAGAGGCGATGAAACCACTATCCCAGCGTCTGCGGCAACTCCTGGATAACAAATCGCTAAGCCAGTCGGATCTCGCTCGCGAACTCGGAATCTCGCGGGGCTTGGTATCTCACTGGATCACAGGGTTGCGGGAACCCACTGGCGTCCAGCTCTCCCGGATCGCAAAAACGCTCCAAGTATCGGATTCGTGGTTCACCTCCCCTCACGATCCGTCTCAAGCACGCGCCGAGACGAACAGCGAACTCGATTGGCGTTTTCGGCCCGCACCCTCAGACGGGGGGAAGGACTTTGGAAATGCAAACGTGTATGCGACGCCGGCCGACGTGAAGACACTCGTCCGTGAGACGGGTCAGAACACTTCGGACGCACCGGCCTACCGTGGCGCTGCAGTTCATCTTGGCTTCACGTTGATCGAGTTGCCGGTAGGCGGCGACGCCTTCGAACGTTTCGCACGAGCTGTGCGGTTCGACGAGCTCATCGCGCACATAAAAGCAACGGCGGCAACGAACTCGAAGTTGGCAACGCGACTGAACGCCGGCCTGCGCGTCATCGGAGAAGAGGAGCGACTTTATCTACTTCGCGTCGATGATTTTCTCACCACAGGGCTCTTCGGTGACGAAGTTCGAGAAGACGAGGCCCCTAACCCGTTCGCTGCTTTGCTACGTAACAACATGGATTCGTCCAAGGAGAGTCAGACGGCAGGCGGTGCGTTTGGTCTGGGTAAAGCTGTCCTGTGGCGGTGCTCTACGCTGTCCACCGTGCTGGTAGCGTCTGAAGTCGACCCCCAACGAATGCCGGACGGCGCCGGGCACTTGCGCTTCATGGGCAAATCCGAGCTCGGCTGGCATTCGATTGATGGTAATCAGTTCGCAGGGCCAGGCTGGTATGGGAAACAGGCGGGGGAGCGCACTGACTCGGTCTGGCTAGCCCGAGAGACGCTTCGCGACGTCTATCTGAGCCGTGAGTCTTTGCCCGACGGTATTCCGCATGACCAGAGGACAGGCTCAAGTCTATTGGTGGTGGGTTTCCGTGATCCGGCGGCTGAAGGCGACCCACGTCCCGATGATCTACTCGACACGCTCGAGAGAGAAATTAGCCTCAACTTTTGGCCGGCTATTGCTTCGTCACGTCTTCGAGCTTCTGTGTCCCTTGTTCGTGACGATCAGGTTGTCAAGTACAGAGAAGTGAATCCGTCGAAAACAGTCCGGTCTTTTGTCCAGGTCTCCCACAAAAATGCAGCTGACGAAACCGTTGAAGAGCTACTCGAAACCGGCGATGTCGTTCGACGAAACATCGCGTTTACCGTGCCGGCCACGGTAGCGAGCGCCGCCTCGTCCCTACGAGAATTTGGCACCGACCTTGAGGCCACGTGTTACTTACTCGTCAGATTGTCGGATAACGCGGACGAGGAAAGTCCAGAAGAGGCTAATCTCGAGGGAACTGTTGCACTTGTACGAGGCCGCGGGATGGTGGTGCGATACTGGCCTCGCAAAAATCTGGTCGTCGCTGGCCGCCGCTTTCACGCTGCACTTTTCGCGGGCGAACGGATCACCTCTTCAATCGAACAAATCGCAGCGGATCAGTTTCTTAGACTCGCCGAGCCGCCCGCCCATGATCGATGGGAATGGAACGATGAACTGAAAGACAAATATAGGCGCGGAGCGAAGGGGCTGCTCAATACCCTCTTCGATGACGTGTCTAAAACCCTGCGCTCAATCGTGAAGCCGGTCGACACTGCTTCTGACGACGGTCCCGAGGATTTGCGCAATCTCCTAGTACTCAAGACGCCAGGACAAATATCTCAACCAATATTGATTCGCAGAGTGTCGCATAAAATCGTTGACAGGCGGTGGGTGGTAGACGCGGAGCTTCACATTAACGACCGCAGTCGCGCATGGGTGGTCAGGCCGCGCATCGCGCTCGACACAGAGAGCGGCAGCAAGATTCCGCTTGAGTGGAACAGCCTCCGCGTGAAACGCGTCGTGAAGGGTCAAGCGTCGATGGTGGACGAAAGCCAGATTCACATCAAAGCCGGAACTACACGTCTTGAAATAGAAGGTACCTCACAATCGCACGCACTGGGTGTACCTGCAGACGAATGTCGAGTTCGACTCGATCTTCACGTCGAAGAAAGCGAAAGTTAACAATGCCATCGACGATAAGGCTTTACCCATGGACTGTTTCGCCGCAACTTATCGTTCGCGCTCTTGACGTGTACGATCCTTCTCAGCCCACACTGGATCTGAGCCTCGACGAACGAGCGACGAGGGATGACGAGGGTATTGTGGAGTTGGATCTCATCGGAAGTGAAGAGTGGAGAGAACTTCGCATTCGGACCGACGTAACCCTGCCAGGCGATCAGGTTTCGCGCGTGTTGCCTCTCGGCAATACACTAGCCGGTGATACACGGCTATTGCTGTCAATCCGTTGTCCCTCTTCTAAGCTCCGCGAAACCGCCGTTCTTGATCTTCATGGTGAGAGTACTTGGACCGGTGACCTAGTCATCCGACGGCGTGACGTCCGCTCTCGCATAGAAGTCCAGCCCTTTCTCGCTAGGACTACCGACTCCCCGGCGGGGAGCGATGAACCTCTGGCGCGTCACAAGTTTGCTGTAATCGCGGTCGGCGATACGCTCATCATACAGCTCGACAAACGACGGCCTTTTGGAGCTTCTCCCGTACTGATTTCATGGGAGGACTTCAGAGCCTCTGACCATCCATGGCGTAAGAATCACCCTGCAGATGTGTACTTTTTGAGCTTCGACGACGAGCGGCCGCATTTGGTTCTCAATTCGGCCATCGCGAGCGGAAGCTTCAAGGGGCTGTTGCATGACAAAACACAGAAAGGTTCGACCGCAGCTCTGAGGACGATGGTCACGCTCGGTATCGCCGAGTCAGTCTGGTTGAAACTTTTCTTCGCAGCAGCGGCTGCGGTGGCAGTCGACGAGACTACGGGCGAGATTACGCCTCCAGAGGGCTGGCGGGGCGCGTTGCTGACGCGGTTTCTTTCGACTGCGTTTCCCGAACTGCCTTCGGTTGATGACAAGCTCCAGCGGCTGGCAGAGCTCAAACGAGAGCCTGACCAATTCTTGTCGTTACTCACGCGGTTGGGCAGTCCGCTGTTTGAAACGTTGGGTTCAGCGAAGCTCATTCAGAAGGCCTTGAAACAGGTCGAAATTTGATTTTGGACTAAATAATGTCGAATTTAACTGCACGCCGATATATCAAGCCTGTGACCACACAGCTGAACGACGAGTTCTTGTCTGGCGGCCCGAAACCACCGCTCAGCAGGCTCGAAGTCGATGACACCGACCCCGATGCGCCCATCGACTCGACGCTCTTAACTGCGTTAGTGGACCATGCGACGAAGAATTACGAAGATGATCCGGACGCACTAGACAGTTGGCTTGCGCCGCGATTGCACTGTGCCGTCCGCTGGTCGCGCCGAGCCGCGTCAGATCCTCTACGGTGGTCATGGCTCGCTGTGAATTATGGCCACCCATACATTCAGGCGCGTTGGCGCGCCCCTAGAACCGGCAGGGTTCACACGTGGCGGTATACGGGTGAGCTGTTACGCAATGGCCTGTCACGTCTTTGGTGGGGAGCTGAAATGGTCCGCAATGGGCCCGACTACGGTGATGTCGCCCGCCTTTTCAGGCATGTTCGAACGGCCCAGTTCGCGCTGGAACTGCGCTACTCATGGTATCGGCCCGCCGCGATCGCGTTCACCCGCGTCGCCGAGCCAGAAGGCAAGAAGCCCCTCTCGGACGATCAGAAGCGGGTGCTGAGCACGCGGGCAAACGCATATCTTTCAACGCTAATGCTCGAAGCGATGGCGACGGTCGAGGGCCAGACCACCAAGGCGGACGAGGTGTGGTATGAGTCGCCGCCCGTTCTACGGCAGGTCATCGATACGCCGGAAGGACCGGATGACGGACGAGTTCCTGACGAAGCGACCGACCGCCTCGTTACTTGGTTCGGCGGCCTAGTGCCCACGACCGATGAATCGCGGAGATAGATTTGGGTCGAACTCACGCGTTAAGTCGCGAGAGTTTGTCTGAGCGCGGAGGCGACTCAATGAGACGATCAGAGTTAACTATGCCTGTTGACCTGCAGGTATTCGCGCGTCATGACTTCCGCGTCACTCCTGAGCTGGTCCGTGTCTGGCGCGTTGCTGAAAAGTTGCTCGCCACTCTTAATTAGCGAGTGTCGCACACGCGGTCGAGGCAGCCAGTCAGCCGGGACGGAACAGTTCGACGTGCAGCATTGCTTGCCGAGGGCAGCGTCACAGTTGGGATTTCGCAGCGAATGCCGCGGCCTTTGCGCGGCCTATCAGAGCGGCTTGCGACGTGATTACTACCTTCCGATAGGCGAGACCGGCGTCATTCTGGAGGTGGAACGCGGCAGACAATAGCAAACAATATGGATATTCTCGAATTCTGCAAGGTCCACCTCGGCCCGTCAACGCACCAACTTTCCTGTTCGTTCCAAAGGCCCTACGACGCAACTCTGCGATGCATCCCGTGAGTCAGGTATCTGGTGGTCGCCCGGCAGCTAAAGCATTTTTTCGAGGCGCCGCGAAACTACACGAATGTTCGGGCCCCTTTTCTCTTCGGGTACTAATTCGGCTATCGCAAGAGATGAAGCGCTGCGACGTATGCCATCTTGGGTGGGACGGCGTTTCCAATCATCTCGGCGATCGCTGCGCGATTAGCATCCCCGAACGAAAAGAAGTCTGGAATGAACTGCAAACGGGCAGCCTCACGGGGTGTGATCGTACGACGCTGCTTCGGATGAACAAATCGCCCTTGGCCCATCGAACCAAACCCTGTCGTGATCGTCGGCGCGGGCTCACCCCATCTCATCCTTCCGTAGACAGAGTTGTACGAATGCGCCTTGTCACGGTGGCAACTAGGCCGCTCATTATTCGGCAGGTCGAAACAATCATTGTCGAAGAGATAATCGATGCGTCTCTTGTTGGTTGCCGATGGTTTACCGGTCGCATCCAAGAGCGGGTGAGCGGTACTCTTGACCAGATCACCACATGCCCAAGCGAACGACCGACTCGGCTGCCGATATCGGGCGAGTTCCTCTCCGAGAGGGCGCAGCTTGCCAGTGGAGGCTAGCAGGAAGACTCGCCGCCTGCGCTGCGGCACGCCGATATCTTCGCCTGGTATCACGAGAACCTCGACCGTGTAGCCGAGCCGTTCAAGCGCTTCCTGCGCGACGCCAGTAACGTTATTACGATCGTGCAGGACGCCACGTACATTCTCAATGATGATGGTCGAAGGGTCGAACACCTCGGCAAAGCGAACCATCCGCAAGTACAGTGCGTTTTTCGGATCACTGCGGCGTGTATGGTTATTGAGATCAGAGTTGCCCTGGCAGGGTGGGCCGCCGATTACGAGATCGATCGCGCCCACGCGCCTTTTGAGAGTTCTTTCCTTATTCGACAGAGCAGAACCTATCGGTGAGTCCAAGTCGTGCTCGATCGGATCGGAAGAACTTCTTCTCGGGGTGAAGTTCGCTTGGTACACGTCGAGTGCTTTCCGGTTCATGTCGGCTGCGAACATCGGATGAGCCGTTTTTCCAAGAGCACGGCACGCCTCTACGACTCCGATCGACATGGCACCACAGCCGGCAAACAAGTCGGCGAACTGGACGTCGATTGAACCGGGCAACTTCGGGCGTTCAGACGCGCGGATCCACGCCGCGTCGAACTCCGCCGCGAGGTCCTTCGATTTCGGCGACATCGAATGTATGCGCGACTCGACTTCGGCCCCTGAGCGCGCCCGAACAGTTCGCACGATTGTGCTAGCTGCTTCGTCCCAACGGAACGATTCGATCGAGTCGTCGTTCGCACGCCGCACGGCCGGCGGCGATGTGGGTACCTGTTCGAAGACGGCAGCAACACTCATCGTTTCTTACCGGCGGCGCCGAACCAGAACGCATTCAGCCGCGTACGAAGCCTTGCCAGGTGTGGGAGCTCGCATTCCCAGACGATAAGAACGTCGAACCGGAGGCGGCGCAGTTCGGCGGTCTTGCGGGCGTCGCGCGCGACGTTCGCCGCGAGTTTGTCTCGCCAGAAGTCGCCGTTGTTTTTCGGGAGCGTCGCTTTCAAGCAGCCGCGGTGTGCATGCCAGAAGCACCCGTTCACGAAAATAGCTTTGCGACGGCGCTCCGACGAGATGTCAGGAGAGCCCGGCAGCGCACGCCGATTCACTCGGAATCGGCCGCCAAGGGCGTGCAACGCCTGCCGGACGACGAGCTCGTTAGCAGTGCCCTTTTGCCTCACGCGTGCCATCAGCGCGGATCGCTCGGGAGTCGTTTTCACCACGGCCATGAACAGGTAGAGCGCGCGAAAGCTCGCTCCGCTAAATCCGAACGGAAATGTAGCACGAATACGGTTCTGAGCTGTAAGGTGGACACCTATGCCGCGTCCGCTACTCACCGGGCACGGAGCACCGTCGCGCGGCAACAACGCCCGAGAAGTGAGCATCGCGACTTTGTTCCAGACGCAGGTCCGACGTGCGGTGCGCGCCAGCCGCGTCCTCGTCTCGGCAGAGTCGGGAAGCTGGTCCGACCAGATAGCCGTCGCGTTGCGGTGGCGTGCGAGAGAGATGGAAGACGGATTGGAATTGCCTATCGTACGGATCCGTTCGTGGCAACGCCGCATCGTTGCGAAGACTATCGCGGCCGAGTTCGACGAGCGCGTCATTCTCGCTCTTGACCGCTACTACTACAACGGCGATCTCCTCGAGTTGGGGGGAGGATCTTCGTGCCTGGCGGAAGTGCTGGCGGTCGCCGCCTCGCGGCGGCGAAAGCCTGTCGCGCCCCGGCTTGCGCTGAACGTGTCCCGAGCTGGCGGCATTTGAGTATTAAGATCGATGAAAGAATTTCTGACTACATGTAACACGAACCTTCCCTGCGTGGCACCGCCTGTAGCTACGGATCGAAGGTACAGTCGAGCAAGGCGAGCAGCGAGGCGGTGGCAATGAGCTCATTCGAGACAAGCAAGAAGTACACACGACGTGACGTGTACGAGATCGTCGGCGTACCGGCTGAGCGTCGCCGCGGAAACTGGGAAACTGGATACACGTCTTTTCAGAATGAGGTCTTCATCTTCGCGACTGTTGGCGTGCCCGGGCGATCAGGCCACGACTACGACAATGCGTGGGATGGTGTGCGTCTTCGCTGGCGTGGCAAGACCGGGTCGCGCCTGCATCATCCAAGTATCGCGATGATGACCGAGCCCGCCCGGCGGGTACACGTCTTTACCCGTACCGACAACCGCGCCGCTTTCAGCTATGAGGGCTTAGGCCATGTCGTTTCGACTGAAGATACCGAGCCGGTGACGATCGTCTGGGCGTTCGATCAGGACGATCGTCTGTAACCGGTTAAGGAATCTTTTTCTTCACGCACCAGATGCACGGCGAACTCACGCAAGGACGACCGGTGTTGGTGGAGAACAGCTCTCTACCTCAGCACTCCCTCCCTACCGTCGTAAGCCCGCCCCTCCCTCACGCCGCCACCCGATTCCTCCCCTCCTCCTTCGCCCGATACAGCACCTCGTCCGCCCGCGCCGCCAGCCGGGCCAGCGTCTCCGGCCGCTGCCATTCGGCCGCGCCGATGCTGATGGTCACGCGGAGGTTGGGGGCGATGTCGCCGCAGTCGAGCGACTCGACTGTCGCACGGAGACGTTCGGCGACGAGGAGGGCGGCGGCTTGGGCCGTCGTGGGGAGGAGCACGGTGAACTCTTCGCCGCCGGTGCGGCCGATGCGGTCGTTGGGGCGGAGGGCGGAGCGGCAGGCGTGGGCGATGCGCTGCAGGACGATGTCGCCGGCGGCGTGGCCCCAGGTGTCGTTGACACGCTTGAAGTGGTCGATGTCGAGGGCGAGGATCGAGAACGGCTCTCCGCCGGCCGCGGAGCGTTGCAGCTCCTCTTCCGCGGCGGCGAGGATGTGGCGGCGGTTGGGGAGGCGGGTCAGCTCGTCGGTCATGGCCATGGCGCGCATTCGGCGCGCGTCGCGCACCAGGCGCATGGCCATGAAGACGAGCGTGAGGATGATCGCCGCGCCGAGGATCAGGATCACCGTCTGCAGACGCCGGATGCGCGTCGCCGCGGCGGCTTCGCGCATGAGGGCGCGGTTCTCCTGCTCCTTCTTCTCCGCGTCGAACTGCACGCGCAGGCGGGAGGTGTGCTCCACCCGCAGTTTCTCCGCCAGCTCGCGTTGCAGGGAGATGTGGCGGGTGCGCGTCTCATAGGCCTCGTGCCACCGCCCGGCGGCGGCATAGGCGCCGGCCAGCTCGTCCTCGCTCTTCTCGAGGAAGCGGGTGTTCTTTCGCGCCGCGAACCAGCGGCGCGACTCCTCGAGGTCGGCGATCGCGGCGGCGGTGCGTCCGAGCTTGCGCAGCACGATGCCGCGCGACTGCCGCACCACCATGGCCCGCTCGGTGTCCTTCGTCTCGAGGAAGAACCGGAGCGACTGGTCGAGCAGCGGCAGCGCTTCCTCGGGGCGTCCGAGCTTCCCCAGCGTGACGGCGATGGAGCGGCGCACGAACGCTGCCTCGCCGCGCCGCCCCAGCTTCTCTTCCGACGCCAGCGCCCGGCGGTACCACTCCAGCGCCGCGGCCAGGTCGCCCTTCCGTTCCAGCGTGCTGCCGATGTTGAACTGCGTATCGGCGATGTCCGTGCCGCCACGCGCGGCCTCGTACTCGGTGAGGAGCTGGCGGTAGTACTCGACCGCGCGGTCGTACTGCCCGACGCTTCCGTCGGCGTAGAGGTGGGCGATGAGCTCGAGCGCCTCGCGCCGCCCCACGGCGTTGCCGGCGGCTGTCTGCAGGTCGTACGCGCGGCGGACATTCGTCAGCGCCTGATTGAAGTCGCCGCGGTAGTACTGCAGATAGGCGTGATGCGTGAGCGCATCGGCCAGCAACGCGCGATCCCCGCTGCGCGTCGCCGCCGCGAGCGCCGCCGCGTAGTCGTGCGCCGCTTCCTCGAGACGGCCGGCCTGCTCGTGCGCGATGCCGCGATCGAGCACCGCACGGTCGCTGAGTGGCGTACCGGGCGACTGCGCCGCGAGCATCACGGCAACGCAGATCAGCAGCGGGAGAAGGAGGCGCGGGTTCATCCCCGAGGAGGATAACCGCTCACCGCTCGCTCCCGGTTCATCGGCTCACGATCCGGCCGCCGATCGTTGACAAATAACGCCCGCCGCGCCACCATCGCCCTCCCGCGATCGGTTCCTTGCTGTGGTGTAGCTCAGTTGGTAGAGCGCCGGATTGTTAATCCGGTGGTCGGAGGTTCGAGCCCTCCCGCCACAGCCAAATCGCTTAGGTGAGCATATCCTGCGGCAGTGACCTAAGATGACTGCAGAGCTGCTACGCGTGAACGAAAGTCTCACCAGGCCCGACACCCTGCAGGCTGCGGTCGTTTCCTCGATGCGCGGCTGGACCGGATATCTCCCCATCATGGACGTGCTCCGGAGCGTTCCCGGGGTGAATGCATACGTCACCGGAGGGACCGTCCGCGACGCCGTGGCGGGGAGCGGCCGGCCTCCGAAGGATTTCGACTTCTTCCTTGACGGCGCCGGCGCCGAGCGGTTCCTCGACGCGCTCGGGCAGGAGGGAGAGCTCACGACCGGCCCCTTCGGCTCGCCCCGCTGGCTGCCGCGCGGAGAGAGACAACGGTACGCGGACATCGTCCCGGTGTGGAAGTTCAGGACGGGATTGTGGCGATGCGAGAACATCGTCGACGTGCTGAATCAGTTCGACTTCACCGCGAACGCGGTCGCGGTGGACATACGCGACGGCACCGTCTTCGATCCGCAGAACGGTCTGAGGGACGGGCGTGCGGGGATCATGCGCGCGGTCCGCTTCGATTTTCCGGAGGAGCCGATCCGTCCGGGGGAGGAGCTGTCGTTTCTCAGCGTCCTCTGGTTCCGCCTGGCGCACTACGCGGCGGCGCTCGACTTCTCGATCGAGCCGCTCACCGTGCGCTGGCTTCGCGAGCATGAACGGTTCCGCGCGGACGTGGACGCGTTCCGAAGGACTTTCTACGATCCCGACCTGACGCGAGTGCATCTGAATGAGCCGCCGGCCTGAAGTCGTGCCCGATCCGCTGTGCGAGGCCGCCGTGTCGATCATCGGGGCTCTCACCGGTCGAGCGACAGCGGCCGAGCGCATCCAGCGCGGAGTCATGACCTTCAAGTACACCGTCGTCAGCGGTGGCGGCGCCCGGTTCATCGTCCGTTTCTATCCTCCCGGGCGCGAGGACGTAGTCGAGTACGAGCCGGACGTCGTGCGCCGATGTCGTTCCAGTGGCCTTCGGGTGCCCGAGGTCGTCGCGGACTCTCGTTCCGGACCGCCCGCGCCGCTTGCGTACATGGCGTATCGCATGATCGACGGCATCGCCCTGCGGGACCGACTCGCGGATCTGGCGGATCGCGAAATGCACTCCGTATGCGCCTCCGTCGCCGAGCAAATGCGCGCAATGGCCGAGGTTCGCATCGACGGGTACGGCGACCTGACGAGCGCGCACGAGGCTCAGTACACGACCTGGCAGTCATTCATCCGGGCCGCGTTCGAGGACGGCATCGCCGCCGCCGGGCGGCGCATGCTGCTCGAGGATGCGCTCATCGACACGCTCCGGACAGTCTGCGACCACCTCGATCGATTCGCTGCCCCGGAGACGCCGGTCCTGACCTGGGGCGACCTGTCGCCGGACAACATCATCGTCCAGGGCGGCCGGCTCGCGGGGCTGATCGACTTCGAAGGTGTACTGGGGGGCGAACCGGAGCTGAACCTTGGATATGTACGGGCTCGCTACCGGGAAACGCCGTTCTACGAGGCGCTTCTGGCGCACTGGCCGTGTGTCGATCACGATCAGCCGCGAACGGCGTTGTACGTGGTGGTGCGGGGGCTGCGCCTCCTGATCCATCGTCATGAGCTGTTGCCCACCGGCGAGCGGCGTCAGGCGACGGAATCGTTCCTCAGCGACTTCGCCGCGGCCGTCAACGAGCTTCGCGCCTGGATTTCGGGAGACCTCGATGACCGTTGAAATCGAGCAGCAGCGGACGAAGGAATCCGCCGGGGGTCCGATTCCCCGGCCGTCGGCGCATCTGGCGACCGGGTGGCAGAAGCTCGGGATGACCATCTGGCTGGTGGTCGTGCTGATCGTACTCCTCTGCTTCGGCGCCACGATCGTCAACGACGTTGAAGACCTCCTCACGCGCGAGAACCGCGTGGGGTGGAGCAAGCCCGCGGGCGTCGCGCTCCGCCCCGGGCCGCCGGTTTTCCGGTATGACGCGGAACGCCGGCAGCTCGCGCACATCGGAGCCATCGATGCCAGGCGGAAGGCCGAGCTGGTAGCGTTGCTGGCCGTCGATGCGGCGGGCGCCCGGCCGGAAGCGACCGCGGGTTACTGGGAGGCGATCGACGAGCTGACGTATCAGTCGAACCGCGGACTCACGGGCCTCCTCGTCCGCCTCCTTCTTCTGGGCGGACTTTCCGGCGCTCTCGGGACTCACCTCCGTTCCCTCACCGCCTTCATCGGCAACGCCTGCTTCAAGAACAAGCTCGATCTGGTGGTCTGGTGGCCGTATTACGTCGTTCGGCCGTTCATCGGGTTCATCATTGGGCTCGTCCTCGTCGCGATCGTCCAGGGTGGCTTCTTCGTCGTCGGCCGCGACTCCCCCGCGGGGACGTTTACGTGGATCGCGGTCGCCCTTCTGGCGGGATTCGGCGATGACGAGTTCACGCAGAAGCTGCGACAGCTCACGAAAGCGCTCTTCGGAGAAGTGCAGAGCAGGACCACCACGGACACCAAGGTAAAGGTGGGCGAGGGAGACGACGATGCCGCTGCGAAGGTGAAAGTGACCCCCGGCATCGACGCGGGAACGTCCGTTGAGGTCGAAAAGCCGGGAGATGGGAAGAAGCAGACGTAGAGGGGAGAGCACGGCGGCGGGTCCTCACACCCGGCGCCTGCCTTCCTCCGTTTTCATCATTGCGTCGTTCATCCCAAACTCGCGACCACGTTTCCTCCGGCCAATCCCTGTCCGCATAGAGGGCGTTGTCGGGAGGCCGCACCATGAGGCGGTCATCTGTCCCTACTTCTTCTCGAAGACCTCCCTCGCCACCGTCACCGCGGTCAGTGCGTTCGGCCAGCCGGCGTAGAAGGCGAGGTGAGTCATGGTCTCGGCCAGTTCCTGCTCGGTTACGCCGTTGTCGCGGGCTCTCGAGAGGTGCGAGCGCAGCTGGTCGGGGCGGTTCATCGCGATCAGGGCGCTGACCGTCACCAGGCTGCGGTCGCGCGGCGAGAGTTGCGGCCGCGCCCAGACGTCGCCGAACAGGACCTCGTCGGTGAGCTCGCCGAGCTTCGGGGCGAAGTCTCCGACGATTCGTTGCGCGGCGGTCGGCCGGGCCGGCTGAGTGGATGTTGACGCGGTGGGGGCGGACTGTCCTCGTACGGGCATGTTGTATTGCTCCTGGCTGACCTTCTCCATCCAGACGGTGGCGTTGCCGGTGGCGGGTTGTTCGACGATCGCGATGTGCGCCATCGACGTCGCCGGCGCCGCACCGTGCCAGTGCTTCGCGTTGGGCGGGATGCGCACGACGTCGCCGGTGCGGATTTCGTCGATGGGCTGACCCCACTGCTGCACGCGCCCGGTCCCGGCGGTCACGATCAGGACCTGGCCGAGCGGGTGCGTGTGCCAGGCGGAGTGCGCGCCTGCGTCGAACGTGACGAGCGCGCCGGTCGCGCGCGTGGCGTCGGTCGCGTTGAACAGAGGATCGACGCGCACCGAGCCGGTGAAGTTCTCGGCCGGCCCCTGCCGGGACGGCTGCGTTCCGCTTCGCGCGATGCTGATGGTCTGGGCGGAAAGAGAGGACGTGAGGAGGATCGTCAGGAGGAGTTTCATCGGTCCAGTCCCTTCGTTGCGAGGTATTGCGAGAGGTGATCGGCGACCTGCACGTTGTTCAGGTCGGACATCGGAAAGTGCGTATTGCCGCGAATCCCGAGCTCCGGGAGGTGCACGACGGTGACGTCGCCGCCGTGGCGGTTGACGGCATCGCGCCACAATCGCGCGACCTGCAGGAAGACGCGCCATTGCTCCGGTCCGGGCGTGGTCGTCGCGGTCTCCGGGATGTTGTCGCCGTAGTAGATGACGATCGGAATCTTCGTCAGCTGCAGGAACTCCGACGACGGGATGCCGACCGCAGCCAACGTTCCTCCTGAGCTCGGAACGGGCGGCGGAACTTCGCCTTCCGGGAACACGAAGCCGCTGCCCGGCTCATAGGCGACGATCGCACGCACGTTGGGACTTTTGATCGCGGTGAGCCAACCAGGGCCACCACCTTGCGAGTGCGTAACCAATGTGCCCGGGCCGATTTTTCGGAACAGCGCTGCCACCGCGTCCGAGTTCACCTCCATGTCGAAAGGCCCCGTATTGGGAGTCATCTGGCGGAAGTATTGGTCCAGCGCCGCCGGGTCGCGCGAGAATTGCACACCCGGGTAGAAATTCGGCCAAGTTCCCAGGCGGAAGATGTTGAAGAAGGTCTGTTCGTCACGCGCGGGAG
>DASQJY010000018.1:0-74540 GCA_035630815.1 Thermoanaerobaculia bacterium
CTGTGAAGCGCGATCTGATCGGCAAACTTAGAACGACCTTGGACACGACCGCCTACAGCTCTGTCGAAGGTACGCAGCTTGGCCCGCTCTCGCCACTCTTTTCATCGACGGCGACGCGGCGCGCCTCATGTCATCTGTGAAGAAATTACGAGACGTGGTGGAGGACAGGCAATCGTACTTGTCCGGCTCTATTTGTCGCGGCGCATCCTCTCACTGAGGACGCTCGCTCAAAGACGGTTGTGAAATAATTACGACATGACGCAATTCGTCCCGCTGTTCGGCTCTGATTTCCGCTTGCCGGAGCGCGTCTGCATCGTCGCACCGGGGCCGAACGGCCATGGCCACTACGACGCAATCCCCGTCGATTGCCACGTGATCGCCGTCAGCAAGGCGGTGCTCATCCCCGGCCTGCGCGCCGGCGTCTGGCTCATGAACCACACGCAGCAGGACTGGTTCGCAGAAGCGGACGCACGCTTCGACGGCGTCTGCGTCTTCGGCAGCCGCGCGGTCGAGGAGGCGCCGACCCTCACACCGAAAAAGGCCTGCTACGTGTACGACTGTGCCGGTGAGCCGCTGCACGAGGAGCGCGTGCATCCGGTGGACGGCTTCATCCGGATGGGCGCGTCGGTCTCGGCGTGCGCGGTGCAGCTCGCGTACAACTTTGGCGCGCGGGAGCTCGTCCTCTGCGGCGTCGACATGTCGGGAGACGCCTATTTCGACGGCACCCAAAACGTGCATCCGTCCCACGGCGATCCATGGCCGGCCGCCGCGCGGCTCGACCGGCTGCTGCGGTGGATGCGCGACGAGCGCGGGATTGCCATCTCGACGGTCACCCCGACCCGGCTGAGCGTGCCGGAGCGGCGCGCGTGACCGCGGTCACGGATGAGACGTTCCCCGAGCTGGCGCACTACCCGGACGAGAGTTCATCTTCGGCCGGGAAACCAGCCCGCTCTCTCCCAATGCGCGATGATCAGGGATTGCACGCCGAGCTCGCCGGCGATCTCGATACGCGAAATCAGAGTCTCGTGATCCATGCGTTGTTGATACCTCCAACGATAGGATCGCACTTGACTCTGTGCCTCCGGCGTGAAGTGCCGAAGAGTTACCAAGCGCGCTGGTTGAGGGGTTTCGCGCTCTGCGGGCGAGACGCGTAAGTTGTTGTGGCTTGTGGGGGAGGTGTGTTTGGTCGGGCAGGGGGGATTTGAACCCCCGACCACCTGAACCCCATGGCCTGCTCGCAGGAGTGACCGGCGTGATTGCCGTCTACCTCAGCGTCAACTACGTCTGCCTGCGCGTCCTCGGCGTAGACGGTCTCGCCGCGACGCCCACCCCCGCCTCCATCATGCGCCTGGTCATGGGCGAACGCGGCGCAACGATCATCGCCGCCGGCATCGCCGTCTCCATCGTCATCGCCCTCTCCGGCACCTACGACCAGATCCTCAACTACGTCGTCTCCGTCGACTTCATCTTCTTCGGCCTGACCGGCCTCGCCCTGGTCATCTTCCGCCGCCGCGGCCTACCGGCGGCCGGCTTCCGCACCCCGCTGCATCCGGTGACGACGTTGCTCTTCGTGGCCGCGTGCTGGCTGGTCGTGATCGGGACGTTCGTGAAATCGCCGGCGAACAGCGCCATCGGTCTGGCCATCCTGCTGACGGGGTTGCCGGCGTGGTGGTTCTGGTCGGCTGGTGGTCGCAAGTCATGAACAGTGCGGCTGTAACCGAACGTTGATGGCGAGCTGTCACGGCAGGTGCGCCCCGCGCCTAGAGGAGTAGCGTGGTGCGAACGACCGCGCGACGGAAAGGACGTAACCCATGTCGCCATCCATCCCGGCTGCACGTCTCTCGACGCGGCTCCTCCTCATCGTTGCCCTCTCCTTCTCGATCGTGAACGCGGCCCATGCCCCGATGTCCGAAGGGTGTACCCAGCCGGAGGCGGCACAGGCGAATTGCTGTAGGCGCTCGGAGACGAAGGCCGCGGCGAGCGGCGACGACGGCACCGGCTGCGCCACGCGCGCCGAGACGGTCGGCACGACCGCGCCGCGGACACTGGCTGCCGGCGCTCTCGATCACTATCAGCGAATCGCAGCGATGAGCGGCGAGCCACGAGCCGAGCAGCATGGACTCGATCGGCAGCAGTTCTCGCTCGCCGCAATGAGCCCGGCGTACCTGAAGGTGCTCGACGTCAAGCCGGCCTACCTCGACGTACCGCCGACGGCCTTTCACCTGCCCGAGTTTCCGGCCAACAGCTCGCAGCAGACACGCGCAGAGCTCGACCATCTCCTGGAGCTGCAGGCGCGCCGAACGCCCGACGAGATCGCGTACAGTCACGAGCTGGCCGGCGTCTATTACCGGCTGAGCGTTCGTCCGGAAGACCAGGACTGGCCGCGGATGCGGCAGAACCTCTTCCACATAGGCCATCAGCTCGGCGCATGGTTCTCCCCTGAATCGCTGCCGGTTACCGCGGATTTCATGGCGCGAGTCTGGTCCGACGCGAGCTACTACCTCTGGGCGGCGAAGTTCCGATTCAATCGCGTGCGACCCTACATGATCGAGCCGCGCTTGAAGAATCTCGAGACGCCGAACTTTCCAGCGTATCCGAGCGGCCACTCCAGCAACTCGTGGGTTGCGGCTTACGTCTACGAGCTATTGCTTCCGGAGCAGCACGACCTCTTCCTTCGGAACGCCCGCGACATGGCCTACTCGCGTGAGATTCTCGGCGTGCACTTCGCGAGCGACTCGGAGTCGGGACGGATCTTCGCCCGGCAGTTCGTCGATCGCCTGATGCAGGAGCCGGCGTTTCGGAAAGACCTCGGCGAGGCACGGCGGGAGATTCAGAACGTGATGGCGGCACGAGCGAAGCGGACGGCGCGGGCGGCGGACGCTCCTGCGGCACAAAATGCACAAAATGCCCAACGCTGACCACCGGCGGCGAGGCCGCGCAACCGGAGAACTGTTCCGGTGACCCTCGACGCGCACGCGCGCGCGGAGCTGCAGCGCGAGCTGACACGTCTCGCGGACGGCGATCGACAGGCGTTCGAGCCCGTGTTTGCCCGCCTGTGGCCCGTCGTGCATGCGCTGGCCGAGCGCTACCTGCCGGCGATCGATGTCGATGACGCCGCGCAGAACGCGCTCCTGAAACTGTTCGAACGGGCGCTCGAGTTCGACCCGGAACGCGATGCGGTCGCGTGGGCGATCGGAATCGCGATGTGGGAGATTCGCACGGTGCGCCGTCGTGCGTGGCGGCGGCGCGACACGAGCGGGTTGGATGAAGCGGCAGACCTGCGGTTGGATAAAGTCAGCCCGGAAGAGCAAGCGATCGCGGCCGATCTCGCGGCGGCGATCGGCCAGACGCTTGCGACACTGCGACCCGAAGACCGTGACGCGTTGCTGCGCTATGCACGCGACGAACGAACGGTCGGCGCAGGGTTCCGCAAACGGCTGCAGCGTGCACGGGCGCGAATGCTCGCGGCGTGGAGGCTCCGACATGAATGACGCGATGCTTCTGACGGCTGCCCGCCACGCGTACGAACGCGGCAGGGTGAAGAAAGGCGTGCGCCGGGCGCTGCTCGTTCTTCCCTTTACGTTCGTGCCGCTCTACGCCTGCGTGGCGACAGGGCGCGGGGCGCTGATGCTCTTCGTCATCGCCGCGGTTGCGGCGCTGGTGGTTCTCTTCAACTGGCGCGGACAGGACTTCGCACGCGGCGCGAACGTCGGGCTGATCGCTGGCCTCGGTCCGCTGCTGCTCCCGTTCGTGACGAGTTGGATTGCTCCAATTTGCTCGACGCTCATTTGCGGGTTACTGCCGGCGGCGTCGATCGCCGGCGGATTTGTCGCGGCTCTCTGCCTGGCCGGGGGAAGCCTCGCACGATTCCGGCGCGATTTCCTCGACGAACGACCGAGCGCGGGATTCTGGATCGCGGCCCTGAGCGTCACCGTCACGCTGGGCATTGCCGGCTGCCTGCACGTCGGCCTTGCAGGCCTTGCGGGAATGGCGCTTGGGCTTGCGGTCGGGACACTCCCGGTGCTGGCGGCTTACGCGTTCAAGGCGCGGTGATCGCGGGGGCCCGCTCCGGTAATCTTCGCCAGAGCGAAGACGACTCGCGGCTGGACCAGCACCTCACCGCGCGCCTGGTCACGATCTCCAACTGCAGCGGCGCCGGCTCGCGCACCTACGCCGGCGAGGGGCTGGTCGGCCTGGCCTGGGCCTTCCTCCTCGCCGGCGCCGAGCAGGTCATCGCCGCGCTCTGGGAAGTGGACGACGACGCGACCGCGAAACTGATGGACGAGATGTACGCCCAGATCCGCCGCGGCCACGAGTGGAGCGACTACTGAGTCGTGACGGCAACGTCGTCGAGCAGGAAGACGGTATGTGGAGATCCGGGCCGGACCGCGCGCGTGATGAACTCCAGCGTGAGTTGCTGCTTGCGCCAGGGCGCGACGTTGAACGCATAGCTGCGGCGTTGATAGCTGTAGCTGCCGACACCCGCGTCGCGTCCCCGGAGGACGTCCAGGACGGCTTCGGTCGTCGAGTCACTGGTCATTGCGCCCGTCAGGCGGACCTCCAGCGTGTCCTCCAGCCATGTGACGCCGGGACGCGACCCGTCGGCCCGCACCGAGAAGGTGAGAACCGCGGTCGTGGCATTCTCGGGGATCTCAAACCTCTGTGTCAGGCGAGCGTTCGTCTCGCCATTCGCGTTCAGAAGAGCGAACCAGCGGCCGCTCCGCGGCGCATACGCCGGCGTTCCGGCGCCGGTCCACGCCGGCTGCCGGATCGGGCCGAGTCGGGACGGACCATTTTCGGAATCCGCATCCTCGATCGACCAGGAATCTGCCTCGCCTGGAGAAGCGCCTTCTTCTTCGAAGCCGCCGTTTTCCACGATCTGCTCCGCGCCGGCCGCCGCCTCAGGAGCGGCCAGGCTCTGGACGTGCTCGAGCGGCGGCGCCATGAATGAGGTCAGGATTGCGGGACGGACGTCCGGCTGCGGGCCTGTCGAGGTGAGGGTCAGGCTGACATACGACAGGCCGTCGGCGCGGGAGCTCACGAGCCAGTCCATGTCGCGGCAAACGGTCGAGCGGATCTTCTCGCCGGCCGCCGGCTGCACACTGCTGCGATCGACGACGGAAGCCAGCTCGGATCGCAAGGCGACGCCCAGCGCACGAGTCCAGGCCGTTGCGAGGTTCGTGCTGGTCTGACCGAAGAACACGCCGTACGACAGCCATAAACCGTAGCGAGAGGAGAACTTTTCGGTGAGGATACTGGTGGACTCGGTCCGGCAATCCGCGAGGCGGACGAACTGTTCGAGAATCGCGCGCTCCGTCTCGATCGTGTGCCGCTGCGACTGCAGCAGGAGCGGCCGCAGTATCCAGCGCCACACTCCGTATCCGTCCAACCGGAAGGTGCGTTTGCCGGCGGCGTCCTCGGTGTGGAACCGGGGCGGAATCAGGATCGCCTGAACCCACATCCAGTTCTCGTACGCCAGGCCCTCGCTCATCAGCGCGCGCATGTCCTCGCGGCGAATGCCGGCGGACCAGGCCGGATAGGGGGGTGGCAGTTTGAGGATACCGCCGAGGATGTCGCGCACTTCAGCGAAGTAGATCAATCGGGAGATCAGCTCCGGACGCTGCCGCAGAGAAAGGGACCACGCCGTCGCGGCCCGGAGAAACTCCGATGCCCTACCGCTCTCCCCGCGGGCCAGGGAGAGGAGGGCGGATGTCACGAAAAGCCTATGAATGTCCAGGTGACCGCGCAGACTCATGGGGAGCGCGAAGAAGTTCCGCGGATTCGTGAGGTCCAGCTCCCAGGCGACAGGGTCATTGGTCAGGAGAAAATCGCGCAGATCATCCAGCGCGTTTCGATTGAGGTCGAGGTATTGCGCGAGGTCGGCGGGAGGCGGACCGACGTACCGGGTCGGCTGGACGAATGCGCCATTGATGTAACCGGTGAGGAGCGGTCGCACGGCCTCGAACTGGTCGCGATCCCTGCTTTGCGGACCGGCTGCCGTGACCATCGACACACCGAGGGACAGCGCGATTCGTTCGGCCTCGGACGCGGCGTCCGTCTTCCGCTGCGGCGGAAACCGGGACGGCATCGAAACCAGCCCGCTGCCGAGAAGCGGCCACGAGCGCGACATCGTCCTGGTGAACTGCCGGCTCTGGTATACGGCGTTCGTGGCATACAAGGCAACGACGACACCCAGGGTGATCAGCGTCCTTCGCACGAGGCGTGGTGGCCGTGGCTGCGTCGCCCCGGTCGCCGCCGCGGTGTAAGCGAGGATCGTCCACAACGGGATGAACAGAGGGAACGGTTTCACCTGAACGAGTGCGAGCGGCTTCTCCTGTGTCGCCACCCACACCAGCGGTGCGGCGAGACCCGCAAGCTCGATCAGCATCTGCCGCCCGTGCCACGGCAGCCCGCTCAGCTTTCGTTGTTTCACTGAGCGGTAGGCGAGCGCCCCGGCCAGCGTGTTGAAGCCGGCGAACAAGGCATTGGCCGTGTCGTCGTAGAGATCGCTGGGATCGTCGCCCCGGTCGTAGATGCTCGCGGCGATGACGAAGCACAGGACGGCAAAAGCGATCGCGGTCCAGAAGCCGTAGTACCGGCGCTTCAGGAGCACCGTCTGCCTCCACGCCCGCTCCGTGAAGTCATTCGCACGGTCCGGCCTTTCCCGCATCGGCGCCGTCGACGCGCAGGCAGCGTAACCGGCCGTGCGCATCGAGAAACAGCAGAAGGTCGCCGTCGAACGCGACGAGACTCGACATCGAGAGCATCGCCAGGGACGATGCCATCACCGGACGGGCGCGCCGTTCCGACCAGTCGAACAGCCGGAATTGATCGTCTCCGAGAAAGGCCACCATGCGCCGTTCGAGATTCAGGATGATCTGGCTGACGGCGAACCCCTGCGTCGGCACAGCCGATTGCTCCGCGAACGTTTCCAGGGAGCGGATCTCGACGCTTCCGTCGGACCGCCCGATCGCCAGATCGTGGACGAACGGGTCGAAGCTCAGCGCGGAAACAGCCTGGTTGCCGCGCCGGTCCGATAACACCACGTCGTTGTGGCCGCGATGGCGGATGGTGACGCGTACCGAGCCGTTGCCGAACCCCTTGGCGACGGTGTCGCCGTCGAAGCTCGTCACTGCCAGGATCGGCACCGGCTGCGTGCCGGGCCGTTGTGCATCATCCTGCGAAGGAACGCCCTCCGACAGTACGTTCATCATGCCCAGATCGAGATCCTCCAGTGCCCGCTCGACCAGCCCCATTACGGCGACGACGAACAGGCACGCTGCGACCACGATCCCCGCCACGATCCGCCGGCGTCTGTGCTTTGCTTTCGCTTGGCGGGCGGCGACGATCGGTGCGACGAGCGTGTCGTGGCTGATCTCATAATAGATGCTTCCGATCCGGGTATCGGCGCGGAGCAGGCGGACGGCGACGAGCCGGCCCAGCACCGCCGGCGAGACGCGGAAGCGCTGCTGGATGTCGCCTTCCTCGAGACTCAGTCGCCGGCCCTGCGCGCTGATCAGTCCCTGCTCGATGAGCCGTTCCACCCGCTGGCGCGCGAACCCCTTGACGACCTCGCTCGTTCGCGTCACGTAGAACGTCCGCAGCATCTGCCGCAGCCCGCTCTCGCCGCCGAGGTCGTCGAGCTTCACTTCGATCGGCTGCACGCTGTTCCGGCTCCGGACCACCGATTCGACGTGCTGACAGACGAGCTGGAGCTGAAACGGATCGATGAGATCGTGCTCTCCCGGCCCCCGCGACGCCGCCCGTGCGGAGAGGAAGTTCAGCAACCCCTCCAGCGTCCCGGCTTCGTACGTGAACGCGGGGGACGCGAATCCGGGATCGGCGACGGCCGCGGGCTCCACGATCGCCTTCTCCGCGCCGACTCGCGACAGCGCCGAGACCCGGAACCGTTTGTGAAGAATGTTCGGGATGCGCGCGGAGAGCTCCTCCAGATGCCCGAGAAAATCCTCGCGGATGGAGATCACGGTCCGGAAATCGCCGAGCGACGGCCGGCCCTCCGCGGAACTGCCTCGGACGAGCGCTCCCAGCTCGTCGATGAACTGCTGCCGTTGCGCGGGCTCGTGAATGGTGAACAGCTCCTCGAACTGATCGAGGATCAGGACGGGAGTCAGCAACTCGTCGCCCTTCCAGAGCTCCGCGGACCGGAAAAATTGCCACAGCGAGCCGCCGTCCGGAGCGATGAGCTCCACCCGGGAATCGGCCGCACTCTGCTGGACGCACTCGATGACGGTCTGAAACGGCCCTCTGGCCGGATCGTTCATCCTGGCCACCATGGGAAAGAAGCCCTGTTCCCGCAGCCGCGCGGCAACGCCGGCATTGAGCAGCGAAGTCTTTCCCATGCCAGAGCGGCCGTAGAGAACCACCAGGCGTTCCACGAGAATCAGATGAAGAAGTGCGTCCGTATCCTCCGAGCGGCCCCGGAACAACCGCCGGTCGAGATCGGAGTCCGCGAACGACCGGGCCCCCGGATAGCGATCGTACGAAACCGGTGCAGTCACTGCCGCAGTCTCCTCTGGTGATCCCGCCGGATCGTGCTGATCAGCTGATCGATGTCGCCGCCCGAACGGAGCGGGACGGCCTGATACTCGCGGAGCTCCGGGAGCAGCGGCGAGTCATCGACCACTACCGGGATGATGAAGCGGAACCCCGAGCGGACGTAGCGCTGGCGGTCGAGGGCCAGGCTGATTTCCTTGTTCACGTAGCTGAACGGCTTCCGCTGCAGGGCCTCGCTCTGAACGACCACGAAATAGTCGGTCTCGCCGAGGGTCTGTTCGATCTCGCGATCGAACGCCGCGCCTCCTTCGAGCCTCGCGCGATCGAACCACGGGTTCAGTCCCGCTTCCAGGAAGCGGTCGTGGATCTGATTCGCGACGTCCTTGTTCTCGCTCGCGTGGCAGATGAAGACCTTCGGCGCGTCCGGCGTGACGGCAGGTGCCGTGCCGGCGGGAAGCGCCGCCTCTTCGGCAGCACACCGCCGCGCCAGTTCGGATACGAACTCGGCGACATCGTGCTGGAAAACCTCGATCCGATAGCCGGTCTTGTAATAGAGGATCGTCTGATCGTCGTCCGGCAGGGGCACC
This sequence comes from Thermoanaerobaculia bacterium, assembly GCA_035630815.1. Lineage (GTDB taxonomy): Bacteria > Acidobacteriota > Thermoanaerobaculia > Gp7-AA8 > Gp7-AA8 > QHVT01. The sequence goes on from DASQJY010000018.1 coordinate 9,102, forward strand.
GGCGGTTCCAGCGCAAAAGACCGCGTCTCCGCGCGCTTGAGCTTCAGAACGTGCAGCAGGATCCGCACGTACCACTGGCGGATGCCGAACCCGACGAACAGAAAGCTCTTCCCCTTCTTTTGCAGCTCGCTCTTGATGTTGTGCGGGAGGGGCGGGACGTCGGAGACGATGGCCACGAGAAAGTCGAGCAGATCGCCTTCCGTCAGGACGAGCGACTCGGGCTCCGTTGAATGGCCGTACAGGTGATAGATGAGCGGGCTCTCGACCTGCCCCATCGTGACCACGCCCGGATTGTTGCCTTTGTAGTTGTACCGCGCCGTCACGGGAGGCTTGTTCCGCGCGCGAAGAGCCTCGGCCAGCAGGTCGTCGTGGGCGGCAGATATCACGAGATAGAACGGGAGCGACGCGAGCGTGGAATGGATGGGCGAGGGAGGCCGCCGCGTCCTGTAGAACTGCGCCACCTCCCGCTCCAGATCGTTCCTGCCGATTTCGTCGCTGAAGCGCTGCGCGACGTGCGGGAACGTGGCGGTCGGCGAAACGGGCGTGCTCAGCTCCGATCGCAGAGCCGCGCACAACTCGGACTGCAGCGACCCGCCACCGTCAGCAACGCCTGCGACGTCCGATCCGAGCAACAGGATGCAGTTGCGATGCTGGAGACTCCAGACGAGGGTGTCCCAATCTTTATCGCGCACAGGATGCGGACCATGGTAGCCGAACTCGGTGTTGAAACATCGGTCGGGCCCGGAAGGCGGACCTAATCTCCCAGGGGCCGTTTTCGGGCGGACCAGTATTTCACCGCGCGCCTGGTCTCCAGCTGCAGCGGCGCCCGTTCGCGCACCTACGCCGGCGAAGGCCTGGTAGGCTTGGCCTGGGCCTGTCGTGACGCGGTCGTCGTCGTGCGTACGCGAGTGAGTCGTCGTTGCGCAATAAACGCTTGGAGTCCTATCAAACCAGTTGTGGTGATCGTCGCTCATGCACCGTCGTCATGAGCCCGAGCCGTAAAGCTGCAGCGAAGCCCCCAGATGCGCGGCGAATCATCTCGATCTGAGTCGTCCGCAATGCTGCGATGCGGTGTGACACCGGCGCGTAGCGAGCGATGGAAGGTGATCGACATCTCCCGCGTCGCCGCGTCGTCACCTCCCACCACGTTCCCCGCACCTGCGGCAAGAAATGGGTCGATGAGACTTCGTTCGCCAGCGGCAGTCCGGCACCCCTCGAGGACGACCGTGCGGATGTGGTCGAGGTCGAGCGCCGCCGATCTCCGCTGTCGTCAGCGTCCCGTCGTCGTCATTCGTTTTAGAGAGAATCAGATGCGGCGGCATCGGCGCGGAGGCGGAGGCGAAAGAGGTTGCCTCTGCATGCAATGCTCGCACGACAAGATTGACTACCTCACGCCGAGCGAGAAGATCGCCGCGCGCACGAGGGAGCTCGCGAACCTGCCGATCGGCGCGTGCTGTTGGCTTGACAGCGGGAAGCTCTAGAAGGCGCGGCGCATCGAGGTCCGAGCGCCGGGCGAATTGCCGCTTTCATTGGGCGAAGTGAGCAAGCGCATCAGAACCAGGATGCGCCAGCAACAACGCGCCGAGTAGTGCGCAGTGGCTTGCTCACTGGACGCCGCTGCGCAGGTCGAGAACGTCCGTCGCTGCGATGAAGGTCGAGCCTGCCGTGATTGTCGGACGGGTGTAGAGCACCGCCGGGAGCATGAGTCGGGCGCGAGCCTCGCCGAGAGCGAACCGCAGCTCGGTGAGGTGGATCGCTTTCACCGGTTCGCCTTGAAGATTGGGATCCGTGTAGCCGTACGAGTCGAGTGCCGCAAGAGCTCGAACGACGGTCACTGCATTGCGGAGCTCCATGAAATGCACGGCCTTGATGGTGGCTCCGCTGGTGAGCGCCGGATCGGTGAGGCTCACCACCGTCGCAATGTCGGGCACGCTGAAACTTGAGAGGCCTGGCTCGATGGCGCGGACTCGGTAGAGATAGCCGGAGTTGTTTCCGATGCCGGAGCTATCGACGAAGGACGTTGCACTGGTGATCGTCCGGCTCGTATACGTCACCCCGTCCAGCGCACGCTCGACCTCGTAGTGTGTTGCGCCGTTGCTCGCGGTCCAGTTGACGGCGATCGTCGATTGCGGTGTGGTAGTGGCGGTGACGTTTGTTGGTGCAGGGAGGGCGGCGTTCGCGAGATCAAAGGTGGCTGACGCCGGACCGGACGCGGTGCTCGCGGTGACCGTGAATCCACCGATGGTGGCGTTCGCGGTCAGCGTCGGAGCGGTGGCGATTCCGTCCGCGTTCGTCAGCACCGTCGTGGACGATCCGAATGTTCCGCCCGCGCCACTCGGACCCCCATGGACGGCAAACGTGACGGACGCATTGGACGACGGTTGATCCGAGGCGTCGCGCACGATGACCGACAGCGGCGCGTATGCGGCATTGATCTGCGCGCTCTGCCCGTTGCCGGTGAACGTTGCGATCGTCGGTACCGCTTTGGAGAAAGGCCAGACCGAACCGGTCTCGGAGGTGTCCCCGGAGCCTGCTTCGATGATCGTTTTTGCGTTGCCGGAGATCGCAACGGCGCGTCCTTGCAACGGCGGGCCGAACTGAGTCGCCGCGCCCGTTCCGACGAGTTTCGATCCCTGCTCCGACCAGACATCGCCGTTGCGGATGAAGACCCAGATCCCGCCCTGCGGGTGATCCTGAGGACCGCCAATCACTGCGGTGTTTCCATCGGCGGAAAGTGAGACAGAGGTCCCCTGACTTGCGCCCGGGTTCTCGCTCGTGCCGGAGAGCTTCGGTCCCTGCTGCGTCCACTCGCTGTTCGCTCGTGTGTAGACCCACACTGAGCCGCGATCCACGTCGCCGGGGCCGCCGACGATGGCGGTATTCCCGTCATACGAGAGCGCGACCGATGTGCCGTAACGGACGTTTCCGACGCCGCTGAACGCGATGATCCTCAGACCTTGCTGCACCCATGCTCCATTCGCGCGCGTGAAGATCCAGACCGCACCGCCGTCGGTCCCCTGTGGCCCGCCGATGATCGCGGTGTTCCCGTCGCCGGATAACGCGACCGCGAATCCTTGCGCCGACGGCGCCGACGGGAAAGTGCCGACGAGCTTCGACCCCTGCTGCGTCCAGGTGTCGCCGGTGCGTGTGAAGATCCACGCCGCGCCCTGCGACCCGTTGTCCGATGGCCCGCCGATGATCGCGGTGTTGCCATCCGCCGAAAGCGCGACGGCTGACCCCTGTTCCGCGCCACCGACTGCCCCTGTCCCGACCAGCTTCGTTCCTTGCTGACTCCATACACCTGCCACACGCGTGAAGACCCACGCAGCGCCGAGGAATTCACCTTCAGATCCTCGATCCCGGATGGCCCCGAAGATCACGGTGTTCCCGTCGGCGGAGACTGCGACGGAGGACCCTTGCCGTGCGGCATTACCCCCGCCGGTACCGACGAGTTTCGGGCCCTGTTGACTCCAGACCTTGCCGTTGCGTGTGAAGATCCACACCCCGCCGATCTGCGCTTGACTCGCCGGGCCGCCGACGACGGCCGTGTTGCCATCCGCCGAAAGCGCGACGGATGTACCGAGCGCCGCGGCCGAACCACCTTGGGCTCGCAGCTTCGAACCCTGCTGGGTGAACTGCGCCTCGACGGACGCTGCGAACAGGAGGAGCGTGAGAGCGAGGACGCGCATAGCATTCATTTTAGTGCGTACCTCCCGAAGTCCACCCAGCCCCCGTAGTGGGAACCATACCGCTACAGTCGGGGCAGGAGTCCCCGAGGATGGCTCCCATCGCTTTCGAGCCGCCGAAGCGTCGCGCGGATAGCGCTCGCAGGTGCGGACGACGCCGAGCGTCCGCCGCACGGCGAGGTGTACGCCGAGTTCCGCCTCATCATCGAAGGCAGCGAAGAACCGCGCGCTCTCTTCGTCCGTGAACTCTAGGGCGAGCGGCTCGAGCTTCTGCCGCTTGAGCCGCTTCTCGAGCGGGAACTCTTCGATGACATCGAAGTCGTCGACGGCACGGTGAAGCAGGATGAGGAGGACGTTGACGTAGCCGTTCACCGTGGCGAGCGCGTAGCCGGCGCGCTTCAACTTTGTCTCGAACGCCTTGACCGCGGCCGTCGTGATCTCGTTGAGGCGCGTGGAGCCGAACACGGGGAGCAGGTGCTTTGTCGCCGTGCGCCGATACTCGGTCGCTGTCTTCGCGCTCACCTGCGTCGCAATGTCGTCCATGTAGGCGGCGATGTACTCACGGAAGGTGAGCACGTGGCCGGGCCGCGCTTCGCCTTTCAGTGCCCGCGCGCGGAACTCCGTCCACTTGTGGACCGCCTCTTCCCATGTCGCCGCTTCGACCGTGGCGCGATGGCGCGCGCCGCCGCCCGGCAGGTAGACCGAGAAGTACGCGAGCCCGGCCGCCTCGTCATACCGAAAGCCTTTGAGGTGCTGCCCGCGGGGGCGTGCGCCGCCCCCGCGTTGCGTGGGGCTCTCATCGCTCGCGCGTCGAGTGCGGCTTTCACCTCGGCGCGGTCGTAGTAGATGCGCTTGAGCGAGAGCTTCATCTTCGGCCGAGGAAACCAGCCCGCTCTCTCCCAATGCGCGATGGTCTGGGATTGCACGCCGAGTTCGGCGGCGATTTCGATACGCGAGATCAGGGTCTCGTGATCCATGCGTCGTTGATACCTCCGACGATAGGATCGCGCTCGACTCTGTGCCTCCGGCGCGAAGTGCCGAAGAGTCACTAGGCGCGCTACTAGGCGCGGAGCGCGCGGGGCGGGATTTTGCCCTCTGAGGGCGAGACTCGTAAGTTGTTGTGGCTTCTTGGGGTTGTATTTGGTCGGGCAGGGGGGATTTGAACCCCCGACCACCTGAACCCCATGAAGCCCCATGTCGAGATATCATGGGACCTCCTTTGTCCAAGTGTCTATTGTACCAGCATTTACGAGCGCATGGCATCTCGGCACATCTCGGGATGCAGAGCAAAAAACACGTCACTAGGCGCGTACTAGGCGCGGGTTTTCCACAAAAGAAAACGGCCCGGTTCGATGACCGGGCCGGGCGTTGAGACGGGTGCTGACGGTTAGCGTCGGCGGCGGCGCGTGTGCTCGGGATGGCGGTGCTTCCATGCGGTCGAGCGCGACCTCGCACGCTCAGCGCGCGCCTCGCGGCTCTCCTCGCGCTTCGGCAACACGAAGTTGGGGTTGAAGAAGCAGTCGCGCATGAACGTCACCGTGTGCCACTCCAACTCCCATGCGCCAAGCGCACCCGGTAGGAGGCGTCCGTGATCGTTGATGAAGCTGTCGGTCACGTTGAGTAGCGCGCGCACGATCGGCCGCGTGAGCCGCCATCCAGTCGGTCTGCTCTTGCACCGGCAGTAGCCGCTTTTGCAAGCTTCCAGTTCCCACGACGCGACGTCCTTCTTTCGGCCGATGTCGTGAACAATCTCGCCGTTGAGCGGGAGTGGTACGTAGGGCAGTTCCAAGCCGCTCGGCAGATTGAACGGGAGGTAGCACTCAAGCACGACGGCGCGGCCGAAGTCGATCATCGCGCCCCCGCGCTCGCCGATCGGGAAGTGGGATGCGTAGAGCGCCTGCGCCTTCGCAGCATCGAAGAAGCGATGAACGCCGGAGGCTTCTCCGGCGTTCATCATCAAGTGATCCACTTCATGCATCGCGCTGAACTGCTTGCGGAGCGTCCGCTCGCAGTTGGTGCAGGCGAAGACGCCTCCGCAGACCGTGCAGGAGGGCGCGGCCATCGTCATCGCGGGTCCACCTTCCCGCGGGTAGTCATGAGAAGCGTGCAGAGCTTGTCGCCGTACCGCGCGATCAGCTCAGCGGTCCACGGATGGACGTGCATGGAGCGGATGTCGTCGCCCACGGTGCCGACGAAGGGGATGCACCGTTCCACCTGTGCGGCGACGATGTGGATGTCAGACGCGGGGACACCTTCTGCGAGGAGCCGCGCCGCAATGTCGAGCGTTGCGATATCGAGCTTCCCGCGGTCGCGGCGAAGATCGGCGCGCCGGCGGTTGTGTCGCCGCACGGCGGGACAGAAGTCGCGGACGGTCGTGCCCTTGACAGAATGGTTATTAGCAGGTACGCCGATAGAGTCGGGGTGATGGAGTTTCATTTGATCGTGTCCTCCAATTGCCTTGACCGGTCGGCGCGTGTGCGTCCGTTCCGTACAGGTGGGGGTTGCGTCCTCACCTGTTGAACGTGGTGCGCGTCGAGGCCGACGGGTTTTCAGGCGGTAGTTGTCGTTACACTCTTCACACTCGCGTTTCCGTTTTTCCCGGCCGGGATGTTCACGGTAGGTCCCGGTGATTGCGGGGCCCTATAGGACCGGCCAGACGGCTGTTTGAGGGCGTAAATGCGGCGGAGGCCGGAGGGGTTGGGGGTCGCAACCGCAGCAGAATCAACGGGTTGACAGAACGAGGAGAGATTTGTGAGGGCGTAAGAGATTGTGCGATCGGCGTCCCCAAAGAAATCAGCCGTGTCGAGGATGCCGATGACGGGATAAAACGCGTGATTGCTGTGATTCGCGCGTAAGTACGGCAACGTGGGGCAACTTAGCGGCGTTAGGGGAGTCGGCTGACTATCAACTCCCCCGCAAGCCGGTCAGCGTGTCTATTTTTGGACTTGGCCGGCGTCAGTCAGAGTGCGAATTGACGAAAATGCGAGAAAACGTGCGTTCGGTGGAATCCGGTCCGTCAGTGCCCCGTCCGGGCGATGCCGTCTGACTGGCGCATCGCCTCATGCAGCAGTTCGGCGCGCTTGTCGGTGATGCGGAAGTAGACCATCGTGGATTTGATGTCGCGATGGCCGAGCCAGTACTGCACGTCGGCCGGCGTCCAGCCAATCTCCGCCAGATGGACGGCGATGGAGTGCCGCAGGCTGTGGACGTGCGCCCGATCTCGTGGAAGGCCCGCGGCCGAGGCGTACTTGTGGAACAGCCGGTTGATCTCACCGCCCGAGAGTGGCCGCGATGACCGGCGGCGGGATCGGAACAGGTATCGGGTGCCGTCGTCCGGCCTGACCGCGAGGTAGCGCTCATAGAGGAGGAGTGTTCGCTCGTGCAGCCGGTATCCGCATGACTTCCCGTGCTTGACGCGCCAGATCCAAATCCGTTCCTCGCGGAAATCATCGAGGGTGAGAAGGGCGGCTTCCTTACGTCGTAGCCCGTGCCGATAGATGAGGTCGAAGAGGAGAAGATCGCGCGGGTCGTTGATTTGATCGAAGAGGCGTTCGACCTCATCTTTCGTGTGGTACTTGACGGTCTCCTGATCCCACCGTCGAAGTTGCATCGCGCTCGTGTTCTCCGCACGAAAAGCGACTCTAACGTTTTCTCGCATAAGCGTTTGTCGGGAAGGGCTAGAGGGCTGGGGACCTACTCTGCCCCTGTCCGGCGCCGCCGTAAACGCCGCCGCACGGACTGCTCTGCGGCTCACCGTTCCCGCCGCGAGGTAGCTCACGCATGCGCCACGGGAAGAGAACTATTCTGCGCTCGAAAAAGACATCTATACGTGGCAAAACGGACCGCGCCCTCATTCGCGAGTTGTTCATCCAGCGTGTCCCGTTCTATTCATTCGCCGATGCGCTGCGGCTGACTCGCACCGCGCAGGAGGAAGTAGATGCGGCGATCGCGGCCGGCGGAATCGCGACGGAGACATTCGGCGGACGGCTCGTCATTCCGTGGGACGACGTAGCGAAGCTCGCGCACGATCGGTGGACGCCGCGGATGGTCAATGGCGCACTCGGTTCGGTTGATCGACTTTCAGTTGTCCCGCTGCTCAATCGTGTTCAACAGATCGAGGTCTTCCTTCCCGTCTATCAGATCCGGCTCCTCCATTACCTCGCGGAGATGGAGCGCGGGCAGTTTCGAGCGCCCCTGAACGCGAGCGATGTTCTCGAACGGCATCTCCTCGACCTCGCCAGTGCCGTCAACGCCGACGAGCTGGAACTCGCGATTCCTGGGTTTCGTGCAGCACTCGATTACCCGTACTTCATCCCGCGCGCAGACGACCGGTTCACCGCCTTCTGTTGGTACTGCGGACGAGTAAGCGATGTACCGGGCCGGCAGGTCTGCACCGACTGCCACCGACGCCACGAACCGCGACCGCATCTCGGCGAAGACGGCATACCTGAACTGGATCGGGAGGAGTGATGCCGCTCAAGCGTGACGGACGAGTGAGTCCTTTTTTTTGGCGCTGTAAGACACCTAAAGGAGTCGAGACCATGCACAACGAAGTGACACGACGCGGCGTTCTACAACTCTTTGCGGCGATGACGGGTGCTGTGCCGGTCCTTACGCGCGGAGCCTCCGCGCCCTTGCTGCCAGCGTCCGACGCACCATCGCCGGAGACACCGGCAGCGGAACTCGTCGTCGGCCCGTCGCGGCCGACGCTGTTGGAGTCGTACCTGCGGAGCCGGGGCGTGCGGCCGGCGCATCTCGCGCGGGAGTGCGGGTACGAACGCGCACACCTGCTGCGCATCCGCATGGGACGGATCGAGCCAACGCCCGCCTGCGCGGTCGGGATCGTGTACGCACTCCGGCGGCTCGTGGGTGAGCCGGTGGTGCTCACCGACTTGTTCGAGCGGAGGATCGCGGAGGCGGCGTGGCGCGAGCGGCGCGTGATCGTCCGCACCTTCCACCCGTTCGAGCACCGCGGCGTGCGTGCCGTGTTCGGGGAAGGCGGTCGCCGTGGCTGAGAAGGTGCGGTATGTGCGCATCGGGCCGCCCCCGAAGCTCCGCCGCCGGACGCGGCGTACGACCTGGCGCTGCCGGATCTACCACGTGCCCGAAGAACGCTTCCACCGCGCCGACGCGATCCATGTGGCTGCGCACGCAGTGGTTGCGTTCGACTTCGGCATCGCAATCCGGCGCGCGGTTTTCGACGGACGGCACCGGGTCTTCGAAGGCGCGTGGACGTCGCTCACGTACGCGCGGGATGACGCGAGCAACGAGGCGCGCATCGCGCTTGAGCGCGACTGCATCGCGATCCAGTGCGGTGTCGTTGGCCGGGCGCTCGCGCTCGGGTGGTCGCACAAGGTGTGGGGTTGGGATGACCAGTCGCTTGCCTGCGACCTCATGGAGCGCTTCGAGTACGACAGCGGCGTGGTGACGGGCTGGTTCAACTACCAGCGCGAACGCGCGCGCGTGCTCCTCAGCGACGGCGCGACGTGGACGCGCGTCGAACTCCTCGCGCAGCGCCTCCGCGAAGTTCGCGAGATGGACGGTCCAGCGATCGCCACGTTCCTCACGGACCTCCGCACGGACGCCACGGTGGTCCCATCCGGTGCCGCGTGGCGCACGCCGCCGACGCCCGGCGTGGAGTCGAACGCCGTGCTCGTGTGGCGGCGGCCGACGCTCACGGAAGCGCTACGCGGGATGGACGGCTACCAAGCGGCGCAGCAGGACGAGCGGCCATGACGATCGCGCGATTACAACGCGGCGTCACGCTCGCGGACGTACTGGTGCACGAGGCGGGGCACGCGGTTGCCGCGTGGGAACTTGGCGTCCGCATCGGTGCGATCCACGTGCACGTGCGCGTGCGCGAGGGCCGGATGACGTTCGCCAGTGACGTGGGGCTCGGCCGCTTCCCGATTGGGTCGGACGCGCTGCGGCTCGCGATCGAGCGGGAGATGGTGGTGCTCCACGCCGGGCTCGTCGCGCAAAGGCGTTTCCACTACGAGGGCGCGTGGGGGCTCGTGCCGCGCACCGACTACGAAGGCATCCTCGCGACCGCGCTCCAAGTGGAGACGGATCTGCGGCTCATCGACGAGTGGTCGGACTACGCCGAGGAGCGGGCACGCGCGCTCATCGAACTCCCGCAGACGTGGCGGCGCGTGGAAGCGCTTGCTGTTGAACTTGCGCGACACCCGGTACTCCACGGGGAGGAGATCGACGCGTTCCTTGCGAGCGTGCGCGTGCCGCGAGCGACGGACGCGCGGCTCGCGTACCGCAGGCGCGAGGCGAAGGAGCGCTACTGCCTCACGCACGACTCCGAGGACCGCCAACCCGTGGAGCGCGCGATTGCCGCAGTGCGGAGAGCGCGATGACGGACGCCTTCTTCGACAACCGCCCGAGCTTCATGTGCGGATGTGGCCACAAGAAGAGCCGGCACTGGAACACGGCGACGCAGCCGCGCGGGCCGTGTCGCGACTGCGTCTGCCGCGCGTTCACGCCGGAACCGATGTGCGTCTGCGGCCACGGGAAGAAAGCGCACGAGCACCACCCGAAGGGTCACTGTAAAGAGGCGTACAAGTGCGGCTGCAAGGGGTTTCAGGCCGCATGATCCGCGTCGATGACTTCCCTGAGATCGAGGCGAAGATTCGGACGGCCTTGCGGCGAGCAGGCGTGAAACGGCGAGTTGTCGAAGCACGCATGCAGCGGATCGTCCGGGCGGCGAGCACGATCATGGACCCGCGCATGTCACTCCTAACTGTGGCTGCGACGGGCAGTGTCGCCGACCTCTACGCCGCACTTCTCATGGTGGCCGTCGCCGATACGTTCCGCGATGGCGAGCAGCCGGGGATTGTCGGCGACTTCTTCCAGTTCACAGAGGAGGATGTGGTGCTGCTCCGACGTGTATTCGTATTGCTGCACGAGCGCTACTTCGGCTTCCCGCCGTACGCATCTGAGGAGGACCGCCGCTGACTACCGGCGATGGGGAATCCGCACGATTTGAGTGCAGGATCACGCGCCTTGTGGGTGTCCCACGAGAGTTGGGGATTCCCCACTAGACAGGTTGTCGCGATCGTCGTGCATGCACGATCCGCGGTTGAATGAGGTTGTTCTCGCACATCGAGCGGCCCTTCCCAACACGCCTCCACCTCCGCTTGCGCCGAACGGCGCTCTCGCGCGGCCGACCACGATCCTCTGAGACAGGCACCCGCCGCGCTCCGTCCAGCACCACGTCACCCTTGCTGACGATCGCTGACGACGGATCGCACCCGTCGGACCTCTCTCGGATCTTCCGTGTGCCGGTCGCGCGAGGGCGCTTCAAAGCGCACCTGAAAAACGAGAGGAGGAGAACAATTGCAATTCCAACCGTCCCGCTTCCGCCACCGCTTGCCCCGCCGTCGGCTCTGCCATCGTCGCTCCCGCCGCCCGCGCCGAAAGGACGCCCGCCATGCGCCAGCTCGCACGTGACCCGTTCGCACGCACGACGCTCGTGCGGGTGATCGTTCGACCACTGGCGCACGGGCGGACCTGCTCGTGGTGCGGCAGCGTGCGGACCTCGCGAAAAGGCGGCACACCGTACCTCTACCGCTATGGCACGGAGCCGGACGCCGCGCGCCCGCGGATTCACTGGCACGACGGGGCGTTCTGCTCGAAATCCTGCCACGACGCCTACCGCCACTAACCACTAACCCCGACAACCGAAGAAGGAGAATGTCATGGCGCAATCCGACGCCACACGCTGTCAGTCCGTCTTGCTCACGCAGCTCCGCGAGTCGCCCCTCAATCCCCGCAAGCACTACGACGAAGCGGGCCTCAACGAGCTTGCGGCGAGCATCGCCGACCGCGGCATCTTGCAGCCCCTCCTCGTCCGACGCATCGAGGACGAGAAGACGCCGTACGAGATCGTTGCCGGCCATCGCCGCTACCAGGCCGCGAAGATCGCGAAGCTCACGTCCGTCCCTGTCATCGTCCACGAGTTCACCGACCGCGAAGTCCGACAGGTGCAGCTCATCGAAAACGCGCAGCGTGTCGATCTCTCTCCGCTTGAGGAGGCGGAGGCGTACGCCGCGCTTCGGGAACTCGGACTCTCCACGCGCGAGATCGCGCAGGAGGTGAAGAAGAAGCCGTCGTACGTCGCTGCGCGTCTGACCCTCACCGCCCTCCCCGAGAAGGTGAAGAAGGAGTTGGCCGCGGGCGTCATCACGGCGGAGCACGCGGAGCTGATCGGGCTCATCCCGAACGCCGAGCTGCAAGAGCAGGCGCTCAAGCGGATCATCGTGGAGCACCCGCTCGAACCGCACTTCTCGTCCAAGGTCGCGAAAGGGGCCGTCCCGATCGCGAAGGCGCGCCGGATCGTCGAAACGGAGTTTATGACCGTCCTCGAGAACGCGCCCTTCGACACCGCGGACCCGACGCTCTCGCCCCTCGGCGCGTGCGCCAAGTGTCCCTTCCGCTCGGGCAACGATCGAGACCTGTTCGGCAACGTGCAGGGCAAGAACGTCTGCACGAACCTCGCGGATTACCGGCTCAAGATCGAGAACCATCTCAAACAACTCCGCGAGCAGGGCTTCACGGTCCTACTCACGCCGCGCGAGGTGAAGGAGGTCTTTCCCTTCGGCAACCCGCAGGTCGCGGACGGTTACGTGGACATGGAGGCGAAGTGCGCCGACGATCCGAAGAGCCGGACGTACGACCAGCTCCTCGCCACGGAGCCGAAGCGCTCCACCGTGTTCGCGCACGTGAACGGCCGTCTGCGCCGGATCTACCCGAAGGCGCAGCTCGCCGCAGCGCTCGATAGCTCCGGTCACGAGTTCCTGCGGCGGAAATCCGAGCGCCCGGCAACCAACGACGCTGAGCGCCAAGCGCGTCAGCAGCAAAAGCTCGACCGCGCCGTGCGCGTCGCGACCCTCGCGGCGTTCGCAGCAGCAATGCCGAAGGCGAAGCTCGGTGCTCCTGAGTGGATCGACCTACTCGCGAGCATCGTCATCGAGGAGAAGGGCTGGCAGCTCGAAGACGTGCTTCCGCGGCACGGCTTCGCCGGCAAGCGCGACGACCTCAAAGGCAACTGCGAGGCGATCGCGCGCAAACTCGTCGCGAAGATGAACGACGGGCAGAAGCGCGCCTTCGTCATCGACGCGCTCGTGCATGCCTGGGCCGGGCCGAACGCGGACGCCGGCAAGCGCGCTGTCTTCGCCAAGGTGATCGCGCAGCTCGGCGTCGACGCCAAGATGATCGAGAAGCAGGTGCGCGCCGACTTCGCGGCCAAGGCAGGGGCGAAACCCAAGCCGAAAGCATCGAACGCCGCGCCGAAGGGAGCTGTCCGCCCCGCGGCGAAAGTCGTGCGGGCGCGGGCGTGAGCCGGAGGACTGAGCAATGGCACGGTTCTACGGCGAAGTCCAAGGCACGCGCGGGCGAGCGTCACGCCTCGGCAGCTCGGGCATGCGATCCCATACGCGCGGTTGGAACGTGGGGGTGGAGGTCGTCTGCACGATCCGCGATGACGTAGACGTGATCGAGGTGTATGAAACCGGCGGGAGCCACGATCCCCGCCAGAAACGGCTAGTCGCCACACTCTCTGATGCTCACAGTAGTTCGTAGTTTGGCGGGGCGGCGTTCGTCGCCCCGCTTTCGTGTCTTTATCAAGTAGCCAAGCATCGGTGCTCATTCATTGCTGGCTACCGACGGCAGGTGTAAGGTCACAGATAGACAACAGAAATCACTCGATGCACTGCGATACCAGCAATCCCTTGCCGAGCAGGTGTGTCGCCCGCACACGATGAAGCGGCCCTATTTCAAGGTGTCCATCGCGGAGCTAGAAGCAGCGCTCGCAGGTCGCGACGATGACCGCCCATTCCTTGACGCGCTGCTGGAAGAGCTCGGGCACCGCACGACGCTTCGCGCCGGCCGGTTACGTCAGCGCGTGCAGCAATACCTCAACCGTCTCACGCAGCGTGAGAGTGCGGCACCGAATATGCCCGTCGCCAGCAGGCAACAAGAGGACGGAGAGCACGAAGAGCACGAAGAGCACGAAGCAAAACCGCGCGATGACGACGGTCCGCTTCCGACCACTCCACCGCCGATCGAGCAGGCCGCGCGGCCGAAATACCCCCCGATCACCAACACCCCCGACGGAATACTGTCGGCGTGGATTGCCCTCGAAGTTCTCTCTCCTCCCACGTTCACGCGCCCGGAAGACTTACCCGGCGTCGAGCGATGGGACGTAACGAGCATCACTGAGGACTTGCCTTGGGAACGAGGCGAGAAGTCGAGACCGAACAAGCGCCTCTACTACGAAGTCATCCTCGGCAGTGTGAAGGTCGAACCGGCGCTGGCGCGTCTCCTTGAGCGCTACGCCGACACTCGCCCGGACCGACCCACGACACGCGACAGGGCCATTCTTGCCACGGTTCTCGTTGATCGTGCAGGACGCTTGATCGAGTCGCCGGCTGTGGCGGTTTCCAGCTTCGCGTGGGGCGTCATGGCTGCCTTGGACGGCCAGCTAACCGATCTCGCCCAATGGCCAGACGTTGAGCGCGACCTGGTGAAGCGCATAGACGCGAAGCTCCGCACGTTCACAGCGGACGAGGAGGAGGGCGAGCGCCCACTCACGCGGGACGCTTTGCTCCAAACGTACCGCGGCCTCGTCGAGGCGCTACGCCTACCGCCCGAACTCGTGGAACCTCCGACGTTCGCTATCCGCTCGTATGTCTATTTCAAGGAGCCGAATCCGCCAGACGGGCAAATTCTCAACAGCTTCTTTCTCAAGGATCTTGATTCGGCGCGTCAGCAATTCAGGGCTGAATGCGCGCCAGAAACGCTACATCGCTACCTCGCGAGCATCCCTCCTGAATTCCGCGTTGACATCCGACGCGACGAGCATGCACTTCGCGAAGCGATCGCGCCCGTGCACACCCCGCGAGGCCGGTGGCCATCGAAGGGCCGGCACTCGCTGGTGCTTCTGCAACAAGCGGCAGTGAACCTTGCACTCAATGATCTCCGCGATGGTGCGATTCTCGGCGTGAATGGTCCACCGGGAACCGGGAAGACCACACTCCTCCGCGATATTGTCGCGGGAGTAGTGACAGAACGTGCCGCTGCGATGGTGAAGTTCGCTGATCCCGAAACGGCATTTACGCACTCGGGCGAGCGCGTCAAATCGGGACAGAGCTGGCGGCATCTGTACAGAGTCGCGCCTGAACTCCGCGGGTACGAACTTGTCGTTGCGTCCTCGAACAATAAAGCCGTTGAGAACGTAAGCGCAGAGTTGCCGGCGCTCGGTGCGATTGCAGATGACGCGGTGAACCTCCGATATTTCAAATGCGTCGCGGATGTCGCTCACCAACGCGAGACCTGGGGGATGATCGCGGCGGTGCTCGGTAACAAGCTCAACCTGGGTCGCTTCCGAAGTGCGTTCTGGTGGGACGAGGATGTGGGCATGAACCGTTACCTCGCCGCAGCCGCGGGAACCCCGCAGTTCATCGAAGAAAAGGACGCGACGACGGGGAACGTGAAAACTCGGCCGCCTCGTGTAGTGGTGGAGGAGCGGCCGCCTACCTCGAAGCAACAGGCACTGAAGCAGTGGAAGGAGGCACGCACTCACTTCGCGAAGACAGTTGAGGAGAGTAGACGGTGGGAAACGTGGCTAGAGGGTCTTCGGCGCGTCGCAGCCGAGCTACCGCGACTGATCCAAGCGGTTGTGGACGCCGACGCTCACCTCAGCGCAGCGATGGCGCAGAGGGGCGCCGCGGAGCTGAGAATCGCAGCGGCAGAGCGAGAGAGAGATGCGGCCGAGGCTGCACGAGTGGCCCTGTGGACCCCGCTGCGAGGTGCCATCGGCGAAATCGCGGCGACCGCGATCATCGGCGAGAATCTGGCTCGGATTGCAGCGCAAGAAGCGTGGCGTACCCACGTCGCCGCGGAGGATGCATCGACCTCTGCATCCAGCGCCGTAGAGGCTCACGCGGGACGTCGGCCCGGATTCCTTTCGCGCCTCTTCAAGACAGCGGCGATGCAAGGGTGGAGCGCAACCGCGGCCGATCTCAGCCGCGCGGCTGCGGTAAGCCAGACCGCGCTCGCAAACGCACAGGCGAGCGTTGCTACGCGAGAGAACGAACTCACTTCTGCCGCGCTACTGCGACAGGAGAGCGAGAGCGCATACGTCGTCGCTGACCATGTCGTGAAGGGCAAGCGAGCAGTCAGCGCGGTGCTCATCACGAAGTACATCGAGATGCTGCGACGGAACCCGCAGACGGCTGCACACGCCCAAACCCTGGACCCGCTGGTCGCGGCTTGCAGCACCGCCGACCAGCAGGCGGACGTTGCTGGCGGACATGTGACTGAGTGCCGCGATCATCTTCTACGCGCTGCCGAGTTGCTAGAAGCTGCCCACAATGATGTCTCTGTCGCGCAAGCAGCGCATCTCACTGCAACGGTGCAGCTCAAGGAGGCGCATTCTAGAGGGGTCATCATCCCCGATGATGATTTCTTTGGCCAGGACCACGATGTAGTACAACGTGCGACGGCCTGGTATCCCGACGAAGCGCAGCGCGCACGGGACGCAGTGTTCACCGCGGCTATCGGAGTGCATCGAGCCTTCATCGCCGCCGCCGCGAAACCCATGAGGCATAACCTTGGCGCGCTTATCTCGAACCACGGTCTCACAACGACGGAGGGAAAGCGTGCGCTTATACCTGACCTCTGGACGTCTCTCTTTCTCGTCGTGCCGATGGTCTCGACAACCTTTGCTGCCGTCGACCGCATGCTCCACGATCTGCCGCCGCGAAGCCTCGGATGGCTTCTTGTCGATGAAGCGGGGCAAGCGCTGCCCCAGGCGGCCGTCGGTGCACTGATGCGAACGCGCAAGGCGCTCGTCATCGGTGACCCAATGCAAATTGAGCCCATCGTGCTTCTGCCCGGCACACTGACAACCGCAATTTGCCGGCACATGGGGGTTGAGCCAGAGCAGTACGCTGCGCCGGCCGCCTCTGTGCAAACTCTGGCGGACGCCGCTTCTTGCTATGTCAGCGAGTTCCAAACGCGAACGGGCAGCCGGGAAGTTGGGGTGCCACTCCTTGTGCATCGCCGCTGCTCCGAGCCGATGTTCGGTATTTCCAATGCGGTCGCATACGCAAACTTGATGGTTGCGGCGAAAGAGCAAACAACGTCCTCTGTGCGGGATACTCTTGGTCCCTCGGCCTGGTTCCACGTAGAGGGCTCACCCGAGGAGAAGTGGTGCCCCGAGGAAGGCCAAGAAGTATTGCGACTATTGAGGGGACTCGCTGCAAAAGGGCTAGTAAAGCCCGACGTATTCGTCATCACGCCGTTCCGCGTTGTCCAAGATCGCCTGCGGCAACTCGTGCGCGAGGATAGCGTTCTTGTGGATCTCGGCGTGGAAGAGAACGAACGGTGGAAATGGGCCAGCGAGAGAATCGGCACCGTGCACACCGTTCAGGGCCGAGAAGCAGAGGCCGTGATCTTTGTTCTCGGCGCGCCGTCTCCCTCGCAAGTCGGTGCTCGTAACTGGGCGGGCGGCCGCCCGAATCTCTTGAATGTCGCTGTCAGCCGCGCAAAGGAAGCGCTCTACGTCATCGGCAACCGCCGACTCTGGCGTGAGGCCGGATTATTCTCGACGCTCGCGGAACGTCTGCCGTAACCGGCGATTGGCCATTCACGCACTCTCTTTACTCATGATTGTCGAACTGCCTCGCGCACTCCTCTAAGGGCGCTTCGAGGTCCGCGAGCTGAAAATGTTCACGCTGCACGCCGAGCACGTGAAGTAGGACGAGATGCGCTGTCCGAAAGGCATCATCTGCAACCGCGCGCGCCGGGTCGTCTTCAAAGGAGACCTCTCCATCCTCTCCGAAACGCAGTCGATTGGTCGCGGATCGAAGCGTGCTATGAGACTGCTCCAAGGGAACATAGTAGGCGTGGACGAGAAGTTCGCCCAACGTTCCCGTCTTCCTCGCCATCTCGACAAAGTTCAGTTTGGTCCACGTGTGATTCACGCGCGTCCTCGCGCAGTGGTCGCAGTGCCGAACGAGGTAGCGCTCGCGTACCTTCGCGCTCTCCTCGCGGACCTCGGCAACCTTCTCGGGCGGAACGCTATCAGGACCGAGAACCGACGACATTGCGCCCAACAGCTTCTCAAGTTGAATCCAGTGATAATCGCGGAAGAGTGCCGCATCGTCGGGATTCAAATGCAGATGCCGCGCAGTCACGGCGCGTTCGTACATCGAGCGTAAGAGAGTCGTCGCGCCGAACCCATGACCGTTCGCAGCAAGCGTCATAATCTCCATGAAGTCGTCAAAGCAGCGACGCCCTAGGTAAAAGATGATCGGGTCGGCATCGGCGGTTGCAACGATGTCACGCAAGAAAGCTCGCTCGACGCACCACTTCAGCGACGCCCAGTTGGAGAAGAACTTGGCGTGCCGACCGCCAAACGCCTTCTGCTCCTCTCTTGACCCGATCCCCACAACCCGTTGCTCCATGCGCCCCCCACTTTGAGCATCGCTAAATGGCTTAGACGCGGCGCTTCGCAGTGACCTTCCACGAAGCTACGCGCATGCCATCATCTACCAGGCAGTCTGCCTTACGTTCCTTGAATACATTAGCCGCATCGTTGAGTCGTCGTGCCAGCGCGTCGCGGCTTCGCTCATCAAGACCCTCCCACCACTCAGGCGCGATAAACGTGTTCTCGAAGTATTCGAATGTGAACCTGAGGAGCGCATCAGGGATCACGTCGTCAGGCAATCCGAGCAGGGAGTCAACGAACTTTTCTGAGGCCGGCTGATCTCCAACCCATGAGAAGACCGCCATACCGCCTGATTCGTTTGGAACAACTGCATAGCTGAGAGTGTCCAGCCTCTGCATCGTGGCGAAGTTTTGGAGCATTGCCCCGCGGAAATCGAAGTCAGGGAAGAGTGCACCACTGACTAGCACGGCCGGCGTTGTGTCGAACTCGACCACCAGCCCGCTCACTCTTTGATAGTCACCCTGTAGCAGAAGTTGGTCGTATTCGCGCTTGTACGTTTCCTGATCGCGTACCGCGAGCGCTGTGCTGTTGGCCTGAGCACACTCAAGGGTTTGGTACATCATCTGCTCGCGGCGAGATAGCCCGCGATCGTAAGTCGCTCGCGCCACCTCGCTCCTCTGTAGCTGCAGCTTCGTGTACAACTCACGGCAGAACGGCCTGTAGCCGAAGAGAAAAAGCTGCTCACGCGAGGCGGTGAATGGCTCCGTCTCAATTGGTCGGAACAGTTCCGTGTCATGGCGAGCGCAAAAGCCGGTGAACGTAGAGGCGTCGTTGATGCCTATGAGAGCGAACGGGATCACGCCGCCGGTTTTCTTGAGAGCGCCGAGATCGGCTTTCCCGGCGTAGACGTGACCGTTGCGAGCTATTCGAGTTAGCCCTCCCGATCGTTGGATCGTGTGAGCCTTGATGATCTTGCCTTCGCACTCGGTGGGAGCGTTCGGGTGAAGACAGAGAGCCTGCTTTGTCCGCCGATGGTCCTCGGCAACCTCTGCGAACGTAGGCCGAGGTTGATCCGCGCGGTCAAGATGGCATTTCTTGAACTTCTTTCCTGACCCGCACCAGCAAGGATCGTTTCTGCCGATACCTTTCACGGAAGGAGTGTAGCGGTTCTCTGAAGCAGAACGTCAGGCTACCCGCTTCCGGCGAGCGGTGCGGCCGGTCGAGGTCGCGCCTGGCTTGCGCCGTTTCCACGTGCTACTCGGCGGGGGACCAATGTGTATCGAGAACTGTATCGGATACTGTTCTTTGGACTGTATCGCACGCAAAACGGTTCCTAGTCTGTCCACGAGAGCCCACCATCGCGGACGCTCGCCACGTTCCATCAGGAGCTTGGCGGGTTTTCCGCATCGCACAAGCACTTTCTCTCCCTTCGCCACGAGTTCAAACCCCAAAATGTGGAAGAGTTCACGCCTCTGTTCTTCTGAGCCGGTGTTGAAGCGCTCTGCCGCATCCACGAGCGCTTCCAAGAACTTTCCGAGGAGTTCAAATTTCTCTTTATGGGCGAGCTGGGCGGTCGCGGCAGAAAGGCTCTGCTCAACGCGCGCAGATTGCAGTTCCCGGCGCTTCCGCGCGAATTCCGATTCGCTGATCTGTCCCGCGAGAAGAAGGTCCAGAAGCCGCGAAATGCGTGTTTCAGTATCCGAAGACTCTGCCGCTTCGCCCGTGGTCAGCCGCTCTAACTCCTCCAACTGCTTCAACTGGACTTTGCCCGCGAGATCGCTAGCGATTTCGTACTCAACAGGGGCCAAACTAATGCGAGACAGTATCCGATACAGTTCTGGATACAGCTTCGCCTCGGCCACGAGCGGCTGCGGACACGCGCCCTGCAAGTGTTTACTGCACACGTAGTAGACGTACTGCTTGCCGGACGGCTTTGTCTTCACGAACCCCGACATGCGCCTCCCGCAGTGGCCGCAGGACATGAGTGCCGAGAGCTTGAAGCGCAGCCGCTTCGGGCGATCCGCAAGAAGCCGCCGGCCCGCGAGCGCATCCTGCACGAGATCGAACTGCTCCTTCGAGACGAGCGGTTCGTGCGAGCCCTGATAAGCCTCCCCCTTGACGATCATCGCGCCGTAGTAGAACGGGTTAGTAAGGATCGAGTGAACGCCTGACCGCGTGAGCGGCTTCGTCTCGGTCTTCGACCGGCCGACCGGCAGCCGTAGCTTCCAGTCGTCGCGCGCGAGATCGGCAAGGCGGCCAATGCTGTAGCTCCCATCCGCCGCGAGCGCGTACATGCGCCGCACGTACGCGGCCATCGGCTCGTCAACAACGATCACCGAATGGTCGGCGTTCTCGCGGAGGTTCCGGTAGCCGAGGGGTGCCTTCCAACTCCACTCGCCGCGCCGCAGCTTCTCCGCAATGCCGCGCTGGACGTTCTTCGAGAGGTCTTTGCTGTACTTCGCCGACAGGCTCAGTTCGAGCCCGAGGAACAGCTCTACATCCGCATCGCGGGTGTAGGGGCGATCACTCGTGATGATCTGCTTGAGCCGGCCCGATTCGAGCGCCCACTGCACCGTGCCAGCGTCACGCGCATTTCGCGCGAGGCGATCAGCCTTCCACGTGACGATCGTATCCACCTCGCCGGCGTCCACCAGTTCCATGAGGCGGTTGAACTCCGGGCGGCCCGGCGTCTTCGCGGACTGCGCCTCTTTGAAGATGATCGGGTCGCCGAGCCCTACGTCAGCGCATCGGGTGAGCGCCCAGTGGAGCTGCGCGTCGAGGCTTTGGACTTGGCGGTCGTCAGATTCCGTGGATTTCCGCGCGTAGATGGCAGTGCGTGGCATGAGGGTAGGGGTTCGGCGTTCGTGTCGGGTCGCTCCACGGTGCGCGCGAGTAGGCAGGCGATCCCCCACAGACCTTGCCGGTACGCCGCGAGTTCGTCAGGCGTTCCCTCGCGGCCGAGGCGCTGTTGCAGCGCGTCCTTGATGCGCGTTTCGAGCGCCGCAGGGAAGAGCGGGATGATCGGGGGCGGGAGCGGATTACGAGAGGGCATGAGCAGCGCGGGACGAGATAGGTGCGCGCTCACTCACAATCATACCCTCCCCCTCGCACGCGGCAACGGTCGTGTGCTCGCCGAGCACATCGCGCCGCCCAGCCACCGCAACGGCTTGCGGAACACGTGTGCTCGCGGAGCGCACCTGGGCCCGCTGGCCAGTGGGCCGGGCGTGCAAGCGGGACGATGGGAAAGGATGATGAAGCACGCCTCCACCTTACGCGGCGCTCCGCGTCCCCCGCAGGCCAGCGTAGGCGCGATGTGGGGAATCCCCACGACCTGCGACGGCCCATCGCGAGAGTGCGCGGCAGGCCTGCCAGTGGGGATTCCCCACTCCTCGCCGATCAGCTCTCCGTGCGCGCCGCTCGCGCCCGTACGCTGGTCGTTGTAGCCCCACGCCGCCAATGAGCCCCGACCTCGCACGACCGCATGACGAATTCACCGCCGCTGCCGACGCGCCCGCGGATGCGGATGCTGTGGTTGATCTCCGGGCGCTGCCGCAGCGCGCCGAGCTGCCGCCGGACATGAATAGTCAGCGTCTCGACCTCCTCCCGGATGATGGAGGGGAGCGGCCTTCCGGGGATGGATACACGTATCGCCGGGAGTACAGCCCGCGATACATGCGCCCCGAGACCCACGAACCCTCTCCCGAACCTGTATCGCACTATCGCGAACCCCCTCCCAAGGAAGTCGCCGCGAGCGAGACTGAGGTGCCGTCCGCCGGCCCCGAAGTGCCGCGCGATGCGGTTGCGGTCATGCACCTCGTGAAGATGCGCGTGCTCTCATACGATCAGCTCTCGCGCCTGACGTACTTCCACGGTAACAAGACGGTTGCGCGGCGGCGGCTTCGCCGCCTGCAACAACTCGGATGGATTCGTACGTGGGACAGGCCGACCGCGCGCGGCGCGCCGCCGCGCTATGCCTACCCAACAAGGAAGGCGCTCGCCTGGGGCCATACCGTGATGCGGACGAGCACGGAGGAAACGCCGCTCGGGCCGCTCGTCAATCTCATGCTCCCAGCCACGCCGCGGCAGCCGTGGAAATTCGAGCCCGGCACCATGCCGCTTTTTCTCGCGCATACCGAGGAAGCGAACGAAGCGCTCATCGGGTGGCTCCGGCGATCCGGCGAGCGGGTGCTGTGGGCGTCGAGCTGGGATTGTCCGTTCCCCGAGCACATCGAATGGCGCACGATGCCGCAGCCGGATTACGTGCTCGTCATCGACCGGGGCGGCGTCCCGCATCTCGTCTTCGGGGAGCACGACCGCGGCACCGAGGGCCGCGAGGTCGTCGCGCGGAAGTTCCGAACGTACCGGACGTGGATCGAGACGCCGGAGATCGCCCACCGGACGTTCGGCTTCGCCGCGTTCCATGTCTTCGTGACGGTGAGCGGCGAACGCGCGGAGCGCCGCATTGACCGGCTCGCACAGCTTGCGCGCGAGGAGGGCGTGGAGAGCTTCACGCGGTTCATGCTCGCTGCCCCCGATGCCGTCCCGACATTGCCGACTCTAACCCCCGCCACGATGGACTTCACGCACTGCCGCCTCTGCCAGACCCGCGTGCCGCTGAGCGCCGAGGCTTGCCCCTCCTGCGGCGCGCCGACGCACCAGCTCGCGCGCGAAGACCTGACCGCCGAACTGTCTCCTCCTTCGATCGCGTACGCCGCAGAATTCGACGCTCCTGAGATCGAACAGCCCGCCTCCGAACCCCCAGGGCACCCGCCGTCCTGACGGTCAGCAAATGCCCCTGTGGGCGACACCGATTCCAGAGAAAGAAATCGAGAGACCCTTTCCCTAATACCCCCTCTCTGATGCTGAGCATCCGACCGCACATCAACGACTTACGCCGGCTGAACCGTGTAGTCGAGTCTACGGTTGGACTTCACGGGCAACGCAGGAGGGGCGTCGTAAACCCTTACTACGTTGCTCCTCTTGCGAGCCGCTGCCGAGTGCTTTGCCGAAGGCTTGCAAAGCGTGAGAAGTATGTCGTCACAATGTACGTAGCATTCGGCCGGACCGACACCCTTGATGCCCCCTCATCCACCCGCTGTACCCCTCCGCAATGAACGCCCCACTGCTAGTGCGGGAAGTGGAGCGCATCGCGCGCGAGCGCGGTTGGTCCCGGCGCCGGTTAGCCCGCGAACTCGGCGTTGATGCGACCACGCTCTCCCACGTCCGATCAGGGCGGGACCCGATCTCGCAGCCGCTCCTCGTGCAGATCGGGATGGCGTTCGGCGGGAGTCCCGCGATCCAAGGTCTCATCCTGCACTACGTCCTCATCGAAGCTCCGCCGCGCTTCGTGAAGCGGCGGAAGGGGACGACCGCGGCAGCCTTTGTGGCGGTCCCGTACAAGGTTCGATGGCGCATCCGGCGCTGGCTGGCGCAGCTCGACGGCACCGACAAGCCGCAGCGTGGCCTGTTCCTGACCGGCACGGATGCGGCGTTCTTGAGTGCCGCCGCGCGCTTCGCGGCCCATGAAGCCGATCAGCAGGGACGGACCCACATCCTCATCGGCGCAAACGACCGCATCACACCCACGCGCGCGAAGGCCGCGATGGAAGCCGATCTGCTCGTCCTTGAGCGGGTGGAGTTCGCGTCGCAGAGCATCGCGCGGCTCATCCACGAGCGGAGTGACGCCCTCCGGCCGATGATCGTGACGAGTTGCCGCGACCGTGAGGCGCTTGCAGATCAGCACCTCGTCCGCGTCCTCCGCGCCTGGACGGAGACGATCACTGTCTCCGTTCCGCGCACTCTTCCCTCCCGCCGCCATGCCGCATGATCCCGAT
This sequence comes from Thermoanaerobaculia bacterium, assembly GCA_035630815.1. Lineage (GTDB taxonomy): Bacteria > Acidobacteriota > Thermoanaerobaculia > Gp7-AA8 > Gp7-AA8 > QHVT01. Next base: position 33,083 of record DASQJY010000018.1, read on the forward strand.
GCAACGCGGATTTACTTCCTTGCGCCACGCAGCGCCGCGGCTGAGGGCATCGTCACGGTGCCGGTGGACTTCGCGCACCTCTTCTCCCTCATCCCGCGCGTCGGCAGGAACGCGACGATGCTCTACGTGACGCTCCGCGCCCTTCGGCAGACCGCGGGCATGGGTTCGTTCAAGGTGGACGATCTCGTGTGGCTGCTGCGCGCGCGGCCGTGGCGGATTTGGTGGTGGATGCACAAGCTCTCCAAGCAGCGCCTCCTCGTCTATCGCCTCGCCAACGGCTACTTCACGGACGTTCTGCTCTTCCAAGTCGCGGCGCGCCCGACGATAGGCCGCGAGCACGATGTCCCGGCGCATTGGTTCGAGCACGTCCTTCCGCTCCACTCGCGTACGCGCTTCCTCGTCTACCTCTACGTCCGCAGCCACGAGTGGGGCGGCAACGTCGCGAGCATGAGCGAGCAGCGGATGATCCGCGACCTTCGCATGCATGCACTCCGCGTGCGCTGGCACCTCTGGCGGCTTCACCGCGCGGGCCTCGTTGTCCGCGCCCGCGGCGAGCATGTGGTCCGCGATCCCGAGCCCGCGTCCATCATCGAGCACGGCGAGATTCGGCTCCGCGAGCTGAACGTCCTCGGTTGGCCGATGTTCCGCCTCGCCGCAGCAGTCCTCGTCGCGGCGGCATGCCTCCTCACGCTGTACCTCCTCCGCTGATATGACCCGCACGATTCGCCTCCGCTTCGAGACGGACGCCACCCGCCACATGCAGGAGGTCCAGCAGTTCTACCTCGATAAAGACGGCTTCTATGCTGAGCAGAAGAGGCGCGCAGGGCGCGGCTTCCCGATCGGTACGTACCAGCTCCCGACGCGCGGGAAGATCGACGCGCGGCTCCTCGCGTCCGACCTCGACCGGCACGCGCTCATCCTCGGTTCGACCGGCACGGGCAAGTCGTCGCTCCTCGAACAGCTCGCGCGGCTCTCCTTTGCGACGGGGCGCGGCTGCGCGCTCATGGACCCGCACGGCGATCTCTTCCAGCGCGTGACCGCGTGGGCGCTCGACACGAAGATCCCCGACCTCACGATTCTCGACTTCACGCGGCCCGAGCTCCTGCCGAGCTGGAACCCGCTGCAGCCCTTCCCTGGCGCTGATCCCGGCCGCCAAGTCGATCTCCTCATCGGCATCTTCAAGCGGCTCTACAGCGACGAGGAAGCGCGGAGCTGGAACTTCGGTGTGAAGGTGGAGGAGATACTGCGGTTCAGCTTCCGGGCGTGCATCGAAAGCGAAATCCCGGCGACCATCGACACGCTCCGATCCTTCCTCCTCATCCCAGCGCTCCGCAGTCGGCTCCTCGCGACGGCATCCGCCGACGTGCGGTTCTACTTCCACGAGCGGTTCAAGAACCGGGAGGAGAACTTCGTCCCGGCCGTGCTGAACAAGCTCGAACCCTTCCTCGGCTCGATGGCGGTGCAGCGCTTCCTCGGTCAGCCGACGAACACTATTGATCCGCTCGCGATCATGGACCGCGGCGGAACTCTCCTCGTGAACCTCGCGAAAGGCTACCTCGGCCCGACCGCGGACATCCTCGGCCGCCTCCTCATGAATGCGTTGGAACTCGGCGCGCTCCGGCGCGAGGGCATCCCGCCCGAGCAGCGCACGCCGTACACGCTCCTCGTGGACGAAGCGCACACCTTCGCGGGCGCGGACGGCGCACTCGACGTGCTCCTCACCGCGGCGCGCAAGTACCGTCTCTCGCTCGTCCTCGCGGCACAGGCGCTCGCGCTCTTCCCGACGCGCTTTCAGACCATCGCGCTCGGCAACGCGGGGCATCAGTTCCTCTTCCGCCTCCCGCAGAAGGAGGCGCAGCAGCTCGCCCCCGATCTCTTCGAGCCGCAAGGGAACGTACTGCGCCAGCGGGTGCGGGCCTACGACAAGATCACAGACCCTTACCTCACGCCAGCCGAGGAGATCGCAGCGCGGACGAAGGAGCTTGCGAATCTGCCGGTCGGTGCGTGCTATTGGCTCGACCGCGCGAAGCCCTACAAGGCGCGCCGCATTCAGGTTCGGCCCCCCGATGCGCTTCCGCCCGCTCGACGTTCCTGAGCGACTGCATCTAGCGAATACTGCGTGCTCAGTCGTGCTGTCATCGGCCGAGCGTTCTTGCGTACGTGACGGCGCGCAAGTGGTGATCTCGTGGAGAGCCCACCGCGCATGAAGAACTGTTGCAGCCGTGAGACAACAGCTTCCGTTTCGTGGCACCTGAGGCGGACTACCTTGCCATTCACGCGCGCGTAGACCTGCTCGTAGTCGTCAACGAGGAGTGGACCCGCGATCCGCTCAAGGCCGATCCATACGCCGCCGCTCGGGTCCGGGTCATCGTGGAGCGCGATGCGGTAGTACGCGAGCGTTGCGATCTGCTGCACCGTGATCGGATCGCGGGTGAGCCGCGTTACGAGTTCTTGTTTCGTCATAGGGGAGGGATGGTGAATTGACGAGTTCCCGGATATTCATTAGTTGAAGCCTCCCGTTCGTGCAAGTCGCCGCGACCGGAGCAGCGTCCGATACTTCATCGCGACCCGCTCCGGCATGACTTGGAAGTAGATCGCGGTGGACTCAATGTCCTTATGCCCGAGCCACCACTGCACGTCCGCAATGTCCCAACCCGCAGTCGCGAGATGCACGCCGATCGAGTGGCGCAGCACGTGGACGTGCCGCAGGTCCTTCGGGAGCCCTGCGGCCGTCGCATAGCGCTGGAAGAGGTAGTTGATCGCCTCCTCAGATAGCGGCCGCCTCGTGCGCTGCTTTCCCCGAAACAGGTACGGACAGCGATCTGCCGGCCGGACGGCGAGGTACGCACGAAGCAGTTGCCGGCTCCGCGGATGGAGCGGATGCCAATGCGCGTCACCACCTTTGAGGCGTGCAATGAAGATTTGGTCCCCTTTGATGTCGCTGAGTTCGAGCAGGGCTGCTTCACCTCGGCGCAGACCGTGGCGGTATGTGAGATCGAAGAGCAGCAGATCGCGGATGTTCTCTGCGGGAATCGTGGCGAAGAAGCCTTCGGCCTGCTCTTTGGTGTAGTGCTTGACCGGTCGCTGCTCCCGCGGCCGATTGAGCTGTGCTCGGCGTCGACGACGACGCGGTGCAGGGCGTTTTCTCTTGGCATGAACGGAGATTCTGCTGGAAATCCGGGTTTTCATTAGTTCGGGGGTTAGAGGGAGAGAAGCAGTAACGGTTCGCCGGGTCCGCCGACAAGCGGCGCTGCTGTGGTGGGTGGCATTTCTGCTGTCGCCAATCCCCGTCCTTGCACAGAACCTCGTGCAGAACGGCGATTTCAGTTCAAGCCTCAGTGGATGGCAGTCGTTCGGTTCCGGGGTCACAAGCACATGGGAGAGCAGCGACTCAGGCTCAGCGAAGCTCATGGCAACCTCAGCGAGTCCCCAGGGCGGCATCCAGCAGGCGTTCGCCGTGACCGCGGGCTACTCGTACGAGTTCACGGCGAGTCATCGCGGCACGCCCGGAGCCGGCGGCGTCGTTTTCGGATTCGGGTACCCGTACACCGTGACCTACGGCGTCATCAACAACCTGTGGCGGTCCGATTCGCAGGTGCTCCATGCCGTCCCCGGAATCACCACGGGCAATGTACGGCTCTCGGTTGAGCAGGCGGGCAGCACCGCCTACTTCGATGCCGTGCGCGTTGTCCAGTTGCCGACCGCCATACGAAGCTTCACCCCGTGGTCTTCCTCGATCGCGCAAGGTCAGTGCACCCGCATTTCTTTTGCAGCATCGAGCGCCACGTCCCTCAGCATCGACCAGGGCGTCGGGTCGTTCCCGGAGAGTTTCAACGCCCAGTGGCTCACGCCGAATCTCTGCCCGCAGACGACCACGACCTACACGCTCACGGTATCGGGCCCGACGGGCAGCACGACGAGGCAAGCTACGATCACAGTGGTCCCGCCACCGACCGCGACGTTCACCGCGACGCCGACGAGCATCAGCGACGGTGAAGTGGCAAGTCTCTCGTGGACGACGACGAATGCGACGAGCATCTCCATCGACAACGGCATCGGCGCGGTGTCTGCCACCGGCACGATGTCTGTCGCGCCCTCGACTACGACAACCTACACGCTTACGGCAGTCGGCATCGGCGGCAGCACGACGAAGCAGGTCTCCGTCACGGTCACGCCACCAAAACCGCAGATTAGCTTCATCGCATCTCCTCGCACGATCGCAGAGGGTGAGAGCACCACCCTCTCGTGGAGCGTGCTCAATGCCACAATCGTCTCAATTGACCACGGCATCGGCAGTCGGCCCGTATCCGGCTCCACCTCGGTCTCACCGGCAGCAACGACGACGTACCGGCTGAACGCGACAGGTCCCGGTGGCTCCTCCTCAGCGCAGGTCACGGTGACCGTTCTCGTTGCGCCAGTCATCATCTTCTCCGCGACGCCGAGCACGATCACGCGCGGGAGCGCAGCCACGCTCGCATGGACGGTGACGGATGCAACCTTGGTGGTAATCGACAATGGCGTGGGGGCGCAGCCGCCGAACGGCGCGCTCGAGGTTCGTCCGACAGAGACCACGACCTATCTGCTCACGGCTACAGGTCCGGGTGGTGTTCGGCTCGCCCAGACGATGATCACGGTGAACGTGTTGGGTCGGAGAAGGTCCGTGCGGCATTGAAATACGTCCTAAGACGAGGCAACCGCAGGGGGGAACCGTCAACTCCGACCGTCAACTCGGATGTGGCGAGTTGGCGGTTCGTAATTGAGGCATCGTTCCGAAAAGGCCGCACGAATGGTAACCTCTTGTGATTCGACTATGGCGGACACGGTCACAAAGGCTCTGCGGGGACTGATCGAGCCCGTTCTTCGCGCCGCGAGCCCGGCTGAACTCGTGCTGATGGATGCAAACATCGCCGCGGCAGCGAAGGGACGCCAGCCTCGGTCGGCGGCGATCGGCGGCCCGCAAGGTTTCGGAGGCGCTGAGGGATTCGTATTCTTGCTTCCGCCCCTGCTCTTTCTTATAGGCGAGTTCAGCAAAGGCAGTCTTGCCGAATTAGGGAAATTGTACGGAGCACACATCGCTGGCTTAATCACCGGCAACGACAAGCCGGTCGCCGTGGACGCAGCGGCTTTAGCGGAAACAGCGACGACGTTCGCGGCGGCGCTCGAAAAGCGTGGCGTGTCGCCCGAGAAATCCCGGGGAGCTGCTGACGTTCTTGTGCGGACACTTCTCGAAAACCCTAAACTCATCAGAGATCTTCGCGGGAAATGATCGTCAACGTTCGGGACGATGGTACGACGTGGCAGTACCCGCTCGACGTTTCGACCGATAACTTACTTATTGCGGCGATGCTTATCGGGAGTGTCTCCAGCATTTTGGGGCGCCTCGATCGCGACGGCTATCCGGGTGCCGTTGTGTCGTTCGTTCTGGCAGTCGGAGGTGCGGCGCTGTTCGCTGTAGTTGTTGCTGAAGGCGTCGGGATCACACAGTTGCTCCGCATGTATTTGCGGGGGTTCCGTGCATGCCCACCCGACGTGAGGAGACGGGTTGAAGACCACCTGCGCGAGTGCGGGGTCACACGCGCATTGGTTCTGTGGGAGCCTACGAACTTTGCCGTTGATGCCCGATCGTTTGGTAGCTTCTTCATCAAGGGCGTGGCGGTGACGGGCGGCACGGTTGCTCTCGCCGATATCGAGCCCGACGCATTTCGCGGCCTCGTAACCCACGAAGCCGCCCATTTGAGAAACCACGACATCTTCTTTCTCGCCTTGCTCGTGGGTGACTTGGGACTCGCCGCGATGATGGCGGGCCGCGCTGGCCCCTTTGTAGACGATGAAGTAGCGTGCCGCATCCTCTTGGAGTTTCTCACGAAGCCGCTGTTCCTACTCGTAATGGTCTATCGCCGAGAGCTTCTGGCGGATGCTTTTGCTCTCTCCTACGTCGCGAACCGCGACGTGTACGCCCGCATGTTAGCCGCTGGCGCGATGCGCGACAGGTTCTTGCACCCTAGCCGACATAAGCGCATGCGGGCATGCCGCATAGAAAACCCAGTTCTGCGACGCCGCGCATGGATTCTGCTTCTCTGTGCGTGGATGATTGGCAGCATTGCATACGGTTTATACGGCCAGTGGACGATTTACGTCAGCAACGTCTATGAGCGTAATCAGTTGATTGCCTTCCTCTGGTACGTCGGCGCGTTCATCGCCGGCGCTTACTTTCCCTACAAGGCATTTGTGACGGAGTTGGGTAAGGGCCCTGAGCGCAAGATTGCCTTCACCGCCACGTGACCACCCGAAGCCAACCGTCAACTCGGACGTAAAGTCGAGTTGACGGTTGGAGTTCACGGTTTAGCGGGCGTCGCACGAGAGGGCAGCGAGCGTTTCGACGGCCAGCGGGAAATTGCCGATCGCAGGTGCAAGCGCCTCGCGTAGCGAGTCCCGGCGGCGTACCCCCGCCGTGAGCAGGAGGATCGCCGCGGGCGCGCCCGCCGTCCAGCCGGAGAGGAAGCCAATCAGCTCTAGCGTCTTCGGTACGAGGACCGTCTTCACCGGCTCGCCGCCCAAGTCGACCTCGATCGCGAGCGCGGAGCCGGGATCGCCGTCGTTCGGCTTCCAAAGACACAGCAAGTCGGGCCAGACGGTGAGCTTTCCGGCGAACAAGCGCTGCACGGCCCATGCGGGCAGCAGCTCGTCCGGCGCGGGCGTGCGGCGGCGCATCGCCAGCGCGGCGTTCACGATCTCCACCGTGTGCTCAAAGTCCTTCGCCGGCACTGCGCCGCTCGCCGGGAAGAGATCAGAGGCGGCCGCGTGGCCGCCATCCACGAGGAAGTCTCGGCCTTTCTTCGTGAGCCAGCAGACTTGAATGCCGTTGCCTTGCAGTCGCTCGACTCCGAGGTAGCCGCGCTCGGTCGAACGGTCGAAAAAGCGTGTCACCATCGTCTCGGAGACATCCGCGAAGAGCCACGCCTTGAGCTGCTGCCGCGTGAGCATGCGAAAACGAGCAACGAGGACGTAGGCTTCGATGTCGCGCGGGAGGATGCGGTGTTTCTTCATCGTCGCCATCGTCAGAGCACCTTGATCGTCACGCCGCAGTAGTCGCAGTCGAAGCTGCGCGACTGCTCGCCGCACGCCGTACACCGGAGCCGATTGCCGTACTCCGTGGTACGGCACTTCGGGCATGTGGCGAGGAGGTCTAAGGCGTTCATCTGGTCGCAGTGCGGACAGTCGATGTAGCCCTTCCGCATGAGCGCCGCGCCCGCGCCGACCTTCATGGCTTTACGGAGGAACACCACGAGGTACACAGGGCTCGCGAGCGCGTAGAGGAGCGCGAGGCCGATCAGTCGGAGCGTCTTATCCATTGCCGCCGTCCTCGCCCTCAGATTTCCCGCGTGCGCGGTCCAGCAGCGCGAAGAGGTCGGAAATCCCGCGGCTTGCCGCGCCGCCGCTCTGCGGCCCTTTTACGGCCCCTGGCGCGGCCGTGGAGCTGCCGCCGTAGCTCGCAAAGAGGTCGGCCTCCCACGTTGATATGCGCACCTCCGCGTCCTTCACGCGCACCATCGAGCGGCGCGCAATCTCGCGGTCGAAGGTCTCGGTGAGGAGTTCCCGCGGGTAGCGCTTCATGGGGTCGTCAAGGTCGCGCGTGCGGAAGCGGACGGCCGGAACACCTTTCTTCACGAAGACGGCGTGCTGCGTCGGTAGCTTCGCCATCTCGCGGACGAACGCCTGCCGCTGCTCGGACTCGCTCTTGCCGGGTGTGCGGCCAACGTGCGGGAAGAGCCATAGCGCCTCCTCCTTGCCGCACTCGAACGAGAGCAGCCATTTGGAGTTCAGCACCAGTGCTGTGCAGGTCTCGCGCGGGATGGCGTTCGCCGGGTCTTGGGCGACAGTCACGATGGAGAGCCCCTTCCAGCGGAGCGTTCTCGATGCTTCGAGCAGGAAGTCCGCGACGGCGGGTTGTTTCACGATCACGCCGACTTCCTCCACGAGCACCATCTCCGGCACCAGCGCGTCGCGCACGTTTGCGTCGTTCAGCACGTCGATCAGGCGGTTGATCGCCATTGCTTTCGCGAGCGCCGGCGATCGCTGCGGCGTGGGGCCGAAGTTGCCGAGGAAGTCCGTCGCACGTGGATCGGCGGGCGCGAGTGCCTGCACCATCGAGGGCGAAAGCCCGAAGCTGATCCGCGCCGGCGCCGACGACAGGAGGATGTCGAACTGCCGCACGATCGCCGTGCGAGTCTGCGTTGGCAAGGTCGTCTCGATGTGCTCGATGGAGTCGCGAAGCCGCGCGTCAGCGATCTTCGGCAAGATGATCCGCGCGCGAAACTCGGCATCGAGGAAGAAGGCACGGACGAACTTGACCGTGATGCCGCACTGCATGTTGATCGCGGCCGAGTACAAGAGAAAGACGCCGTACTCCATGAGGTCGGAGTAGTCGTGGCCGCTCATGTGGCGCGTGGCCGCCGCGCGCAGGCTCGCGAGCAGCGACGGCGACATGCCCTTCGGAACGGCGAAGAGATTGAACGGGGTGAGGGCGTCTGGCGTCACGTCGAAGACCCGGAAGCGCGCGGCGAACGCCTCGCGCTCCGCGTCGGGAAGATCGAGGTAGTCCGCCGCGACGTGGAGCGACTTCATGAGGACGGTCTCGCCCTTCGGGTCGATGAGCTGCAACCGGCGCGCGCCACCGCAAGACCAGCCGTTCGTGATGATGACGAGGCCGTAGCTCTTGCCCGCGCCCGACGAGCCCCACACCATGCCGTGCCGTCCAACTTCCCGCGCCGCGATCCGCACTTCCTCGCCGCTCGCGAGCGTGCCGAGGAGGAAGCTCTCGTCACCGTCGAGTGCCGACAGCGCGGAGCGGGCATCCTCCTCAGAAGTCCCGCGCATCTCGGCCGCCATCGCCGCCGTATTCTTGCGGGCGCGCGCGTACGACGCTTTGCGATCGCCGAAGAACCAATCTGTCGAGACAGGCATCAGTCGTCGTCCTCGTCGTCGTAGCCGAACGGACCGCGCGTGCGCCTCGCGTTCGGGTTCATGGTGAAGGGCCGCTTTCCGCCGCCCCGGTTGAAGAAGCTCTCCCACGGATCGCGCGGCTTCGACTTCGAGGCGAAGCGGCTCCGCAGTTTCAGAATGCCGTAGGCGATGGGGGCGGCAATGATGACCGCCGCGATGCAGCCGAGACCCGAGAGCGCGTCACCCGCGGGTGACGCGCTGGCCGGTCCAACGGCCGCAGTGCTGCCATCTACAGGGGAAGCCGGAAAGAAGAGCCCTCCGATGAGCGACGGCAGGAACGCGAGCACGAGGCAGACGCCCGCCCATCGGCGCAGCATGGAGCCCGTTTCTGTTTTCGAGAGCGGCAGGCTGAGAACGAACAGGGCGCACGCCGCCGCGATGAGGAGTCCGATGAGTTCACCGATCATGTTGTTTCTCCCTAAGACGAAGCGGGCGAGCCTTGCGGCCCGCCCGTTCGTTGCTCGGATCGGCGGCCCTCCTACGCGTCGTGGGGGCCGTCGTCGCGGGTGTTCTTGTTGAGGTACGGGAAGTGACGGCGCAGGAGTTCCGCGACCTCGTTATCGAACGGCCCTGCTTCGATGTAGTCGTAGGTCGTGTTGTGCTTCTTCCAGTGGTGGACGTAGGGAATGAAGAGCAGTTCGAGCCTCTTGAGGCGCTTCCGCACGAGGCGATGATCCGCTGCCAATTCCTGCGCGAGCCGCGTGTGCTTCGTCGTGAAGAGGTAGTACGTCTTGCTGTCGTGCGCGAGCTTTCCGCCGAAGAGGATCAGCACGTGCGCCGCGAAGGAGATGATCGCGAGGATGATGAGCATGATGATCGGCGCGGAGTCTTCCGCGACGACCTGCACGGCCATCGCCGTGTACACCGCCGTCAGCGGCATCACGAGCGCCATGATCGAGCCGAGCGCCGCCCAGAAGTAGAAGGCCGCGGAGTTCTTACCAGCCATAGCTCGGCACCTCCTCTTCCTCGCGCGCAGCGCGCGCTTCGGTCATCTTGAGCGAGCACAGCACCTCGATCCCAAGGAACGCGAGCGGGATGGCGTACTTGCCGATGATGACCAGCACCCAGTTCCCCGTGATGAGACTCACGACGTACTCCGCCGTCGCGCCGAAAAGCAGTACGTCGAGGCAGTACACACAGATCAGCGCGAAGAGGTAGACGTAATACTTCGTGACGATGCTGCCGTGGACCTTCACGAGATCGGGGCTCTTCTCGTCGTGTTCCTTGATGACCGCTCGCTTGTTGACGACCTTGCCCTCGGCGTCGAGCACGTCGTGACCCTTGGAGTTGATGGCCTTCGCCTGCGCGATGAGCGCCTGGCGGCTGCGCTCCTCGTGCGCGGCGTTGCCGCTGCCAGCGTTGCGAGTGGTGGAGTTGAGCGGCGGTCTATCGGACATTCTCACCTCCATCACCCGCGAGGTAGCGGATCGCGGCCGCGGTGGACTCGAAGCGCAGCGGCATAGGGTTTAGCTTCGCGAGCGCGCCCATCGAGCCGACGCCGTTCACGATTGCGACTCGCGCGTTGGAGCGGATCGTCGGCGTCTCCTTCGCCGTGGCGTTGTGAATGCCATCGGTGATGAGGATGATCGCGGTGTCGGCGTGCGGGAAGGCGGAGGGTTCCGCGAGCATGAGGTCTCCGCGCTCGACGGCCGCGGTGAGGTCCGTGGAACCGGCCGTCGCGGGTGCGCCGAGAAGCGGCGTCAGGGCGGCGACGAAAGCGTTGATGCGAGCGTTCGCGTCAGCTTCCCACGCGCGGCGCTTCGCCTCGTGCTTCTTACGTTCGGCCTCGTAGCGCTTCTGGTTGTTCGTGTTGACGAAGACGTTGCCGCCGGTCGCAGGGGGCGGCGGGGGCGGGGGCTCAGGGGGAGCCGGAACGTAACAGCGTATGAGCGGACGGTCAGAATCCTCGCGGATGGAACCGAACCCGAGTTCTCCGCCCGATACACGCAGGCGGTCGAAGACCGGGGTGAAGTCATCCAGCGTGGCGGATACCCGCGCGGTATCGCGCGAGAACGTGACGTCGTACAGCACAGCCCCACGGAACGGGGGCAGGACCGCGACGACTGCGGCTGGGGGCTTCGGCCGCGTCCCCGTCGTCGGCGGGGCGTTGAGCGCCACCACCGCGACGAGGAGCGCAGCACCAATGGACATGAGTTTCATGAAGCTCCTGTACTTCTTCGATCCGCTCGGCGGTCTCGGAATCGAGCCATCGGGCGGGTGTCACCGGGCCGGTTTCGTTTCGATTCCGGCCCGGTGACTTTTTCCTAGAGTACGGAGCGAGGCAGGCGGACGCGCTCAAAGTGCCGAAGAGTTCCTAGCTATCGAGCGCCCGCCGAATGTCGCGCAGCGCCTCCGGCGACGGCCGCGCGTACCGCATCGTCATTGCGATCGTCGTATGTCCCATCGCCTTCGAGATCACGCCGAGGTTCACGTTGCGCGAGATCAGGCGGCTGGCGAAGCTGTGGCGGAGATCGTGGATGCGAAAGCGACGGGTGATGCCCGCGAGTTGCTTCACGAGGTTGAAGGTGCGATGCACGCGCGTCGTGGAGAGCGGCCGACCTTCTTCGTCGGTAAAGACGAACTCGCCCGCGAGGCCGCGCGCTCGACACTCGCGCAGCGCGGCGTAGCACGCATCCGACATCGGCACGGTCACCGGCAGCTTCGTCTTCTGCATGATGATGTTCACCCACCGCTGCTCGAAGTCCACCGAACGCCATGACAGCCGGAGCAAGTCACCTTTCCGAAGTCCTGTCTCGATCGCGGCGATAAAGAACGGTTTGAGGAATTTCAGCCGCGCGAAGGCGTCGGCCGCAGCTTCGCTGTCGGGCCGCACGCTGCCGCCGAACCGACGCGCCGCTGGATACCGCTCACAGGTTCGCACCGGACCGAACGTGCGCCTCGCATCGAGGTGCGCGCGGAACCGCGCCTCATCATCGAAAGCGGCGAAGAAATGCGTGCGTTCTTCATCCGAGAGTTCCAGCGCGAGCGGGTCCGGCCGTTGGCGCTTGAGCCGCTTCTTCAGCGGGAACTCTTCGATCACATCGAAGTCGTCCACGGCGCGGTGGAGCAGGATGAGGAGGACGTTGACGTAGCCATTCACCGTCGCGAGCGCGTAACCCGCACGTTTCAACTTCGTCTCGAATGCCTTGACCGCGGCGGTCGTGATCTCGTTGAGGCGCGTGGAGCCGAACACGGGGAGCAGGTGCTTCGTCGCCGTGCGCCGATACTCGGTGGCGGTCTTTGCGCTCACCTGCGCCGCAATGTCATCCATGTAGGCGGCAATGAATTCACGGAACGTGAGCACGTGGCCGGGCCGTGATTCGCCTTTCAGCGCCCGCGCGCGGAACTCCGTCCACTTGTGTACCGCCTCTTCCCACGTCGCCGCTTCGACCGTGGCGCGGTGACGTGATTCACCACCGCTGCCCGGCAGGTAGACCGAGAAGTACGCGAGCCCGGCCGTCTCGTCGTAGCGAAAGCCTTTGAGGTGTTGCCCGCGGGGGCGTGCGCCGCCCCCGCGTTGCTTCACGCGCCCCACGCTAGGCGTGGGGCTCTCATCGCTCGCGCGTCGAGTGCGGCTTTCACCTCGGCGCGGTCGTAGTAGATGCGCTTGAGGGAGAGCTTCATCTTCGGCCGGGGAAACCAGCCGGCTCTCTCCCAATGCGCGATGGTCTGGGATTGCACGCCGAGTTCGGCGGCGATCTCGATTCGCGAGATCAGGGTCTCGTGATCCATTCGTCGTTGATACCTCCGACGATAGGATCGCGCTCGACTCGGCACCGCTGGCGTGAAGTGCCGAAGAGTTACTAGGCGCGCTACTAGGCACGGAGCGCGGGTTGAGGGTTTTCGCGCTCGGCGAGCGAAACGCGTAAGTTGTTGTGGCTTCTTGGGGTTGTGATTGGTCGGGCAGGGGGGATTTGAACCCCCGACCACCTGAACCCCATTCAGGTACGCTACCAGGCTGCGCTACTGCCCGACTCGGCGTGGATCGTACCACGCGCGAAATCGCTAACGGCTGGGGGCGGAATGTATTCCGGCTGGCCCTTTGCGGGCCAGCCGGGTCGAGGGTCAGTGGCGGATGGAGCGGCGGTGCGGGCCTTGGTCGGTCGAACGGAAGGCCGGCGTGAGCACGAGCTCGATGGTGTTGCCGGTTTCGTCCTCGCTGCGCAGGCGGAGGTCGATCGGGCCGGGAACTGCGTGACCACGTCGGTGAGGTCGGTCCGGAAGACGGTGCCGACGCCGCCGAAGAGGACTCTGTTGTTGTCGTAGTGCCGTGCCGTCACACCGCCGGCAGCGGGCGCCACTCCATGGTTCCGTGCGGGCGATACTCGGCGAAGGTTTCGCTCTCCCGCGGCGGTACGCGCCACCGCCAGATGTCTTCGTTGATCTCGTCGGCGACGGAGAAGAGGAGCGCCGGTCTCGATTGCCGGTCGACGATGGAGAGCTGCCGTCCGTGCTCGTCCACGATGCGCAGGCCGGTGAACTTCAGTAGGAGGGTGTCGTTCTGCGCGAGGTCGATCGAGGCGGTGAACAGCGAGCTTTCGGCGGTCACTTCGAAGCGGTGGCGGGTGCGCGCCAGCACGCCTTCCTCGATCACGCCGGCCTGCCCCTCGGCGACGAGCGTTCCGTTCGCGTCGAAGACGCGCGCCTGCGAGGCGAACATCCGGTCGTACAGCCGCTCGCCGAGGGGACCCATCGATTCGGCGAGGAAGGCCCAGAAGTCGCCGCCTTCACCGAAGCCGGCGATGCCGCCGGCCGGCGTTTCGCCGAACGTCACCTCCCTGTCGCTCGGCACCTCGTACGCCATCGGCGAGACGTCCAGGAAGAGATCGGAGTCGGAGGCGAGCTTGTCGTTCGAGACATAGGCGATCACACTGAGGATCACGGGAATGTCCGCGCCTTTCTCGTTCGCTCTGTATCGGTCCATCCGCATCACGAGGTCCGCCTGGTCGTCCGGCATCGAGGTGTAGAACAGCTTCAGGCGCGAGCTGGTGCCGCGCATCAGATGGTTCGAGCCGCCGTCGAGGAAGTACTGCGTCTTCGGTCCCGGGAAGCCGAGGGAGCCGAGAGCGACGGAGCAGGCAGCGCGACGTAGAAGTCGTCCGTGGCAATCTCGGAGCAGTTCTCGACCATGTATTTTCCTGAAGCCCGCTACGCGGGCAAGTCCGCCGCCGTAGGCGGCTCTAGGAAATAGACCCCGGCTTCAGCCGGGGTTGGACGTGTCACCTAGCGAGCCCGCGTTAGCGGGCGACAGACTTGGTGGCACGAGCGAAGGTTGGCCCTGCTCGCGTTGCATGACGAACAAAACAGTAATAGCGGTAACTCGCGTTGCCGCACTCCAGAACAGGCCTCTCATCTTCGCAACCAGGATGACAAATAACACCTTGAGTTGACGCCATTGGGGCTAAAGCCCGGGGCTACAGATCTTTCGCCGCCTTCGGCGGCTGATCGATGACCGCAGCCATGGACGCGGTGGCATTGCCTCAGGGCAGCGATGACGCCCAGAGGATCACGTACTTCGTCACCTCGATGTTCTTCGGCGTCGGGACGATCGAGATCTCTTCGATGGCTCTGGCCTGGGCGGTGAGGTCTTCGCGGCGGGTCTGGAGCTCGCGGTCCCAGGCTTTCTGCATCTGGGCGATGTTGTCGAGGTAGTCGGTCTCGCGGATGGAGGAGGTCGCGGAGTCGGCCACGGCGGCGGGGCGGCCGCTGGTGATGTTGTAGAGGGTCTGGCCCCAGGCGACGTTCACTTCCTGCCCCTCGGTGCGGATGTTGTCTTCGTTCTTCTCCAGCTCGCGCTGTTCGCGCTCGGAGCGCTCGCGGAGCTGGTCGATGCGGCGGCGGAAGGTGCTTTCGAGACGTTCCTGCTCGTCTTCGAGCTGGCGGGTTGCCAGCTCCATGCAGCGCTCGATGAAGGCCTGGCGCGTCTCGGCCGGCTCGGAGTAGATGGCGAAGGCGGCGTTGTGGAAGATCTGCAGGCGCTCGTTCTGCTCGAGGAACTGGCGGAAGGCGTCCTCTCCCTGCAGCGCGGCTTGGGCCAGCGCTTCCGGGGAGATGTTGACGTCGTTCTTCTGTCCCGGATCGGGCACCGCGTGGAGCTCGAGCTTGTCCGCGTCGATGAGGGACGCCTGGTGCCACAGCACGCGGCCGTCGTTCGGCGCGAGAGGGGCGATGTAGGTGCGGCTGGTCTGGTGGTGGATACCGCTGCGTCCTTCGACGTGGGTGACGATCCCTTCGGCGAGGACGTACGGCCGGTACGGGCCGCTGCCTCCCGAGACGTACAGCTGGTTCAGCGTCCCCTCGGACTGCCGGACGCTGAGACGCGGACGTGGGGAAGGAGCCTGCGCGTCGCGGTCGTGCTCCACGGACATGCCGTGCGGCACCGGCGCGACGTCGAGCACACGTCCCGGCACCTTGGCCAGCGCGGTGACGATCGCCTCGCGGCGCTCGGGCGGGAAGAGGAACACGATGCAACCGCCGCCACCGGCGCCGCACACCTTGCCGGCCCACGCGCCCGCTCCTTCCGCGGCCGAGATCGCGGCTTCGATCTCCGGCGTGGAGATCCCTTCGATCATCGCCTTGCGGTGCAGCCACTCCTTCTTGAGAGCGGTGCCGGCGGCTTCGTAGTTGCCGGAGTCGAGTGCGCGCTCCATCTCGATGGAGGTCTCGGCGATGTGCCCGAGGCCTTTGCGCACCTTCTCGTCGCCGTCGATGTGGCGCTTGTAGAGCTCCCAGTTGTTCGTGCCGGAGAAGTGCGCCACGCCCGTGTAGTGCATGAGCATGTGCGCGCCGAGGTCGTGCACCGGGGTCTGGAGCGGATGGCGGGCGGGCTTGCCGGCATTGAGGTGCAGCGAGCCGAGTCCCCCGAAAACCGGTGGGTAGTAGTCCTGGATGCCGGCCGGGACGCCGAGGAGGCGGGTCTCGAGGTCGCGAACGAGGAAGATCAGGTCCTCCCCCTCCACCGGGTTGCCCGCGATCTCGGAGAGGGCGCGCACGAGGGTGATGGAGAGCGCCGACGAACCGCCGAGGCCGGAGCCGCGGGGGGCGTCGGTACGGGTGGTGATCCGGATGCCGCTGAGCTTGAAATGCTCGAGCGCGCGGTGCAGGAGGGCCGTCTTGGGATCGGTGGCCATGTCCTGCAGCGACTCGTAGCGCTGGCGGTACTGCTGATCGGTCAGGTGGATCTCGATCGCTCCGCTGCCGGTCTCGGACACCTCCGACTCGGCGAAGAACGAGATCGCTACGTTCACGGTGCGGGAACCGGGATGGAAGAGATACAGCGGCCAGAGGTCGAGAGTACCTCCAGCGAGATCGGCGCGCACCGGCGCCCGGACGATGACCTTGTTCATATGTGAAGGCGCGATTTTGCTAGAAGAGTGCCCGCTGCGGAACCTGTTTCTTTTGCGCGACGCTGTTCATGCCGGTCATGAGGCGCGGCTGGAGGCGTGCGACGCTCGCGCGGAACTGGCGCAGGGACGCGCCGCGCAGCGGGTCGGGCGTGATCGACTTCAGTTTCAGCGGGTCCAGCCACTTGCCGTTCTCGGCCACACGGTAGTCGAGGTGCGGCCCGCTCGCGAGTCCGGTCATGCCGACGAAACCGATGACGTCGCCCTGCGCGACCTTGGAGCCCTTCTTCAGCCCCTTCGCGAAACGGGAGAGGTGGAGGTACGTGGTGTCGATCTTCGACGAATGGCGGACGCGGATGAAGTTCCCTTCGCCCGGGCTGTAGCGCGCCTCGACCACCACGCCGTCGGCGGTGGTCATGACCGGCGTACCGATCGGGGCGCCGTAGTCGACGCCGTAATGCGGGCGGAAGTATTTCAGGACGGGATGGAAGCGCTTCTTGGAGAAGCCGGAGGTGAGGCGGGGGAACTTCAGGGGCGCCTTGAGGAACTGCTTGCGCAGGGGGGCGCCGGTCGAGGCGTAGAAGCCGGCCCGGCCGTCTTCCATCTCGTGGCGGAAGGCTTCGTACGTCGTGCCGCGGTGGGTGAAGCGGGCCGCGGTGACCGGGCCGTAGCCGACCACGTCGCTGCCGGCGTACTGCTTGGTCACGGTGAAGCTGAACGCGTCGCCCTTGCGCAGCTCGAAGAAGTCGATGTCCCACTGGAAGATGTCGATGAGCTGCTGGGCGAGCTGCGGGCGCTCGCCGGCGTCGCGGAGCGCTTCGTAGAGCGAGCGGTTGATGGTCGCGGAGATGGTCGTCTCTACGTTGCGGACGACCGCCTGCTGCGCCGTCACGGTGAACGTGCCGCCGTTGCGCACGGCACCGACCTCGCCCCAGCCGGTGATCTTCATCTGCACCGCGTCGACGGCGCCGGTGTGGTCGTAGTGGAAGCGGAGCAGGTGGCCGGGACGGAGGCGGCGGAGGTCGATGGTCTTGCCGAGCTCGCGCGCGAGGAGCGCGCTGTCGCCGCGCGAGAGGCCGCCGGCGGTCAGGATCTGGTCGAGGGTGTCGTTCTTCTCCACGGTCAGGATCAGCGCGTGCTCCGGAAGCTCGGCGGTGAACGGCGTGTGGAGATCGTGGTAACGGAGCGACGGCGGGGGTGCCAGCGAGGCGCTGGAGACGGTGGAGAACTCGGGCTGGACACGCACGACCGCGATGAACAACGGCACAGCAAGGGGCAACACGAGCGCGGCGTACACCCGCGGCCGTTTGACCACCCCTCCCAGACGTACAGCCAACGCGCGAAGAGTCTTCATGAAAAGCGGCGTGAAAATGGAACCAGGACTTGGTGTTGCGTGGCGATACTAGCATGCGGCCCGTGAACGGTTTCCGTTCCGGGGTTAGCGGGTGTCAGGTGTCTGGGGGTTTACGCCACTCGGGCCATTCTCCCGGGATACCTGATTTCCGCACTGTCGGCGCCGGTCTCGGGAGTCGTGTCGTCCATGCGATACCGCCCCGGACACCTGACACCCGACACCAGCCCGCCAGCGCAAACCTACTTCTCTCCCCCGTCGAACGTCAGCACCTTCACATCAGTATCCGGCGCCTTCGGCTGGTCGGCACGGCGGAAGTTGGCGGGGAGGACGAACATCGCCGGCTCCGCTTTGACCGGGCCGATCGAGGTGATGAGCGTCTCGCGCGTCATGGTGCGGGTATTCGGGGTGTTGAGCTTGGTCCGGGCCGGCACGTCGTAGCTGGTGCGGACGGTGACGATCTGGCGCATCGGGAAGCCGGTGGCCTTGGCCATCTCGGTGTCGATCAGCTTGTCGAGCGCTTCGTTGCCGGTCAGGGTCGGCTCGCTGTAGAAGGCGAGGTCGATCTCGGCGAACTGGTCGGAGGTCCACTTCTCGATGTTGGTGACGACGTGCTGCTTGAGGGGGATCCCCTGCACCGTCAGCGTCACGTCGTACTTCATCGAGACCTTGTAGTGCGTGGTCTCGACGCCGGCGATCTTCGGGCGGTCGGGAAGCGTATCGACGGTCGAGGTGAAGTTCTCGATCTTCAGGTTGTTCGTCGACAGGGCGGTGGCGATGCCGGAGGTGTTGAACTCCGTGTACGACTTCTTCTCCGGATCGACGAAGATGAGGCGGCGGGCGCCGTCCGTCGAGAGGACGTAAGTCCCGGGAGGATAGGTGTTGCCGCCGATGTACTCCACCCGGCTGCGTGCGCCGTCGACGATGGCCCGTCCGGTGACGTCGGTGACCGGGCGGATGACGTCTTCGGTGGTGTTCTTCTGGATGAAGTCGTACTGGATGGCCGCGAACGACGGAAGGGCGACCATCGCGAGCGCTACCGTAAGCATCAGTCTTTTCATAAATAACCTCGGCAGTCACGTCAGTATACACGGGAAATTTTCGGTAAACCTCCGGCGGTTGAGCGGCACATGTCCAGCCTTAAATCCAAGACGGCGGTGTGCCTGCTCGCGGTCTCCGCGCTCCTCGCCTCGGCCGCAACGCTGAATGCCGCCCCGGTGTCGCTCGCAGAGGTCATCAAGAAGATCCAGGAGCAGCAGAAGAAGACCTCCACGCTCCAAGCCGACTTCCGCCAGGAGAAAGAGCTCGCGCTGCTGGCGAAGCCGGAAGTCTCAACCGGCAAGTTCGTCTTCTCCCGCCCCAGCAACGTGCTCTGGACGTACGAGGCTCCGAAGAAGGTGCAGATGGTGATCGCCAACGGCGCGCTGACCACCTACTACCCGGAGCTGGGGAAGGCGGAGCGCATCGACGTCAAGAAGTTCGAGGACCGCATCTTCAAGTACATGGGTGCGACCGGTGCGATCGACGAGCTGGCGCGCTACTTCGATTTCACGTTCACCGACTCGAAATCGAAGCCGGTGTACGTCCTCGACCTGACGCCGAAGAACAAGGCGGTCGCGAAGCGCGTGCAGCGCATCAAGCTGTCGATCGACAAGAAGACGTACCTCACCAGCAAGATCGAGTACGTCGAGGGCGACGGCGACATCACCCGCTACGAGTTCACGAACCTGCGCATCAACGAGCCGGTGCCGCCGTCGCGCTTCGCGCTGTCGATGCCGGCGACGGTGCGGGTCGAGCAGATGAAGATTCAGTAAGGCGTTGTGTCCTCCCGAATTACCTTCAACCTGCTCGCAACCGACGGCGCCGCGCGGCGCGGTGAGCTCACCACGCGCCACGGCACGATCCAGACGCCGGTCTTCATGCCGGTGGGGACGCTCGCGTCGGTCAAGAGCCTGACCACCGCCCAGCTGCAGGCGCTCGGTCCCGAGATCATCCTCAACAACACCTATCACCTCATGCTCCGCCCCGGCGTCGACCTGGTCGAAAAACTCGGCGGCGTGCACAAGTTCATGGGATGGGACCGCGCCGTGTTGACGGATTCGGGGGGCTTCCAGCTCTTCTCGCTGGCCAAGATCCGCAAGATCCGGGAGGAAGGGGTGGAGTTCCGCAGCCACATCGACGGCTCCGCGTACTTTCTCAGCCCGGAAGGCTCCGTCGAGCTCCAGACCCGGATGGGGGTGGACATCGCCATGGCCTTCGACGAGTGCCCGGCGTACGGTCTCTCGCACGAGGAAGTCGAAAAGTCGATGCTGCTCACGCACCGCTGGGCGAAGCGGTCGCTCTCCGCGCGCACCGGCGCCTCGGCGCTCTTCGGCATCGTGCAGGGGGGGATCCATCAGGACCTGCGCAAGCGGAGCGTCGAGGAGATCTCCTCGATGGACTTCGACGGCGTGGCCATCGGCGGCGTCTCGGTCGGCGAGCCGAAGGAAGAGATGTTCGACGTGGTCAACTACACGGCGCCGCTCCTCCCTGCCGACCGCCCGCGGTACCTGATGGGGGTCGGCACGCCGGAAGACCTCGTGAACGGCGTCGCGGCCGGCATCGACATGTTCGACTGCGTGATGCCGACCCGGAACGCGCGCAACGGCACGCTCTTCACCAGCCAGGGGAAGGTCTCGATCAAGACCGCGAAGTTCGCGGCCGACGACCGCCCCCTCGATCCGAACTGTTCGTGCGTCACCTGCACGACCGTTTCGCGCGCGTATCTGCGGCACCTCTACGTGAACGACGAGATCGCGGCATCGGTTTACAACACGATCCACAACCTCTCGTTTTACCTTGACTTGATGCGGTCGATCCGGCAGGCTATCGCGTCCAATTCTTTCTGGTCTTTCCGCGAAGCATTCCTTACCCGGGTCGTGAGCGGCGAGGCGGCCTAAACCAAGAAAAACGATATGAATGCGATAGCTCTGCTTCAGAGTACGGGTGGCGGCGCGGCAGCGTTCGCCAACTTCCTGCCGATCATTGCCATCGGCCTTGTTTTTTACTTCATGGTCATCGGACCGGCCAACAAGCAGCGCAAGAAGCAGCAGCAAATGCTGAGCGCGCTGAAGAAGGGCGACCGCGTGATTACGACCGGCGGGATTTACGGGACGATTCAGGGTGTTGAGCCCGAAGCCGTCTACCTGAAGATCGCCGAAAACGTGAAGGTCAAAGTCTCGCGTTCTGCGATCTCGGGCGTCGTGGCCGACACCGAGGCCTGACGCCTGGTCTCCGGAGGAAAATCTTGAATAGAAACATCTTGTGGAAAATCGGCCTGATCCTGGCGGTCCTGGTGGTGTTCACCGTCGCGATCATCCCGACGAAGAACAACCCTGAGCCGATCCGCCGCGGTCTCGACCTGAAGGGCGGCATCCACCTCGTGATGCGCGTCAACGTCAACGAGGCCACGCGCCTCGAGGTCGACCAGGCGATGAACTCGATGCGCGCCCAGGCCACCGCCCGCAGCGTTGCGGCCCCGACCACGGCGCGCGTGAACGACACGACCTTCACCGTGATGCCGCCCGCGGGCGGAAGCAGGGCGGAGTACGAGCGCATCGCCTCGGAGTTCCTCCCCTCCTTCGGAGCGACCCCTGCCGGCAACGGGCTGCGCCTGACCCTCAAGCCGCAGGCCGCCAAGGACCTGCAGCGCGACACGGTCGACCAGGCCGTCGAGGCGATCCGCCGCCGCGTCGACGCTCTCGGCGTCACCGAGCCGATCATCGTCCCCGAGGGTGAGGACCGCATCGTCATCCAGCTCCCGGGTGTCGACGACCCGGCCCGCGTCAAGGACATCATCAAGACGACCGCGCAGTTGCAGTTCCGCATCGTCGAAGGCAACACCGCCCCGACCGCGCAGGACGTCTTCAACTCGCTGCCGGTCAACCTCCGCAACGAGGTCGACATCTTTCCGGGCAACCAGGAAGACGAGATGGGCCGCGTGACCGGCACCATCTTCTACGCCGTCCGCAAGAACGTTCCGGTCAGCGGCCGCGACCTGAAGAGCGCGCGCGTCGAGAAGGGCTCGGTCGGCGAGCCGGTGATCGGCTTCTCGCTGACGCCGGAAGGTACGCCGAAGTTCGCCACGCTCACGCGCGACAACATCAACCGCCGCCTGGCCATCGTCCTCGACAACAAGGTCGTCTCTGCGCCGAACATCGAGAGCGAGATCACCGGCAGCGGCATCATCCGCGGAAGCTTCACGCAGCAGCAGGCGAGCGATCTCAGCCTCGTGTTGCGCAGCGGCGCCCTCCCGGCCTCGCTGACGACGCTCGAAGAGCGCACCGTCGGTCCGTCGCTCGGCCGCGACTCCATCCGCCAGGGCATGATGGCCTCGGCGATCGGTTTCGCGCTGCTGGTCATCGCGATCGTCGCGTACTACAAGGGCGCCGGCATCAACGCCATCCTCGCCCTCCTGCTCAACCTGATCATCCTCCTCGGCATGATGGCCTACTTCGAGGCCACGCTGACGCTGCCCGGCATCGCCGGCATCATCCTCACCCTCGGCATGGCCGTCGACTCGAACGTGCTCGTCTTCGAGCGCATCCGTGAGGAGCTGAAGGAAGGGAAGACCGTCCGCGCGTCGATCGACCAGGGCTTCGCCCGCGCGTTCGCGACGATCATCGACACCCACCTCACCACGATCATCTCGGCGCTCTTTCTCTTCCAGTTCGGCACCGGCCCGATCAAGGGCTTCGCCGTGACGCTGCTCATCGGTCTCGGCGCTTCCGTGTTCACCGCGTTCTTCGTGTCGCGCATGATCTTCGACATCGTTTACAAGCCGACCGAGCGCCCGCGCGAGATCAGCATCTAAGCCGGTACAGGAAATTCACATGCGATTTTTCGAGAATCCGAATTACGATTTCATCAAGTACCGCTGGCACGCGGTGATCTTCTCGCTGATCCTGATCGCGATCGGCCTCGGGACGTTCCTGACCCGCGGCGTCAACCTCGGCGTCGACTTCGCCGGCGGCGCGAACATCGTCCTGAAGTTCAACGGCAACGTGCCGCTCGACGAGCTCCGCCGCGACCTTCCGGCCGCGACCATCCAGCAGTACGGCCGCGCCGCCGACAACGCGGTGCTGATCCGCCTCCCGCAGCTGAAGCGGGAAGGCGACTACGCCGGTGAGACGGTCGGGCAGCTGCACACGGCCATGAACCCGCAGGCGGCGCAGAAGCACGACCTCAACTACCTCGGCAGCGACCGCCTGGCGGCGCTGCTCATCCAGGGCGATCCGGACAACAAGGGGACGAACCCCGCCGCGGTGCAGTACTACAACGCGATCGCCGATCGCGTGATCGACAAGCGCTCCGAGCTCGGCATCTTCACGTCGATCCAGCAGGCCGTCGAAGGGACCACGACCGGCGTCGCGCGCGTGATGAACGAGCGCACGTTCCTCGGCCGCTTCAACGTCCTGAACCAGGAAACCGTCGGACCGCAGGTCGGTGCGCAGCTCCAGCAGAAGGCGATCTGGGCCATCCTGCTTTCGTCGCTGGCCATGGGCCTCTACATCTGGTTCCGCTTCGATTTCGTGTTCGGCGTGGCCTCGGTCATCTGCATCATCCACGACGTCCTGATCGCCATGACGTTCCTCCTGCTGCTGAACCTCGAGTTCTCGCTGAACGTCGTCGCGGCAATCCTGACCATCGTCGGTTACTCGATCAACGACACGGTGGTCACGTTCGACCGCGTCCGTGAGAACCGCCGCAAGATCAAGAAGCCGATGTCGCTGCCGGAGCACCTGAACCTGGCCATGAACCAGACGCTCTCGCGCACGATCCTCACCAGCGGAACGGTGTTCCTCGTGCTGCTGGCGATGCTGGCGTTCGGCGGCGAGGTGATCCGCAGCTTCTCGTGGATCCTCACCATCGGCGTGATCAGCGGTACGTACTCGACGCTGCTCATCATCCCGGCCGTGGCCGTGGCCTGGGACCGCTGGAACCAGAAACGCCGCCCGGCCGGCGCGGCAGCCCGCGTCGAGGCTCCTGCCATCGAGACGCCGCGCAAGCGCCGCGCTTCGTAAAAGACGCGCACAGAAGTTGCTCTCCCGAGCGGGCATGAAGAAATTCGTGCCCGCTTTTTTCGTCCTCCTCCTGCTCACCGTTTCGTCCGAGGCGCAGACGCGCTGGGGTATCCGCGCCGGGGTCGTCGATGACGATCCGATGATCGGCGGGGAGGTGATCGTGCCGCTGCCCGCCGGCTTCGTGCTGAACCCGAACATCGAGTTCACCAGCGATCTCTTCACCGCCAACGCCGACGTCCACTACGATTTCACGCTCACCGCATCGACGGACTTCTGGGTCGGTGCCGGTTTGGCGTTCGTAAACCCGGACGAAGGCGATTACGACGGCGGCCTGAACGTCCTCGCCGGCGTCGGCGTCCGCCGCGGCTCCTGGTACCCGTACGGCCAGCTGAAGATGACCACCGGCGGCGACATTGACGAGTTCTGGTCCGCCGCCGTCGGCGTCCGGTTCTAAGCGCAGGCCACAGGGAGACGACGAGGGGCCTCCGGCCCGCCGGAGGCCTCCTGTCATCCCCTGCCGCCTGCGATAGACTCCGGCGCCGAAGGAGACCAGACCACGATGCCGGACAACAATCGCGACGAAGCGCTCGAGTATCACTCCGGGGGACGTCCGGGGAAGATCGAGGTCGTTCCGTCGAAGCCGACGGCCACGCAGCGGGATCTTTCGCTCGCGTACACGCCGGGCGTTGCCGTTCCGTGTCTCGAGATCGCGGCGGACCCTTCCGCCATCTACAAATACACCGCCAAAGGGAACCTCGTCGCCGTCATCACCAACGGCACCGCCGTCCTCGGCCTCGGCAACATCGGAGCCGCGGCCGGAAAGCCGGTGATGGAAGGGAAGGGCGTCCTCTTCAAGCGCTTCGCCGACATCGACGTCTTCGACATCGAGATCGACACGCGCGACACCGAGGAGTTCATCAAATGCGTGAAACTCCTGGAACCGACGTTCGGCGGGATCAACCTCGAGGACATCGCCGCGCCCGAATGTTTCGAGATCGAAGAGCGCCTGAAAGCCGAGATGAACATCCCGGTCTTTCACGACGACCAGCACGGCACCGCCATCATCTCCGCGGCCGCGCTCGTGAATGCGCTCGAAGTCGCGAAGAAGAAGATCGAAGAGGTGAAGGTCGTCATCTCCGGCGCCGGCGCCGCCGCGATGGCCTGCCTCCGGTTGTACATCAAGCTCGGGCTGCGCAAGGAAAACGTACTGCTCGTCGACCGTCACGGCGTCATCTACAAAGGCCGCGACGTCGAGATGACCGGCTACAAGCAGGAGTTCGCGGCCGACACCGACCGCCGCACCATGGCCGACGCCTTCGTGGGCGCCGACGTCTTCATCGGCCTCTCCGCGGGCGGCATCGTGTCGCAGGACATGGTGCGCTCCATGGCGTCCGACCCGATCGTCTTCGCCATGGCCAACCCGACGCCCGAGATCGGCTACGAAGAAGCGGTCGCGGCGCGCTCGGACGTCATCATGGCCACCGGCCGCTCCGACTTCCCCAACCAGGTCAACAACGTCCTCGGGTTTCCGTTCATCTTCCGCGGCGCGCTCGACTGCCGCGCCACGACCATCAACGACGAGATGAAGCTCGCCGCCTCGCAGGCCCTGGCCGACCTGGCGAAAGAGGACGTCCCCGACTCCGTGCTGCGCGCCTACGGCACCGAGCGCATCTCCTTCGGACGCGAGTACCTGATCCCGAAGCCGTTCGATTACCGCGTGCTGCTCAACGTGCCGGTCGCGGTTGCCCGGGCGGCCGCGGAGACCGGCGTCGCGCAGCAGCCGATCGAGGACTACGGCGCCTACCGCGCGCGGCTCGAGCACATGCTCGGACGTTCGCGCGGCCTGATGCACGCCATCTACAGCCGCGCGCGGCAGAAGCCGAAGCGGATCGTCTTCCCGGAAGGGGAACAGGAAAAGATCATCCGCGCCGCGAAGATCCTCATCGACGAGGGGCTCGCGCACCCGATCCTGCTCGTACGGCGCGAAGAGATCGCACCGCTCCTGCACAAGTACAACATCGACGAGGCGAAGGTGACGATCATCGACATCTTCGACTGCGACAAGACGGCGCAGTACGTCGAGCGGTTCCACAAACTCCGCCACCGCCACGGCATCACGGTGGCCGACGCGGGACGCATCCTCAACAGCCGCAACTACTACGCGATGATGATGCTCGACGCCGGCGACGCCGACGGCGTCATCTCCGGCCTGCGCGCCTACTACCCGGCCACGCTGAAACCGGCGCTGCAGATCCTCAAGACGCGTCCCGGCGTGAAGCACGTCTCGGGCGCATACCTGCTGATGTTCAAGAACCGCATGGTCCTGCTCGCGGACACCACGGTGAACATCGACCCGGACAGCGAGATGCTGGCGGAGATCGCGGAGCTGACCGCGGAGACGGCAAAGAGGTTCAACCTCGAGCCGCGCGTGGCCATGATCTCCTTCTCCAACTTCGGCTCGACGCACGACCCCGCGGCAGAGAAAGTGCGCGACGCGGTGCGCATCCTCAAGAAGCGCCGTCCCGACCTGATCGTGGAAGGGGAGATGCAGGCCGACACCGCGGTGTCGCCGGAGATCGCGCAGCAGGACTACCCGTGGAGCGCGATCCAGGGCGATGCGAACGTGCTCGTCTTCGCCAACCTCGACGCCGCGAACGCCGCCTACAAGCTGCTCTGGCGGCTGGCCGGTGCGGAAGTGATCGGGCCGATTCTGCAGGGGCTGGCCAAGCCGGTGCACGTGCTGCAGCGCGGCGTCGACGTCAACGATATCGTGAACATGGCCGCTATTGCGGTGCTCGATGCTCAGGAACTGGAGGAGCGCCGGCCGGAGGGATACACGACCGAACCAGCGCGCTGAGCGCGCTGATGTCGAACGGCTTCGGCAGGAACGCGCAGATCCCGGCGTTCACTGCCGTGGCTACCTCCGGATCGCGGTTCGCGCTGACCACGATGATCGGGATCGCCTTCAGCTCCTCGTCGTCCGCACGCTCCCGGAGCACGTCCCAGCCGGAGAGCACCGGCATCATCAGGTCGAGCACGACCACGTCCGGATGATCGGAGCGCATCAGGTCGAGCGCGTCGCGCCCGTTCGGCGCTTCGAGGAACGAGTACGGTACGTCGCCACGCCTGAGCGCGGCAATGATCATCTTGCGAATGCTCGGGTCGTCATCGACGACGAGCACGGAGAATGTACGCGCGGCTACGTCCACTGCAGGGGAATTATGCCGCAGGTGCGCCGTTCTTCGCTGTGCTGTCCGATACAGAGATGAAGATCGCGGTTGCCATGTCGGGCGGAGTCGACTCCTCGACTGCCGCATACCTCCTCAAGTCGCAGGGCCATGACGTCGTCGGTTTGTCGATGCAGATGTACGACAACCTGAATGCGGCCGAGACGACCTACGGCGGATGCTGCACCATCGACGACCTCGCGGACGCGCGCCGCGTGGCCTGGCGTCTGGAGATCCCGCACTTCACCCTGAACATGGAGGCGAACTTTCACGAGAAGGTGGTCACGCCGTTCGTGCAGGGCTACCTCGCCGGCACCACTCCCAGCCCCTGCGTGCTCTGCAATACGCACGTGAAGTTCGACCTCTTCCACCAGAAGGCGATCGCCATCGGCGCCGAGAAGATCGCCACCGGCCACTACGCCCGCATCACCAGCGACGGCGGCCGCTTCGAGTTGCGCAAGGCACTCGACCTGGCGAAAGACCAGAGCTACTTCCTGTTCGAGCTGTCGCAGGCGCAGTTGTCCGAGGCCCTGTTTCCGCTGGGCGAGCTGACCAAGCCGCAGGTGCGCGAGATCGCCGAAGAGGCGGGGCTGTCGGTGGCGCGGAAGAAGGAGTCGTACGAGATCTGCTTCGTCCCGCAGAAAGACGGCTACGCGAAGATCGTGGAGCGCGAATCGGGCATCCAGCCAAACGAAGCGGCGGGAGAGCTCGTCGACACCGACGGCAACGTCATCGGCACGCACGACGGCTACTACCACTTCACGATCGGCCAGCGCCGCGGCCTCGACCTCGGCGGCTCCGCGGAGCGGACGTACGTCGTCGACGTAAACCCGTTCACGAAGCGCGTCACGGTCGGAGCGGCGTCGCTGCTCGAGAAAGACGAACTGACCGCGCAGCGCGTGCACTGGATCGCCGGAGAGCCGCCTTCAGGACCGGTGGAAGTGCAGGCCCGCGTCCGTTCGCGCATGGCCGACGTCGCGGCGACGGTGACGCCGCTCGATGGGAACCAGGCCAAGGTCACGTTCGTACATAAATTGCGAGCGGTCGCGCCGGGACAGGCGGTCGTGTTCTATCAGGACGATCTTTGTCTGGGCGGTGGCTGGATCTCGCGATAGGAGATCCATGGCTCATCGTTTCCTCCTCTTGATCGTCCTGGCCGCTTGCACGGTCGCTGCAGACGCGCAGGATTCCGTTCCATTCGTGGCCGGGCTACCCGACTTTCCACCGCTGCGGAACGCAATGACGAGCGCGCCGCGTACGGCGACCCTGCCCGTCACGAGCGCCGGCATCTTTCGTGTCGTGACCGGACAGGATGCAGCTGGGGCCACCGCCTGGCGGCTTTACCTCAAGAAACCGGATGGCATTTCCGAGTTGAGAGCGCTTGCGATGCAGGAGGACGCGGCAGGAACCTTGACGACGACAGTGAAGCTCGAGCTCGATGCGACGTCCAACGCGAGCACGTTGCTGGAGCTCAGCGTGCCGCGTACAGGCGACGTCCTCCTGTACCGGTGGGTGACCGGCGTCACTTCGACGATTGCGCTTGGACAGCCGCTTCCGGAATTCGCGTTGACCGCGCGGGACGGCCGCACCATGCGACTCACCGAGCTGAAAAGTCCGATCATGGTGCTGAATACATGGGCCACCTGGTGCGTGGCCTGTGTCGAAGAAATGCCTTCCCTCAACCGTCTCGTCAAGAAATACGGCCGCCGCGGCGTGGAATTCGTCGCGATCATGGAGCCGAAGTCGTCGACAGACCTGACGCCATTTCTGAAAAAGCATCCCTTCGCATACCGGCAGACACTCGCCACCGATTCGAGCCGCCGCATTTTCGGTGACTCGTATCCCCGGCATGTGATTCTCGGCGCGGACGGCAAGGTCGCTTACTCGTCCACGGGAGGCTCCGCGCATGTCGATCGGGAGCTGTCCGCCGTCCTGGACAAGCTCCTGAAGAAGTAGCCTGTTTGGGTGGCGGATGGATCTCGCGGTAGCATTCTTTCCTCACCACAACAGGAGGAGGAAGTATGGCGAATCGGATCGCGACCATTCTCGGGATCGGTTTTCTTCTCGTCGGAATCGTAGGCTTCGTTGCGCCGGGCATCCTCGGCATGCACCTCTCGCCGGCACACAACGTCGTGCACCTCGTCACCGGCGCCGTGTCGCTCTACCTCGGCCTGAAAGGTTCGCCGGGTGCCGCAAAGACGTTCTGCATCCTCTTCGGCCTGGTCTACCTGCTCCTCGGCGTGGCCGGCTTCCTCATCGGAGCCGACACGGCTCCCGGCGTCCCCGGACCGCACGACGCCCGCATGCTGAAGATCGTCCGCGGTACGCTTGAATTCGGCACCAGCGACCACATCGTGCACATCCTGCTGGGCGCGGTGTACTTCCTCGGCGGATTGATGACGCGTGCGGTCGGAGCGGCACGGGGACGGGTCTGAGCTCGTATCTCGCCTGAGGCGCGGGGTCGTGCCCCAGGCGAGGCGCGTCACTCCACCGTCACACTCTTCGCCAGGTTCCGTGGCTGATCGACGTCCGCGCCGCGTCTCAGCGCGATGTAGTACGCGAGCAACTGCGTCGGGACGACGGCCAGGATCGGCTGCAGCTCTTCGATCGTGTGCGGCACTTCGATGATCTCGTCGGCGAACCTGCCCATCTCTTCGTCGCCTTCATCGCAGATCACGATCAGCTTGCCGTCGCGGGCCTTCGACTCCTGCAGGTTCGAGACGACTTTCTCGTAGACCGCGGTCTTCGTGGCGATGGCCACGATGGGCATGTTCTCGTCGATCAGGGCAATGGGGCCGTGTTTCATCTCGCCGGCCGGGTAGCCCTCGGCGTGGATGTACGAGATCTCCTTCAGCTTGAGAGCGCCTTCGAGCGCGATCGGGTAGTGCAGGCCGCGGCCGAGGAAGAGAAAGTCCTGGGCGGTGTGATAGCGGTTCGCGAGCTGCTGGATCTTCTTCTCCTGCGTCTTGAGCAGGTGCTCGATCTTGTGCGGGATTGTCGCCAGCTCGTGCATGCCCGCGCGGATCTCATCGCGCGAATCGCCGCGCAGCTGCCGGATGTACAGCGCGAGCAGGTAGAACGCGCAGAGCTGCGTCGTGAACGCCTTCGTCGACGCCACGCCGATCTCCGGCCCGGCGTTCGTATAGATCACGCCGTCCGACATGCGCGTGGCCGCGGCACCGAGGACGTTGCAGATCGAGATCAGCTTCGCGCCTTTGGCCTTCGCTTCCTGCATGCCGGCGATCGTGTCCGCCGTCTCGCCGGACTGCGTGACGCCGATGACCAGCGTGGTCGCGTCGACGATCGGATCGCGGTACCGGTACTCCGAGCCGTAGTCGACCTCCACCGGGATGCGTGAAGCCGACTCGATCAGGAACTTGCCGACCAAGCCCGCGTGCCACGAGGTGCCGCACGCCACGATGTGCACGCGCTTGATCTGCGACCACTCCTCGGGGGTGAACTGCAGGTCGTTGAAGAAGACCTCGCCCGACTCCTCGAACATGCGGCCGGTGAACGTGTCCCGGACGGCGCGCGGCTGCTCGTGGATCTCCTTGAGCATGTAGTGCCGGTAGCCTTCCTTCTCGGCCGCGACGGCGTCCCAGGTGATCTTCTTCGGCTCGCGGTCCAGCTTCTCGTCCTGGCGGTTGAAGAGCTCCACCTTCCGGTCGTTCGCCACCGCGTACTCGCCGTCCTCGAGGTAGATGATGTTGCGCGTGTAGGCGAGGAGCGGCGCGACGTCGGAGGCGACGATGTTCTCCCCCTCGCCGAGGCCGACCACGAGGGGCGGGCCGTGCTTCGCGGCGATGATCGTCCCCGGCTCGTCGGCCGCGATCATGACCAGCGCGTAGTGGCCTTCCAGCTCCTTGAGCGTCTTCTTGACCGCGTCGACGAACGGCGTGCCGTCCTTGCGGTACTCCTCAATCAGGTGCGCGACGACTTCCGTGTCCGTCTCGCTCTTGAACTCGTGGCCGTTCGCTTTCAGCCGCTGCTTGAGCGGGAGGAAGTTCTCGATGATCCCGTTGTGGATCACGACCACGTTCCCGGTGCAGTCGCGATGCGGGTGGGCGTTGTTCTCGTTCGGCTTGCCGTGGGTGGCCCAGCGGGTGTGACCCATGCCGAACGTGCCCTTCAGCGGCTGGTCGCCGAGCTTGGCTTCCAGGTTCGACAGTTTTCCCTCGGCTCGAACGACGTCCACGCCGTGCCCGTTCACCACCGCCACTCCCGCGCTGTCGTAGCCGCGGTACTCGAGCTTTTTCAGTCCGCCGAGCAACACCGGGATCACGTCACGGGTGCCTACATATCCAATGATTCCGCACATTCGATGTCTACCTCGCTACAATCCGCCGCGATGACTCGCAAAGCGCTCGCGGCGCTCATTCTTCTGGTCGTTCCTTTGCTTGGGCCGTTGGTCGGGGCCTGCGGAAAACGCGGCGATCCTCGCCCGCCCGTCCCGGTCATCCCCAAGGCCACCAGCGACCTCGTTGTAACACAGCGTGCTGATCAGGTGATTCTCTCCTGGAGCTACCCATCCCTCACCACGGTCGGCCGCAGCCTGACCTCCGTCGACCGCATCAACATCCTCCGCTACCAGGAAGAGCTCCCCGCGTCCGCCCTCGGGCGAGACCCGAACCAGCTGCTTCCCGGCGACATCGATCCGACGCTGCCGCAGCCCGTGGCGCTGTTCGCGAAAATCCCCGAAATCCCGAAGGCGCAGTTCGTGCGCCTCGCTACCCGTGTCGAGAGCATAGAAAAGGCCAACCTGGCGAGCGCAACCACCGGCTCGCGGCTGGTCTATGCAGATACGCCGCCGTTCCGCTCGGTGAGCGGCCGCCCGCTCCGCGAGACCTACGCCGTGGTGACGGAAGGGGGCGACGGCCACAGCGACGTCTCCAATCTCGCCATCATCGTGCCGCTCCCGGTGGCCACGCCTCCCGCCGGGCTGGTGGCGAAGGCGCAGCAGAAGGGCGTCGAGCTGACGTGGGAGACGCCGAAGACCTCGGTGCGCGGCGAGGAAGCGCCCGTCATCGAGGGGTATCACATCTACCGCGGCGCGCAGGGCGCGGTGTTCGACGAGTTCGCGCCGCCGATCAACAACGCCCCGGTCAAGGGCAACAGCTACACGGACACACCGTCGTACGGCGACCACGCGTACCGCGTGAGCGCGGTCGCGCTCAGCGGCACGCCGACCATCCAGAGCGCGCCGTCGACACCGGTCTGGGTGACGTTCAAGGATCTGATGCCGCCGCCGGCCCCGGCGTCGCTCGAGACGCTCATCGAGCCGGACGCGGTGCGGCTGGTCTGGAACGCGGTCGAAGCCGGCGATCTGGCCGGCTACAGGCTCTATCGCACAGAGGGTGTGGGGCATGAGACGCAGATCCGGGAGGCGGGGACGATTCCGCTGGGCGGCGTGATGACGGAGACGTACTTCCGCGACGCGCGCACCGATCCCGGCATCGCGTACCGCTACGCCGTCACCGCGGTGGATAAGAGCGGCAACGAAAGCACGCGCGTGCTGTCGGGGTGGGTCGTCACTCCGAAGACGCCGTGACGCTGGGCCGGCTCGTGCTGGGTCGGCTTGCGAGCGTCGCCGCGATCGTGGCGGCTTTCGCCGTGGCGGCGTTCCTCCGCCTCGACGCGCTGGGCGAGCCGAGCTACTGGCTCGACGAGATCCTGCACCAGCAGATCACGACCGACGTGGCCGCGCTGCCGTGGTGGCGCTGGTTCCGGACGCTGCACGCGGAGCACGGCGCGCTCTATTACCTGACCCAGCTCGCGACGCGGCTGTTCGGTACGAGCGAATGGGCAGGACGCCTGGCCGCGGCCGCGTTCGGGATCGCCACCGTTCCGCTGGCGTGGCTGGTCCTGCGGCGGAAGCACGCGGGCACTGTCGCCGCGATCCTGCTCGCCGTCTCGCCGCTGCACGTCTACTTCAGCCGGGAA
This sequence comes from Thermoanaerobaculia bacterium, assembly GCA_035630815.1. Classification (GTDB taxonomy): domain Bacteria; phylum Acidobacteriota; class Thermoanaerobaculia; order Gp7-AA8; family Gp7-AA8; genus QHVT01. The sequence continues at coordinate 66,009 of DASQJY010000018.1, forward strand.
GCTCGCTCGTACGCACTGCTGACGCTGCTCGCCGCGGCGCTGATGCTGGTCCTGTTGCGCGGACGCTCCCTCGTCGCCGCCGCGCTGGTTTTGGTGGGGATGCTGTACACATCCGCGGTCGCCGCGCCGATCATCGTGGCCGCGTTCCTGGTGGCGGCGCTCTGCGCGTTTGCATTGCGCGAGGAGCGGCGCTGGTACGCGACCGTCGCGGCGTTCTGCGTGGTGACGCTCGGGCTGTTCCGGGTGGTCTATGCCGCGCGGCCGGTGACGGATGCGAACTGGCCCGGGTTCCCCGAGGTGAACGCGCAGTTCCTGACGGCGCTGGTGCGGACGTTTTCGGTCTCCGCGCTGGGGATGGAGATCGCGGGACGCACCGCGATTGCGATGCTCGTGTTCGCGATCGCCGGGATCGTGGTGCTGATCCGCGGGGAACGCCGGGACGCCATCGTGATCGTCGGCATGACCCTGCTGCCGCTGACGATCTCGCTGGCAGTCCTGAAGACGCTCGATCACTTCTACGCGGCGCGCTACGTGATGCCGGCCGTGTTCGGCTACTGCGTCCTGGCCGGGATCGGCATCGCCGCGCTGGCGCGCTGGGCGCCGGTGGCACTCGCCGTGGCTGCGGTCACGGCGGTGCAGTTGTGGCCTTCCGCGCGGACGGAGCCGTTCCTCAAGCTCGACTGGCGTGCCGTCGCGGCGATGATCGTGAACCACGCGCAGCCGGGCGACGTGGTGATGCCGGCGGAGGCATGGTCCGACGTCTCGTTGCGCTACTACCTCGCACAGCAACCGCGCCCGCCGCGGATCGTCTTGATGCCGCACGTGGAGCTGGCGGAGCGCTTCCGGAAGACCGAGAAGATCTGGTTCGTGAGCGCCGGCTACGACGACAGCGAGATGCGCCGCTGGCTGTGCGCCTTGCCGATGGTCGCGGCGAGCCCGCTGGAGAACCTGCGCGTGCACTACTCCGGCGATTTCATCCGCGAGCGCGCCGGCGACGCCGAGCAGCGCGCCCTCGCCGCCGCCTACGGCGCGCGGGGTTTCACCCTCGGCGAAGAGCAGTTCTCCGGCGACGGCTGGGCCCTGCCGGAGGGCGGCTTCCGCTGGGCCGTCGGCAAACGCGCCACAGTGCATGTGCCGCGATGGGGAGCGCGGGATCGTGTGGTGCGTCTGCGCACGTTACCGTTCGCGCAGCCGCAGTCGATTCGCGTCTCGATCAATGGCGTCGTGGCCGCCGAAGTCACGCTGGCCCCCGAATGGACCGAGTACACGATCGACGCGCCCGCGCGCCTCTGGAAGAACGGCGCGAACACGATCACCTTCGACTTTGCCCGCGCCCTCGCACCCGCCGAGGTCGATCCTCGCTCCACGGACCACCGCCAGCTCGCCGCCGCCTTCGAATGGATCGCGGTCGACGACGCCGGCGCGCCCCCTTCGCGCGAGCGCGAAGAGCCGGTGGCCGTTCTCACCCGCAGCGCGGCGCTGATCGACGAGCACACCCTCTGGCGCCGCGGCGAAACCCGCCTGGACGTGACCCGTCTCCGCCGCGACGAAGTCACCACCCTCCTCGGCCGCCTCGGCGTCGACCCCGAAACCGCCTGGCCCCGCGTCCATCGCGGCGAGCTTCGCCTGGAAAACCTGGCCGCGCGAATCGCCTACGGCCAGGACTGCGCCGACGGCGCGACGTTCCTGCGCCTCGCCTTCGCCATCCTCCTCGACCGCCAGCCCGGGGACATCGAGAGAGCCGACCTCCTCCCGCGCAAATCGCGCGTGGAGATCATCGAGAGGATCGTGCGGTCGACCGATTTCGCGAAGAAGTACAGCGGGTCGGCGTGAGTATGGAGTGCGGTAACGCGAGCGAGTTACCGCTCTTACTGTTTTGTTCGTCCTGCAACGCGAGCAGTTCCAGCCTTCGCTTGTGCCACCAGGCGAGCTTGCACCAGCCACGGATTGCTGCACGAACAGAATAGGCCCGCGTAGCGGACGTCAGATCAATAGCCCCCGGCTTCAGCCGGGGGAATCAGGGTCCCTCCGGTCGAGCCCGCGTAGCGGTCGACAGAAGGCTATCCACGGTGGATCTCCATGCACGCGCCGTCTTCCTGACTGGGTTCACTCACAAGGTCAGGAACTCCCGCAGCCGCTCCGGGTCGGCGGTCGGCTCCTCGCAGGCGTACCCGACGCAGACGTAGGCGAGCGTCTTCTCGTTCGGCCGGTGCTGCATGAGCGGCAGGTCCGTCGAGCCCTCGCCGGCGACTAGCACGCGGTGGGGGATGAACGTTTCGCCGACCACTCGGCGTAACGCGGCGACGTCGCCGGTCAGGGCGATCTCTTTCGGTTGGCCGGAGCGCCATTCGGCCACTCCCAGCAGGAAGCCGAAGCCGGAGGGGTACTTTTCGGCGACCGGCCAGATGGACTCCAGCGCCTCGGTGGCGACGCGGGCGTAGCGTTCTTCGCCGAAGAGGAGGGCCAGGCGGAGGAGGAGGTCGCAGGTGACGGAGTTGGCGCCGGGGGTGGCGTTGTCGAAGAGGTCTTTCGGGCGGGTGATCAGCTTCTCGTGGTCGACCGGGGTGTCGAAGAAGCCGCCGTTCTCCTCGTCGCGGAAGCGGGCCAGGATCTGCTCGGCCAGCGCGCGGGCGGCGTCGAGGTAGCGCCTCTCGTGCGTCGCTTCGTAGGCGAGCGTCAGCCCCCAGGCCACGCCGGAGTAATCCTCGAGCAGGCCCGGGATCTTCGCGTGGCGGGTGAGGCGTCCGTCCGCGTCGATGCGCGTGAGGAGAAAGTCGGCGTTGCGGCGCGTCGCTTCGCGGTAGGCGTCCTTGTCGAAGGCGAGCGCCGCCTCGGCGAAGGCGGCCAGCATCCAGCCGTTCCAGCCGGCGAGCATCTTTTCGTCGCGTCCCGGCCAGACCCGTTTCGAGCGGGCGCCGTACAGCTTGCACTTGCCGCGCGCGGCGATGTCGCCGAGTTGATCGAGCGTGAAGCCGAGGTCGGCCGCGACGCTGGAGGGGTCGCGCGGCACGTTCAGGATGTTGTGTCCTTCCCAGTTCCCCTGCTCGGTGACGTCGTACAGTGCACAGAAGACGCGTCCTTCATCGGCGCCGAGCAGCTCCATCACCTCGGCCCGCGTCCAGATGTAGAACTTCCCTTCTTCCCCCTCGGAGTCGGCGTCGTATGTTGCGTAGAACGCGCCGTCGGGCGACGTCATCTCGCGCATCACGAAGCCGAGGATCTCGTTGGCGACCTGCGCGAACAGCGGGTCCTTCGTCCACTGCCAGGCGCGCGTATAGAGCCGCGCCAGCAGGGAGTTGTCGTAGAGCATCTTCTCGAAGTGCGGCACGAGCCAGCGCGCGTCGACCGAGTAGCGGTGGAAGCCGCCGCCGACCTGGTCGTAGATACCGCCGCGGGCCATCTTCGTGAGCGTCTCCGTGACGATCACGCGTAGGGAGACGTCCTCCGTGCGATGCGCGACCTGCATCAGGAAGTCGAGCGTCATCGACGGCGGAAACTTCGGCGCGCCGCCGAAGCCGCCGTGTACGCGGTCGTAGTTCGAGGCGATGCGCGTGGCCGCCGATTCGAGCGCACGATGCTCGATCGCCGCCCCTTTGCCGCCGCTGGTGCGCAACTGTTTCGAAAGCGCGGCCTGCACTTCCTTCGATGCCTCTTCGACCTCAGTGCGCCGTGAGCGGTAGACGTTGACGACATGCTCGAGTACGCGCCGGAAGCTCGGCATCCCGTGCCGGTCCTCGGGCGGAAAGTAGGTGCCGGCGAAGAACGGCCTGCCGTCCGGAGTCAGAAACGTCGACATCGGCCAGCCGCCGTGGCCGGTCATCATCTGCACCGCCTGCATGTAGATCGAGTCGACGTCCGGCCGCTCCTCGCGGTCCACCTTGATCGACACGAAATCCTCGTTCAACACCTCGGCGATGGCCGGATCCTCAAACGACTCCCGCTCCATGACGTGGCACCAGTGGCAGGCCGAGTAACCGATCGAGAGAAAGATCGGCCGGTCCTCCTCGCGCGCTTTCGCGAACGCCTCCTCACCCCACGGATACCAGTCCACGGGGTTGTGCGCGTGCTGCAGGAGGTAGGGCGAGGTCTCGTTTGCGAGGCGGTTGGTCATGCAAATAGGTTGTCAGGTATCGGGTGTCAGGTGTCTGGGGTGTGTCGCCCGGGCGGAAAGCCCCAGATACCTGACACCTGATACCCGATACCAGGGAGATCACGCGGGTCTTTGAATCGCATCCAGCAGCTGCGGCGGGAACGCGCGCATCTCGAAATACTCGCTCTCCAGTTCCTCGATCTGAAAACGGTCGAGGCCGGAGTTGGAGAGGAAGTCGTTGCGCAGGCGGGCGTCCTGTTCGTCGACGATCCGAGGGAGCAGCTGGTTGATGTAGAACGCCTCGAGACGGATCTTGGTGATCACTTCCTCGAGCAGCCCCTCGGTCATGACCTCATGCAGCCCGCGCAGCTCCGGATCGTGCGCGATCTCGGCGCGGATCTCGCGGCGGAACGTCTCCCGCCCTTCGGCCGTGTTGAGCTCGAGGTAGAAGTTGGCCATGCGCCGGCGGGCGAGGTTGTAGGCCGCAAAGTACGCGCGCTCGTGCCGGTTGAGGGACGTGATCGCGTCGACCACGCCGCCCAGCGATTCCTCGTTGTTCTCGATCGAGATCATCCCCAGCGTCAGCGCGTAGAGCTTCTTCTTCCCGTACGCGAGGGCGTACTCGTTGTTGACCACCGGGTCGATGAAGAGCTGCTGAAAGAGGCCGCGGCGCAGTTTCTCGAAAACCTGCATGTTGCCGAGGAGCGAGCGCACCTGTTCCTGCGTCAGCTCGACGTCGTCCATGAAGGCGAGCTTGTTGACGAGCGTGGTGGTGTGGTCGATGCGGTCGAAGAGCGTCACCAGCTCGCCGAAGGACTCGAGGCGCTCGAAGTCCTCCTCCTCGCGGCCGATCTCGTCGATCATGCGCCCGGTCTCGAGCAGCACTTCCTCGAAGGTCTGGTCGCGCATCGCCGCGGCGCGCTGCTTGTTCTCCATCAGCTGCACGAGGTCGAGCGAGGAGAGCTTGCGGGTGATGTTCTTCCCGAGCAGGAACCCGCCGAGGATCTCGCGGGTGGACTGGATGTAATCGGGTTCGTCTTCCTTGCGCACCATGGCGCGCGGCTCCTGCAGCACGATCTCCTCGAGCGTGTCGAAGATCGAGAGCGGCACCTCGTTGCGCAGCGAGAGCGTGCGCAGGCGCATCAGGCGCGCGCGTGCCGAGGAATCGATGGTGGTGCCGGAGCAGGAGGCCAGGATGCGCTTGTACTCGTCGATGAGCTGCTGGTTGTCGGGATGGTGATAGATGACGTCGATCTGGATCCGCTCGCGCTGGTACGGCTCGATGTTCAGCTCCGTGAGCGCGGTCGACGCCTCTTCGAGAGACTTCGTCGACGCGTAGGCCTTCTCACAGATCTCCGAGAGGCGCTGGTTGGCGCGATGCACGATGCGTACGATCACGAGGGTCGAATCCGGCTCGTTGAGCGCCTCGAGCAGCTCGTGCGCGAGCGCGAGGAAGTTGCCCGCGCCGACGCGGCGGGAGCGCTTGAGCAGCTTGCCGGCGCTCTTGAGCGTCGCTTCCTGGCGATCGCCGACGTCCCGGTAGCGTTTGCGGTCGTCGACGAAGAAGAAGTAATTCGCGACCGCGTTCCCCTGGAGGAAGAGGCTCTCCCACGTCTCGAAGCCGCCCGTGTTCTCGGAGAAGCGCAGCTCGTGCGTCTTCGGATCGACGTTGGTGCCGAAGAGCGCGAGGCGGTTCAGCACTTCCTCGTTCAGCAGGTCGCCGACCGGCAACTGCCCGCCGAACATGTACTCGCCGAAGATCCCGCCGTTCCCGCGAAAGCGCACCCCCTCGGGGTTGAGGACGATCTCCGAGTTGCCGCCGAAGTAGCGCACCACATCCCCGCGCGCGGCGCTGATCTGCTCGAAGAAAAAGCGCTTGTCGACGTCCGGACCGACGACGACCGCGAAGTATTCGATGGCCTCCCCGAGGAAGCCGTGGTGCACGATCGCCCGGATCACTGGGGGATTCTAGAGGATTGAGGATTGAGGATTTAGTTAGGATAGGAGAAGGAGGACGGAGCGGCCTTCCCCCTCAATCCTCAATCCTTCATCCTCAATCCCAACTCACGCCCGCGGGTGCGCCTTCTTGTACACCGCGATCAACTGCCAGTCGTTCAGGTGCGTGTACTTCTGGGTCGTGGACAGCGAGGCGTGGCCGAGGAGCTCCTGGATGCCGCGCAGGTCGGCGCCGGCGTTGAGGAGATGGGTGGCAAAGGAATGGCGCATCGTGTGCGGCGAGATCCCGGTACGCAGGGAGGCCTGCTTGAGGTACGTGTCGAACAGGCGGCGGACGCTGCGGGTGGTGATGCGCTTGCCGCGGTAGTTGACGAAGACCGCCTGCTCGTCAGGATCGGTGGCCAGGTCGCCGCGGACCGCGAGATACGCGCGCAGCGCCGTCTCCGCTTTCGTTCCGAACGGCACGATGCGCTCCTTGGAGCCCTTGCCGTGTACTTTCACCAAGCGGGCGCGCAGCTCGAGGTCGTCGAGGTCGACGCCGACCAGCTCGCTGATACGCAGCCCGGACGCGTAGAGCAGTTCCATCCAGGCGCGGTCGCGGGTGCCCAGGGGGGTGGAGGCGTCGGGCTGTTCCAGCAGCAGCGCGACATCCGAGGGCTGCATCACGGTGGGGAGGTGCTTCTCGCGCTTCGGCGTGGCCACGCTGCGGGCCGGGTTCGCTTCGACGGCCCCTTCGCGCACCAGGTATTTGAAGAACGAACGGAGCGTGGAGAGGTGGCGGGACACCGTGGCGCGGCTCATCTTCTTGCGCGACAGGTGGGCCAGGTAGGAGCGGACGGTGAGATGGTCGACGCGGGCCATGTCGAGCTGGTCGCGGCCCATCGTGAAGTAGTCGTTGCAGAGGAACCCGACGAACGATTCGAGGTCGTCCCGGTAGGCATGGATGGTGTTGCCCGAGACGTTCCGTTCGTAGGTGAGATAGTCGAGAAAATCGCCGATTTCGTTGGTCACGCCCACCCTCCCGAAACCATGATAGCGTCTCCGCTCCATGGCGAACGAATCCCTGAAGAAAACCCCGTTGAACCAGCTCGAAAAGGACCTCGGCGGCCGCATGGTGGACTTCGGTGGCTGGGAGCTGCCGGTGCAGTTCAACGGCATCCTCGAGGAGCACGAAGCGGTGCGCACCGACGTCGGCCTGTTCGACGTCTCGCACATGGGCGAGCTCACGGTGCGCGGCCCGCAGGCGCAGGAGCTCCTGCAGCGCGCGACGTGCAACGACGTCACGAAGCTCAAGGACGGCGTCGCGCACTACAACGGCCTGCTCTACCCGGCCGGCACGTTCGTCGACGACATCCTCATCTATCAGCTCGCGCCCGACGACTACTTCGTCGTGGTCAACGCGTCGAACACCGACAAAGACTTCGAATGGCTGCAGAAGGCGGCGGAAGGTCTCGACGTCGACGTGCGCAACGTCAGCGGAGACTACGCGCAGCTCGCCGTGCAGGGTCCGAACGCGCAGCGCCTGCTGCAGGCGATGACCGATCTGCAACTCGCGGACATCAAGTACTACCGCTTCGCGCAGGGGAGCGTCGACGGTGCGCCGGCGATCGTCTCTCGCACCGGCTACACGGGCGAAGACGGCTTCGAGGTCTACGTCTCGCCGGAGCACGCGCCGCGGATCATGAAGAAGCTCGTCGACGGCGGCGCGAAGCCGTGCGGCCTCGGCGCGCGCGACACGCTGCGCCTCGAGGCGAAGATGGCGCTCTACGGCAACGACATCGACGACACCACCACCCCCATCGAGGCGGACCTCGGCTGGATCGTGAAGCTGGAAAAGGGCGACTTTGCGGGACGCGACGTCCTGCAGCGCGAGAAGACGGAAGGGCCGAAGCGGAAGCTGGTCGGCTTCGAGATGATCGACCGCGGCATCGCCCGCCACGGCTATCCGATCGTCGACGGCAAGGACGAGATCGGCGTGGTCACGTCCGGCACTCATTCGCCGACGTTGAAAAAAGCGATCGGACTCGCTTATCTTCCGCTCGACAAATCGGCCCAGGGAACCGAATTCATGATCCTGAACCGCGGCAAAGAGACCCGAGCCCGCGTCATCCCGACTCCCTTCTACAAACGCGCGAAATGACGCCCGAGGAGAGACATCGATGAGTACTCCCGAAGACAACCGCTACGCCAAGAGCCACGAGTACGTGCACATGGAAGACGGCGTGGCCACGATCGGCATCACCGATTACGCGCAGAAGGAGCTCGGCGACGTGGTCTTCGTCGAGCTGCCCCAGGTCGGCACGGTCTTCGACGCCGGCGACGAGCTCGGAAGCATCGAGTCCGTCAAAGCCGTGTCCGAGCTCTTCGTGCCCATCGGCGGCGAAATCGTCGAGGTCAACGAGCTCCTCGCTACAAAGCCCGAGCTGGTCAACACCGACCCGTACGGCGACGGCTGGATGGTGCGTATGCGCCCGGTGGATGCCACG